>NZ_CAXHZC010000003.1:0-662534 GCF_964021845.1 uncultured Arcticibacterium sp. | reverse complement strand
AGGGTATTTAGCACGAAAAAAGGCCATCTCATTTTTTAATATGAGACAGCCTCTTTTTTATGCCCTATAATTTTAGAGAGGCTAATTAATTATATAACTCGTTTCGCTGAGCTTTTACTTTAGCGTCTGTCAAATAATCATCAAAGCTCATAAGCTTATCTAAACTGCCGTTTGGCGTGAGTTCAATAACTCTATTTGCAACCGTATTAGTTAACTGATGATCATGACATGTAAAAAGGATATTACTATCATACTCTTCCATGCCTTTATTTAAGGCTTGAATTGACTCCAAATCAAGGTGATTGGTAGGTTCATCAAATAGTAAGACGTTTGAGTTAGAAAGCATCATTTTTGAGAACATACAACGCTGCTTTTCTCCCCCTGATAAAACAGTACATTGTTTCAATGCTTCCTCTCCTGCAAAAAGCATTCTTCCTAAGAAGCTTCTGACAAAAGTCTCGTCTTTATCTTCAGAGTATTGACGAAGCCAATCAACTAAATTTAAATCCGAATCAGAGAAGTACTCCGTATTATCATTTGGTAGATAGTCTTTAGTTATAGTTACTCCCCACTTAAAATCTCCAGAAGTAGCTTTTTTCTTACCCATTAAAATGTCAAAAAGAGCCGAAACAGCTAAACCGTCTTTGCTTAAAAAGGCAATCTTATCCTTTTTCATTACTTGAAAAGAAAGGTCTTTGAAAAGATACTCTCCTTCCTCATTCATATAGCTAAGGTCTTCTACCATTAACATCTGGTCTCCTACTTCTCTTTCTGGCTTAAAGCCTATATACGGATACCTTCTTGATGATGGCTGTATAGCCGAAATGTCTAACTTATCAATCATTTTTTGACGAGCCGTAGCCTGCTTAGACTTAGCCACATTGGCAGAAAAACGACGAATAAAGTCTTCCAACTCTTTCTTTTTCTCCTCTGCTTTTTTATTCTGGTCAGAACGCTGACGTGCCGCCAATTGACTGGACTCATACCAGAAGGTATAGTTACCACCGTAAAGATTTATTTTCTTAAAATCTAAATCAGCAATGTATGTACAAACGTTATCCAAAAAGTGTCTATCGTGAGATACTACAATTACTGTATTCTTGAAATTCATCAAGAAATTCTCTAACCATAAAATAGATTCAATGTCCAAGTTGTTGGTAGGCTCATCCAATAAAAGAACATCAGGATTTCCAAAAAGAGCTTGAGCTAAAAGAACCTTCACTTTTTCAGACAGATTCAAATCAGCCATTAAAGTTTGGTGATATTGCTCTTTCACACCAAGACCTGAAAGTAAAGTAGCAGCATCTGACTCCGCTTCCCAACCGTTCATTTCAGCAAACTCAGCTTCTAGGTCTGCTGCACGATTACCGTCTTCTTCTGTGAAATCTTCCTTCATATAGATGGCATCTTTTTCATGCATCACCTCTATAAGTTTTTCGTTACCTCTCATCACAGTTTCTAAAACTGGATATTCATCATAGGCATTTTGATTTTGACTCAAAACCGACATTCTCTCTCCTGGGTCAAGACTGAAAGAACCTGAGGTCGCTTCTATTTCGCCTGAAAGAATTTTAACGAATGTAGACTTACCTGCACCATTGGCACCAATAAGACCGTAAACGTTACCTGGAACAAATTTCAAATTGACATTGTCAAAGAGAACTCTTTTTCCGAACTGAAGAGATATATTAGAAACTGTTAACATAAACTGATGAATTTTCTTCTAAAAATGGCTGCAAAGGTAAGGTTTTTATATGGCAAATAGAAGCCCTATAAAATGACCATTAGGTCAATTATATTTAAACTAAGAATACTACCTATTTCACAATAACAGTAATCAAATCATCCTTTACCTCAAAAAAACTTCCTGGCTTATGTTTTTCAATAAAAGAACTCAATTCTGGAATAGTAGGGTAATCATTTTCACCGGTAAAGCACCTAGCATCGTCTATCAGTAAAACATGATTATATGGTGAAGAAAAGATAGCTCGCAACTCGCCGTAAATTGGGCAATCCATCTCACCTTGAGCTGTCTCTCCAGAAGAAAAGTGCCCGTCTAACCAGAAAAGGGAGGTACTTGAAAGCTTCTTTATAATTTTTGGCATTAAGTCTCCACTATCTCCGAAATTCAATTCAACGTGCCGATCTTTTTTAAATCTCTCAACAGCCTTATTATAGTATAGCGGAGACAATTCTACCGTTATCAGTTTTTTGAAATGACTTTTTAGTGCAAAAATCATATCCCCTTTATAAGTCCCTGTCTCAATAAATGTGTTACAATTATACGTTTCTTGTAATTCATGAATTTTAAATAGCTTAACAACTTGGGGCGGCGGAATTGACCTACCTGAAGATGCCCATTTATTAAATTCGTATTTCCGAAAGGAATGTTGAACAGACTCTGGAAATTGATGAAATATAGATTTAGCTAACTCTCTCAACATAAATTAAAGTATAATTTCTCCAAATTTACCTCTTTTATTCTTTTTGAAAATTCTGACATTAAACATCCTACTAATAAAAAATGATAGGCCTATGTGTCGGTTAAAAAACACCTATTGTCTGGATAAATTGTTGGCTATGAAGCATATTTTAAACTCTCAAAATTCTCCTTTATCCCAATTAACCTTTTTAAATAATGGAAATTTCTTGATTTTCGCTACCCTGAAAGTGCTGCTCACTTAATTAAAATGTTAAATTCGTGCTAGTGAAACTTCCAAAAAGTATTTAACAGTCCTATAAAACCAGCATGAAAAGAGTCTGCCTAATAGATGATGACAAAATAGTTACGGATAGTGTTTCTTCATTGTTACAATTACAACCTGATATAAAAATTACAGGAGTTTTTCATTCGGCCGAAGACTTTATTAATCCTACAAATCTATCGAAGCTTGAGACTCCATCCATTTTAATACTAGATGTGGGTTTGCCCGGCATTTCGGGAATTGATGCCATAATCCCTATAAAAAAAAGTTTTCCTGAGCTAGATATTATCATGCTAACCACCTATGAAGAGGAGGATGTCATTTTAAAAGCTATATACAATGGTGCATGTTCTTATGTTTCAAAAAAAGCGGGTTTGAAAGCTATTTTAGATGCCGTTAATATAGTTGACAGCGGTGGCTCCTATATGTCGCCAGCCATTGCAAGGGAAATTTTCAACCATTTGTCTCCTAGAAAATCTGGAGCTAAATTTAGTTTACCAGAGAGACAGCTTGAAATTTTACAAAGTTTGGTAGACGGAAAAACCTACCTCCAAATAGCAGAAGACTTTAATATTTCGGTAGAAACCGTACGTTCGCACATTAAACGTATGTATAAAAAATTACATGTAAGTAATAAAACCGAGGCTATTTCTAAATTTATGAAAGGTCAGATTTCTTAAGGTAGATAACATGGCTTGTTTGAAACGTACGATCTGCCTAATTCTATTAGCATTTATATCCTGCAAACAGGGCACTTCTCCAAAATCAGCTACAGAAATATCACAGACAAGAGAATTAGTTTTTGAAACAATCTTACTTGATAGCCTGCCAAAGCCACAAAAAAGCTCCATGGGGCCAATATTGACAAAGTCTGTTGGCAAAACCCAAACAATAGAGTATACTGAAAAAAGCAGAACAATACTTCCTACTATAATTAAACCTGGTGGAAAAAAGTTAAATCAAAGCCAGCCGACGAAGACACCATTAATTGAGCAAAAAGTAAAAAGCCGAACACCTCAGATTAATACTGCCAAACCACCAAATTTTCCAGACTATAATCCTCTAAATTTTAATATCTATACGCTTACCTCGGGGCTTATTGACAGTAAGATTCACGACATCCTTCAAGACAGTAAAGGAAATATATGGTTTTCGTCTTACTTAGGCGTTTCCAAATATAATGGACATACCTATGAAAACTTCAGTCAGAATCAAGGCTTGATTGACGGTTATGTAGAGCACGTTTATGAAGACTATGATGGAAATATATGGTTTAGTCACAGGAAAGGTGTTAGTCGATTTGACGGAGAAAACATGTCTAACTTTTACACAGAAAGTACCCTCCTGAAAGAGGGAATTAATCAAACTCTACAAGACAAAAATGGAAATTTTTGGTTTGCAAGCTATGCAAGTGGCCTTTGCAAAGTAGAAAAAAATAAACTGGAAGAAATCATCTGTTTTAGTGAGGTGCCAGGAAAAATCAATGCAATATTAGAAGACAAAAAGGGCAATATCTGGATTGCGAGTGAGCAAAATGGCTTAATTAAATATGACGGGCAGTCATTTTATCAAATATCTACCGCTAGTAAAAGCATCTCTTGTTTAAAAGAAAGTAAAGACGGCTCTATTTGGTTCGGCTCCTTGGCAACTATATCTCAATATGACGGAGAAGCTATTACCTCCTTTGATAAATTGGGGAATTCCTTTGTGAAAAACATAATGGAGGATGACTCCGAAACAATTTGGTTCTCTACAAAATCTGACGGTGTATTTAACCTTAAAGAAAACCAAATAAATCATATAAATATTTCAGATGGACTACCAAGTGACGAAACCGACGGCATACTTCAGGACAAGGCTGGGAATATCTGGATAGGGACTTACCAGGGTGCCGTTAAGTACAACAAAATGTTCTCGAGTATTTACTACCAAGATGGCCTTACCAGTAAATCTGTAAGAAGCCTTTTTGAAGACACTAAAGGAAACATATGGGCTGGTTGCGATTTGGGAGGCCTCTCATACTTTAATCTTAATGCTGGCACCATAACTAACTTTAACAAAAAAAACGGACTAGGTGGACAAAACATAAATTCCATAACTGAGGATCAGGATAAAGAAATGTGGTTTGGATTTTGGGATGGCCCTCTTTCTAAGCTTTCAGCGGACCGCAAAACCATTACGCAATATCTAGATTCGGGTGAGGCTTTAGTATCTCTTTATACAGACCACAAAGGAGACCTGTGGTATAGTTCGCGAGAGAAGGAGGGTGTTTTCAAAATTAATAAAAAAGCTAATTCAAGAACTCATTATACTGTAGAGCAGGGCTTGGTTGACCCCGAAATTATCCAAATAAGTCAGGATGTGGACTCCAACTATATCTTTACAACTTTTGCTGGAGTTTCAATTTTAAATAAAGAACAAAGCATTTTAACAAATTACCCAAAAACTGAAGGTCAAAATCTTAGCATTATTGAAAGCTGCTATCAAGATCATACTGGAGCCTACTGGTTAAGTTCTTTAGTAGGAGAAGGTTTGTTTAGGGTAAACCCCAAAACCAAAAAAATTAGTCAGTTTGGTATAGAAGACGGCCTCCCCAGTAATATTCTATTAACAGCTATTCAAGATGATAAGAAAAACATGTGGTTAAACACTCGAAACGGGATAGCTAAAATTGACAAAAAGGCTCTAGATAGTTTGGACTCCCAAAACCACACTTATGGAAAAACACTTTTCACCTCGTTCGGTCAAGAGAACAACTTCCCTGGAAGTGGAGACGGCAGGTATTTTATCCTGAAAGATAAGTTAAACCGCCTTTGGATTCCACAACTTGACAAGGTATCGCTGGTTGATCTCCATGAGGTTCGGCAAACAGAAAGTGAAATAGAAGCTGAACTGCTTAATTTCAAACTATTCAACGAAAACATAAACTGGACTACAGACAGCTCATATACCTTAAAAAATGGTCTTAAAGTAGGTCGTTTTAAGTTCAATGGCCTAATTGAAAACACTGCGATTCCGCTGGACCCCATACTGCCCTATGATAACAACTTTGTGAGTTTTGAGTTTGTAGGAATTGATGTAAACAAACCTAAATCCGTAAAATATCAATATCAACTGGAGGGCTTAGAAAAAAACTGGAGCTCCATTGCAAACACTCCTGAAGCTACTTATGGCAATTTAAGCCCAGGGAAATATACTTTCAAAGTTAAAGCTATGAATGAGGCAGGAGTTTGGAGTAACATCAGTCAATATCATTTTAGCATTACACCACCTTGGTGGAAAACTTGGTGGGCTTATTTGTTTTATATTTCTTTTGCCTTGCTACTTATTTACGCCTGGACTCGCTATAACGTGTATCTAACTTTAGAAAAGTATAAAGCTACACAGGCCATGCGGGCTAAAATATCAACCGACCTTCACGATGATGTAGGAAGCATACTTTCTGGCTTATCTATGAAGTCAGAATTAATGTCTTATTCGGCCGACGAAACACAACAAAAAGAGCTTACTACCTTAAGTGAAATGAGTAGAGATGCCATGGAAAGAATGCGAGATACCGTATGGGCCATGGATGCCAGAAAGGACAAATACGAAAACCTTACAGATAGAATGAGGTCTTTTGCCGAAAACAACCTCCCACTTAAAAACATAACCTATGATTTTAAAGTAGAAAGCCCTAAAACGGGGGAGTTTATCAGTCCAGAAATAAGACAAAACGTTTACCTCATCTTTAAAGAAGCTATCACCAATATCCTTAAACATTCTGATGCCAAACATGTTACCATTACTTTCAATAAAAAAGGCAACACCTTAACATTGAAAATTAGTGATAATGGCTCAAAGAAAAACACAAGCTCTTCTGATGGCTTAGGAATGAGCAATATGAAGGCTAGAGCAGAATCATTAAAGGGTACTCTGAAATCTTACTTTAAAAACGGTTTCACTGTTGATTTGGAAATCCCTACCAATAGGTAAGTTATTATGATTACCTCCCTTTAAAAGGGAAAAATCCGAGCTAGAACTTATATTGTTTAACTCGGATTTTTCTATTTCTGCTATAAGTGCTCTTAGTTAATATTTACATGACCAGAGTTAGCTGAGATGTCTACATTGACCCCACCGCCATTGATTTTACCACGGACATGGTTCTTATCAAAACTACCGTCAAAATTTTTATACGCCATGGTAACTCTTCCGCCACGAATATCCAGGTCCATGCCTTTATCCATTGGCAGGTTTACGTCAATTCCACCAGCACTTGTATGCAAAACCAAAAACTCACCTACCTTTAAAATATCGGCAGAGATGCTTCCTCCGCTAGTAGTGGCTTTTACACTAGCTGCTATTCTTTCCAAGCGAATAGAACCTCCTGAAGAACCCGTTATCAGCTCTCCTTGAATGTTAGAAGCTTTTACACTTCCTCCGCTAGTGTGAGCATTTATAGCTCCTCGCATGTCTGCAAGTTTGATACCTCCTCCTGAAGTGCTTAATTTAATTTCGCCTTCAGCGTTTGTTACGTCTATTCCTCCGCCACTAGTACTAAGGTCTACTCTATCTTGAATGTTATTTACCTGAATACCACCACCAGAAGTACGACCATAAATGTCGCCACTTAGGTTTTTCAAATCAAGACCTCCACCACTAGTTCTGAAATTTAAGTCGCCATGAAGGTTTGTCAATTGAATTCCTCCTCCACTAGTCAACAACTCTGTATCTACGTTTCTTGGAGATTTTATTTTGAATGTGATGCTAAGAGCTTTCTTCCAATTATTTTTCACATTGGACTTGGCAAAGCAAATAAGTGTTCCGCCTTCTTTTCTTACTTCCAGAGTATAGTCTCTAAGTCTATCTTCTATTTCTGCATTTGAAAGACTTCCATTCCCTTTAATAAAGACCTCCACCACTGTACGTGAGCCCGAGACGCCTGTCACTTCAATTCCTCCTCCTGAAGTTTTGACATTTAAGTTTTCAATATCGCCGGCGTTAAAGGTTTTGACTAAAAATGGCTCTTTCTGAGCATAAGAAATAAGGCTTATGCATGTTAATAAACCTAATACGAATAGCTTTTTCATAATTTGTATTGATTAAGATTGAGTAAATAATTGTTTAGGCTTGTGTTTAGCCTTGCTTGGTTTTGAGATGTCATAAATCCTAAACAGGTTGCAGCAGAGCTCGCTGTTTTTTCAAATCATCTCTTTTCACAAATGTTATTGGAACAAATTCGTCGGTAGGCGAACCAATAAAATATAAGCTCCATTCTTGGTCATAATCTTTCAGAAGGTGACTGATACACTCTGCTCTATCTACTGTCGGTACTTCACAGTCTTCCCAGTAAAAAAGCTCTACACGGTAATGAAGTTCTTGTTTTTGACCATTTATGGTTACTTCAATTTCTACTTCTTGTTTGCCATTCCCTGGCGGAATTGGTATCGCGATATGTGCCATAACTTCATTTTTTTATGTCAAACTTATATGAGTATTTATATAACAATTCTAAAAGCGAAACCTATGCCAATCAAACTAAACCACTAATAACAAGCTGTTTAAATAAAAATAATATAGCAAGAAATGTCCATAAACGGACAAAATAAGAAATACCGAACGTAGAAAAATATAACAAACTAGGTAAACCAGAAACTGTCAGCCCGAGATTAGCGTTTCTTGATAGACTGAGTACTATTCCAAAAAGATTTATGAAAATTGTAATTTCTCCTGCCAAGACATTAGACTTTGAAAGTGCATTGCCTACCGACAAGTTTAGCATACCTAGTTTTTTAAAAGAAACTGAAAAACTAAACGCCGCTCTAAAAACTAAGTCTGTAAAGAAACTCTCTGATTTGATGAGTATCTCAAAAGCTTTGGCCGAATTAAATAGAGAAAGAAACCTAAACAGAGAGGAAGAATACAATACTAAAAATGCTCGTCAAGCCATTTTTGCCTTTAAAGGAGATGTTTATTTAGGATTAGATGCCTATACTTTAAATCCTGAGCAAATTGACCAAATGAATGATAAACTTAGAATCCTGTCTGGTCTTTATGGCTTACTTAAACCCTTAGATTTGATTCAGCCATACAGGCTTGAAATGGGTACAAAACTTAAAGTTGGAAGCAAACCAAACCTTTATAAGTTTTGGGACAAAAAAATTACGCAAGCTATTAACGAGGAATTAGAAGACGGTGAGCCTTTTCTCAATTTGGCGAGCAACGAATATTTCAGTGCAGTTAAACCTGAGCTACTTAAAACGCCGGTAATTACTCCAGTTTTCAAAGACTACATAAAAGGAAACCTTAAAGTCGTTAGTTTTCATGCCAAAAAAGCTCGAGGTATGATGGTAAGGTATATTTTAGATAAGAATATTGAAAAGGCAGAAGACCTTAAAACATTCAACTATGGCAATTACGAGTTTGACGTTAAAGCCTCTAGCCAGAATGAACTGGTTTTTATCCGGTAATATAAAAGGGAAGTATTCCTTTTGAGCATACTTCCCTTTCCTAAAACTAAAGTTTCTTGTTTCTTTTAAAACTTGACAGTTTTTACTGGTGAAGGCTGTGAAATATTTACCGGATGCATCACCTCTTCTTTGCCATTGCTAACCTTTATATTATACGTTCCATTAGGAAGTGTATTTATATCAAAGTTAATCCTACCCGACTCCCGCTTTTTACTTAAGAATGACTGGGAGAGTTTGTTTCCTTCGTTATCTAGAAAGGTAACTTGAAGGTAGTCGCCCTTTTGTTTCTCAAAGAATGTCTTGATAGTACCCGTGTTATAATTATAGTACATCGCTACTTCGAAAGTCTTAGCTTTTTCTGGGTTTGGATTTTCGGTATTTGCTAAAGCAGCAAAAGAAAGAGTAGTGGTAAATAGTGCTAAGGCGATAGTTTTGAATTGCTTTTTCATAATTGTATTTTTTATTTTTTTGTAATAGCTTTTTTAATGATTGCAGGGTTAACTGCTTTTAAATGTTGAATAATAATAGGGTTGATACTACTTAGTAAACTTAACCACCGTCTTTGGAGTAGGCTGAGAGATATCAATAGGGTGTAAGGTTTCTTCTTTACCATTGCTAACTTTAATATTATACATTCCGTTTGGAAGCGTGTTTATATCAAAATTAACTCTACCAGACTCCTGCTTTTTGGTTAAAAACGACTGAGCCAATTCCTTCCCATACTTGTCTTCAAAAGTAATTTCTAATTGGTCACCTTTTTGTTTCTCAAAAAATGTCTTGATAGTACCTGTGTTATAATCGTAATACATTCCTACCTCGAATGTCTTTGCTTTTCCTGACTCAGGATTCTCTGTATTTGCCAAGGCAGCAAAAGAAAGCGTAGTGGCGAATAGGGCTAAGGCGATAGTTTTGAATTGCTTTTTCATAATTGTAATTGTTTTTTTTAGTAATAGCTTTTTAATAATTGCAGCCTTAACTGCGTTTCGATGTGTCAAAGGTGAGCATTAAACCAGCTACTATGCAATGCATAATAGTATGTATGGTAAAATAAAAGTTTAAATGGTCATTCCTCTTTCTGATTTGAATAGGGAGATGCTAGAATCGGAGTTCAGTTGTCTGTCTTTTTGAAGTTTTATTTCTCTTAACATTCTTCTACCGAATTTACATTTATATAAAACAATGATATGGTTCATGTTTTCCACCTTAGAAGAAAAACTTGTTCTCCTTATTTTTGCATCAAAGACAAGACGCCGAATGGATATAGAATTAATTAGAAAGTATAATGTACCTGGCCCTAGATACACAAGTTACCCCACCGTGCCATATTGGGATAAAGAAGGCATCTCACTTTCCGACTGGAAAAACACTGTTTTAAAATCTTTTAAAGAGAGTAATCACCAAGGAATCAGTCTTTATATCCATTTGCCTTTCTGTGAGAACCTCTGCACATTTTGCGGCTGTCATAAACGTATTACGAAAAGACACGAAGTAGAGGAGCCTTATATAGATTCTGTAATCAAAGAATGGCAATTATATCTTGGTCTTTTTGAAGAGAAGCCACTTATCAAAGAAATTCATTTAGGCGGCGGAACACCTACATTCTTTAGTTCGGCCAGCCTCACAAAACTCATAAGTGGAATAGTAGAACATGCCACCATTGCCAATAAATATGAATTCAGTTTTGAAGGACACCCAAATCATACTTCAAAAGAACAACTACAAACATTATATGACTTAGGCTTCAGAAGAGTGAGTTTTGGGGTTCAAGATTATAATGATAAGGTTCAGAAGACTATTAATCGGGTGCAGCCTTTTGAAAACGTAAAAGAAGTGCATGAGTGGAGTAAAGAAATAGGCTACACCTCCATAAGTCATGACTTGGTTTTTGGGCTTCCTCATCAAACCAAAGAAAATATTCAATATACCATTGATAAAACCAATGAGCTTAAACCTGACCGACTCGCCTATTACAGTTATGCTCACGTACCCTGGATAAAGGGTTTAGGACAAAGAGGTTTTAATGAAAACGACCTACCAAAAGACGAAGAAAAACGAGAACTCTACGAGTTAGGTAAACAGCTTTTTGACCAGAATGGTTATGTGGAAATTGGTATGGACCATTTTGCCCTCAAAACTGATGATATGTATGAAGCCATGTCAGAAAATAAGCTTCACAGAAATTTCATGGGCTACACCACCAATAATACTCAGCTTATGATAGGCCTTGGTATGTCTAGCATTAGCGACAGCTGGTATAGTTTTGCTCAAAACGTTAAGACCGTGGAAGAGTATCAGGAAATTGTGAACAAGGGTGAGTTTCCTATTTTTAAAGGTCATCTTCTAAATGAGGAAGATTTAATTCTCAGAAAACACATTTTAGCTATCATGTGTCAATTTGAAACTTCTTGGGAAGAGCCACAAACTCAATCACCTATTATTGACACAGCCATTACTAAAATGGGAGAACTAGTAAAGGATGGCCTGGTAGAAATTGATAAAAATAGCCTAAAAGTGACTGAAAAAGGAAAGCCTTTCGTTCGAAATATTTGTATGTTTTTTGACGCCAGACTTAATAGAGCAAAACCAAACACTCCTACTTTTAGCTCCACTATCTAATCAAAAAGCCAACGCAATAAATATTGATTGCATTGGCTTTATTTTTTTGTAATAGCTTTTAATTCTTGGTGTCCATTTAAAAATGAACTTAAAACAGGGCCTAAATAAGCTCCATTTTATAGTTATTCACTTTTTTAGCATTTACTTCCGATAAGCTAATCTTTCTGATTATCACTTCATCTCCCAAACTTACTCTCAATGTATATACACCACTATCTAGGTTACTAATGTCAAAATTATACCTAGCTGAGTTTCTTTTTTTACTCATAAAGCTTTCTGTTAAGACTTTCCCTTTTGTGTTCAAAATCTCAATCTTAAGATACTCTCCTAGGTCTTTTTCGTAAAAGGTTTTAATAATGCCAGAAGCTTGGTCAAAATACATGGCCATTTTAAACGTTCTCGCTTCCACATTTCCTAGTTTCTCATTTGGACTATTTGCTAAAGCAAAAGATGAAACCAACATTAGACCTGTAACAATTTTTAATAACTTTTTCATAATATGTTTTTGTTTAAATTTCAAGACTGCTCCAATGGAAAATGAAACTTCTCATTACCATCGCAGCCTCAATGCCAATTATTCCAAAGGCGTACCATAAAATACAATCTCCTCATTATAAGTAATTTAAAATTTGCAAGTGTGATTTTCGCGTTCGTTAGCGAACAAGTGAACGGTGGTTCGGACAATTATTTAATACCAAGCATAGTATTAATCCTTCTTATAGGAGTACTTATAAAAACAGCAGCCCCTAAAAATAAATTGAGCCGATTAGCACTTCTATTCGGCTCATAAATTGATTACATTTGAGCCGAATAGGATTAACATTCGGCTCATGAGGTATAACTGGCAACAAAAAGACTGGCCTAATTTTAGGTATGACGAAGCAGTTTCGGCTTCTCTTTTACTCCCTTTTTTAGAGAAAGTGGGCAAAAGCAGCGGTTTTATGGAAACGCTTTCCAAAGCTGAACAAGAAGTCTCCGTTATAAATGTATTAGTAAAAGAAGCCATAAAGACCTCAGAGATAGAAGGTGAATACATCAGCCGAAAAGATGTTATCTCTTCTATCCGCAAAAACCTCGGTTTCCCTACCAACAAGGCTCTCATAAAAGATAAACGTTCTGAAGGCCTTGGCGAACTCCTCATAAAAGTCAGAGAGACTTTTGAGAAACCGCTTTCAGAAAAAATGCTTTTTGATTGGCATAAGCTTCTCATGAAAGGAAGCTTTGGTGTAGAAGTAGGCAAATGGCGAAGTCATGAAGAACCCATGCAGGTAATATCAGGTGCCATGGGAAAAGAAAAAGTGCACTTTGAGGCTCCGCCCTCGCAAAAAGTACCTGAAGAAATGGCTGCCTTTGTAACATGGTTTAATGCTAGCTCACCAAAAGGGGAACAAAAAATGTTTAACCCCATGCTTCGTGCCGCTATCACTCATCTGTATTTTGAAAGTGTTCACCCTTTTGAAGATGGAAACGGACGTATAGGAAGACTGTTGGCAGAAAAAGCGTTAGCACAAGGCCTTGGGAAACCTGTATTAATGAGTCTTTCTAAATCAATAGAAGCAGGCAAAAAAACATATTACAGCCAATTAGAAAAAGCCCAACAAGGCAATGAAATAACAAAATGGGTTAATTATTTCTGTGGTTTATTAGTGGAGGCTCAAAATGACTTCGAACAAACAGTACGATTCAGTTTAAAGAAGGCAAGCTTTTTTGAAACGCATAAAACAGAGCTTAACGAAAGGCAGAAAAAGGTTATAAAAAGAATGCTAGATGAAGGCTATGAGGGTTTTGAAGGCGGAATGAATACTCGAAAATACATAGGCCTTACCAAAACATCAAAAGCCACCGCCACCAGAGATTTACAAGATTTAGTAAGTAAAGGCATCTTTGTTTCCACCGGTGGAGGTAGAAGTGTTTCGTATCAACTAAAAATAGCCTAGAACCAAATCAGCTTCACTTATTTCCCTTCGAGGTAATCTCTCAAGTATTCAAAGTGCGGGCCTAAATCCTTTTTCGTAGCAATAGTCGCTTTTGTGAGCATATCGCTTTCTCCCTTTATTAATTCCGGAATAACATGCTCTATAAACATATCTCCAAAAGCTTCCGATGCGTCTCTCGGTAGTTCATTTGGCAGGTTATCTATGGTCATCATGTCTATGGCGTTTTCTTGGAAACTTGCCACTTCTGATTTAGAAACCGGGTCAAAACCAAAAACAGGGTCTGCAATAGT
Organism: uncultured Arcticibacterium sp.; assembly: GCF_964021845.1. NCBI lineage: Bacteria > Pseudomonadati > Bacteroidota > Cytophagia > Cytophagales > Leadbetterellaceae > Arcticibacterium > uncultured Arcticibacterium sp. The sequence continues at coordinate 648,534 of NZ_CAXHZC010000003.1, read as the reverse complement.
GGTTGGCCTTAAGGTAGATGGGATAGAGCTAGTAGGAGCTATATCACACGTCACATCCGCTATTACTTTGATGTTGAAATCTGGGCTGGCCATTTGTTCCAAAGTAAAAAAGGCTGGAGCGTCATTATCCCAATATATACCATTAATCATGATATCTGACATGGGCAAAAAGTGCTCAAAGTCCGAATCGTAATCTTTGGGGTTTTTATAAAAATCTTGAACTTCGTCAAATACCTCCCCATCCTTTCTTTTGGCATAATAGAAGCTATTCAACTGCGTATAAACTGGCGTATCATGCGTTTTTCTAACGTAATCTATAGGCCTAACTTTCGTAAAACCCATATCATTTAACACTTGGGCAGCTCCCTGAGCTACTCTACCCGTGCCCGTTAACACTACTTTTACCTTTGGTAGTTGTGTTTTATTATAAACTTCTTTGGCAGCTTTATAGTCAAACAAGTTTGTCATTCTTGGTAAGTCAAAAGCACCTGTCCGCTTCCCATAAGTCCATAAGGCATTATGTGCACCTACCATACCCGCAAATTTCCCGAAAGCTATAACTCTAGCTCCAGTATCATTTGTCAGCACCTCATAATCTATCAAAGTGATGTTTTTATCAACAATGGCTTTGAGTAATTTCTGATTATAAGGCTGAGCTTTGAAAGTATGAGAAAAGAAGAAATAAGTTTTATTAGGAATCAAACGCTCGATAGGTACCTCTTTAACACCAATAAGCAGTGTTCTGTCACTTAAATCTTCTTGCATAGGTATGCCCGCTTTTAAGTAGTCGTCATCGCTAAAGCATCTTACTTTAGATGGCTGCACTACCACATCTAGGCCCATTTCTATGAGCAGCTTGCAGTGTGCTGGACTTAAAGTAACTCTACTATCTGGTGGGTTTTTCTCCTCTCTTATTATTCCAATCTTCATTTTGGAGCTTTGTTTTTATTTTTTATGACACCGTCCCACCATTCCAAACAGCCTTATCTGGCTGAATTAGGGCTAGGCCGCCATCATTATTTTCTGCCATCAGAATCATCCCTTCAGACATCACACCCATCATTTTTCTTGGGGCTAAATTGGCCACAAACGTTACTTGCTGACCAATCATCTCTTCTGGGTTATAATGCTCTGCTATACCGCTTAAAATGGTTCTCTTCTCAAAACCATCATCTATTAAGAACTTAAGCAGCTTTTTACTCTTTTTGATAGGTTCGGCTTCTAAGATGGTTCCAACTCTAATATCTAGTTTCATGAAATCATCAAAAACTATTTCCTCCTTAATTTCAGGAACTGCCTTATTTTCTAATTCATTCATTTTCTTGGTATCCAATAATTTTTGAACCTGAGCTTCTACTGTTTTATCTTCTATTTTCTCAAAAAGCAATGTTGCCTTTTCTAATTGATGCCCATCTGCTAGAGCGTCTGCATTGCCAGCAAACATCCATTCACGCTTCTCTACATTGAGCATCGCATTAATTTTGGTAGCCGTAAATGGCAAAAATGGCTCACAAACTACACCGAGTGTTGCAGTAATTTGCACCGCAATGTTCATGATGGTTTTGACACGTTCTGGGTCAGTTTTAATCAACTTCCACGGCTCTGTGTCTGCCAAATACTTGTTTCCTAGTCTGGCTATCTCCATCATGCTAGACAAGCCATCTCTAAATTTATAATTCTTTAAGGCATCAGAAACATCACAAGGTAGCTGAGCTAATTTGGCTAAGGTCTCTTTATCAAAGTCCGTTAATTCACCTTTGGCAGGAAGAGCCCCTTCATAATACTTATTAGTAAGCACCATGGTACGGTTCACAAAATTCCCTAAAATGGCCACCAACTCCGAGTTGTTTTTGGTTTGCCAGTCTTTCCATGTAAATTCTGAATCTTTTGACTCTGGAGCGTTTGATGTTAATGCATAACGCAGCACATCTTCTTTACCAGGAAATTCTTCCAAATACTCATGCAGCCATACCGCCCAGTTTCTTGACGTAGAGATTTTGTCACCTTCTAGATTCATAAACTCATTGGCAGGAACATTATCTGCCAAGGTATAATCTCCATGAGCCATCAACATGGCAGGGAAAATAATACAGTGGAAAACGATATTGTCCTTACCTATAAAGTGAACCAGCTTAGCATCTTCAGATTGCCAGTAATCTTTCCAGTTTTTGCCATTTGCGGCAGCCCATTCTTGGGTAAATGTGATATAGCCAATAGGTGCATCAAACCACACATAAAGCACTTTCCCATCTGCTCCTTCTACGGGTACTTTTATACCCCAGTCTAGGTCTCTGGTCATGGCACGTGGCCTTAGCCCGTCTTGAAGCCAAGATTTACACTGACCTGCCACATTATTTTTCCATTCTGGGTGGCTATTGACGTACTCTTCAATCTTTGGCTGCATTTTGTCCAAAGGCAAATACCAGTTTTTGGTCACCTTTTTTATTGGCTCAGCACCAGAAAGCGTTGATTTCGGATTTTTTAATTCTAAAGGCGAAAGTGCCGTTCCACAATTTTCACATTGGTCACCGTATGCTTTGTCATTCCCGCATTTTGGGCAAGTACCTATCACATACCTATCGGCCAAAAATTGACCTGCGGCTTCATCATAAAGCTGCTCCGTTTCTTCTTCTACAAAATCCCCTTGGTCGTAAAGTTTTTTAAAGAAATCTTGTGAAACCTCATGGTGAATTGGTTTAGAGGTTTGCGAGTAAACATCAAAGTTAATCCCAAAGTCCACAAAGCTCTGTTTGATTTGTTTGTGGTATCTATCTACTAATTCTTGAGGCGTAATTCCTTCTTTTTTTGCTTTGATGGTGATAGGCACACCGTGCTCATCAGTCCCCGAAATAAAGGCAACGTCTTTTCCTTTGGCTCTTAAATAACGCACATAAATATCGGCTGGCAGATAGCACCCGGCCAAATGACCAATATGAATAGGGCCATTGGCGTAAATTAAAGCTGCTGTTACGGTATATCTTTTCGGAGTTTTGCTCATCAATCTTTTTGTATTTGAAATCGGACAGCAAATTTAGTCAGAAATGGGCTGAAATTAAGCACGCTTATTCGGAATCTAGCAATTGTAGAATATTTCAAGAATTCCGGTAAATGCAAAACCGCCATTTTCCGTTGTAAATTTAATTCTGTTGAAATATCAGTAACAGCTTTGCTAGGGTACCTCGGACAAAACCCAAAATCATGAATATTTGAGCGGTCAGTGTTTTGGCTTTGGAGAAATTTTAGAAAAGGCTAATTTTAAGTATTCATTTAAGAAATCACCCTTATCCATACTTATGAAAACAACAGGTTCTCTATTTCTTTTATTTCTGTCACTATCTACTTTTGCACAACAAAATGCGATTTTTTACGACAAGTATTTTTCAGAAACTGACGACAAAGACAAAAAATACTATCGCCAGGTTTTTCAGCCAGACTCTAATCTTTTTCTTATTACAGACTTTCATATTACTGGAGAAAAGTATGCCATAGGCTATGCCACAGAGTTTCCTGAAAAATGGAAATATGAGCGACAAGGGAGATATCTAAAGTTTCATAAAAACCTTAAAGTAGCAGAGTCTGGAATTTTCAAAGACGGCTTGCAAATAGGTATTGGGCAGGAATTTTATGATAACGGAGAAATATTCAAACGGTCAAGGTACACGGGAGAAGAAGATGAAATACCAAAGGTGACGGAAGTCTATTCCATTGACGGCGAACAATTAGTCATTGATGGAAATGGTACTTCAAAGGAAGTGAATTTTGAAAAAGAGACTCAAAATATTGGACAATATATAGATGGTTTAAAAGAAGGCGATTGGCTAAATGAAACTTTTGAAGGCAAAAAGAGATATGTAGATACATATAAACATGGAAAACTTAAGCGTGGAGTTTCCTATGATAGCTCTGGTGAGGCTTATTCTTATAAAGAAATCTCTGAGTCCGCAACGTTTAAAGGGGGAGTAAATGCCATGTATTCTTTCATTAACCATGAAATAAGATATCCAGCAAATGCCCAACGCTCAAATATTGAAGGTGCAGTTTGGCTTAGGTTTACCATTGACTCTTCCGGAAATATAGTAAACCCCAAAATAATTAAAAGTGTATCCCCTGGCCTAGACGCCGAAGCCAAAAGAGTAATAAAGAAGATGAAAGGCCATTGGATTCCAGGAGAATATAGAGGTCAGCCCTCTTCTGTTTTCTTTACTATGCCTATTCATTTCCAATTGGAGTAATGTTAACAACTTGATTAAATTATTTAATCACCTTTTTAATACTCCCTATAAAGTTATTTTTCTTATCAAACATCTGAATAAAGAGAATTCCAGAAAAGTCATTTGACATCGTTACTTCGATATTATTTCCCGTTTTCCTAGTTGCAAATAACTGTTTACGCCCAAGACCGTCAACAGCATTTATTGAAAAAATCGGCTCCTTTGAAGATATGACAAAAGCCCTTCCGTTTGTAACTGGATTAGGATAACTAATTAAATCATCTCCTGTTTCTTCGTTAACTCCTAAAACAGACTGCTTCGATATTTCAAAATGAACAGAGCTGGATATTTTAGAATAATTTTCGTCACCTCCCCAAAAGTAATATACAGTACATCCCTCTTCGCTATAAGAGTTTGCTGTAATTGCATTATTGAATCTTTCACAGCTTCCTCCTACCGAATCAATATAAACGTTAGGCTGAACTGTTTTAAACTCGAATGGCAGATTGACTAGCAGGGGGCCTTGGTCAATTACTTCAACCTCCGCTCTTGTTTTTGAAATCTTAAACATTCTGCTTTTATAAGGCGTACTTCCGGTTATAGAATAGGTTATTACTTTAAAATCACCTTCTTCTCCCGTAAAAACAAGCCGTTTGCCTTCCACATAAGCAGCTTTTGTGTCTGTTGGCTCCAGAAGCACATAAGAATCCGAACTGTCCGAAGTTATTATTTCTAAATCTATTCCATCACCTCTAACATCAATCACCTTCTTTTCAAAAAAGTCATCTGATGCCTCCTTTAAATTGACAATCTCCGTTGTTATTCTAGGATTAATTTTGGTGGTATATCGGCTTAAACCTGCACTCGTCATTACCAAAATAGAACTGTCTGGAAGTATGTCCATTATATATTTCCCTTGCAAATCAATTAGAACAGAATCGTCTTGGTCAAATACCTTATTAAGTGAATCATACTTCATAAACCGTGTTCGGTTCTTTAGCGTAACACCATACTTATCAATAAAATCCGTACCGACAGGATAGTATTCTTTGATTTTCAAATAAGGCAACGATACTTTTTCATCATCTTCAGAGAGAGCATGATTATCTGAAGTATAACAACCTTCACCGCACGTTAAAGACCCCCATAAGACGAAATCGTCTTTATCAAGGATTGGATAGAACATGTTATAATCTGAAAAACTATTGTAATACGTGTAATTCCTTTTTTTGTTAACTACTCCTTCCCAAATTAATTTCCCACTATAATCTAGTTTATAAGTCGTTCTATTGGAGCCATAAAACCGCCCAAATCGGTCATTCCCTAAGAAAACACTGCCATACGCATTTACTAAAACAGAATTGACACCATCTAATGAAACTTCACATTTGAAGGTGTAATCCCTTGAAAAATCTGCGTTGTACCTTCTTAATGAATCTCCTAAAGCATAATATTGACCCTTGTACTTATCATGGTGTAAAAGCCTGCCCCCATCAAAGACCTCCCCTTCGTCCAGAATACTTTCAACATTCTCAGAGTCAATCACTAAAAACTTCCTTCGATAAGAAAACATGGTATTTGTATCAGCGATAGAATAGGTGGATATTGGAATCCAAATAGAATTATCAGTAGAGACCGTAGGCCACTCATTATAATTCAAATAAATGGATTGTTCTGACCTATAAACCTCTTCGGCCCCTTCATACTTTACAAGTACACCCGTTTCACCAACATAATTAACCCAATAGGTACCATCAGAGAGTGTAAAAGCACTTCTTATTTCAGTAGTTTTTCCATCAAGAAGTAAAGGCTTAAAATTGAAGTCTGAATCTTCAAAGTAAATTGTTTGTTGACCATCTACTTTTTGAAATAAAAGCAGGGTGAGGGCAAAAGTAAAACTGAGCCTGTAAATCATTTTCATTGCGTGTTTAATGCAATAAAATTAACAAAGATTATCAATAAATTCTCAAAGATTATCCACCGCCTCGTTTATCACTTCGTGAATTCTTTTACGAACGTCCAAGTCCATAAGCTTATGGTTATTGGCTCTTGGGTACACTCTGTTGGCTAGCATGATAAAGATTAGCTGGCGGTCTGGGTCTACCCAAACTACCGTGCCTGTGAAGCCTGTATGACCATAAGTATCTGGTGAGGCCGATGATGCTATGCTAGAAAGGTCTAGGTTTTGTACTGGCTTATTCCAGCCTATTCCTCTATGGCTTCTATCTGAAAGGTGGCTCGCAAAGTGATGGACGGTTTCAGGAAATAGGTACCTCCTGCCACCATAAGAGCCATTTTGAAGATTCATTTGATAAAGCTTTGCCAAATCCCAAGCATTGCTAAAAAGTCCTGCATGGCCAGCTACGCCCCCTAAAAGTGCCGCATTAGGGTCGTGAACAGTACCCCAAATTTGCTCTTTCCTAAATATTTGGTCATTCTCCGTTGGAGCAATATCCTTTTTGGAGAACCTGTTCAAGGGATTGAAAAGCGTATGGGTCATGCCCAAAGGTTCGTAAAGGTTTTGGTCAAGAAACTCGTCCATTGGCTGGCCAGTAACCTCCTCCACAATTCTCTGCATCATAATAAGCCCGAGGTCGCTATAAAGATACCTATACTCACCACTTCTATTTTTTCTTCTCGTGGTATAGTCCGTATCTATGAGCCAACTCCAAACCGAATCTCTAATGCTAGGTTTGATGTACAGATTTTCTGCCACCTGTAAGTTTCCTACAGGGCTATCCTGATAAAATTCTTTTTTAAAAGCCCCTCCACTCGTTTTAGTATGTGTCCAAAAAGCCTGAAAAGACTTTAAACCCGCCTGATGAAAAAGAATATCACCCACTATCATGTCGGCCTTGTTAGTTCCTTTTAACTCTGGCAAATAATCAGAAGCCTTAAGGTTTAGATTCAAAAGCCCTTTTTCATTCAACATCATAACGGCCTGCAGCGTGGCACTCACCTTAGTGAGCGAAGCCAAATCATATAAGGTATTGGTTGTCACCTTTTCAGTGTTCCCATACCTATACGTTCCAAATGCCTTATGATAAACCACCTTACCCCTTCTTGCCACCAAAACCTGAGCACCCGGAAAGGAATTTCTACTAATGGCGTCGTCTATAATGCCGTCTATTTCATTCAGCTTATCACCATCCATCCCCACATTTCCTGGGAGGTCTTCTGTTAGTCTTCCTACGTTTTGAGATTTTTTACCAAAACTATATTTAGCCATTGGCGAAGCCGTAACCGGCAAACGGCCACTTGCAGAACCCGCACCAAATAAAACCTCCGCAACGGCTCTATAAGCCATTGGCTCATCTTCAAAACCACAAATAACATTAGGGAACTCATCAAACAGCTTTAAACCGTAAGGATTGCCAAAAGCTACCACTACTACTTTAGTCTTTTTTGACAAAGCCCTAATCATGTCAATGGTAGACGGTGAAACGCCAAAGTTCCGCGAAGAACGGCTATTCATGTCATGAATACTCACTACCATGGCATCAAAAGAAAAAGCCTGCTCTACTATATAATCCCAGTCTTTTGACGAACCTGGCTTTATTGGCATTTCATAATTTACCACTTTCCCAAAACCGCTCATTTGCGACTGGAACTCGTTATCTGTAGGAGCACTAACCGCCACCGTACCTATGGTCAAAGTATCTAACTGAACAAAAGGAAAAACGTCTTCATCGGCTCTTAAAACGGTTACAGCATTTTTATAGAGCATTTCATTTAGCTCTCTACTTTTCTCGCTGTTTAGGTCGTCCATTAAACCCTGCGTTCTCACATGCTGAGGTTTATTTAAGCCTGCCCAATATTTAGCTCTTAAAATTCTATGAACTCTTCTGTCTAGCTCTTCCTCTTCTAAGTTTCCATTTCTAAACTCCCCTAAAATCTTGTTATATGCGGCATCAAGATTGGCGGTTTGGAGCAGCACGTCATTTCCTGCTTTATAGGCAGCCAAATCTGCTCCACCTGCTGAAAACTGATTGGTGATTCCTCGCATATTGAGGGCGTCTGTAAAGGTTAAGCCTCTAAAGCCTAATTGCTCTTGCAGTAATCCTTTTACTATTTTCTCTGAAATGGTGGCGGCTCTGTTTGGTGAATTATCTAGCGATGGCACAAAAAGGTGCCCAGTCATCACACCTGCTATACTATCATTAATAAGTCTTCTAAATGGCACCAACTCCTGCTCAGAAAGTCTTTTTTTGCTGTGATTTACCACTGGCATAGCCACATGGGAATCTGTTCCTGTATCTCCATGGCCTGGAAAGTGCTTTGCCACTGCCATTACTCCTGCCTTTTTTAAACCAGCGGCATAGGCCATAGCTTTATCTGCCACTAAATTTTGCGACTCACCAAAAGAACGGTAATTGATAACAGGGTTTTTAGGGTTCGTATTTATGTCTGCCACTGGGGCAAAATTGATATGAACACCAAGTCTTTTAAGTTGTGAGCCAATTTCATAACCCATTGCCTCTATTAAGGCATCATTTTCAATAGCCCCTAGGGTAATTTGTTTAGGAAAAGAAGTGGTATTGCTCAGTCGCATGCCTAAACCCCACTCTGCATCCATACCTATCATTAAAGGTATTTTGCTTAATTCCTGATATTCGTTTGTTAATCTAGCTTGAACTGGGGCCGTTCCTTGGAAAAATATAAGCCCACCAAGATGGTATTTTTTAATCTTTTCTCTAATTACTTGGTAAGCCTTCTCTGACCTATTAGAGTATGTGGCTATCATAAAGAGCTGCCCCACTTTTTCTTCTAAACTCATTCCTGCCAAAACGCTATCTGCCCAAGCGTACTGACCATCAATATAGTCTTTGATGCCATCATAATTCTTCTTAAGAACGGTGTTCCCTCTTAAAGAGGATGGTGTCTTAATGGCAAAATCATCTTTTATTTCTAAGCCTTTAGAAGCCGCAAACTGAAGGTCGCTCCCGATGAAGCTCAGTGTAAAAACTCCAATAAAAAGTATGAGTAGCAGTAATTTGGGTTTGACCCTTTGATTCATAAAAGCAAGTGTTTCCTAAAAAATACAAAATTAAGCCTTAAAGATTGAATATAAAACCTAAAGGCCTAGTCAAAGTCAATTGACAATCTTGAATTTCTTTTGGTACTTCTTTCTGTAATACCTTGAAACAAAACCAAAGACAATGGCTGGCCCTACCCAAGTCATTATGAAAACGAAAAGACTGGTATCATCTGGTAAGAAACGCGGAACAATATTCACACAAAATGCGGTAACGGCCGCAGAGTAAGCTCCTATCATTTTGGCAGCGTGCCCAAAAAACCAATGCATTTTCCCAAGTGGTGTTCTTCCTGAATATCTCAAAAGGTCTACCACACCCAATGCCACACTAAATATTCCAAAAATAAAGAACAAAGTGGTAAACGATGAAATGCCTTTTACTATTAGAAAAACGCCATAGGCAATCATTAAAAGACCAGAAACAAATACACCAACTGCTCCGAACCAGTCGTACCATTTAAGATTCAATCCTTTTTTCATACTTAGCATTCTTTTCCCAGCAAAAGTTGGATAGAAACTCACGATGCCTATCATCAAGAAAAAATGATATTTAAGTCTGGTAGGGTAAAGAACCACAAAAAGAATAGCCGTAATAAAAATGAACGCCATAGACCAGTAAAATATCAAACCGGAAACGTTATGGACTTTCCCTCCTTTTTTTCTGACCAGCATTGCTACCAAACCAAAAACTAAGGACAAAACACCTGCAATCACATGCAGAAAAAGCGAAGTATTAAATATAGTATCTATCATGGCTTAAAATGAATATAGTCTAACAGTGGTTTCTTTGTTTTTATTAAGTTCAAAAGAGCAATCTTCCCAGGTTGGTGGCCCCATCATCACATAATTAGAAAAACCAAATGGCTCAGCCGGCATGCTACCATTCATCCCCATTTTTTCATCATTATCTAAGTCTTGAAATAGAACCACGGCGTAGTCGCCTCCTCCTAAAACCTCCTCAAATTCAAAAGTTACTTTGTCGCCTTCTACTTTAACAGCTTTGCTATATAATGGATTTTGAACTTTCGGGAAGCTGCTAGCATCGTTTGTAAGAGATGCATATATAGTGCCTTCTATATTACTAATACCCGACACGTTTACAGTAATGGTAAACTTTTCTTGAGCCTTTAAAGAACTCGTGCTAAATAAGAGGATGCTAAGAAGGAAGAGTAAATTTTTCATTTGCTTTTTTGTTTAGTGAAATAACAAAAGCAAATGTATAGGACCAAAAAGCCGCAAAAAACTTTAAGGGATAACTGACAAGGTTTTGGGATAACAAACAAGCCTCAGGGGCATTCAGAGCCATTTTGGGATGTTTGACAAAGGAAATATGAGAGCTTACTATAATTTGCAAGATTATAAAAACCTGATTTCCGTCATGGTTCCCTCCCCTCAAGGTCATCTTTTTTATCAATTCTTACGGCGAAATTTAAGAATAAAATCTAATTAATATCATGGATATCAAAGCATATAGAAAAGTCCTTTTCCCATTAGCTTGTCTATTTCTCATCCTTTTAAGCTTTAGCCTAGATGCTTTTGAGAGTAATTTTAGCATGGCTACTGCAGCAGCTTGCTTTTTACTTATAGTGGTAGAAGTTTTAGTCCTTCTTTTTAAGAGTTATACCAGCTGGTGGCACACGGTTAAATGGTTTGTTCTTGCCCTTATTTTGCTTTTGACTTTGATTGGGTAAAACTTATTTCAAATCAGCCACGATGCTGCTATATTTTCTAGCAACAGGTATAACAGTTTCAATACCATTTAAATGTAGTTTATAGCCTTGAGCGTTTCCTGTCACCTTTTCAGTTTTATTAAGGTTGACTATGTATGACCTATGGCATCGCACTATTTTTTCATCTAAAATCTGGCTTTCCATGCTAGATAAACTTCCGCGGAGAAGCTCTTGTTTCAGTTCATTCTCTGCTGTAAAAACCACCTTGGAGTAATTATCTGCAGATTCTAGGAAAAACAATTCTCCTGCTTTTAAGTTAAGAGAGTCTTTGCCGTTTTCTGCCTTTAATAAAATGTCCGTTTCCTTCTCTTCTTTTGCCGCTCCCACCATTACTGGTTCGGAATATTTACTTATACCTCTCTTATATTTAAGAAAAACATTGAAAAATATAGGAAACACTCCCAGTGATACCACCGCAGAAAAGCTCCATAAAAACACCTCCCACTTGAAAGGGAAAAGATGAATATTAACCGCATATAGAAAATTCCCAATGGTAATTAAACAGAGCACCGTGAAATTGATAAGTATCTCTCTACCTACCGTCCATTTTTCTTCTTTGAAGTAATTGGGAAAAACTTTCATTACCCCAACCTTCATAAAAACGAGAATACCAAAGGTTACTCCACCAAAGGCCAGTAAGTGCAGAACCTTACTTTCAGACTCCCAACGACTAATGCCAAAGGGCTGAAATACTATCAAAAAGCCCGCAATAAAAACCCCTAAAATAAAAGAATAAAGGAGGTTTTGCATGTTTGACCGCTCTAAGTCAACACAAGGGTAGGGCTGTTTTAATGTTTCAAATATTTTCAAAACGAAGAGGTTATTTGCTCAATAAACCTTGGCAAGGTAGCTGGCTCCGTCAATCCTATAAACAAAACGCCCCAAATAGCCCCCCAAAGGTGAGCCATGTGGTTTACGTTATCCATTTGACGCTTCTCCATAAAAATAGAATAAGCCACATAAACCAAAGCGAAAATATAACCCGGCATTGGAATAGGGATAGGGAAGATTATTAGCTCCATAAGTGGATTTAAAACCACCGAACAAAATACAATGGCCGACACGCCACCTGAGGCTCCCAAAGAATTAAAGCCAAAACTGTCTTTATACTTGACAAAATCTGGCAAATTAGCCACTACGATTCCCACCAAATACAAACCAAGAAATGCTAGAATAGCCTTACCCCCAAAAAAGTATTCAAAATACTGCTCCACCACACCCCCAAAGAGATAAAATGCGTACATATTAAAAAACAAATGCATGTAGTCTGCATGAATAAAGCCGCTGGTCAATAGGCGATAGTACTCCTTATATTTATTAGCACTGTAAGGGTTATGAATCCACTTGTTTTTTAAGGTGGAATCTCGCCAAGCGTAGATACTAGCGAGAACAGTGATTATTATTAAAATAACGGTGACAGACATGCAGTTTTATTGTTTAATTTGAAGCATGAAGAATATTCGGAAAATTAAGAAATCGGAGCTTGTGAAACCAATAAAGTGTCTTTTGATATGCCTTATTAGTTTTAGTGCCTTTGGTCAAAGTGACTATGAAAAGGAAATTAAGCAACACAGAGAAAATTATAAAGAAGACTTTCTAAACAACCTGAACTCTCCTTTAGCTCAAGAAGATTTAACTAATCTTGATTTTTATGAGCCAAATGAAGAATTCATAGTCTACAGTAAATTTAAACCTGGTGGTAAAAGCATGCCTTTTGAAATTCCGACTTCAAGTGGTAAAATGAAGACCTATACGCGTTTTGGCCAATTAACATTTAAAATAGGGGGCAAAAAGCAAAGATTGACCGTATATAGGAGTATGGACTTAATGAGAAATCCACTTTATAAAGACTACCTTTTCATTCCGTTCAAAGATAAAACAAGCGGTAAAAGCACTTATGGTGGCGGAAGGTATCTAGATTTGAGAATGGGAGACGTTTCTGGAGAGCAAATTTGGCTTGATTTTAATAAAGCTTATAATCCCTATTGTGCATTTTCCGCAGGTTATAGCTGCCCTATTCCGCCAGAAGAGAATCATTTAAAGGTGGCGATAGCAGCAGGCGAAAAGAATTTTAAAGGAGCCATTAAAGAATAACAGTTTTGCGGTTTTAAATTGCAGGCAGAATTTTAAGAATTATGGAAAAACTTGATAGAATAATAGAAGCCAGAATGAAGCTAAAATCTCGTTTTGAGAAAAAAATGGCGGATTCTCCTTCAATAGCAGACGACAAACCTTTGGGCACGGGCCCAACAAACAGGCACGGAATGCCGCAGCTACCTCCTGGTCAGACGGAAACCATAAAATGGCCAGTTTTAGACCTAGGCTATCATCCAGATGTTAGCTTAGAAAACTGGCGACTTACCCTTAATGGTGAAGTAGAAAACCCAGTAGTACTTAAATGGCAAGATTTCATGAATTTGCCGCAAACAGAAGACACTTCAGACTTTCACTGCGTAACTACATGGAGTAAAATGGACATGCCTTGGAAAGGTGTCAGACTTATGGATTTAGCGGCATTAGTAATGCCAAAAGATACTGTAACGCATATCTTATGTTACGCCTATGACACTTATACTACCAATGTACTTATAGAAGAAGCCTTAAAACCTGATGTACTTTTAGCTCATACAGTTTATGACGCTCCGCTAGAACTAGAGCATGGCGGCCCATGCAGAATGGTTACGCCACAGCTATATGCCTGGAAAGGTTCCAAATGGATTAAGAGAATTGAATTTATAAACGCCAACAAAAAGGGCTTTTGGGAAGAAAGAGGATATTCTGACACAGCGTACCCTTGGCGGAATGATAGGTATTCTTGAGTGTTTACTCTAAGCATGCTTCAATTTCAGCATGAAATATATTGTCATTGCTATCGAAACCAGGTTTTAATAAAATATAAGATCCCGAAAACAAGTTTGCATTATCTTCCAAGCGTGCATTTGATTCAATAGTAGAAATTGAGTAATTATTTAAATTACTTATTTCGCTTAAAACTAAACTTTCTGGACATAAAATATCAATATTTAGATCACCATAATCTTCACTTAAACAACCATTTTCCTTGCATTTAATATAAAAATTTGTGTTCATAGCAAAGCCTCCAGATTTTGTATATTCCAAGCCCTCGAAAAAAGGCTTTGTAGATATATATGAAGAGAACCATAAAGGTATCCGATTATGACAATTCTCGAAAGAGACAACCTCCTCTCCTTTAATTAAATTTTTAGCTAAATCAGTAGGTCCTGGAATAATATTACATTCTTTAATTTTAGTAACCCAGCCATCCCAGTCATAAGAATCTTGTGACCTATCTCCGGAAGCCTCGTCTAGAATATTAGCCGAAACTATTATATTTCCTTCCATATCAATAATCATGCTTCTAACTTCATCATAAGAATTACTCCCAGCAGAAAAATCCCACAAAACACTTCCGTTTTGATCCAATTTTAAAAGCCAAAGATCATCATGTCCTTTCAATGCTTCTGTTTTCTCACCTGAAATGCCAGACTCCGAAGAACCAACTAAATAAATATAAGCCCCTTTAGAAACTACAGTTCTAAGAAAATCAGACTGGCCACCACCGTACGTCTTATCCCAAAGCTTGTTGCCATTTTTATTGATTTTAATTAACCAGAAATCCGCCTTTCCTCTTCCTACGTCACTTTTATCCCCATAAGCTATTGAAGCCCCACTATAACCGGCAAGAAGAAGGTTGTTATCAGATGAAAAGCACATAGAAGTTAGGTCATCTTTTGTATAACTTCCAATAGTTCTATCCCATACCATCTGGCCATAAAGGTTTAGTTTCACAACCCAAAAATCTGCATATCTCTTATAAACTGGATTTTGAGATTTGGTACCTCCAGCATTAGACCATGAATACCCGCCAACATATACATCTCCATTAGTATCTACTAAAATGTCGTTAACGAAATCAAATCCATCTCCTCCTAAGGTTTTCTCCCAAACTAGAACACCATTGTTATTTAACTTAACAACCCAATAATCGTAATTGCCATATTGATTTTCGGACTTTTCAAAAGATTGATTAGAATTAGAATATCCCGCCAAGACCACGCCACCATCAGGAGTAGCTGCAATTGACCTAGCATCATCGTAATTATCTCCTCCGATTGTCTTATCCCAAATAATATTCCCGGACAAATCAATTTTAATAACCCAAAAGTCAACCCCTCCTCTTGAGCTCTCACTTTTATCACCAGAAATACCAGAGTTCGAGCGACATGCAATTACAATGTTTCCATCATTTGTGAAACACATTTCCCTAGGCCAATCTTGACCGCTTCCTCCAATTATTTTTTCCCAAATTACATTGAAGTTCTTATCGAATTTAAGTAGCCATAAGTCTTCGGTAAATGAATCTTGTTTTTTATCTAAACCATGCCTAGAACTAGAAACTCCAGCCGCCATGAAACCACTATCTGGCATGGCTAACAATGTAAACTCTATATCGAAGCCTAACCCGTTAATAGCTCTTTCCTCGATTAAAGTTGGTTTTTGTGCAAAAACCAACTTCGAAGAAAGAGCTAAAAGTAATAGTATTGCCCTACTCATGAACCTTGTTTTAGTTTTACAACATAATAACCATTCAGGGTTCTTTAAGCTGGAAACGCCTTAGCAATATCCGTGAACCCTCTAGAGTCTAGAGAAGCTCCACCTACTAAACCACCGTCAATATCTGGCTGAGAGAAAAGCTCTCCTGCATTACCTGGCTTAACACTTCCACCATAAAGAATAGAAATATTATCCGCTACTTCTGCTCCGTATTTAGAAGCTAAATGAGCTCTTAATTCCTTGTGCATTTCTTGAGCTTGGTCGCTTGATGCTGTTACACCAGTTCCGATAGCCCAGATAGGCTCATACGCTATAACTACTTTTTGAATTTCTTCAGCAGACAGCTGGAACAATCCGTTTGTTAATTGACCTTTTACAAAATCAAAGTGAACTCCAGACTCACGCTGCTCTAAAGTCTCTCCACAGCAGAAAATTGGCGTTAAACCACCTGCTAAAATTGCATTTACTTTAGCCGCAATAAACTCATCCGCTTCTCCAAAATACTCTCTTCTTTCTGAGTGACCTATAATAATATGATCTACACCCGCTGATGCCAACATCCCTACAGACATTTCGCCAGTAAAAGCTCCTTTAGCTTCAGGGTGACAGTTTTGTGCTGCTATACTAACTTTTTCGGTATTGATAAGTTTGCTAAACGAACTTAAATAAGGAGCAGGTACGCCCATTACCACTTTTACGTTAGGGTTCACCACTTCATCTTTAACCATGTTAGTTACTTCAGAAAAAAGGATTTGACCTTCTTCAAAAGTTAAATTCATTTTCCAGTTTCCTGCTGCGTACTTTTTTCTCATTAGATTTCTTTTTGATAAACTTTTCCTCAAAGATATTAAACCTTTCACAAAGCTGTGCGTCTAAAAGCTGTAATTAAACAAAACATACATATTATGAAAAAGATGATAATAATGGCGGCATTGGTTATTGCCGCTGCAGGGAGTGCCTTCGCACAAAGACCAGACATGAAAAAAATGGATCCTAAAGAGCGAGCGGAGAAAATGAGCCAAAGGCTTAAAAGTGACCTTTCTTTAGATGAAGACCAATACGCTCAAGTACTTGCTCTAAATACAGCAAATGCCGAAAAGCTTGAAGAAAAAAAGGAAGCGAAAAAAGAAGAAATGAAAGAGAATAGGGAAGCAATGAAACTCGAGCGAGAAGAATATAATGCTAACTTGAAAGAAATTCTTACTAAAGATCAATACATCAAGTTCTTAGAAATGAGAAACGACAGAAAAGGGGAAGGCCGAAGAAAGCATGCTCCCAGAAAGCGAATGAACAAAGAAGATTAGTAGAGACTAATTAAACACTAAAGAAAGGAGGCCAAATGGCTTCCTTTTTTTGTTTACAAACTAAACCAATAATTGAATTTAAGCACAATGGCCCTATTCTTATTAGCGAAAGAATCTGAGTAATAATTGTCAGAATAAACCAAAAAGAAATCTGACATAGGACTATACCTGTATTGAATCCTACTGTTTATATTGAAATTGTTCTCCTGCGTGTTAAACTGTAGAAAAGTAGTCCAGAAGAGCTTGTTCGTAAGTGTTGCTTCTAATTTTGGCCCCACTAACCAAAGCTTGGTTCTCCCATAGTCCATTGGAAAAAGAAGGTCATTAAACTGAGCACTTAGGGTCATGCTGTAGTATGGCTGCTTTCTTACTAACATACTTAAACTATACTGTCTAATGTCAGCATTATAAAGTTTCCCAAACATTACCCCTCCATTTAAAACGAAGTTCTTTCTTTCGTCACCATAGTAATTAAGGGAGAAGTTACTGTATTTATAATTGCCAGGGGCAAGGGGTTTTTGAGTCGGTAGTGGAAAATAGAAAAGAAGGTTATCTTCTTGAACTTTAAACTCAGCACTTACGCCAGAAGTATTATTAAAGTATATCCCACTTGTTAAAGAATGATACTTATCGCTGAGCGAATTGTTTTCAAAAAAAGCCATGAAATTTGTTAATCCAAAAACCAGCTGAACTATCTTTTTATCTTTTGGCCTAAACGTAAAAGTATTTTTATTATAGAAATGTTTGAAACCTGCCCTAATTAGAGTGTCTGGGTCTGTATAACTAGCCCCCATTTGAGCTCGGGTCTCTATTCTGTTAATAAACCCCATGTCCGCATAATAATTTTGACCAATATCGGCATACTCGATTTGACCAGAATAAACCTTCCCAAAATACCCATAACCAATTTGGTAGAAGTTATCCTTTGAATTGATTCCTTCTTTAAACGATTTATTATACCCAGCCCAAAACTGATTGACCCCATTTTTATCAATGAGGTTAACTTCTACTCCTAAATTTCTCCCGTATTTACCTAAATTATCGTTGACTTCAGAATCCTCTTGATCAGTGGCCGTTCTGTTTAAGAAATAGCCCTTTATTAAAGAGCGTGCTCCTACTCGCTGATGCACTGAAGCAGCGGTGTAATTCTGAGCCGCAAAATCACCCCTCCTAAGGGTTTGCATATTCATTACACCTACCCTTACCTTCTTTGCCACATTACCACTAAGCCTTGCTCCATATAAAATTGGGATTGGATTTGCATTTTCATCTAGCCCAAGCCTTCTTGAGAAAAAGGGCTTAAAAGTACTTGCCCCGAAATTTGAAAAAATATCGTTATTTTCTAAAAAGAAGGTTCTCCTTTCTGGATAAAGAATAGAATAACGGGTCAAATTAGTAACCTGCTGGTCTACTTCCACCTGAGAGAAGTCAGGGTTTAATGTCAAATCTAAATTAAGAGAGGCATTAATGGCCACCTTAGCATCAAAACCAGCATTGAAGTGATAGGGGTGCTCATCATTTTCGCCCGTCTTAGGTGCAAAACCATTCCAACCAACGGCATCATAATCTTCTGAGTCATGATGAGCACTGGCTATAGCATATGGAATTATTGAAATATTACTTTTGCTTTTGCCCAAAGGGCTATCAAATTGCATTGTGCCCAAATAACCTAAATCTACTGCAGAAAACTGTACTGGTATTTTGGTCCATGAAGAAACTTGATTGTTTTTTAAATCGCTTCTTAAAATATTAATTCCCCATTTTGTGTTTGCGGCGTTATACCTCAATGTCTTAAATGGGATAGCCATTTCTATAACATACTTATCATCATACCTTTTTACTTCAGAATACCATTTATTATCCCAAGCATATGTTATTCCAGCATAATTTGTCCCATACTGATATTCAGACTGCACGTTGTTTGGTGTACAGCTAAACACAAAACCGTTACTTTTTCTATTAATGGGATCTAAAATTATAGCCACACCATCATTTAATCCAAGGCTTGCATCCCTTTTTAAAGATTGAGCAACGTAGGTGTTGGTACTGTCATAAGCCTCAATAAGAAAGTAAATGAAGTCATCATCAAAAGCTGCCCTAACATTCGTTTTGGTCTCTGACCTATTTTCCGCTCTAGGAAATAACTGCCAAAAAGCTCCCACAGACTCCCCTTTGTCCCAAACAGCCTCATTTGCTTCTCCATCTATTTCAATCTTTTCAACAGCCCTATGAACCTGCAGAAAATATTCTGAAGGATCGTGAATAGCAGTTTGTGAAACTGCCAACAATGGTAGCTGCAATAAAGTGATTAAAATAAACCGCAAGTCTAGTTGATATGGTTTACACAAAAGTACTAGAATTCTGCAACAAAAAATTGCATTAATTAAAGAAGAAGCAATAATTAGTCCAAGATCCACATCTAACAAAAGCTCTTTAAACCACTCTTTTATAAGTTCTTAAAGAAACAAAGTTCATCTCGTCTCCCGCGATGAACTTAATTATTCCAACATTGCCTTTTATAGTTTTTAAACACAAAAGTCTAGCAAGATAACTTACCGGACTTTCTATATACAAATTGCTTTAATCGCTATTCCAAAACCATATTGTGGTATACGTTTTGAACATCGTCATCTTCATCTAGCTTCTCTAAAAGCTTATCTATCTCAGCTCCCTGCTCTTCTGATAGTGCTTTTGTATCAGTTGGAATTCGTTCAAAACCCGAACTTACTACCTCAAACTCATTCTCCTCTAAATACTTCTGAACATCACCAAAAGAAGCGAACTCGCCATAAATGTTAATATGTCCGGTTTCTTCATCTAAGAAAACATCATCTACACTAAAGTCGATTAACTCAAGTTCTAACTCTTCCAAGTCCAAACCTTCTTTGTTCTCTGTTTTGAAAACACACTTTCTGTCAAAAATGAAATCCAACATTCCATTTGTTCCTAAACTTCCTCCAGTTTTAGAGAAATAGCTTCGAACATTGGCAACAGTTCGTTTATTATTATCTGTAGTACATTCTACCAAAACAGCTACTCCGTATAAACCGTAGCCCTCTAATATAACCTCTTTATAGTCCTCTTGATCTTTTGAAGAAGCCCTTTTAATGGCACTCTCTACGTTTGTCTTAGGCATATTAGCCGCTTTGGCATTTTGAATAATTGCCCTAAGCCTACTGTTAGTAGCAGGATCTGGCCCACCTTCTTTGACGGCCATTACTATATCCTTTCCTATTCGTGTAAAGGTTTTTGCCATGGAGCTCCAACGCTTCATTTTTCTGGCTTTCCTAAATTCAAATGCTCTTCCCATATTTTTTTAATATTCTATCTGCAAAATTAAAAGATTTGAATAAAAATGTGGAGAAAGCGAGCAAATCGTTAAAAGTTATCTGTGAAAGTGTAACTTTAATTGATTTTATCCCCTACGCCCTATTTAAAATGTCCAAATATACTTTTTTGCCAGAGCTCGTTTTAAGAACTCCTGCAAAACCTTTCAGGAGTCAACTGACTGAATTAGAAATAATTACCTTACTTAAAAATCAGGGGTTTCTTGAAACTGTGTTTTTAGCTTCCCCATCTCTTTATCAAGCTATACTTGATTTTAACACAGGGACACTCTCTGAGAAAAGCCAAAAGGGCGTTTTAAGGAGTGCCGCTAAGTATATAATAAGAAGCCATGCCCGTAGCACCCCTTTTGGCCTTTTTGCTGGAACTTCGACCTTAAAATGGGGAGATAAAACAAGAATAGTTATAGGAAATAGCGTACAAAGAAGAACGCAACTAGACTTTGGTTTCATTAATGATTTGTATAAAGGCATTAGTGAATCTCCTGAATTTATTTCGCAGGTCAAATATTTCCCGAATTCAAGCTATTATATCTTACACGATGAAATAAGGTACTTAGAAAAAACCTTTGAAAATGATCAAGTTACTTTTCAGATATCAGCTCTTGAAAAAAACGATTTCCTTTTATTCCTATTAGAAAAAACCGAAAATGGGCTTTCTTTAAATCAACTTACCAAAGTCCTTAAAGAAGAAGGTGTAGACGAACAAGACGCACTTGATTTTTTAGCAAGTTTGATTGATTGCCAGATACTAGTGAATAAAGCTGAACCATCATTGAACTCACCAGATAAGCTTGGCGATTTAATTACACTGCATAGAAAACTTGACACAAATAAAAGCCATGAACTAACAAGCATCAAAGAAAAACTAAATCAGCTAGACGCTTGTAAGCAAAATAACATTAAAAAATATGATATTTCAGCAAACGCCCTAAACCAGAAAACATTTCATACAGAATGCTTCTTTAATTTAAAGATTAATTCCTCTTTAGATCAAAACCTTCAAAAAGAGATACTAGAAGCCCTTGCGGTAATAAACACATTACAAGAAAGAACAGAAAATAATAGACTAAATGAATTCAAAGCTCGATTTAAAAGGCGATTTGGTTCTCAGGAGGTCGCTCTGCCGATTGCATTAGATACCGAAAAAGGACTGGGATATGACCAAGAATTTGACATTGCTCCTGCCCCTTTAATAGAAAATTTAAATTTTGTCCCTTTTCAAAATTTAACTCTATCCAACACCGACAAGAAGAAAGAAACCTTCTTAGATAATCTTCTTGAAAAAGCTATAAAACGAAATCAATATGAAGTAAAATTGGAAGATGAAAACCTTCCAGAATTAAATTATGACTTAAACTTAAGTGCAAGCTGCTCCGTTCTGTTTAGGTTAATATCGGAAAATAAACTTTACTTAGAAGCCGCAGGCGGAAGTAGTGCTATAAACCTCATTTGTCGATTTGCCAACAGCTCAGAAGCTTTAGGGAACCTAGTTGACAAAATAAGTAAGGAAGAAAGAAAGAATAATCCGAGCGTTCGCTTTGCTGAAATAATTCATCTACCAAATAGCAAACTCGGAAATGTTTTATCCCGAAGGTCTGTTTTTAAACATGAAATTTCCTTTTGGGGAGTTGGCAAAGCTCAAGAGACCATTGCTCTTAAAGATTTGGCAATACTCATTCAAGAAGAAAAACTATTCCTTAAAAACCTTAAGACAAATGAGATAATTATACCAAAACTAAACTGCACGCATAATGTAGGTGAAGCAGATCTTCCCGTTTACAAGTTCCTTTACGATTTACAGTTTCAAGGTTTAGATGGCAGCATAAAATTAAATTGGAACCAACAGCAATCTTTCTATCCCAGAGTGTCTTATAAAGGAATAGTTTTGAGCTTAGCTACTTGGAAATTTCAACATTCCCCTTTGTCAGAAATACATAAACTGAAATCTATAAACGACTTCAATGAATGGCACAAAAAACTAAAAATGCCCCAACTTTTTGTTATTTCAGAGGGTGATAATGACCTATTAATAAATAGCGAAAGCGAGTTTTTAATCAAACTCTTTATGAATTCTGTCAAAAACAAAAAAAGCCTTACACTAAAAGAGTTTCTTTTTGATAAAAATCAGGCAGTTAAGAATTTTGAAGGAGAACCAATGCTTAATCAATTTATTGGCTCTTTAATTAAATCAGGGGAAACCTACGCTGTTCCACAAAATGAAACCTTAGACGAAGCTACATCAACAAAAACGTTAAATTCCAAAGAAAGCCTAATTGAACATAACTGGCTCTATATAAAGCTTTATGCTCCCTTATCTACCTTTGACAGTATACTTTCAAATCAAATATCGGAGGTTTTAAAAACAGCCTTTGATAGAAACTTGATAGATAAATGGTTTTTCATTAGGCTTCGTGATCCTGACCTTCACTTAAGAATACGCTTTCACTTAAAAGATATAGAGAAAGGACAAGAACTTGTTTCCCTTTTAAACCAGTACTTATCTAATCACAAGGACATTTGGAAACTGGAATTTGGTAAATATGAAAGAGAGCTTGAAAGGTATGCCGCCATAGGAATAGAGAATGCCGAAAGCATTTTTCATGAAGAAAGCTCCTCCTACGTACATTTTATAACAAAAAACGAAAATGAAGAACTTAGATGGCTATACGGCCTAAAGTGCATTGACAATCTATTAAACTACTGTGAATACAACCTTGCCAACAAGCTTAGATTCATCACCACTTTAAGGAATGGTTTTGCTGAAGAGTTTGGAGTAAACCAAGAGAAAAAGAAGGAACTTGATAAGTTATATCGTGAACAAAGACAAAAAGTAAACAACACGCTAAGCCAAATCTCACGTTTTAAACCTGTGATGCCTTTTGAAGAAGATTGGACTAAGAAAGCTGGTTTTGAAAAATCTGCTTTAGCTGGCCTTACACATATGTGCATAAACCGAATCATGAAAACGCAGCCAAGGCTTCATGAACTAGTAATTTATGATTTTCTAATGAGAAGCTATAAATCAATATTAGCTCAGCAAAAGAAATAAAGAAACTGTTACTGGAGCATTTTGCTCTCTAAAAGCTCAAAAAAAGTATCTCTATAAGTTATGCCTAAAGGGATTTTATCATTGTCCGTTTGAAGTACAATTTCCCCTCCATCTACATACTTAAGATGATTTAATGAGACAATGAAAGATTTATGCGTTCTGATAAAATGTTCTTTAGGCAGCTTCTCGGCCAACTCTTTCATGGTTAGCAAAGTAATTATTTGCTCTTTCTGAAGTGTATAAATAGCCACATAGTTTTTTAAAGACTCTATGTAAAGGATGTTTTCAAATTTTACTTTGACATACTTCCCTTTATGCTCCGTTTTGACCATAATATAATCGCTGAGCGACTCAAGCTTTGTTGCTGTACTAGCAGCTAAAAACCTATTCTGAACCCTTTGCACAGCTCTTAAAAAGTCATCAAAGGGAATTGGCTTAGTTAAATAATCCACCACATCATACTTATAGCCATCTATAGCATATTCAGAATATGCAGTAGTTAAAACTATTTTGGTGTCGCCTTTGAGCATATCCATAAAGCTGAAACCTGTGAGGTGCGGCATATTAATATCTAAAAACACCATGTCAATATCGTTTTCATTGACAAAAGTTAGAGCTTCCACTGGATTTGAAAAAGATGCCACGTTTTCAACAAAGGATAGCCTTTTGATGTAGTTTTCAAGCACTTTAATTGCTGCAGATTCATCATCTACAATTACACTTAATATCATTTTTTTTCTTTTAGTAGAACTCTCTTACCCCTTAATATACACAATTGTAATCAGATAAAACGTAATTTCCTATTGGGAAACTTACTTCTTCCAAAGTATAGTTAATATCACTTCATAGGTATCATCATCCTCATTTACTAGTAGATTGTAATCACTTCCATAAGTTAATTCCAATCGCCTTTCTATGTTCTTTATACCCACAGATGTGGTCTCTCGATCCTTAAAATCTAGACGTTTTGTATTAAAGCATACAAATTTCAGACCATCTTTATCAACGTTTAAATTTATTTTTATTGGATTATCCTCATCATCAATAATTCCATACTTAAAAGCATTCTCAACAAGACTCAGTAATACCAAAGGAGGAATAACAAAAAGCATAAACAAACCGGACTTCTCAAAGTCGACATACGCCCGACCTCCAAATCTTAGTTTTTGAAGAACGAGATACTCGGTAACCGCTTCTACCTCTCTTCTTAAACTACTATTTTCGGTCTTTGTGCTCTCCACTGAATAGCGAAGAAGTTTGGTTAACGAAAGAATAGCATTTCCCGCTTCTGTGCTCTTCTCGGCCACATTACCGTAAACAAAATTTAAAGTATTAAACAAAAAATGAGGGTTTATTTGAGCTCTTAAAAAGGCAATTTCTGCACTGTGCAACTGCTTCTCAGCCTCCCTTCTTAATCGCTGGTCATCAATACGCTGTAAATATATCCAATAAGCAAAAGCATACAGAGCGGAAGTGGAAAAACGCCAAGTTTCAAAAAGATATACGTGCCATGGATTTGATTCAAGCTTAAGAATTGATTTGTCATATCGTATAATATATATATCCCACAAACTATTAAGTATAGAGAAGATCACTACAGTGATAAGACTAATCAAAATACCCTTTATCATTTGCTTCGGAAAAAACCTCTTGTAAATCTCAACTATGAAGTAAAAGCAGAATGTATAAATGAAGATTGTACTGAAATAAGTCATTACAGCACTGGAGGTTAAATCTGAGGTAAACCCTATAACAAAGATAAAATCAACCAAATAATAGATACTCCATCCTAAAACATGGAGCATAATTTCTGCCTTATTTCTTCTAATATGTTCAAAAAAGGAAACTGGAAAAGAGTCTTTCATACTGGTCTTATACTTAAAAAAGCTTTTTATATAGCAAATAACGTTATGTGCACTTTATATTTCTCTACTATCAGGATGTCCACGACATTTGTATAGTAAATTTTAATCAATCAAATAATCAATTTTAATCATGAGAAAAATCAATCTCGAAATCAGAAAAACAACAGTAACAAAATTGAACAATTCTACCAAGAATTCTTTTAAGTCTTGTTCTACTATACCTCTTCCATGTTCTACTATTCCTCTTCCTTGCTCTACTATTCCTCTTCCTTAATTTAGGAATATTAGAATAAGAAGAAAAATAGTGTTTCCAACGAAATATTAATATGCAAACATTACCCAAAGTTCTATTGATTCACAGAAGTACATTGATATGCGAAGTTCTTCGTGAATCATTAGAACAGAGGGAATACGAGGTTGTATCCTACGCCACCTCTGGTGAGGATGCATTCAAAAAGTCTACCAAATATAAGCCAGACGTAATAATAGTTAGTAACTCTATCACAGATTATAGTGGTTTAGAGATTGTTAACAAACTAAATAGAGAGTCTTTCAAGGGCTCCTTTATCTTTTTATCTCAGAATGCTAAGGATGCAAGGCAGGTTTTTCAAAAGCTTAATGTTTCTGGCCACATTCACACGTTTGACGGCATGAGCGAGCTGTTTTTTGCTCTTCAAGAAATAAGAGCAGGAAGACAATACACATCGCAAAGCGTCAAAAAAGAAATAAATAAGAGTTATAAAGAAGAAATAGGTGAACTAGAAATGGACACCTCTGTGCTTAAATCTCTTACTCCAAGAGAGCTTCAAATAATGCAAGCTTTATCAGACTCTAACACTACTCCACAAATTGCTAAACAGTTTTTAATAAGTCCTGCTACCGTTAACAACCACAGAGCTAACATAATGCAAAAACTAAACCTTAGAGGAAGAAATCAACTCATAGGTGTAGCGATATCATTAAAACCTTTTTACGACAGCGACGCCGCCTAGTCTTTAAAGAAATAGACTAAATGGTGGATGCGTTTTTATTCATAATTAGGATAAAAAAACTTTGCCCTGCTGCAACAAACACATTCAAATAATATTACTTCCATACAATAACAAATAAAAGACACTCCATTTTAAAACGAAATGGAGTGCTTTTTATATGGCTTATTATCAATCCACAGTGAAAAACCCAACGCATAATTCCCATCAAAAGGAGGCAAATAGAAAATAGTTCAATTTTCGGTTTCATATCGCGATATAAGAACCTATTTTTGCCCCGATTTTTACGGTAAACAAAACTTAACAAAATGTCTGCAGCACATCAAGTATCTGAACGTATCCAAAACTTGGAAGCATCAGCTACCATTGCCATGTCTCAAAAATCTCGTGAACTACGCGATGAGGGACATGACGTTATCAACCTTTCAATCGGAGAGCCCGATTTTAAAACACCTGATCACATCTGTGAAGAAGCTAAAAAAGCTATTGACGCAGGTTTCCACTCATATACACCTGTACCAGGTATTCCTGAGTTACGAAAGGCAATTGCAGACAAATTTAAACGTGACAATAATATTGACTGGGCTCCAGCTAATATTGTAGTCTCTACTGGTGCTAAGCACTCTTTGGCCAATGCCCTTCAGGTAATGGTTAATACAGGTGACGAAGTAGTAATTTTTGCACCTTACTGGGTGAGTTACTCTGAAATGGTAAAATTAGCAGAAGGAACGCCAGTGATAGTTAAAGGTTCTTTTGAAAATGGCTTTAAAGTTACTCCTGAGCAACTTGAAGCTGCCATCACAGATAAGACTAAGGTCATCATGTTTTCTTCTCCTTCTAACCCTACAGGAGCAGTATTTAGCAAAGCTGAGCTTACAGCCATAGCTAAAGTGGTAGAAAAGCACGAAAACGTTTTTGTACTAGCTGATGAGATTTATGAGTATATCAATTTTATGGATGAAGGTCACTTCAGTATTGGTTCTATTCCTGCCATAAAAGACAGAGTTATTACTGTTAACGGAATGGCAAAAGGTTTTGCTATGACTGGCTGGAGAATTGGTTACATAGGAGCAGCAGAATGGATTGCGAAAGGAATTACTAAACTTCAAGGTCAGGTCACTTCTGGAACGAATCATATAGCTCAAAGAGCATCTGTGGTAGCATGGGATGATATGACTTCTTCTGAAACTATGAAGAGAGCATATCTAGTTAGAAGAAAATTAGTAGTAGACGGTTTAAAGTCTATTCCAGGTTTTAAAGTTAATACACCTGATGGAGCATTTTACGCATTCCCAGATATCAGCGATTTCTTCGGAAAGTCAAATGGTGAAACTAAAATTAACAATAGTGATGATTTTAGCATGTTCCTACTCCTTAACGCTCACGTAGCTACTGTAGCTGGCGAAAGTTTTGGTGCACCTAATTGTATTAGAATTTCTACTGCTGCATCTGACGAGGCATTGGAAGAAGCAATAGGCAGAATTAAGAAAGTATGTGCTGAGTTAAAATAAACTTAGACCTATTTCATATTTGAAACCTCTCTAGCCTAGTGCTCAGAGAGGTTTTTTTGTTCCAAAACCTTCATAGCGGCATTTATTCCTGTTATGCCACTTACAGCTCCGCCCCTTTTGGCTCCTGAGCCGCAAATAAAAATGTTAGGAAACACCGTTTCCACTCCCCAAGTGTCTTCTTCACTTAGATGCTCCGCAAAAAACCAACTAAGGTCATTATGAAAAATATTTCCTTTTGGCAAGCCCAAATCATTTTCTAAATCTAAGGCACTTTTACACTCATAGCATAAATTGCCGTTGGAGTCTTCGGCAATACATGATTCAAAAGGCTCTTCCAAATATTTATTAATTCCGGTTAAAAACTTCTTCCAAACCATTGTCTTTACCCCTTCATTATCTTCCAAAAAAAGAGAATAAGGCATATCTAGGCCAAAAACCGTGATAGTATGAAAGCCCTTATCGGTCAATTCTTTTGACATGATGGAAGTATCTGTCAAAGTATGACAATACATTTCACACGGAAACTCCTCTGGAATTTGCTCTTCTTTAGCTTGCTCAAAAGAGTGAGCCTGCTGATCATAGTTTTGATTGATATGGAATGTTCCTGCAAAAGCCTCTTCCGAACTCACAGACTTATCTTTTAATTTTGGCAAACACTCTAACAGTATATTTATCTTAAAAGCTGTGCCATCTAAACCTTCATATTTTTCGTTTGAAAACCCGTATTTAACTTTCAAGTCATTTGAAACCAACTTTCCCAATAATTGCGGAGCGGCATTAAGCAATATATTTTCGGCTTCTATTCTTTCGTCATTTACATACACCGCTTTGTTTTCGATAGTCTCTACTTCTGTATTTGTTTCAAACTCCACACCTAAATCCACCGCCTTTTGATGCAGCTGACTTACCAAAGCCCCCATTCCGCCTTTTGGCACTCGCCACTCCCCAGTTTTATTGCCAATAATATGATAGATAAAAGTTTTGTTTTGTAGTAATGATTTATCAAAAGCATGGGTGTATGCTCCTATTTTACCATCGGTCAATAAAACTCCGCGGAGTACATCAGATTTGACATACTTTTCTATGAGTTCGCCTATTGGTTTTTCTACAAAAGCTTCCCAAATATCTATTTTCCCTTTTTCATCAAAGGTTTCCCTCCATGCCTCTTTTGATTTCAAAGGCTCTAAAAGAGAGTCCCAAACCAAATCGGCAAACTCCGCCTGCATCTGAAGTAGTTTTTGATAGCCTTCCCACTCTTGTTCTCCGTAACCTAAAGCCAAAACAGAGGCTTTAGAAATATGCTCACTCTCATTGCTAAGCAACAAACCATCATTTTCACCATAAGGGGTGTAAGAAGCAGTTTTCCTTGTCAAAAGTTCTATTTGAATACCTAAATCATCCAGGATTTCAGTAGGAAATAGGCTTATCAAATAAGAATACCGGGACAAATATGCTTCAAAGTCTCGAAAAGTTTTTTGAGAAGTAGTAGCTCCACCGATGTAATCATTCTTCTCTAAAACCAATACCTTTTTACCCGCTCTAGCCAAATAACAGGCAGCCACTAGGCCGTTATGACCACTGCCTACTATTACAACATCGTAACTTCTCATACCGTAAATATCAAAAAATTGATTCAAATAGAACCTCTCCACGGTTTGAACTATTCAAAACTTTAAATGTTTAAGAGGTATGAAAAAGAAAATCAACATTGACATCGTTTCGGACATAGCTTGTCCGTGGTGTTACGTAGGAAAAAAACGACTAGAAGAGGCGGCAAAATCATTAGAAGAATACGACCTTAATATAAACTGGCATCCTTTCCAGTTAGACCCAAACATTGCAGCAGAAGGGGCTAATAAAGAGGAATACATGGCAAATAAATTTGGCAGCATGGAACGCTATGAAATGCTAGCAGAGAATTTAATAAGTGCTGGAGATGGTGTAGGAATTGACTTTGATTTTAAGTCTGCCAAGACCATCCCAAATACCATGAAAATGCATCAACTGCTTCATATGGCCAGCAAAGAAGGTTTTGCAGATAGCTTAAAAGAAAGGTTCTTCAAGGCTAATTTTGAAGAGGTATTAGATTTGACTCAGGACGCAACTTTGGTCAAAATCATGAAAGAATTTGACTGGGAAGAAGAATACACCCTCTCTGTAATTAACGACCAAGAGATAGCCTACTGGGTAACGCAAGAGATTAGAAATTACCAGCAAATGGGTGTAACTGGCGTTCCGTTTTTTATTTTCAATAATAAATATGCCTTCAGTGGTGCTCAACCGCCTCAGGTTTTCATTG
Source organism: uncultured Arcticibacterium sp. (assembly GCF_964021845.1). Classification (NCBI taxonomy): domain Bacteria; kingdom Pseudomonadati; phylum Bacteroidota; class Cytophagia; order Cytophagales; family Leadbetterellaceae; genus Arcticibacterium; species uncultured Arcticibacterium sp. The sequence continues at coordinate 618,619 of NZ_CAXHZC010000003.1, read as the reverse complement.
ACACTATTAAGGATGTCAGCAATAAAATGGAAGCTACCGAAGCAGAATCATGTGATATTAATGACCCGAATTGCTAAATTGAGCCATCAATTCAGCAATTTATGAAAAACACCCTCGTCTCGCTTTTGTTAATAGCCTTATTGGGGGCTTGTCAGGTTCAGAAAATCACTAATAATATTATTAGCCCAAATGATGTTTGTCATCATTTGGGCTACCTTTTTATTGATACCGTTACTGGTGACACCCTTTTCCAACAAAACGCTGGCAAATACTTTAGCCCGGCCAGCACCACCAAACTCTTTACTTGGTATAGCAGCATTAGTTTATTAGGAGAGCAAATACCTGCCTTAAAATATTATGAGACCCCAGACACCCTCTTCTTTTGGGGAACCGGTGACCCTACTTTTCTTCGCAAAGACTTTTTAGAAAATAAGACATTAGAATTTTTAGAGAGTAAGACTGATAAGAAGCTCGTTTTCTCAAATGCCAATTTTCAAGATAAACACTTTGGCCAAGGCTGGATGTGGGACGACTATTTAGAGGCTTACCAAGCAGAAGTTTCGGCACTTCCGATGTACGGAAACTTGGTAACTTTTGATCAGGGAAGTACCGAACCACCTTATTTTAAAACTTTCACTCAAAATGTAGGGAATCAAAAAGCGAAGATTTTAAGAGCAGATGCTGAAAACTATTTTACTTATGCAGATAGCACTCGTCTTAATAATCTCAAAATCCCATTCAAAACCGATGGTGAAACCATAGCCGCTTTACTCTCTGACACCCTTAAAGTTTCGGTTATTTATCAGGCTAAGCATATTTATAATTACCAAACCACTACGCTCTTTTCTGAGTCAAGAGATAGCCTTATTATACCCATGTTAGAGCACAGTGATAACATGCTGGCAGAGCAACTCATGCTCATGGCAAGTGGTCAAATTTCGGACTCACTCTCTGTAAAAGCTGCCATAACTTATATGCTAGAAAATAAATTGGCCGACCTGCCTCAAAAACCAAGATGGGTAGATGGCTCTGGGCTTTCAAGATATAATATATTTACACCAAATGACCTCGTTTTCTTGCTTCAAAAAATCAAAAACGAAATAGGTTTAAGCCAAACATTTTATATTCTGCCAAAAATTGGGCAAAACCAAGAAATCTATATTTGGGCCAAATCTGGCTCAATGAGCGGTGTTTATAATTTGGCAGGTTTTATAAAAACTAAAAAAGGCCGAACACTAACTTTTGCCCTAATGAATAATAATTTCACCAAACCCGTGAGTGCTGTACGCAAAGAAATGGCTAGCTTTTTGGAGGGGGTTAGGGAGGGTTATTGAATAAAAATTAGTAGACAATGGTAAAAATGTACCCAAAGACTTTATAGAATCTCATTCAATTTCTAATTATTGGTGGGTGTTTGATAGAATTAAAGATCAAAAAGGTTTTATAAATGAAAAATAGAATAAACTTTCTTTTACTTATTGTTATATTATTTTCTTGTAATAAGAATGATAGTCATTCAAGTCATGATGAAAACAAACTTTCTGCACATAATTCAACTTTTGAGACTAAGGAAATATATAAACTAATTAATGACTCATTAAACGTCTATAGTGAAAATAGACTAACATCATTTATGTCTATTCATACATTTCCATATTTAGTGGATAGTGTAATTTGTCTAAATGAAGAAAAGAATAAACTTATTGGGGCCATTCTCATTCAATGTAATAAACCTGAATGTAAACAAGATGATATTGAATATCTCTACGGGGCAAAAATTAAAGAGAAATGGTATTTCTTTACTGGTCCGACCTTAGTGATATTCAGAAAGAAACAAAACACTCCCAACACCTTCGAAGAACTAAGCAACCTAGCCTACAAGAACATTTTCCGCCACTACCTTAAACGTAAAGAAAATGGCGAGTTGGAGATAAATGAGAAGTTCTTTGACTCTATGGAAAACAAAAACAACCCAGTAGTATCTACTGGATATGGCCCTTGCTATGAGTGTAAAACTTTTGAGGAATATGTAATGTATTTAGTGCAAAAAAACTGGTCTAGAAGAGATACTACTGATTATGCAACCCAATAATGAATTGTGCTAAAGGTTTCACCCTTATGAAACCCGTGAGTGCTGTACGCAAAGAAATGGCTAGCTTTTTGGAAGGGGTTAGGGAGGGTTATTGAATAAAAATTAGCAGGCAATGGTAAAGACATACCCAAAGACTTTATAGAATCTCATTCAATTTCTAATTATTGGTGGGTGTTTGAAAGAGTTAAAGGAATAGATAGAAATGGATATATTGACCAAAAGTAAAGCAATTCTGATTTTGATAATATTGACTTCGTCCTGTGGAGTAAAAGACGGCTCTGTAAGTACTATTAGGAAAGAGATTGTTAAAGATTTTCAGCATCAAACATTCAATTCCGATGAATTGATGATTACTATAAATGATACCATAAACAATTGGAAAAAAAACCAACTAGAAGGATATAATTATAAACCTACGGTAGAAGTAAGAGTTGATTCAATAATAGCAATGAACAAAGCAAAAGATAAAATTGTATTTGCCGAACTTAGAAGAATCGGAGAAAAGCATATTTCTGACGATTTAACTTATATGTATGGGGTAAAAATTGAAGGAAATTGGTACTTCTTTGGCGGTCCTACTATTGTGCTTTTTAGAAAATCACCTGAAACACCTCATACTTTCGAAGAACTAAGTGACCTAGCCTACAAAAACATTTTCCGCCACTACCTCAAGCGTAAAAGTAATGGCGAGTTGGAGATCAATGAGAAGTTTTTTGAGTCAATGGAAAATAAGAATTTAAGTGCAGATGGTTTTGGGTCTTGTTTTGAATGCAAAACCTTTGAGGAATATGTAATGTATTTAGTAAAAGACAACTGGTCTAGAAGAGATACTACTGATTATACGGCCCAATAATGAATTGTGCTAAAGGTTTCACCCTTATGAAACCGGTGAGTGCTGTACGTAAAGAAATGGCTAGCTTTTTGGAAGGGGTTAGGGAGGGGTTATTGATTATTCGCCTAATGTTTTGTCCCTAAGAGACATTCTGCTCTTTGATTTTTTTCTACCAAGGTATCGTCCCTAACGGGACATTTTCAACCAATAAGACATTTTTCTACCGAGGTTTTGCCACTAAAGGACACCATATTCTAAAATTCATTAGTGTTTTGTCCCTAAGGGACAAGCTCTTCTCTTACTAAATTCTTTCTACCGGTGTATTGTCCCTAACGGGACATTTTCAACCCATAAGACATTCTTCTACCGAGGTTTTGCCACTACGCGACTTTCGCTCACAAGAAACCTCGTTATACCGAGGTTCTGTCCCTAAAGGGACAATCGTACAAATACCTATGCCGACTAATATCCCTATTGGAGCACCCTGTTCTTTGATTGATTTTTCTCCACCAAGGTACTAATGGGACATTTTCAACCAATAAAACATTCTTCTTCTAACTAGGTTTTGTCCCTACGGGACATCTATATCAATTAAAATCCCCTTACAGAACTTGACAGAGATAGAGTTATATTTCGACAATCTGTTGTCCCAGCGGGACAAAACATTGGTAAAAGTGATTAAGGTCGTAAACCAAAATGTCCCTTAGGGACATCACATTTACGGAAAGAAGACCCCACCAATTCTAGGGAAGAATACCACCGAAGAAATAGAAAAGTTAATGCTTAATTAGACTTCAAAACAGGGAAACTTGCGGTGTTATTAAACTCTCTAAGGCATACCATGATTTGGTAGGTTAAATCGTAGTCGCTGGCGTTTAGAATAAACTCGTCACCCAACTTACAATACTCCATAAACTCGGTTAGGTCTGGGTCTTTCAGATTGGTGATAGTGGCTGCTTTACCTTTGTTATAACGCAGTTCTATATAAAATCTTCTCAGGTCTTGATACTCTAGTTCTGCCGCTTTTCGCTTTGATTTCCCCTCTTTACTCCATAAGTCATAAAGAGCGTCAATAGATAGTCCTGCTCCACCACCAAGGCCTCCTGCTGCCGTGGTCTTAACCAAATTACCCACTATATCCCTTTTCATGCTTTGTGCATTTCTTGGGTTTTCCAGAAAGGCTTTTATCTCTCTTTCTATGGTTTCAGTGCGTTTATCTCTTACCACCACCTCCTCCAGGGCAATGGCTTGTTGTTCCAAACCAATGGTAGGATGTCCAACAGATTTATCCCAATAAATGGCTGTTTCTCCAAAACCAATCCCCTTAATAATTAACGAATCACCTTCTGCGGCTCTGATGAAAAAGTCACCCGACTTATTAGTCACCACTACGTGCTCTGTTCTTTGATTAGTAACTGTTAGGGAAGAGAGTGGGCTTTGACTTTTGCTATTTAAAACTTTGCCATAAACCGACCACAGTTTCTGCCCATTGCTTTGCGAAGCAATGAGAGAAATCAATAAAACGAATAAAATTCTAAGTTTGACAGTCAATATTTTCAGGACGGCACAGCAACAAATTCACCATTTAAAACCAAATGGCAGAGTTCACCGTTTTTCATCAATGCGAAATTAGCCTTTTTCTCAAACTCTAAACGCCCCATATCCTCTTTCTTGACATTATAAGATGTTAATATTTCTGAAAATTTGGCTAAAGGCCTCAATTCAAAACCCGTAGCATCAAACTCTTCAATGCCCCAATAGGTTGACATGTCACCAATATCTTCCACTACACTTTTGAATTCATAGTTGGTGGCGTTATCAATATTAACCTCGTCTTTATTAATTCCAATGTCTACTTTTTCACCATCCATTTTGACATTTTTGATCAGTAAATCAAAAAGGCATTTCTGATTTGTAGGAATGGCATTATAGTCTACCAACTCCCTTCTTTTATATGTCTGCTTATTTATGCTTTCTAAAGCCTTTAAAATTATCAAGAAGTTAAGCTTACGCAAATACATCTTTTCATGGTCAGTGCCATAACCGCCAGACTCTATCAAAATAAGACTACTACCCCATTTTTGAATATTATCGCCAAAGGCTCTAGGTTCAAACTCGTCTGAAAAACGCCCTACTTTGTCAGGAATGATTTGCTGCAAAATGGCATTCATTTCACAGATAACCTGCATGGCCCTAGTCCTGTTTTCATTCCAATCTGTGGCTTCATTATAGGCCGTAGCTAGAAACGAAATAGCTGCTTGGTTTTTAGTAGCACCAGCAGAATACCGCACATTTTGATCATGAAGGTTAAAAGAAAAAGCTGGCTTAATCTCGTCTTGCAACTTTTTTAAAAGCTTACTTTCTGGACAAACCAAAGCAAGAGCATCCCTATTCATGTCAATCTGCTGAGCCGTTCTTCTGGTAAACCTTTCCGCCCCATCGGGATTAAGCATTGGAACAAAGTGCAAAGTAAGTCCAGTCAAAATATCTTCTACAAAACTATTTGAAGAGTCTGCAAAGAAGTTTAAAATGTCAAAAATAGCCATGGTAGCCGTAGCCTCATTACCATGCATTTGTGACCAAAGGAGCACTTGCTTTTTGCCTGTTCCAAGCTTGATTTTAAAAATGGCTCTCCCTTCAAAGGATTCACCTATTTCTTCTTTTTGAAAAGAACACTTTTCAAGCAGTTTTACTAGGTCGGCATGTTTGAACCTTCTCTTTGTAAAAAAAGGTTCTTTAATACGTTCGTAGGTTAATAAAAGGTCTGATTCTGTCAATACTAATTCAATATTAAATTAACTACTCCACTATTAACTAAGCCATAGTCGGCCACTTTTCCAAAACCCTGGTGCCGAACCACGTAGCCTTTGTTTTCTAAAATAGGCAAGGCATCTTTAAGCGTCATTCCGGATACATTTGGTATCCCGTCTGTAGTTCTAATAGGTTTCCAATACACCGAATCATTTTCAGCAACTCCAAATTTCACCATCCCATCAACTTCAATTGGCTCCATATCAATAGCAAGCTCATCTGCTATTTCTTGAAAATCTCCTGCCATTCCGGTCTTTTGCTGTTTGGCTATCAAATTCTTCTGCTGCAACTTCATGGAAGCAGGGTGAATAGCCACATCATAAGCAAAAATCTTATCTGCAATATCTCTAAAAACGGGTGCACATACCTGCGATGCATACACCAAATCTCCCCTAGGTTCATCAATAACTACCGCTGCGGTATATTTAGGATTATCTGCAGGAAAATATCCTATGAAAGACGTAAAGTACCTCCCTTTATTATAACCTTTGGCGTCTAACTTTTGAGCCGTTCCGGTTTTCCCGGCCACTTTACAGAAGCCACTGCTAATTCCTTTTGCAGTTCCGTCTTTTACCACACCTTTCATCATCTGCTGAGCTAACTCAATAACATCATCTGGAGCTATTCGCTTTGATATTTTGACATTATTGTACTGCTCTATTTGCTTATTACCTTCTTTGATTTCTCTTACCAAAAAAGGCTCTACCCAATAGCCGTCATTTGCTACTGCGTTATAAAACGCAAGCATCTGAATAGGTGAGATTTGACTTTCGTAACCGATACTCATCCAAGGCAAAGTAAACTTACTGTAGGTTTTATCTGAACCATTTTTGAAGTAAGGGTTTTTCTCTCCTTTGAGCTGAAAGCCGATTGGCTTATCTAATCTGTATTTTGAGATATAGGTCAAATAATCATCAATGCCGTTTGAGCCAAAAACACGTTCTATTAATTTATAAACACCAATATTACACGACTTCTCAAAGACCTCTTTAACCGTAATGTTTCCGTGTTCATGGTCACAAGTAAACTTTTTACCACGGTGCATAATAGTTCCGGTACAGTTGGCCGCCCAATCATTTCCACTCAGGTTTCCTTTTTCTAAAATAGCCATCATAGAAGCCAGTTTAAAGGTAGAACCTGGGTCCGTAGCGGCCAAAACGGCATAGTTCATATCTTCAATGTAGGACGTATTATTATTTCTAGTTCTTCGACTAAGGTTTGCTAAGGCTTTAATTTCTCCTGTAGCTATTTCCATCACTATAGCCGTACCAAAGTTTGCATTTGTTTGCGTTACTTTTTCTCTCAAAGCATGTTCTACAATGTCTTGAAAATTAACATCCAAAGTAGTAACCACATCTTGACCAGGAATAGCCTCTTCATTAATTTCAGAATCTAGTGGCTGATTTACGCCTCCGGCCAATCTCTTAAACAAAGATTTACCATTCTTTCCTGCCAAATAATTATTATAGCTAAACTCAATCCCGAAAAGACCTCTGGTTTTGGTGTCTCTATCCAAACTCCCGATAGTTCTTTTTGCCATATCATTAAATGGCAAAGAGCGTGTTGAAATTTTCTCAAAAACTCCCCCTCCTCTATATGGCCCTTCTTTAAAAAGAGGAAACTCTGAAATTTCCATCTTTTCTTGATGAGAGATTCTTCTCCCTGTCAACCTTAAATAGCGACTTCTTTTCGACTTTCTTTTGCTTACTATTTGAGACTTGTACTCATTCCAAGTTTTGTCTTGAAAATGGACCGAAAGCTTCTTGGCTAGTTCATCAATTCCTGCATTAAAAACAGCGTCTGACGCCTGTTTAACATCAAGCCCAACATAGTAATAAGGAACAGATGTAGCCAACAAACTTTTCCCATCTGAACCATAAATATTACCTCGCATAGCTGGTATTTCTTTCTCATAAATGAGATTCCTCTCTACGGTTGAGTTCTTATATTTTTCATTGTTTTGGACACTTAAAATTCCCCAAACAATAGTCACGGCTATTAAGCCCATGAATGCAAACATCCACAAAGACCGACTCTGAATTTGACCTTTTATACTGCTCATTTTCTTTTTCGGTTTTATTGGGCTACTACAATTTTGACAGGCGGCTCAATGTTCCTCAAAAGACCTCTGCTCTCTAGGGCCGTAGAAACCTGAGAGTGTTTACTTTTAAACATGTAAGAGGATTTGTGAGAGATATACTCTGCTCTTTTTTCTTTGATTTCTCTCTCGGCTTTATCCAAACCTCTGATAAGCGTTTCAAAATTATGCTGAAAAAAGATGTAGGTAAGAACTAGCATAAACGCAAACCCAACCTTCTTAAGCATGGAAGTGGGGAGTTCTTCGGAAATATTTAGGGTGTCAGAAATCCATTCTCCAAAATTGAACTTATTGGCCAATCTGGACATTAATGGCTCTTTCCGCTGACCTTTAGGTACGTTGAAAGACATGATTATTAGGAATTATTATATTAAAGCACTTAATCAAAGTTAAGTAATCCTATTCTAAAAAACCAAAATCATTTCTGAGATAAACTTGAAGCTTTTTAAAGCTTAAAACAAATCGGGTGTTTCGCTGCCTATTTTTCGGGTTTCTCTGCTATACGTAACTTAGCACTTCGCGACCTTGGGTTGGTTTGAAGTTCAATATCGTTTGCGATAATAGGCTTACGTGTGACGCCATTTAATGGCTTAAGCACATTCCCGAAAAAATCCTTTTCAAGATGCCCGTCTAGGTAGCCACTCTTGATGTAATTCTTCACCATCCTGTCTTCTAAAGAATGATATGACATTACTACCAATCGACCTCTAGGATTCAGTAAATCAGGAACTTGGAACAAAAACTCTTCTAGAGCTTTCATTTCTTCATTCACCTCAATTCTTAGTGCTTGAAAAACCTGAGCGTAATATTTGAATTCTTTAAATTTGGGTGCACAACTGTCTAAAACATCCTTTAGTTGTTCTATGGTTTCAATGGGGCCACCTGACCTCGCCATGTCTATTGTTTGAGCAGCAGTTTTGGCGTTTTTAATTTCACCATACATACCCAAAATCTTATGCAATTCGGCTACCTCGTAGTTGTTTATAACATCTTTAGCGGTAGGCCCCGTTTTTCTGTTCATTCGCATGTCAAGGTCTGCGTCAAAACGTGTAGAAAAACCACGCTCTGGCGTGTCAATTTGGTATGACGATACTCCTAAATCAGCCAAAATTCCATCTACTTTTTTGACACCATGTACTCGAAGAAATTTTCTGATATGACGAAAATTAGCCTGAATAAAAGTGAACTTACTTTTGTCAAACCCCTCTGCATTCTTTTTTGCGTCTTCATCCTGGTCAAAACTATACAGCTTGCCATTTTCTAATTTATCCACAATGGCCTTGGAGTGCCCTCCGCCACCAAAGGTAATGTCAACATAAATACCGTCAGGGTTAATATTTAAACCTTCCAGACACTCAGGAAGCATTACAGGAACATGATAATCAAGATTTGACATGAACTTAAAAGCGAGTTTTTTGATTTACAAAAGTAGTTAATTGTCCGCTGAGAAGCGTTTAGTGAATAGAAATTACATTTTGTAGCAATGAGAAAACTTCTTTTAATACTTACTGCCGTTTTATTATGGCAATGCCAAAGTGAAACCAAACCAAGTATTGACGGCATTTGGCGTGCTGAAGTGCCAACGGTAATTGGGAACATTCCTTTTAACTTAGAAATAGAAACAAAGAATGACTCCATAAGCGTTTTTGCTATAAATGGTGATGAAAGACTAGCTTTAGATAATGCCTTTTTCGAAAACGATTCACTCCATATTACTATGGAGGTTTTTGACGCCGAAATAGTGGCTCATGTTTCAGGTGGAAATATGAATGGAGTTTACACCAAAAAATTAGATAACAACACCGACAGAAGAGGAGCCTTTTCTGCTTCTTTGGGTGACTCCTATAGATTTGCTCCCGATTCAGAAACAGCTAAACATGATGTTTCTGGAAAATGGCAGGTTTCTTTCACAGAACCTGAAGGAAAAGTTTACCCCGCGGTGGGAGTCTTTTCTCAAAAAGGAAATAAAGTAACAGGTACATTTTTGACCAGCACGGGCGACTACCGTTACTTGGATGGAAATGTGATTGGCGATAGCCTTAAAGTTTCTTGTTTTGATGGCACGCATATATTCTTATTCAAAGCTAAAATCAATGAAAACAAATTAGAGGGTGGCCGATTTTCTTCAAGCTTGCTTTACCAAGAAACATGGAACGGCGTAAAAGACGATAATGCGAAACTTCCCGACCCAAACAGCCTAACCTTTATCAAAGAGGGCTATGATAAATTTGATTTCTCTTTCAAAAACTCAAAAGGCGAAACAGTTTCACTTTCTGACGCTCAGTATAAAGACAAAGTAGTTTTGGTTCAAATACTAGGAAGTTGGTGCCCTAACTGCATGGATGAGAGCAAATTCTACGTAAAATGGCTAAAAGAAAATCCAGAGAAAGATGTGGAAATTGTTGGCTTGGCATTTGAAAAAAGCACCGACCCGAGCATAGCTTACCCTAAAATTGACAAAATGAAAAAGCGTTTCGGGATGGAATATGAAGTGCTTTTGGCAGGAAATATCGACAAGGCAGAAGCTAATAAATCACTCCCGATGCTTAATCATATTATGAGCTACCCCACCACCATATACCTTGACAAAAAACATCAAGTTAGGAAAATACACACTGGTTTTTCTGGCCCAGGTACAGGGGAGTACTATGCACAATTCACAGAAGGTTTTGAACGTTTTATGGAACTGCTAGTTTCCGAATAAGAATGCCTTCCGGAAATAAGAATAAGTCTAAACTAAAGTGCCAGGATTGTTGTAGTTAAAAGGTACAACAACAACATAATGAGTTCCAAAGAAAAACTCCTCCTGCTAGTTTTAGCTTGTGTCAACTTTACCCATATCATGGACTTCATGATTCTGATGCCTCTTGGCCCGCAGCTAATTGACATTTTCGATATCAATACACAGCAGTTTGGTTTCTTGGTAGCTACTTATGGCGTTTCTGCAGCTATTTCAGGATTTACCTTAGCTTTTTTTGCAGATAGATTTGACCGAAAGAAAGTACTTCTTTTCGCTTATATAGGCTTTGTGGTAGGCACCTTTGCCTGTGCCATCTCTCCTACTTTCGCTATTCTTATTTCTGCCAGAACCATTACTGGCTTATTTGGCGGCATGATTGGCTCTCAGGTTTTATCCATTGTAGCAGATGCTTTCCCTTACGAAAGAAGAGCCTCGGCCATGGGAATTATTATGATGGCTTTTTCTTTTGCATCTGTTATTGGCGTACCTGGAGGGCTATATTTAGCTACCAAATTTAACTGGCATGCACCGTTTTTCACTGTAGGTGGGTTGGGTATTATCGTCATGATTTTGATTTGGCTTTTTGTGCCCAACGTCACCGCTCACTTAGAACAAAAAGGTGCGAAACAAAAGAAATTAGAGGTCTTAACCAACATTCTTAAAACACCAAATCAGCTTTGGGCTTTAGCTCTTTCAGTGGTAATCATGCTGGGGCATTTTAGTATAATCCCCTACATAGCCCCTTCTTTAGTTGCCAATATTGGCTATCAAGAAGACCAGATATTCTTAATTTATTTAGTAGGCGGTTTGTTGACAATTTTCTCTGCTCCTATAATTGGGAGAATAGCCGACAAAAGAGGGAAATACCCCATTTTCGTGACTTTTGCGTTACTTTCCTGCATCCCAATATTTTTAATCACCAATTTGGTGCCCGTACCGCTTTATGCTGTTTTGGTTGTTTCTGGTTTGTTTTTCATCTTTTCAAATGGGAGGCTGATACCTACACAAGCAATGGTTTCTGGTGTGGTTACACCAAAACAAAGAGGCGGCTTTATGGCGTTCAATTCTAGTGTACAGCTAATGGCTCAGGCTATAGCGAGTAGTATTGGTGGATTGATAATTATCCAAAGAGAAGATGGCTACCTTGACCATTACGACTGGGTGGGGTATTACGCCATCAGTATGATTTTGCTTAGCATTTTTGTGGCTAAGAAGGTGAAGAATATTAATTAAAGGTCATCAATGAAATGTTTGTCACGATTTTTATTAAAAAATCACGCCAAACGAAATCGGCTTTATGTCAATTTGCAAGGGGTTTTACCCCTTGCTATTAACATTTCGCTCCTTTGGAGCTATTTCTCAGATAATTAACAACCCTGCCCGTAGTATGCATCTTTACCGTGCTTACGTTGAAAATGTTTGTTTTTAAGGGTTTCTTTTAGCCTTGGTGTTTCTGGATTTATGGCCAAAGTAAGCTGAGCCATTTTTGCCACTTCTTCTAAAACAGCGGCATTGTAAACAGATTTGGCGGCATCCTTCCCCCAAGAAAAAGGTCCATGATTTTGAAGTAAAACCATTTCCATTTCTAAATGTGAAAGCCCACGTTCTTTGAATACATTTAGTATCTGATTTCCTGTTTCAAACTCATAGTCGCCCTGAATCATCTCATCAGAAAGCACTGCAGCACAAGGAATATCTTGGTGGGTATGATCAGCATGTGTTGTACCAAAAATAGGGATGTCTTTTCCAGCCTGAGCCCATGCTACAGCGTAAGTACTATGTGTATGGGTTATTCCACCTATGTCATTCCATGTTTTATAAAGTAATGCGTGTGTTTTGGTGTCTGAAGATGGTCTCATTCTGCCTTCCACTAGCTTGGCATCAAAATCCATAACTACCATATCTTCCACCTTCAATTTTTCATAAGGTACTCCACTGGGCTTAATCGCAAAAACGCCTTCTCTTCTATCTACGGCACTCACATTACCAAAGGTAAATAACACCAAACCTAATTTAGGAAGCTCTAGATTGGCTTCGTAACATTCTTCTTTTAAGTTTTTATACTTTTTCAAATTCTTGGTCTTAATGTACTGTAGCGTCTTCATTGTCGTGTATTTTTTTGGGTATTTATAAAAGTCGGTAAATAATAATCTATATTGACATTATTAATTTAAAACACCAAAGACACTCGACTAAGTAGGCTACTTTATAGAAACAAACTCCAAAATTAACTAATCACAACTAGCTCTAAGTCAAACATTCTCGCGAAATCTTCCATATATTCTAAAGACAGGTTTTGACTATAAACCGTATGGTGTGCACCGCCAGCTTCTAGCCATTGCTTTAAGCCTTCTTTCATGCTTGGCTCTGGTCGCCACATTACTCTGGCCGTTGGTAGTTTTGGAAACTTCTCCGTTACCTCTAAACCTTGCACCAAATTTACTATCAACCTAAAAGCATCTCCCATATCCACCAAAGAAACATTCATAGCAGGACCTGCATCGCCATTAAAAACCAATCTTACAGGGTCTTCTTTACCGCCTATTCCTAAGGGGTGGATTTCACAAGCAACTTCACCAGAACAAATACTAGGACAAATTTCTAACATGTGAGAGCCTAAAACCATAGGGTTTTCAGGATTAAAATGGTACGTATAATCTTCCATGAAAGAGTTTCCTCCTTTCATCCCTGTGGCCATCGTTTTTAATATTCTTACCATGGCAGATGTTTTCCAATCTCCCTCGCCACCATAGCCGTAACCAGCTGCCATCATTCTTTGTGAGCCAATTCCTGGCAACTGACGCATGCCGTGCAAGTCTTCAAAAGTATTGGTGTAAGCTCCAAACCCACCTTCTTCTAGAAAGGTTTTTATGCCTAATTCTATTCTAGCAGCTTCTACCAAAGATTCATATTTCTCTGCTCCCTCAGCTAGGGAAGGCATCATTTTATACGTCGATTTGTATTCTTCTATAAGTGTCTTAATTTCGGTATCAGTCACTTTATTAATGTACGCTACCAAATCTCCTACAGGATGAGTATTGACAGAAAAACCAAACTTCATTTGAGCGGCTACTTTGTCGCCATCCGTCACAGCCACTTCTCTCATGTTGTCTCCAAACCTAGCTACTTTTAGGCTTGCCATTTCTTTGGCCGCTACCGCTACTCTTGACCATACATTAATGCTTTCTAAAACTTCTGGATCTTGCCAATGCCCCACCACCGTTTTTCTATTGATTTTCATTTTGGTCAGTATATGACCAAACTCTCTATCGCCATGAGCCGACTGATTTAGATTCATAAAATCCATATCAATATCAGCGTAAGGAATATCTCTATTAAACTGCGTATGAAGATGTAGCAATGGCTTTTGAATGGCGTTTAGGCCATTAATCCACATTTTTGCTGGGGAAAATGTATGCATCCAAGTGATTACACCTACGCAGTTTTCTTTGGCATTGGCGGCACTAAGTGTGCTCAAAATTTCTTCTGGCGACTTTACAACTGGCTTAAAAATGACATTAACCGCTATATTTTTAGAGGCCTGAAAATAGTCTACTATTTCTTGAGAATGCTCGTCTACCTGACGAAGCGTTTCTTCTCCATACAAATGCTGGCTTCCTGTGATAAACCAAACTTCAAAATTTTCTAACTTAATCATGGGTTGAATATTTAGCCACCGATGGTGGTCATACTTTCTGTTACTATTGATTTCCTATTGGCTTCCGCCTCAAAACCATCTTTATGTCTGTTGGTAAATACTTTTGTGAGAATTTCTTTTATCTCCGCATCGTCCGTATTTGTCCTTAATAAATCTCTAATGTTCAGCACGCCGTCATCATAAAGGCATGTTTTTAAGGTACCTGTTGGCGTTACTCTAATTCTGTTACACGTTCCACAAAATGTTCTACTAAAAGCCGCTATCACCCCCACATTTCCTTGATGATTTTCAATACTATAATTATAAGATGTAGAGTTGGCTTCATCTTTTAGTTTCGCCAAAGAAGGGTGCTTCTCTTTAATAATATCAATGATTTTATGATAGCTCATAAATGCCGCTTCATTCAGCCCGCTGCCATTAAAGGGCATCTCTTCAATAAACCTTACCGAAACCGGCATTTCCTTAGTCAAACCAACCAAGGGTAAAATGTCTTGGTCGTTTTTACCAGCCATCACCACCGCATTAATTTTAGTGTCAATTTTATGCTCCAGTAAAGCGTCCAAAGTTCTTAAAACATTTGGAAGCTCATCTCTACGGGTCATTTCTTTGAATCGCTCTCTGTCTAGGGTATCTAAACTAAGGTTGATAGAGTTTATGCCCAAAGCCTTTAATTCAGGAATGAGCGGCTCCGTCAAAACGCCATTAGTCGTGATATTGACTTTTTCAATGCCCGGAATAGCTACCAAAGCTTTCAAAAAGCTCATCAACTCTTTTCTAACAAATGGCTCTCCACCTGTAATTCTGACCTTTGTGATTCCAAGTTCTGCCATCATTCTGACCATTCTTAGCATTTCCTCAAAAGTCAGCAAATGCGGTTTCGGCAAGAAAGAAATTCCTTCCTCTGGCATGCAATAGAAGCACCGAAGATTACAGCGGTCTGTAACCGCCAATCTTAAGTAAGTTATTGGTCTTCCGTGATTATCTATTAGCATAATTTTTATCTACTTGCTTGGTAAATTTCAATCAAATTTAAAATTTTAACAGCCAAATCCATTTTCTTCTGATTTGAATTGCTTTTATCTGTATGCTTTAAAAAAGTATTTTTGAGCTCGGTGTTCTTTATCTCTTTATCAAGGAAAACCTTCAACTTGTCAATAAAAACTCTATTATCTCTAGATTCTTTTATATTACTATCATACTCTTTATAATATATCTCAATTAAAGATTGATATTCCTTTTGC
This sequence comes from uncultured Arcticibacterium sp., assembly GCF_964021845.1. Lineage (NCBI taxonomy): Bacteria > Pseudomonadati > Bacteroidota > Cytophagia > Cytophagales > Leadbetterellaceae > Arcticibacterium > uncultured Arcticibacterium sp. The sequence goes on along the minus strand of NZ_CAXHZC010000003.1, from coordinate 603,147 downwards.
CAGTCATCAATTCCATATTCTAGGATTACCTCCTCAAACTTTTCGAATTCTAATTTTCCAACAAAAGACCATTCATCTGAAAAGAGCAGAAAGCCACCTTCTTTTGAAATTTCAATATATTCACCTATCTGTCTTTCTAGTAGATCCAATACTTTAGGATTCTGAGACAGTAAGTGTACTTCCAACTTGTAAGTTTTAAAATCTCTTGAGTTAAATTCTCTTGGCAAATACGGGTTACCGTCAAGAATAAGTTGAATATGTAAAGAATGTGGGACAGCCGTAACCGATCTTAAATTGAAAAAGGTCTTCGAATTTATTATACTCATATCAACCCTTTGTGTAAACCGTTTCTATCACATGGTCTTTTGCATTCTCCATGTCTTCTTTTGTGGTAAACCTCCCTAAACTAAAACGCAAAGAGCTAAAAGCATCTTGTTCTGAAAGTCCCATTGCTTTTAAAACATAAGATGGCTCTGTGGATGCCGAATTACATGCCGAGCCATTTGAAATAGCAATTTTACTTAACTTCATCAAAAGCTCCTCTCCATCTAAACCTTTAAAACATAGGTTTGTGATGTTTCCTATTCTGTCGTTTTTGCTCCCATTAATTTTCACACAAGGCAACTCTTTGGTAAGCTCATTTTCAAAGTCAGTTTTCAATAAGGCTTGAGCCTCAATTTCTTTCAAATTACACTTTGACACCGCCTCTCCTATACCAACAATTCCGGGCACATTAAGTGTTCCGCTTCTTCTGTTTCTTTGATGGCGACCGCCATGAATTTGTGCTGAAAGCTTTACTTCTTTCTTTGCCAACAATACCCCAACTCCCTTCGGCCCATATATTTTATGTCCAGAAAAACTTATCAAATCTGCATCCTTTGGTAAGTCTAATTTACCCAAAGATTGCGAAGCATCCACATGAACCAAGACTCCCTTTTTATGGGCTAAAGCTATCACCTCCGAAACTGGCATAATCACACCTGTTTCATTGTTAACGTGCATGATGGAGATAAGTTTGGTATCTGGCTGAATAGCTTTCTCTAATTCATTCAAGTCAATTTGCCCCTCGCTATTGACCGCTAATTGCGAAACTTTGACACCTCTGCTTTCTAAATACGCTGCGGTGTCTAAAGTAGCTTTATGTTCTGTTTGAACCGTAATCAAGTGACCTTTAAAGTCTTCAAAAACTCCTTTTAAAGCTAAGTTTATTGATTCTGTAGCTCCGCTAGTAAATACTATTTCATCCGTACGCCAGTTCAGCTTTTTGGCAATCTTTCCTTTGGCCATATCAATGGCCTCTTCTGCCTCCCAACCATAAGCGTGAAACCTGCTAGCGGCATTACCAAAATGCTCTGTAAAATAAGGTAACATGGTCTCTAAAACCCTTTTATCTAAAGGCGTGGTGGCGGCGTAGTCAAGATAAATAGGGTAATTCATAAGCCTAAATTAAAGTCCTTCTGTACTGGCAATTCTTACTAGCTCCGCAGTATTATTCAGGTTGGTCTTTTTAAGCATATTCGCTCTGTGATTACTCACGGTTCTTATGCTAAGACCCAACTTTTCGGCAATGTCTTTACTGCTTTTTCCGTCTGCAATAAACTTCAGAACCTCTACCTCCTTTTTAGATAAAACCCCTAAAACTTTCTGATTAGCATTAAAGCTTTTCATGGTAGAATTTCCTTGCATGGCAGAAACCAATATGGCAGACACCTCTGGTGGAAAATACTTCTCGCCATTATGCACCACATGCATGGCTTTCACTATTTCTTCTTTTTCAGCATCTTTAAGAATATAACCATCCACCTTACTTTCAATGCTTTTTAGAATATAATCTGGGTCGTTATGCATGGAAAATATCAAAACTTTGATTTTAGGAAACCTTTTAGAAATGTGTGCTGCGGTTTCTATGCCATTCATTTCAGGCATATTAATATCCAATAAGATTAAGTTTGGATTTAATTCTGGAATTTTCTCCAAAGCCTCTCTTCCACCACTGGCCTCGCCTACTATTTCTAAACTTAGTTCGTCTTCTAAAAGGAAACTCATTCCCTTACGTACCACTTCGTGGTCGTCCACCAGCAAAACTTTAATCTCCGCCATTAATCATTCAATAGATTCAAACGGCAATTTAATGAAAATATCAGTTCCTTCTCCCTCTAATGTGGTAAGTCTAAAAGTGCCATTTAGCAGTGTTACCCTCATTTTCATATTCTCAAGGCCATTATGAATCAAAGACTGTCGAGTAGATTTCAGTTTTTCTTGGTCAAAGCCTTTGCCATTGTCCGTTATACTTAGCTCTAGGAGTCCATTATTTTCATGCAGTTTCACCTTTGCTATTTTAGCGTCTGCATGCTTGATGATGTTATTTAGTGCTTCCTGAACAATTCTATATATGTTAATTTCCATGTTTTGCGTATACCGCTTCTCGGGGCTGGAAGCCTCTATGAAAACCTCCAAATCAGTTTCATTTTGAGCTTGGTGAGCAAAAATCTTTAGAGCCGAAGCAATCCCAAAATCATTTAGAGCCGTTGGCATCAAATTAAAGGAAATGACTCTAGTGGCTTCTATGGTTTCGTTGGTAAGTTGCTTCATATGCTCATAAGCCTTTCTAAGCTTAGGGTTCATATCAGGCGAATTCAGCCTTCCTAAACTCAGCTTAATACCTGTCAACATTTGCCCAAGTCCATCATGGATTTCACGCGACATTCTCTTCCGTTCTTCCTCCTGTCCCTCTAATAAATATGCCGACCGTACTTGGTCTTGTTTTCTCCTATTCTCATACTTGTCTTGTGTGGCTTTTTGTAAGTCAACCTGCGTTTTTAAAAGCATTTTATTAGAAACCGAAAGCTGATTATTAGCAGAAAGCAAATTCTGTTCAGAACTACTGAGTTCTTTAATTACCCCTTTAACATAATCGGCCAGAGGATTAAAAATAAAAATAAACTCTACGAAAAGCGTCAAAAGCGTTAAAAACAAAATAAGAAACTCAAACGCCCTCAAAATAGCGACCCTTTGTGTGGCTTCTTGGTCATATTGAAAAACTATCTTATCCATAGTTTTTAGGAAATCAGACTCACTTTCTAACAGGGAAGATACATCATATGCTGATAAAGAGCCATCTTCTAAAATCACATTGAAAACCACCTGCATGTTTTTATAAAAAGGAGCAATTTCCTTAAACATGTCGTCTATCAATAGAGAATTATTGACTTCATACTTCTGTGTGTCTCTCAGGTCATTATCTCGTAAACCTTCGTGTGTGCTTTGCCAGTCGTCAAAACTAGATTTAAAAATTTCTTGGTATTCTGCATTCCATTTTTGAGGGTCATACCTTTTAAGTAAAAAGAGTTTTGTGAGCCTTTGTGAAAGCATTCTTTGACGCCCCGCGAGGTTCACCACGTGGCTATTATCAGAAACATCAAAAAGGGAAATTTGAATAAGCGTATGACCAAAAATGGTCAATAAAGCCACTATGGCCAAAGCCACTATATACTGGCCAGTAAGTCTGTCCGCTACTGTTTTATCTATGGAATTCATTTATAGAAACACCCTCATGAATTAAAAATTCAAGATAGGGAAAATCTCAAGCTTATTAGCTATCAGTAACTTAAATGCCTACAAAAACATCGTCTCCTTCTACTTTAATTTCGTAAGTTTTTAACTGATAATCTTCTTCACCCATACAGGCTCCGGTTTTTAAAGAGAAGTTCTTTTTATGAAAAGGACAAGCCACCTTTGGTTCATCTTTTGTGGCACCTATCATCCCTCTTGAAAGTACCATTTGCTGCTTATGTGGACAAAGATTTTGCGTAGCATACCATTCTCCTCTTCTTTCGAAATTGAAAATTGCAATTTGCTCTCCATCTATCATCACACATGCTCCACCATTGGCAGGAATATCTTCTACTTTGCATGCTTTTACCCATGCTTTTGTTTCTAAAACTGTTTCCATTTTTTTAAAGTTTATTCTGGGTAAATATCAATTCCAATCTTTTGCTTTTACTTGCTCTCTAAAAGGAACCAGTTCCACAGTAGGGTCTTTCTCTTCAGGAGCATTCACAAAATGAGCAAACTGCTTACGGATTTCAGGATTATTCACCGCTTCTGTCCACTCGCATTTATAATTTTCTACCAATTTTTGCATGCCTTCGTCTAGTTCTTCACAAATCCCTAAAACATCATCCATAATGACCGTTTTTAGGTACGCTATACCCCCTTCCATTTTGTCCATCCATGCGGCTGTTCGCTGAAGAGGCTCGGCTGTTTGAATATAAAACATCAAGAATCTATCAATTAGCTGGATACATCTTTCGTCACTTAAGTCGGTAGCCAAAAGCTCCGCATGACGTGGTGTGGCTCCGCCATTTCCTCCTACATAAAGATTCCACCCTATTTCGGTAGCTATAATTCCAAAATCTTTCCCTTTAGCTTCTGCACATTCCCTAACACAACCCGAAACGCCCCCCTTTAACTTGTGCGGAGAGCGAAGACCTTTGTATCTGTTTTCTACCTCGATGGCAAAACTAACGGCATCTTGCACACCGTACCTGCACCAGGTAGTTCCTACACAGCTTTTCACTGTTCTTAAAGATTTTCCGTAAGCCTGGCCTGTTTCAAAACCAGCATCAATTAACTCTTCCCATATATTTGGCAAGTCGCTTACGTGGGCACCAAACATATCAATACGCTGACCACCGGTTATTTTGGTATAAAGGCCATATTTCTTGGCCACCTTACCTATCACTATTAGTTTATCAGGTGTAATTTCTCCAGCCGGAATTCTTGGTACTACGGAATAAGTACCTCCACGCTGAATATTTGCCAAAAACCTATCATTAGAATCTTGAGCAGTAATTCTGCCTTTTTCTAAAACATTTTCGCCCCACAAACTTGCTAAAATAGAAGCAACAGCTGGCTTGCAAGTTTCGCAACCATCTCCTGTACCTAAAGTATCTAAAACCTCGTCATAAGTTTTAAGGTTTTTCATTTTTGTCAAACTCAGAATCTCTTGACGCGTATGATCAAAATGCTCACAAATGACATTCCTGACAAACACACCTTGAGCGACCAAGCCAGCGTTAAGCAAATCTTTGACCATTGGCGTGCAGCCTCCGCAGCCTGTACAGGCTTTTGTAGCTTTCTTTAAACCGTCTAAAGTGCTACACCCTTTTTCTACCTCTTCTAAAATATCTCCTTTGGTAACGGCTTCGCAAGAACATATCAAAGCAAAATCTGAAATAGCCATGATGCCTGCACCATCATCTTCTCCACCTCTGGAGCCTATAATAAGTTCTTCTGCATTTTGAGGAATAGGCAATTTATTATTTACTGTTTGCAACAGCATATTATACTGTTCAGCATCCCCAATTAGTATACCACCCAAAAGCTCTTTACCATCATTAGAAACATTAACACGCTTATATATTCCTTTAGCTCTGTCTTCAAAAGTGATAGTTTTACAACCTGGTGCTTCTGCAAAGGCATTCCCAAAACTAGCTACGTCAACGCCAATTAGCTTTAGCTTAGTAGACATATCAAAACCAGTAAACTCAGACCTTTTAGAAACTACATCATTTATGATTTTCTTCGCAATACTATTTAATGCCACTTCGGCCATTTCATACCCAGGAGCCACCAAACCATAAATCATACCGTCGTAAAGGGCACACTCACCAATGGCAAAAATACTTTCCTGCGACGTTTCCATTGATTCATTTACTTCAATTCCTCCGCGTAAACCTGTTTTCAATTCAGCTGCTTTTGCTAGCTCATCCCTGGGCTTAATTCCTGCAGAAATAACCACCATTTCTGCGTTTAGCGTTTCACCATCATAAAATTTAAGTCCGCTAACGGTATCGTCTCCTAAAAATGTTTCGGTATTCTTATTAGCATGCACTTTTATACCTAGCTCTGCTAGTTTGCTTTCTAAGACACCAGAACCCGCAGCATCTATCTGCCTTGGCATCAAACGAGGAGCAAACTCCACCACATGTGCATCAGATACACCTAAGTCAAGCAAAGCTTTGGCAGCTTCTAGCCCCAATAGGCCACCACCTATCACTACACCAGTTTTTGCTTTTTTGGCATGAGATTTCATCATGTCCAAATCCTCAATAGTTCTGTAAACAAAAACACCATCAAGCTCTACTCCTTTAATTGGCGGAACAAATGCACCCGAACCCGTAGCAAAAACCAAGTAATCATATGACTCTACCACTCCTCTATGAGAGGTAACTTTCTTATTTTCTTTATCGAGCTCTAAAACGGGGTCTCCTAAATGAATCCTGATATTATTTTTCTCATACCAAGTTAAAGGTGCCATGGTAAGCTCTTCCAAAGTTTTCTCACCGAAATAAGAACTCAAATGCACTCTGTCATACGCAGGTCTAGGTTCTTCACCAAAAACCACGATTTCTAATTGAGTTCTTAAAGAAGAGGATATAGCCTTTTCACAAAACTTGTACCCTACCATTCCATTTCCGATTACTACAATTTTGGACTTTTCCATTATTAATTAAAAATATTTTATACAACAATTAACTAAATAGTACGAAACAAATATTTAGTTATACCTAAGTATATTTCGCTAGTTCAAATGTATGGCATTTTTTCAATTTTAAAAACTTTTCTTCTTTATTTTAAGCCTATATCAATATTATAGTTCTTTCAGTTTGCTTTTTATACTATATATACATTCATTTGTATTGTAATATTTAAGAACATGATTAGGTATTAATACTCAATATGAAACTATCACTAATTGGAGCAGGCCCAGGAGACCCAGACTTAATTACACTTAAGGCTATTAAAACCTTAGCCGCGGCTGATGTAATATTATATGACGCTCTTGCCAACCCTTGCCTACTCTCTTACGCATCCAAAGAGGCCGAACTGGTTTATGTAGGAAAAAGACTAGGACAGCACAGCGTATCACAAGATGAAATCAATAGGATAATACTTCAAAACACACTTGCTGGAAAACATGTAGCTAGACTAAAAGGCGGCGACCCCGTGATTTTTGGAAGAGGTTTTGAAGAAATGGATTATGTAAGTGCTTATGGTGTAGAAACTGAAATAATTCCGGGAATATCAAGCTCTGTAGCAGTACCCTCTTTAAAAGGAATTCCAGTTACAAAACGAGGTATGGCCGAAAGCTTTTGGGTAATCACTGGCCATACCAAAGACCGCAAACTTCCGAAAGACATGAAACTAGCGGCTCAATCGTCCGCCACCATTGTCATCCTTATGGGAATAAGCAAAATAGAAGAAATCATGGAAATTTTTTCAGCCAATGGAAAAAAGGCAACTCCTGTGGCTATCATTCAAAACGGCACCACTCCAGAAGAAAAAACAATTACAGGAGAGGTTTTCAACATTGCCGAAAAGGCAAAAACGAACAATATACAGAGCCCAGCTATCATAGTTATAGGAGAAACCGTAAGGCTTTGCCCTGACTATATCAACAGCTATTTGGCCACAAACCACTTAGTAGAAAACGAAAAACAAGCAAAGCATGGTTAAGAAATATAAATCTACTTGTAGTTACTGTGGCGTAGGATGCGGTGTTGAAATCACAAAAGGACTAGACGGAAAAATAACTTTAGCCGGAGACAAAGACCACCCTGTAAACAGAGGGATGCTTTGCTCAAAAGGAATGAACCTACATTACACGGTTAACGACACCTCCGACAGGTTACTTTATCCTGAAATGAGAATGCATAGAAACATGCCACTTCAGCGAGTAAGCTGGAATAAAGCCATAGAAAGAACTGCAGCCGTTTTTAAAAGTTTAATAGAAAAGCATGGCCCAGAGTCTGTTGGATTCTACGTTTCTGGACAGTGCCTTACAGAAGAATACTACCTCTGGAACAAGCTCATGAAAGGCTTCATAGGTTCTAATAATATTGACACCAACTCAAGATTATGCATGAGCTCTGCGGTGGTAGGCTATAAAAAAACTTTAGGAGAAGATAGCGTCCCGGTTTGCTATGACGACATAGAGCTAAGCGACGTAATTTTAGTAGAAGGTGCAAACCCAGCATGGTGCCACCCCATATTATGGCGAAGAGTAGAGGCTCATAAAGCCGCTAACCCAAATGTCAAAATAATATGTGTAGACCCCAGAGAAACTCAAACAGCAACCAGCTCAGACCTTTTTGTACCACTCATACCTGGCACAGATGTTTATTTCAATAATGCGATTGGCCGACTGTTAATTGAAAACGGCTTTACAGATAGCAAATTCATTGAAAGCCACTCTGATGGTTTTGGAACTTATAAAGAAAAAGTTTTTGAAAAAAGCATAAAAGAATACGCCGAAATATGCGGCATTGAACCTGAAAAAATCATAGAAGCCGCTAAATGGATTGGCGAAACTAAAGGCTTCCTTTCTATGTGGACTATGGGTTTAAACCAAAGCGTCATAGGTGTCAATAAAAACCTATCTCTCATTAACCTTTCTCTTATTACAGGAAAAATTGGCAAGCCCGGCAACGGCCCTTTCTCACTTACTGGCCAACCAAACGCCATGGGAGGACGAGAAGTAGGAGGACTTTCAAACATGCTGGCTTCTCACAAAGAATTAAGCAACCCTGCCCACATTGCAGAAATGGAAGATTTTTGGGGTGTAGCCGGCATATCTAACAAACCAGGACTATCTGCCACTGAAATGTTTGACGCATTAGACAGCGGTAAATTAAAAGCCATTTGGATTATTTGTACCAATCCACTGGTGAGTATGCCTGATGTCAACAAAGTGGAAGCCGCTTTAAAAAAAGCGAAATTTGTGGTGGTTCAAGATATTTCACAGAACGCCGACACCATAAAATTTGCCGACGTTATACTTCCTGCCGCGGCATGGGCTGAAAAAGAAGGCACCATGACCAATGCCGAAAGGAGAGTATCTTACTTAGAAAAAGTAGTAGACGCACCAGGCGAATGCCTACCTGACGCAGAAATCATTTGCAAGTTTGCCAATCAAATGGGCTGGGGCAACCATTTCAAATATAGTTCGAGTTCAGACATTTATGACGAATACGCCAAAAGCACCATTGGCACCAACATAGATTGCTCCGGAATAAATTACAAACTACTAAAAAAAGGAACGATACAGTGGCCTTACCCAGCAGATAAAACATTTTCCGGCAATAACAGCCGCCTCTTTGAAGACCAAATATTTTATACGCCAAACCAAAAGGCTCAAATACATGCTGTGGACGGAAATAACCCCTCCGAGCAAGTTTCAGAAAAATACCCGCTAGTGCTACTAACAGGCAGAATAAGAGACCAATGGCACACCAGAACAAAAACGGGGAAAGTAAACAAGCTCAATCAGCACATTGACAGTCCTTTTCTAGAAATCCATCCTGAAGATGCGTTACCTAGAAAAATCAAAGACCAACAGGTGGTCATGGTTAATGGAAAAAGAGGGGAAGTAAAAGTAAAAGCGAAACTTACAGAGACTGTCAGAAGAGGAACCTGCTTTCTACCTATGCATTGGGGCAAAATAGTTAACAATTCCTTCGCAAGGGCTAATAACTTGACGAGTGATTTGGTAGACCCAATTTCAAAAGAACCAGATTTTAAATATGCGGCGGTTGAGGTCTCAATATACAAAAAACCAAAAGAGAAAATTATCGTTATAGGTGCAGGCTCTGCTGGCTTAGGATTTATATCCGCCTACCGTCAACTTAACCAAACAGACGAAATAGAGGTATTTTCAAAAGAGATATATCCTTTTTATAACCGCGTAATGCTACCCGACTATATTAGTGGTACACAAAACTGGAACCAACTGGTTAAATTAAGAGAAGACCAGTTTAGCGAAAACAGAATCAAGGTTAATAAAGGAATCAGCATTGAAAGTATTGACAAAAAGAATAAAATAGTCATTGACTCTAAAGGAAATGAGCACAGCTACGATAAACTCTTTTTAGGAATGGGAAGTAGAGCTTTTATGCCAAGGAACTTCCCTAAAATTCCTGGTATATTCAACATGAGAAGTCGAATTGACGCCGACTCTATTGCTCCATTTTTAGCTAAAAACGGAAAAGCAATTATTGTAGGTGGCGGTCTTTTAGGGCTTGAATTAGCTGCTTCTTTAAGAGAAATAAATGTACCCGTAACGGTGGTACAGCGAATTGGTAGATTTATGGATAGGCAATTAGACCCAATGGGTAGTGCTATTCTTCATGAAGAAATTCAGGCTCTTGGTGTTGAAACTTTCTTTAACGACGAAGTAGAACAATTTTATGGCACCGATGCCATAGAAGGCGTCAGACTAAAATCAGGCAGAAAACTTGACTGCAGCCTTATGGTGGTAGCGGCAGGAACCAGCCCAGCTATAGAAATTGCGAAAGAAGCTGGCCTAAAATGCAACAGAGGAATAGAAGTAAACCAATACCTTCAAACCTCCGACCCTGACATATTTGCCTGTGGCGAAATAGCCCAATGGGAAGGACAGATGTGGGGAATTACAGCAGCTGCAGAACAGCAAGCTGAAGTGGTGGCTAAATATTTGACAGGCGACCTTGCCGCTCACTACACCGGCTCACTTTCCATGAATATTTTAAAAATGGAGGGTGTAGAGCTATGCTCTTTAGGAGAAATAGAAATTCCGCAAGGAGCGAAAGACTACGAAGAGGTCATATTTATTGATAAAGCGAAACGCTATTACAAAAAGTGTCTAGTCAAAAACGATAGGCTCGTAGGAGCTATCTTAATAGGTGACAAATCGGAGTTTTTAGAATACCGCGAACTGATATCAAAAGGCATTGAACTATCAGAAAAAAGACTCCAACTTCTGCGTTCAGGTCAAAAAACTGAACCAGTGAAGGGAAAACTTATTTGCTCTTGTAATAATGTAGGAGACGGAAACCTCAAAGAGAAAATAAAAGGCGGTTGCACTAAATTTCAGAATTTATGCGACACCACGGGTGCAGGAACAGGTTGCGGCTCATGCCGACCAGAGGTCAGAGGAATACTGGAAGCAACCTTAAGAGAACAAGAAATTTTAGTACTAGACTAGCAAAATCATGACAGGATATTACACCATCAGAGTAAACTTTATAGGAGGAATAGCTTCACCAGGTGAACTTCAGAAGATTCTAGCCATTGCCACAGAATGCGACATCAAAAAGGTTCGTTTTGGGCTTCGCCAGCAAATGATCATGTACCTTTCCTACACCCATGAAAAGGCATTTATCTCCAAAATGAATGCAGCAGAAGTAGACTTTTACATAGATGACAACCCTCACCCAAATGTAATAAGCTCCTATGTATCTGAAGAAGTATTTCAAAGAGGAAACTGGCTAAGTGAAGGAATCTATAAAGATATTCTTGATGCTTTTGATTACAATCCCCGCTTAAAAATAAACATCTCTGATAGCCAACAGAGCTTCACACCGTTCTTTTCTGGACATATAAATTTCATATCGTCTGACCAACCAAATTTTTGGCATCTATACCTGCGTGAGCCAAAATCTAATGAACTTATAGCTTATGATAAACTGGTTTTCAGCAATGAAATAGCCAAAATATCTAAAGTACTAGATGAACGCATCTCAACAGGAAATACAAGTATTGACGGCTTGCCGAATATCATATCTGTACCCGCAGAAAAAAAACTAAAACTACCAAAATTTACCCTTCCTTACTATGAAGGCTTTAACAGGTATGGCAAAAAATCTTGGCTTGGTATTTATAGAAGAGGTGAAGTCTTTGAAACATCGTTTTTACACGACCTTTGTAGGCTTTGCCTCAAAACTAAAATTGGCGAAATATGCCTTACGCCATGGAAGTCAATTATTATCAAAAATATCCAAGAAGAAGACCGAAACGACTGGAGTGGGCTACTAGCTAAACATGATATAAACGTAAGACATGCCGCCAACGAGCTGAACTGGCAAATAGAAGACACCTCACCAGAGGCTCTTAAATTAAAAAATAAACTGGTAAGGCACTTCAATAAAAAAGACTTAAGAACTTTTGGCATCTGCCTTGGCATAAAAACTTTTCCAAAAACGGAAGTCTACGCTTCTATTTTAGTCAAACAAAAAAAACTCAAACCACTCCCCTTTCTTAAACTTTATGACATTACTTACACTACAGATTATGACCCAAATGGAAGGAAAGTAGCCTTTTTTGCCAAGAACATTTTCGGATTCAGTCTTCCTGAAAAACTCAGAAAGTCTGTCTTAGAGTTTAACGAGCACATAGCATACGAATCGAGATTTAAAGACCTACCCAAGAAAGACGAAGAAGAAGCAATAAAAGAGCAACCCATACTCCATCAATGCTCAGCCTGCCTAACCATTTATGACCCCGCCTATGGTGACGAAATGAACGACATACCACCCGGCATAAACTTTGAAAACCTTCCGAAGGAATACAGCTGCTCGGTTTGTGAAAGCCCCAAATCAGCTTTCACACTTACCAGCTCAGAAGAAGAGATTTCAGCCTAAAATCAAAACAATATCAATACTCATAAATACTTTTCATTTATGAGTATTTTTTTTGCCCTAACCTTTCAAGAAAGACCACATACAACACACCTGCCGAAAGAGTATTCTATTACAAATTCCTGATTTTTACCATATATTAAATGCTAAACCTGACTTTATTCGGAATAATATTGCACATTTCTAATAAAAACCAAAAAATAGCATCAAATAATTTTAGCAGAGGTATGATAGTTATACTTTTGAGTATCTAATAAGTATTAATACTCAACTAAGATAGCCAGATATTCAAATTTTAATCAAACACTGATGAAAAGAATAAACTACCAAGGAGTTAAAGTTCTCTGCGTTTTTATACTAAGCTCAATTGCTTTTAAAGGTCAAGCTCAGTTTAAGCTTTCTGCTGAAATAAGACCACGGTCTGAATTCAGAAATGGATTTAAAACCCCTACATCTGAAGGCTTTGAACCTGCTTTTTTTGTGGAACAAAGAAGTAGAGTATATTTTGAATATACAGAGCCCAAATACAAGCTCAAATTGGCACTTCAAGACGTGCGATACTGGGGGGAAGTTCCACAGATTTTTAAAGCTGACATAGGTAATTCTTTTCTAAGCGAAGCTTGGGGAGAACTCATACTCACAGAAAAAATATCTATGAAAGCAGGACGTCAAATTATCTCTTATGATAATCAACGATTTCTTGGCGGTTTAGAATGGGCACAGCAAGGAAGAAGGCATGATGCACTTCTTTTCAAATTTGAAGACCCTTCGGTAAATTCTAAACTTCATCTCGGCTTTGCATTTAATACAGATGATGATATAGCTGAGCCCGCCTTTCTGCAAAGAGATGGAGCCAACTTTTACTCTTTAGGCGGCCAGTATAAAACCCTACAATACGCCTGGTACCATAAAGACCTTGATGGTGCAGCTTTTTCTTTACTCGCTTTAAATGCGGGAAGCCAAAACCCCGACAGTACGCTTTCAAACAAGCAAACCTTGGGTTTTATTGGCTCTAAAAAAGCGGGTAAAATAACCTTCGCTACAGATTTATATTACCAAACAGGAAAAATAGGCACCTCCAAAATAAGTGCAGTTTTAGCAGGCATTAATGCTACCATAAATACAAAAGCTACCCCAATTACGATAGGATACGAATACGTATCAGGTCAAGACAACAATGACGCATCAGGCAAAATCTCAAGCTTTAGCCCAGACTACGGTAACAACCACGCTCACAATGGCTTTATGGATTACTTCTATGTAGGTCCAGCAAATGGCAATGTGGGCGTTCAAGATTTTTATATCAAAACTAAGTTCAAACTTGGTAAAGGAAACCTGATAGCTCAAGGGCATGAGTTTCTCACTGGCTCTGAACAATCTAAAGAAGGTGGGGGAATTTTAAAGGCTACCATGGGCACCGAAATAGACTTGGTTTATGCTCAAAAAATAGGCTCCGACATCACTTTTAACCTTGGCTTTTCTCAGCTTTTTGGCACAGACACCATGCTGGCTTTAAGACCTGGAAACCTAAAATCAAATAACTGGGCTTGGGCTATGATAACCTTTAAGCCTACCCTTTTTCAATCTGAAAAATAATCTCAAAATCGAATTTCTAATCTATAAACAATACTATCATGAATACACTAAGCTCCGGAGAGAAAGCCGTTAAAATAGACTTATTTAGTCTTGGTACTATTCAAATGAGAACCTTCCATTTGACATGGATTGCTTTCTTTTTATGCTTTTTTGGTTGGTTTTCTCACGCACCATTAATGAATGCCTCCATAGGGCCTGACCTAGGCCTTACCGCCGCACAAAAAACCTTAGCCTTTATCGCTTCGGTAGGTATCACCATCATAGCTAGATTAATGATTGGCTCGCTGTGTGATAAAATTGGACCAAGAAAAGCTTATGTCTACCTACTAGTTTTTGGAGCAATGGCAGTAGCAAGTTCGGCCTTTGCTTATGACTGGACTACCTACCTAATTTCAAGGTTAGCCATAGGGGTGATTGGGGCATCTTTTGTTATTACGCAGTACCATACCTCTGTTATGTTTTCTCCTAAAATAGTTGGTTTGGCTAATGCCACTACCGCCGGCTGGGGAAACCTAGGTGGAGGAGTTACGCAAGCCGTTATGCCTTTACTAGCTTCTGGAATGGCTGTTTGGGGTTTTTCAAATTCTGAATGGGCACAGTGGCGTTCGGCTATGTTTATTCCAGCTATAATTATGCTCGTGGTAGCTTTTCTTTACTGGAAATACACCACAGACTGCCCAAAAGGAAACTATGACGATTTACCTAATGACAGGCCACAGGTCAAAAAAGGCGAAAAAGGACTTTTTGCAAATGCTGCCAGCGACTATAGAGTTTGGGTACTTTTCTTAATGTATGCAGGCTGCTTCGGCATGGAACTTTTTGTAAACGGAAAAGCTGCAACCTATTACCAAACAAGATTTTCTTTGGACGAAACCTCCGCAGGATTAATAGCTTCGCTATTCGGTTTGATGAATCTTTTTGCAAGGTCCACCGGGGGATGGCTAGGTGATAAATTTTCGGTAAAATCTGGCCTTACTGGGCGAGTTAGATGGCTGGTAGTGGTTATGGTGATAGAGGGTATGTTATTGATGATTTTCTCAAGAATGAGCCTATTACCATCTGCCGTAGGTATGATGATATTCTTCAGCCTTTTTGTTCAAATGGCGGAAGGAGCCACATACTCTGTGGTACCATTCATAAATAAAAGAAGCTTGGGTGCGGTAGCAGGAATAGTAGGTGCTGGTGGAAATGTAGGAGCGGTTTTCTATGCCCAATACATGCTAAGAACAGGTACACCATTAGAAGATTGCTTCTTAATTTTTGGGGCAATAGTCTCTGTTATAGGACTAGTAGGCTTTAGCATCAAATTCTCTGAAGTAGATGAGAAAAATGCTGTAGAAGAGCAATTAAGACTAGAGGCAATACCGGTTTAATTCAGTTTAATAGATTCCTCGAATGCTCCTTGGCTTTGCTGAGGAGCATTTTTTAGTCCCTATAGTTCGCAGCATTAATGCTGACAAATCCTTCCTAGAAAAACATCGGTATCTCCAGAACTTGTGATGACTGAAACGCCAAAAGTACTGGTACCTAAATAATAGCCTGTTATGTACACATTAGCTGCTCCATCTACAGCGACTGATTGACCAGAATCGTGAGATGAGCCACCTGCAGATTCTACCCACTGTAAGTTCCCACTAGAATTGTACTTCGCTATAAAGATATCAGTACCGCCAGCACTAGTTATATTACTACTTCCAAAGTTCGCTGTTCCTAAATAAGAGCCTGTTATATATGCATTCCCTGAGCCATCCAAGGCTAAAGCAAGGCTGTTGTCAGAAGAAGTGCTTCCGGCTGATTGAACCCATTGTGAGGCCCCACTAGAATTATACTTGGCTATAAAGATATCAGTACCCCCAACACTAGTAACACTACTAAAACCGAAGTTGGTCGTACCACTATAGTTTCCTGTAAGATAAACATTCCCAGACACATCCACCGCCACGGAATAACCATAGTCTGTATAGCTGCCGCCCGTAGACTGCAACCATTGTAGTGCTCCTACAGAATTATATTTAGCAATATATATATCGTAACTACCTGCACTACCAAGAAATACGCCTCCAAAGTTAGCAGTTCCTTGAACCCTCCCTGTAATATATACATTCCCCGCTCCGTCAATTGCTGTAGAAAAGCTATAATCATTAGAAGTCCCTCCAGCAGATCGAACCCACAAAAAGTTACCATTTGAATCATATTTAGCAACATAGATATCTGCAGAACCTTCACTATTTATGTTAGAGCCTGCGAAATTAGCGGTACCATAAAAATAACCAGACACACACACATCTCCTGATATATTCACTGCCAATGAGCGACAATAATCGTTAGAAGTCCCTCCAGCAGATTGAACCCAGAGATAAGAACCACTCGAATTATACTTTGCCATAAAAATGTCGTACCCTCCTTCACCACTTATGTTGCTACCTCCGAATGTGGCCATATCATAGAAATGACCCGATATATAAACATTCCCAGAAGCATCCAAGGCAATGGAATGAGCGTAATCATGAGAAATGCCCCCAGCAGATCGTAACCATTGTAATGTTCCGCTCGAACTGTATTTAGCAATAAAAACATCAAAACTACCTGCACTAGTTATGGTAGCACCACTAAAACTTGCAGTTCCTTGAAAAGTTCCAACAATATAAACATTCCCAGAGCCGTCTACAGCTACAGAATTACCAGAATCTTCAGAAGAACTACCAGCGGAAGCAATGTAAACCTTGTCTAAAAACGGCTGTTCTGGCATCTGAATACATACCCAAGTAGTACCAATATATACTCGCATGCATAGAAAGGTAGTGTCGAAAGCCATATCCCCTATAACTGGAGAAGGCAATGCCAAAATAGCATCATAACTTATTCTGGGATAAGTACCTGTAAGAGCTGGCGTAATGCCACCTGGGTTTATGGTTACATTTTGAGCTTGAGTAAAAAACGAGCAGGCCAGAAGCAAAAGAAGAATTTTTTTCATGGTTTCTAGAAGTTTGCCTTTTAATGTAATTCAAAATAGCAATTTCTAAAAACAAAAGCTAACACTCAGTCTATTAATCTATTATACTTCACCCCTGACTAGAAATTAAACTTATAGATATTCTTCAATAACAATCGCTCAATATCTTCCCTTCTGCTATCAATTCATTGAGAGAAGGCAAAGAAAACTCCTGCAAGATTTGTTCAAGATTTTGATAAACACCTTCTCGCATCTTTAAGGAGCCACATAACATTATTTGACCACCAGCTTTTAAAGTACTAGCTACTCTCACCTTGTTTTGACGCACCACGTCTTGCACATAGGTTTTTGGCATTTCTCTGGAAAAAGCCAAATGACAGGCTATTAGTTCACCAAAATCATTAAGTAATGGCTCATATAATGCGAAAGAATCCTTCGTTTGCCCTCCCCATAGCAATGACATTTCGGTATTCTTATTGTTTTCTACAAAACCTAAAAATGGGGCAATGCCCGTTCCGTTTCCTATAAGTAAAATCTTACTAGCATTAGCATCAGGGTAAAAACTTTCGTTTGGTTTTAAGAAGGCTTGAATTTCGTCACCCGTATTTAAAGCTCCTAAATAATTAGAGCATAGTCCTGTTCTTTTGATACTTAAAACTATCCTGTTTAAGCTTTTAATAAAGGCTATGGAATAATAACGCTCTATGTTGCTATCGGGCAAATAAACCCCTAACAAATCACCAGAATTAACATTTCCTGCCTCTTCTGGTATAGCTATTTCTAGTAAAAAAGTATCGTCTAAAATATTTTCAGACTCCGTTTTACTAACCACCCAAAAAGGCAAAGTGTTAGACTCCCTTGATGGCTCTAGCTTATTCAAATCGACTTCCAACTCCGATTGCGTTGCTTTTTTCCAGGCTTTCAACCAATCCAAAAACTCGGAAATAGAAAGGTCATTGACGGTTTTGACCTTTGTGGCTTCCTTTGCAAAAGGTAAAGCCTTTAAGGCAGTGGCAGTGTCAAAAGCAAATTGACAGAAATTCTCATAGCTTTTTGAGCCAAAACCTAACACGGTATAAGAAAAGGGATGCTCTGCAAACAAGCCTTTTGATAATTTATTCAGGAAACTATCTGCATTTGATGGAGCATCTCCATCACCATACGTGGATGTGAAAACCAGCAAGTGTTTCATTTCACAAGCCACAGTAACCTCGTTCATTGGACATAAAAATGCTTTCACGCCTTTCTCTAAAAGGGCATTTTGAACAGCTGACGCAAACCTAAAAGTATGTCCTGTTTCTGAGCCAACTAAAATGACATGTGTAGCTTCCTTTATGCTTACCATATTTTTTGGTCTCTTTTTAAGCTTAGACCAACTCATTTTTGCCCCTGAATAAATAAAGAACAAGGTTACAAAAGAGCTTAACAATAATAAGATGGCATACGGAATACCCAAACCTTCGCCAGTGTGCCATTGAAAACTGACGTCATGAAGTATTGCCGCTGTAGGCAGTCTTATTTCAGAAACCAAAGCACCCGTTTCTTGATTTAGCAACAAGTTTCTTTGATGAAGCTTTAGCTCAAAAAACTCCTCGGGGTCAGACGAAATAGGGAAAAGAACCTCTTTTATTTCTCCTAGCTGTATTTTTTTAAAATGGTTCTCTTCAGAAATAACCTCGTAAGAAACCGCTTGTGCCTCTACCGCTTCCGTTGGGAAAAATCTATCGATGAAAAGCCAGGTAGCAGACAAGGAAATGACCACTATCGGAATTAAGAACAGTCTTCCGAAACGAGCATGATTATCTCTGTAAAAGTCTAATACTATAATTTTAGCGAAAAATTCTTTCCAATTGCCAACGCGTTTTACCAAAAGAAAAACCCCGCTTCCTGCTAGAAAAAGAAGAGCTAAGGAGGCCAAACCAACAAAAAACCTACCCGTTTGCTTTAAAAAGAGAGAACGGTGCAAGTCTCTGCAAAAGTCAAAAACCGGATGCTCTCCTTCTAATATTTTTAACTCAGTACCGTCTATCGGATTAATATAAAAAGTCCCATCTGACACCTCCCCTATGGCCTCAATTTTAATATTTCCGTAGTTATCACGAGCAATGCTGAAAACCTCAAGATAAATTGAATTAAGGGTAGCAATCAAATCGCTTAGCAATATATCATCTGCTCCTGAAGCTGCTTTAGCGTGAAGCATTGGCTCAAAAGAAAGCACAATACCTGTGCCTGCCGCTATAAATAAAAAAATGCTGGAGAAAATGGCCAATACAAAATGGACACTCCTCCAGCTGAACTTTAAACCGTTTCTTCCCAACTTAAACCTTAATTAATTTGACGTATCTGATATAACCAGTTCCGTTTTTACTAACACCAACATTAGTAGCTTTCAAATCCATTTGAAGGTCTTGTTCTACATATTTCTGATTTTCTACAGAAGTTTCAAAACGAAGTTTATAACCACTATCAATCTCTGACTCATCAAAAGATAATGAAACCACTTTTCTACTCCCTGCCGTTATTGACGCTCCTGAAATACCGTCAAGATTCTCTTTCTTCTTTGAGAAAAACACCCACCAGCTAGGTATATCATCATACCAGCGTTCTTCTTTCCCAAAAACATGCAATGTTCTTTGATACTCTCCTTTTGGGTTTAAAAGAGAAACTACCACATAGGCTCCTTCTCCCGTGTAATTACTGAGCTGCACTAAGCACTTGTAATGTGATGGGGCTTTTGATAAAAAACCGCTTGACACAAAGAAAGCAACTGCCAAAAATGCCACGGTTAATATTGAATACTGTTTTCTCATTTTTCTAAATATTTTATTTCCCCGCTTTTAAAAAACTGATGTCGGTGTTTTGTAAAGCTTCGTTTTCTGCTGCCAAATCATGAACAGACTCTTCAAACTCCGTCTTCTTCTCAGTATCGCCTCCATTATTCACCAAAAACTTAAGCATACCTGTGTCTTTAGAATTCATGGCTGCAAAGTGTAGTGGCGTATATCCATCAGCATTTACTTGATTAATATCAGCCCCTGTTTCTAACAAATATCTCAATAGGTCAAACTCACCTTTTTCTATTGCAATATGCAAAAGAGCTTGACCTTTTGTACTTACTCCTTTACTTTTCAAATAACCTAACTTCTCCGTATAGTCTTTCAAATTTCCTCTAAAAGAGCTTGTCAGTACATAGGTCAAATTGTTTCCTTGTCCGTTTTCCCAGTTTACCTTTCCACCTTTTTCAACTAATAGGTCAAGCACTTCGGTGCTGTTATTTCCTGCTACGGCTAAAGCCAAAGCAGTTTGCCCTTTATTATTTTTAGCATTCACGTCGTTTGACTTTGCCAACCAATATGCTACCACTTCTTTACTGCCTCTAGAAGCAGCCAAAAGCAAAGGCGTTTCTCCGTCTGCATTCGCAGTATTTGCATCTAAACCCGCTTCTAAAAAGAAGTCAAACACTTCTGTGTCTTTTACTCTTCCTGCCAAATTATGCAACGCAGACTGTCCTTCTGTCGTTACATTTGCAGGATTTAAACCCAAGCTCTTAAGATATTCTAATAGCTCAAAACTCACAGAAGCAGACCTACCGCCTCCTACAAAATTGAAAGCGTTTTCGCCGGTTTGAGTATTAGGCTCATAGCTTATTCCTTTTGCCACTAAACCTTTTAGGGTGCTAACTTTACCGCTAGAAACCGCAGCATGAAATAAGCCATTACCGTTTTTATCTTTTGTGTCTAGGCTTAGTCCTTTTTCAACAAAATAATCTAGAAAAGAAAGATCTTTAAGTCTACCTACAGCCACCTGAGCTACATTCCTGCCATTTTCATCTCTATCGTTTACGATGTCAGCTCCATTGGCAAAGCAAAATTCATATAGCTCCTTATCTGCCTTGCCGCTTTGTGCTACATGCATTAGCAAAGACTGTCCGTGGCTATTGATAAGGTCTGTTCTTGAACCTTTTTCTAATAACAATTCCATTACCGGCAAATTCCCTTTCATGGCCGTCCACATGATGTAATTATTGGAGTGATGTGTCATTTGATTAACATCTGGTCCTTTATCTACAAGGTGTTTTACCGTTTCAAAGGGATTATCCGCCATGATTGCCAACAGGGTACCATCCCAGCCACCAGGACCCATTTCTAAGATATCATTTCCCTCCGCAATTTTAGCTTCAATGGTTTCTATACTTGGCTGCTTTGCCCAAAAGCCACGGTCATGAAATACATTTTTGCTCTGAGCAAATACGCTTCCCGTAAAAAGCAAAGCTGCTATTGCTATTAAAGAGGAGCCAACCTTTAGTCTGTTTTTTAAAATCATTGCATATTCTGTTTAAAATATTTCCACTTTTAAAAGTGCTTACTCAATAAGCATTAGCTCCTGTTGGGATAGAAATATGCTCCCTTTTAAGTTTTGATTCTTAACAGAACTTTCTTATTTGGACTAATTACAAATTGAGTCGCAAAGAAATGAACCAAAGCCTTAAGAAGCAAGCCTTATTTAGAAAAAATCTAAACAAGCTTTTATAGTCTAATAGTTATGCATAAAAAAAACCAACCCTGAGATTCAGTGTTGGTTTTTAGAGCGTAATGTTTTCTAAAAAAAGATTACTTCGTGAATTTGTAGTCTATTGAGATTGCATCTCCTTCACCCTCAATATCTCCTTCTTGATCTATTGAAAGAAAGAAAAACGAAAGTAAGACTAAGTCTTCCTCGTCAGTAGTCTCTTCTTTATTCAAATCAATAGTTGGAGAACTTAGCACTAAACTAGAGCCATCAATTTTAACAAGGTAGGTAATTGACTCGCCATCTACATCTAATTTCACAGTGTTTCCAGAAGTGTCATAGGTGTAACTCCCACCAAAAACATCTCCTTCAAAATCTGTAAAAACAAAAGTCCCATCTGACTTAAACTCGTAAGTCGAGTTTGTGTAATAATTATCTTCTAAAGCCTGAACGGTAACTGGATAAACTTTAGCATCAACAATTAAGTCAATACCAGCATTAGACCATGTTCCCTCTAATCCGGCAGGAGAAACTTCCTCATTGTCATCTTTTGAACATGATGAAAATACAACAGTAAATAAAAAAAGAATTGGGGTAATTTTGCGTAGCATTAAATTTGTTTTTTTTGGAATGAATAATTTTTAAATGTATTAAATTCCTTAGCAAGTATTGCTCCAAAGTATCGAATCATGAATTGTTCCTGTTTTTTTACAAAAATAACTACTAAAATACCTTATATAACTTGATGAGCCTTAGGTTAAAAAATGGTAAAGGCAGAAATTACATTAACATTACCTCTTAATAAGCTTCTTAATAGTTCTAACCCCTTCCAGTTCTAAACTTAATAAATAAGTTCCACTAGCTACTCTGGTCACGTCAATCCTCATTTTCCCATCAGAAAAATCATAACTAAACGGAACAGCCTTTCCTTCCATGGAAGTCAATGTAGGTATTGGGTTTTCTTCAGGGCTATAATCTACAAATATGTAGGAATCGCTTGGGTTTGGGTAAATCTTGATGTTTTCTAGTTGATTAACTTCTGTACCTAAGATGATTAGATTTACCACCGCAGAGCCTTCAAAAACTCCTTCTCCGCACTCATCTGTTAAAGAGCTTATGGTGTACTCTGTTGTTTGAGTTGGGGATACAAAATATTGATACGGGCTTTTGTCAATGTTTAACTCGGTACCGTCTGAAAGAGTTAATTTCCAAGGGCTGGCATCTCCACTAATTTCAATGCTTATATCGGTTGAATCGCCATAAGAGATAGTGGCGGCTCCTGTAAGGCTAGCTGCTGACTCCTCATGCTTTTTGACTTGGATAGTGTCTGAAAATGAAGAACAATTACTTGAACTCAACTGAGCAAAGTAAGCTCCAGCTTCATCAACTCTTAAAAACGAAGAAGCACTTGATAAGGGCACATCATCCTTATACCATTTATAACTTAAGTCTTCGGCGGTTTCAAAACTCAAATCAATTGAACTTCCTTCACAAAAGGTGTCATACTCGAAAAGAATATCAGTTTCAAAGTCTCTTTTGGCAAAAAATTCATTGGAACCGATGCTACAATTTCCCTTTTCGTAAAAGACTCTATAAAAACCCGTTTCTTTAGCCTCGTAAATATTGTTTATACCAGAGTAAACTGTTTCATCATTTCTGAGAAAACGATAATTTAAACCATCCTGTTCTTCAGCGGTAAGCATTACAGAAGCACCTGGACAAAAAATAGAATCTATCAAGTTATAGTAGAGCGAATCAACTATATCTAGGTTTTCTATATGGACCTCATTACTTGCTATCAAACAAGTGTTTCCTTCGAATAACGCGGCATAATTCCCTTCTGTTTCCACCTTAAGGGTATTGGTAGCTAAAAAGGATAATACTTGCTCCTCTTTTAACCATAAATAAAGTTCATTGTCATCATTTAAGTTTTTCAGTTCAACCGACTCTCCATTACATAGGTACTGATTACTTTCTCCTAAGTTTAGATCGGCTGAGTTTCTAAAATTGACAGTCAAACTATTCGAAAATCCTTCACAGCCATTTTGAAGACCTTTTAATTTATAAACACCATTATCTGATGGTTTAAAAGCCATATTTTGAAAACCCAAAGGTACGTCATCCTTATACCACTGGTAATCATTTAGCGTGAAGAACGATTCCGCTAAAGTTAAATAAAAGTCATCTGGAATACATTCTTGGAAAATCCCTTCCGGTAATTTTTGAGAACTAAACTTTATCTCTGGATTTTCGGCTATTTCAACATTAAACACCTTTTTATATAAGCCTTTGTCTTTTACATCATATACCACTTCATAACTAGCAGATTCCACAACTTCCAAGGAGGACTTATTATTCGATAGCAAAACCCCGTTTTTGTACCATAAAATGTTTAAGACTCTATAAAAAGAAAGGTCAATTTCATAAAACGTATCCCCACATAAACTAATATTTGAAGTATCTACCCTTACAAATTCATTATCGTCCAACCTTAAGTTAAAAAGCTTAACTGTATCTGAAATTATAGGACAAACCTTGCCATCGTGGGTTATAACTTCTCCCTTCACAAAATAAGCTCCTCCACTTTGAGGATAAATATCGCCATTAAAGGAGCTTGGGCTAAAACCTCTCCCTAAATAGAGTTGGTCAATATTTTTATACCAATCAATTCTCGAGACTCTACTAAACAAACTATTGTTCAATAAAGCATTGGTATTAAAGTTAATATATCCACTAAGATTGAAACTTACCTTTTCGGACCCAAGCTGTCTTAATTTAGTTTTAATTGTATCAACATAACTAACCTCTAAAGCAGAACTTACTACACGACAATAACCTCTCTTTCCTGTTGCTCTGTAAACTCCTTCTTCTTCAAATGTTTGAACAAGATTCTCGCCTTCAATTAAAGTATTATCCAAATACCATTTGACACCACTGTAAACTGCATTATCATCTTCACTGCCTAATCTTAGTTTAAAAGAAGTTTGCTGACATAACTGGAGAGCTTCTGAATAATCAAAGTAGCTGTTCGACGCTTCACTACTTTTTTCATTATCTATTATTAATTGAGCGGAAATAATTTCAGTTCGCTTAAAATTAAAGGGTTCAGATATTGATTCACAATCCCTTAATTTGGCCTGAACACTATAAACCCCATCTTCTTGCACATTTAGAACGGGATTATTCTCATTGGGTAAAACTAAACTATTTTTACTCCAACTATATTTAACATCAGAAGAGTAATTTGACACCTCCAGTTTACTAATTCCAGAATCACAGCTTGCTTCTTGATCATGTGAAATTATAGGTTTATTTATTCCCCCTAAAAAATCATTGGCGTTAAAGCTTCTAATATTGCCAGCTGCACACGTTTTACTAGAAGCATTAACAGCTATAACATCATACGCTCCTTTATCAGAAGTAGTAAAGGACGAGGAATTTGCCTCTTCTATTAATTCATTATTTTTATACCATTTGAAACTTAAATCTTGGTCCTTAGGTTTAGATAGCACCTCAAATCTAATGGAGTCACAGAACGACTTTTCAAAAGAATCTAAAAACTGATTATACTGGCCTGTAAATCTATATAGCTTGCTTTGATAGGGCTCGACAGAACCATCGGAAACCGATAATTCAAAAAATACTCCCTTTACACTGCTATACTGTTTAAAAAAACTTGGTGGAATGTAAGCTATTCTAGCTGTATCATTACTTACAATTGAGGTCAAGCTATCTTTCCTGTCTCCTGAATACATCCTAACCGTAAAATTTTCACCCGTCGGTAAATTCATATTACTCGTCATAGGGATCTTTATTTCTGTATTTGGACACAAATCACTTTGAGCGAGCTCTTCCAATCTCATAAAATTACTCTCCTGCAGCTTTACTTCGAAGTACTTCTCTGTCCTACATCCATACGATCCAACTGCCATTATTCTATACAAACCTACAGATGTACTGTCAGCAGGTACAGTAATTACAGATTCCGTTGCTGTTAAACTCTTAAAAAATAATGGCCCAACGGCCGATTCTACTTTATTATAATAAAAGAACGAAGGCACCGCCGTAGAATCCGAAAGCGGAGGATATGTAGGGTTAGGAATGATTAGATCCCCCAAAGCAACTTCTAAAACGGGCGGCACATCAAACGTTATAGGGTCTTTTACTTCAATACTGAAATCGCTTTCATATTGGCATCCTGCAGGACTTTCTGACTTAAGTATATAGTAACCATTGTCTTGACTAGTTGCATTAAAAATGACTAAAGAATCTCCGCTTCCAATAACAGCTCCTAAGGGCGAGAACCATTGAATGTTTCTAGCCATGCTCCCTAAAGGTTTTATTGAAACAGTTTCATTTCTACAATAACTGAACGAACTTGGTAAAGATGGACCTATATCTACCGACTCAGTTGGTATATAACACTCATCTACTTTTGCTAGCAAAGAATAACTTCCAGATTTTAGGGCATCAATTGCGGTTTCATCATCATGGTTTAGCTTTTCCCCATCTCTATACCACCTATAACTAACTTCTACATTTGAATCTGAAAGCACTGTTTCCAAATTACTACCAAGACCTCCGGGTAAGCAGGTTTCTGTAAGCCTGATACTCGGCATTTGCTTTAAGCTAATTTTTATTGTGTCAGAAAATTGTATACAATTGCCCGGACCCTCCACTTCTGCCCAATAAAGGCCTGGTTCATTTACTGTTAAATAAGGTAATTTAGTTTCCTTTATAATAACTCCATCCTTTTTCCACTTTTTAAAAAAATCATGGTTTTTTTCAACTAATGCGAGAGAGTAATACTCTCCTGAGCATATTTCAACATCCTTTTCTCCAGCTATTTCCTGTGTATCATTACTTTCAAAAGGAAAAGTAACTTCTTCTGTTTTTCCAATACAACTCTTACTTGGGTCGTCATAATAAATCCTGAATCTGCCATTTCCAGCAATATTGATAGCGTTAGTATTCACTAACTTTCTATCATCATATAAAAGAAAATAATTAGCGTATTTCAGCATGGGGCTTATTGGACTAGAAATACCTATGCCATTACCACAATTTGCACTTTTATCTAAAACAAGTGGTAAGTCAAAGGTGCTAGACTCTTTTAATATAAGCGTATCATAAACAGTGCATGCCCCTTGTGTTAATTTTAAAAAATAGCTCCCACTATTTACTTGCTCACCTGTTTTATACTTGTTCCCTTTATTATCAGTAATGGAATAATCACTATACGCACCAGCCAATGAGAGAACGTAATCTTGATCTGCGTCAAAACAGTCCTCCACTACCTTTTTACCCTGAAAGTTATTAAAATAATAAGAATAGTCTGGTGTAAGCCCAAGCTTTACATTAAATGGTTCACTTTCGCTCACACAACCATCCTCTTTAAGTAGTACAGAGTAATTCCCTTGTTCATTAACTTCAATAGCTTTGCCTGTTTCACCTACTAACTCCTGCCCATTCCGCTTCCATAAATATGACCTTGCATTTGCAAAAAAAGTGCCCCTACTTGATGACAAAAAACCTTTCCCACCATTTTCACAAATTGTCGTTTGTCCTTTTGAAGAAGTGCTTGATTGTACATAAACTGTATTTTGTAAAGCCTGCCTTACTTTTACCTTCTTGCTGGTATATTCACAATCGCCAGAACGTATTTTAAACGAAAAAGACCCTGCAGATGAATTGTTAAACTCCCATGACTTTTCAGATATTAAACTATCATTTTTATACCACCAAATTTCAACATCCTCATCCAAAACCAAGCTAGATTTGTTTATGCCAATGGTAACATAAGAGTTACTGCAAAAAGAAAGAGAATCTGTGCCACCCCAATACGCTGTACTATCATTAATACTTTTTAAATAACCATAAACCTTGTAGGGACAGTCTTCGTTTTCAACAGTAACCAATTCCTTATACTTAGTCTGACAGCCAAACATATCAGTGATGGTTAGAGAATATTCACCTAAATTTTCCTTAGTGAAGTTAGTAACTCTCGGACTCTTTTCGGTACTCTCAAAACCCTCTGGCCCTTCCCATTTAAATGTAGAGGTTGGCGTAGAATAGTTTGAATTTAAATTAATAGTTGCTCCAGAAACGAAATAAGTTAGTCTAGAAAATACAAGTTCTTCGCGTCCTATCTCAACAAAAGTGGTGAACGACAAACCTCCATCTATCACAACTTTATATATTCCTTGGTTATCCTTTGATACGTTAGGAATAATTGGATTTTGGTCATTACTAAAAAAACCATTTGGCCCTATCCATAAATATGAACTACCTCCACTGGCTGCTAGTTTCAAGGTGTCAGCTCCTGAGTTGCATATTGGACTGTTTGAACTTATTGATTGTGAAAAGCTAATTTGGCAAAGCAAAAAAAGGGCAGATAGTAACAGTGTTCTCATTAGAAATATGTGGTTTATAAAAAGAGTATGCAGCAAAGCTATTAAAACGAATATTATGAAATCCCTCTTCTTTCAAAGCGGTCTTCTCTAAATTAAAAACAAATACAATGGAGCATAAAGAAAACTAATAAGAAAAGGCTACAACCTTTTGCCAAAACAATTTTCTTAAGGCAATATGGGAAAGCAAATTGGTTTATCTCTTAATAAGTTTCTTAACTGTTCTCACTCCTTCTAGTTCTAAACTTAATAAATATGTTCCGCCAGTTAAACTGCTCAAATCTATTCTCATTTTTCCATTGGAAAAATCGTAACTGAACGGAACATTCTTTCCATCCATAGAGGTTAAAGTAGGCAAGGGATTTTCTTCTGAACTATACTCAACAAAAATGTAAGTATCAGTCGGGTTTGGGTAAATATTAAGGTTTTCTATGCCATTTATTTCTGTGCCCAAAATTATTAAACTCACCGTAGCGGTTCCCTCAAAAGTACCCGCACCGCATTCATCTGTTAATGCAGTAATGGTATACTCCGTAGTTTGAACAGGGGAAACGTAATACTGATATGGACTGTTTTCAATGCTTAATGCGGAGCCATCTGAAAGAGTGACTTGCCATGGGCCAGAAGAACTTAGTTCAATATTTATTTCTGCGGAGTCTCCCGGAGAAATAGAAGCCAAACCACTAATTAAAGCTTTTGAAGCTTCCTTCTTCTTAATACTTAAGGTGTCAGAAATGGAATTACATTCATTAGAGATAATATTTACAAAATAAGCCCCCTCTTCAGAAACGTTTAATGAAGCTGTGTTCGCTCCTGTCATTTCAACATTGTTTCGGTACCATTGATAACTATTTTCAGGATTGTTTACTGCCATTAATCCAACTGCCTCTCCTTCACAAAAGCCATCTGATTCGGCAAAAACATACACATCTAAAAGGTGTTCTATTAATTTAGGGGCTGATTTTGAAACACAGCCGTTTCTTTTATAAACAATTCGATAAATTCCTTGATCTTTCACTTCAATATTAGGCTTGGAAATGCTTTTAGGTTCAGTACCATTAAATTCCAAGGCATACTCCATCCCTAGTTCCTCTTTACCTATTAATAAAGAGCTCTCATTCGGACATATCAAACTATTGTTTTCAGCCACTTTTATAAAAGTGGAAAGAGTATCAACAAAAACAACCCGCTCCTTAGAAGTTCCAACACAATTTAGGCCCTTTGAAACAACGGAATATGCTCCTGACTCGCTAACTGACAAACTAGGCATTTGATTTATAGCATAAACTTTTGAGTCTTTAAGCCATATATAATCCAAACTCCTGGAATCAATAAATTCTAATTTTGCCTCCTGCCCTAAGCATAGCACTTGTTCTTCTTTTGTCACCCACTCTACTTCTTCATTTCTTTCAAAAAAATTAAATGCGTTAGAAACAGTCTGACAACCCTCCTTTGATAAACTAAGCTTGTACGCTCCAGGTCTGGTAACCCATAATATTTCATCATTACTGATGACGTTATCGTCTATAGACCATTTAACATCGTATCCGCTTTTGGATAATTCATTTGATAAATCTAAACGTAAAAAATTTAATTTATTACGACAAATCTCAATAGTATCGCCCTTTCCCACATTTTCAGGTAATCCACTAATTCTAGTTCCTATTTCGTTTAAATAAACCTCATAGATGTCTGACATTACAGAACAGCCTCCCTTTATATCTACCTGAACTCGATACTCTCCGGCCTCTTTAACCACTATTTGTGACTTATTAGCTTCTATAATTTGGCCATTTCTGAGCCAGGTATAATTAGTTGCCCTTGGTACCTCTAAAGACAATTCGCTTACATCTAAAAATGCACTATCGGAACAAACTGAAATTGTTTTTATTCCATTGAGGCTAATATTCTTTCTAGAATCCTTACTTGACACTGAAACATTGTTTGTCTTAAAGGGGCAGCTCTGCCCAAACTTACTTGTTGTAGTTCCTACGGCATAGTAACTCCCTTCTTCGTCAACGCTTGTATTTAACACACTCAATACGTCTCTTTTTAAGGGCTTATTGTTAAAGAACCAATCAGCAGGCTTAGAGACATCTACATCAAGAATTCCATTCTTTGGATCTATATATAAACTAACATTAGTCCTGCAGGCTCCGACATTATAAAGGTTTTGGATAATTGACAGGTTTTGCCTTACGGTATCCGTAAAATAGTATGAACTTTTATTCGTAATATATTGGCAATTGCCATATTCAACAATTGCAAAATACTCTCCGTCCTCGGTGATTGAAATTTCATTAGATTTGAATTCTTCCTGAAGCTTTCCATCTTTAAACCACATTGTCCTTCTGCCAGACAAACGGCTTCCTACATCATGTTTAAGAATGAATTCCTGATTTTTACACAGTGGATAAGGCTCACCCAGATCCTCAGAAATTGGAATTGAAAGACCAAGACCAAAAGCAGTTTCTTTTGTAGCGATATCTGCAATAACTACCTCGTCAGAAATACCTTCGCAAGACCCCGATTTTACAGAAACAATATACTTCCCTGGTTCCACCCGTGACAGATATCCAGAATTAGCACCTTCTATAATTTCGCCATCTCTTTTCCAACTATATTCTGCATCTTCATAAAAATCTGCAAACAAAGTAGGTTTTTCTCCAAAGCAATGGTTTGAAGGAGGCTCAAACACGGTAGGTTTATTTATCTTTCCTATTTCAACGTCTATTTCGGCAGCAGATAATGGACACCTATTACTTCCACTATTAACACCGAACTCCGCCACACGGTATTCTCCCGACTCCTTAGCTGTGATTTCGTATAAACCTTTCTCCTCAAAAGGTTTACCATTAAAATACCATTGGATCTCACTCCCACGATAATTTGCAGAAGAAAGATGCATGGAATCACAAAACACAACTTTACCGATCGAGCCCACAATACCCTCGGCTAATTCAAATGTGCCGCTCGTATGAAACACATTCTTAAAATTTGCTGACTCTATTTTAACATAGATTTTTTTCCCGTAAAAGGACTTTGGCAAGTGCCCAAAATCCAAGACATCGTCATAAGTCTCAGCCAAAACAGTGTCTCCTTGAAAAGAAAAAGCATCTTTCCTTGTAAATATTAAGCCACGAATGAGAGAATTTCTTGAAAAGCTTGGCCCCTTTTTTATAACTTTTAACTTTACAGCCTTCCCATAACAAAAGTCAAGCATAGACATACCTTCATAATAAACAGTATCTAATAACGAAGAATCCTCTACCTTCAAATAGGTCTTCTTTTCTACGGGGCAGCCATATTGACCTGAAGCTCCAATTACATATTCACCTTCAGAATCACTGGTTAAATTGCCTATAAAAAGACCATCTGTATCTTCTATATCATTCCCGTTTTGGGAGACTAAAGCAAAGTTATTAGGGGTTTCTGTACTATCAGTAAGAATTCCGTAAGTGGGCTTAAACGTAAAATCATACCCCGTATAACCAACAGTGGTATCAGACAGAGAAAAAGAAACGTCATCCTTAATCTTTAAAGAAATAGGACTTTCAAAAAAACAACCCCCTTCCTGTTGCCTAACAAAATGCGACCCGACCAAAGTCTCAATTATATCATTATCAATTAGCTGTTTTGAAGAGTTAAATAAGTCAACATCTCCATATAGTCGTTCTGTCTTTGAGTCAAGTAAAACAGAATCACCTTTGCAATACTCTAATTCATACGCTATAGAAGCTCCAATTGGAAGAGCATTCGTTTTGTAAGTACATTTTCCTACTGTATGCTCCACTACATATGTGCCCGGAACATCTACATGGAATGAATTAGCAGGAGACGACATATTTACAAATTCTCTAGAATTAACAAACCATTTAACTTCTCCTTTTAATTCAACCTCTGCTTCTAAACTAATTAGCTTTGAGTTACTTAAACTATCGCAGCTGTGAGTTAATTGAATTTTTGGATTATCTAAAACCTTTATATTAACTACGTTTGAACCCCTGCTACAGCCACCCTCTGAAAGAATCAGTTGATAACTTCCAGACTCTTCTGCCACATAAGAATAATTAGTTCCGTTTTCTATTGTTTCGCCATCTTTCATCCATTGATAAGCCCCAGAAAAAGATTGTCGGTTTTCATGGGACATTAGAAAACCCTGTTGCGAACATATTTCTACATTATTCTCTTTACTAATTCGAATAGGATAACCAAAGTCATCTTCATTCAAAACTATTCTATCCGACTCTCCAATACAGCTATTTTTTCTACTTTTAAAATGCAATTGATAAACCCCAGCTTCCTTAGGAGTATGAAAAGGGCTGTATGATGACGAGACTCTTTCGTCGTTTCTTGTCCAATAAAAATCACCATCATTAAGTATATACCAATGGGATGAAGAAAGGGAAGGATATACCCCTTCACATAAAGAATGAACTACTTTATGCGATGATAAATCATAGCTGTTTGATTGTACCACTTTAAGAGTGTCCAGAACGCGACAAGAACCCTGGTAAAAATCTAATGTATAAATCCCTGGAGAATCGGTCAATATAAAATCACCATAGAGAGATACTCCATCTTTTTTCACAAACAAGCCTCCCTCTCCTTCTTTTACTATTGGAATATTTGAGCCTTCTTCAAAATCACACACAGTAATTTGCTTTTTCCCTTCTAAGGTGGCAAAATCAAACCTATAACTTGGCTTTACACCTTTTTCTACAAATTTTTTACTAGATAAGCCAAGACAGCCATCCACCTCAATTTTTAGCTGGTAGGCTCCCTCTTCTCTGGCAGTATATCTTAGTGCATTTGCTCCTATTATCTCTTCTTCATTACGAAACCAGCTAAATTCAGCCTGTGAGCCGCCAAGTCCAGATTGAACTCCAGAAATACTAGCATACCCTCCTATATCGCAAATCGTTATTTCATCTTGACTATTCGATAAAAAAGAGGATACATTTAAAGTTTCTCTCTCATCTATTTCAATGGGCGGACTAACATATTCACAATTACCATTAAAAACCTTTGCGTAAAACCTTCCTTCTCCTGTGACAACTATAGAGTCGACATTGCTAAAAATTATATGTTCTGCCTTATACCAATTTATGCTATCATATTTTGGTATATCAATTTCAAGCTTTAAAACAGCACTGGAACCTTTACAGAGGGCAAAAACTCCCGACTCTTCAAACGTCTTACTATAATTAGGCGTAATTGCCTCTAGCTTCAATACAGCACTACAGTCCAAAACAGACTCCTCCAAACCTAAAACAGCCTCTCTATCTGCATTAGGCCTATCCAAAAATTCAGTAGCGTGTAACTGACTGGAATATATCAATGCAATTACTAAATAACAAAGTCCTTTCATTTCGAAATGGTCTATTTATTTACCTCTTAATAAGTTTCTTAATAGTTCTAACGCCTTCCTGCTCTAGACTTAACAAATAGGTTCCACTAGCTACTCTGCTCACGTCAATCCGCATTTTTCCATTAGAAAAATCATAACTAAACGGAACAGTCTTTCCTTCCATGGAAGTCATTCTAGGAATTGGGTTTTCTTCAGAGCTATAATCTACAAATATGTAGGAATCACTTGGGTTTGGGTAAATCTTGATATTTTCTAGTTCATTAACTTCTGTACCTAAGATGATTAGATTCACCACCGCAGAGCCTTCAAAAACTCCTTCTCCGCACTCATCTGTTAAAGAGCTTATGGTGTACTCTGTTGTTTGAGTTGGGGATACAAAATATTGATACGGGCTTTTGTCAATGTTTAACTCGGTACCGTCTGAAAGAGTTAATTTCCAAGGGCTGGCATCTCCACTAATTTCAATCGCGATTTCGGAAGAGTCGCCATAAGCAATCGTTGATGTTCCAGTAATTTTAGCTATTGACTCTTCGTGGTTTTTGACTTGAATAGTGTCTGAAAGAGCAATACATTCCCCTTCTGATATCTGTATAGCATAATTACCCGTCTCAGAAACATTTATTCTGTACGAGCTATTACTCAACAGAGCCCCATCAAGATACCACAAAATATTCGATGCGGTACTGTCTAACAAACCTATAGAAACCACTTCATTTTCACATATTGTTTCCGTGGATTTTAGAAGAGCAACGTTTACTATGTTTTTAATTACTAGTGAATCAGAGAGCGTTTTACAATTCTTAATTCTCCTTTCCAATTGAAAGGTACCGCCTTCCGTAATTAAAAAGTCTGGTGAATTTGATACTTTAAAAACGTCGCCATTTCTTATTAAAGTGTAGGTTAAGTCTCTTGACTCCTTACCTCCGAGTGATACAATACTCCCTGGGCAGATTAAATTATCAATGGCCGAACTAGATATATCTGATGTAACGGAAGCCTTAAATATATGTAATGGCTCTGAATGATAATAACATCCATTCTCCTCTATTATCGCTTCATATTTTCCTGTGCCATTTGTTTCTTCCGAAAAAGTAAATGCTTTTTCGCCTGTAGCTCTGTCATCTATTATCCAAAAGTAATTATTAAGACTATCAGTATTGGGTTCTATTTCTAACACCATGTCATTGCAAATATATAGCGTGTCTTCACCAAAGAGATCTCTACTTTTAGCTCCCTGTAAGGCCACTTGCACAGCATTGCTTTTCCCACTGCAGCCTTCATTTGCATACCATACTTCATAAAGCCCCTTTTCTTGCACAACCAAACCAATCGAAGTTTCATTTTCGATAATGAGTCCATCTTTGTACCAATTATAGCTTTCAAAGCCTGTTGGGGCAAATAATTCAAAATTGCCAAAATCTGTTTCACAAAGGTTTAAACTTTGCTCTATAGAGTTTCCTTGTTTAGATACTATTGAGCCATTAAAATTGACATTATAAATATCGCTACTCTGTTCTACTCCTTCTTTTGTTTTCACTAAGGCCCAATACTCTCCAGACTGCTCCACGACTAAAGATTCTCCTTTTTCTAGCTCTAATAAGACCGAATCTTTAAACCAAGCAAACTCCAAGCCTCTGGGTACATTTGCATTAATAACAAGCGTTTCTTGACAAGTATTTATACTTAGCTTTTCCACTTCCTTTAGCGTAGATAGTGGAATTTCAAGCTCTTGGCTTTGAATTATGCATTCCTCCTGAGACGTACTAAACATTGTGCCATTGGCATAGTAGGACCCACTCTCTGATGTAATAATAGAAGAAACAAAAAAATTGGGATCTGGATCACCCAAAACCTCCTCTCCGTTCAAATACCATTTCATATTAGTTAAACCATTAAATAAGGGTATGCTGGTATTGTTAGGGTAAAAGACCAACTGACCTACATTATCAACTCCATCTAGTATATAGCTAAAAGCATAAAGCTCGGTGCTCAGCGTATCTATATACACTACGTTCACCTTATTACTAACATAAATACAATTACCTAAAGTCCCTTTAAAGGAAAACTCCCCTTCCTCAGTAAAGGTCTTGCTGCTTTCCTTTAAACTAGAAAAAATACTATCATTCTTAAACCAAGTAATATCATCAAATCTAAGATTAGTATTAACATTTAAATCGAAAGAGGTATTTCTACAGACCTCTATCGTAGGGTTATCTTTTAATTCGAATTTAGAAAAGGCATCAGATGAAAGATACTGCCTCTTTACATATTTATCTTTTAACTCAAATCCATCTGATTTTATGGCACAGTTCTCATTGAACAACTCTATCTTATATATTCCTTTCTCCCGAACGCTTAAGGTTCTAAGTGTGTCACCCACCAATTTCTCATCATTATAGTACCATTGATATTTCATTTTAGTGTTTGAAGGGAAAGCGGCATATAAGGTGGTTGAATCTAAATAGCAAGTGGCATAATGGCTGTCTAGAATGAGAGGCTTGTTTATACCCACCGTCACCTTTTCCTTTTTAGTGCGACTCTGACAGCTTCCTTGACTATTTGAATCACCCAAATCATAACTTGCTTCATAAACTCCAGAAGTCATTACTTTAATTCTGTTTGATTTCAGATCTGGAATTAGTTGATTATCTCTAAACCACCGAATATTTGAGATATTAGAATATGGTAAGGATAATATAGATGAATCACAACTAGCTGTAATAATATTCATCGGACTATACACTGGTGTTAAAACCCTAATATCTTTAGAATAATAGACAACATTATCACTCCCCTTAAGAGACAACTTTACCTTTATTTGACTTATCCAGCTTATATCATCAAAAAAGAAAGTTAATGTGTCTCCAAAGGTTTCGGCGGTTAGTACTTCATTATTCTCGGGATTTGAAACTTCCCCATATACTAATTTTCCAATAAGATTACTTGACCTTTTTATTGGAACTTTAAACCCGTTATAAAAACAGGTATTTTGTAATTCTTCTTCACTAATACTTAAAGCTCCGCAATTCAAATCACTGGAAACATTTAAGACTATTGTTTTTGAGGAAGTACACCCAAACCTGCCGTAACCTCTTACTTCATAAAGCCCTGAACTATTAGAATCAATAAGCATAGGGTTATCTATACCCTCTTTGCCAGCTAATGTTATTTTAGATATGTAAAAATAATCTAATGTTTCAGTAGAGTCTGTTAATGGATTGGATTCTGGTGCAAAATACACACTTGAGCCAAGGCAGGCGTTAATCTCATTATCAATGCTAAAACTTACATAATCCTTTACATCAATTTGCAATTCGTCTACGACCGTACAGCCATCGATACTTTCGCCGTGTAATTTATAAATGCCAGAATCTTTACGCCTAACAAAATCATTCCCAAAGACCGTTTCTCTAATTGTTTCACCATTTGGCATCTCCCAAGACTCGAAAGAGTAACCATCCCCTGTAGTAAATACGCTAGGCTCTAAATAAAGGGAATCACCTCTGCAAAGAGAAGTAACAAACGATTTATTAAATTGAGCTCCTATAAAGACATTATTTGATTGAATTATTTTACCTTCAAACTCTACCTGAGCTTTATAGCTTCCAGGTTTAGATATATTAATTGTTGTACCAGCTTCGTTCGGCATTACGGCGTCATCCTTAAGCCATTCTAAACCCAAAATGCTGCCACCTGAAACAGAAACACTTAAACTTGTACGATTATTAGAAACATCACATCTTGTGGACACTTCTAGCTTAGGAGTTTCAAAAACACTCAAGACTACAGTATCTGAATACAAAATGCACTCGTCACGAGAGCCGTCAAACTGTTCAACCCAATATTTCCCAGGCTCATTAACCGCTAATTCATCTCTAATAGTTTTTCCAATAACAACCCCATCTCTTTTCCATATTAAAGTATCGCTAATCAGTCTTGGACTATCTTCTAAATAAAGCGTGTAGTAAGAACCCTTTTCAATTCTAACTTTTGAAGACCCTTGAAATTTATATTTTTGCATTAGATCAGAGCCATCATAAAAATATGGCTTTGACATACCTAAGCAAGAGCTTGTGTTATCCTTGTAAAAAAGCTGATATTTAGCAGGATAATTATTTGGGTCAGCTAAGGAACTACCATTGTAGATAATTTCCCTGGAGGCATTTTTTACTTTATAAAAAAAATCATCCCTGTTTAACGGAAGTGGAGTACCGTCTCTGAAATGGTTAGTTAGAGAAGTGCACGACGAACTTAATCTATATCTATAAGAATTTAAGACAAGGTCTGCTGTATCAGCAACAACAACTTTAAGTGTATCACGAATTAAACACTCTCCTTGTAAAGCTTCCATGTAGTAAGTTCCCTCTTTAATATCTCTGGCCAATAAAATACTCGGAAAACTTTCTCCTTTTTCATTTTCCACAAACCTCCGAATGCTAGTATTCTGAGAAAAAAAAGAAGTTGAGCTCAATGAGCCTAAATTACAGATTCGCAGTGTTCTTAAACTATCCGGGAAACCGTTAAACTTAAAGGTATAATCAGGAGTTTTACTAACCTCCACACTATAAGGGGGTGACTTAACCACGCATCCATCAAAATCAGAAGTAACATGATAATTACCTTTTTCTGTCACTTTTAGAGACATTCCGTTAGCTCCGTCAATTGCCTCATCATTTTTGTACCATTGGTGTACTAGGCTATCTGCACCAAACACATTAAAAGAATTTAAATACAAATATCCGAAACCCATTCTGTCGCAGATGGTCAAGGAACCTTTCTTATAGGCCGAATAAATACTCTTCTCAAAGGTTTCTATATAGTTTAATCTGATCGCAAAACTTTTTATTGAACAGCTAGGAAATAAAATTTCTACCACATAACTCCCTCCCTCAGTAGTTTTAATAGAGGATTGAGTTTCATTCAACAATGTATCATTCTTATACCATTTAAAGCTTGCATTTTCCAAAGAAATAGAACTAGTATCTATACTAAAAGTTACCTCTTTCCCTATGCACTCACTGAAAGTACCATAGTTTTGACTATGTAATTTAGACGTTTTGTTTTTATGACTGACGTGTGTCCAAAAGGACTTTGGGCATTCTTGAGAAAGCCCTATTTGGCTTATGAATAAAAATAACGTTAGAAGAGCACTTTGTTTTCTAAACATAACTTACAATTACTTACCCCAACTCCGCAATAACAGTCTCGCCACCCACAGGCTTGTCATCTATTTTGCAAAGGATTTTAGCGTCAAGCGGCAAGAAAATATCTACTCTTGACCCAAACTTTATAAAGCCAAACTCAGAACCTTGTGTGGCTACCTGACCTTCTTCAGCATACGTAACTATACGTCTTGCCATAGCTCCAGCTATTTGTCTAAAAAGTATTTCTGTGCCGTTTTCATGTTTTACTACTACCGTGCTACGCTCGTTTTCTGTACTTGATTTTGGATGCCATGCTACCAAATATTTACCTGCATGGTACTTACAATAACTCACCACACCAGAAAGCGGGAAGAAGTTTATGTGTACATTAATAGGCGACATAAAAATGGAAACTTGCCTTCTTGGCCCTTTGAAATATTCTGTTTCTACTACTTCTTCTATCACCACTACTTTTCCATCTGCTGGGGCAATAATGTGATTAGCATTCAAAACAGTATGCCTTGTAGGTTTCCTGAAAAACTGAAGCACCGTTACCATGATGAACAAACTAAAGGCCAACCAAAGCACTTGCAGCCAATCATTATCTGGCAGTAAAAATCTTATTATAAGATAAATAGCTACTGTGCCGAATAGCGAAATAAGTATAGTGGCTTTGCCTTCTTTATGAAGTGTCATCGTTTTGTTGGTAATTTTTATATGACAAATATAATAGGGCAATTTCGATTTATACGTTCCAACAATATTTTGGCGTTATTTGCAGAGCAAACACTATCAGATTTTGATGATTTCAAACGTGCAATTTTGGCGTATTTGGCCAAACTCTTTAAAAATAGCCCTCGGCATTTTCTTATTAATAATCATTGGTTTAGCTGGCTTAACCTCCTTTTGGGTCCTAAATGATATTGACAACTTTTACGCTTGGGACGTAGCTACCGAGCTTCACAAAAAGTTTA
The DNA here is from genome assembly GCF_964021845.1 of uncultured Arcticibacterium sp. Taxonomy (NCBI): domain Bacteria; kingdom Pseudomonadati; phylum Bacteroidota; class Cytophagia; order Cytophagales; family Leadbetterellaceae; genus Arcticibacterium; species uncultured Arcticibacterium sp. Next base: position 563,732 of record NZ_CAXHZC010000003.1, on the reverse strand, counting down.
TAGCCTCCGAGGCTTTTGTAGAAAAGGGCTTACGCTTTACTAATAATGAACTCATTTATTACCTCAAAGAATGGTATTTACCATCAGCTGGTAAGCTAAATACTTACGCTCCTTTTGTTCTAGTTTCTGCTCTTATTTTAGGGCTTAGTCTTATAACTTCCTCTCTTTCGTTTCAAAACAACCTTTGGTTTCTAGGAAGCTTAGTGATTATTGCAGCTTTTTTTATTTTAGCACGAACAGAAGTGATTTTCCAAGCTACCAATAACATTTCCTTTCTTATTGGCTTTAGCTTGGTAAGTTTAACCATATTTACATTTAACTCCTTCCTGAAAAAGACAGGCTTTTGGATTAGATTCATTTCGCTTTTATCCGTCTTTACTGGGCTCCTTTTCCTATCCATCTCTTACTCTAAGTTAAACTTCCCAATAATTTCTCTTAGTAGCTACAGCCTTTTATTCGCTTTACTATGCCTAGCTGTTTTCGTTTTTTTTATTGCTCATGAGATTGTGGTCGGTCTTATATTTACGGTGGTTAATTCTTCCGAAAAAGGAAAAAACTCTTTTAAGACCTACTTAGGCATTGACTTAATCTACCTACTAAACTGCCTGCTAATTTATTTAGAGAACATTAGGCTCATTGATGATAGTTTGATGGTAGTTAGTCCGCTTTTACTCTTTGCGGTGTCCAGTATTTTAGGTATTTGGGGTTTTAGAAAACAATGTGATGACATTGGTTTTTTCAGTTTTCAGCGAACTGGCGTTTGGCTCTACTTTGGATTGTTAATCATTTCTCTAGCTACCATAGCATACGTTTATGCTACCGCAAATGACCCTTTGATTGAACTCATTAATGATTACATAGCCATCGCCCATCTTTCTCTTGGCATAGCTTTCTTTGGACATGTTATTTTAAATTTTATTGGCGTATTTCAGAAAGGCCTTAATGCCTGCTTAGTTTTATATAAACCAAAGTTTAGTAACCTTATTTTGGCTAAAATACTAGGTGTTTTTATCATGGGGTTTTTCTTGATTCAAAAAGACATTTACGCCTATAATCAACTTAGAGCAGGCCTAAACAATGCTATCGCCGATTTTTATTTGACCGAAGGTGATAACACCGCTGCCGAAACCTATTATAAAGAATCTACCAATTATGACTTTTTCAATCATAAAGCCAATTACGCACTAGCATCAATGGCCAAAAAGGTAGGTGACGGGGTAACGGCTGCTTATTTCTTCAGACAAGCCATCCAGAAAAATCCAAGCGAGTTTGCTTATGTGGGTTTAAGTCAAAACTTAGAAAACGAAGACCTTTATTTTGATGCTCTTTTTACATTGAGAGAGGGTCTTGACAAGTTCCCAAAGAGTGCCATTTTGAAAACAAATTCCGCTCACCTTTTAGAAAAAGCAAACGCTAGAGACAGTGTTTATTTATATTTAGAAAACGCATTTCAAGACTGCCGTAAGTGTGAAACAGAGAAGGTAAACCTTCAGGCTTTTTGGATTGAAAATGCTTTGCCTTCAAAACTAGATTCGGTTAGCAACAAACTAATTGATGCATCAAACCCTTCCAATCTAGCGAATCAATTAGCCATAGGCCGAATGACTGGGAATATAGAAAACCAGTTACAATCTCTTCCGAGCGAAAGAGACTTGAATACTTCACAATTTGCCGAGATCTACAATCAAATTAGTTTGCCTGAAAACCAAATTACTGAATCGGATACTGTTTGGGATATCTATGCTAACAATCCTGCTAATTATGGTGTTAGAGAAGACCTTCTATATCTAAAAACACTTCAACTTTATAAGCAAGGAGAAAAAATAAAAGCCCTAAAACAACTTACCTATTTAGCCCAAGATAGCACCCAAACGGCTTTAATGTACCGAAGAAAACTAGGCTTATGGTATCTAAAGGAAGGGCTTTATGAAAGGTCAGTAGTATTCTTTGCCGCTTCTGGCGACCGTGCTTCTGCCCAAGTTCTAGAAGAGAATAATTTCAAAACTCATTTACAGCTAAAGCAGTTTCAGCAGGCCGAGGAATTATTACAAATAGAGCTAAATCAAGACACTTACCAAAAACTTTATAACGAAGCTCCATTTAACCCCTACTTGCTTTCAGATATTGCAGATTATTTAACCGAAAACGGAAAGGTTTCTGAGGCGTATCAGCTAGTTTTTGATGCACTTGAGTTTAATGACAGTAATATTGAACTTTGGAAAAAGTATTCACTTTTAGCCCTAAAAAATGGTGTCCCTGATTATGCCCAAAATGGACTTAATAAGTTAAAAAAGTTAATGTCTCAGGCAGACTATACCGCATTTTCAAAATCATTTATGGCGGAAAGAACGAGGCTTGAAAGAGAACGAGATACTTTTTAAAAATCCACTCAGGCAAGCTTCTTGACCATCCATCACGAAGCAGCCACATTGGTATAAAAACTTAAAAGGAACTGATGTGAAAACTTACCTTTGTATAGGTTCAAAATCATATTGCGAAGCATGAAAATAATCGAAACAGACAATATCTCTAAAAGGTACATCATGGGTACTGAAATAGTAGATGCCTTAAAAACCATCTCTATTTCTATCAATAAAGGGGAATATGTAGCTTTTATGGGTCCTTCTGGTTCCGGAAAGTCAACTTTGATGAACATTATTGGTTGTCTAGATTCGCCTACTGGCGGAAGCTACACACTAAATGGCAAAGATGTTTCTGACATGACAGAAAACGAATTGGCAGAAATTAGAAACAAAGAGATTGGTTTCGTTTTTCAAACGTTTAATCTACTGCCTCGTCAGTCTTCCCTTGAAAACGTAGCTCTACCACTTATATATGCTGGTTTTAGTAAATCTGCCCGAACAGAGAAAGCTCAAGGCGTTTTAGAAAGTGTGGGACTGGGTGACCGCTCTCATCATAAACCAAACGAACTTTCTGGTGGGCAAAGGCAGCGTGTGGCTGTAGCAAGGGCTCTTGTTAACAATCCTTCTATCTTACTAGCCGATGAACCTACTGGGAACTTGGACACCAAGACTTCTTATGAAATAATGGAGCTTTTTGAGGATATTCATGCCCAAGGTAACACCATCATCATGGTAACGCACGAAGAGGACATTGCCCAATATGCCCATAGAATAATAAGGCTTAGAGATGGACTGGTAGAGTCTGATATTAGGAACGAAAACCCTACTAACCCAAGAGAAATGGCGGCCAAGCTTGCAGCGGAGAAAGAATAGTGGTGTCTTTAAAATGGAGGTAGAAAAATCTAAAACGTTCGGAGCTACGTTAATTCAGCCATGGAAAGCATTTGGAATAGTTTTTTATTCTAGCTCATTATTAAAATCGTTCTCTTAACAATTCAAATTTATTAAAATGAAAAAATTATTGTTCTTAGCAGCCGCTCTACTTTTTATCGGCACATCGAATTCTTTCGCTCAAAAAAGTCCTAAAATGACTTTCTCTGAAGGTAATATATCTGGTACTTATGGTGCTCCTTCGGTCAAAGGTCGTGTCATTTTTGGCGACTTAGTTCCTTATAACGAAGTATGGAGAACTGGAGCCAACAATGCCACTGAAATTACTTTTGCAAAAGACGGTAGCATAGGTGGTCAGCCTGTAAAAGCTGGAACCTACACTTTATTTACCATCCCTAAAAAAGATGGCGATTGGACAGTAATATTAAACCCTACTTTAAAACAATGGGGTGCTTATAAGTATGGCGAAATTAAAGGTGCAGACTTGCCACACGTAATGGCTAAAACTTCTAAAACTGCCAGTAATGTAGAACAGATGAAAATCTCTGTAGAAGGTGGTAATTTAGTTATTGCCTGGGCCGACACAAAAGCTTCTGTGGCTGTAAAATAAGGCCATAACATTATTATAAATGAGACTTCGTCAAACGGCGAAGTCTTTTTTTATGCATTAGCATTCCAATTATTCTTGAGTAAATTTGATTCTATAAATTGTTAATATGAAGCATAAAACGAAAGTTGGACTACCCCCTGGAACCATAAAATATACTGGTAAAAAAGGTGGGACACCGCTAACACTTAACTATATAGAGTTCAATTTAGAAACTTTTCACACAGAAACATTTGAGGAAGTTCGTAAGGCTTTTATTCATAAAGCAAACGATAATTTCACACAGTGGTATGACATCAGAGGGCTCCATGATGAGGCTTTTATTCAGCAAATTGGTGACGTATTTGAGATACACTCTCTCGCCTTGGAAGATATAGCCGATGTGTATAAAAGACCCGAATATACCGAGTTTTTAAACGGACATTTTATCTCCTTAAAGTACTTGCAGTATCAAAAAGGTGAAATTCATATTCAGAACGTCTCTGTTTATTTTGACCAAGGGTTTGTCCTAACTTTCCAAGAACACGAAGATGATATTTTTGAACTCCTAAGACATAGAATTCAGAATGCTCAGGGTAAAATCAGAGCTAAAAAAGCCGATTATTTGGCTTACGCTATCATTGACTTTGTGGTTGATAATTATTTCAATGTTTTGGACGAGATAGAAATCAAAACAGAAAAATTAGAGGAAGCTCTAATGACAGATATTGACTCTTTTGAAAGGTCACAAGTATTTCCACTGAAAAAAGATTTGCTAAAAGTTAGAAAAGTGGTAGCTCCCCTAAGAGAAGCATTAAACATGTTTTCAAAATCTGACTCTGATGATATAGAGGAAAAGACGAAACTGTATGTAAGGGATGTTTATGACCATACCATCTCGGTAGTAGATAGCCTCGACACTTTACGTGATATACTTTCTGGTGTACAAGAAATTCATATTTCCGAAATGAGTATGAAAATGAACAAAGTCATGCAATTCTTAACCATTATCACAGCCATTTTTGTCCCTATAACCTTTTTGGCAGGCATTTACGGCATGAATTTCCAACACATCCCTGAGCTACAGTACAGGAACGGCTACTTTGTGCTTTTAGGGGTTATGGCGGTTGTCTCTGGTTTGATGCTACTTTATTTTAGAAGGAAGAAGTGGTTGTAAGGAGCTTCCCTTATGTAAAGCTTTTTCGATTTTCTTTACATAAGGGAATCAATATGTAAAGGAAACGGCGTTTTCTTTACATAAGCGTTTATAAGCCATTAACCACATTAACAGCCTCACCAGCCTGCCAAGCTTTGATATTATCTGTTACTATTTTGAACAGTTTTTTTCTGGCTTCTAAAGTGGCCCAGGCCACATGTGGACTAACAATTAAATTCTTCGCTCCAAAGAGCGGGTTACCGTTTGTTGGTGGTTCTTGAGAAACCACGTCAATGGCCGCTCCTGCTATAATGCCATTGTCAAGTGCTTTTCTTAAATCATCATCATTTACCAAAGGCCCTCTTCCTGTATTGACCAGAATGGCCGTTTTCTTCATTTTCGACAGACTTTCTGTATTGATAAAACCTTGATTCTCTTCTGTCAATGGGCAGTGAAGGCTAACAAAATCCGATTGACTTAAAAGTTCGTCTAAGTCTACGGTCTTGTATTTTAGATGAGGTGTATTCGATTTACGATTAACCAAAACATTCATCTCAAAAGCTTCGGCTACTTTAGCCACCTTTTCTCCAATATCTCCTATCCCAACCAAACCCAAAGTCTTTCCTGCGAGCTCTGTCAATGTATAATCATAGTAACAGAAATCTGGGCTCGCTACCCATTTATCAGGATTATTGTGTTCTGCTATTCGGTTTGTAAAACTTAACAACATGGCAAAAACATGCTGTGCTACAGACATAGAGCTATAGTTTTTAGCATTGGTCACTGGTATTCCGCGTTTTGCGGCAGCATCTAAATCTACCACATTATAACCCGTGGCAGTAACACCTATATATTTCAATTTAGATAATTGACTAATTATCTTTTCGTCAAGCACCGCTTTATTTGTCAGCACTATTTCGGCATCTTTTGCTCGCTCCAGTATTTGCTCATAAGGTGTTCTGTCGTACATTTTCAGGTTGCCAATTTGCTCTAGTTCTGATAAGTCTAGCTCCTCAGGAGTGCTAGTAAATGAATCTAAAAAAACGATATTCATGCTTTATGATTAGTCTTGGGTAAATTGCATCGAAATACTACAATGCTCAATGCCAAATATACTTAAAAATACATCTCTAAAAGCCTATAACACCTTCGGTTTAGAAGCCAATGCCAAGCTGTTTGTGGAGATAAACTCTACGAATGAACTACTCTATTTACTTGACAGCGATGAGTTTAAAGAAAATGAAATTCTGATTTTAGGCGGCGGAAGTAATGTACTATTGACACAAGATTTTGATGGCTTGGTTATCAAAAACAACATTAAGGGTATTGAGCTAATAGAAGAAACCGAAGATGAGGTAACCATTAGAGTGGGTTCTGGTGAGGTTTGGCATGCTTTTGTACTTTACTGTGTTGATAAAAATTATGGCGGTATTGAAAACCTTTCTTTGATTCCTGGCACAGTAGGTGCCGCTCCTATGCAGAACATTGGAGCCTATGGCGTGGAGATAAAAGATGTCTTTGTAGACTTAGAAGCTATTGATAGAAACACCCAGGAAATCAAAAAATTCGATAATGAAGCTTGTGATTTTGGATACCGTGAAAGTGTTTTCAAAAACATTTATAAAAATCAATATTTCATTACGCATGTTACATTCAGGCTTCAAAAGAACCCACAATTGCATCTAGAATATGGTGCTATAAAAGATACATTAAATGAATTAGAAGTGACTGAACCAAGCATACATGATGTAAGCCGAGCTGTTATAAAAATTAGGCAGTCAAAACTTCCTGACCCTGCCGAAATTGGAAATTCTGGTAGTTTCTTTAAAAATCCGGTTATTGCCAAAAGTGACTTTGAAAAACTAAAAGTTAAGTACCCCGCGATACCGTCATATCCTGTAGATGAAAACTCTGTAAAAGTACCTGCGGGCTGGCTGATAGACCAAGCAGGCTGGAAAGGTAAAACCATAGGAGAGATAGGTGTGCATAAAAATCAGGCATTAGTTTTGGTCAATTATGGTAAAGGAAAAGGTGCTGATATTCAAGCACTTTCTAAAGACATACAGGCCTCGATTCTTGAAAAATATGGCATTAATCTTCATGCCGAAGTAAATATTATCTAATTTGGTTTTAGTAACCCTCTTAACAAACAATGGAAACCTCTCATATAATTTCGGATATCATCTTAGGACTAGTTGGCGTATTTGTATTCTTCAAATACCTTTTGAAATTAGACCTTTTTGAAACATTGCTTTGGGAAGCTTTTATTCTTTCTGTCTCTATGGCGGCCTTCGCTGGGGCGGCAAAGTTTGCTGGAATTGAAAAGGCAGCACTAGTTTCTGGCTTCTTTCAAAACCTTTCTGCAACTGTAGGGGCATTAGGCTTAGTGGTGGCAGCCTGGTTTAAAATATGGGAAGACGACACCCTTGATGGCAAAATTGGCTCCATAGTTTTGGCTATTGGCTTTATCATTTTTGCCTTGCATCAAACCATCGGAATTCCTTTAGTTATTTCAATAATACCAGTAATAGCTATGATTTTAGTGGCTGCAGCAGGTGTAGCTGCTTTGCTTAAAGGACGGAGAACACTCGGAACTTGGCTGCTATTGGGTGTTCTATTTGCCGCAATGGCTACTTTCAGAGATAGTTTTGTTTCAAATCAAGAAAACGCCATTGACGTTTACCATTACCTGCTCGCTTGCAGTGTATTGTGCTTTGGATTGGCTGCTTCAAGGAGGACAGATTAGAGATAAACATATTCAATAAAATAGGTACTTAAGAGGTCTCCAACCTTCAAATCTTTAGGGAGCGTCAAACCTTCCTCCACGATTACTTCAATTTTAGTCGGTAAACCTGTATTCTCATCAAGGTTAACCTGATTCCTAACCGCAATTGGCAGTAAGCTTTTGTCAAGTAAATAGTAACGCTCAATAAGATTTTTTGACCCAATTTTTAAAGAGCTATGTAAAAAAGGAATTTTGGGGCTAATGTTGTGATTATAAACATGCCAATACTTTCTTAAGTTTTTTGGAATAATAGACTCGATTTGATAGTATTCGAACTTAAATGAAGATAAAGGGCAATCAAAACATGAAGATGAAACAACATTTTCATCTTGTAAATAATAAATGTCACCAGCAATTTCCGAAGCATTAGTTGGTTTTATCCAAATCCTACCAGATTCATTAAGTAATTCAGACGTTTTCGCGTACTCTCCCGCTTCCGATTTTTGGAATATCGCCGTCATATATCCATTGCTATCGTATTCATAGTTTTGAGTAGAAAGAACCTCTGTGGCAGAAAGTGTAGTGCCACTTACTAAGCCTTTCTCATTATAAACAAACGAAGTACTAAAAGAACCTGAAGCAGCGGTGTGCTTAAAATTCGAAATTTGATTATTTTCATCATATTCGAAAAACCATGTTTTATCTCCGTCAGTAATAACCTTTATGTAGGGGCTCTTCTCTGTAATAACATCACTTTTCTCACTACAAGAAACCGCCACAAAAGCTAGGACAAATAAGAAGTATAAAAAACGAATCATAATCAGATATTTAATACCCCAAATCTCTGACAAAGTCTAATAAAAAATCAAACAGTAGAATAAATTAAGAAACCATCTTCTTTAAAACTTCTCTTGCTCTGCCACTTTCTAAAGACTCTTTTGCTTCTGCCAAACCTTGCTCTAGCGTTATGTTTTTTGCTACGCCAAGACCAATTGCCGCATTCGCCAAAACCACCGAAGTTTGAGCCTCTGTACCTTTATTTTCAAGAATATCAAGCAACATTTTAGCAGAGTCTTCTAAACCTCCGCCGCCATAAAGCTGCTCTGCTTTAAAAGTATTTAAGCCAAAAGCCGAAGGACTGAATAGCTCTCCCTCATCAGCAGAAGGATAATGAGAAGAAAACATAAAATCGCCAGTCAATGAGATTTCGTCATAAACTGCCAAATCGAAAATAATACCGAACTGTTTATCTGTCTGGCGAAAGACCTGCTCATATAGCTCAAAAACACAGAGGTCGTAAACGCCTGTCAATTGTTTCTTTACTTCACCTGGATTTAGCAATGGCCCAAGCATGTTAAAAAAGGTTTTCATGCCTAACTCTTTCCTGATAGGTCCTACATGACGCATGGCTGGGTGAAAAAGCGGAGCGTGTAAATAACACATACCTGCCGTTTCTAATTTATCTTTAAGGTAGTCAGCATCATTTGTGAATTCTATCCCCAAATGCTCCAAAACCGTGCTGCTACCTACCGCACTACTCACACCATGGTTACCATGTTTTGCGACTTTTTGTCCCGCTCCCGCAATCACAAAAGCCGATGTGGTAGAAATATTAAAAGTGTCTTTTCCGTCGCCTCCGGTGCCACAAACATCCATAGCGTCAAAGTCGGTTAGATCTATTTTATTAGCTACCGCCAACATAGCATCTCTGAAGCCTGTCAGTTCTTCTGGTGTAATTCCTTTTTGCTGAATTCCCATCAAAAAAGCAGCCGTTTGCGAAGTGTTCACTTCACCAGCCGCTATTTTAGACAAAGCCTGAAAAGCGTCTTCTTTTGAAAGTGATTGATGTTGAATTAATTGGTTTAGATAGGTTTTCATTTAGAAAATTTATATACGGTTTTGGGTAATGTGGCAAGTATTCTTTTAGTTCAAGAATTCCTTAGGAGTCATAATATTTAGACTAGGAAATTGAATCTCTTTAAAAATATTGAAATGTTTATCAAAGGTTATTAAACAGTTGGCTCCTCCAGAAATTGCCAAATCAGAAAATTTATTATCGTCAGGGTCTTCGGTAATTAAACTCCACCTGAAATATGGTTCAGAAAGAATTGTATTTGACGCAGTAAGAAGAATTTCTAAAACAAAGCGAGCTGTATCTTCGTCAAAATATAGAGCAAGTTGTTCCTCATACTCATTAAGTATTTCAGAACTCACTAGCCAAGAGAACTGCCGTTCGATAAAAGCTTTATATATACCATGAGAAATACTCTTTTTACTTAGAGAAGCTATAAGGACATTTGTATCTATAACAACAATTGGTAGACCCATCAAGACTTCTTAGTTCGGTAGTGTCTATTTTCTAATTCTTTAAAGTCTTGCTCAGTAATTCCCTTTTCCTCAATCACTTTGTCTACATTATCCAAAAGTTTTTCAGAAAGGTACTTTACGATGATATCTTTTATTTCCAACAAGTCTTCATCCGGAATACCACGATCTATTAACCGTAAGATACTCTCCTGTAACTCATTAATTGGTCTCTCCTTTGCAATAAATGTCATACCGAAAAAATTTAATTATTACAATATACTAATTCTTCATCCAATTCTCCACCATCTTAACACCGTGCTGAGTAAGATAAGCTTCTGGGTGAAACTGTACGCCACGCACATCATACTTCTGGTGTGCTTCTGCCATTACGTAGCCATTATCATCTTTGGCGGTAATTTTTAGTTCGTTCGGCATAGAATCTGGCAACACCGTCCAGCTATGGTATCTACACACATCAAAACGGTTTGGAATGCCTTTGAAAAGTAGTTCGTTCTCGTCTATCACTTCACATGGTGTGGTAACTCCGTGGAGAACTTCGCCCATGTTTTCCAATTTACTGCCAAAAGCCTCGCCAATGGCTTGATGCCCTAAACAGACACCAAAAATACTTTTTGTGGTTTTATATTCTGCCAATAAATCCATCATGATTCCCGCTTCTTCAGGTATTCCTGGACCTGGTGAAAGCATGATTTTATCGTATTTCATAACATCTTCTACCGATATTTTGTCATTACGAAACACATCTACATCGCCACCTAATTCTTTTAAAATGTATACCAAATTGTACACAAAAGAATCATAATTATCTAGTACTAATATTTTCATTTCTTTGCTTTCTTTTTACCCTCTTCAGACATAATCCAACTTGGGTCTCTTGTTATTGTCTTTATATGTTTGGCCTTTCTGAATCTAATTGCCGACCAATCTTCATCTATTGCCACCATTCTTATGCCTTCAAAACCTAAATCTCCTAAAACCTGCCAGCCCTTATCTCTATTAAATTCACATTGATATTTCTTTGAGCTTTTCTTTGGGTAGGCAAACCAGAGCAAAGCGTCTTCTTCTGACGGTTCTACTATTTTTGGAGCCAGCTCCTTTATTTCTGAGAGCTTAGTACAAAACGTCAAACAAAAGGCAATCGTTTTTTCTGACAGACTGGTTTCCACGGCTAAGTATTTACCAAAATCCTCCATTGTTTCCCTAAACTCCGCAGGAGCACTAAGAATCAAAATAGATTCTTGCGTCTTGAAGTTCAGTTTTTTTAGTAATACGTTCATTTTGTCTTCTACTTTATATCAGTTCCCGACCCCCATGGCGACTAACTATACAACTGTCAGTTCTCCGCCTCCGGCTGACAGGGAACGAAGTCGAGAACCTCATATCCCTTCCGCCATTTCCATGGCATCTCTTAAAGCCCCCAGTTTATTACCCACTTCTGCCATTTCTAAGTCAACATTTGACTTAGCTACCACGCCCATTCCTGCTTGATAAAAAAGCGTATTGCCTTTGCTTAAAAATGTTCTAATAGCAATAGCATGGTTAAAATTACCTTTGAAATCCATAAAACCAATAGCTCCACCATAGATACCTCTATTGGTGTTTTCCAATTTATTGATAATAGTCATGGCCATGTGTTTTGGCGAGCCTGAAAGCGTACCAGCCGGGAAAGTATCAGCCACTAGCTGAAGTGGGTTTGTCCCCTTCATCATTTTGCCCGTCACTTTTGACACCAAATGGAGCACGTGGGAGTAATATTGAACCTCTTTAAAAACCTCCACTTTCACTTGTTCTGAGCTGCGACTCAAATCGTTTCTTGCCAAATCTACCAGCATCACGTGCTCGGCAGATTCTTTTGGGTCGGCATCAAGCTGCTTAGCTAATTCAGCATCTTTTACATCGTCGCCAGTTCTTTTGAAAGTACCCGCTATAGGATGAATTTCCGCACGCTCGCCGTCAATATGAATTTGCTTCTCTGGCGATGAGCCAAAAATACTATAATCTCCACCATCAAAATAAAACAGATATGGTGAAGGATTGATGCTACGCAATGCTCTGTAAACATTAAAATCATCGCCCTCAAATTTCTTAGAATACCTCCTAGAAGGCACTATTTGGAATACGTCTCCACGGTGACAATGTTTGATGCAAGTATTGATAGTTGCTCGCATTTGCTCATCAGTCACGTTGCTTTCTTCTTCGCTAGTAACTTTAAACTTCTTACTACTAAACTTCGGACTATTCACAAATATCTCGATAGTCTCTAATCCGTTTTCAACCGGGTTTTTCTCTCCTCCGTATGTATGTTCAAAAATATTCAGCTCGTTTTTGAAGTGATTTATGGCTATTACATACCTATAAACCCTGTAAATCAGAGATGGAATTTTATTCTCTTCGTTTTTTTCTTGAATCTCGATATCTTCAAAATACTGCACGGCATCATAAGCCATGTGCCCAAAAAGGCCATTGCTTATAGAGCCATTCTTACCTTCTGGAGCTTCAAACCTAGCCGCAAAACTTTTCAAAACGCCCACGGCATCTTTTCTATTTTCTAGTTTGAAGTTTTCTGTACTTCCGTCAGGGAAACTTTGTTTTACTTCGTCATTGTCAATCACAATACTTGCCACAGGGTCACAGCCTATATAGCTAAAACTGTTTTGCATGGCGTGGTAATCTGCACTTTCTAGCATAACAGAGTACTTGTACTGGTCACGAAGTCGCATAAAAATTCCAACCGGTGTCAAAGTGTCTGCCAGTTGTTTTTTAGAACGGGTGGTTATATTAAATATCTTACTCATTTTGTTTTTCTAATGTTTTTTAATTGGTCAATGGCTACGCTTTGACACAAAAAAAGCGGCCTTCTGTCAAACAGAAAGCCGCGAATATTTTTTAAGCATAGCAAACTCTGTTCAACTCGTTCGAGTAGAAAGCCACCACCAAGAATTTGTTCTGCTTTGATTGTTCATGCCGTAAAACTAGAAAGGAAAATTGAAATATCAATTATAGATTTAAAAAAAATGGAATTAAGCATTAAGTACTTTGAAAACCTCCTCCTTAGAAACAAAGTTAGTTCTATCCACTTCTCTCATACTAAGCAAAAGACCATAATCAAGCTTTTCTTCTTCGTCTAAAAGATCGAAAGCTTCTTTTCTCGTTAATTCTTTAAAGCCATTCAAAAATTGTTCAATCTCCTCTCGCTTGCCCGTTTTGTCTAAGACAGGAAGTTCTTTCAACTTAGAGCGTAATACGTCTATCAAATCTATGTCCATGAAAATAAAGCTAGTAAAATTTTGACCATTTTTCAACAAAAAAAGCCCGACCAAGGGCCGAGCTTTCATATATCTTAAGGCTTATTATTATCCCTTTGCAGCGGCATAACGCTCTTCTACTGCGTTCCAGTTTACTACAGTCCAAAACGCGTCAATGTAATCAGGACGCTTGTTTTGATACTTTAAGTAGTATGCGTGCTCCCAAACATCAAGACCTAAAATAGGAGTACATGGGCACTCAGCTACATCCATTAAAGGATTATCTTGGTTTGGAGAAGAACATACACAAAGAGAACCGTCAGCTTTAACGCCTAACCAAGCCCATCCAGAACCAAAACGTGTTCCAGCAGCTTTTTTGAATTCCGCTTTAAACTCATCTACAGAACCAAATGTTTCAATGATAGCAGCCTTTAAAGGTCCAGAAAGGTTTCCACCTACTCCCTGAGGAGCTAAGATTGACCAGAATAGAGAGTGGTTATAGTGACCTCCTCCATTGTTTCTCACTGCTGCACCACTAGCACCTGCTACAGCTAAAATTTCTTCTATAGTCTTTCCTTCTAAATCTGTACCTGCAATGGCGTTATTAAGATTATTCACATATCCGTTATGATGACGGTCGTGGTGTATCTCCATAGTCATTGCATCAAAATGAGGTTCTAATGCATCGTTTGCAAATGGTAATGCTGGAAGTTCAAAAGCCATATTATTATTATTTTAAGTTTTCTAATTTACTGTTCTAGTAGGATAACGGAATCAATGCTCATTATGTTCGCAATTGTTCAAAAAATTGCTTTATAAGCTGTTCTGACTCTGTAGCCAGCACTCCTGAGGTGATTTCCTTTTTAGCATTTATGATAGCCTTAGAATATTTTGAGTAGCCTCTTTTTACATCGTTTGCTCCAAAAATAATATGGTCTACCTGGCTCCAAGCCAAAGCTCCTGCACACATCACACAGGGCTCCAGGGTTACATAAAGCCTGCATTCTCTTAAATATTTTGCATCTAGATGATTTGCGGCTGCAGTAATTGCTAAGACCTCCGCGTGAGCTGTAACATCTTTTAGCCTTTCCGTTTGGTTATAACCTTTTCCTATAATCTGATTTTGCTCCGTTACCACTATTGCCCCTACGGGTACCTCCCTTTCTTCAAAAGCTTGATGAGCCAAGTCCATGGCTTTTGACATAAAATATTCGTGGGAAAAAAGAGGGTAAGATTGTTTCATGACTCAAAAGTATTTTAAGTCAATTTACCGACAAAGACTTTGTCATTTTTTCATAAATCAATAATTAACAGAAATCGTTTTTTTTCTACAAATTGCGAAGCAATAAAAAAGACAAAATGGAAATCAAACCAGAAGAGGTAAAAGCATTTATTCAAGCAGCATTGAGAGAAGACGTAGGCGACGGAGACCATACCTCGCTATCTACAGTTCCGGCAAATGCACAGGGCAAAGCAAAATTGTTGGTGAAAGACGATGGTATTTTAGCTGGAATAGAACTAGCCAAAGCCATTTTTAAAGAAGTAGACCCTGAACTTGAATTAGAAATTTTACTTAATGATGGTGATGAAATCAAATATGGCGACATCGCTTTTTATGTGACCGGAAAAGATCAGTCTATTCTTACCGCTGAAAGGTTAGTATTAAACTGCATGCAACGCATGAGCGGGATAGCGACTACCACAAAAGCTATTGTCAAAAAGCTAGAAGGCACTAAATGCAAAGTGCTCGATACCAGAAAAACTACGCCTAACTTCCGCTTACCAGAGAAATGGGCGGTGAAAATAGGTGGTGGTGTAAACCACAGAACTGGGCTTTATGACATGATACTTATAAAAGACAATCATGTGGATTATGCCGGTGGTATCAAAAACGCCATGCTCTCTGCCCAAAAGTACTTAAAGGACACGGGAAGAGATTTGCCTATAGAAGTAGAAGTAAGAGACTTTAAAGAGTTAGAAGAGGTTTTAGAAATAGGAGGCGTGGTAAGAATCATGCTTGACAACTTTAACTATATAGACACTAGAAAGGCCATTGCTATTATTGATGGCCGTTTTCCTGTAGAGTCCTCTGGCGGCATTACTCCTGAAACTATCCGTTCTTACGCCGACTGCGGCATTGACTATGCTTCTATGGGATATCTTACCCACAGTATCAAAAGTTTGGACTTAAGCCTAAAAGCCGTTAAATAAAACACTCACATTTTATTTGGAGGTGGGATTCATTTTAGGATAAATTTGGCTTCAAATCAATTCAAATAAATGAAAACCAAATTTCTCTCGCTTCTTCTAATAGGTACCTTAACCCTTGCTTTATCAAGTTGCAAGAAAAAAGGAGGTCCGTTGTCTTGTGCTGCCGATACTGTAAGGTATTCTGAAGACATTAGCACCTTTATAAATAACCAAACAAAAGGAAACTGCGAAGCGGTAAAAAGCTCAATAAATAAACTATATAAAAGCTGTACCGCATTGGCTGTAACCGACAGGGAAGCGTATGAAGAGTTTCAGAATGATTTTGACTGTAACGATTACAACTAACTTATCAGACTAAACTTTATTTTTCATGAAACCCGTTTTACTTTTAGGCTTATTAGCCTGCTTTTCTTTGGGCTGTAAAAAAGCTTCCGTTTTAAACCCTGCTAACAATTGTGATAAAAAAGCAGAGGATTATAGTAATGCCATATCCGTTTTTGTAAGTGCACAAACTCAAGCAAATTGTGAAACAGTAAAAACAACGTTAGAGGCTGCTGTTAAAGGCTGTACAATAGGTTTAGGTGTTGACGCTTCTACCTATGAAGATTTAGACTGTTCTCAATTCTAAATATTCTCCCTGTCTAGCCATTTTGGACTTAATTCGGGAGTATAAGCATACATTAATTCAAAAACCCCTTCAATCGAACCTGAGATTTGAACAATTTCTCGGTTCGTTTGTTTTAAAAAGCCTTCCCTAACCATTAAATCCAACTGTGCTATTAGCGGCTCATAAAAGCCATTGATATTTAAAAGGCCTACTGGCTTTTTATGTAGGCCTAACTGTGCCCAAGAAAGAATCTCAAAAAGTTCATCCATACTTCCAAAGCCACCTGGAAGCGTGATAATTCCGTCACACATCTTCTCCATAAGAGCCTTACGCTCATGCATGGTTTCCACCACATGAGTTTCAGTTAAGTTTGGGTGGCCGACCTCCATTTTATCTAAAAAGGAAGGAATTATACCAACTACCTCTCCCCCGTTCTCTAAAACCGTGTTGGCAATTGTACCCATTAAACCTAAACTACCACCACCATAAATTAGCCTAATACCTCTTTTTGCTAACTCTTTACCTAAGGCTACTGCCGTTTCTTTATAAACTGGGTTTAAACCTGGGTTTGCTCCGCAATACACCAAAACTGATTTCATGGCTGTTCTTTTTATTTTATCATCATTTGCCCAAAAATAGGCCATTATTTTTACTAATTTGTGACAGATTTCAACCTAAACAAACCCTTCGAAATGAGTATTGAAGAAAACAGACGGTCGTTTATTAAGAAAATGGGTGGTGGTGCTATAGCCCTTCCCTTCTTATCAAACAAAGGACAAACACAGCCTAGTGAAACTTATGATGGCAAAAAGTTAGGCATAGCTTTAGTGGGCCTTGGTTACTATGCCGTACATAAAATCCTTCCAGGTATTGACGAATCTCCGTATTGGGAATTAAAAGGTATAGTAACAGGAACGCCCTCAAAAATTCCTGCATTAAAAGAAAAGTATAACCTTAAGGATGAAAATATACTTAACTATGACAACTATGCTAATCTATCAAACTGCCCTGATATTGACGTAGTATATGTTTGCCTTCCAAATGGCATGCACGCCGAATACTCTATCAAGGCCGCCAATGCAGGTAAACACGTAATTACCGAAAAGCCAATGGCAAATACAGTGAAAGAGTGTATGGATATGATAAAAGCTTGTGCCGATAATAATGTAAAACTGGCGGTAGGTTATAGATGTCATTTTGAGCCTTTCAACCTAGAACTTATGCGATACGGCAGAGAAAAGACTTTTGGTAAGTTAAATTATATCCAAAGTATGTTTGGCTGGACTGCTGGCGATCCAAAAATGTGGCGTTTGAACAAAGAATTAGGCGGAGGAGGCCCTCTGATGGATGTAGGAATTTACAGCATCAATGCCGCCAGATATACCAAAGGAATGGAACCTCGCTCTGTAGTAGCTCACTTTGGCCCTGTTACCGATAAAGCTCGATTCAGCGAAGTAGAAGAATCCGTTTCATGGCACATGGAGTTTCCTGATGATACTGTTTTCACGGGCTTCACTAGTTATAATACCAACGTAGAAAAATTTCAGGCGTATGGTGATAAAGGTTGGGTAGAAATGGGCCCTGCTTTTAGCTATGGACCTATTGTAGGAAACACTTCAAAAGGTAAAATGGATATGCCAGTAGTATACCACCAAACATATCAAATGAACGGAATGGGTAAGTTATTCCTAAGCTCAGACCCTATGCCAGACCACTGCTCTGGTGTGGAAGGTTTGAAAGATATGAAAATCATTACCGCCATTTATGAGTCGGCAGAAGCTGGCGGAAAGAAAATTATGCTTTAATAAAGATACGGTAAAGACCTAAAAAACCTTTACCGTATCAAATTTCTCCTTCTAGTGTTTTTATATCAGCAATCAGCTGGTTAACTGACGTCTTATTCAGTCCGTTGTAAATTCCTCTGATGTGCTTATTTTTATCAATGAGAACAAAATTTTCCGTATGTAAGAAGTCGTCCACGGTCTTTTCTATGCCCATATTCTCTTCTACAAAATAGGCGTTCCTTCCTAAATTATAGATCTCATGCCTTTCTCCTGTCAGCAAATACCACTTCTTGCTATTTATATTTCTTTTTGCCGCATAAGCCTTTAGTTTTTCAACTGTGTCTCTGTCTGGCGTGACCGAATGAGAAATAAGCATAACTTGGTCATCATCTATAAACTCTTCTTGAAGCATTCCCATATTGTCGTTCATCTGAGGACAAATACCCGGACAGCTAGTAAAGAAGAAATTGGCTACATAAACCTTCCCTTCCAATGATTCCTGACTAACGGAGTCGCCTTCCTGATTTATTAATGAAAACGCTGGAATAACATGAAAGTCATTCAGCGAATCGGCATCCAAACTTATCCATTGAGGCGTAAAGGAAGCCTCTTCAAAATAAGGAAGCTCTTCTACCCTACTTCCATTTTGCGTCCCCTCTTCCTTACAAGAAGCTAGACCCAAGAGAATAAGAACAAGATATTTACTTCTGAACAATTTCATTTTGCAATTCATAACATAAAGCGGAACGTTTCAAGCCAAAAATCCTTCCGTTTTTAGCTTCATAATTCACATAAAGCTTCCCATTTTCCCACCAAACTTGCTGTAAGCCTTCCTCCTGACCATTGACAATATTCATTTTCTTGAAAATCTTACCACTTGGGTACCATTTCCTTTGCACTCCATGAACCACGCCATTAAGAAAATTAGATTCTGACACTAAAACACCGTCTTTAGACCATGCTTTTGACACACCTTCTCTTTTATTTGAGCTAAACTTCGCCTCATATCTTAAAGTGCCTGCCGTGTCCCATTTCTGAACTAACCCCTCTTTTTTGCCCTTATAGAAAGATTTCTTTTCTTTCAATGAACCGTCTGGATAAAGCTTTACCGCATAACCACTGTAAGCTTTGCCATCTAAAAGCCATTGACCTTTATTCTGATTCAATAGCAGTTTATCCTCCTCAATTTCAATATTTGGAACAGAAATTTCAGCAGACAGACTCTGCCATCCAAAAAGAACCCACAATGAGAAAATGGAAATCATAATCATCTTATTGAACTTGGTGTTCCTTGATAAGCTCCTGGGAAAATTATATAGTACTTATTTATATAAAGCTCGTTTTCTATGTGGTAATGATAAAGAGCTTCCGTAGAGTGCTGCGTAGTAGAAGTATGACCTCCCGACTCATCTAAGTCTGTAGGGTAAGTGCCTGTTGAGTTACATTTCCTTCCATAGATAAAAAAGCCGTCGGCAATAATTCCAACAAGGTTTTCGTCGTCTTTTGTCCAAGCTTCAGGTTCCGTATGATAATGGTATTCGGCTGGACCAATGTGGGCACCAGAATAGTCCAAACTTACTGCCGCTTGGCTTAAAGCACCATTTCCTTCTTGGTCATTAAAAATGGCAGCACCACTTACCGCAATCCCAATTGCCCCTAAACTGGTCGCTGTGGTTTTAGATGCTTTAGCAGGATTAGCTGAAACTGTTAGCGTAGCATAGCCATCATATCCTGTAAGTAGACTTGGCGTAGACACAAAGCCCTCTTGAGGTTCTACATATAAAGCATTTCCTTCACCCCAGTAAGGTGTAGTATGATTTGGCAAGCCATTGGTTTCAATAACTACATTAGAACCATCTAAATAAATGTCCGTATTGTCTTCATCGAATTCAGCAAAAGCAGCACTCAAGCTACTTGTGACATCGGCTACAGGATCTTCACTATTATCATCACAGCCTGAAAAGGTAAACAAACCCGTAAGGGCAACAGCAGTGGTTATTACTAAATTTCTCATTCTCTCTTTATTAATTATTATTCTTCTCTTAGTTAGAGGTCTTTCCTGAAAAAAACTTGCGGTAAATGCTAAAATAAAACCGAACGCATTCAAAAAGCACAACATAAACTACTTATTATAAGCACTCAACAACCTTATCTTTACAATATATATTTCACTTAAATAAAGCAATTTCACGAACACAAAGACATATTTTGTTACAATCAGCAGGGAGGTCTAGGGTAAAACGGTTTGGAGCCAAACCGTTTTACTTGCCTTTTTGGTTTGAACTTGAATCAATTTTGAAAGTCAATCATCACAACTACAGGTTTCATTAAACCATCCTTGGCTAAATTATTGCTTACCTAAAATCAGGTATACTCTATTCGACAACCTAAATTCAAAAAATTGCCAAGACTTCCATTATTCCTAATTCTTGTATTATTCAGCTGTACTGAAAAAGATGGCATTACTGTTCAGCAGGCCAAAATAATGTTTGATGATTTCAACTATGAAAGCAGTACAGACCCCGTTTTAGAAAATTTTGGATGGACCGTAAGAACAGGACGTGGTGGACCAGGAGAGTCTGGAACTACCTGGCTTGAAGAAAATATTGATTTTATTGATGACCAAGTGATTCCTGACAATAAACTACTCCGGCTCACATCTACTACGAATGGAGAAGGAAGAAATACCTATCAAGCCGAAATTTACCATACTCAAACCTATCTTGAAGGAACATACGCAGCTAGGATTCATTTTTTTGACAGTCCTTCAGAAGGTATAGATGGAGATGAGGTGAATCAAACTTTCTTTGCCATTTCCCCTTTAGAATACCCTTTAGACAGTAATTATAGTGAACTAGATTTTGCAGAATACCTTCCAAATGGCGGATGGGGTTCTGGTGAGCCTACTTTTTGGATGACCTCATGGGAAACATATCAAGAATCTCCATATATTCAAGATTCTAAAACCGATGAAATTGACGAAAGCTTTGAAGGTTGGCACACTGTTAGTGCTACCGTAGGAAATGGCGAAATTAACTATTATGTAGATGGCATATTGAGAGCCACACATGGTGGAGAATATTACCCCGAACAAGATATGAGCATCACTTTTAACCTTTGGTTTATTGCTGGTCGCCTTCTTGACGACACTAGCACCAGAAGCTACCAAGAGTTAGTAGACTGGGTATACTTCTCTGAAGATTTGGAGGTAGACCATACTCAAATTGAAAATAAAGTAGCGGAGCTCAGACAAAATAACATTATTCGCAAAGACGATTTCAAATAACTTTTTGCGAAGGTTTATTTACCCGAGACAATAGCAATTATTATACTCCTGACGTATTTTATCCACTTCATGCACTCAAAAGACTACATTCGCCTACTTAATAGTTAATGCATCTGTTTTCTTCTTAAATTTGGGTAGAACAATTTTGACGGATTCGCTGTCAAGAATTACATCAACCTACCCTATGAAAAAAATAACTTTTCTAATCGCTTTACTTTTCCCTGTGCTACTTTATGCACAGTCTGGAAAAGTGATGGACAATTTAAAAATGGACAGCAAAATCCTGAAAATGGAGCGAAATTATGCCGTCTATTTGCCACCAGGCTATGAAACTTCTGAGCGTTCTTATCCCGTATTATACTTGTTACATGGTGCCACAGATAATCATACTGGTTGGGTACAGTTTGGTGAGGTTTTACATATTACAGATAAGGCCATTCAGGAAGGAATAGCCACTCCTATGATTATCATTATGCCAGACGCCGACACCAAAGTGATGGGCTATTTTAATGTTCCTGACTATAATTATGAAGATTTTTTCTTTGAAGAATTCATCCCACATGTAGAGCAAAAATATAGAATCCGAAACACTAAGAGATTCCGTGCGGTAGCTGGACTCTCTATGGGCGGTGGCGGCTCCTTTATGTATGCACTACGCCATCCTGATATGTTTTCTTCGGCTTGTCCTTTAAGTGCTTATGTAGGCCCATTGACTTTAGAGCAAGCAGACCAAAGCATGAAAAGACGAAACCCCAACATTACAGATGCTCAGGTAAAGTCTTACTTTGAAAACTATAATGCTTTAAACCTTTTGGCAAATGCCGATGTGGAAAAAGTAAAAAGCGTAAGATGGTATATAGACTGTGGTGATGACGATTTTCTTTATGAAGGAAACTCTCTGATGCATATTGAAATGAGAAAGAAGGATATTACGCATGAATACAGAGTAAGAGACGGCGGCCACAGATGGTCTTACTGGCGTTCTGCTTTGCCTGAGGTACTAAGATTTATTTCAGACTCGTTTCATCAAAATTGACCTTACCCTCCGCCCTCTCCCGATGGACAGGGAACTTAATATAAACATTATGAAAAGAAGAGATTTATTAAAAAATTTGACCCTCGGTACAGCTGCCATGGTGGCCATACCCGCTTGGGCAAAGAATTGGTCGGCAAACGACCTCCCAACCGGGAAAATACTGGCACCTTCAGATGAGGCTTTATTTATTGACATCATTGACACCTTAATTCCTAAAACAGATACTCCGGGTGCTATTGAAGTTGGCGTTGATAAATTTGTCAAAGCTATGATAGACACCATGCATACGGAGGATGACCAAAGGGTCTTTTATGCTCAAATTCCAGTGGTAGATGCTTTTGCAAAAAGAAAACAAGGCTCGGCTTTTTCTAGCCTATCGACCAATGAAAAGGTGGAGTGCTTGGGCATGATTGAGAAAAATGAAGATGCCACACTTCAAAAATTCTTTAAAACATTAAAAAATTACAGCATTCAAGGCTATACCGGTTCTGAATGGTATATGACCGAAAAAGCAGGCTATGAATACGCCCCAGGCTACGGCCATGGCTGTGTGGATGTTGAACAATAATTAAGAGAAAAACAATGACCAATAAAGATAAATCATCAAAGAAAAGAAAGTATGACGCCATAGTCATAGGTTCTGGAATTAGTGGCGGATGGGCCGCAAAAGAGCTAGCAGAAAAAGGTTTAAAAACCTTAATTTTAGAGCGTGGTCCTGATGTAAAACACATCATTGATTACCCCACTACCACCATGCAACCTTGGGACTTTGAACACGGTCTTAATCTACCTCTGAAAGAAAGAGAAGAAAACCCAATTGCCTCTAAATGTTACATTTTCAAAGAAGATGCGAAACAATTTGTGGTAAAAGACAAAGAGCACCCATATGTACAAGACAAGCCTTTTGACTGGATTCGTGGCTACCAAGTAGGTGGAAAATCATTGCTTTGGGCTCGTGAAACACAGCGATGGAGTCACCTAGATTTTGAAGGACCAGGACGTGACGGATTCGCAGTAGAATGGCCCGTAACCTATGATGAACTAGCTCCTTGGTATAGCTATGTGGAGAAGTTTGCTGGTATTACAGGAAATAAAGACGGGCTTGAGAGCTTACCTGATGGCGAGTTTATGAAGCCTTTTGAGCAAAGCTGTGTAGAAGAATACTTTGATAAGTTTCTTCAAAAAAACTATGAAAACCGTAGAGCTATTATTGCTCGCAAGGCACATATAACAGACCCTCAAGATATTCATACGCAGCAGGGAAGAGCTAGGTGTATGCACCGTAACCTTTGCCAAAGAGGTTGCCCTTATGGTGGGTATTTTAGTAGTAATGCCTCTACCATTCCTTGGGCTTTAAACACTGGAAACTGTACTTTAAGAGCAGACTCTGTGGTACAGTCTATCATTTATGATGAGCAAAAAGGCAAGGCCGTTGGTGTAAAAGTGATTGACAGAATAAGCAAGGAAGAGATAGACTTCTTTGCTGATATCATTTTTGTGAATGCAGCAGCTATGAACACTACGGCACTATTACTGAACAGTACCTCTAGCAGATTCCCTAATGGCATAGGAAACGATAATGAACTGATGGGAACGCACATTGCTTTCCATAATTACCGAGCACGTGTAAGCGGTTCCTATGAAGGCTTCCCGGATAAAACAACCTCTGGCCGTAGAGTAGGCGGTAGTTATATGCCAAGATGGAGAAACCTTTACGAACAAGAAACCGACTTTATCCGTGGCTATGCGGCCGGTTTTTCTACAGGAAAAGGTGAGTATTTTGGAAGAGATGGTGTAGGTGCTGACTTAAAAAACAATTTACTAGACCGCCAAACCGGTGGAGCATGGCATGTAGGATCTCACATGATGGGTGAAACTATTCCAAAGGCCTCCAGTAAACTAACACTTGATAAATCTAAAACAGATGAGTGGGGAATTCCCTTAATTCATTTTGATTTAGACTATGACGATAATGATGAGAAAATGGTGAAAGACTATTTGGAAAACACGGTAGACATGTTTGAGAAAGCTGGTTTCACTAATATTCGTACCTCAGATTCTAAACAAGCTCCAGGACTTGACATTCATGAAATGGGTGGTGTAAGAATGGGTAAAGACCCTAAAACCTCATTGCTTAATAAATACAATCAACTGCATGAATGTAAAAACGTTTTTGTGACAGATGGAGCTATGATGACCTCTACCTCTACGCAGAATCCCTCATTGACATACATGGCTTTTACTGCCCGTGCGGTAGATTACGCTGTGAAAGAAATGAAGAAAGGGAATTTATAAGCCAAATTACATCTTGCTGAATACCAAAGCCCAAGTCTTTATTGATTTGGGCTTTTTCATTTCATTGCATAACAAAAAAAGACCTCGAAAAAAATCGAGGCCTTTTGCTAAACTATTACAACATTTTAAACGCCAGAATTATAATCTTAGTGGCCTCCTCTTTTACCTGGGCCATGCTTATGTCCACCTTTATTTTTCATGCTAAATTCTGCTACAAAAGCACCTTCTGCATCAAAACCAACTCCCTGATAAGTCTCATCGGCTAAAATAAGCAGTACACCGTAAGAGCCATCAGATTGAAGCATTGCCATTTTAACTGTGGCTCCTTCATAATTAGCCGCTATATAATCTGTAATAGATACCGGCAAATCTTCTTCTACTACACTCGTTCCTTTTGAACGGCGAGTTCTCTCCGCCACAAAAGTACCGTCGGCATCAAAAACCAAACCAGCTCCTGTACCATCACTTAGCGTAATTTTTACATAAGTATTTCCTGTATTGTCGTTTGTACCCGCTCTATTTATGGTAGCATCTGCATAGTTTGCAGTAATATAATCTGTGATAGTTACAGAAAGGTCTTCTACCGATACCTCGGTTACGCTACATTTACCTCTGTAACCATATTCCGTTGACGCAACAGTAGAGTCGTCGGCGGAAGCTAAAAACATCATGTCTACTAAAGCGGAGGCTTGATCCGAATCTGTTGATGAAATAGCCACATTTTCTTTATCGCATGAAGTCATGAAAGCCACCATTCCAAGTGCGAATAGCCAAGTAAGTTTTAAATTTCTCATTTTTTTAAATGTTAATTTTTATGAAAAGATTAGTAGTAAGCAGAGCTTACAAGTAGATTTATTTCAAATTTGTTTTTAATTAGGGTTTAACTAAAAAAGCGTTTGATAGACTTAACCGTCCTGTTCGTGTTTTCAATTATTTAATACGTCGGCTCAGCTGCGTTTCGTTGCCTAAGAATAAAATAAAAAATAAGAGGCAACGCTGGTGGCACAGTTTTGCGTATTATTAATCAGGAAGGCGTTTAATTCTTTTAACCAAACCCCTTTTCGTGTTTCACAGAAAGAAGAAAAATTTAAACTTAGATGAGATCTTGGACGGATGCCTCAAAAAGAGGTCCTCTGCCCAAAAGCAACTCTATGAGCAATTCTACGGATTTGCCAAGAGTATTGCTATGCGTTATGCTTCCAGCAGTGATGAGGTTCAAGAAATGATGAATGATGGTTTCTTGAAAATTTTTGCCAAACTGGAGTTATACGACAGAAATCAATCATTTGAGGCTTGGTTTAAAACTGTCATGGTCAGAACCTGCATTGACTATTACCGGAAAAACCATTCTAGGGTTGGTATGGTTGATATTGATGATCTACACTATCTTTCCTATGAAGACCATCTTCTTGAAAAACTATCGGCTGAAGAAATTTTAGATTTAATGAAATATCTTCCGCCTTCTTATAGAGCCGTTTTTTCTTTATTTATTGTGGATGGTTATAACCACGCCGAAATAGGAAAAATGTTAGGAATAAACGAAGGAACTTCTCGTTCAAACCTTTCTAAGGCTAGAGTAAAAATGCAGGAATTAGTAAAAAGATATTCATCAGACATAAATAACTATAGAAATGTCATTTGATAAAAAAATACGAGAAAAACTCGTTAATCATATTCCGAAATATGATTCAGGCTCTTGGGAAAACTTTAGCAAGTTGCTACCCGCTCCATGGTACACCACAGTGTTTACCACAAATTTAGGATGGACAGTAAGTGGGCTAAGCACCGCTGCACTGCTCTTTACAGTATATCTATTTAACACTAAAACCGAAAGACTGAATGGCGAGATTTCTACACTTACAAATCAAATAGAATTACAAAAAAAAGAGGTCCCGCAGCAAAACCTCTATAGCCTAGAAAAAGCTGACACTGTTTATATTACCCGAGAAATAGATAAATATATTCGTGTGGAAAGATCAGAAAGTGAGTCTTTCCAAAAAGGGCTAAACCAAGGCTATGCGAACGCATCAAAAGATGTAGCCTACTTACAAACGGAGCTAGAAAAACTGAGGAAAGAAAATCTTGCATTAAACGCTCAAAGGCCAAAAGAAACAAACCTGAAGACAGGCAGTAACATTGATGATTCTCAAGGAACTATTGTTCAGTCTCCAGTTGACGAAAACAATTTCATCGAAAACAGAAACTCTTCAAAGGCTCAAGATAAGATAATTGCAGAGAATGGAACTACCTTAAAAGAGAAGCAAAGTACTCCAATTGACACTAATAACGAGGCCGCTATAGAAACTGAAAGTAATCTAAACGTTACTGATGATGAAGCTTTGGTCGCAGATGTTTCTAAGAAAGAAAGCGAAGAATCATCTGCAGAAACCTTAGAGAAAATTAAGGACGATGAGGAAGAAATAGTATCGACAGAAAGAACAGACCCAGAAAAGGCGAAGAAAAAAATCAATTGGCCCAAAATGCGTTTCGGAATAAATTCTGACTACTTGGGTTTAAGGGTTTTAGCCACAGGCCCAACAGCCGAAGTTTTCCTTTCAGACAAACTAAGTTTTAATGCTTCCGCTATTTTTTCTGGCCAGGTAGAAACCAAACACCCTTTTGCCAAGGATTTCAACAAAAACACAGGCAAAGAGTTTGACAAAGAGTTTAACAGCTTTGTCAATCAAAGACCAGAGCTAATAGAAGACATTTCTATTAAAACGTCATTCATAAAACTCCCATTATATTTTAACTATTATATCAATACTTGGAGCAGGTTTAATTTTATGATTTCGGCAGGCACAAAGCTTGATTTGTCTGTTTATCAAAACGTTGATTACGCTAGTGGACCACTTGGGCAGCAAATTCAAAATAGGTTTGAAGCTAAAAGAAAACCAAAAACATTCAATAACCTCTTCTACGGAATGGGTGTGCAGTATAAATACGGAAATTTTGTAGGCCAGCTTACCCCTTATTTTGATTTCGCCTTTAGACAAGCTGATTACTTTACGCCTGCTAAGAACTTTGGTGTAAATGCCAGTCTGAAATTTGAATTTGGGACTTAGATTAGGTAATTAGCTCGTAAATTGGAGCTTAGAGAATAAATTTTATGACTACAGTTAATACCTATTTGTATTTTAATGGCGATTGTGAGTCGGCGTTTAACTTTTACAAAGCCGTATTTAAAAAGGAGTTTCAATATTTAGGTCGCTATAAAGATGTTCCTGAAGCAGCTAGAATAAATTTCCCAAACTGTACAGATGAGCAAATTATGCACGTGGCTTTGCCCATTAGTAAAGAAACGGTTTTACTAGGAGCCGACATTATTGAACCCAACAAAAAAGAGACAAAAAATAACTTTTCGCTATTTCTGAGCACCGATAACAGAGAGGAAGCAGATAGATTATTCCGTGCTTTATCAAAAGGAGGAAAAATAACATTACCGCTTTCTGACCAGTTCTGGGGCTCCTATTACGGCATTTGTCTTGACAGGTTCGGCATTAACTGGAAAATAAGTTGCTCCTGAAACAGCATTGACAACTACCAAAACGCAGCAAAGGAATAGCTAGATGGCTTATGGGTACAAAATTAATTGGCAATAGAGAGCAAAACGGCTTTGATGGAATGTCTAATTAAGTAAATTTAACCAACTGAGTCTAAAGGAATTTTTGACCTGACTAAGCCTTTCTGTATTTTTGCCCCTCTTTAAACTTAACCGGCTCTCGGTTACGTTCTAGAAATAAAAAATAATGAAATATAAATTACTCTTAATTAGTCTTTTGGTTTCTCAAGCAGTCTTTTCTCAAATGAAGACTGGGCCATTTGTTTTTGGGCCAAAAATTGGACTTCAGGCTAATAACCTTAAGATATATAATAATACAGACGGCACTTCCAATAAACTACAGATGCAATACCATGCGGGTGTTTTCGGAAGGTTTAGCAAGGGAAAAATAAGCTTACAGCCAGAAGTTATTTTTCAAATCAAGGGTTCTTCACTCAGTACCCCTGATGAAAAACACACTTACAGATACATAAGTACACCTATACTTTTAGGTATTCAGCCTCTTAAAGGACTCACTTTTGAAATAGGCCCAGAATTTAGTTGGGCACTTAATCAAGGCTGGAAGAAAGAAGGAATCCAACAGTTTGGACCTGACGCCAAAACAGATAAAGCATTAGTATTAGGTACTAGAATAGACCTCCTTGATATGTTTTCTATGTTTAGTGTAAACATAAGATATGTACAAGGCCTAGACGACGTAACCACCAGTGGAACCGACTTAAACAGTGCAACCACCTATAGAAACAGAACTGTTCAGCTGGGTATCACTTATAATTTCTCTGAATATTATAAATGGTGGAAAAAGCACGGCGTTAAAAAAAAGAAGAAATAATCTGACTGGCTTGGGCTAATATTGCTCAAAACTCATAGCTATTTTACAATCATGAATTTTATAGAGGAATTAAAGTGGAGAGGCATGTTTCATCAGACCATGCCAGGGACAGAGGAGCAACTTCAAAAAGAAATGACCTCCGCTTATATAGGTTTTGACCCTACGGCAAAATCACTACATATAGGAAACCTAGCCACCGTAATGCTTTTGGTGCATCTGCAAAGAGCTGGTCATAAACCTTACGCACTAGTTGGCGGAGCCACAGGTATGGTCGGAGACCCTTCTGGAAAATCTGCCGAAAGACAGTTTTTAGATGAAAATGTACTAAAAGAAAACCAGGCGGGTGTTAAAGCACAGCTTGAAAGATTCTTAGATTTTGACTGCGGTGAAAACTCTGCCGAAATGGTCAATAATTACGACTGGTTTAAAGAATTTGGTTTCTTAGATTTTCTTAGAGAAGTAGGTAAATACATCTCTGTGAACTACATGATGAGTAAAGACTCTGTCAAAACTAGATTGACAACAGGTATTTCTTATACCGAGTTTACCTATCAATTATTACAGGGGTATGACTTCTACCACTTGTATAAAAACAAGAACATTCGCCTGCAAATGGGTGGCTCAGACCAGTGGGGGAACATCACTACGGGCACTGAACTTATCAGAAGAAAAGAAAATGCAGATGCTGAAGACCCAGAAAAGGCAGAATATACTGCTTTTGCCTTAACCACACCTTTAGTTACCAAGGCAGACGGTGCCAAATTTGGTAAGTCTGAGTCTGGAAATGTATGGTTAGATCCAGAATTGACATCACCTTACCAGTTTTACCAGTTTTGGATTAACCAAGCTGACGAAGACTGCAAAAGACTTATTCGTGTTTTCACGCTTCTTTCTCAAGAAGAAATAGAAAAACTAGAAGCTCAGCAAGCCGAAGCCCCACATTTAAGAGTGGTGCAGAAAGCTATTGCAGAAGACGTGACTGTTAGAGTTCATGGTCAAGAGCAGTACGACTTAGCAGTAAAAGCCTCTCAGGTGCTTTACGGAAAAGCTACACTAGAAATGCTTCAAGAACTGGACGAAAAAACGTTCACCAGTATTTTTGATGGCGTACCGCAAACGAATATTTCAAAAGCAGATTTTGATGCCTGTGAATCGCTTTTAGATCTGATTTCAGTTACTACCAACGGAAACATATACGCCTCAAAAGGCGAAGCCAGAAGAGCTCTTAAAGGAAACGCTGTAAGCGTCAATAAAACAAAACTACAAGACGAAAAACTTGCTGTATCCGAATTGGCATTACTAAACGACAAATACCTTTTGATAGGTAAAGGGAAGAAGAATCATATTGTTAGGGTGGGGTGATTCACTTTTGAAAAACCTGCCAAGGTCCCCTTTTATTAAAGGAGATTTTTTTTCCCTTCATAACTATAGTACCAAGACTCATACCCACACCTGTTCCAATTAAAGAATAGCCAAGACCTTTTCCTACATATTTTGGGACATTCTCATTCTTAATTGCAGCCAATAATCCAAAAGACCCCAAGCCTATTAAGCCCGAGACAAAAAGAAATGTTCCAAATTTGTCAACCGGCTCCAATTTGGGGTATGGAATCCTAATATAATCAATCTTATTAAGTGGTACAGACATCCTTATCAAATTGTCTTCCCCATTACGGTAGATAAGATATTGCTCCAATGCTTCCTCTCCATCATACACTCTGACATGAGAATGAGAAAGTTCTAGAAAAATGGAACTATCCGTTTTACTAAGAACAGTTCCCTCAATATTAGTCCTATTTATCAGGTCTGGGTTCTTATTTTCTCCAAAAAATTCTACTGTTAATTTCTTCCCGGTTAAATTATATGTCTTTTTCCCATTATCAGACTTTAGAAAAAACTCAGAAGTAGTCGTCTGGGCTGAAAGATTCAGTGAAAAAACTATTGAGAGAAATAAGAAATTCTTAAGCGTTTTAAAAGTCATACTTCATGTTAATAGACGTGGAATTAAAACCCAAAAATAGACAGAAAACTTGGAATGAATTTATAATCTACCAATCCCCCTCTTCCAACGTAAAAATATTATCAACCCTCTCTTCAAAGACAGCCGCAATTTTAAGAGAAAGCAATGTGGAGGGTACAAACTTCCCTTTTTCTATGGAATTTATCGTCTGCCTCGAAACGCCCACTTTTTCTGCCAGGTCGGCTTGAGTGTAATCCTTCTTTGCTCTTTCTACTTTTATGGTATTCTTCATGCCTTAGTCTCTGGCGTTAAAATAGTAAAAATGGACAATAGCAATTATCAAAAGCACACTTAAAGCCTCAAATGCAGATACAGAAAACCAAGAATCTGTTTCTATAGAATAACCATTGAAGTTTTTACTGTAATTATACGCCGAAACTAAAACAGCAGTAACGGGCAATGAAACCGCCAATGCTTTGAATTTCAAAAAGACGCATCGCTCATCCATGATTTTTTCTTTTGAAAAGAAAACCATCATTAGACCAAAAGCCACCGGAGCACTTAAACCAACCACATCTGTAATACCGTATTGGGCTATACGGAAAACAAAAATCCCGATTGCTAATACTATCAATGCAAGGCCAGCAAATTTTACCCATGAAGGATAAAAAAAGATTTGAGATTTTGTGGTGCTCATGTTTTTTAGACTTGTTTGTAAGACTAAAAGTAAAACAAACTTTACTTTAAAGCGAGCTAAGTTGTCAAAAATGTGAGCAAACCTATATTACTCGCCCTCTAAAAAAGACTCTAGCTTCTTCACCATATTCTTACTTCCTGTGAAAAATGGTACTCTTTGATGTAGTTCGGTTGGCTTCATATCCAGTACAGACTGCTTACCATCGCTTTCGCCTCCTCCTGCTTGTTTGGCAAGAAATGCTATTGGATTGCATTCGTAAAGTAACCTTAATTTTCCTTTTGGGTCCATTGCAGAACATGGGTACATATAGATTCCCCCTTTTATTAGATTTCTATGGAAGTCGGCTACCAACGAACCTACATACCTAGCTTTATAAGGCGGTTTATCATCATTTCCAGCTTGACAGTAACGAATATAGTTTTTCATGCCCTCTGAAAAGAAGTCTCTATTTCCTTCATTAATGGTATAAATATTTCCGTCTTCGGGTTGATGCATATTTGGATGCGAGAGGTAAAAAGTACCAATAGCAGGGTTCAAGGTAAAACCATTGACTCCATGCCCCGTGGAAAAAACCAACATGGTAGAGCTTCCGTAAATCACATAACCTGCTGCCACTTGCTTGCTCCCTTTTTGCAAAAAATCTTCTAGCTGAACCGGTGAACCCTCAGGTGTAACTCTTTTGTAAATAGAAAAAATAGTACCCACAGAAACGTTTACATCAATATTACTAGAGCCATCCAGTGGGTCAATCAAAAGCACATATTTGTTCTTATTCTGAAAATCTAGGCTATTTATACTGATAAAGCTCTCTTCTTCTTCAGAAGCAATTCCACACACAATCTCCCTTTTAGTAAGGGTGTCTATAAATAAATTATTAGCTACTAAATCTAGCTTTTGCTGTGCCTCTCCCTGTACATTAATATCACCTACGCCACCAAGAATGTCAACTAGGCCAGCCTTATTAATTTCGTGATTTACTAGCTTTGTTGCCAGGCCTATGCCATTTAATAATTTTGAAAATTCTCCGGTAGAATTATGAAAAGCTGTTTGGTTTTCAATGACAAATTCGCCTAAGGTCTGGTGCTTTAGATTCATAGCCTGCTTTATTTGGTTTTGTTATTTAGGTATTATTCCTCAAAGCTATCTTCTAAATAGCCCCTCACCATCCTGCACTATCCTCATATACTCACCTAATAAACAGATAAATAGCTTTTCCTCTTGAATAATATTTGTTTATAACAAGCAATTCTTGAAATGCTTATACGCCAATATCTTAAGTGTGATTTTTATAATTTTAATGAGTAGAATAGAACTTGCTTTTCCCACGGAACTTAAGACAAACTCCTATTAGCTAAAAGCAGGAAACTATACACTAAAATCCGGTTAAAAAGAAAAACCATGCTTTTGGAATCATTTACTTTTTCAAAAACCTTTTAACTACAGTCTTATCTCCCACCTTTAATTTAATAAAGTAAAGACCATGCTGTAAGGATGAAACATCTATTGCAGACTCCCCCTTTTCAAAATTAGCACTCTTCACTTTTCTCCCATCAGAAGAAAACAATGAGTAAGTAGCAAACTCATTATCCATTTTAATATTTAATTTATCGGTAGATGGGTTTGGAAAAACAACTAAATCTGTTTCTGATAAACCCAAGCTAACTTCGACTTCAGCATCTAAATTCCAAACTTGCCATCCATCATTGGTTGTATGTGCCAAGATATAGTAATCATTCAAATGCCTAAAAATACGTGGCTCATATCCATCATGAAAAATACCCTCTTCGCCTTCGGCAATTTCATCGTAGTCCTCTAACCCATCAACAGTAAAACCACCTATTTCGAAGCCTGTTTCAGGGCTCAATTTTTTATAAAAAAGCTTGTCACGATTTTTCGGCATCCATTCAGGATTAAATAAAGGGTAATCTTTAAAAAAGAAAGGTTCCTTAAGTTTTCCATCCTCTATTTTATAAATGCCATAGCCCCCTTCCGCACTTTTAGTATAAATGGCATTCGAGAAAATTGGATATGAAAATTGCCCCTCTCCTGCATACTTAAATGCTTTTAAAGGTTTCTCCATGCTTAGAGACCAATATTGCCATTCCCTATCCTTTCCTAATTGGTTCACATCTAATAAAATGACATCATCAAATCCTGTTGAATACGCTGAACCTGAGACATCTAATATTTCTTGAAAGCTTTTTGACTCCAGGTTAAAAAAAGAGAATTTTGTACGGTTTTGTCCGTCTAGTTGATAACTTAATTTCCCTAGAATACCCTTATCATTTAAGTAAGTTGTATTTAGAGCATTAAAGTGCTTAGGAATGTCAACAACTTCCTCTGAGCCTCCTTCTATTATATGGTAATTGGTTGTTCTTTCATTTTCTACATCATATTCATAAAAAATGTGCTTTCCGTTTACTGTAGTTGAATACTGTAAATTTTGATTAATTGGATGTCGGTAAAGAATTTCACCTGTTAACATATCTACCAAATCCATATTATCTGCATTTCTTGTATACAAAAAACTGTCGGTAGTTCTAAACCAAGAATCTCCTAAATAGGATGACTCAAAATTTGAATTTAAAAAATAATACCCCTGTTTTGAATCTTTATAATCGGTATAAATCAAATTATTATCGCTTTTATAAACTATAGAGACATTCATTCCGGTAGCAAATGGGGTCATGGTGTGACCATCGTAAATTGAAAGTAAGTCCAATTCATTTCCGATAACTTGATCTAAAACAAACAGCTGCTCTTTGAAGGTTTGAAACGTTAAATTGACACCACTTACACTTTTTTTTGTAAGCTCATGACTTCGAGAAATAGTAGTTATTGAATTTTTATCTGTCAAATAGGTATTCCCCAATGTAAAATGTGCCTGCTTATTTGTCGCATTTTCCAAGTCTCCTATATAAACAGGATCAGTTTCAGCCACATTCAGCACAAACAAACCCTTATCAGTTCCAATAAAAAGTTCTTCCTCATTGAGTTCTCCAGCATATAGCCTTATACTCTCCGCCTGCATCTTGATAATTTCTTCTACCTTATTATTCTTAAATTTCCATATTTCAAATTGCGAATCACCCGGTTTTCTTGATTTTAAATACAAGTATTCGCCTACACTGACATTTTCAAAATCCCATGATAGGGATTCTGAAGTATTAGTGAAGTTTGTAATTTTTATTTGGCCAAAAGTAAAGACCGAAATAAATGATAGTAGAAAGAGTAGTCTTAATTTCATTGTGCAATTTTTTATCTTACTCTAAATTAAGGGTTTAACTAAATAAAGTCATAATAAAACGGATTAAATTAATTTTAAAATTCACACATATTTGGTAGGGCATTTAGTTGTAAAACTCAAGCGTACCAGATTTGAACTCATGCTACTCATTGACAAATACCTTTTTTAATGAACAAATCAAACAGCTAGAAAGGCTTGATCATTTCATTCGTGTTTTACGTTTCATTAATTCTTTAAACAATGTAAAATCTGTATTATGATAAGCATAGCCTCCACGCTAAGCTGGATTTCCTTTGACACCAAAAACAGATTATTCCAACTCTTATAAATATATCCGCAGCCAAAACCACCCTTTTTTCACCACTTTTGGCTGGCAATATTCATTTGTAGGCTTTGGAAATTGCCCTCACCTTTTGAACCTCCACTTAAAAAAGCTAATTTCATATTCCAAACCTATGAAATTAGAAAATGCTTAAGAAAACCTTGCTCTGGTTTACATCAGGTGCATTGTGCCTCACCATGTACTGGGTCACTTCCTGTAAAACACAAGAGACCGTAGACTATAGCACACAGATAAAGCCTATTCTTAACAAAAAATGCATTGCTTGTCATGGAGGCGTGAAAAAGCAAGGTGGCTGGTCTTTGCTTTTTGAAGAAGAGGCTAAAGCCAAACTAAAGTCAGGAAAATATGCGATAGTTCCAGGTGATGTAAAAGCCAGCGAAATGATTCGCCGTTTGACCTTAGACGACCCAGAAGAACGAATGCCTTTTGAGCATGAAGCTTTACCACAAGAAGAAATAGAATTACTAAGCCAATGGATAAAAGAAGGTGCCAAATGGGGTGAACACTGGGCTTATCAAAAAGTTGAAAAAACTTCAGTCCTGAAAACTGAATCTGATTGGGTTCAAAATGATATTGACCATTTTGTACTTCATAAAGCCAGTGAAAATGGACTTGAAATATCACCTGCGGCAAAACCAGAAATATTGGCAAGACGCCTTTCTTTAGACATCATTGGTTTTCAAAAAGAATCAGCTACCAAAGACGGCTATCTAGAAAATCCAACACCAGCTAACTATGAAAAATTAGTTGATACCTTATTGGCATCGCCACATTACGGTGAAAAATGGACCTCCATGTGGCTAGATTTAGCACGCTATGCAGATACTAAAGGTTATGAAAGAGATGGAGGTAGAAATATCTGGCGATACAGAGACTGGCTTATCAATGCCTTTAATGCCGATATGCCATACGACCAATTTCTGACAGAACAGCTAGCGGGTGATTTACTTCCAAACCCAAAGGAGGAACAATACATTGCCACGGCTTTTCACAGAAACACCATGACTAATGATGAGGGTGGAACAGATAATGAAGAGTTTCGGGTAGCAGCTGTTATGGACAGAGTAAACACTACTTGGGAAACTGTCATGGGCACCACCTTTGCCTGTGTGCAGTGCCATAGCCACCCTTACGATGGTTTTAAGCATGAAGAATATTATGAGTTTATGGGTTTCTTTAATAATACCCGTGATGTAGATTCTTATGAAGATTATCCATTGATTCGTCATTTTGACCAAAAACAGAAGACCGAATTAAACGAATTGGCCGCACGGCTAAAACAAAAAACAAGCGAAGCTGAGACTCAAAAAATAGTAACGTTTATTAAAACACTTCAGCCATCCATAGCCTCTTTAGAGTCTGATAATTTTATTAATGCCGAGCTAAATGACACCAAATGGCTGTCCATGCGAAACAATTCTTCGGCTAGAATCCCAAATGTTCCATGGGCAGGTACAAATAATCTAATCATGAGCTACTCTTCCAAAATACCTGGAGGAAAATTACTGTTTCATCAGGGAAGTCCGCAAGGACCTGTTATTGGTCAATTGACCTTAAACCACCAGACGAAGGGTTGGGAATTTGCAGAAGTAAAATTGAACCCAGTTAATACCTCAGACGACTTATATCTATCTTATTCTAACCCCTCAATAAAGAACCCTACAGCTCGTGGAGTGAATTTCAATTTCTTTCATTTCACAAACAGCTTTCCTGATAAAGGCAGTAAAAACTTGTTCTGGAATTTACTTGAAGCTAAAACAGAAAGCACACCAATTATGGTGGACAACACTCCTGCCATGAGTCGTGAAACACGTGTTTTTGAAAGAGGTAGTTGGCTTTCTTTGGGTGAAAAAGTAAACCCTGGTACACCAGACTTACTCAATGATTTCTCTGAAGAATACCCTAAAAATAGGCTCGGTTTAGCCAAATGGATGACATCAAATGAAAACCCATTAACCGCTAGAACTATAGTCAATAGACTTTGGGAGCAGGTTTGGGGTTTTGGCATAGTAGAAACGCTAGAAGATTTAGGAACTCAAGGCGAAACGCCATCAAACCAAGCACTTTTAGACCATTTAAGCTGGAAACTCATGCATGAGTATGATTGGAAATTAAAGCCTTTACTGAAAGAAATACTTATGAGTGCCGCCTACCAGCAAGACTCCAAAGTCACCCCTGAAAAAATAGAGAAAGACCCTAAAAACAGATGGCTGGCTAGAGGTCCTAGAATAAGATTAAGTGCGGAGCAAATTCGTGACCAAGCCTTGGCCGCCACTACCATATTAAACCCAAAAATGTATGGGCCGCCCGTAATGCCTATGCAGCCAGATGGTATTTGGCTTTCTCCATATAATGGTGCCAAATGGGTAGAAAGCGAAGGCGATGAAAAATACAGAAGGGCTGTTTATACCTATTGGAAAAGGACAAGTGCTTACCCTTCTATGTTGAATTTTGATGCCGTAGGCCGTGAAGTTTGTTCTTCTAGAAGAATCAGAACCAATACGCCACTGCAGGCATTGACCACCTTAAATGATGAAGCCTATGTGGATATTGCCAAGCAAATGGCAGAGCAAATTGGCTTTGAAAAACCAGAAGAAAACATAGGTATAGTTTATAGAAACCTAACCGGAAGAAGCATCAATGCAGAAAGAACCGCTGCTCTCTTAGAATTATATAAAACTGCCCTAAAAAGTTATCAAGAAAGCGAGGCTAATCAGCCAGAAAAAGACGCCATGGTATTGGTATATAATGCCGTTTTAAACCTAGACGAAGTCCTAACCAAAAGCTAATGAGTCATAATAAAGATAGAATTTTTAATGAGGCGGTTCAGCGAAAACTGCTCAACCAAACCAGAAGAAATTTCCTAAAAGAATCTTTTATGGGCTTGGGTGGTTTGGCCATGGGTTCTATGCTGGGTGCTTGTGGAAACCCCATTAAAACTAGTTCGGCTAATATCTTTGACCCTGCTAATCCTTTGGCAGCTAAAGCTCCACATTTTGCACCTAAAGCAAAGTCCGTCATATACCTCCATATGGCGGGTGCTCCATCACAATTAGAGCTTTTTGATTTTAAGCCAGAGCTTCATAAAATGGATGGTCAGGACTGCCCTCCTTCCTTTTTGGAAGGTAAAAAATTCGCATTTATAAGGGGGGTGCCTAAAATGCTAGGACCACAAGCAAGTTTTAAGAAATATGGTGAAAGTGGCCATTATGTAAGTAATTATTTACCGCATTTTCAGTCGGTGGTAGATGAGGTCAGTTTCTTGAAAGCCGTAACTACCGACCAGTTTAATCATGCTCCTGCTCAATTATTGATGCAAACCGGAAGTGCAAGATTAGGCAGACCAAGCATGGGCTCTTGGGTAACTTATGGCTTAGGGACAGAAAATTCCGATTTACCAGCTTATGTGGTTTTAACCTCCGGAGGAAACAACCCTGACGCAGGAAAGAGTATTTGGGGTAGCGGCTTTTTGCCGTCTGTTTATCAAGGTGTTCAATGCCGCTCCGTAGGTGACCCCATTCTGTTTTTGGACAATCCTAAAAACGTGAGCAGCGATTTAAGAAAGGCCTCCATAGATGCTATTAATAAGGTTAACCAAACCGAATATGATGAATATGGCGACCCAGAAACACTCAGCAGGATAAGTCAATATGAGATGGCTTTCAGAATGCAAACCTCTGTACCTGAAGTGATGAATATCAATGACGAACCGGCCTATATTCATGAAATGTATGGCACTAAGCCTGGGGAAGCGGCATTCGCCAATAATGCCCTTTTAGCTAGAAAACTGGTCGAAAAAGGGGTTCGTTTTGTACAGCTATTTGACTGGGGTTGGGATACACACGGCACCAGCGAAGGCGGCTCTATAGACGTAGGTTTGGTAAACAAATGTAGGCAGTCAGATAAAGCCGTTACGGCACTCCTATTAGATCTAAAACAGCGAGGGCTTTTAGAAGATACCTTGGTGGTTTGGGGCGGAGAATTTGGAAGAACGCCTATGGCAGAAAACAGAGAGGGAAAACCTAATGCCTTCAAAGGCCGTGACCATCATGCAGAAGCTTTCACGATGTGGATGGCTGGTGGTGGTATAAAAAAGGGAGCTAGTTTTGGTGAGACAGACGAGATAGGGTATGGAGCATTAAGTGGAAAAGTCACGCCATTTGATATTCAGGCCACCATTCTGAATCAACTGGGCTTTGACCATGAAAAGTTAACATATGATTTTCAAGGCAGGCCTTTCCGACTGACAGATGTGGAGGGGCATGTTATTAAAGATATAATTGCGTAAAGAATGAGTCAGTTTTTCGGTCAGTTTCACCCGCTTATTCTTCATTTACCTATTGGCATCTGGGCTTTGGCCTTTTTATTCAAATGGCTTTCTCTTAAAAAACAAGATTCTATCTATGATAAAACTCTGCCTGTTTTACTGATTGTCATTTTTATAAGCTCTTTTTTTACCTCGCTGAGTGGTTACCTCTTATCTCTTTCCGGAGCTTATGAAGAAGAACTGGTCAATAATCACAAATGGGCAGGAATAGCTCTTACACTTATCTCAGGTGTTCTTTATTGGTTTATCAAAAATGAGCACTCCATTAAAGTCAGAAATGGGCTGTGGATAGCCTCCGCTCCTATTCTTTTTGTCACAGGCCACTGGGGTGGAAGCCTTACACACGGGGAAGACTATCTTAGTTTTAGCAATAAGGTTTATGAAAAACCCGTCATAGAAAACGTAGATGATGCCTTAGTTTATACGGACGTTATAGAACCCATTTTTGCAGAAAAATGCTGGGCTTGCCATTCGGCGAAAAAACAAAAAGGAGAACTTAGGTTAGATGGTGAAAAATGGATTCTTAAAGGTGGAGAAACGGGAGATTTGCTAATTCCTCACAAAAGTGCCGACAGTGACCTTTATCAAAGATTAGTGATCGACACTAGCGATGATGAACACATGCCACCATCCAGAAAACCACAATTAAGCGAAGATGAAGTGAAGCTAGTTGCCTGGTGGATAGACGCTGGCGTTTCGTTTGACAAAAAAGTGGCGGAGTTAGAACAAAGTCCAGAAATCAAATCCATTTTAAAACGTTTAGCAAATAAAGAAACGGAAGTCAGCGTCTCCGATTTCCCTGAGATAGAAATCAAAGCTGCCAATGCCTCGACACTTGAAAAAGTTAAAGAAAGCCGTATTACAATTTTGCCCCTAGCACAAAACTCAAATTACCTTACGGTCAATTTATTAGGAAAAACATTAGCAGATAGCGTTTGGCAAAGCTTAGAAACTGTTTCTGAAAATATAGTTTCTATGAAAGCTGCAGAGACAAATTTCACTCCTGAAAGATTGCGTTCTTTAGCTAATTTTAAAAACCTAAGAACCTTAGATATTAGCGGAACCAATGTGGATACGGAGGCTTTAAAAAGCATAGCTCAGCTAACGGAAATACGTGTGCTAAACCTTAACAACACCAAGATAACGGAAGCAGATTTGGAGCATCTTAAGTCACTAGAAAAACTAAGAAGCCTATATCTTTTCAGAACGGAAATAGATTTAAACAAATGGGAAACCATTCAAAATAATTTCCCGAATACGGTTTTAGACACTGGAAACTATCAGGTTCCTACCTTAAAGTCTGACACCACTATTTTCCGTTTGGAAGATTTGGCAGCTACTTTATCGGAACAACTTTAATGAGCGTTTCAGGAGCACTATGCTCTGCCAATTTATTGACTAGTGGTTTGCCCATTTGAGGCCAATCCACTAGCATTTCGTCTCCGTCTTTTAGTTTGATGCCATCACCAAAACTAAAAGCTCCCGTCCCAAAAAAGTGAATATGTGCTTGACCAGGAACTCTATGATTGGCGTATTTGAAATGATGGTATTCCAAATTCTCTAAACTATGAGCCATATTAGCCTCACCCGTTTTTACGGCTTTCTCCCATAAAGTTTTTTTATCTCTTTTTATCTTCACATTTCCAGAAATGTCTTGAAAAATAACTTCATCAATAACTAGCTCTGGACCAATGCTGCATGAGCGAATTTTAGAAGGTGCCAAGTAGAGGTAATTGATTTTCTCCATCACATGGTCAGAGTATTCATTGCCCGTGGCAAAACCAATTCTTACTGGAACTCCTTCTTCATTTATCACGTAAACACCTGCAATTTCAGGTTCTTCTCCACCATCTAGAGCGTAAAGAGGAACATCTAATTTGTCTAAATGACCTTTTAAAACGGTACCATTTCCTTTATAAAACCATTCTGGCTGTACGCCAATTTCCCCCTTTGCTGGTTTCCCTTTCTCTTCACCCATAAAGTAAATTTTCATACTATCGGTCTGACTTTCACCAGCAGCATTCATTTTGTCTCTATTCTCTGCACTTGCCTTATGCGTCAAACCGGTTCCAGAAACCATGCAGTTATTCACATCTCTCGGATGGTCAAAGCATGGAAGCCACTTCCAAGGTGATTTCCCCTCCCAAACTTTTTGATAATCGAGCCATTCTGAACCTATGCCCTCCTTGACTAGAGCGGCAAGTTCTTTTTGATTTTTAACAGTATCCATAACAAGATCATAAATTGTAATATAATTAGTCAAAAGAAGAAGCTTGTCTCCCTTTACTTGGGCTACTTTCCTATCATTGTTTGGGTTTAAAAGCTGAACTAGACGCATATTACTTTAAGGTTGAATTGTTTCTTAAATGTAACAATCTTATAGCAAAAAAGGCCAACCGACAAGCAGTTGACCTCTTTCTCCTTTTCTTTATATAGACTAGTAATTGGCGTTTTGAACCACTTCTTTGTCTTTTGTATTATCCAAATACTCTTGTGGAATAGGGAAATACTCGTTTTTCCCTTGTGTAAAGCTTGCATTAGTTAAATGCGTCCTTCTTGTTTTCTCCACCGCTAGGTAGTCGTTCATAACCTTATCTGCTACGCCCCAACGAACCAGGTTGAAGAACCTGTGGCCTTCCATGGCTAGTTCTAACCTAGTTTCTGTTCTTACCGCTGCTCTTGCTGCTTCTGCACTGGTCCATGCAGCTTCATAGGTAGAAATAGCATATTGACCAGCATCGGCAGTTCCGTCTAAAGTTTTGACATAAGTAGAGTTTTTAGCTCTTGTACGAATTTGGTTTACTAAAGTTCTAGCCTCTTCTAATTTACCTAATTCTACAGCAGCTTCTGCTCTCCACAAAATCACCTCCGCATATCTTATCACGTAGTAATTCATGGCATTTACATAAGGCCAAACTAATGTATGGAAAGGCGATTTAGCAGAAACAATTCTCTTCTTAGGAGAAAACTCACCGTAGGTAGACAAATCTCTCGCCCAGTTTTCTTCATAATTTACGCCTAGGTCTTTGTAAGGAATTCCCGGGCGAGCAATAGTGATGTCTAATCTTGGGTCTACTGCATCTTCCGTGGTCAAATTCACGTTATTCTCCACTGGCAAACCCGTAGCAGTTACTTTAAACGCATTCACCAAATTCTGAGATGGTCTGTGAAAACCATATTGCGAATAAAATGGTCCACCTGGAGCAGTTAAACGGTCACCAATGCTTCCATTATAATTACTCGGCTGGCCATCTAAAACAGAATATTGCACCGCAAAAATAACTTCTTCACTGTTATCATTCTCTGGAAGAAATACATTTTGAAAATCTGGCAATAGAGCATATTTACCTCCCATTACTTCTGATGTCAAATCATATACTTTTTGCCATTCATTTTGAAACAATGCCGTCTTTGCTAAATAAGCTTTTGCTGCAGCTTTTGTAGGCCTACCTACTTCAGACTGCGTTTCTGGCAAACCGCTGATAGCTAATTCAAAATCCTTTTCAATTTTCTCCCAAAGCTGTTCTGAAGTAAACTCCACGTTAGACTTTGCATAGTCTTCTGCCGTTTCAGCAGTCTCATCTATGTAAGGAATTTGGTTGAACGTCTTCTTTAATTCGAAATAATAGTGACCACGAAGAAAGTGCAACTCGGCAGTACGCTGAGCTTTCAATGTAGCATCAAAGTTTTCTGAATTGTTTAGTAATTTCAGAGCCTCATTACTACGTTTTACTCCTTCGTACAGAGCCATCCACTTGCGTTTTATGTCAAAAGTGGTAGCTGTAGTATTGAAAATTTCCATCTGGTGAATGTTGTTTTGGTCACCAGTACCTCCACCACCTTTATAGCTATCGTCAGAGACTACATCACCAAAACTCCAGTTTGAAGCCGGTGAGTTATAAGCATTACTTGCTCCGTCTATTTGACCATTTAGCACGCTGTAAGCAGAAACTATTGCTCGCTCTACATTCTCTGCTTTTGTTATTTCAGAAGGAGAAACTTCGCCATAAGGCACCTCCGTTAAGAAGTCTTCGCTACACGAAATGCTTAGGGCTGCCAAAGAAAAAAGGCTAGCCGTTTTTATTAAATTCTTTATCTTAAAAGTCATTTTTTCTGTTTGTTAGAAGTTCAAATTACAACCTAGCATGATGGTTCTTGATGGAGGATAAAGTCCTCTATCTACTCCGATATCCAAGTTTCTATTACTAGAAGAATAGCTCTGAAGTCCAATTTGAGGATTAAGGCCAGTGTACTTTGTAATAGTGAATACATTGCTCATTTGCGTGTAAATTCTAAGGCTTGCACCTTTTATTTTCGCAGCAGGAAGCGTGTATCCTAATTGAAGGTTATTCAATTTTAAATAAGAGCCATCCTCTATGAAATAAGAAGAAGGTCTGATGTTATTATTGGGGTCATCTAAAGAAAGTCTTGGAATAGTAGCATCCACATTACTCTCTGTCCATGCATCTAAAACGCTCACGTCTTTGTTATAAGCTGCTTGGTTAAAAAACTCTCCGTTAAACTTGGTCAA
The DNA here is from genome assembly GCF_964021845.1 of uncultured Arcticibacterium sp. NCBI lineage: Bacteria > Pseudomonadati > Bacteroidota > Cytophagia > Cytophagales > Leadbetterellaceae > Arcticibacterium > uncultured Arcticibacterium sp. The sequence continues at coordinate 519,720 of NZ_CAXHZC010000003.1, read as the reverse complement.
ATTATAGATATCGTTACCTAAACTTGCGTTGAAGAAAAGACCCAAATCAAAGTCTTTATAATCGAAGTTTAAGTTCAATCCCAATAATACAGATGGATGAGGCGTGCCAATGTAGGTTCTGTCCTTGTCGTCTAAAACACCGTCATTGTTCACGTCTTTGAAACGAATATCACCAGGAACAGCATTTGGCTGAATGCCATGGCTTTCTACTTCTCCAGTATTTTTGAAAAGACCGTCTGCTTGGTAGCCAAAGAATGCACCAATTGGCTGACCTACGGTACTTCTAGTAACCTCTTGGTCGAAGTTCACAGAGTGAAGTGTAGAACTTGGAATTCCTAAATATGTAACATTGTTAAGCTCTGTCAATTCGTTTTTCAAGCCTGTCAAATTAAATCCAACGCTATAACCTAAGTCGTCTATTTGGTCTGCATAGTTCAAGTCAATTTCAATACCATGGTTTCTCATTTTTCCATCATTAATCCACTGTCCATCGTTTGTTCCACCATAGGTCAAAGGCACAGAGTTATAAACCAAAATGTCTTTCGTTACCTTATCAAAATAGTCCGCAGTAATGTTCAATTTGTCATTAAAGAATCCTAAATCCACTCCAATAGAAAGCTGATTTGTAGTTTCCCATTTAAGGTTAGGGTTAGGAACTCTAGACTGCGTCAAACCTGAGTAAACAGAGCCCTGAGAACCGTCAAGAGCATAATCTGAGTTGGCGTTATTATTTGTATAACTATCCACAGTAGCATAAGAAGAGATGCTCTGATTTCCTGTTTGTCCCCAGCTACCTCTCAATAAGAAAGAAGTGAACGTGTTACCAAAGTCAAAGAAAGCCTCTCTATCTAATCTCCAACCAGCAGAGAATGCAGGGAACGTACCATATTTATTATTTGCCAGTCTTGAAGTTCCGTCTCTTCTTACGGTAGCACTAAAAAGGTATTTCAAATCATAGTTATAGTTAACTCTTCCGAAGTAAGAGTTCAATGCCCAGCTACTTGCAGAACCTGAGTTCAACTGATTTTCAGAACCAAAAGAAAGGTACTTGAAGCTATCGTCTTCGTAAGCAAAAGTACTTCTAGAAGCAGAAAAACTCTCTCCGTAATATTTGATGGCTTCTTGACCTAGCAAGGCGTCAAAATTATGTTTTCCAAAAGCATTATTATAAGTCAATGTATTTGAAAAAGTAGACTGATAGTTGAAGCTGTTTGAGGTGCTCAGAGAGTTGGTGTTATTACTAGCCAAAATCTCATCATACACTGGAGAAAAACTTCTTCTGTTATAGTTCTGAAAATCAAGGCCGATGACAGACTTAAATACAAAGTTGTCAACATTGATGCTTGCAAAAGCACTTCCTAAGGCCTGAATTCTTTTTTGGTTATTTCCTTTTCCTCTATCCAAAGAACCTAGTGGGTTTCCGATATCATTTATAGGGTTACCAGCAAAATCTCCATTTGTATTTTTGACAGGAACTATAGATGGGAACTTGTAAGCATTGTAAATAATACTACCCAAAGCACTGTTCGTGTTTACAGAAACTTGGTCTCTGTAAGAAAGACCTAAATTCTCACCAATGGTTAAAAAGTTGGTCAATTTATAGGTAGAATTAAACCTAGCTGAATAACGCTCAAAACCAGTATTCTTAATGATACCTTCTTGATTGAAATAACCTAAACTTAAAGAGTTTTGAGCTCTTTCTCCACCTTTTAAAAGAGTAACATTATAAGAATGAATAGGAGCCGTTTGCATTATTTCCTTTACCCAGTCCACATCTGCACTAGGAATAGTTTGTGCAGCATCTAAGAAAGCAGGTATGGTAGGATTGTTTGGGTCGTTACCATAAATATCACTTGCCGGAACCTGACCATCGTTCTTAGTGGCTTGCCATAAAGCATCGCCGTATTGCTGAGCATTAAGCATTCTTGGCTGATTAAATGGAGCTTGCACGCCAGAATAAGCATCAAAGTTCACTTTGAAAGCATCTTTTGTTCCACCTGTTTTGGTAGTAATAATTACCACACCATTAGCCGCTCTAGAACCATAAACAGAAGCAGAAGCTGCATCTTTTAAGACCTGCATAGTAGCAATGTCATTTGGATTAATGCTATTCATGCCATTAGAAACAGGAATACCATCCACAATCACCAAAGGGTCGTTATCATTAATGGTACTAAAACCTCTTACTCTTAAAGAAGCTCCGCCACCAGGAATGTTATCACTCATCACCTGTACACCGGGAAGCCTACCATCTAACATTTCTACCACGTTAGATTTTGGCAAAGCTTTAATATCGTCTGGGTCAATAGAAGCTACAGCTGCAGTAATGTTTCTTCTGCTCTCTGTACCGTAACCTACCACCACAAATTCTTCTAAAGCTTGCGTATCTGGAAGTAAAGCTACCTTAATATTTGACTGATTACCTACCAACACTTCTTGGCTAAGGTAACCCACAAAAGAGAAAACCAAGACTGTGTTTTGATTCTCCACATTTAAAGAAAAAGAACCATCTCCGTCTGTTATAGTACCAATAGAAGTTCCCTTAATCACAACAGAAACACCCGGCATTGCCGAACCTGTCTCATCACTAACCGTTCCTTTTAATGCACGTACATTAAATGCAAACGATTCTCCTCCAAAAGCATGTTGCTCTATAAATAAGCAACTCAAAACTGCGAATCCAAGAATGAATTTCAGTTTTCCCACGTAATTTTTTAACATAGAAATAAAGTGTATTAATTGATTTCGTTCAAGCCGCAAAACAACGATTCAATTATTACCTTTTTGTTCGCTAAATATTAAGCTATGGTTAAGAAAGAAGTATTGGTTTTTAGCTTAGAAACAGCAATTCTAGCTCAGGAAGGGGCTTTTTATATAAAAAAAACGATCACTTACGCTGTGAAGATTCTCTTACCTTTAAGACTGTTGGTAAGACTATTGTGTCAGAAACAAAGGGCTGATTACCGTTTATCATTTTCAATAAATTCTCCATGATTTTTTCCGCCATTATTTTCACGGGTTGACTAATGGCAGTAATACTTGGTGTGAAGACTTCATAAAGCAAATGGTCATCAAAACTTATCAAACCTATCTTTCTATCTAGCTTATTGATGGCACCAAGGCCACTAAGTGTAAGCAGATTTGTTGAAAATATGACTGCATCTATCTCTGTATTCTTGTTTATAAACCCAAGAATTTTATTTGCATTTCCTGTGTAATCGACATCATAAGGTATTTTTAAAACACTTGGCTTCAAATTATTTTCAGTAACAAAAGCTTGATATCCTTTTAATCTATCCTGACGGCTGCTCTGATTTGATTCAAAAGTTACAAAACCAATGTTTCTATACCCATTCTCATAAAGATGCTTAGTAGCTTCAAAAGTGCTTTCCGTGTTATTGACCACAATACTACTGCAAGCCAAATCTTCTAAGTATCTGTCATATAACATAACAGGAACCTTATTCTCTAATAAAGCCCTTATTTCATTCTCCAAGCCTTCTGTAGAAGCTACGGCTATACCATCTACTTTCCTATCTGCCAATAACCTTATAGCCCTCAAAACTTTCTCTAATTCGTCATTAGAGCTGGTTACTATCAAAGAATAACCTGCTTTTGCAGCCAGTTTTTCTATTTCACTAGAGATATCGGAGAAGAAGGGATTTCTTAACTCACCTACCACTAAACCTAAGGTCATGCTTTTCCCTGTCCTTAAGCTCCTACCAATAAAATCTGGAATATAGCCGACTTCTTTGATATACTTTTCAATGCGATCAATAACCTTCTGACTAATTCTCTTTTCTCTTCCTTTGCCATTTAAGACATAAGAAATTGTAGTTGTTGAAATTTTCAACTCTCTTGAAAGGTCAGCTATGGATTTTTTCTTAGCCATTTAAGATTGGTACTTAGTGAGATATAACGATTTTGAACTAAAGTTCTTATACTCGCTCAAACCGTAAGTGTGTTGCGACACTATTTGATACAAAGATATAAAATGTTTGATTATTTAGTTCAGCGTCTCTTTTACCTAAGGCTTTTATAAAGCCTCAAATGACCATTAACAAAGGCCTTACCGGAATCTGTAGCCTTTACGGTGGCCGATGTATTCAAAACCTTCAATGCTGAAGTGTAAATCTCTAACAAATTTCCTTCGCTTACTAAATGAACACAAGCGGTATTTTCGGGAATACTTTTTAACTCAGCACCAATAAGCAAACCACTCAAATAGTGATAGCAATCTTCTTTGCTCACAGCCTTTAACAAACCCAAGGTTCTAGTATTAAAGGTGAGGTTTAAAAGGTTACCTACAAAGCCTTCTTCTAATCCTTTTTGATAATAAGAATTATCTAAACGCATAGCTTCTGGCTTTAACACAGTGTTTGCCAAAATACTATTGGTGCTTAAAATGTTAAAAAACTCTCCGGTCATGAAGGTTTTAAAATCTATAATTGACCCGTTTCTTACCTCCACGTGCTTACTATGTGTTCCTGGCAAAATTATCAATTCCTCTTCACTAGAATCACAGCCTAGTATAATGGTCTCTTCACCACGCATCACATCAAGCTCAGAGCTTAAACCTGAAAATATATAGATATCTCTGTCGTCATAAAACTTTGAATAGCTTAAGTCTAAATCACTTACTGAAAGAGGTGTATTGGAATATTTTAATTCTTCAATCCCGATGGAAGATGAAGCCATTCCAGAAATCAAAACAGGTGTTTTCTCCAAGTTTTGACCAACTAGGCTTTTAATTTTCTCTTTTAAAACAGAAAGGAAAAATGCTTTTCGTTCTGATGAAGGCTTGTCCCGTGAAAGCCAGTTGGCATTGACCACACTAATTCCTTCGCTGTCTTTTACTTTAGAAAGGACCTGCTCTGTATTTATGTCAACAAGTCTTAATCTAAAAGAGCTTGTTCCCCAGTCGCAGCTAATAATGTTTTTTATATCAGGCATGACTCGTCTTAATCAATGCTCTCACACCGTCTTCTATGGCTTTAAACTCCTTATTTTTAATAAGCTCTTTATTCACCATCCAGCTTCCACCAGCAGCTATTACGTTTCCTACTTTAATATACTCTGCAAAGTTTTCTTGATTTACGCCACCCATAGGAATAAACTTCAAATCAAGGTGACCATATGGTCCAGAAATAGCTTTTAAATACTTTGTGCCGCCTAATTGACCGATAGGAAATACCTTTTGAACTTTGAACCCAAATTGATAAGCCCGCTCTATTTCCGAAGGACTGAATACCCCTGGAATGTAGGGTAATTTGCTCTTTGCTATTTCCTCTACTAAGTTTTCATTAAAGCCTGCACTTAGGCCAAAATCTACACCAATATCTACCAGAGTAGCTATTTGCTCTTTCCTTAAAATTGTACCTGCTCCTATTTTCATCTCAGGAAACTCTTTTTTAATAAGAGCAATAGCCTCCAAAGCGGCATCCGTGCGTAAAGGCACTTCCATAACATTAAGCCCTCCTTTAAGTAAAGCCTCAGCCACAAAAAGTGCGTCTTGACTAGACTCCAAAGTGACTGCCGCTAGGATTTTGTCTTTTAATAATTTATTGAAAAATGTTTCTTCCATTTGTCTTACCTGTCTCTTTCTAAAAGATATTTACCAAACTCCCTAAGCGTTGTTTTCCTTTCTTCCGCTACCGGAAAACCATCTATTCCATCAAAACCTTTTTGGAAGTAGGTATTCATTTCGGCTTCCGCCAACTCGTGAATTCCGAGTCTATTATAGATGTCTGTAACAGCAGACACCTTCTTTTCAGAGTTGAAAACTTTCTTATTTATCCACTCCTTAAGTTCCTTTTCTTCTGGTTTACCTTTGCTCTTTTCTAAAGCTTTCAGCATGAGCCAGGTTTTCTTATTCTCTATGATATCTCCCCCTACTTGTTTGCCAAACTTCTTTGGGTCGCCGTATACGTCCAACATGTCATCTTTGAGCTGAAAGCCTATCCCAAGATTTTCGCCTATTGCAAACAATTGACTAGTCACTACCACATCTTGATTGGCGACCATACCGCCCAATTCTAATGCAAAACCCAGCAAAACGGAGGTTTTCAAACGAATCATTTCAATATACTCAGCCTCTGTTACATTGTTTCGCGTGGCAAAATTCATGTCATACTGCTGCCCTTCACATACTTCAGCCGCTGTTCTATTAAAGCGTTTCAATATTTGCTTAAACCGAGTATCTGGTACGTCAGAAAGTAACTCATAGGCAGCTACTAACATCACATCACCAGAAAGTATGGCCACATCTCTATTCCATTTTTCATGCACCGTTGGCTTTCCTCTTCTTAATGGAGCTTCATCCATAATATCATCGTGCATTAGGGTGAAATTATGAAAAACTTCAATCGCTAATGCAGGCTTGGTAGCCGCTTCCCAATCCTCTTTGAAAAGGTTATAAGCCATTAATGTTAATGCAGGTCGTAGGCGTTTGCCGCCCAACTTCATTAAATAAGAAATGGGTTCGTAAAGCTCTTTAGGCTTTTCACCGTAAGATAATTGAGCTATTTCGGACTGAATATGAGCGAGAAATTTATTTAGCATCTAGGACTTATTCTTAACTTTTATTAAACGATAAACTGGATAAGTAAGCAACAATACAATTACGGCGTAAAAACTATTTTGGCTATCGCTAATTACCGCCCCTACCAAAAACGCCATTGACAAAACAAGCATGAACCATGGTAAAAATGGATACAGAGGCACTTTATAAGGTCGTAGCAAATTGGGTTCTTTTTTGCGTAGCATCAATAAAGAGGCAAAACCCATGGCATAGGCGAAAACAAAATAGAAGGTTGCAATATCGAGCAATCTGCCTGAGGTTTCTTTGCCAATAAATATCAACATTACAGAAAGTGAGCAGGTCAATAGCAGAGCAAATGCTGGCGAACCTCCTTTATTGACTATTTGAGCACGCTTAAAAAACAGCCCATCTCTGGACATCGAAAATAAAGTTCTCGGCGTCATCATCACCTGGGTATTCATAATTCCTATGATTGACACCAAAAGGAAGATGGTAATAATTTTACCCGACTCTTCTCCAAAAACATGAGCCATAGCATCTGCGGCAGCTAATTTAGAAACCTGTAACTCTTCCATCGGCAGCACATAAAGAATAGCCAGATTTACCAAGAGATATATCACAATAATACTAAGCACACCTGAAATCATAGCCTTTGGCAAATTCTTAGTAGCATCGGTGTTTTCTTCGGTAAAATAGGCCGCAGTGTGCCAACCATCAAAAGTGTAAAATATGCCTTGTAACGCAGCAATGATACCTATCAGTAAAGAGCCTTCGGTCAATCTTTTAATTCCTCCTGTGTTTAAATGACCTACACTTTCGCTGCCATAAGAGAAGCAAACTAGCACAAAAGCAAGCAAACCGACCGCTTTTATGGCAGACATTATTTCTTGTGAACGCCCTCCAATGGCCGTTCCTGCCAAATGAAAACCCGTAAGTATTACTAAAACGGCAATGGCTATTGGAACAATGAATACATTAAGCGAAGGAAAAATAAGAGCTAAATATTCGGCTATGGTATAAGCACCAAAACCCAAAGAAGCAACTGTACCAAGCCAACTAGTAATGCCCGTAAGAAAACCTAAATAGTCTCCAAATGCACGCTGAGCATATACATACCAAGAACCCGCTTTGGGCACAGAAACACCTAGCTCAATAGCACAAAGTACTCCTAAAAAGGCGTACAAACTCACCGCTATCCATACGCCCATTATCAAAACAGGATTTCCTAGTTCTGCTGCTATCGTCCCTGGTGTTCTTAAAATTCCAGTACCGATGGTTCCACCCAGTGTAACCGCAATACCAAAACCCACCCCTAGGATTTTCAGTAGTTCGTTTTGTTTAGAGCCTTTATTTGTCAAAATTTGGAATGATGTATCTTTGACAACAAATATCGTATAAAAACATTGGCGAAAACACTCCTTTACATCTTTTTGGGCGGCGGATTTGGAAGTATTACCCGTTATCTTGTTGCAAAATTTAGTATTAACACTTTTGGAACAGGCTATTCTGTAGGCACTTTACTTGCCAATATTCTTGCAAGTCTTATCCTTGGATTTGTGGCTGTAAAGACTTTTGAGTCAGAACAAATTTGGAAACCTATGATAGCCGTAGGCTTCTGTGGAGGTTTTAGCACCTACTCTACTTTTAGTTTAGAAGTATATAATCACCTTCAAAATGCCGAATACGGTTTCGTATTGATGCATATTGGCCTAAATCTAGTTCTTTGTCTTTTGGCAATAGGTTTAGGGATGATGTTGGGGAGGTAAAACCAAAAAAATCCAGCTGAGTTTCCTCAACTGGATTTCTGCGGCCAAATGCTACTTCACTTAAATCGTTTGTCATTAATTCGGTTCAATTTGAAAAAACACGACAAACAAACATAGGTTGGCTAAATTATAACCTCAATTTCAAAGCAGCTAAAAAGTTGGTTCCAGCCTGTGGATAAACAAAATTCTCCGTAATTAAGCCATAGTACAAATAGCTGTATGTATAACCATTTGATTCATACTCCACATTGAATAAGTTATTTACCAAAAGACTCAAAGTTACATTTTTCAGTCCTTTTGGCTTAAAGCTGTAATTCACTCTCAAGTCATTCACAAAGAAAGCGTCTAAAGCTCTTTCTTCATTTGAGGTATTATCTAGATACTGTTTTCCTACATATTTTGGCAGAAGAGCTAACTCTAGACCTTTTGCCGGTTTGTAAGTCAAACTTCCACCTGCTATAATGTTTGGAGAAAATGCGATATCTGTATCATTAAATGCATTGACAGCATCTGGCGTTTCGCCATCATAACTTGGAATAAACTCTGTAAAAGCATCAATTTTATTACTACTCAATGTGGTATTGACTGAAAGCAACATTTTCTCACCAAGTTTTTGGGCTACCTGAAGCTCTATACCTGCTCTGTAACTTTTTGGCACGTTAACCCTTACAGCTTCGCCAACATTATTAATAGCTCCTGTTAAAACCAATTGGTCTTTATAGTTCATAAAGTAACCATTCACTTCAAACTGCGTGTTTAGAGCCAAGTGCCTAAAACCTAACTCTATGTCTTGAAGGTTCTCTGCTTTTGGCTTTACTCCTGAAGAAAAAACCGCATCTACTATATCCTGACGGCTAGGCTCCTTATTACCTACCGCATAAGAACCATAAACAGAATTTGCTTTATCAATTACGAAATTTAAACCCAATTTAGGATTAAAAAAGCTGTACGAATCATCCGTACTTAATGGAGCCAAAATTTCTGTAGTTCCATCTATTTCTAAACCTACGTTTCTGAACTGAACGTCTAGGTAGGCATTCAACTTTTCAGAAAACTGATAAAATCCTTTACCATATATATTGAAATCGGTTTTGACTCCAGTGTTATCATACCACCTTTCTCTGATATTTCCGTTAGAAGCGTATTGAGCCCAAATAACTTCACCAAAATGATCGCCATCGTACTTGTTTAAACCACCACCAAAAGAACCCGTCAGTTTTCCTTGGCCTTCATAATCTAAAGACCAAACCGCTCCGTAAAAATCATTATCTAACCATTTTCTTTGAATCAAGTCAGTTTCATCAATCACCTCACCACCTATCACCACGTTTTCTAAACCATAATCGGCGAAAGACCTTCCGTCTTTATACTGCTCATAATAACCTCTTCCTTTTGTATAATGTAAGGTTGGATTAAATCTCCAGTTAGCTCCTATTTTAAAAGAAGTAATTAGTTGATAGTGGTCTTGCTGATAATTATCAACCTCGTTTTCGTATTGATACCAGTTATATGTTCTTCCACTAGCTAAAAGTTCGTTTTTGAAGTTTTCATCGTAATAGTTTCTGTCTATAAAATTCTGAAAACCATCCGCATCGCCTGTAGCTAAACTTTGAGGTATTCCATACCAAGATTGATACGTTTTTTCTTTCCCTGAAAAAACATTAAATCGGACAAAGTTGTCTTTACCATAATAACCACCTGAAACATAAAAAGACTTTAAGTCTGACGAAGCCCTATCTACAAAACCATCGGAAGCAATTCTAGACAAACGAGCATCCAACACAAAATTGTTATCCATCAAGCCTGTAGAAGCCATCACATTGGTTTTTAAAGAATTGAAAGAACCTACAGAAGTATTAATTTCAGCAAATGGCTCTGCCGAATATTTCAAAGTGCTCACATTTATACTAGCACCAAAAGCTCCTGCACCATTGGTAGAAGTACCAACCCCTCTCTGAAGCTGAATACTGCTCACCGAAGAACTAAAATCTGGCATATTAACCCAGAAAACACCTTGGGACTCTGAATCGTTAAAAGGAATTCCGTTTACCGTCACGTTTACTCTGGTAGCATCAGACCCTCTTACTCTGATTCCCGTGTAACCAATTCCCGCCCCTGCGTCAGAAGTTACTACTACAGACGGCATTTGATTTAATAAAAATGGAATGTCTTGACCTACATTTTGCTTTGCAATTTCCCCTTCACGAATGGTACTGTAAGCCATTCCTGTTTTTGCATTTGCTCTGGTAGATTTTACCACAACCTCATTAAGGTCAAGTGTATCTGACTGAGCAAAAGCAGCTCCGCTCAATACAGAAAGTAAAGTTAAAATGGAAAGTTGAACTAATTTTTTCAAGTTTTTACTTATTTGTACAAAGGCAAATAAGGGGTGAAATCACCATTGAATGGTTCTTAAAAAAAAGTCCATAGACGGCGTTGCTTCCTGTTGATACACAGAAGAACTGGGCTCAAATCCCTTCGTCGGTACTAACCGCATCAGGTTCTATGGGTATAATCTCAGCCTTAAAAAGGCACCCCTTTTGATAATTATTTGACAAAGTTAAACGGATTCTTATTGGATTACGTTAATTTGGTAGAAAGAAATATTCAATTCGGCACTCTTATTGAAGTTTTCTTTTAAAATTTTTAATTTAAGTAAGATTCTATGGCCCAGTTTATGGTAGAGTTTGATCTCCCAACACCTTTCCCACCTAATTTTGTGGTGAAGATACCTATGCAAAAGATGGCGATAGATGAACTTATGGACGATGGAAGAATATCTTCTTATGCACTCTCTATAGATAGAGGAAGATTTTGGGCAGTTATAAATGCCGAAAACGACTTTGGCGTTTTAGATGTTATCAATCAATTTCCGCTGATTGACCAAATGCCTTATGTTATTACCGAACTAATGTTTAATCACGCAGGAGCCATCCACGTTCCAGGATTCTCTTTAAATTAAAATGCTTCGTTTACTTCTCCTTTCTCTTTTTCTACTTACAGGAGTTTCATCTTGTAAATACATTGATCGTCAGCTTCATACTCAAGAGTCTATAGTTCCGCCAGCGGCCTATGAAACATGGGATTACATCAAAAAATATAACAAACCACGAAAAGGTTATGTAGGCGGCAAAAGATTTGGAAACTATGAGCAGTTGTTACCTAAAACAGCTCCCAACAATGTAAAACTGAGTTACAAAGAGTGGGATATACATCCAAAGAAAAAAGGGCAAAACCGTGGAGCTGAAAGATTGGTCACCAGTTCTGACGGAAAAGCCTATTACACCGCTGACCACTACGCCAGCTTTGTCAAATTAGAACCTTAATTTTCTTATTTTTATAAACAATCTAAACATGAAATCTCTTTTGTTTCACTAATGAACAATCTTTTTATCACTGAAAGTCCAGAAGAATTAGCGGACTATTCTCTAATTACAATTGATGGTAAATTATGTAAATCTCTTGCCCAATTTTATGAGGCTATAAAAGATAAGCTACATTTTCCCGAATATTTTGAGCCGAACATGGACTCTCTTGATGAGGTTCTTAACGACTTATCTTGGATAGAAGACGAACGTCTGTTAATTTACTTCAAAAACTCCTCCGAGTTTTTGATAAATGAGCGTAATGAAAAAAATGTCACATCACTGTTAGACCTTTTTGATATTACATGCGAAGACTGGAAATACATGGACGCTGAAGCAGAAGAAGAGGCTCTGGTTACCAATACAGAAGAGGAGGAAGAAGACTATATTATTCCAAAAAAAGAACTTTTGATAGGTTTTTCTCCAAGCGAACGCATGGAAGATTATTTAGCTGAGATTAATTAAAAAAATAGCCTGCCTTATCCAAAAGATAATGGCAGGCTATTTTATATCTGTTCCTTTTTAGTTTATCGGAACGTGTACTAAGGTTTTATCCCACTTAAGATTCATGCTAATTCCTGCAGAATCCACGTCTACAAGACTAATTTTAAGTAATTCTGTAGACTCTTCTGTCTGAACGGCCGGCACATCTACTCTTAATACATCTGTTTCTTCATCATATGAAGTTCCCCACTGACCCGTTTGAGAATTAAAAATTATAGACCAATCTCCTTCCCTAGGAATAGTCCAAAGAGAGTATTCTCCGGCAGCTAAATCTTCCCCAGCTATTTTTACATCTTCACTAAAACTAATAATTGTAGCTTCGTTTGCTCCTGTTCTCCAAACTCGGTCAAAAGGCACTAATTCCCCAAAAATCACTCTGCCTTTTAGAGCTGGTTGGCAGTATTCTACTTTAATGTTAAGTTCTCCGTCCGTAATTTCGGCTACATCTTCTGGGCTGTGGCTTTTGGTCCAGCTCTTTAGAACAAAATAACCGACAGCCAATACTGCGGCCACAATAACTAGAATTTTAATAAGTTTCTTCATTATGAAAAGGTTTTAAAAGGTGTTATGATATGAACAGCTTATCAACATATTTAGTGTTGAAAAAATTCGCACCTGATTCGGTCGGAATTGGATAATTGATTAGCCACCTTTGTACACAAATCATTCTTTTCCTATGGACATTATACACCTTCTTTCTGACACCATTGCTAACCAAATAGCGGCAGGTGAGGTAGTACAACGCCCCGCCTCTGTGGTTAAAGAGCTTATGGAAAACGCCATTGATGCAGGTGCCTCTATGGTCAAACTTATTATCAAAGACTCTGGAAAAACACTGGTTCAGGTGGTAGATAATGGGAAGGGCATGTCTGTAACAGACTGCAGAATGAGTTTTGAACGGCATGCTACTTCTAAAATCAACAAATCAGAAGACCTTTTTGCCATTAGAACCATGGGGTTTAGAGGTGAAGCTTTAGCATCCATAGCTGCTGTAGCCCAAGTGGAGGTTAAAACCAAAAGAGAAGAAGATGAGTTAGGTAACTTATTAGTCATTGAGGGGTCGGAGGTCAAAAACCAGGAGCCAATCTCAACCGCAAAAGGGACCAGCATTATGGTCAAAAACCTTTTCTTCAATGTGCCTGCACGTCGAAAATTCTTAAAGTCGAACCCGGTAGAAATGAAACACATTTTAGATGAGTTTCAGCGAATTTCTCTGGCAAACCCTGAGGTGGCTTTTGAAATGTTTCATAATGATACTGAAATTTATAAGCTTCCTTCTGGAAAACTATCCAAACGAATTGTAGATCTTTTTGGAAAAAGCTATAGAGAGCAATTAGCCGCTTGTGAAGAAGACACGCCTTATGTGAGCATCAGCGGTTTTGTAGGGAAACCAGAATCTGCCAAGAAAACGCGTGGCGACCAATACTTCTTCATAAACAATAGGTTTATCAAAAGCCCTTACCTGCACCATGCAGTTACCATGGCTTTTGAGGGCACTATTCCAGAGAAACATTATCCGTTCTATGTTTTAAATATTGCTATTGACCCTTCCCATGTTGATATCAATATTCACCCGCAGAAAACCGAAATTAAGTTTGAGGACGAAAAGGCAGTATATAGTATTTTGCGTTCGGCAGTAAGGCAGGCGATAGGTGTTTATAATCTAACACCGACTATCGATTTTGAATCGGACATTAACTTTGGAAACCTGACCAACAGGCCCATGCCGGAAAAAGCTCCATCTGCATTTGAAAAAATGGGTTCGTCTGTTTCTAATTTTGAGAATTATTCTAAACCTAAAACGCCCGAAAACCAAGACTGGCGTAAATTATATGAGGGTTTAGAAAGTGCTGCCAATTTCACAAAGCCCGAAGAGACTCTTTCAATGGGCTCAAAAGTTAATGAAGGCATTAAAAACACACTGAAACCCGACTCTGAGGAGGTAGATGCGGTACAAATACATCTTCGCTACATAGCCTTGCAGGTCAAAAGTGGCATGCTACTCATTGACCAAAAAGCAGCTTGGGAAAGAATACTCTTTGAGAAGTACGAAAAAAACTTAGCTAACAAGTCTGGTGCTTCACAGCAATTGCTGTTTCAAAAAACACTAAACCTAAGGCCAGAAGAGTTTGAATTGGCAATAACTTTAAAAAGCGAAATTCACGCCTTAGGTTTTGGCTTCGAGGTGTTCGGTAAAAGTAGCTTGATAATTAATGGAATTCCTACTGAAACTACAGACGAAGAAGGTTCACAGGTATTAGAAGACCTCATTAAGGAGTCTTTAGAGCATGATACTGACGTTAAACTTGACAAAACGAAAAAACTGGCCAAGACTTTGGCTAAAAGGACAGCCAGTAAAAACCTTAAAAAGATGAATAAAAAGGAAATAAATGTCTTAGTAAACCGTCTTTTTGAAACCAGTATGCCTTCTTACACGCCAGACGGAGCCAAAGTAATGAATGTGGTAACCTTAGAAAAACTTGGCGAACTCATTTCGAGCTCAGCGGGTTTTTAACAAAAGAAAAATATATGTTTGACAGAATAACACCCGTAGTAAAACAGCTCCTAATAGCCAACGTAGTTGTATTTATACTTTCGAATCTTGCAGAACAGTTTTTTTACTCAAATTTTGCATTCTTCAACCCTATCTTACCTAATAACGAACAACTTTTCAATCCTAACTTTAAGGTTTGGCAGGTATTAACCTACATGTTTATGCATGGCGGTGTAGGGCATATTTTCAGCAATATGTTTGGACTTTTCATCTTTGGCTCTACCCTTGAAACATACATGGGTTCAAAGAAGTTTTTGACCTATTATATAATTACGGGAGTAGGAGCAGCAGTTTTAAACTCTATGCTAAACACCTACGAAATGTCTCAACTGATAACAAACTCAGAACCTTATTGGAGGCAGGCTGTTACGCCAATGGTAGGTGCATCAGGGGCTATTTTTGGAATACTAGTGGCCTTCGGAGTTTTATTCCCCAATGTGGAATTAATGCTTTTATTCTTTCCTGTACCTATAAAAGCAAAATATTTTGTAATTTTATATG
Source organism: uncultured Arcticibacterium sp. (assembly GCF_964021845.1). NCBI lineage: Bacteria > Pseudomonadati > Bacteroidota > Cytophagia > Cytophagales > Leadbetterellaceae > Arcticibacterium > uncultured Arcticibacterium sp. The sequence continues at coordinate 504,489 of NZ_CAXHZC010000003.1, read as the reverse complement.
GTCTCTATGAGCTTTATGCTGGTACAGCAGGACTTCAGCAAGGCGTAGCACATTTTGCACATATTGGTGGTTTAATAACTGGCTTCGTGTTGTTAAAATTTTTCGGGTTCGACGAGCGTCAAGGTCATAATCTTCGTAGATGGTAAAGCGTACTGTTTTATATGAAAGAAAATGGGAAGTATTAAAGATGACATAAGGCAAGCTTTTAGCAGAGGAAACGGTACTGGCGTACAGCTGATACTCATTAATGCTTTTGTGTTTGTGGCTTATTTTTTAGTCAAACTTATACTATCTATGACGCCAGAAACTAGTCAGCTAGTGGCTGGTATCAATCAAAACATTTACCTTAACGCAGAACTGCCACAGCTCGTTTTGCACCCATGGAGCCTTTTCACTTTTGGTTTTGTTAATGCTTCATTTTTCTCCTTCCTCTTTAATTGTATTGCCCTGTATTGGTTTGGCTCTTTGATTCAAGATTTTATAGGAAACAGAAAACTGGTGAATATCTACCTATTAGGTTACATTTTTGCTGGAATTTCTTACATCCTTTTTTATAACCTTATAAGTATGTCAAAAGCCACCATTAGTATGTCGGCTTTGGCTCCTGGTGCCACAGCGGCTGTTTATGCGGTTATGTTTGCCACTATTACACTTATCCCTGATTACGAACTATTCCTCTTCCGAAGGTTCAGTGTAAAAATAAAATACTTAGCTGTTATCTTTTTGGTATTCTCGTTTATGACACCAGATGCTGGTTTGATGAATTTGGGTGGTGCATTTCTTGGCTACCTTTATATCAAATTACTTAGAACTGGTGTAGATTTAGGTTCTCCTTTTGAAGCTTTCCAAGAATGGTTAAGCGGCTTAACTAAACCTAAGGAGTCTAGTAAAAACTTCAAAGCCAAAAAGTTTAGCCACTCTACCGTAGGTCAGTCTATGGCATATCATAACAGCGAAGACACAGACTACGCTAGCGAGCAAGAAGAGGTAGATGCCCTTCTTGACAAGATTGGAACTTCTGGCTATAAAAGCCTTACTTTAGAAGAAAAAGAACGACTTTATAAAGCTTCGCAAAGCGACAAACTTTAGGTTTTTTACGAGGCTGCATCCTATCCTCTGGTTTCTTCGTACATTTGTCACAACTCACACGTGGCTCAAAATTCAGCCACTAGCTTAAAATGCCCCTTTATGTTTATTGAGCCTGGCGAATTATTGAACAAAGTTAATAGCCCTGAAGACCTCAGGAAGCTTAGTAAAGACCAATTACCACAGTTTTGTGACGAACTCCGTCAATATATTATTGACACTGTATCTATCAATGGCGGCCATTTTGGTGCAAGTCTTGGTGTGGTAGAACTCACTGCTGCTTTACACTATGTTTTCAATACTCCAGATGACAAACTAGTTTGGGATGTGGGTCATCAGGCCTACGGTCATAAGATCATAACAGAAAGAAGAGATAAATTTTTCACCAACCGTATTTATGGAGGTCTTTCCGGCTTCCCTAAGATATCAGAAAGTAAATATGACGCTTTTGGTGTAGGGCATTCGTCTACTTCTATTTCAGCGGCCTTGGGCATGGCAGTTGGTTCTAATCATAATGGGGATAAAAACGCTCAACATATAGCCGTAATAGGAGATGGTGCATTAACCGCTGGTCTTGCCTTTGAAGGTATGAACCATGCAGGTTCTTTAAAAGATGCTAACGTGCTTATTATTCTCAATGATAACTGTATGTCTATTGACCCTAACGTAGGGGCTCTCAGAGAGTATTTAACAGATATCACTACCTCGAAATCTTATAATAAGGTGAAAGAGGATGTTTGGAATCTTTTAGGCAAAATGAGCCATTTTGGCAAAAGTGCTAGAGAAATAGTTCAAAAAATAGAAAATGCTATGAAGGGTGCTGTTCTTGGAAACAGCAATTTCTTTGAAGCACTAAATTTAAGATACTTTGGCCCTGTGGATGGTCATGATATTGACCACATGGTGCATGTGATGGAAGACCTCAAAAACATTCCTGGACCAAAAATATTACACTGCATCACCAAAAAAGGAAAAGGCTATGAGCCCGCCGAAAAAGACCAAACTAAATGGCACGCTCCAGGTCTTTTTGACAAACTAACGGGTGAAATAAAACAAGTAGCTTCTCCTACTCCTCAGGCTCCAAAATATCAGGTTGTTTTTGGAAAAACGATAGTAGAATTAGCAGAAAAGAATAGCAAAATAGTAGGAGTAACACCTGCCATGCCTTCTGGCTCTTCATTAAATATTATGATGGATGCTATGCCAGATAGAGCATTTGATGTAGCTATAGCAGAACAGCACGCGGTAACTTTCTCCGCCGGAATGGCAACAAAAGGCTTGACCGTTTTTTGTAATATATACTCCACATTTATGCAGCGTGCTTATGACCAAGTCATTCACGATGTATGTTTACAAGGCTTACCGGTCATTTTCTGTTTAGATAGAGCTGGTTTTGCAGGAGCTGATGGTCCAACGCACCACGGTGCTTATGATTTGGCCTATATGCGATGCATACCAAACATGATAGTGTCTGCTCCTATGAACGAAGAAGAGCTAAGAAACTTGATGTTTACAGCTCAGTCGGATAAGATTCAATCTGGAAAAGATGCTTTCACTATTAGATACCCAAGAGGAAAGGGTGTGATGGTAGATTGGAAGCTCCCTATGCAAGCAATAGAAGTAGGAAAAGGCCGAAAACTTAAAGATGGTGAGGACATTGCCATATTGAGTATTGGTCATATTGGCAATGCTGCTTTAAAAGCGGCTAACGAATTAGAGAAGGAAGGTCTTTCTGTTGCACATTATGACTTGCGTTTTGTGAAACCTTTAGACGAAGAAATGCTTCATGAAGTATTCTCGAAATTTTCAAAAGTAATTACCGTGGAAGACGGCTGCCTACAAGGCGGCATGGGCTCAGCAGTGCTAGAGTTTATGATAGACCAAGGCTATACTGCTCAAGTAAAACGCCTAGGCATACCTGACAGATTAGTAGAGCATGGTGAGCAATCTGAATTACAAGCAGAGTGTGGTTTTGACAAAGAAGGCATCACAAAAGCTTGTCTTGAAATGGTAGCCGACAAAACTCTTGCCTAGCCTGAAATGCTTCACTTACAATCCGTAAGTTTAAGAAACCTTCCAGAAGAAGAGGAATTTCCTTTTACACTTCCTTTAGTTAAGGACTTAGAACCCATTATTTTCAAATCTAACATCACGTTTTTTGTTGGTGAAAATGGTGCGGGAAAATCTACCATTTTAGAAGCTATAGCCTACAAACTTAATGTACCCGTAGCCGGAACTGCAAGCGTTGACCTAGACCCCATGCTAGAAAACGCCCGAAAACTCGGCAAATACCTTAGCATAAGACAAGCTTCAAAATCATCGCGTGGCTTCTTTTTAAGAGCAGAAGACTTTATAGGCTTTGTAAAGAATATTCAAAGACAAATAGCCGACCTCAACAGCGAAATAGCGGAAATAAAAAACACATGGACAGGTGGTGACATCACCTTAGCACTTGGAGCGGTAGAAGGCGAAAGAAATGCCTTAATAGCCCGATACGGTAAAGATTTAGATGCCATGAGTCATGGCGAAGGTTTCTTAAAGTTCTTTCTTTCTAGAATAACAGGCAAGGGTGTTTACCTCATAGACGAACCCGAAGCTGCCCTTTCTCCTACTCGTTTACTCTCGCTAATTTCCTTAATCCGTCAAAAAGTAAAAGATGTGGATGCTCAGTTTATAATTGCCACGCATTCCCCCATCATCATGTCTATCCCAGAAGCTGAAATTCTGCATTTTAAAGATGGGAAGATAGTACCTATTGCATATCAGGAGACGGAGCATTATCAGCTGACTAAGAGTTTCCTAGATAACCCTGAGTTGTTTTTGAGGGAGTTGTGAAATTAATAACTATTCAGTTGACTCCAAGAATCGTAATCTCCTTCGAGTAAGAAGTGATTAATTCTTTCAGCCTTTATATTAAGTTCCTTATTGGACCTCTTTAAAAAGTATTCACCAATACCCTTCGATATCGTTATTGCTTCCTCACTACACTTGCAATTTGGAGGTATTTTAGATAAAATATTCACAGCCTTAATCATCTGAAATTCAACACCAGAAACGGCCATTACTTTTAACTTATTAATATTTTCATCACAGTACTTATTCCCATATTCAACAAGGACTTTCTCCTTTGCGACCTCCAACCTTACCTTACAACTTTTATCACTTGTTTGAGCCATAGCTTCATGAAGCCTCATAATACCTTCTATGCTTACCTCATCTTGATACCTAGTGAGAATAGCATCACAATTTAATCTTGAATATTTCTCACTAAATATCGTCAGCTCTTCTAAAGCCATATCTACCACACCCATTTCTGACATCTCTGAAATCAGACTTTTTACTATTTGATACTTATTAGAAGCAGATACAGGAATTTTATAAGTAACAACTGTGTCCTTTTTCGAGGAGCGAAGTGCAATTTCAAAGGACACTTTTACCATTCCCTTATATAGCAAGTTTATACCTTCAATACTATAAACTTTCGAGTAATCCATTTTGGGTTTTATCTGAACGGTTGATTTCGCATCTAGCTTGTATTCCTTGACAATCTCGGTGTTTAAAAATGTATTGACATACACATCGTAAAACTCTGAATTCGTTGCCATTTTTACATAATCTATAGTCTTCTGGGCACTTGCTGTTGACAACAATAAGAATAAAGAGAGTGTTAAAAGTCTAGTCATTATTATTGTATTGTTAAAGTAATGCTATTTCCCACAACGGTAGTTGAGGCTTTAATTTCATTAGTTCTCAAAAACCTTCTCAAATCCAAAGCAAACTTGGTGCTGCGAAAAGAGTTTCCATTATCGTCTTTGTAGGGTACTCTTATTTGATCAAAGGTTATTCTTGTGTCACTTACGCCTTGTAGATGATAGTTTCCTTTATATGCAGTATCAGCAATATACTCCTCGAGCAGGTCACTTAAAAGACTTCCCATATCATCCACTTCTGTGTCCATTTTTAAGTCCGACTCTTCACTCACTCCTCCATTTAAAGTAATAGTAAGTCCATTTTCTCTTATGTCTTCAAACTTCTCTGAAATAGTAGTTAAAAGATTTGGCACCTCTTCATCTACTGCTTTGACAATAAGCTTTTCATAATTGTCAGTATAAAATTTGGGAGAAATTGAGACTTTATTGGCATAGGATTCACCAGAAAAAGCATTAAAAGCTGACATCAAAACGGTTACACTATTTCCAGAATTACTTCTGTTTATGTTTGCTTCTACTTCTATGTAAATATCTGCTCCAGAAATCGCAATTATATCATCTTTAAGAGACGTTTTCTGATCGGACTGTAATGCCTCTGCATTACCCAATTGCTTTAATTTAGCTCTAAAATCTATGGTATTTACACCTCGTTGATCAAAAGCATCCTTTACTTTGGTAATGGCCACTCGCAGCCACTCATTATGTTCATAATTTGTCCTCAGATCTGACCCCTTAGGTGTAAAGGGAATTACCATTATGGTTGGTTGTAAATTACTTTGATTGTCATCTTGAGCAAACCCAACACTTGCCACACATAAAACTAAAGCAAGCAATATTTTAAACCTCATAATCCGAATTTTTTAATGATTTTGTTCTCTTCTAAATACTTTCTAAGTGCTTTCACATCAACTTCTACCTCGACCGTAACTAAATGCCCTCCCGAACTACTTTCGTCGTCAACAATTAAAGACTTAGTAACAAACCTCTCCGGCCCTAAATTGAAAGCTAGGTCATTAAGCTTATTTTCAAAAGCAAGTTTGCTCTCTAATTCGTTTTTTACCAAAGGACTCTCTGATGGCGAATTTGCGACTCCTCTATATAACAAATTTTCAATCGCCGATACTGTTGCAAAGTAAGCGGCGTCTTGTGTAGTAGAACCAAAATTTTGGCTATTAAAACTTTGTAACAATCCTTTAGACGCCACATAGCTTACTTTCCCATTCCTGCTGTACTCAATACTTTTCTGCGATGTAACTTTTTGCGAGCAGGACATATTTAGCAAAAAGAGTACAAACCAAAATGAGATTATTTCTTTTTTCATTCTTCTATAATTTATATTCTAGAACCACTTTAGCTCCTGAATTTTTCATTTCCAATAACTCCTTATTCCCTTTTTGAACATAAAGATTCGCTAAATGCTTATTCACTACTGACCTAATATAGCCCTCTCCTATTAAAATATTTCTAGACAATTTTTTCCCACCCACTGTTTCTTCTTGCTGTTTATAAATTAAGACTCTTTCGCCTAGAATCACACCAAAAGGATTATAAACTCGAACTTCTTTTACAGTCTTCTTTTTCACATTTGTATACTCAAAGATTTCCATCTCTTTATCAAACGTGTTTAAAAACATAGTTTTTATCACAACCGGCGAAGTCGATGCTGAAAATTTAAATCCTAATATTTTACCCTCTTTAGACTCTGTCCCAATTATCCTTCCGGTCTCAATATCTGTGCTTGTTAACTTATCGTCCTCAATTGAAAATAAATACCGCACTCCAAGCATTTTATAATAATCGTCGTTTGAGAAATTGTCAATATTCTTTTCTGACTTCAACAGCTCTCTGAAATGACGAAATTCAAAGTCTGCTCTTTCTAAAACTCTAATTGAAGGTACTGCTGCTAAATTTGACTCTAGGTTCATAAAGCAGTTAATACAGTTCTTTTTTACTGCAACCGTTTGAATTTCTTCGTTTCCAATTTCCCTAACTTTATTATTCAAGACCGACTCGTTATTCGTTATAAGTACTTGGGCGTCGTTCAATATTAGTTCTGCAAGTCTTTTTTGATTTCCAAACATTGCCAACTTAAGTTCTGAACCTGTAGAATCAATGCTTTCAACTTTAAAAGTATATCCTTTATCATAAGAAACATGTTCTCCAAATTTTTGTATCTCATAAAAGTCGATATAATCACTAGTCGAATAGCCGTCCTTTAAACTTAAATCTGACTTAACGAATTTTACTTTGTCTTCAACAATACCATCCTTTTTAATAGTGAAATATTTGTCAATAAGAACTTCCTGAGCATAATAAAACCGTCTTACACAGTATGAAGAAAACTCTTTAAAAGCAGCAACCTTATTCTCATGAATTTTCTGCTTATATTTTTCATATGCTTTTCTCTCAGCCTCTTCAAAACCCTTGTTATTCAGACGCATAAATGATGGGTCTGCACTAAAAGACTCTTTAAAGTTAATCGAAACATCAAACCTTCCACTTCCTCTATTGGAAGCCACAAGTTCATCTGATGATGTATTTAAAGAGAACTGTGTTAAAAACAGAATTTCGGTTGATTTTAAATCAACTATTTTAAGTTTCAAGTTAAGCTCAGGCCTTATAGGGTAGAATGCTGAAACGGTTTTTCCTGTTGAATCTGTAACCAACTGTAATCTTGGACGGCTTTCTACTTCAGAGTAAAGTTCAACAAACATTAACTTGTCTACTGGGTTAGTTCCATCATTTCCCACTGGCGTAAGCTTCTTGCCTTCCTCCCAATCATAGTAAAACATTTCTTGATTAGAATTAAGACGCTTAAAAGCTTTAAAATCATCTATAATAATGGAATTAAAACCTGAATTTTCATTTGCCGAAACTAAAACGGCCAAACCTTGCTTTTGAGCCACGGAAGCAAAGCATATCAAAAAAAGAAGTAGGGATGCTTGTATAATTTTTTTCATCATTAGTCTATTGTTAGTTTTCCAAAAACAGCGGTCTTATTATTCAACGATTTCATTATAGATTCTTCTCCTTCTTCCACCTCCATTGTACAAAAATTGTCATCCTGAACACTTATCACTTGAGCTAAGCCAATGACGTTTTGCCTTTGAAGTACTCTTCCACCCACTTTTTCTTCTACATTTTCATATATCTCAAACATGTATCCTTCTCTCACATTTAAGTTTTTGCCTGCGGCCACCAATAGCTCTTTGGCCTTATCTTTTTTGAACTTTGTAGCTCTAAGTACTGGAATGTGCTCATCGAAGCTTTTTGCATTTAAGTCTAACAAGAGAATCAAAAGTTGCAAATCCATATTTTTTACTCCCCAAAAATTTGCATCAAGTTTTCTTGACACTGACCCGATATTTTTTGACTCCTGAACATCAATTATCCCAATAGTTAACTCACTTTCTGCAATATCATACTTGCTCTCTACTATAAAATCGAGACCTTCTTTTTTACTCTGAGACACCACATAACCGTCCATGAAGTCTTCACTTTTTTGAAGCTCCATTTCATCATTAATTAATTGTAAATTTTGCCTATCGATGGTTATAAAGGAAGGGTTACTGGAATAAAAGTCTACTATTTTAGACACCATTCCTTGCGTTGAGATTCCAGCTAACGCTAAGTTTTTATACATCTTGAGTGACGAAGAGTAGCCTTGAACTCTCAATACGCCTATTCGCTTTTGAGCATTTACGGAAGTTAAAGCAGTCAGTAAAACAATTACAGTTAAAAATCTGAATTTCATTTATTATTATTTTATTAAAAAGGATACTAAATATTAACAGAAGCTTTATACGAAACACACCAACAATCCCATATACCCTTAAAACAAAATGGGGTAATCTCTTGTTGAAATAATGATTCATTGAAATTTCGGGGAGTGCTCTATCTAAACGATTGCTGTCCAGGATTCATTTTTCTACTTAAAAGTGGTTTGTGGATATTTGTTATGTGTTTCTTTTTCACAAAGTTAATCGATAAATTTTTTTAGACAACATTGGTTTACTTAAACGCCTAATTATTGCTAGAAAGTTAGTCAAACTAAAAATGATATACTCTTCAAATATCCCTCAAAACAAAAGATGTGCCACTCTTACATAACAATATAAAACCCCAATCCCAGAAGCCGAAATATTACATTTTAAAGATGGGAAAATAGAGCCAATTGCCTACCGCGAGACAGAACAATATACACTTTGACCAAGTCATTTTTGGATAATCCTGAGGTGTTTTTGAGGGAGTTGTGAAGAATTAATTTACTGATTAAAATTATAGTCATAAGAATTCAGGCAAAATACTTCAGAGACCTTGCTATTGCTAAAATGTAGAACTGCATCAAACAAGGGGTCATCAGATTTAGATTCTATTTTGATTATGGAACTCCCTATCATAGCTTTTAATAAGCTCTGAATCTCCTCATCAGTATTTTTAAATAGCCTGCCACTTTTAGTCAAAATTTTAAATGATGAAGCAATTCTCAACCTCCATTTTTCATTTACAAAAAACAGATCTGTTTCATCCAAATATATTCTATCAACAACTAAAGGCAAACTTTCTAAAACAACCCCAGTTTGAATTTCAGATTCCGCTAATTTTAGTTCACACATAATTGAATACTATACATTTCATTAGCCCATTAGATTGATTTAAGAATGAAAAGGAAGTTGTTGTTTTTCTGGAATGAAACTTACGATTAGCCTAGTAAAAGCTATAAATCTAGCATTCCAGAATCACGGACAAAATGATTTTAAACCATTAAAAAAATCATGTAAGTCACAACTCCTTTAAATCGGTAACCTCTATTATATTTTTGAGAGTTCAATCATATTTTCTCTTTTCCAAGTATCTGCCATATTTGGAAATTTAGCTCTACATGCCACGTAATCTTCCATCATAGCTCTCATGGTAGGGTTTAATTTTTTTAGATAATCTTCCGTTAATAAATTGCTGTCAAGCAAGTAAAAATGCCATGTTGGGTCATAAGCATTACTATGATAGCCCATATGCAGTGTTCTTCTCGGAACCTTCATAGTCTCTGTATACCCTCTATGAATTAAATTATTGTTATACAAAACGGCCTGTCCTGCTTTTAACTTAACCGGTACCCCCCCTGGCATTTCTGCCCCAATAGGAGCATAGTGTTTTGAACCTCCAAAAGCCTCATTTTCACCTTCATTATTAGGACGATTATGGCTTTTAGGAACAATCCACAAGGAATTCTCATCAACCAATGGAAGATTAATTTGCACGCTATTGTGAAACCTCTCTGATGAAAACAACCAATCTTCTATTTCATCCTCTGGTATCTGAATAATATCTCTATGCCAGCCTAAAGAATAAGATGTTCCTTTATTTGCCGCCAAAATAGATGCATTATTCACAATCAAATCTGGTCCCAATATCTCTTCTACCGCCTTTAATATTTTTGGATTACTAAAGGCGTGATGTATGGGCTCTGTACCTTCTTTGGTTAATAAATGAAAATAATATTGTCTTGACTCCTTCCCAAAATCTTGAAGGTTGTCTCCTAAATGTTGAAAAGATGAGCTTTTGGGCGTTTCATCTGTTCCTACAATTTTTGGACTCAATAGTTTATCCATTATAGTCCTAAAATCGCTTATTTCTTTTTCTGAAAGAACATCTATAATCACATAACCTTCCTCTAAAAATTGCCTTTTCAAACTACTTTCCATTGCCTTAATTTTAATTTTTTTAGTGTAAATCAATAGTTCTTCTTTCTACGGCAGATTGCAAGCCCGCCTCTAAAACCTTTAGAATGGAAACTCCGTCTTTAAAGTTGGGCTCAATTCTACCCTTGGTATGAACGGCCTTGATAAAGTCTGCTGCGGCGTGTATAAAAGTATGTTCATAACCGATTATATGTCCTGGTGGCCACCAATTCTTTATGTATGGATGACTATCTTCTGTTGCTAAAATTGTTCTAAAGCCTTTTAAACTCGTAGTGTCTTCTTGCGAATAAAACTCTAGCTCATTCATTCTTTCTAGGTTAAAAGAAAGGCTTCCTTTGCTGCCATATATCTCAAAAGAAAGTTTGTTTTTCCTTCCATTTGCAAACCTGGTTCCTTCAAACGAACCTATCGCCCCATTTTTAAAATTTACCATCATTAGTGATGCATCTTCTACGGTAACTTCAGCCTTTTCGTTACTCAATGCCTCTGCTTTAAGATTCCCCTGCCCATCTGGACTAGCTATGGGCCTTTCTTTTACAAAGTTTGTAGTCATTGCCATTACGTTAGCTATATCCCCCACCAAATAATGAGCTAAATCCACACTATGTGAATTCAAATCCCAATGAGGACCTGCCTTTGCATACTCTTTTTGAAGCTGCCAGGTCAAAGGAAAATTAGGGTCTGTAATCCAATCTTGCTGGTAGGCACATCGCCAATGATGTATTTCACCGATTAGCTCATCACTAATCATTTTTTTAGCTAAAGCAATAGCCGGAACCCTTCTATAGTTATGGTTTAGATAGTGGACTACTCCATTTGCCTCACTCTCCTCATACATCTCTTGAGCTTGGTCTATTTCCAGAGCAATTGGCTTTTCGCAAAATATATGCTTTCCGTTTTTTGCTGCTGCCACCGCTATTTCATGATGTAAGTGCTGAGGCAATGCAATATCTATAATGTCTATATCATCTCTTTCTATTACCTTTCGCCAGTCTGTCTCTGTTTCTTCCCAGCCCCACTTATCTGCAAATTCTTCTAGGTTCTTTTCGTTTCGCCCGCAGGCAATTTTTAATACCGGCTTTACAGGCAAGTCAAAAAATTTGTCAACTTTTTGCCAGGCGTTACTGTGAGCCCTTCCCATAAATTTATAGCCAATTATGCCTATGTTCAGTACATTTTTCTTCATATCCTATTAACTATTTTCAGCCACTAATCTCCTTAGTTCTTTAATACTAGCCACCACCACTTCTTCTTCTTTATTTGTATAATCAGGGTGCATATTATCTACCTCTACAGCCAAAAATCCCTCATAGTTGGCCTCTTTTAAAAGTTGAATTAATTTAGAATTATCTATTATACCCTGGCCAGTTGGAACACATGAAAAGAAATTCCACTCATTGGCAGCAATACCTTTTACTGGCAATAAATCCTTTATATGAGTGGCCTTTACGTATGGAGCTAATTTCTCCATTGCTTGGATAGGGTCGTCTAATACTCGAAGAAAGTTTCCGGTGTCAAAATTGACTCCAAAATACTCAGAATCAACGGCTTGTACCAAAGCCAAAATTTCGTCAGAGTCATAGTCAATATGATTCTCTATGGCCAGATGAATTCCTTTTTTCTCCGCTTTTTCTACCGCCTCCTTAAACATAGATGTCAACTTTTCCAATTGAGGTTTATGCTCTTCAAACCTAAAAAGGTGACTACTACCTACTACTCTCATAACATTAGCCCCTATTTTCTCAGCATAATCTATGTGAACTAGCATCTCCTTAAACTCACTTAAATTATTACCTCCCTCTAAGCCATCAGGGTGCCCCCATGCATATACACGATCAAGATTGGCTTTGTCTAGCTTCTTTTTAACAACAGCCAAATATTTGTCGTCAAACTGAGGAATAAAACATGATTCTAGAGACAAACCGTCAACACCAAGTTCTATCGCCTTTTCCAGAAATTCATCAAAAGAAATATTTCTTTCGGGTTCTTGTTGGTTTGGGTAAACCTCCCCAAAAAATCGATGATAGCAATAACTATCTATACCTACTTTCATATTCTTAAATCATTAGGGTCAATTGGATAAAATATAAACCATACAATAAATAGTCAACGTTCACTATTTATTGTTTTGTGAAATTATGTGTATTTATTTTCTTTCACAATTTTTCCGATATTTTTTTAAAAAAACTTGAATAGCTTTATATCTTAAATGTCAATTCTACATTTTATGAAAGAAAACTCTGTTGGTATTAAAGATATAGCGAAGCTAGCTGGAGTTTCTACCGGGCCTGTAGATAAGGTTCTGAACAATCGTGGTGGTGTTTCAAAAGCAACCACAAAGCGAATTTTAGAGGCAATAAAAGAACTAAACTATACGCCTAACATACTAGCTAGCAGACTTAAATCTGCAAAAGAATATAATATTGCTGTACTTTTCCCTCAAGGTTCTAGTGATATTCCTTTCTGGCTTGACCACGAAAGAGGCTTCAAGGATTCTAACAAAGAAATGGCTCCCTTCGGCCTTAATTTGGACTTATACCAATTTGACCAAAATGAAGAAAGCACATTCATTGAACAAACTAAAACAATCTTAAAAAAAGAGTTCGATGGCGTTTTAATGGTTCCTGTTTTTAAAAATGAAGCTTTAAAATTTACCTCCACCCTAAAGAACAAAGAAATACCAATAGTTCTTTTCGATACACAACTGCCCGAGCAAATCGAGCTGCCATTTATTGGTCAAAACTCAAAAGACAGTGGTTATCTAGCAGCTGAACTAATGAATAAATGCATCTCTAAAGACGCCTTAGTGCTTATTATATCTGTAACAAAAAAACACGATAATTATAGGCACTTTAGCCTTAGAGAAGCAGGTTTTCGGAGCTTTTTCGATGATGATAGTAAAATTCTAAAGTATGAAAGTATTGACCAAAACTCCAACACCGTAGCACGCAAGCTGACCGAAATTAAAAAAGAGAACCCTTCTCTACAAGGTGTCTTTGTGACCAACGGAATAGATGTGGTAGCCCCTCTATTTCAGAAGAATAAAAACCAAACTTTAATAGGCTACGATTTAATAGAAAAGAATGTTAATTACCTTAAAGAAGGCCTAATAGATTTTCTTATTTCTCAAAAACCCTATACCCAAGCCCACCTAGGCAGTCGGCTTTTTTATGACTTCCTGATAAAGAAAAAGTCTATTGAGGTTAACAATTACCTACCCATAGATATAGTCATGAAATCAAATATAGATTATTATACAGACCTTATAGACTAGCCCAATGCAAGGTTCTTAAAATTAAGAGGCCAGCACCTAACCATAGAAAACACCAAAAACCTTAGCACTTTAAGATTATAATTCTGTAAACTTTTAATTTTGCCATTGATAAGTTCACACGTTCGTGTAAATTGTTTCACAAAAAGAAACTATTGCCATGAATTCCAGAAGATCGTTTATTAGAAAGGCTACCGCCATAAGTGCTATACCTACACTTAGTTCCTTTGTTAATTTGACCCAACCAAAGCTTGAAGAAATTCATAAAGAAGCCTTAAAGAAGTCTTCCACTGAACTAGCAGAAGACGAAGATTTTTGGTCCTTTATCAAACAGTCTTATACCGTATCTCCGCAAATAATCAACCTAAACAACGGCGGAGTAAGTCCTTCTCCTAAACCCGTTCAGGATTCTCTTGAAAGACTGAATCATTATGCGAATGAATGCCCATCCTATTATATGTGGGGCATTATGGACCAAGGAAGAGAACCTCTCAGAGAAAATATCGCAAAATTTGCGGGGGTTTCTCCTGAAGAAATAGCGTTCAACAGGAATACCACAGAAGCCTTGGATACCATCATTTTAGGCATGCCTCTAGAAAAAGGCGATGAGGTAATTCTCTGTGAATATGACTACCCAAACATGCTAAATGCATGGCGACAAAGAGAAATGCGAGATGGTATAGTTTTGAAATGGATTGACCTGAAATTACCTTCTGACAACAAAAAAGCTTTGACCCAACCTTACTTAGATGCTATTACAAAGAGAACCAAGGCCATTCATGTTACCCACATGATAAACTATAATGGTCAAATAATGCCTGTTAAAGAAATTTCGGACGAAGCTCATAAAAAAGGCATTGAAGTTGTTTGCGACGGGGCACATACTTTTGCTCATATTGACTTTGAAATCCCAGATTTAGGCTGTGATTATTTTGGTACAAGTTTACATAAATGGCTAGGTGCACCCATCGGTAACGGTCTTCTGTGGATGAAAAAAGAGAAAATAGCCGATGTATATCCTCTTTTCCCAAATCCTGACCCAAAAACCGACAACATCCGTAAGTTTGAAAACTTAGGGACACGCTCATTTATGATAGAGCAGTCCATTGGCGAAGCTCTGAATTTTCAATACGCCCTTGGCAATGAAAGAAAAGAAGCAAGGCTTAGGTATTTGAGAGATTATTGGGCTAAAAATGCCTTAGCCATTAGTGACCGGGTTTCCATCCAAACTTCACTTTCAAAAGAATTTTCCTGTGCCTTAGCCGTAGTTGGTATTGAAGGGCTAATGGGTCGAGAAATAGCAAAAACCCTCTTTGACAAGTATAAAATACATACCACGCAAAGAACAAAGATTGACATCAATGGCTCACGGGTAACACCTCATGTTTATACCAGTATTAATGATTTAGACCGCCTACTTACTGGAATAAAATATCTAACTAAAATCTAAATTAATAATCCGAGTGAAACAAAAAGGATACTTGCCAAGAAACGAACAAATTGCGTCATTTTAGGGAACGGTAAGCTAAGACTGCTCCTTCGTTCTTTTCTCAGCTAACTTATTAATACCAAACATTAGAGCTCCCGAAGCTATCATGGACGCTATCACCACGCCGCCCAACAAAGGATAATTTTCTACAAAACCATCTGTACGCTGCACCACTATCAAACCAGCTATAGCGGAGGCTATTCCACCAGAAATTTGAGAAACGGAAGAGTTGATACTCATGAATGCTCCCCTGTCTTTTAAATCAGGTATGGCAGTAATTAATGACGAAGAGGAAATCATACGGGCATTAATTCCTAAAAACAAGATAATATTTAACACTAAAATTACCCAGAAAGGTGTCATGCCTAAATTAGTGTAAACCCCCACCAGAATGATGCCTAAAACCGTCCCAAATATAAAGACTTTGAGCCTTCCGTAACTGTCAGACATCTTACCCAGAATAGGCCCGAAAACTATGGTAAAAACGCCTGTTATTCCATAAAGCAAAGGCAGTTCTTCCAGTGTGATTCCAAGGTTATTAATTCCATAAGTAGAGCCAAAAGGCATTAGCATAAATCCACCTGTTGCCAGCAAGGTAGTAGCCAAAAACACTTTAATATAATCTGGATTTGAAATGGTGCTGAACAAGTGCTTAATTGGGTTTTGTCCTTTATTGGCTTCTAAGTGCGTGTTTATTGGCCTTATCTTCCAAACCATTACTATCCCAACTAGTATTCCCACTATCACAATCATCCAAAAACTAGAATGCCAGCCATAATTATTTGCTAAATACAGCCCTATGGGTAAGCCCAGAATTTGCGAAGCAGCAAAAGCCATTTGGGTAAAACCCATTACTCTTCCACGTACATTAAGTTCAAAAATATCGGTGATGATAGCGAAACCTATGGAGCCAATCACCCCACCAAAAATACCAGTGAAAATACGAGCCGCCAAAAGCATGGGATAGGTATTGGCAGAGGCACATAAACCTGTACCAATCAAAAAACCAACATAAAAGAAGAGAAGCAACTTTTTACGGTCAAATTTATCTGCAAAGCCTGCTGCTAAAATACCGGAAATACCAGCACTAAAAGCGTAACCAGACACTACCCAGCCAAACTGTGCAGTAGTAATGCTCATTTCTGGTATAAGTATGGCACCCAGTGGAGAAAGTACCATAAAATCTAAAATAACGGTAAACTGAATAAAGGCCAAAATGGCAATCATGAATACCTGATAGCGAGTAAAAACTCTTTCTTTCTTCATTAATAATTTTAATGCAAGGCGTAGTATATCTGCCTCAAAACTCTTGACGGGTAAAAGGATAGACACTATTTAAAATCACCCCCAATTTTAGAAAGGCCAAAGGTAGGTCATTTTTAAACCAATGCTACACCTGTTTACTTTTTTCCACATTTCTTCGGTGTGCTAAGCAGGGAACAAACATTTAGTAAAAACTTTGAAACTAAAACAATTAAGAAATGAAAAAACTACTTTCTATATCAGGTGTACTTATCGCTCTTATAACGGTTACTAATTTGGCTAAAGCTCAAGACACCTCATGGGGACCCATGGTTGGTGTGAATGGTTCTAGTATTCCTGATTTCCCCTTAAGTTCGAATAAAACTGGAGTGAACCTTGGTGCTTTTCTAAACCATTCAAAACATGAGCATTTGGGTCTTAAGGTAGAGGTTTTTTACTCACAAATGGGTTCTAATTTTAACGGATTTCAAGACAAAATAGAGATGCATTATATTCAAGTGCCCGTATACGGAGTTTGGTATTTGAATGATAAAGGAAACGACTTCCGTCCAAAAATAATGTTAGGGCCTTATTTAGGTTTTCTTGCTGGGGCGTCGGGTTCAAATACGAGTGGAAACAATTTCACTGAAGAAAATTTTAAAAGCATAGACTTCGGTGGTAAAGCGGCGGCCGGATTTAATTGGAAACTTAATCCTAAAATGTGGTTAAATACTGAGTTTTACTTTGGCGGCAGCTTCGCAAATATTTACAAAACAGACATCATTAATATTAAAAACCAAAACGTCGGATTAAACCTTGGTCTAAGTTTTCCTGTCAAATAAGTATCGATACTTAAACCCAAGTGCTTCAAGCATTTGGGTTTATTTTTTACTCTAAACTCAAATTTCTTTACTTAAACTTAATATTCTAGTCCACTCAAAACTCCCCAATAAACCTCAGAAAGCTGTAAATTAGGCTCACAATTAAAAAGACCTTGTGCAGCCATGAAGATAAAAAGCTTTTTGTTACTCATTCTTCTCTTTCCATTTTTAGGAAAATCTCAAACAACTGACAAATTTCTAGTTCAGCCATATTTACAAGACGCTGAGCCCAACTCCATAAAAATCTTATGGGAAACCTCCACCGGTGAAGAAAGTATTGTTCAGTATGGACTAAGCCCTAAACTTGGTAAAAAAGAGATTGGCTCAGCCCATGATGTCAATTTTAGTGAGTCCAGAGTACATGAAGTAAAACTAAAAGACCTAAAAAGGCTAACCACCTATTATTATAGAGTAAAAACAGGTAAAATACTTTCAGATATTTATCAATTTAAAACGCCCCCATTTGCTTCAGACCGCCAGTCTTTTAACATGATAGCCATGAGCGACATGCAAAGAGACCACAACAATCCTGAAAAATTCTCGGAGGTAGTAAATGATGGTATTTTAAAATACATGGAAAAAGAGTTTGGTGGTGCTGTGCCAGAAAACTTGGCTTTAGTTCTAATTCCGGGAGACTTAGTAGCTACAGGTACAGATTACGACCAATGGCAAAATGAGTTTTTTAATCCAGCCGAAAAGCTCTTTTCGCAAGTACCTGTATATCCAGTTTTAGGTAATCATGAAAAAAACTCAACCTTCTATTTCAAATATTTTAGCCTACCAGAAAATGGCACTGCAGGCTATGCAGAGCACTGGTGGTACAAAGACTATGGAAACACTAGAATAATAGGCTTAAACTCAAACGATGGCTACAGAGACACGCCAGAGCAATACAAGTGGCTACAGAAGGTGCTAGATAAGACTGCAGAAAACGAAGACATTGATTTTGTATTTGCACAGCTTCATCACCCATTTAAATCTGAACTATGGATACCTGGCGAAGAAGAGTTTAGTGGCAAAGTGGTTAAATTATTAGAAGATTTCTCTACCAAGACAGGAAAGCCAAGCATACATTTCTTTGGTCATACCCACGGTTACTCTCGCGGCCAGTCTAAAAATCACAAGCATTTATGGATTAACGTAGCTTCCGCAGGCGGGGCTATTGATAATTGGGGTGAATTTGAAGGGCGTGATTATGATGAATTTACAAACACACAAGACGAATACGGTTTTGTGATGGTAGAAGTGGATGCCAATAAAGAAAATCCAAAATTCACCGTTAAAAGGCTCAGTCGTGGTAATGAAAACATTGAAAGAGATAATCAACAAACCGACCAAATAACAGTTTATAAAAACGAAAGAAAGCCCAATACTCCTAATGCAATTTCACCTACTGGAGAAGACGTGGCTGGCAAATACGGTACATTGCTAAAGGCAGGCCCTTTTAAAAGTAGTTTTGCTTCCGCTGCTCACACAGCATCAAACTGGCAACTGGCCGAAAACCAAAACTTCGAAAGCCTAACACTAGACAGCTGGAAACAATCTGAAAACTGGTACTATATGGAAAACCGTCAGAAAAATGATGACTTGACAGATGAAATTACCAAAAGATTAAAGCCAAGCACTACCTACTTTTGGCGAGTTCGTTACAGAGACCAAAACCTAAACTGGAGCGATTGGTCGGAGACACAATCTTTTAAAACAAAGGCATACTAATCAGACATTCCTCCATAAAAAAGCAGAGCCTCCCAAAAAGGGGCTCTGCTTTCACATAATAGCAAACTATTAAGCCTTCCTTACAAATTCAGACTTCAATCCCATAGATCCAAAGTCTTTAATTTTGCAAGCTATATTATGATCACCATCTGTTAGTCTTATATTTTTAACCTTAGTTCCTGCTTTGACGGGCTTTGGTGCACCTTTAACAGGCAAGTCTTTCACTACCACTACATCATCTCCGTCTTGAAGAACATTTCCGTTCGCATCTAAAACTTGGCTCGCTAATTCTTCCTCCGTCATTTCTTCAGGATTCCATTCATGGAAACACTCAGGGCATACCAATAAACTATCCATCGGGTATGTATATTCACATTTACATTTAGGGCATGGAGGAAATTCACTCATTTCAAATCGGTTTTTTGGTTGGCCTAAAGGTACAATTTTAAAGCTTTATTTCATTCTAAATAATAAGCTCTAAAGCAAAAGGGCTGCATTGATATAGAATCAACACAGCCCTTCTAAAAAAGTATTAAAACTTATTTCTTAGCTACAGCTACTTCAGCAGCTTTAAGACCAGCGTCTTTCTCTTTCAAAAGCTGTCTTTGCATAGCATCAACTACGATAGGAGCAGCAATATAAAGTGAAGAATAAGTTCCTACTATAACTCCTAAGAACATAGCGAAGATAAACCCACGAATGGTTTCACCACCGAATATCAAAAGAATAAGTAATACCAATAAAGTAGCAATACCCGTTACGGCTGTTCTACTCAAAGTACTGTTCAAGGCATTATTAATAACCTTAACAATATCTTCTTTGGCTTTGCTCTTGTCGTTAAGGTACTCACGTACACGGTCAAAAACTACCACCGTATCATTCATAGAATAACCCATCAGTGTTAATACCGCACCCACAAAAGCTTGGTCAACATCTAAAGAGAATGGCAAGATACCATTGAAAATAGAGAAGATACCAAGTATCACCAATACATCATGGAATACCGCTACCACAGCACCAAAACTAAAGGCTACACTACGGAATCTTACGTATATGTAAATGAAAGTCAATATCAAGGAGTAAAGGATTGCTTTTAGCGAGTTCCAAATAGTGTCATTGGCAATGGTAGGTCCTACTTTAGAAGAACTAACCACTTCTCCTTTGTTTCCATCTAGACTAGCAACTACACCATTTATTTGATCTTGAATTTGTAACTCTACATTTGGGTCAGTGTTATCAATTTCATAAGCCGTTGTAATTTTAACTTGGTCAAAACCACCAAACGTTTTTACCTCAGCAGTGAAACCTGCAGTTTCCATCGCTTGTCTTACGTCTTCTGTTTTCACTGAATTCTCAAACTTAGCAACGTAGGTTCTACCTCCTTTGAAATCAACGCCAAGACCAAATCCTCTAATACCAATAGAAACAGCACCTGCTATGATAATAGCACCAGAAATCATATAAAAGATTCTACGCTTATTAACGAAGTCAATGTTAGTATCCTTAAACATTTTCTCTGTCCAAGCAGTAAAGAAAGTCACTGTTTTACCTTTCTTGATATAGTGCTCAAACACTAAACGCGAAATGAAAATAGCACAGAAAAGAGAGGTGAAAATACCTATCAAAAGAGTAGTTGCAAACCCAAGAACCAATCCAGTACCGAAGATAAATAAGATAATACCGGTAATTAAAGTAGTAACGTTAGAGTCAATAATTGACGGCATCGCAAATTTGAAACCGTTTCTTACTGCAGTCGCAAAAGGCTTCCCTTCATCTAATTCCTCTTTTATTCGTTCGTATATAAGTACGTTGGCATCTACCGCCATACCTACAGAAAGTACCATACCTGCAATACCAGGAAGAGTTAATGTAGCCCCAAAAGACGCCATTACACCTAAAAGCAAAATAAGGTTAACAATAAGAGCAAGGTTAGCAATCCAACCTGCTTTATTATAATAAACCAATACAAAAATCAATACCGCTAATAAACCTACTAGTGAAGAAATCACACCAGCTCTTACCGCACTTTCACCTACTGAGGCT
Organism: uncultured Arcticibacterium sp.; assembly: GCF_964021845.1. NCBI lineage: Bacteria > Pseudomonadati > Bacteroidota > Cytophagia > Cytophagales > Leadbetterellaceae > Arcticibacterium > uncultured Arcticibacterium sp. The sequence continues at coordinate 483,352 of NZ_CAXHZC010000003.1, read as the reverse complement.
CCTACTATGGCTTCTTCAATAATGTGTGTTGGAGCAGGAAGCTTTCCTGCTTTAAGAACGTTTGCAAGGTCACTCGCTTCTTCTAAAGTAAAGTTTCCAGAGATGCTAGAGTTACCACCCGTAATCTCTTGGTTTACATTAGGAGCAGAATAAACGTAGTTATCAAGTAATATAGCTACTCTTTGACCCACATTAGCTGCCGTTAAGTCTCTCCACTTTCTAGAACCAGTAGCATTCATTTGCATACTAACATCAGGCTGACCAGTAGTTGGGTCATAATCTTGACGTGCATTTGAAATCACATCTCCCTCTAAAGGGGCATGACCCAAATCCTTCACCATATATAAACTAACTAACTCTTCGTTAGTTGTTTCATTCATAAACGCCTTAACATCATAAACAAAACTAAGATTAGCTGGGAACAACTGACGAACCGCTGGTCTGTGTAAGATTTCATTCACTTTTGAAGAATCTTTTGTTCTTACCATTAAACCGCCTTGACCACCAATAAACAAGCTACTGAAAGCATTGTTTGATAATAATGAATCAGCTCTAAGACCTCCTGTACTATCAGTGCTTCCTGTAAGTTGAGAAGCTAAGTCATCAGCAGCAGCAGATGTATCTGTACTTGATACTGCAGGAGCACTAGTAGCTAAGTTCTCTAAGTTTTTAGTTTGCTCTTCTAAGTCGAGCTGAGATAAATAAGCAGAAAACGCTTCTAAAGATGTTCCAATTTCTTGTGGCTCGTAAACCTCACAAAACTCTAGTTTCGCTGCACCAGAAAGTAATTTTCTTACACGCTGTGGGTTATCAATACCCGGCAGCTCCACCTGAATTCTATTTGTTCCAGATAGTCTTTGGAGGTTAGCATTAGCAACACCAAACTTATCTACACGTGTTTGAATAATGTTAAAGGCACGGTCAAAAGCTCCGTCTACCTCGTCTTTTACATAATTGGTAACCTCAGTATCTGAAGAGTTTAAGCCTAGCTCTCCTCTGTTAGACGCCGTAGAGAATACTCTTGCTAATGGCACATTTGGAGCCAAAGCCTTAAAGTCTCCTACAAAAAGGTCTACAAAGTGATCAGAGCTTGTTATTGCTTTTTCAGAAGCACTTGTAATAGCCTGAGCTACTCTTGGGTCTCTTGAGCCACTCGCTAAAGACTTAACGATATCATTAGGAGAAACCTCTAGAATCACGTGCATTCCACCCTGAAGGTCAAGACCTAAACCTAATTCCTGCTTAGTTAAATCTTCTAATGTAGTTCCTAAGAAAACAGGTTGTTTCCAAAGGGAATCTAAATAACGTTGTTTTACTTGTCTATCTACGTTACCATCTGCAGTCATGGCCGCAACCTCTGCATCATTTCTAATACTATTGGCCTTGTAAGTTCTGACCAAATAATAAACACTAACTGCCAAGAAAATGGCTACCAGCGTTAAAATTCCACCTCTATTTCTCATATTTTTAGTTTTGCCCCTATTGAAAGACTTTTTTGTTATAGGTAATCCGTGGGGTATTCAGACACCTCAAATGTTTTGATTTAATAAAATTGGGATTGAATGACTGTTAGAGAAAACAATCATTGAAAGCACTCAGGGTGCGTTAATAGCTATGTGAAGCTCAAAAAGCTTATCAAAATAAGAATGCTTAAATATTGGCTTTATAAAATTAGAAACAACGTCACTCAGTGGCAGAAACTTAACGGTAGGGCTAAGTAAAAAGACTAAGTCGCTATTAAAACTAAAGGCATTTGAAGGAATAACTACTTCTGAAGATAACTCACTAAAATAAGTTTCTTCCTCATCGGAGTCATCGCTATTTTGGTCTGTAGAAATAGAAACATCCGTCAAAACTTGCGTACCAAGCAAGCTTTTAGAAAGCACGGCAGTGAGCATAAAAATGCTCATAAAAATGCCGAAGGCTCTAATAATAAGACGGTTTTCTTTCATAATTAAGCCGCAAAGCTACAATCTTTTATTAAAAAAATTCAAACAATGTGCCAGATAATTGAACTTAATACTTTTTAATTGATTGCGTTTACCAAAATTTCCTTTTGAAAAAGTACCCGCCAAAAGAAGTCACCAACCTTAGTGCTATCACCACACTTTGCCTTATCGTTATAAAAATAATACGCATAGGCCGTTTCAGAGAGCTTCTGTGGCGTAGCATTAAACTGCTCTTTTTGCTTTAAAGAATAGGCAAGAGCCTCTATAACCCCTTGCTCCTTTTCGTTTAAGGCTACATAGCTATCAGGAAAAACTTGTTCAATTTTTACGCCACCCACTTCATTTATAGAGTCCAACTGAGCATTACAATCCAATTTCAAAAACAACCTTTCCACCTCATTCCCTTTATCATTAAGTACCACCAATACATCTGATTCAGATACCTTTTTAATTTTATAGGCATCCATCTGGCTTTTTATCTTCGTGGTATCTAAACGCTCTATGTTATTGCATGAAATCATAGACCATACGGAGAAAATCATTAGAAATTTAACTAAATTGTTTTCCATGAATTTAAAATCTTTAGCGGTTCTGTTGCTACTTATATATTTTCCTTTTCATTTAAAGGGGCAAAAAACTACCCCTTCTTTTAAAAGAAGCTTATTTAAAAACGATAAACTAAGACCCCTCTTACAAGATTCGCAAAATTACAAGATACAAATTATATACACCCCCATCAAAGGAAAGAAGATAGGTAAAACGCAATACTTTCAATATACTCCTGACCAATACTTCTACCCCGCGAGTACGGTAAAGCTACCCGCCGTTTTGCTAAGTCTAGAAAAACTAAATGAAATATCAATAAATAAAGACCTTAAATACACAAGCCAGTCCACAATCAAAAATTATTCCTCAGTAGAGGCAGAAGCAAATGAAAGTATCTCAAATTATATTAAAAAAATTCTCTTAGTTAGTGATAATGATGCATTTAATAGGTTATATGACTTTCTGGGGATGGATTACTTCAACGACAAGCTAAAACAAAAAGGGTTTTCCAATACTAAAATCAATCATCGCCTGTCAATAAACCTGAGCAAAGAGGAAAATCAAACCACTCCAAAAGTATTTTTAGGACGTTCATATTACGAGGAGCCAAAAACATCTTTTCGTAGTTATCAAAGTTCTGAAAAGATTTTAGTGGGCAAAAAGTATATAACAGGAAAGAAACTTATAAACCAACCGATGGATTTTGCTGCTAAAAACAAGTTTGATTTACTAGATCAGCATAGAATGCTTATTTCAATATTTTACCCTGAAAACATAGACCAAAAAGCACATTTCAATATAAAAGCGTCAGACTTGAATTTTGTGAAAGACTATATGAGTAGAATGCCAAGAAATGCTAATTATGATGAAACAAAATTTCCAGACAATTATGGTAAGTTTCTAGTTTTTGGAGACCAAAAGGGTCGAATTCCTGAGAATATTAAAATTTATAACAAGATAGGTGGTGCATATGGTTTTTTAATTGACAATGCTTTGATAAAGGATGAAAACTCAAGCAATGCTATGATTTTGTCTGCGGTCATTTATGCAAATAAAAACGAAACCCTAAACGATGATACTTATGAGTACGACAGTTTAGGGCTTCCTTTCCTTGGTGAACTGGGCAGGTATTTACTAAAATCTTCTACTAAATAAACTCCTCACCCACCTCTTTGGCATCTGCCACAAACTGTTTCACTCTCTGCTCATCTTCCAGTTTACATATCATTAATACATTACCAAACTCAGAAACTATATAACCTTCCAAACCACTTACCACTACCAATTTATCTTTTGGTGTTTTAACCACACACCTTTTAGAGTCGTATACCAACACATTACCGTCAATAGAGTTTGACTCATTATCTAATTCAGAGTTTTCATAAACCGAACGCCAAGTTCCTAAATCAGACCAACCAATATCACTTTTCACCACAAAAACGTTATCAGCCTTTTCCATGATAGCATTATCAATAGAAATGCTTCTACATCTAGAGTAAGCCGAATCTAAAGATGCTACTTCATTGTCTGTATAAAAGTCTTTTTGTGCTGCATTAAAAGCTTCTGCCATTTCAGGCAAATACTTTGCAAAAGCCAAGGTTATAGAAGCTGCCGACCAAACGAAAATCCCAGCATTCCAGGTGTAATCACCACTTTCTAAAAACATTTTGGCAAATTCTAAATTAGGCTTTTCGGTAAAAGCCTTAACCTTTTTCACATCGCCATCAGCATCATTGAACTGAATATAGCCATACCCTGTATTTGGGTGTGTAGGTTCTATACCTAATGTCACTAGGGCGTCATTATCTTGGGCAAAACCTATTGCTACATTTATTCTTCTTTTAAACTCCTCCTCTTTTAAAATAATATGATCCGCAGGAGCCACCACTATATTTGCGTGTGGATCTTTTTTCTGAATTTTATAACATGCATAGCCTATACACGGAGCGGTATTTCTACGTCCCGGCTCACATAACACTTGGTTTTCGGATAAAAAAGGAAGCTGCTCAAGCGTTAAATCTTTGTATTCTCCACCAGTAACCACATAAATGTTTTCTTTCGGGCATACGCCTTCAAATCTATCTGCTGTCTGTTGAATAAGCGTTCTTCCGGTTCCTAAAACATCATGGAATTGTTTTGGGAATGTAGTTCTACTGAAAGGCCAGAACCTTGTTCCTACGCCTCCAGCCATTATGACTAAGTAATTATTTTTCATGTTATTATCTATGGTGAATAGTTTGAGCTGTTTACAAAACTAAGCTTTCTGCTATGCTCTTCCAATAAAATTTATTCGAGAGAGTTAAATGATAAAAAAGGATGCCATTACATGGCTACTTGTAAAATTAAATTTTAAAGTGTTTTGATGCTATTTGGGACTAAAAACCATCAAATTTCAGATTCTAATACAACCAATTTCGTGATTAAAGCATTATAAAGGGTATAAACGTAAATTATTAAAAATGAAAAAAATCCTATTAGTATTAAGTGTATTAAGTTTTATGGCTTGCGAAAGTGAAGATGTAGCCAGTAGCGAAGCAATTGATGATGTTGAATTCATTGAAGCGGAAACTTTAGAAGAGTTTGATTGTGTAGGTCAGCAAGTAGAGAACCTTCCTTCTATAGAAGATGCTAGAACTATGATAGTAGGAACATGGCAATTAAAAGGAATGATTACTATGATGCCTACCGAAGAAGTACCGAACTTAAAGGTCGAATTCAAAGAAGATGGAGGTGTTTTTGTCACCAATGCAGGCGAAAACGTATTTACCAATGCTTACAGCATCAATGATAATATTTCTGACAATGGTTTTCGTTCTATAGAAATTACAACTGACGAGTTTGGAATTGAAACTAGTGAATTTAATTTCTTCACAGGAACAATCAGAATTTGTGAAGACGAATTAATGATTGATAACGGTATCGCTTTTGACGCTCCTGGCTATTTACTTCGCAAAATTTAAGGATAAAATAACAGTATTAGAAAGCCGATTGAAGAGAGTTCTTCAGTCGGCTTTTTTATTTTAGTCAAGTCCTTTAAATAGTTTGATTTTCTTAACTGCCCCACCTTTTTCACACACTTACCAAAGGCAATAAATGGCTACCTATATAAGAGTCTGATTTAAAAGTTTTTTTATTGAACGGTTGTTCATATACTTAAATAACATATCTTGGAAACAGAGTTTTTACTCAACCCCAAAATATAAGCCACTAAAATGTCTCGAAAATCAGCCGCAATAGATAACCTGCTGTTGCCGTGCATGAAGGATTTTGTCTCGTCAACGGGTATGAAATCTTTCATTTACCTGTATTGTACTTGCTTCTTCTTTTTAGCTACTCAGTTATATGGTCAACACCCCCCTAGCACCAAAAACGATAGCAATACTGTTTTAAAAATCTTAGCTCATAGTAAAACAATTAGAGGCAACCGAGACTCTGTTTTTGTTCTTAGCAAAAAGGCCTTGACGATAGCAGAGGCTATCAATTTTGAGAAAGGAATTGCTCTCTCTAAAGAAAAAATGGCGGGTTACTTCCATGCCAAATCGGATTATGCAAATGCGGTTTCTTATAGTTTAGAAGTGATAGACTTATATGAAAAGCTGGGTATGATAGAAGAGTCATTACTTCAGAAAGTCACACTTTCTACCATTTATAAACATATTGGAGCGGAGCGAAGCACGGTCGATTATTTAATCAAGGGCCTTGACTTAGCCAACGAAGCTGAGCAAAAGGCTGAAGAATTAAAATTGACATTTGTTACCATTGAAAGCCTTAACAATCAAGGGATTATTTTAAGAGACTTGCGTTATATTCAAGATAAGCCAGTATTGATGGACTCGGCCCACGCCAAGTATCAAAAGGCTATATTATTGCTGGAAAGTTTAAAAAATGACAATAATACCCTTCAAAAGCTTTACAATAATATTAGCCAAGTGTATATAGAGCATCTACATGATTATGATCAGGCTAAAGAAGTGCTTGATAAGGCTGTTAATATAAATCAAGAGTCTAATTCCCAAAACAACCTTTCCTATAATTATGCTAATTTATCAAACCTCTATCTAGCAAAAAAAGATTATAAAAAAGCGAAAGACTACGCCTTAAAAATGCTTCAAATAGGTAATGACCTTAAAAGGCCTCATCGTGTTTTGAATGCGTACGGACATCTCAGCACTATAAACAAAGAGGCCATGAATTATGACTCTGCCTTGTATTATCAGGAAAAAAAGATGCAGCTTAATGACTCGCTTACCAATCTTTCTAAAACAGAGCAAATAGCAGACTTTCAAACGAAATATGAAACCGTAAAAAAAGATGCTGAGATTGAAGGTTTAAACCGCAAAGCTGATTTGGCTCGATTTAGAACTTGGGTCTTTATTGGTGGCTTAGTCTTGTTAAGTTTCCTTGCCCTTTTGCTTTATAATAGGTATTTGCTAAAAAAGAAAACCTCAGAAGAGTTGAGCATAAAGAATGCGGAAATTGAGAATAAAAACAGCGTTATTCAAGCCGCTTTAACTGAAAAAGAAACTTTACTCAGAGAGATACATCACCGCGTAAAAAATAACCTTCAAATCATTTCAAGCTTGCTAAATATTCAGTCTAGTAACATTGATGACCCTTCTGTACTTTCGTCTATTCAGGAAGGTCAAAGCAGGGTACAAGCCATGAGTTTGATTCATCAGAACCTATATCAAAGTGAACATATTAATGATGTGGATATTGAAAATTACTTGAAAGAGTTGGTCAACTATCTTTCAGATATGTTTACAGGAAGTAATAAGAAAATTGAAATAGAAGTAAGTGCAAGCGATATTCAGTTTGACATTGATACGGCTATTCCTTTAGGTCTGATTGTGAATGAACTAGTGTCCAATGCTTATAAATATGCCTTTGATAAAAGAGATAGTGGTAAAATAAAAGTTGGAATTAAAGCCCTTAATAAAGTTGACTACGAACTAAATGTAAATGATGACGGAGAAGGCTTACCAAAGGACTTTGACCCAGCCAAGAGTAAATCCTTAGGTCTTAAATTGGTGAAAATATTAAGCAAGCAGCTTCGAGGGAAGTTTTCTTCAGGTAGTGATAATGGGGCTAATTTTACCGTGTTTTTTAAAGACATTAGAGCTTATCAAGCTCAGAGCTAAACGGATATGATAAAAATTTTACTGGTAGAAGATGAGGGGATTATTGCGGCAGACATGGAAGGCATGCTGGAAGCGATGGGCTATAATGTAATGGAATCGGCCATGGATTATGATGAAGCCTTGGAACGACTAGAGGAAGAAACTCCAGACTTAATTCTGCTAGATGTGAACCTAGGAGGTAAAAAAGATGGAATTGACTTAGCCAAGGTGATAAATGAAAAATTTAACGTTCCATTTATCTTTACTACTTCCTACTCTGATGGCCCCACCATTCAAAGAGCAAATGAAGTAAACCCCACAAATTACCTCGTAAAACCATTTAAGAAAGAACAACTTTTTACGGCTATAGAACTGGCTCTTTTAAAAATATCAGGCGAAAAGAAATTGGAATCCGAAAAACCAGAAACGGAAGGGTTGGTTATAAAAGATGCTCTTTTTGTCAAAGAAAAATATAGATATACAAAACTTCCCGTAGGTGATATTCTCTGGCTTAAAGCGGATGGAAATTATATAGAAATCCATTTGGCAGAAAAAAAGGAGCTCATAAGAATGAGCCTGAGTCATTTTCTAGAAAAAGTAAATAGGCCAAACTTCTTCCGTACGCATAAATCGTACGCCGTCAATCTAGATTACATGACAAAACTGGAACCTACCGCGGTTACCATTCTAGATTCTGAAATACCAATTACTAAAACCTATGCAGAAGAGCTAGTCAAGAGAATAGAGGTTATGTAGTTGGTTATGAACAGTAATTACCTGAACACACCGCTATATTTCATCACTGCTCCAGCCCATTTCAGACCAACTGGAAGGTATTTCAACCCTTTTTTTTTACGACCCATTTGGTTTCGGCTAAGTTTATATCTCAAACTTTATAGCCATGAATTCTCCTAAAATACTTAAAGAGATTGCCGATGAGAATTCAATTCTTTATATTAAGGCAGAGCAGAATTATTCCGTTTTCCATCTGGAAGACGGAAACAAGCTTACTTCAGCCTACACACTAAAACACTACGAAAGACATTTACACAACAATGATTTCATTCGTTTGAGCCGGTCATTTCTGGTTCAAAGGAATTTTGTAAAAGGAATACGTAAACAGACAAGTTCCTCTTACGCCGTTTTAAAAAACGGGCGTGAAGTTCTAATTTCTAGAAGAAGGCTCCAAACGGTTAAAAAAGCGACCTTCTGAAATAATTAGACCTGCTGTAAATAACCTTTAACCACTATTAAAAATGCTTACAAAAACTATTATAAAGGTTTGGTATGTAAAGAAGACCTTACTGACCTTGGCTATGGTATGGGTTTCTTTAGTACAGGTTTGTGCTACTGATTTTATTGCCCGCCCTCCTCTTTTCCCTGGAACTGATGGAGTTCCTGTAATGATTGGAGAGTTTGAATGGTCTAATCCCTTATGCTGGTTACCATACACACCGGGGAATACCATTGAAGAAGGCGATAGGGTTCTTCTTAATGAGACAGGTTTTAAAATCACCAATTCCGTATTAATTAAAGGAAGACTGGTGATACAATCGCCCACAATTGTGGAAGGTGTAACTATTAATTCTCCCCTATTAATTGTGGAAGAATACGGCTCTTTAAACATTGGTGCCACAGGAGTACTTAATAACCAATCAAGGCTTATTCTGAGAGGCTTGATGACAAACTACGGAGACGTTTTTAACGCCAAAACATTCACAATTGCAGATACAGGGCTTTTTGATAATTACAAAAACCTATACAATGATGTCAACGAATTTAGCGTAGCAGGCACACTGAATAATAATGAAGGTGGCCTTATTCAAAATCAATATAGTGGAAACATTCAAGGCACGGGGACGGTCACATTAAGAGCTACTTCTAACTTCAACTATTTTTCAAACCAAAGCCAAATTCCGGCAAATACCTTTAACTGGTTAGGAGGTACCATCTCTGTTTATGAAGGCAGAACTTTAGCTCTAGGCAGAGAATTCTCAGTACCTGCTGGAGGCCTCTTAAATTTAGATGGCGGAACCTTAAACATCAACTCAGGAGGTAAGCTTACTGTTGAAAACACAGCATTAATAGTTACAGAAGGCTTTTCTGCCACACATGGCAAAGTAAATATTAACGCATACGGAAATTTAATTTTCAAGGGGGCATTCTTATATGACCCAACAGACTATAACTGGGAAAGTGATGCCATAATTACAATAGCGAGTGTGGTAAAGGTGCCTGGGATAAATGTGCCCCTTGGGGCTATTTTGGAGATTGCACCAACAGGAGTTCTCAACATAACCGCAGGAAGAAAGCTCATCTTAAACTATGCCAATGGCTTAGATAATAAAGGCAGAATCAATCTAAGCAGCACAGGTAGCCTTACATTTAACGGCCCTGCTCACAGTTTACCAAATGGAATTTTCGACTGGTCTTCTGAGGGTATCGTTATTGTTTCTCCAGGTGCAGCCTTATATCTGGGTGCCAATGACACGATTCCCGCTAACGCTAGTATGACTAACTATGGTAAAATAGAACTGGGAACTACCGATTTTGTGGTCAAAGGAAAGCTACTCAACTTTGAATTAAGTAGTCCAAGTGTATCTACTGGAGGTATTTATAATACTTCAATTAGAGTAGCCGATGGCGGAAATGCAGAATTCAACTCTTACACCACTCCTGGTGTTGTACCATTTATTCAAAATTTAAAAATAGAATCTGGAGGTACCGTAGAAACTGAAGTTAGAAGCAACTATGTTTTACAAAGCAAACTAGAAATACCTGACGGAGCCAGTTTTATTAATAACGGGATATTGACTATTCCAGTAACGGACACATTATCTATTGCGGTAGGAGGAGCTTTTGAAAATACAGGAACTACAAATAATGATGGTTTAGTAGAAAATGCAGGAGACTTAAGCAATAGACTTGCTTTTTGGAACAATAACATCTTTAATAATACCGGAATCCTCTATGACTTCAGTGCTTTTACAAATGTAGGCACCTTAAATAATCTAGGCAGAATAGGCATGTTTGGCACTTTTGAAGACCGTGGGATTTTTAATAATACCAACGAAATTAACCTTTACGACACCTTTCTCTTAGGCTCATCGGATGTTTTTGAGAATGGAACAGTACTTTACGCTCCTGGCTCAAAACTTTGGGTCATGAAACCTTTTGCCTTGCATAAAAGCCTTGATGTACCAGTAAGTGCCGAACTCAGAATTATTAGTAAACTAAGCATTGCTGATGGAGTTGTCGTTAGTAACTATGGAGATTTGAACTTTGGAACCAGTGGCAATGGTATTTGTGAAATCAAAAGTGGCGGTAGCCTAATTGCGTTTAGTAGCACTACCGCGATGCCAGATTCTGCATATTTAGAACCTGGCAGCTATATCGCCATCAATGAACCCGCATTCGTTTCTAAGACTCCATGGCTTATTCCAGAAGGAGTCACACTGACCATTAATGGCTATCTTAATTCTTCAAATTTGACTAATCATGGGATAATAAATGTAGTTGGAAAATTATCTTCGTCCTTGCTTACTAACGAAGTCGACGGACTACTTACTTTATATGGAGAAAGCGAACTAACCTCTGCTCAAAAGATAATTAATAGGGGGACGCTCGACGTTTACGGAACACTAAGCAGCAATACATTAGATAATTACGGCACTTTAAGAGGAAGTGGAAATCTATCAGGAGCCTTTTCGAATTTTGAAAACAGCGAAATTGCTCCTGGACCCAGCTTAGGGAGTCGTCTTAATTTCACTACCAAAAAATACAGGTCAGGAAATGACTATCCTTTTGAAATGGGTTTGGCTACTTATAACTGTGGAATAGGTGCTTTTGCCGACCAAATAGTGACCACCGGAAATGCAAAAATTGAAAATGCAAAATTGAATCTTTCGTTTCCTGAAATTCCAGCTGCTGGACAGTATTTAATTATGGGATACAATGGCCATACAGGGGAGTTTGCAAACGTCACTATACCTTATTCTTTTTGTGTAGACGTGGTTTTACAATATGAGGACAACGCCTTATACGCCTTAGTCACCACAAAGAAAGACACCGCCTATGTAAATAAATCAGCTACCCCTGGCACCGCATCTGGGCGAGATTGGGAAAACGCATTTCTAGATTTACAACCTGCCCTAGAAATAGGATGCCCTGTAAATGTATGGGTAGCAGAAGGTACATACACCCCAAGCAAAAGTCCTTATGGCGAAGAAAACCCAACAGACCCAAGAGATAAAACCTTCTACCTACATGATGGTCTCAAAATATTTGGAGGTTTTACTGGTAACGAGACCGACATTTTTTCAAGAAACTGGAATCTACATCCAACTATTTTAAGTGGTGATTTTAACAATGACGATAATGTAACTGGCGAGCTATACAACTTACGAATGAACAATAACGAAGAGAATGCTTACCACGTAGTACTCTCCGTTAATGATGATTTTTTCACCACCTTAGATGGTGTAAAAGTTAAAGGAGGAAATGCCAACGGAAGCGGAAGAATCATAGTAGAAGGGCAAGACATACACCAATCAAATGGGGGAGGTTTGATTTCAGCATCTTCTAGTGTGGTAAGTAGAAACATGACTTATGAGAACAATTCCGCATCAAATAGCGGCGGAGGTGTTTATTTACATGCGGGAGTACCTACGCTTGACGGTGTCAATATGGTTAAAAACTATTCAGGTGTTCAAGGGGGCGGTTTAACTATTGAAGTCAGTTATGCCACGGTTTATAATTGCGTTTTTTATGGAAACAGGTCACTTACTTATGGCGGTGGTATTTATACCAACTTTACTCCTACCACCCTTTATAATACACTCTTTATTGAAAACGCCTCTACTAAAGGTGGAGCCATATATAATTACCAGGGTGACCCTAATTATGTCAACTCAACCATCACTAAAAATTATGCAGCGATAAACGGGGCTATTATTCATAGTAATGGAGGTCAGTTCTCCAATTCAATATGCTATGATAATCAAGGTTTTGGCATTTACCAGATGCTAGGTTCTATGGAAGTAGATTACTCGAATATTCAGGGAGGACGAACTGGAATAGCAAATGTTGATGTTGCCCCGTCTTTTGTAAGTACAGATTATGATGGCCCAGATAATATTTTTGGTACGGCCGATGACGGCTTACAACTAAAATACTGTTCTGCATTGATTGACAAAGGGACAAACGAGTTCACCACAAGTTTAGACTTGTCAAATCAGGAACGCGTGGTAGCAGACAAATCAGATATAGGAGCTTATGAAAATCAGGACAAGAAAACCTTGATTGTAGAGGATTTGGTACCAGCGAGCACTACTAAGTTGGCGAGGTATATTGAAGGAGAAAGTTTCATAAACGCTCCATCAAAGGTAGAGTACAAAGCGGTGCATTCCGTTCTTCTAACACCCGGTTTTGAAACTCAAAATGACGTAGTATTTCAGGCCAATATTGGCTCTGAATGTGAAAATTAAGAAAGATTTTACCTCAACCTACTCATTACAAGCTTTACCAGTCGCTCATTATCTACTTCCAGCATAACATTAACAGCAGGTCTCCCTCGCCATGGTGCTGAGGCAGGCCTTGTTAAAACGTCATCATCGCCTATAAAAGGCCACGTTTTGCCTAAGCTAAGCCCATCTTGAGTTTCAACTCTTAGCGGGTATTTTCCACCTGAGAAAATAGTAGGGTTTACCAAATAGGCTAAAACAGATGGGTCATGTAGAAAGGAGCCGTCAATTTTGTTATTGGTGGTATTAAAGTTTTCATAGAAAACGTAGGCATCACATACCAGCTTGTTCAATTCCGAATCAGAAGCTGCTCGCACTTCTTTGGCGTCCTTGCTAGTTAATAAAGTAGACTCGGTTACATCCAATCCAATCATGGTCATTGGCCAGTTGGCTCCAAAAACTAAATCTGCAGCTTCAGGGTCATTCAGAATATTGGCTTCGCCAGAAGGAGAAGCATTTCCTGGCACAAAGGCATTTCCGCCCATAATTACCACTTCTTTTACCAGTTCTGCTATTTCAGGAGCTTTTTGCAAAGCCAAGGCCATATTGGTCAATGGCCCCAAAGGCACTAAAGTTATTTCATTCGGGTATTTTTTGACTTGTTCAATTATGAAATCTATCGCCGACAAATCAATGGCTTTCAAACTACTCTTTGGCCTAAAAGTATTGCCAAGCCCGTCATCACCATGAACAAAAGCCACACCACCACCAAAAGGCCTATTCAAAGGTTTTGCTGCCCCAATGGCTACTGGAATATCTGTTCTGCCAGCTACCTCTAAAAGCGTTAAGGCATTGGCAGTGGTCAGTTCCAAACTCACATTACCGTAGATGGTAGTTAGCCCAAGCACCTCCAATTCTGGTGAGTTTAGGGCAAACTGTATAGCCATGGCGTCGTCTACTCCTGGGTCTGTGTCAATGATTATTTTTTGCGGCATTTGTTAGTTCTTGATGTTAAATTCGAAATTAATGCTTTTTCCATGTTCTCTTGTCCATCATCGAACGAGAGCGTTCGCTTTCGGACAGTTTTTTTTAGCCAAATCAAGGCAATCATCTAAATACAAGCGAATTATATATATTGGCATTATTTAAGAAGATTAGTATGCCAAGAGAAAAGCCTTGCGGTCATTCTCCAACACAAATTATGAAAAAGTATAACATTGTTTTTATTTCGGATATTCAGGAATAATTAATATCCATCTATAAGCCCACGGCTAATTGCCAAAGGCTCAGAGCTTAAAATTTATGATAAAACTAAATAACATATCTAAATATTACCCAGCGGGTTTTGGTAAGACATACGTGCTTCGTAATATCAATATTGACGTAAAAGAAGGTGAGTTTGTTTCCATTATGGGACCATCAGGTTCGGGGAAATCTACCTTACTTCACATCTTAGGTCTTTTAGAAGAAGCCTCAGAGGGTGAATACCTTTTTATGGATACGCCCGTTCAGAAATTGAACGAAAAACGTAGAACAGAACTCCACAGAAACGCCATTGGCTTTGTTTTTCAAGCATACCATCTGATAGACGAACTAACCGTTTATGAGAACATCGAAACGCCATTACTTTATAAAGGAATCTCTGGTGCAGAGCGTAAAAGCAAGGTGGCAGACATTCTAGACCGTTTTAATATTGTAGCTAAAAAAGACCTTTTTCCTAGTCAGTTATCGGGTGGGCAGCAGCAGTTAGTGGGTGTAGCTAGAGCATTGGTAACAGAGCCAAAAGTAATTTTTGCGGATGAGCCTACTGGAAACTTACACTCTGAGCAAGCCGACGACATCATGAAGGTTTTTAAGGAGCTAAATGAAAAAGATGGCGTCACAATAATTCAAGTAACACACTCAGAAAAAAACGCAGAATACGGTAATAGAATCATCAGGCTCAAAGACGGCTGGGTAGATTAATGAACAGTTCACAGATTAGAAATATGAAATTTTATATAACACTCTTTTTCTCCTTTGCCCTTTGTTTGGCAAATGCCCAAAGTGTTTCCTTAAAGGAGTGCATTGAGCTAGGCTTAAAAAACCATCCAGATTATCAGGCGGGAGTTTTGAATGCCGAAGCGGCTACTGCTAGCTTGGGCGAGGCCAAAAGCCTTCGTTATCCGTCTATGAGCATTGACGTTTATCAAAGTACCAACACCGGTAGGAGTATTGATAGGTTTACTAATAACTACATTAATGATGTTTACAACAGTACTTACGCTCAGGCAAGTTTGAGTCAACCCATTTTTCAAGGTTTCAGAATTCAGAGTACCATTCAGCAAAATCAATTATTGGTAGAGTCGGAAAAACTAAATTTGGCGTCTACGCAAAACCAGCTTACTATCAGAATTATTCAGGCGTATTTGAATGTATTGGCAAGTCAGGAGCTTTATACAATTGCTCAAAACCAAGTGCTTACTTCAGAAACTCAACTAGACCAAATAAGCAAACGAGTAAATGCAGGTGTTCTAGGAAAAACGGAGGAATTACAAATCAAAACGCAGGTGGCTAACGACCAATTTTCAGAAATCACCGCCTCTGGAAATTTAAGAGCTGCTCGCTTAGCCTTGTTTCAATTGTTAAATGCACAGCTTCCGGACAACACACAATTTGAATCTTTAGATGCGGAGATATTCGCTAAAAGATATGGGAACGAATTAGCCGAGAACGCTATAGAAAACCTCCCAGAAGTAAAGGCGGCTGATTATCAAATCAGAAGTTTTGATAGCAGAATAAGAGCAATTAAAAGTAGTAAACTTCCGAGTCTGAGTTTCTTTGCAGATTGGAACACGTTTTTTGCTTCTTCTAACCCTGAACAAGAGTTTTTTGAACAAATAAACGGCTCTAGAAATGCTTCTTTCTCATTAGCTCTGAGTATACCAATTTTGGGTAGGCTGCAAGCTAATCCAAGGGTTCAGTCTGCTTCTATTCAGAAAAGAATAGCTCAAAATAATTTGGCATCAACCAAGCTTCAGGTCAATCAGGCTGTTCAAACGGCCATTCAAAACTATGAGCTAGCGTCAGAAAGGTATAATAATACGCTCTCCCAGGTAGCCATAAATCAAGAAAATATGGACGCCATTCAGGCTCAAATAAATGCAGGAACAGTGAATTCTATTGAGTTCATTTTGGCAAAGACCAATTTTGATAGAGCAAATTCTAATTTGGTGCAGGCCAAATATGCTTTTCTGCTGCAAGAAAAGATTTTGAAGTTCTATGAAAATGGAGACTGGTCTTTTTAAAGAACCGCACACAAACTCCTACCTTTTAAAATAATTTGCTCAATGGCATAGTGGGTTTTTCATATTAAGATGTCTTACTAAAAACATCATACTTATGAAAAACCCATTTATCATTCCTGCTATTATACTTTTCCTTTTCACTGGTTGTAATAAAATAAATCCAAAACCTGGTGACGAGGCTCTAAGCCAATACCTTGAAAAAAAAATGCACGCCTCCGAAATTATAGGTATGCAAGCCGCATACATGAAAAATGGAGAATTAGCTTGGAACAAAAGTTACGGTATAAAAAACATAGAAACCAATGAAGCGGTAAACGATAAAACATTGTTTATGATAGCTTCTAGCTCTAAGCCAGTCACGGCAACAGCTCTAATGAGGTTAGCCGATTTAGGACTTATTGATTTAGATGCAGACATTAATAATTACTTACCCTTCAAAATTCGTAACCCGAATTTTCCAAATGAAACCATTAGTGCTCGAATGCTACTGACTCATACCTCTTCTTTAAAGGACGATTGGGATACGTTAGACCCCCTTTATACCTTAGAAGATGGTGGAGATTCACCTATTGAATTGAAAGATTTTGTGCCGGGATATTTTCTAGAGAACGGTACATATTATAACAGAGAAACCAATTTTCATGTAAAGAAACCGGGCAGTTATTGGGATTATTGCAATATGGGCTATGTTATCATTGGTTTTTTAATTCAAGAGATTACCGAAAAACCCTTTGAAACCTATATGGCTGAAGATTTTTTTCCCTTACTGGGGATGAATGATTCATATTGGTTTCTACGAGATATTCCTCATGATAATATTGCTAAACCACATGAAATATCAAAAAAATCTGAAACTAAGATGTATCCTCATTATGGTTACCCTGATTTTCCTGACGGTCAGTTGAGAACTACGGTGGTTGACTATGCGAAGTTTCTTGAAATCTTTTTAAATGAAGGAATAGCAAATGGACAGCAGTTTCTTAAACAAGAAACCGTAAAAGACTTTTTGAAAGTTCAATTCCCAGCAGTTCATAAACATCAGGCGATATCATGGAATTATGACGAAATGGAAAGTTTTATTTATTATCGCTTTATGCCAAGACTAGCTTCGCATACAGGCGGAGACCCTGGTGTAGCCACAGTAATTAGTTTTGATCCCAGTACAAAAACAGCCGCCATTGTTTTTACTAATTCACCACCATATAGCACCTTAAAGGCAAAAAACTTATACCTAGATATGGTCAAGCGGCTCCTTAGGGCAGCTCTATAAGAAAAGTTAAAAACGTTAAAAGTCAAGGGATTATTCTCTTGGCTTTTTACTTTTAATTATGCTCAAAAACTACCTTAAAACAGCCTGGCGAAACCTAATTAGAAAACGCTCTTTTTCATTAATGATGCTTACAGGTCCTTCTGTAGGTTTGGCGTTTTCTTTCATTATTGGCAGCTATGCTTGGTCTGAATTGCAAGTCAATCAACACTTAAAAAACATTGACCGCCAGTTCCTTTTAAAGAGTGAATGGAAGCAAGAGGGAAGGTCGCCTGATTTTGTAACTCCTGCCCCCTTAGCGGAAGCATTGAAGAGTCAATATCCACATCTGGTGGCCAATGCTTATACTTATGATGGCATAGGCGTTACTTTTCAAAACGAAGATATTGTCTATACAGAATCTGTTCAATTAGGCGATAACATTCTAGAAATGTATGGCTTAAAATTAAGCCAAGGAAGTGCTAAGACAGCTCTTGACAACCCATACAGCATGGTGATTTCTGAGAAAATGGCTTTAAAGTATTTTGGCAAAACAGAGGTGCTAAACCAAACACTTGAAGTTGAGTCTTTCAGTGGCGAAAGAAGACCTTTTAGAATTTCCGGCGTTTTGGCCAAAGCTCCATATAATTCGGTTTTGCAGTTGATAAATGATGAGCTTCCAGTTTTAATGTCAAAAGAAAGTTTGCGTTATTTTGGCAGATATGAAAGCATTAATCAATGGCAAAACTTGTTTGCTGTCAATAACATTGAACTTGCCAAGGGTATTTCTCCTGCACAATTAGAAAAGCCAATAGAGGACTTGTTAAGCACAAATACGCCTGCTGATATTTCAGAGAATTTAAGCATCAAACTAGCAGATTATAAAACGCTGTATCTGACAGATAAAAATGGTTTTGTTCAGAAAAACATTAACACTCTGCTCGCCATAGCTCTGGTGATGCTACTAATTGGAATCATAAATTTCATCAACATTTCGCTAGGGGCATCTTCCAACAGATTAAAGGAAATTGGCATCAGAAAAACACTAGGCAGCAACAGAAAGCAATTGGTCTTTCAGCTGCTTTTAGAAAGTTGTTTACTCTCGTTTATAGCTTTTATAATCGGTCTAATTATTTATCAATCTGGGAAAAACTATTATTCTGAGGTATTAGGAAAACCCTTGGTTTCGCTATTTGAAATCAATGCTGCTTTTTTCGGAATAGCCTTTCTTTTTAGTTTACTCATTGGTGTGTTGGCTACTCTTTTTCCTGCTTTGATTATTTCTAAACTACATGTGGTTTTGGCTGTCAAAAACCGGTTCCAGAGTATTTCAGGACAAACAAATCTGAGGCGTTTCCTTATCGGGGTTCAGTTTGCTATGGCACTTTTTGTAGGTTTTGGAGCTTTGGTGGTTGACAAGCAAATAAATTACTTCTTTGAAAAAGACCTCGGGTTTAGCCAGCAGCAGATGGTCTATTTAACCCTTCCGAGAGATTGGTCGCCAAAAGGTATTTCTAAAATGAAAACCATTAGAGCCGACTTTGAAACTTTACCAGAGGTGGAAAAAGGAAGCATTTCTTATGAAATTCCTGACGGAAAGGTTGGTATGAGAACCGCAATTAAGAAAACTAACAGCAACCAATCCTCACAAGTATTTGCTGAATCTTTACAAACAGATGAAGCTTATGCAGATACTTATAATTTAAAGCTTTTGGCCGGTAGATTCCATAAAGCAGGAAGCGAACCCAATAATCAAATCATTTTGAATGAAACAGCGGTTAAAAACGTAGGATTTACTACGCCAGAAGATGCTATTAATCAAACCGTTTATTTAGAGACTTATCAAGGCGATTTTCAAATTATTGGCGTACTTTCTGATTTTCACTTCGCTAGTTTTCATCAAGAGATAGGTCCGTTGGTGTTTATGAACATCAATAATTCCAACATCTACAGATACCTTTCTTTACGTTTATCTGAATCTGATTTTGGCGAAGCTAAAAAAAGTATTGAAGCCAAATGGCAACAGGTTTTCCCCAACTCACCCTTTATTTATCAAACACAAGAAACGAATTTGGCCAATCTTTATGGTTCAGAAATTCGCTTAAAAAAGGCTTCACGACTAGCCACACTTTTGGCTCTAATTTTAGTTAGTCTCGGAGTTTTGGGCACACTCTCTTTGAACGTTTCAAAAAGACTAAAAGAGTTAAGCCTCAGAAGGGTATTGGGAGCAAATTATGTCTCTGTCAACTGGCTACTAATAAAAGAGTTTGTCTTTATTCTTTTGGTGGCATTATCGCTGGCTCTTCCTTTTACATATTATGTTTTAAGAGACTGGCTTCAGAACTATGCCTTCCGCATTTCAATGCCCACGATGAGTTTTGTTTTTGTGGTGATTTGTTTTTTGAGCATCATTATAACACTTGCCATTTTTCAAATCAGCAAAGCCTTACGCCTAAACCCAGTAGAACATTTGAAGGAATAAATCAGGGAATCAAATTCAATATTCTCTTGGCTTTATAATGTTCCTTTTTGACAGGTCTTATAATCAGATGGTCATTTACTTGGGCATATTTAAACACCTCCGAAATCTCAATAGAATAAAACTGTTTGTAAAAAACAGGCACGGGAGAAGGGTAAACTATTACGCCATTTCTTCTTAGACTAATCTCAAAAGGAATTTTGGTTCTTTCCTTAGAATATGGGTCCCCTCGTACCACAGATAATTGACCTGTGGTGCGAAGGTTGAAATTATTATAATCAAAAGGCTTCCCATCTATAATTATTGGGTCGGCGTAAAATGGCTCGTCCTTTCCTAGCTCATTCCGCTCTGTTTCATTATCTCTTTCAATAAGCCAAGCCTTATCGCCTTTAATTATAGAGTCCCAATCTTGTGCACTTGAGGCTATTGAAATTGAGAGAAAAACCAACATCGAAGCCCCTACTTTCATAAATTTATTCATTCGCTTTTTTTGATAAAAGTACCTGAGCTAATCACCCTAAAGATAAATGACACTGTAAAAAGATATGTAAAAAAGTGTAAAAAGGGCTTTTACTAAATGTTCTAGCCGTGCAAAAGTTTACCTTTAAGCAATGATTCGTCTCTTCTATGTTCTTCTTTTTATAGGCCTATTTACTATGACACCTTCTGCACAGCAGGCATCCTTTGATGAGGCTAAAACAGAAGTGGTCATGCGAATGATAGGTTATCAGGTTTTGCTACAAAACTCCGACAGCACCACACGTGTTTTACCTGTCAAAAAACTTACTGATACGCAATACCAAATAAGATTTAATGGCCCGATTTCTTTAAATCCTGACTCTCTGGTCAACATTGTAAAAAGACAGCTGGATGACAATGAATTGCAAACGTCATACATAGTTAGTGTCAAAGAGTGCCTGATTCAGGAGACCTTGTTTTCCTACGCCATTCTTCAGAAAGGCCAAAAAGAGCTGGTTCCATGTAAAGATAGGGAGCTTGCTAAAGCTTGTTATTTCATTGAAATAAGTTTTGACCAAGAAGCGAAAAGGGATTGGACCATTGCTTATGTTCTATTATTCATTATCGCTTGCTTAACGCTCTTCTTAATTTTCAAAAAACGGAAACTAAAACCTTCGAATAACTTATTAAAAATAGGCAAATATGAATTTGACATGGCCAATCAATGCCTGCAAATAGAGGAGCAAAAAATCAAACTTACTTACAAAGAAACCCAAATTCTGAGCATTTTGGCAGACAGCCCAAATCAACTGATAGAGCGGAATCGTATTCAAAAAGAAGTTTGGGAAGACGAAGGCGTTATAGTAGGCCGGAGTTTGGATATGTACATTTCAAAACTCCGTAAAAAGCTGGCTAAAGACCCAAATATTTCTATTTCCAACAAGCACAGTATAGGTTACGAACTTGCTGTTAAAACCTCTTAAGGCTTGCACCGCATCCATCTATGATGTAACTATGCTATTCATTTGTTAATAATCCAGTAGGAAATCTTGAAAGTATCTCTTTTTGTACCTTGTTATATTGACCAGTTATATCCCAAAACTGGAATAGCTACCTTAAACCTCCTAGAGAAGTTTGGCTGTGAGGTGGAGTTTCATCAAAGTCAAACTTGTTGTGGTCAGCCAATGGCTAATTCGGGTTTTCAGCATTTGACCAAAAAGCTAGACGGACTTAATCAAAACCTTTTTGGAGATGCCGACTATGTGGTTTGTCCTTCTGGAAGCTGCACATTGCATTTAAAAGAACATGTTTTAGGTACACAAACGAAGGTTTACGAACTCTGCGAGTTTTTAACAGATGTATTAAAAGTAGAAAACCTTACGTCAAATTTCCCATACAAGGTTGGCTTGCATCAAAGCTGCCATGGCCTTCGTGGATTAGAATTAGCAAAAAGTTCAGAACTCGTGGCTGAGCCTTTTTCTAAACTAGAGCCGCTATTAAAAATGGTAGGTGGCCTAGAGCTTTCCTATCCAGAAAAGATAGACGAGTGCTGCGGTTTTGGAGGAACGTTCTGTGTGAGTGAAGAAGCTGTGTCAGCTAAAATGGGTCAGGACAAAGCAGCCGAGTTTGAAGCGGATGAGGTAGATTATATCACTAGTGCGGATATGTCTTGTTTGATGCACATTGATGGGATTTTGAAAAGAAAAAAATCAAATATTAAGGTAATTCACATTGCTGAAATTTTAAATGGTTTAGCATCATGAGTGAAGGTAAGCACGCTGATTTAGCAGAAAAACTAACCAACGATACCGACAGAACCGATTGGCATAATAAGTCAATATGGGGTGTTCGTAAAAAACGAGATGTAGCCGCCTTTGGAATTCCCGACTGGGAATTACTGAGAGAAACTGGCTCAAATATCAAAGACTATGTGCTTGATAATCTTCATGATTTACTGATAGAATTTGAGCAAAATGCCATCAAGAACGGCATTCAAGTTCACTGGGCAGCTGATGCACAAGAGCACAACGCCATAGTTCATGGAATTTTGGCAAAGCATAATGTCAAAAAAATAGTCAAGAGTAAATCTATGCTCACGGAAGAATGTGGCTTAAATCCACATTTAGAAAAAAACGGCATAGAGGTTATAGATACCGACTTAGGCGAAAGGATTATCCAGTTGAGAGAGGAGCACCCTAGTCATATTGTAATGCCGGCCATTCACCTGAAAAGAGAAGAGATTAGCGATACTTTTCACGAGTCTTGGGGTACAGAAAAAGGAAACTTTGACCCAAAATATTTGGCCGGAGCAGCCAGAGAAAGTTTACGCCAGGACTTTTTGACGGCAGACGCCGCTCTTACAGGGGTAAATTTTGCGATAGCCGAAACAGGCGAATACGTGGTATGCACCAATGAAGGAAATGCAGACATGGGGGCACATTTAGCACCTGTTCAAATTTCCTGTATGGGTTTAGAGAAGATAATTCCTAAAAGAGAGCATTTGAGTGTAATGCTTCGCTTATTGGCTAGAAGTAGCACAGGGCAGCCCATTACTGCATATTCTAGTCATTTCAAAAAGCCAAGAAAAGGACAAGAAATGCACTTGGTTCTGGTAGATAACGGCCGAAGCAGACATATACAGTTGCCTAAGTTTAAGAATGGCCTAAAGTGCATTAGATGTGCAGCCTGTATGAACACTTGTCCGGTTTACAGAAGAAGCGGCGGGCACTCATATCATGTGACTGTACCAGGGCCTATTGGTTCTATTTTGGCACCAAACACTAACCTCAAAGAATACTCTGACTTACCATTTGCCTCTACTTTATGTGGAGCTTGCAGCAATGTTTGTCCAGTCAAAATTAATATTCATGAGCAGCTTTATGAGTGGCGACAGGTCATTGGAAAAGCTGGACATGTGGAGTCAAGCAAGAAGATAGGATTGAAAGTGATGAATTTCGTTTTGTCAAACCCAAAGGTGTACGACATTGGCGGAAAAATAGGTAAGAAAGCAGTATCTCTATTGCCTTATGCGGTCAATAATCCATTAAACCCATGGTATAAAAGCAGAGAAATGCCAGATATGGACACCGAAAGTTTTAAAGATTGGTATAAGAAAAACAGATGAGCAGCAGAGCCGACATATTAGAAAGACTTAAGAGCCAAACCGCAAATCAAGAGCAAGTTGCTTTGCCAAAATTTGATGTGGAATACATTGGCGACCCGGTCGAAAAATTCAAAACGACTTTAGGAGAACTTTATACCGAGGTTATTGAGGTAAATTCTTTAACGGAAGTTGCCAGCTTTGTAGCAGAGAAATTTGAGGGGAAAAGAATTATTTCCAACGTTAAAATTGATGGATTTCCATACAGTGATATTTGGCAAAGTGAAGACCCACATAGCTTAGAAAATGTAGAGTTTGCCCTATTTGAAGGAACGCTTGGTGTAGCAGAAAACGGAGCCATCTGGATGGCCGATGAACAAATGGGACAGCGAGTAGGCCCTTTTATTTGTCAACGTTTAGGCATTATTGTCAAAAAAGAGAGCATTGTTCCTTTGATGCAGCAAGCCTACGAAAAGCTAGATAGTGGAGCTTCGGGTTTTGGTACATTTATTTCAGGCCCATCCAAAACGGCCGACATAGAGCAATCTTTAGTGGTAGGAGCTCATGGCTCTAGAGAACTTTTTGTTTTTCTGACTTAAGAAAAGTATTTGATTTATATTTTTTTGTGAGAAGTAAAAACAAAAAAAGTAATTCATAATAAAGCCCTGTGCTGTTTGAGCACAACCGAAATTCTGACCCCCAAAGGTTAAAATATAAGGGCAATATTATGAGAATTTTGTTTGTGTGAGTTTACAGGGTGATGTTTTTTTTGCCTCGTTTTTTTTCGAAAAAAAATGAGGTCCCGACTGGAAAGTCAGCCAAAGGAAATGATGAGGATTGTTGCGTAAATAGAGATAAAAGACGTTTCTCTATTGCAAAAATAGTTTTTGAAGTGTTCCGAAATTTAGTCGGCACTCGTAATTAAAAAGAATGTATAAGTTTTATCTTTAAGCCTACAACGATAAACCCTCTGAAATGACTTCTAAATACACCATTGGAATAGATTTTGGCTCAGACTCCGTCAGAGCCCTCATAGTTAATGCAGAAAATGGTGAAAGCCAAGGTACAGCTGTATGCTATTATCCGAGATGGAAAGAAGGAAAATACTGTGACCCTGCCGCTTCGCAATTTAGACAGCACCCCTTAGATTATATTGAAAGTTTAGAGTCTGCCGTAAAAGGAGCTCTAGCAGAAGCTGGCTCGGAGATAGCAAAAAACGTTGTTGGAATGTCTGTAGACACCACGGGCTCAACGCCAGTGGCAGTTGACAGAAATGGAACTCCCTTAGCTCTTTTACCTGAGTTTTCTGAAAACCCTAATGGGATGTTTATTCTTTGGAAAGACCATACAGGTAATGCTGAAGCTGAAGAAATAAACGAATTAGCTCATAATGGCTCCATAGATTACACTAAATACGTAGGAGGTATTTATTCGTCGGAATGGTTTTGGGCTAAAATATTAAGAACACTTAGGGTAGATGAGCAAGTAAGAGCAAAAGCCTTTTCGTGGGTAGAGCACTGCGACTGGATTTCAGCGGAATTGACAGGAAACACCAATCCACTAACACTTAAAAGAAGTCGATGTGCGGCAGGTCATAAAGCCATGTGGCATGAGGAGTTTGAAGGGCTTCCTTCTGAGGAATTTCTTACTGAATTAGACCCTTTACTTTCTGGTTTAAGAGATAGACTCTACTCAGAAACTTTCACCTCAGATGAGGCCATGGGCTTTATTTCACCTAAATGGGCAAGCAAACTAGGGGTACCAGAAAACGTGGTTATAGGCGTAGGTGCCTTTGACGCTCATATGGGCGGCGTAGGTGCAGAAATTGAACCCTATTCCCTCGTACGAGTAATGGGAACATCTACCTGTGATATGTTGGTAGCTCCTACAGCAGAGGTAGGGCATTTATTAATCAAAGGAATTTGCGGTCAAGTAGACGGTTCTATTTTGCCAGGAATGCTAGGCATGGAGGCGGGTCAATCTGCTTTTGGTGATGTTTACGCATGGTTTCAAAGATTGATTCTTGGGCCGGTCAACGACCTTATCACAGACCAAGCCATTAAAGATAAAATGGCGGACGAATTGATTCCTCATTTGGCAGACAAGGCTTCTCAACTAGCCCTAACAGAAAACGATGCCATAGCCCTAGACTGGTTTAATGGCAGACGAACACCTGACGCCAACCATACGCTAAAAGGGGCTATTGCAGGTTTAAATTTAGGCAGTGATGCCGCCGTGGTTTTTAAAGCACTGGTAGAAGCTACCGCTTTTGGTGCAAAAGCCATTGTTGATAGATTTATATCAGAAGGTGTTCCAATAAAACAGGTGATAGGTATTGGTGGTGTTGCAAATAAATCGTCTTTTGTGATGCA
This sequence comes from uncultured Arcticibacterium sp., assembly GCF_964021845.1. Taxonomy (NCBI): domain Bacteria; kingdom Pseudomonadati; phylum Bacteroidota; class Cytophagia; order Cytophagales; family Leadbetterellaceae; genus Arcticibacterium; species uncultured Arcticibacterium sp. The sequence goes on along the minus strand of NZ_CAXHZC010000003.1, from coordinate 457,332 downwards.
GACATTGGCAGACGTACTCAACATACCCATCAAAGTGGCAGCCTCTGACCAAGCCTGTGCTTTAGGAGCAGGGATGTTTGCCGCTACGGCTGCCGGTATTTATGACAATTTAGAAGAAGCTCAAAAAGCAATGGGTTCGGGATTTGATAAAGAATATCACCCAAACCCATCAAAAAATGCTGTTTACAATAAGCTGTACGAGAAGTATACGGCCTTTGGTGCATTTGTGGAAGGCTAGTTTACCGCCACAAAAATATCAACCTCGGCATTAGTACGGTCTTGTGATTTTGCACCGAAGACCTCAAAGTCTGTGGTGTACCTTCTATCGGCTCCGCTTTTCCATATTTCCATCCAGGTGTTTCCTACGGCACCTTCATCTAAGTTTCCTTTTGCCATGAATTTGGCATAGGTTCCGCCTCCTATTTCTAAACCTTTCATTCCTTCTGGAATATCATCTAAACTACTGACCTCACAGGCCAAAACCGTGGTATAAGGTTTAGTAAAATCTCCTTCATATTCTGTGTAGATAGAATATATTTCAGAGCCAATAAGATTAGGGATTTTTGACATGACATCTTCCGCCATAAATCTACCCCAAAGAGCCACAATATCGGTTAATGCTTGTTCTTCATGATTGGTAGTTCTTACCCAAATTCCAATTACTTTCTTTGCTGCTAATTCTTGTTTTTCCATTTGTTCGTTTTCTTTTGATACAAACTAAATTGACCGAGGTGACAACCGTTTGTCAGTAGCAATAAAGTATTCGATAAATATATTTAGTCTATTATCCTTATAGATTAACTAGAGTATAGTTTATTTGTAAAATTTTTAGTGCTCTAGAAATCGTAAATAAATCTTTTCTCAAAACAAATGAATTCAAAAACTCTAACAAGTAATATGCTCGAGGCTAATAAGCTTTGGTACATAATACCTGCTGTCCTGCTTACAGGACTTTCCGTTTTCTTGTTTATAAACTATTCTGAGAGCTTTACCATTGAAAAAGTCAAAAACGGATTTAATCAAGAGTTCCTCATATTTTTGGCCATTGGCGTTTTTGCCCAATTAGTAGATGGTACCTTAGGCATGGGCTATGGAGCTACCTCCACCACTTTCTTGCTTTCTTTTGGTGTGCATCCTGCTACCAGTAGCATGGCGGTTCATGTAGCAGAAATGTTTACCACAGGTGCTTCCGCCATATCGCATTATAGATTTAAAAACATCAATAAAAAACTGGTTTTAAACTTGATAGTTCCGGGCATTGCAGGTGCCATAATTGGTGCGTATTTATTGGCAGATGTGATAGATGGGGAAGCCATAAAACCCTTCATAGCCATCTACATGATAATACTGGCCGCAACCATTATTATTAAGGGTTTAAAGAAAAACATCAAAAAGAAGAAAAGTAAAAATCTAGGTTTATTAGCCGGCTTTGGTGGTTTTATGGACTCCATTGGCGGTGGTGGTTGGGGGCCAATTGTCACCTCTACACTCATGGGCAGAGGAAGAGACCCAAGATATACCATTGGCTCTGTAAATACAGCAGAGTTTGCCATTGCTTTTGCCAGTGGCATCACCTTTGTGCTTTTTGAAGGCATTAGTGGGTGGCGAGTGATTGCAGGATTAGTAGTAGGCGGTATTATAGCCGCACCGGTTGGAGCCTACTTTTTAAATAAAATTCCAAGAAAACCAGCAACTATTTTGGTGGGTTTCGTTCTGATTATTTTAAGTGTTAGAACGCTTATTCGGCTTATTTAATAGAAACATTCAATTAAAATAATCTTTCTCTTTTTAGCAGTACCTGAGTTTTGATGACTTCAAGAAAGAAATTAATATTTGTCTTTATGTAATTTATAGTTTACATTTGAACGGTCTACTTTACATAAACATACGACATGAAGTTTCAATTTTTACCCCACTACTTTAAATATATTGGCTTAATCCTTTATTTTTCTTTTGGCCTTGGCTCAGGATTGCAAGCGTTTATTAATGGCTTTTATGGGCTCCCTGAAGACATTAAAACGCTTGGCATCCATCCTATTTTTTTTTCGGAGAAGTTCGATTTAATCCAATACTTTGGGATTTTCATTTACGCGTTTTCCAAGGATAAAATCATTGACGAATTCATGATCTATAGGAGGCTTGAAAGTATGTATATTACTTTTTTGGCTAGCCTAGTTTTTATATTTCTACGTTTACTTTTCAATATCGACTGGCAAATAGATGCTTCTTATTTTTTCGAAACTCAGATTCTCCTTTTTCTTATAATTAACAAGTGCCGAAAACATTTTTCCTTGTCTAGCTTTTAAACTCCATGAAATATCAATTCTTACCTCATTATTTTAAGTATATCGCCTTAATATCCTTTATCCCTGTTGGAGTAATATCGATAATAAACGGATGGAATGAGGCTCACTGGACAGCCAATGGCATAACATTTCAGCATTCTGAATTTGAGTTCTTACTAACCCTTACTACATTAATTAGTATCATAATTTATGCTTTAGCAAAAGACAAGATCTTTGATGATTATATTCAAAAGATAAGGATGGAAAGCATTTATCTTGTTTTCTTTGGCACTTTAGTATACATCGGTATTCGACTAATTATTGACAAGAATTGGTCAATGGAAGCTTCAACATTATGTTTCTATCAAATAGTCTTTTATCTTTTATTAAATAAAGTGAGGAAAAACACACTGCCAGATTAAAATGAAAAACCTAATACGTGTGGAAAGGGCAAGGTTGGAAATGTCTCAAATTGAATTGGCCAAAATAATAGGGGTTACACGTCAAACAATCTATGCTATTGAAAAAGGAAAGTTTACACCCTCTGTAATTCTGGCTTTTAAATTGGCAAAAGCACTTAAAGTTGATATTAACTATCTCTTTACACTAGATGAAACGGACTAAACCTTTACAAAAATCTTCTTCCTATAAAAGACGGCCAATACAGCAAACCAGAATAATAGATAAAGGATTGCCCAAGAAAGCGAAGCATATTTTGGGTCAGCAAAAATTGGCACCAAACCATTGGAATAAACATATTGCTGAAAGCCCACACCATCTATTTTGACTGTAGAAAGTACTCTTGGAATGATACCAGAGAAAAAGAAAATTAGCATTGGGTTTACCCCAAAAATTAAGAATGGCTTTATCCAGAATTTAATGTCACGCTCTTCTACCACAAAGTAAATCAAGGCCATAAGTAAAGTAGCCAAACCAGCAGTATAAAGAACATAAGAAGAAGTCCATAAAGCCTTATTAATAGGGAAAGCCTTGTTCCAGAAAAAACCTACGACTACCAAGGCCAAGCCAACATAAATCAAATAGTTTACTCGCTCCTTGTCATATTTCTCCTTAGTTAAAAGGGTACCTATAAATACACCTATTAAACCTGTCGCGAAGGCAGGAAGCGTACTGAAAAGTCCTTCAGGGTCCCAAGTTTTAGAGGATGCCCACATGTGTCCGCTAAGAAATATTCTGTCAAAAGCCGCTGCTACGTTTACATCTTTATCAAATACACTTGTTACTCCGTCTATTGGAACCAAAGCCATGGCCGCCCAATACCCCAAAAGAAGAACCACACAAATACCCGCCAATACCTTTAATGAAAATTTATTATAAAGAATAGCTACCACAAAATACACTAAACCTATACGCTGCAACACACCAGGAATTCTGACATTTTCAAAGCCTGAAACAGGTAAAAAAGCCAATGTGAATAAAATCGCTAGAAAACCGAGAACTACATAAAGCTGCCTTTTCAAATCATATTTGGTCAATAATAGATAATAGACCAAAGCCACAAAAATCAACCTCACCATCAAAAGGGAGTAGCCTTCAAGACCAAAGAGGTGAATTTTAGAAAAGAAATTTAGAAAGAGACCAAGTGAGAAAATTCTTAATGCTCTAACCGTAATTTTCAGGAAAGTAGTTTTGTCAAATGAAGGTTCTGGCGAAGCCAAAACGGTGGTTATACCAACCACAAAAAGAAAGAAAGGGAACACCAAATCTGTAGGGGTGCAGCCATGCCAAGGAGCATGAAGAAAAGGAGATACTACATTTCCCCAGTCTCCTGGGTTATTAACTAAGGTCATGAGCATGACCGTTATTCCTCTAAAAACATCAATAGAAGGAAGCCTTTTCTTCATTTAATAGTCGTTTTGTAGTTTTGATATTTCTTCAAATTAAGATTCTAATTTTTGTGTAAGTCGCTCAAAAAGTGCGTAATACTTTGAATAAACCTTGTTTTTCTTTCTATTCGGGTTTTTCATAATCTTTTCAGGAGCTATCTGCAGTGAATCTTCTAAACTTTCATAAACTCCCATAGCCGTTAAGCCCACCATAGCTGCCCCCATATTAGGGCCATGCTTATATGTGCTTACAGAGGCCGGCAGTCCATACATATCGCAGATAATTTCAGACCACAGCGGATTCATAGCATTATAGCCATTTAAGTGAATCGTTTGGAAGTCTCTATGGCTTTTAATAGACCTCCCTATGCTGTAAATTTCGTATAAAATTCCTTCAAGCGTAGCTCTTATAATGTGCTTAGGTTCATGAGTGATATTTAATCCAAAATAAACGCCACGTGCACTTGAGTTCCAAATAGGTGCTCTTTCACCCTGAAGGTAGGGTAAAAATATAAGCCCTTCTGAGCCTTCTTTAACCTTTGCTGTCTCATTATATAGTTTTACCAATAGCTCTTCCATGGGCAAGTCTTGATAGTTATTTCCTAAACCTCTTGCTGCCCATTCAAAAGCCACTCCTCCATTATTCGTAGGCCCTCCACTTATATACTTTCCCTTTTCTAATATATAATTAAAGAAGCTCCCTTTGCCATCTACTAAACATTCTTGACCAAAAACTCTTACCGCTCCAGAGCTAGTTACCGATACCACAGCCTGGTCACTTCTCATAGAACCTGCACTTAATGAGGCCATACAACCATCAGAACTTCCCATTATCAATTTAGTGTTTTTATCTAACCTTAATGAGTTGAGAATAGGAGCTTTAATTTTCAAATCAGAATGAAAGATATTTGCCGGTTTAGAAAAATAAGAAGTATCTAAGTTGGCAAATCTCATAGCATCCGCATCCCAATTAAGCTGGTCTAAATTAAACAGACCTGTGGCAGATGCTATGCTATAGTCTACACAAAACTCTCCGGTCAGTTGATAAATCACATATTCTTTTAAAGAAACAAACCTGCTAATTTTTTCAAATTTCTCCGGTTCATTCTCTCTTATCCATGTGATTTTTGACAGCGGAGACATAGCGTGAATAGGGGTTCCGGTGTTTTTATAAATTCTATCACCCAGCTCCGTTCCTTTCAAAGAGGTAGATATTTCACACGCTCGATTATCTGACCAAATGACTGCATTGCCAAGTGTATTTCCACTTTTATCTAAAGCCAAAACACTGTGCATAGAAGAACTTAAAACAATGCTTTGCACAAAATATTTATCATAAAACGACGCATCATTTAAAATACCTTTCAGCAAAAACATGATGGTAATAAATATTTGCTCAGGATCTTGTTCACTCCAATCTGGATGTGGGTGAAACGTGGGGTAAGACCCTTTTTTAAATATAACTTCTACTCCTAAATAATCAAACCCAATTATTTTAGTGGCAGATGTACCAATGTTAATCGTAAGAATACAGGCCTTTTTAGAATCCATTTTTTCTATAACTTTTAGGAGAGAAACCCGTTAATTTTTTAAAGGTAGAAGAGAAGTGTTGCGAACTGTAAAACCCAAGTTCTAAGGCAATTCTTGTCATAGAAAACTCTGTGTTTTTAATCATACGCATGGCCTCCGCTACTCGCAAGTTTATCAAATATTGCAAAGGAGCAAACCCTGTATAATATTTTATTTTTTCGGTGAAGGCAGTTGTACCCAGCCCTACCATGCTTCCCATTTCATTAACTGTCCATGGGTGCCCTAGGTTTTCTCTCAACATTTTATCCAATTTGAGAAACACTTTTGGAAAGTCATGACTCTGATTGTTTTCAACACTTAAGGCTCTAGTGACTGTAATGAAAAACTCGTCAATCAGCCCGTTTACTCTTGTAACATGTCCTAATTTACATCCTGTCAACTCTTGTACCAGGGTTTGAAGTATTTTCGAAACTTCCTTTAAATCCTGAATTATTAAAGGGAAGTTCTGTTCCAATGCTTGCTTTACAAGTAGGCCATCTGGCACACTAAGCCCGCTCCAGCTTCTATTAAACAAAACACCTTCAAGCTCATCGATAGATAATTCCACATAAGTCCCAGTTTCCAAAATCCCTCCCCCAAAACTTAATAAATCTTTAGGATGCACAACCAATAAATCATGAGGAAGTAAAATACAAGAGATACCATTTACAAACCACTCAAATTTACCCTCTTGTATAAAAAAGAACGTAAGACTTTCAATTTCCAATAGCATAGAACCCTCATCAAACTGTGGTATACTCTTATATACCGCAAACTTCCCAATCTGTTTGAAAGGGTCTAATAGCTCTGCCTGGCCTTGTAATAAAGCTATTGGTGTCATATCATAGGTTGAATAACATATTAAATCTGCGAATTGTACAATTTTTACAAAATCAACCGCCGAAATAATTTGAAAGTTTAATATAAATAAAAGAAGAACTTTTGACACCTATTCAATCTTATAAACCTTAATTATTTAATATGAAGAACAATTACCTCATTCTGTTGAGTTTGGTGCTTCTCTCTTTCGGCACCATTGCTCAACAAATTACGGGAACCGTACGATCAAATGTAGACAATTCAGCCCTCCCAGGTGTATCGGTCGTTGTTAAAGGAACGACAAACGGAACCACGGCAGATGTAAATGGAGCCTATCAAATCACCGCTGGAGCAAATTCAACTTTAGTTTTTAGTTTTGTAGGCTTTAATTCTCAAGAAGTTTTAGTGGGAAACCAAACCACTATAAATATTAATCTTACTGAAGATTCTCAAAGTTTAAATGAAGTAGTAGTTACCGCTCTTGGTATTAAGAAAGATGCCAAAAAGCTAGGTTACGCTACCTCTACAGTAAAAAAGGAAGCACTAACAGAAAACAGACAACCCAACTTTATGAATGCCTTACAGGGTAAAGTGTCTGGTGTAAATATTTCTGCGATGGGAACAGGTCCAGGAGGTACCTCCAAAATCCGAATTCGTGGTCAATCTTCTATTTCTGGTCAAAATACACCACTTATTGTAGTTAACGGTGTACCTATTGATAATACCAACTTTGGTACAAATCAAAACAACGCTGGTTCTGATAACTCTATTGGTGTAAGAAGTGGTGGTGGAATATACTCTGATGGTGGAGATGGTTTATCTTCCATTAACCCAGACGATATTGAAAGCATGACGGTACTAAAAGGTGCCACAGCTGCTGCCCTTTACGGCTCTCGTGCAAAAGATGGTGTAATCATGATTACAACTAAAATGCATGGTGATGGTAAGGGAATCGGTGTTACATACAATACCAACTTTACTACAGAAAGAGCACTTGATTTTACAGATTATCAATATGAATACGGACAGGGGGAGAACGGTGTAAGGCCTACCTCTGAAAATCCGACTTCTGGACAGTGGTCTTTTGGAGAAAAATTTGCTCCTGGCATGACCCAAGTTCTTTTTGACGGGGTAACCGTACCTTACGAGCCTATTAGAGATAGATATGACATCTTTTATAGAACTGGTCAAAACTTTACCAACACAATTTCACTTGCTGGTGGCGATGCTGATGGTGGATTTAATATTTCCTTTTCTAATCTTGATAGCAAGGGTATTATTCCTAACAACAAGTTTAACCGTAAAACAGTAAACTTAGGCTTGTCATATAAGCTGTCTAAAAAGCTCAGCTTTTCTAGTAATATAAACTACTCAAACGAGAATAATACGAACCCTCCTAACATTGCAAACCAAGATAACTCAATACCTACTTCTGTAGCTATCATGGCTAACTCTATGCCTTGGGATTTACTAGACGAGAAAAAGTATGACGCCGATGGAAATGAGTACGTGTATTCAAGGTTCAAAAATAGAACAAACCCTTATTTTACCTTGGCCGACCAATTTCATAACATCCAAAGAGATAGAGTTTTTGGGAATTTATCTTTAAAGTATGATTTAGCCGACTGGTTATTTATTCAAGGTAGAGTAGGTCAAGATTATTGGTCAAGAGACGAAGATTATAATAATTTCCCTACAGGTCAAGCATCTAGAGGACCTGCACCTGCGGGTTTTGTTAATGGTATGTATACCCAAGAGGCTAGAAGGTTCAGAGAAATCAACAAAGACATCTTAATCTCAGGTACTAAAGAGTTTGGAGACTTTGGTCTGGATGTAAACCTAGGTGGAAATCAAATGACACGCCGTTCCGACTTAAACAGTACCCAGGTGACTGATTTTGTAGTAAGAGACCTGTACACTGTAATGAATGGTAGAGTAAAAGACCCAATTTATGCTCTTTCTGAAAGAGCGGTAAACTCTGTTTATGGTTCTGCTGAAGTATCATACAAAGGGGTTCTTTTTATAAACGGTACAGCCAGAAACGACTGGTTCTCTACTCTTGCTGAAGCAAATAGAAGTATTTTCTATCCTTCTGTTTCTGGTAGTTTCGTGTTTTCTCAAGCGATGGCCTCCGCTCCATCTTGGCTGTCTTTTGGTAAGTTAAGAGCAGCTTATGCTGAAGTAGGCTCCGATACTGACGTCTCTCCATATTCCAACTCATTATTTTACGGCATAAACTCCAATTTATTTACAGGACAGCCAGTTGGTAGCTCACAAGGAAGCACTGTGCCAAACTCAGGTTTACGCCCAATGCGTACGTCGGAAGCTGAAGTTGGCTTTGAATTGAAACTTTTCAATAATAGAGTAAGCTTAGATATGGCTGCCTATGAAAAAATCACAAAAGACCAAATAGTCACCGCCCAAATCTCTGATGCTTCTGGTTTTGTGAGCACCCTTATCAATAGTGGAAAGAGTAGAAACAGGGGTGTAGAATGGTTACTTGGAATTACTCCTTTAAAAACAAACGACTTCAGATGGGATTTCACATTTAACGGTTCTTTTAATAAGACCAAAGTGCTTAGCCTATTAACAGATACGCCAGGCGAAAAAATCACTACAGGTACGCATGTATTTAACGGTGAACTAAGACAAGTGGTAGGCGAAGAGCTAGGCCAACTTTACGGTTTTGGCTTTAAAAGAGACGACCAAGGAAGACAAATTTTTGGAGCAAACGGAATTCCAATTAGAACGCCTGATTTAGTTTCTTTTGGTAGTGCATTACATAATTGGGTAGGTGGTTTCACTAACTCGTTTAATTATAAAGGTGTAAATCTGTCTTTCCTAATAGATTTCAAACTGGGAGGAAACATGATGTCTGGTACTAATTTCAACTTAACCAGACATGGCTTGCATCAGCAAACGGTGCCAGGAAGAGACACTGGAGTAATAGGTGAGGGTGTAAATGAAGCCGGCGAACCAAACACTGTGGCGGCTAATTCGCAGCAATATTGGGAGGTTATTCGCTCTCAAGCACTTATTGAGCCTATTATTTATAATGCTGGATTCTGGAAACTTCGTCAGATTAATGCTGGATACGACTTCACTAAATTCCTTCCAGCCAATTTCCCTATCAAGTCTGCCAAGCTAAGCATTGTGGCTAATAATGTACTTATGCTCAAAAAATGGGTACCAAATATTGACCCAGACTCTTTCGGTTATACTTCTGACAACATTGTAGGCTTAGAGTCTACAGGTGTTCCTACCACAAGAGGTCTTGGCTTCAACCTTAACGTTAAATTCTAAAAATCAATTTTGATGAAAAAGATAACAAAATATATAATTCTTTCTTGGCTAGCCTTAAGCTTTACAGCCTGCGATAAGGGTTTTGACGAACTAAATATAAATAGCACGGCAGCTACCGCTATTGACCCTGCATTTATTCTGAATGACGCCATTCTTAACACTTCATTTAGCAGCTCCACTGCTATTTATGAAATGGGTGTAGTTCAGCAAATTATATCTCCGAACTCTGGAGTATTAACAGGAGCTAATTTTAATCAAGATAACAGAGCTCTCCTTGCTCCATTATGGCCTCAATATTATCAAAACGTAATAAGAAGCTCTACAGACGCAATATTACAAGCAACTGAAAAAGGCGATAGAAATAATCTAGTTCAAATGGCTAGAATATGGAAAGCCTACGCATTCATGGTTTTGACAGATACTTATGGTGATATCCCATACTTTGAAGCGGGAAAAGGTTTTACAGACCAAGTGGTACTACCTGTTTATGATACGCAAGAGGCTATTTATACCGACATCATAAAAGAACTTACCGAAGCATCGGCAGCATTAAGTAGTTCAGGAAAAGTAGAAAGTGCAGAAGTGATGTATGGTGGAGATGTAACTAAGTGGAAAAGACTTGGATATTCTCTTCTTCTAAGAGCTGGAATGAGGCTCAGTAATGTAGATGCCAGTAAAGCTCAATCTGTAGTTTCTGCTGCAGTAGCTGGTGGCCTAATGCAAAGCAATACAGATAACTGTGTCATAAAGCATGACCCTAACTATCAAAACCCAACCGTGGGTATGTTAAGCTCTACTGAGTCTAGTAACTTTTTTATCCCTGCAGCATTTATTAACCAGTTAAAAAGCACGTCTGACCCGAGACTGAAAAGTATTGCAGTTCGATATATTGGGGCGGCATCTGGTAATGGACAAACTTCAGATAAAGCTTCCATCAACCCTGCTGATCAAATAGGGATTCCGATGGGTCATGATAATTCTAGTATTCTACCAATAGCTGCTGCAGATGGTTTAGCAAGTTTCTATGCATATTCTCAAATAGATAGAACCAGAATGGCAAAAAATACAGCTCCAGGATACCTAGTAACTTATGCTCAAACTCAATTATTATTGGCCGAAGCTGCAGTAAAGGGATGGGTTAATGGCTCTGCCGAAACTTATTACAAAAACGGAATAGAAGCTCACATGATGCAATGCGGTGATCATGACGCCAACAGTGCAGTAGACCCTGCTGATATTGCCACATTTATTTCAGCAAACCCACTAGGAACTGATGCTTTGAAAGATATTGGAACCCAATACTGGATTGCTTCTTTCTTAAACGGACCTGAGGCTTTCGCCAATTTCAGAAGAACGGGTTACCCTACATTGGCACCAAACCCTTTCCCAAGAAAAGATATTTCAGGAGACTTCATTAATAGATTAACCTATCCAAACTCTGAAATATCTGTAAACGGAACCAATATCCAAGCAGCTATTACTAGACAAGGTCCAGACAATTTGGACACTAAAGTTTGGTGGGATAAATAACTTTCTCTACCCTTTTCAAAAGTCATGGGGTCTAACCTCATGGCTTTATTTTTTACAGTCTTTCTCAACACTAAACAATGTGTTCTTTTGGTCGATTAAAATAAGCTAATCAGCGTAAAAAGGCTGTTTTTTGAATAATTTTTTCGAAATTAAACACAATTTCAACCCTGAATAATTATATAAAAATATGAAGCAAATTAACTTATGCCTCACTCTATTTTGTGCACTTATTATTTTTAATGTAAATGCCCAACAAATAGAATGGACACCAGAGCAAATCAAAACTTTTACGGGCGACTATCAAGGTGAACGCTCCAAAGATGGAAGACCCCACGTCTCTGATGCTCTTATTAAAAGATTGGCCAATGTCTCTACCGAAGAAGCTTGGGGCTTTTTAAGAAACAAAGGTTATCATAACCAGTTTGACGCAGGCTGGGTCATTATTGGCGATAAGCCATTAGTAGGTCGCGTGGTTACTACCCAGTATATGCCTTCCCGTCCTGATATGGATGAAAAAATTAAAGCCAAAGGCAAACAAGAAAACCGCGTAGGTTCTCCAAATTCATGGCCTATTGATGTACTTCAAAACGGTGACGTTTATGTGGCTGATGGTTTCGGAAAAATTATTGACGGAACGCTAATTGGTGACAACCTAGCTAATGCTATTTATGCCAAATCTGGCAATGGTGTTGTATTTGACGCAGGTGCTAGAGATATAGAAGGCATCAGCAAAATTGACGGTTTTGTGGGTTTTGTCAGAGGTCTTGACCCATCTTATATTCAAGGTGTGATGATGACCTGCATAAACTGTCCTATCAGAATTGGTAGAGCTACAGTACTCCCTGGCGACCTAGTTTTAGGAAAAAAAGAAGGAGTAGTTTTTATACCTGCACAGTTTGCCGAAGACTTAATACTAAATTCTGAATTTACAGCTCTAAGAGATGAATTCGGTGTTTTAAGACTAAAAGATGGCACTTATACACCTGGGGAAATTGACATGAGGTGGTCAGAAAAAATCAAAACTGATTTCTTAGCCTGGATAAAAGCGAACCCTCAAAAACTTCAAATGACACCAAAGGAATTTGATGAATACATGAAAGAAAGAAACTGGTGATTTACTACTCCGTGACTTTTAAATAAAATTACAATTCAACCCTTATATAACATGAAAAATAATCTATTCGACAGATTTAAATTCAAAGGAGAGATTCCTTCTGGGCCAACGGTACATCAAGCCGACCAAACTGCTCAAAAATTAGCTTCTGAAAATGGCACTGAGCCAAACAAAGGCGACAACAGAAGAGACTTCATTAGAAAATCTGCTTTAGGAGGACTTTCCTTAGGCATGATGTTTAATGGTCAGCCAGATAAAGAAATAGAATTCCTTTCGCAAAAAGTGAAAAGGTCAAGCAGTCCTTCTGATCTAAAAATTACTGATTTGAGAATTGCCATCATTGACAAAGCTCCAATGACCTGTCCAATCATCAGAATTGACACCAATCAGGGCATATCTGGATACGGTGAAATAAGAGATGGTGCCAGTGCTAAGTACGGTCTCTTTCTTAAAAGTAAGCTACTTGGTAAAAACCCATGTAATCCTGAAATGCTTTTTAAAGAAATAAAGCAGTTTGGTGGGCACGGGCGTGCTGCTGGCGGCGTTTGTGGGGTAGAAATGGCATTGATGGATCTAGCTGGAAAGGCTTACGGAGTTCCTGCATTTCAAATGTTGGGCGGAAAATACCGCGACTATATCAGAATATATGGTGACACACCAACCGTGGCGGACCCAGTCATTTTTGCTCAAAAAATGAAAGAGCGTCAAGAATTAGGCCTTACTTTCTTAAAAATGGATTTTGGTGTAGGGCTTTTAAAAAATCATCCTGGGACGGTGGTAGGAGGAAATGCTTTTGACTATTCTCGTCAATGGGGAAACCCTCCAAAAATGAAAGGAAACGCCAGATCTTATGCCAACACTAAACACCCTTTCACTGGAATTCAAATTACCGATGAGGGTATTGAAATATTGGCAAACTATGTACATGAAGTAAGAAAAGCGGTAGGCTATGAAGTTCCTTTAGCAGCCGATCACTTTGGTCATTTTGGTGTCAATACTGCTATTAGAATAGGAAAAGCTATCGAAAAATATCAGCTAGCTTGGTTAGAAGACATGATTCCATGGTTTTATACTTCTCAGTGGAAACAAATTTCAGACGCCTTAGATACGCCTACACTTACCGGAGAAGACATTTTCCTTAAAGAAGAGTTTATTAAGCTGATTGACGCAAGAGCCGTTGATTTAGTACAGCCTGATTTGGCGAGTTCTGGAGGCTTGATTGAAACCAAAAAAATTGGCGATTATGCCGAAGAAAGAGGTATTCCGATGGCCATGCACTTTGCGGGCACACCCGTTTCTTTCATGGCAAATATCCACTGTGCTGCCGCTACAGAGAACTTTGTAGCACTAGAACATCATAGCTTTGATGTGCCATGGTGGGAAGATTTAGTAGGTGGAATTGATAAGCCAATCTATAAAGATGGTTTTGTGAAAGTTCCTGAAACCCCTGGCTTAGGTATAGACCTTAACGAAAAAGTAGTAAAAGAACATCTAAAAAGTGGCACCATGTATTTTGCCCCAACTACAGAATGGGATGAACTAGATAGCCATGATAGAACTTGGAGCTAAATTTTCATATCTTTTCACTTTAATAAGGCCCTAAAACTCTTTTATGAAAAATTATTTGTACACCATCGTCATCATTGTTTTGGTGATAATAGCTTACAACTTCCCCGAATACCTGATAGAAGTGGGCGGTATCAAACTAACAGTTTTGATAGTTCCTGTTTTGCAAATCATTATGTTTGGGATGGGAACCACCATCACTATTGATGATTTCTTAGGTATCTTGAAAACACCAAAGTTGGTTTTAATTGGCCTCTTTTTACAGTTTATGATTATGCCGCTCTGGGGCTTTGGTTTAACTCAAGTATTCAATTTTCCTCCTGAAATAGCGGCGGGAATGATTTTAATTGGTAGTAGCCCTAGTGGTTTGGCCTCTAATGTTATGTCACTTTTAGCAAAAGCAAACATAGCCCTTTCTATTACGCTTACCATTTTTGCTACCATGCTAGCTCCTATTCTTACACCTACTCTTATGCAGTGGCTAGGAGGCCAGTTTATAGAAATTGACTTCTGGGGTATGGTTTGGAGCATGTGTACAATCGTGGTTTTCCCTGTGGCCCTAGGTTTTCTACTTAATAAGTTTCTGCCAAAGCAAATACAAGCTGTTAAGAAAATTTTGCCTTTGTTCTCCATGGCAGGTATTGCCTATGTAATCACGGTGGTTACTGCCAAAGGTCAAGCTTCTTTAGCAGCTGTAGGTGCCTTATTATTTGTAGCTGTGGTGCTTCATAATTTGGGTGGCTACGCTTTCGGTTATGGTGCGGCTAAGCTATTTGGATTAAACAAGCGAGACGCCAGAACCATCTCTTTAGAAGTAGGAATGCAAAACGGCGGACTGGCATCTGCATTAGCATTAGAAATGGGAAAAGTAGCTACCGTAGGTTTAGCGGCTACTATTTTCGGACCATTGATGAATGTAACAGGTTCTATGCTCGCCAGCTGGTGGGGAAGAGACTCCAATCAAAAAGACCTATAAGAATGTAAATTTTAACCCTTTATTAATCAAAAACCCCGTTTGGCTCAATCACCAAATCGGGGTTTTTCTTTATTCACGAAGTAGGGCTTTTCAGCTATCCATAGCATCCATTTCTTTCTGAATGGTTTCGGTAATCATTTCTTTAATCTCCTTTTTCTTATTGAACACCACTGCGAGTGTAATTAGGAGCAGTACTAAAATGGTGAGATATCCAAAGGGTTCGCCTAGCCATACATTTAGGCCAAACGCCGCCATAATTAGCACAAAGACTAGTACCATAGAGCCTAAGACCATTAAGAGAATCGCGAAAATTAATTCGGCTACTCCTCGTTCAGCCTTTTCTTGAATCTCAATTTTCTTCAGTTCAAGCTTAGCCTCTATCAAACTAATGACACTGTCTTTAATCTCTCCAAGTTTAAACAAATCTCCTATGCTACTTTTTAGACTCATGATTTTATAAATATTTATAAATTAAACCACATCCACGGTCACCACAAACCTAACACTTTTAAACTCCTTCTGTGTATTGAGTTCTGTAATCTGCTCTCTTATAAATTTTTTGGTGGCGGCCATGTTTAGCTTATTTTTTTCAAGCTTTATCCAGACATCAAAAATGTATTGATTCCTGATACGCTCCACCATGCCTCTTTCTGGTCCTAAAACTCGCTGCGAACCTAGCTTTTCTTGTAGCATTTTCACCAACAAACCTGCGGCTTTATGGGAGACTGTTCTTTCTACATGTTTGGTAGATACGCTTATGATTCTTGAAAAAGGAGGATATCTAAAACCTTCCCGCTCCTTAATTTCGGCATAGTAAAAACCCTTATAATCTCCCTGCACCACATAACTCAAAACAGGATGCTCTGGGTCTCCGGTTTGAATAAGCACCTGTCCGGGCTTTTCTTTTCTTCCTGCCCTTCCACTTACTTGGGTTAGCATTTGATAAGCT
This sequence comes from uncultured Arcticibacterium sp., assembly GCF_964021845.1. NCBI lineage: Bacteria > Pseudomonadati > Bacteroidota > Cytophagia > Cytophagales > Leadbetterellaceae > Arcticibacterium > uncultured Arcticibacterium sp. The sequence continues at coordinate 441,374 of NZ_CAXHZC010000003.1, read as the reverse complement.
CTTTCGGCCGACCTAAAGTCTGGAAAGTGAATCATTTTATCGGCATCAAAAACACCAACCAAACTCACATTATCAAAATCAAGGCCCTTAGAAATCATCTGAGTCCCTACCAGGATATCTACCTCACCTTCACTAAACTCATTGATGATTTTTTGATATGCATTCTTCGCCCTTGTGGTATCAAAATCCATTCTTAAAAGACCGGCTTCCGGAAAAATCTCTTGCAGGTCTTCTTCTATTTTTTGCGTACCTACGCCTTTTGATTTTATCTTTAAAGAGTTACAAACGGGGCATGTTTTAGGAAGGGTTTCAGTATGTCCGCAGTAATGACAAACCAGCGTATTTTCATACAAATGATGTGTCAAACTAACCGCACATTGATGGCATTTGCCTATCCAGTTACACTCTTCACAGTTTAAATAGGGTGCGTAGCCTCTTCTATTTTGAAAAACTATGGTTTGTTCACTTTTCTTAATTCTAGCTTGTATGGCCTCCAGCAAAACTTTACTAAAATCGCTTCTAACCGAATCGCTTTTACGCTCCGCCACCATATCAATTAGCTCTATGGACGGCAAGACGGCATCTCCAAATCGCTTATTTAGCTCTACTAGGCCATAGTTTTCATCTAAAGCTTGTGTATAAGATTCAAAAGAAGGCGTGGCTGAGCCGAGTAAAACTTTCGCATTTTGTTTATGTGCCAGCATAATGGCTACATCTCTGGCGTGGTAACGCGGAGCTGGGTCAAACTGCTTATAAGAAATCTCATGTTCCTCATCCACAATGATTAAACCCAAGTTTTTAAATGGAAGGAAAATAGACGACCGCACACCTACCACAAATTGGTACCTGCCAGACAACACACCCATGTAAACCTCTACACGTTCATTGTCAGAAAATTTAGAGTGATACACACCCATTTTATCGCCAAACACCTTTTGAAGCCTGCTCACTATCTGCGTGGTAAGAGCAATCTCAGGCAAAAGCATCAAAATTTGCGAACCGCTATCCAGCACCTTCTGAATAAGGTCAATGTATATTTCCGTTTTTCCGCTACCCGTAATACCATGAAAAAGAACCACCTGTTTTTCTGCAAAGGCATCCATGATGGCATCAGATGCCCCATTTTGATGCTCCGTTAAGCTGATTTCTTTCAGGCTGTCAGTGTCTATGCTGTCAAAACGAGAAACCGTGATTTCAAACTGTTCTAAAATACCCTTATCAATAAGTGTTTTTAAGGAAGAAGCAGAGTTTTCTGCCTCCTTGAAAAAGACTTTATCTATTCCGTGGAGGTTTTTTGACTCTATTTCATCTATAGAAATATGTCCAACATAAGTAAGAATCACTGCTTGCTGCTTTTCACTTTTACCTAGCTGGTCTATCAGTGAAAGCACTCCCCTTTTTGTAGCTAAAGAAGGTTTTAGCCTTATTTTTTTAATCTTTTTGGGGATATAACGCTCTTTTACCTCTTCATAAATAATAATGGCGTTTTTGTCAATAAGCTTTTTGACAAGTTTAGTCACGTCTATCTCATTGATAAACTTTGACAAATCGGCATAAGAAAGAGAATCATTTTCACCAATGATTTTCAATATCTCCACCTCCATTGGGTCCAGACTTTCCTCACGGTCAAAGTCTGGGTTAATTTGAATTCGAGATTCACTATTCACTTTGAGCCCAGAGGGCAAGCCCATGTTCATTACTTCGCCGGCATGGCACATATAATAGTCTGCCACCCACTTAAAAAGCCAAAGTTGATTGTCGGTTACTATGGGCTGCTCGTCCATTAATTCAGAAATGTACTTTGCCTTATATTTCTCTGGTGGCGTGCCGTGCACTTCAGAAATTATTCCTGTCAAAACACGGTTTCTGCCAAAAGGCACTATGACCCTACTCCCCTTTTTGACATACTCCGTAAAGTGACGCGGCACTCTATAAGTAAATGCCTGCGGAATGGGCACGGGCAGCAGCACATCCACAAAGAGCGTTTCGGTTGGAAATAATTCAGACATGGAAACAAAGATAAAATATCAGGACGCCTTTTTTGCCTGATAAGAGATAATTATCCCTGAAGTAATAACGAAGGCTATTCCTAAAAATGCTAAAGTGGAGGGCTTGGGGTCACCTAAAAATACGCCATAGATAACAGAGAAAACGATATTGCTATAACCTACCGCCGATATGGTTCCTGCTTTGCCAAAACTGAATGCTTTAGTTAAATAAATTTGACCAATCATGGCGGTAATACCCAAAATCAAAATCCAGAACCAGTCCGAACCATGTGGCTGAACATAGGCCGCCACCAGAAAATCTAAAGATGGTAATTCATAAAACTGACCCACCAACATGGAAACTATTGGTAATAAAATACCCGAAAGCATGAAAGAAAGGACAATACTCCTAGCATCATAATAGGCACTTAGCCCTCTAATACTCATGTAGGCAAAGGCAGTTAAAACGGCATTAGTAATACCAATAATATGGCTGCGAGCATCTGCCACTCCTCCTGACATTTGAGGAAGAAAAATGAAGCATATTCCGCCAAAACCGAGCAAAACGGCTAGCCATTCGTTTCTGCGGAGGCCTTCACCCGCTATAAAAACAGAAAACACGGCTATAAAAATAGGATAAGTTTGCTGATAGGTGATAGCTTCTGCTAGCCCAATTTGCGTAATACTATAAAAGAAAGTATAAAGAGCTACCGTGCCAATTAACCCTCTAAAAATGAGCAAGCCAGGTTTTCCACCTACCTGCACCAAAGGTCTTTTTAAAACAGAATAGCCTATGAAAACTACGCCAATAAGATTTCTGAAGAAAACGATTTCCACCGAACTGATAGAATCTTTTAAAATTCGCGTACATGCTCCTACGGAAGCAAAGCAAAAAGATGCAATGAGCATAAAAATGACCCCCTGTTTAACATTCTCTTGGTTCATGTGGGGCAAAAGTACGCTTCTCTATTGCCTTAAAATCAATTTCATGCGAAATATCTGAGAAAACAATTTACATCTTTTACTTTTGTACTACTGATTATGAAAAAACTCTTATTCTTTTGCTTTGGTCTACTGAGTGTTACCTCATCTATTGGGCAAATCTCATTGACGTTTCCTGTGGAAAGACAAATTTTTCAACGAAACAACTCAAACCAAGCTTATATTCAAATAAGTGGAAACTTCTCCGCCGAATATGATAGCATTACCGCTAAGGTGTTTCCTCGTGTAGTAGGACAAGGAACAGCCAGTGCCTGGCAAAAAGTAGACGAAAGAGACGGAAAGCCATATTTCTATGGTAAGATATTGGCTCAAGGTGGCTGGTATAAATTAGGTGTAAAAGCTTACAAAAATGGAGTTCAAATAGACTCCGTAGGAAGAAACCGAGTGGGCGTAGGAGAGGTTTTTGTAATTGCTGGGCAGTCAAATGCTACAGGGACAACCTCAACTTCAGGCGTAGGAATAGACTCGGATGAAGATCGCTCCAATGTAATGCGTTATTCGAACAAAACGAATGAATACAACAAACTGCCTATTGGTTATTCGCCCATGAACGCCGATAGTGTAGCTAGTGATTCTGTCTACATTGGACCTTTTCATAATGCTCCTTGGCACTGGGGAAAAGTCTCTGAAGATTTAGTAACTGCTTTGAATGTTCCTGTTCTTTTCTATGGAGCAGGTTTTGGAGGTACTCGAATACAACTCTGGGCGGAATCAGCACTTGGTCAACCCCTAACTAGTCCTGATTTCTTCATAAAGGAAGAGTTTCAGCACCCTTATGGAGCTTTAGCTTCAGTGATGAGGTTGTATACAAGTTTAACAGGAATACGTGCCGTTCTTTGGCACCAGGGAGAATCGGATAGTGGCACTCCTACCAATGATTATAAAGGCTGGCTTCAGACGATTGTCTCTAAAACAAGAGAACAAAGCGAGTACCCAAATTTATCATGGATGGTAGCACGAGCATCTTATAATGGTAGTGCTTATGGAAATGTTATTGCTGCTCAAAATTCAGTTATAAACGATGATGGAAACGTCTACGCTGGACCAGAAACAGATGATATTATAGGAGGAAGTAAACGGTCCGACAATGTTCATATGGACTTGCCAGCTGGCTTGTCTGAACACGCAACGGAATGGTATAACTATATAACTAGTGGCTTTTTAATTAGCTCAACTCCCATTTTAGCCTCAGACTTTATAGAATTAGATTTTACCTGTACTCCAGGAAGCCCGTCCACACCTATCACGCTTACCTCATCAGGAAGTTATGATAAATATGCTTGGTCAAATAGAGATAATACAGATAATGAAGCTTTAGGTAATACAAGCGACTACGGTGCAGATTATACTGCATTACCCCCATCAGGCTACAAACGCCTTAACTGGCAATATGATAGCACCAGCAGCATAACGGTTGGTACTGGGAAATATGCTTTAAATGTCAGGAAGGCCACCTCAGGAAAAGTGCTTTTTAGCCCAATCGTTGATTTAAATACTTTCACACTGCCTACTAATCCTAGTTTTGTGACTTCAGCTAGCCAAATCAGGTCAGGTGATACTTTGACACTTACAGGAAGTAACTGCAATGGCATATACACTTGGAGTACTGGTGCGGAAATAAACCCAGTTGCTTTATATCCAACTAGCACGGCAAATTATACACTAGCTTGTAAAACATTGCACTGTTTAAGTGCAGCTACCGCCGCACAAAGCGTTGTGGTTTCTTCTTGCTTTGCTAGTCCATTAAGTTTGACTGGTGGCGTAGTAAACACGCAAAATCCATATCAAACACAGCAAACGCTCCAGAGTATTCAAAAGCTCTCTCCATCTGGAAAAATCAACTACTCTGCCAACGAATCTGTTTTGCTAAACCCAGGTTTTGAAGCAAAATCTGGTGCAGTCTTTAAAGCTACCATAGAAAACTGCCCTTAAATTAAGTCTAAGAATTATTTAATTTTTCATATAGTATGCTTGCATACTATTATTTATTTGTTTTATATTTGCAATGGTATGCAAGCATACTATTATTTCGACAGATAACATTTCAATTCTATAATTCTATGACAGCGGTATCAGAAAAAGCGTCTTTAAAAGGTGGCGAGTTTTTAATAAAAGAGACATCTGCACAAGATGTGTTCATTCCAGAAGAATTTAACGAAGAACAGCGTATGATTGCTGAAACTTGTATGGACTTCTTAAAAACGGAAATACACCCAATTTTAGATGAAATAGACGAGGCTAAATCTCCTGAATTAATGTCTACACTTATGGACAAAGCCGGAGAGCTTGGCCTTTTAGGAACAGCTGTTCCTGAAGAGTATGACGGTTTCGGAATGGATTTTAACACTTCAATGCTAGTAGCAGAGGTTTTAGGAAACGGCCACTCTTTCTCCGTAGCTCAGTCAGCTCATACGGGTATTGGAACACTTCCAATTCTATATTACGGAAGCGAGGAGCAAAAGAAAAAATATTTACCAAACTTAGCCACCGGAGTATGGAAAGCGGCCTATTGTTTAACTGAGCCAGATTCTGGTTCGGACGCTAATTCAGGAAAAACTAAAGCGGAGTTAAGTGCCGATGGCAAAACTTATAAAATAAACGGTCAAAAAATGTGGATCACCAATGGTGGTTTTGCAGATGTGTTTATTGTTTTTGCCAAAATAGAAGACGACAAAAACCTTACGGCTTTTATTGTTGAAAAGACACATGGTGGCATTACCATGAACGAGCCTGAGAAAAAACTAGGTATTAAGGGCTCTGATACGCGTCAAGTATTCTTTAACGACTGTGTGGTGCCAGCAGAAAACATGCTTTCTGCAAGACAAAACGGCTTTAAAATAGCAGTAAACATCCTTAATATTGGTCGTATCAAATTAGGTATAGCTGCTGTAGGAGGTTCAAAAGGAATCATCAACAAATCTTTAAACTATGCCAATGAGCGTAAGCAGTTTGGTATTTCTATTGGTCGTTTTGGTGCCATAAAGCATAAATTAGGTGAGATGGCTACGCAGATTTGGGTTTCCGAAACTGCATGTTATAGAGCGGGTCAAAACATTGATGACTTAATTATCACTTTTAAAGAAGCTGGTAAAACTGACGCCGAAGCCAAACTAAGTGCTTTAGAGCAGTTTGCTATTGAGTGTGCTATTTTGAAAGTACATGGTTCTGAGGTTTTAGACTACGTAGCAGACGAAGGCGTTCAGATTTTTGGAGGAATGGGCTACTCAGCTGATGCTCCCGTAGAAAGAGCTTATAGAGACTCTAGAATCAACAGAATTTTTGAAGGAACCAACGAGATTAACCGTCTGCTAACAGTAGATATGCTCCTTAAGCGTGCCATGAAAGGTGAAATGGACTTAATGGGTCCGGCTCAAGAAGTAGCTAAAGAAATTATGTCGGTTCCATCTTTTGGAGGAGACGATGACGGTGAATTTGCCAAAGAAAAGAAAGTGGTTAAGAACCTTAAGAAAGCTGTTTTAATGATAGCTGGAGCAGCTGTTCAGAAGTTCATGATGAAGCTTTCTCATGAGCAAGAAATCTTAATGAACGTAGCCGATATGATTATCGAGGTTTATGCTGCGGAGTCGGCCATACTTAGAGTAGAAAAGAAAATGAGCACTGCCGGAGAAGACGCAGTAAGCTTAGAAAAAGATATGATGATGCTTAACCTACATAAAGCAGTGAATAAATCTAATGCTGCTGGTAGAGACGCCATCCAATCATTTGCCGAAGGGGACGAACTAAGAGTTATGTTAATGGGACTGAAGAGGTTTACCAAAATTGACCCATTTAATGTGAAAGATGCAAGAAGAAGAGTGGCTGATGCCATGCTTGAAGAGAACAAGTACATCTTCTAAAAAATTTACCCCTTTTATAATATTTACAATACTTCAACAAACACAAAAAACCAGAAACCGTCCCGCCATTTGGCAGGGCGGTTTTTACTTTGTTAGCTTAAATCTAAGAGTAGATGTCCCGTAGGGACATGATATGGGTAGCGATGGGTGGAACCCGTCGTTATAATTTTAAGCCAATTATCAGATTACAACGAAATAATTTATGTTAATTTCGTTTTTCTAAAAAAGTGTATTTATGTCAATATCCATTAAAAACCTAAGCAAAACCTACGGTACTCAAAAAGCCATTGATAGCATTAGTTTTGATATCAAAAAAGGTGAAATAGTAGGTTTCCTTGGGCCAAATGGTGCAGGAAAAAGCACTACCATGAAAATACTTACGGGCTATCTTGATGCCAGTGAGGGAGATGCATTTGTCAATGATTATTCACTAAAATCACAAGCCAAACTAGCACAAAGTTCCATAGGCTATTTACCAGAGCATAATCCTCTTTACTTAGAAATGTATATCCGAGAGTTTTTGGAGTTTGCAGGTTCTTTATACGGAATGGGAGGTAAAGCTTTAAAAAATAGAGTAGCAGAGCTCATTGACATGGTAGGCCTTGACCGAGAGAAGCACAAAAAAATAGGACAGCTATCAAAAGGATACAGGCAGCGTGTAGGTTTAGCACAAGCCTTAATTCATGACCCAGAAATACTTATTTTAGATGAACCTACCACCGGACTAGACCCAAACCAGTTAAGTGAAATCAGAAACTTGATTAAAACGGTAGGAAAAGATAAAACCGTAATTTTTAGTACCCACATTATGCAGGAAGTAGAATCCATATGCGAACGCGTGATAGTGCTAAATCAAGGCAAAATAGTGGCAGACGAGAGTATTGATACTTTTAAAAGTATGGGAGAAAGCATGGAGGCCACTTTTCAAAAGCTTACACAACCTTAAGGATGATTGAAATAAGGAATGTTCATATTGACCGCTATGTGACGCCCCTAAGAGAGGGTGGCTCTTTGCCAGCCATAGTAGATGCCGACGACGGCTTTATGTATGTACTTAAGTTTCGTGGAGCGGGTCAAGGTTGTAAAGCACTCATTGCCGACTTGATTGGTGGAGAAATAGCTAGAGCCGCAGGTTTAAGAATGCCCGAAATGGTTTTTGGCGACTTGCCAGAAGGTTATGGCAGAACCGAAGCAGATGAAGAAATTCAGGACTTATTAAAATGGAGTGTAGGCTTAAATCTTGGTGTTCATTATTTAAAAGGTTCTATAACTTTTGATGCTGTAGTAAATACCGTAGACCCAGAAACAGCTTCTAAAATTCTTTGGTTAGATGCCTTTTTGATGAATATTGATCGTACTGCAAGAAACACCAATATGCTGATGTGGAAAAGTGAGCTTTGGCTCATTGATCACGGAGCATCATTATACTTTCATCATAATCCAGAAAATTGGAAGGAACAAAGCGAAAAACCTTTTGTACTTATCAAAGACCACGTTCTTTTAAAAAGTGCCTCTAAGCTAGCAGAAGTCAATGATTTCATGCTTGAAAAGATAAGCCCAGAACTTTTAGAAGAGGTAGTTAGTGTTATCCCAGAAGACTGGCTAGCATCAGACGAAAACCTTAGTAGAGAACTTTACTTGGACTTTCTTTTAAACAGAAGAAAGCATTCCGACGTATTCTTAAAACACGCCATTGATGCCAGATAAACACCTTTACGAATATGCCGTATTGAAGTTAATCCCCTGTGTAGACCGTGGTGAGTCTATCAATATTGGCGTGGTTTTATATTGCAAATCGAAACGGTTTCTAGATTTTAAGTACCATCTAGACACTGACCGCTTAAAAGCTTTCAGCAAAAACATTAGCCTCAGAGAGCTTCAGGAACACCTTCAGTCTTTCGAAAAAATATGTAAAGGAACCCCTGATTCAGGTCTAATAGGTGAACAAGAGCAAGCATCAAGGTTTAGATGGCTTACAGCAAGACGCAGCACCATCATCCAAGCATCTGAGGTACATCCTGGCTACTGCCATGAACCCTCAGAGGCTATTAAAAAGATTTATACCAAAATGGTGATGTAAATAACTTAACCTTTCTAAGAATGGCTTAATAAAGGCTCGTTAGCTTACGCGGTGTTTCACCTGCAGCGAAGAGCGGATATTGGTCAAAAATAGTTCTGACTACACTCCTATAATAATTTACAGGCTTTTTGATTTTCTTATTGAAAACACCTGAAGCATATCCTCTCCAAATTAGCTTGCTACTCTCTGCATCTAATAAAGAAACCAGAATCATACCGCCACCAAAATTGAAGTTTTGCGTTTTATAGGTATCATCGTAATCATACTTATTAACCCATCGGTTTAGTGTAGGCTGAAAATAGCCCTTGTACTCAACTCTTTCTTTGATAATACTATAACTCACAAGCAAACCTGGGCCTTCTTCAGTGAGCTTGTAGCCTCTAGCCCTCATCTGCCTTCTAATAGCATCTTGAATTTCAGTACAAATAAAAGAAGTGTCTACTTCACAAGCCAAAAAGTTATAGTTTTTATAGGTTGTAAAGTCTGTGTCGTAACTATAATCGTTGTCAACCATTAGCTTTAACGAGTTGCATCCAGCAAAACTAAAAGCAATTAATACAAAAAGGGGTAAGAGTTTTTTCATTCGAAATAGATTTTAAAGGTTTCAACATCTACGTACATTCTTTCAAAAAGGATGCAAGCAGCTAATAAAAATAAAGTGGAAAACCATTAAAACCAAACAATTAACTCAAAATGACCTACCCTACATAATAAAGTAAGGCACTTTTCATTTCAGCTTTATTGCAGATTATATCAAATGTACAGGAGCCTCGACCATCAAGTAAGGAAAATCTCACTTTCGCTCCTTTGTTCTTTTTATCTTGTAAGGTATGTTTCAAAATAGCAGGAATGTAATCAGGCTTCAGCTTCACTTTACCATACACACTAAAAATAAATTCCTCAATCTCTTCAAATAACTTTTGATCTATCATGCCTCTTTCTAGCGAAAGGAAAGCTTCGCAAATCATACCTACCGCTATGGCCTCGCCATGAAGCAATCTATGTTTTGGCCCTTTTTCTAGAAAGTAAGTTTCTACGGCATGGCCTAGCGTATGTCCAAAGTTTAAAATCTTACGAAGGCCCTTTTCGGTTGGGTCTGCGGCAACCACTTTCTTTTTTATCTCAATAGAATGGGCTATAAGGTCATCAAATTTTTGCTCATCAAAATCTAAACTGCTTATCTCTTCCCACTTTTTAGCATCCTGAATTAGACAATGTTTCGTGATTTCTGCAAAGCCTGATCTCAACTCTTCAAATGGCAAAGTCTTCAAGAAAACGGAGTCTATCAGTACGGTTTGTGGTAGCTGAAAAACACCGATATGGTTTTTAAAGCCATTGAAATCTATTCCCAATTTACCTCCTACACTGGCATCAACCTGAGCCAGAAGCGTGGTTGGAATTTGGATAAAATCTATTCCTCTTTTATAAGTGGCAGCACAGAAACCACCCATGTCACCTATAACACCACCGCCTAGATCTATCATTAAAGCGTGCCTGTCCATGTTTGCATCAGTCATAGTTTGCCAAATTTCTTGGCAAGTCGCTAAGGTCTTATGAGCTTCTCCGGGTTTTATTTTGACCAAAATATGACTTGGTAAAAAATCTTTCACTAAAGGATAGCAATGCTTGTTAGTGTTTTTATCTACCAAGACTATTACTTGTGAGTAGTCTTTGTCCGCCAAATAAGTTGGTAATGTTTCTGCTATAGGTCCTATTTTTACTGACATGAGTATTAAGTTTTTTGCTAGAATAATCGAGTAAGGCCGAAAATCAAAAGAAGTAAATAAAGAGGGTAAGTAAGGTACATAACACCAAACCAGATGGAATCTGAGAAAATTGTTTTACCGAATTTCTTTTTGACAAATGCGTCAATAGCCAAGTATAATGGAAAGTTAATTAGCCAGCCAAAATAGTGCAGAACGTTTCTCCAAAAACCAACTGGCTTAAAGTCGAAAGAGAAAAGAGGCTTCATTTTTTCTGCTAAAGTAGCTGTAAAGTCTTTTGAAAAACTAATCTCTTCTGAAAGGTCAAAAGACTCTTTCTGTAGCGGTTTGCCAAAGTTCAGATTGATTCTTTTCCCAAATTTTTTGAAGGAATCATAAGTAAGCACTACTGGCACCACCTGTACATCCGTGCCTTCATTCCAGGCCCTAAAAGCCATAGCGGCAGTACCCCTTTTCTTAAGAGGTAAAAGCGACGTTTGATTTTTACAAATCCCTTCTGGATATATCAAAACCTGTTTATTTTGTTTAAAAAGCTCGTTGCAGTGGTCAAAAGTCTTAGCGTTTTTTGCCATGTTACTTCTACCTTCCGTAATTCGCCAAACAGGTAGCATGTGAATACAGCTTAGGATTTTGGCTACTATAGGTTTCTTAAAAGCATCGCCTCTGGCCAAAGCATACACGTATCTTTTAAAAACCAAGTGTAATATGATGGCATCATAAAAGGAGTTTGCGTGAGTTGAGGCAAAAAGTATAGGCTTGCTTCTATCAATGTTTTCTAGGCCAGTAATATCTAGCCTTTTCATAAAAAATATGTTAACAAGATACGCCTCAAAGCGTAGAAAGAAATATATAAAAGGAATCAAAATTTCGAATGTTTTGTATTTACCTGTCTTAGAAAATCTAAATCTATAAATTTGATTCAAAATTAACGATTTGAATGATAGAAGTAGCCCAAAACCTGAAGGATGTTATCAATAAAATGGTGCCCATTCTCAAAGAAATAGATGATAAATATGCATCAAAGAGACCTGCCGAAGGTAAATGGAGCCCAAAGGAAGTTATTGGGCATTTGATAGACTCTGCGAATAACAATCAAATGAAGTTTGTAAAGGCCATGGAGTTTAAAAATATTGATGTGGCAGGCTACCATCAGAACGAGTGGGTGGATGTTCAGAAATACGAAAATTATGATTGGCATCAATTAATAGATTTCTGGGCAATGTTTAATCATCACATGGCTCATATCATTGAAAATGTTCCTAGGGAGGCTTTATCAAACGAGATAAAAGTAGAAGGTGTGGGACCATTCACCCTTGAATTTATCATGAAAGACTATGTGGAGCATTTGAAGCACCACATGAATCAAATATTGCCAGACTTGGGTTTAGACTCTGCCTTTAATATGGTTTATTAACACTAATGAAAACACCCCTCCGTAAAATTATTCACATAGACATGGACGCCTTTTTTGCATCTGTGGAGCAGCGTGATAATCCGGAGCTGAAAGGGAAACCTGTGGCGGTAGGAGGAAGTGCAGAAAGAGGTGTGGTGGCAGCGGCTAGCTATGAGGCCAGAAAGTTTGGCGTACGCTCGGCTATGCCCTCTAAAACAGCTAAAAGGCTTTGCCCAAACCTCATTTTTGTGAAACCAAGATTTGAGCAATACAAAGAGGTCTCTAATCAAATCAGAGAAATTTTTCAGGAATATACGGAGCTTATAGAGCCGCTATCTTTAGATGAGGCTTATCTCGATGTAACGGAGAATCATAAAAACATTTCGCTCGCCACAGAAATTGCGAAGCAAATCAGAGAAAAAATAAAGGCCAAAACTTCTTTGACCGCCTCGGCGGGAATCTCTTTTAATAAGTTTTTGGCCAAAACAGCCTCTGATGTCAATAAGCCAGATGGCATGTTTGTGATAAAACCACATCAGGCAGAAGCATATGTGGAAACACTTCCAATAAAGCGTTTTTACGGCATCGGAAAGGTGACAGAAGAGAAAATGATTAAGATGGGAATAGCCACGGGCAAAGACCTTAAAAGTAAGAGTCTTGAGTTTTTGGTCAATAACTTTGGCAAAGCTGGCAGGTACTATTTTGATATTTGCCGTGGAAAAGATAATAGAAAAGTAAACCCAGATAGAATTAGGAAGTCGATAGGTGTAGAAAACACTTTCAGCAATGACCTGAACTCGCCAGATGAGCTTTATGTAGAGTTAGATATTATTTTGGCTCAGCTCTGGAAAAGAATAAAAAAAGCAAGGGCATTTGGCAAGACGCTCTCGATAAAGATAAAATATGATGACTTTGAGATTATTACCCGAAGTCGCACTTCCCAACTTTTAATTATGGAAGAGCAGTTTATCTCTAAACAAGCTTACGAAATGCTAAATGCCCTTTTGCCTTCACCTAAAGGTATAAGACTTATGGGTTTGACGGTTTCTAATCTGGAATTTGAAACAGATTTAGAAGGCCGTCAAATACCCTTGGTTTTTAGTATTTAAAAGGAACTCCTCCTGCTAATACCTCCTGCGACTTCTCATCAAACGTAACTTTTAAGCCCGTTCTATAAGCCGCATTAGACATCATAGTAGCAATAGAATGCTGATATCCAGCTTCTATTGGTGCATTAGGTGTTTTTCTACTTCTCACACATTCCATCCAGTTTTTAACATGATTAAGCGTAAGGTTGTCTCCACCCGTATTTGCAGAAGTTTCTACTCTTTGACCCTTAATTTTAGAAGGTGTCAATAAGTTTGGCTTCATATCCATAGCAGAGGCATACCTTTCAGTTAATCCACCTTCAGGAGAAATCTCGTTGGTATCAAGATTAATCATTCCACCATTAGAATAGTAAAGTTCTTTGGTTCCTCCAGCAGAGTTAGAAAAACGACTTGTAAACTGTACTTGGAAACCTTTTGACATATCATCCAAAGGACCATAATCAAAAACTACCGTTAAAGTATCAGCATTACTTCTACCGTCTTGCCATTGGTAAATTCCTCCGTTAGCTACTACACTTCTTGGGTGAGCTAGGCCACTAAACCAGTGAACTGTGTCAATCTGGTGAGACATCCACTGTCCAGGAATTCCAGAAGAATATGGCCAGAAAAGTCTGTACTCTAAATATTTACGAGGGTCAAATTCCTCATAAGGTCTATTCATCAAAAATCGCTTCCAATCTACATCAGACTCCTTCAGGTTTGCTACCAAATCAGGTCTTCTCCATCTGCCTGGCTGATTTACATTCCACATAAGTTCCACCATCTTGATGTCGCCAAACTTACCAGATTTGATATAATCTGCTGCTGCATGGTAGTTAGAGCCACTTCTTCTTTGAGAACCTATCTGAACTATCTTTCCAGAATCCTTAACCGCCTTTAAAACCGCACGGTTATCTTCCATGGTTTCTGCCAATGGCTTTTCTGCATAAACATCACACCCTGCCTGAACGGCTTCTATAGTATGCAATGCATGCTGAAAATCAGCCGTACTTATCATCACAGCGTCTACGCTGTTTGATGCATATAGCTCATCATTATTATTGAAAGCGGTTACTTTACTGCCAAGCTGCTTTTGCAAATAAGCCTGGCCTTCGGCTCTTCTTTTGTTCCAAATATCTGAAACGGCTACCATTTCAAAGTTCATCTCTTTTTGTAGAGCTTTGAAAGAAGCTACATGAGAAGAACGGTGACGGTCAGAAAAACCAACACAGCCAACTCTTACACGGTCGTTAGAGCCAATTATTTTAGCATAACTGCTGGCTGAGATGCTTGTGGCCATTCCTGCCAAAACAGATTTCTTTATAAATTCTCTTCTATTTGTATTCATAGGGTGTTTTATTAAATAAGAATTACAGTTTTCTAATTTTAAGATTTTTAAACCTTACCTCATCACCATGGTCTTGAAGCAAGATTGGACCTTCATCTGCTGTACCAAAGTTTTCATACTTAGCATATTTACTTCTAGCTACTAAAGCCTTGAAAATATTGCTTTTTCTTTCGTACTCTACCACTTTATAGCCGTTTAACCAATGCTGAACAGTGTTATCTGGCATTACCACCAAACGCCCTTGGTTCCACTCACCAATTTTTCTTTGAAAACGCTTGCTCACTTTAGTAGACGGAATCAAATCATATAAAGAGGCCAATGTTCTATTACCCACTACGCCCATTTTAGCATCTGGATGAAGTACATCATCTAATACTTGAAACTCAAGACCAATTCCAGACTTTCCGCCTGCATCAAAATCTTCATTCACAAAATATTTCACCCCGGAGTTTGCACCAGGTGTCAATTTAAAATCAAATACTAATTCAAAAGCACCATAGTTTTCTGTAGTGACAATATCATTCCCTGTTTCAGAACCATCAGACTTACTAATCATGATGTTACCATCATCAACAGACCATCTTTTACCAGTCATGTCTTTTCTGTTAACACCTCTCCAGCCGTCAAAGCTTTTTCCATCAAAAAGTAATTTATAGCCTTGATTTACTTCTTGTGCCGAAAGATTATTGTCAATCAAGTTTACTACAGGAACTTCATCATAAGGACTAGGAACTAGATTCTCTGTCTTTATTCTGATGTTACGCCATTTTATTTGCTTTCCTGCCCTGTCGCTTGAGCCAATACCATGCACCTGAAGGGCAATAAAGCCAGCGGCTGTTTCTTGATCTATAAGATGAGAAACCGGCACACCATTTACCCAAGTTCTTAATACAGAACCAATAGCCTCTATTCTATATGTATTCCAATCATTATGTTTGAAAGCCTTCTTTGCTGGCTCATTCATGTTTGGAATATAAAGCCAGCCTCTTCTAGCTTCGTCATAAATTCCACCAGACCATGCTCTATCAGATGGGTCTACCTCCATTTGATAACCATGTACTCTTCCATTATTGTAATCTGGAGAAGACAAGCTTCTAAACTGAACACCAGAATTCATTTCTTCCGCTACTTTTAAGTCTACTTCAAAAATGAAATCGCCGTATTCTTTATTGGTACATAAAAAAGAGTTTGGCGTGTTCGCCACAGTTGTTCCTACTATTTCACCATTTTCTACAGTGTATTTGGCTTCACCATTTTTTTGATTCCAACCGTCTAAGTTTTTTCCGTTGAATAGGGTTATCCAACCATCTTTTGATGCTTTTTGGGCCAAAGAACTAAAACTAAGGCAACTCAAAAGCACGTAAATCATGCTTGTACTAAATGCTTTCATTGAACTATTATTTGATTTAATATGATATTATGTAACAAAAGTAAGGGAAATCTAATACTATTATTACTATTTAGTAGTATTTTTGGACAAAATATACTTAAAAAGTGAAGCCGCAATTATTAAAAATATCAACTCCCTCTGACTATTCTTTCAATATTTTTGATCAAGAAGCCTCCTATTTCCCTACTCCATGGCATTATCACCCAGAAGTAGAAATAGTGTTTATGCAAAAAAGCGTTGGTGAAAAATACATTGGTAGCAGCATATCAGATTTTGAACCTGGTGATTTGGCCATGATTGGCTCTTACTTACCACACTATTATAAAAACTCACCTGAGTATTATAAAGAGGACTCTGGGCTACGAGCAAAGTCTTTGGTTATTCACTTCAATGAAGACTTTCTTGGTACTTCATTTTTAGAAGCACCAGAAAACCTTCACTTAAAACAGCTATTAGATAACTGTAAAAGAGGAGTACAATTTGGAAAACACTTTGCAGAAGAATTAGAAGATGAATTATTAGGCCTTTCTGAAAAAGAAAACATGGACAGGCTCATTGCTCTACTTTCTATTTTAAATAAAATGAGCAGAACCAAAGACTTTAAGTTTTTGACCTCTGACCCCATTTATTTAAACAACCATGTAGACTCCGATAGAATAAAAAAGGTCTTTGAATATGTCATGCAAAACTTCAAGCAAGACATCAAGCTTCATGAAATTGCGGGATTAGCTAGCATGAGCGAATCAGCTTTTAGCAGATATTTTAAAAAACGAACCCGCAAAACCTTCAGTACCTTTTTAACCGAAATAAGAATTGAGCACGCCTGTAAACTACTTCAAAAAGATAAACACAGCGTTTCGGAGGTTTCTTTTGAAAGTGGCTTTAATAATCTTTCCAATTTCAATAGACAATTTAAGAGTGTCAAAAACACAACTCCGCTAAACTATCGTTCTCGTTTTCTATCTTAAGGCAACCCCTAGTAAATCACTTATAATCTGCTTGATACAAAGTAGAGACTCTCTCATTTCTTTTAACTCAGACGTATTATTCAATAGCAGATTATAGCCAAACTTTAGATGGCTATAGCTTATAATTCCCCAATAATCTCCTCAAACTGCCCGTTGAATAAAAAATATCATAATTTTTAGTTTGAATTGAATAATAATACTATTTGATTTGTAGTATTCTAGCCAGCAAAAAATTACTTTATCAATAAATTAAAAACTGAAATATGTCTAAACTTATCCTTCAAAAGTTTATGCCAATAGCTTTTATGCTATTTCTGGCAGCTTTTACTACAAATGCCCAAAGTACCATTACGGGTATCATCACCGACGCCGAGACAAAAGAGCCACTTATAGGAGTGAGTGTTCAGGTTAAAGGAAAAATCATTGGAACCATTACAGATATCAAAGGGGAGTTTGAGCTTAATACCTCTACCCCTACTCCATTTGAGATTGTAGTGAGTTACCTTGGTTTCCAAACACAGGAAATACAAATCACAAGTGATAACACTAAGCTCCAGATTTCTCTTGATGAGCAATCACTACTAGGCCAAGAGGTAGTGGTAGCCGCCTCAAGAGTAGAAGAAAGTGTAATGAAGTCGCCAGTGACCGTAGAAAAAATGGACATAAGAGCCATTCAGCAAAATGCTTCCGCTAGTTTTTATGAAGGCTTAGCCAACATGAAAGGAATTGACATGACCACACAAGGTCTTCTTTTCAAATCTATCAACATGAGAGGTTTTGGAGCTACAGGTAATCCAAGAACTGTTCAGATGATTGACGGAATGGATAATTCTGCTCCAGGACTTAACTTCCCTATGGATAATATCATTGGTATTCCTGAACTTGACTTAGAAAGTGTTGAGGTGCTACCAGGTGCGGCATCTGCTTTATATGGCCCAAATGCCATCAATGGTCTTATTCTAATGAATTCAAAAAGTCCTTTCTTATACCAAGGCCTAAGTGCAAATGTGAAAACAGGGCTAATGGTAGCAGACAACAGAGACAAAAAAACAACGCCTTTTTATGATGCTTCTATAAGATACGCCAAGGCCTTCAATAACAAACTAGCATTTAAAGTGAACTTATCTTACCTATCAGCAGACGACTGGCAAGCTACAGACTATACAAACTTAAATGCAGCCTCAGGCAACCCGTATGAAACTGATGCAATAAATATTTATGGCGATGAGGTTCAAGCAAATATGACGACCGTTGCAAATGGTCTTTTAGCTAGCCCTGCTGTACCTGACGCCTTGAAAGGTCAATTACAAGGTGCCCTAGATGCTGGCTTAGTTCCAAATGCCAATGTAAGTAGAACAGGCTTTATTGAAAGAGACCTAGTAGACTATAACACCCATAGTTTTAAATTTAACGGAGCTCTTCACTACAGAATAAATGATAAAATTGAAGCAATTGGTCAAGTAAATACTGGCTCAGGAACTACTGTTTATACAGGAACTGGAAGATATTCTCTTAGAAATTTTAAGTTGTCTCAATATAAACTAGAGTTAAAAGGAGACAACTTTACCCTGCGTGGATATACTACACAAGAACGTTCTGGTGATTCTTACTTTGCGGGACTTGCAGCAGTTGGAATGTTAAATGAGGTAAGCCCTCATGCAAACTGGTTTGGTGAGTATCTTCAGGGTTTTCTTACAGGCAAGCTAGGCGGAGGCTCTGATGCGGTATCTCATGCTGCTGGTAGGGCTTATGCAGATAGAAATTTGCCAGTTTCTGGGTCAAGTGAATATAATGCTCTTTATGACAAATATAGAACTACGGCTATTGTAGATGGCGGCGGTGGCTTTACAGAGAAAACCAACATGTTCCATGCTGATGGTGTTTATAACTTTAAAAATGAAATATCTTTTGTAGACCTTCTTGTTGGGGGTAATGTTCGTCAGTATCAACTAAGATCGAACGGGACATTATTTGCCGATACTAAAGATGGGAGAACCGGTAGTATACCGATTAATGAGTGGGGAGCATTTGCTCAAGTAGCAAAAAGTGTGTTTAACGACCACTTAAAACTTACTGCTTCTATGCGATATGATAAAAATGAAAACTTTGAAGGTCAGTTTAGCCCTAGGTTCTCTGCAGTAACTTCTTTTGGAAATTCTAACATTCGCCTTTCTGTGCAGCAAGGTTTTAGAATCCCTACTACGCAAAATCAGTATATTGACTTAGCTACTCCATCAGGAACTTTGATAGGTGGTTTGCCAGAATTTAATGACAGATATAACTTAGGTAATGGAGTTTCTTTAGTAACCCTTACCGCATTAGCTACAGGTCAGTTCCAATTTTCAGACGCACAGTTAGCATCTATTACTGAGAAAGCGACTAACTACGGTATTGCGGCTGTCACTCCTAGCATTCCTTTAATCCAACAAGGTGTTATAGCCGCCGTACAGGAGCAAGTAACTGCTGGCGTAACTGCTCAAGTTCAAGCTGCTGTTCAAGCCGGTCAAATAGCCCCTGAAGATGCTCAAGCAGCAATCATTGCAGGTGTAACGGCTCAAATGAATAGTCCAGAAATTGCAGCAACTATTGCAGGTGGTGTTGAAGCTGTAGTTACGGAAAAAGTTACGGAGGTAGCTAATCAGGTAAGTGCTGCTTACGCTGCAGAAGCTCTTCCAAAATACCAATACAAACAACTTCAACCTGAAAAAATTGTTTCTTACGAAATCGGTTATAAAGGTATAATAGGCAAAAAACTACTGGTTGACGCTTACTACTATTACAGTAAGTACACGAATTTCATAGGAACAACTTCTGTAATAGTTCCAATATCAGCTGCTGGCCCGGGTCTTCCTATTGAGTCTGGTGTGGCTAGTGCAAGTACAAGGCTAGCATACTCTAGACCAGCTAATACTTCTCAAGAAATCACCGTTCAAGGTTGGGCCGCACAGTTAGATTATTCATTACCAAACAGGTTCACTATTGGTGGTAACATTGCGTTTAATCAGCTTCAAGGTTTCACTCCTTCTGATGAATTACAATCCTCAGGTTTTAACACTCCAGCATATCGTTATAACTTAAGTTTTGGGAGAAGAATAGCTCCAGGAAATGACTTTGGATTCAATATCAATTTTAGACATCAGGATGAGTTTACTTGGGAGTCAAGCTTTGGTGTACCTACTAACTCTAGCTTAGCAAGATATCAAAACACGCAGGTACCTGTAGTTAATAACATAGATGCACAAGTAAGCTACAAGCTTTCTTCTATAAAGTCTATTGTTAAAATTGGCGGTTCTAACATAGGTGGCAAACCTTACATTCAAGCTTTTGGAAGCCCTTCTGTAGGCTCTATGTATTACGTTTCACTAACCTTTGATGAGCTATTAAACTAATTAAGATTTAATTGACAAAACTTAATATTAAGCATAAAGAGTTCTCGGTTTCCGAGAACTCTTTTTTTGACTAAAGTTTGCGTCAAAATTCTTATCTTTGCAGCTCTTTTCAAGAGCAAACATTGTTCTATTACATATGGCCGAAGACCATAAAAGACTTAAAACTAACAATTCATGTCAAAAATCATTTATACCATAACCGACGAAGCACCTGCTTTAGCGACCTACTCTTTACTTCCAATTATAAAAGCTTTTACTTCTAAGGCTGGTGTAGCTGTAGAAACTAGAGACATTTCGTTGGCTGCTAGAATTTTATCTGCTTTTCCTGAGTACTTAAAAGAAGACCAAAGACAAAGCGATGATCTAGCTGAATTGGGAGAATTAGCAAAATCGCCAGAAGCTAATATTATCAAATTGCCAAATGTTTCGGCTTCAGTTCCTCAACTAGAAGCGGCAATAAAAGAATTACAGTCTCAGGGATATGCCCTACCAGATTATCCTGAAGAGCCAAAAACAGACGAAGAAAAAGCTGTTTTAGCAAAATACAATAAACTTAAAGGAAGTGCCGTAAATCCTGTACTTCGTGAAGGTAACTCAGACAGAAGAGCTCCAAAAGCTGTTAAAACTTACGCTAAAAATAACCCTCACAGTATGGGTGCATGGTCTGCAGACTCAGCTACACACGTAGCCACAATGGGTTCAGGAGATTTCTGCTCAAACGAAAAGTCTGTAACCATTACCGCAGACACTGATGTTAAAATTGAACTGATAGCCAAAGATGGTTCTGTTACTGTTTTAAAAGACAAAGTTGCTCTTTTAGCGGGTGAAATATTAGACAGCACCGTAATGAGTAAAAAAGCTTTGATTAGCTTTTTAACAGAACAAATAGCTGATGCTAAAGCTAAAAATGTACTTTTCTCTCTTCATATGAAGGCTACCATGATGAAGGTTTCTGACCCTATCATTTTTGGGCACGCTGTAAAAGTTTTCTTCAAACCAGTATTTGAAAAATATGCTGATACTATTGAAAAACTTGGTGTTGATGTGAACAATGGTTTTGGCGATTTACTTAATAAAATCGCTGAACTTCCTGCGGCTGAAAAGGCGGCAATTGAGGCTGACATTCAGGCTTGCTATGAAAATGGCCCTGCTTTAGCCATGGTTAATTCTGACAAAGGAATTACTAACCTTAACGTACCTAGTGATGTTATCATTGATGCTTCTATGCCTGCTATGATAAGAACATCAGGTCAAATGTGGAATGCGGCTGGAAAACAACAAGATACCAAGGCTGTCATTCCAGATAGTAGCTATGCTGCTGTTTATCAAGAAACTATCGAGTTCTGTAAAAAGAATGGTGCTTTTGACCCAACTACCATGGGTAGCGTTTCTAATGTTGGTTTAATGGCTCAAAAAGCAGAAGAGTACGGTTCTCATGATAAAACATTTGAAATACCTACTGCTGGTACGGTAAGAATAGTAGACTCAAAAGGAACTACACTTATGGAGCACGAGGTAGAAGCCCAAGATATTTGGAGAGCTTGCCAAGTAAAAGATGCCCCTATTCAAGACTGGGTTAAATTAGCTGTTAATAGAGCGAAGGCCACAGGCGTTCCTGCTGTTTTTTGGTTAGATAAAAACAGAGCTCATGATGCAGAACTGATTAAAAAAGTAAATGATTACCTTCCTAATCATGATACTACAGGTCTTGAGATTTTAATCAAGTCTCCGAAAGATGCTACTACTTTCTCTTTAGAGAGAATCATTAAAGGTGAAGACACTATATCTGTAACAGGAAACGTCTTAAGAGATTATCTTACAGACCTTTTTCCTATTTTAGAAGTGGGTACTTCTGCTAAAATGCTTTCAATAGTTCCATTAATGAATGGTGGCGGATTGTTTGAAACTGGTGCTGGTGGATCTGCTCCGAAACACGTTCAACAGTTTGCTGAAGAAAACCACCTTAGATGGGATTCTCTTGGAGAGTTTTTAGCACTTGCGGTTTCTTTAGACCATTTAGGAGAAAAAGACAATAACCAAAAAGCTAGAATTTTAGGTGAAACTTTAGATAACGCTACAGAGAAATTACTTTTAAACAGAAAATCACCTTCTAGAAAAGTTAAAGAGTTAGACAATAGAGGAAGTCATTTCTACCTTGCCATGTACTGGGCAGAAGAATTGGCCAATCAAACGAACGACAAAGACCTTCAAGCTCTTTTCACTGATATTTCGTCAAAACTTGAGGACAATGAGTCTAATATAGTAGAAGAATTAAATACAGTTCAAGGTAAGGAAATTGACATGGGCGGGTATTACCATCCATCTGATGATAAAACATCAGCCGCAATGAGACCTAGTGCCACATTGAACGGCATAATTGCTTCTTTATAAGATAACAATATTCTCTTTATATTAGCCCTGATTGCTTAGCAGTCAGGGCTTTTTATATAGGCATGGATTTTGTGTTAAAATTAGGAAACATATTCTTGCTTAATGGTTTCTTATAAATGCTTATTGACAGCCCTTGTTCTATCAATAAGCTCTAACGTACTTTCTCAGACTTACAGCATTACATCGCAGCACTCTTTCGGTGGTGATGAAGATGATGCCGCAAACGACTTAATAAAAACTTCTGACAATGGCATCATCATGGTGGGCTCTACGCATTCTAAAAATAGTTTTGATGTAGGAGCATCTAATGGAGCCAGAGGAAATGGTGGAAGCGACTTTTGGGTAGTAAAGCTTAATCAAAGCGGAAGCCTAATATGGTCTAAAACCTTTGGCGGTTCGGAAGACGATGAAGCTACCAGCATAGCAAAAACATTAAATGGCGAATATGTAATAGTTGGCTCCACTAAATCTACAAATGGCGATGCAAACTATAACGGAACCAATGGTGGCATCTTAATGATTAGAATAAAAGAAGATGGCAGCTTAGTTTCTACACGAATAATTCCTGGAGGAAGGAGATTTACAGAAGACACCTATCACTACGCCGACACTTTTTCAAAACCTGCGGTGGCCGTCTCAAAAGACGGTTTCATATACATAGGAGGAACACATGAAATAGGCTCTTCACCATACAAAGCAAAGCAGTTTTACTTAACAAAACTAACCCCAACAGGAGACACTCTTTGGCAAAAGTTCTTTGGGAGTGATTTTGACGAGCAGTTCTCAAACCTAGAAATAGCATCAAATGGAGATATCCAGATGGTAGGTAGCACCACCTCCAACGCAACCCAAATAGCTGGTGCAGGAAACGGTAACCTAGATTTTTTTGCTGTCAGAACAGATAAAAATGGCAATGTCCTTTGGCAAAAAGCTTGGGGAGGAAATAACATTGATGCACTTCACGGACTTGTTGAAAATCATCAAAAAACAGGCTTTGTTTTAGTTGGCGAAACCAGCTCTAACCAAGGTTCAATTAATTCAAATTTTGGAAATAAAGACGCTTTCCTATTTGAGATAGACACAAACGGAAACCTTCGATGGAAAACACCTTATGGTGGAGAAAGTAACGACAACCTTTATGACATCGTTTACAGTGGCAGTAGCAATTATCTAGCACTTGGAACGAGTGACTCTAGGCTTGCAGGTGTAACATCAAAAGGCCCACTCACTGATATACTAACACTAACGATAAGCTCTTCGGGTCAAATTATAAATGCCGGACAGTACGGAGGAGAAGACTTAGACGTAGGTCGAGGAGGAATTGCCCTAAGCGAGGAGACATGGGCTATTGCCGGGATAAGCCGTAGTTCTTCTGAAGACGTATCAAAAAACAATGGCGAAAACGACTTTTGGCTGTTAATGTTGGGTGAGCCCACTCCTATTGAAATTACAGATTTTAGAGGCTTCAGAAACCTAGATAATCAAGGAGAGCTTTCATGGAGAACTAATTATGAGTTTTCTGCCAAATCAATTGTAGTAGAAAAAAGTGCGGACAACACCTCATTTATCCCGCTTCAAACCTTTTCCATTTCTGGAAATAGCAGTAGCCGAAAAAACTATAATTATTTAGACCCTCAGTTAAGATTGGGAGCAAACTATTATCGCCTTAAGTATTATGGCACAAACGGTAAAACATATTTAGGGCCTAGTTTATTAATTCAAAACACCCCATTAGCACTAGCTCCAGAAAAAACAGTTGTTTCGTTATACCCTAACCCTTCCACTCAAAAGGCAATCCTTTCCGTTTTTGATCCTCAGGCCTCTATTACTGTTTTTAATATTGCTGGTATTTCACAAAAAACAGAAAACAGCTACTCAAACGAAGAGGGTTGGAAATTAAACATTCAGAACTTAAACCCTGGGACCTACATTATTAAGGTCATCACCAAAGAGCAAAGCTTAACAAAGCGATTCATAAAAAAATAATCTCACCTTTTTCTTATAAATTAGATGTTCAAAAAAGAACATTTAATGAGCAAGACAATTCACTGGGGAATTATTGGAATAGGTAGAATAGCAGAGAAATTTGCGTCAGATTTAGCTACCGTCAAAGACACAAAACTAATAGCCGTAGCTTCACGCTCTATCGAAAGAGCAACAGATTTTGGCAGAAGATATGACGCCACATATGCCTATGGCTCTTATGAGGAAATATTTAATACACCAGAGTTAGATGCTATTTACATAGCAACACCTCACACCAGTCATGCCGAATGCACAAAACTTTGCTTAAATAAAGGCATAGCGGTTCTTTGTGAAAAGCCGTTTGCCATGAATGAGCAAGAGGTGCAAGAGATGATTGATTTGGCAAAAGAGAAAGAAACCTTCTTAATGGAAGCTCTTTGGACTCGTTTTATGCCTAGCACTAAAAAAGTCCTTGAAATTATAGCATCAAAGGCTCTGGGTGACATAAAACTGCTTCAAGCAGACTTTGGTTTTATTCCACCATTTTTGCCAGAAAGAAGGGTTTTAAATCCTGAATATGGCGGTGGTGCATTCTTAGACATTGGTCTCTATCCTGCTTTTTTATCGCTTTTAATTCTGGATTATCCTTCTACCATTTTAGCCACTTCTACTAAGGGCCCAACAGGTGTAGATGAAACTACCGCATTTTTGTATAAATATGATAGTAACGCCATTGCCAAATTGAGTTGTACTTTTGGTGCACCCACTAATACCGAAGCGACTATTTTCGGCACGGAGGGACGCATTGTCATGAAAACTAAGTTTCATGAATCAAAGGAAATAGAGTTTATTCCGAATGAAGGAGAATCACAGGTTTTCAAGTTTCCAAGGGAAACTTTGGGCTACGATTATGAGATAGAAGAAGTGAACGACTGCCTTAGAAAAAGAAAAACAGAGTCAGACTTATGGCCTCTTTCTCAGAGCTTAAAACTAATAAGGTTATTAGATAAAACCAGAAAAGAAGCAGGTATTCAGTATAAAACAGACACAACCGTTTAACGCTCGAACTTTTTAAACCAGCTCCATATTTTCATTATTACCACACCAAAGATGGCTTCCTTAAAAATGCCTGATGACATTTTTGAGGTGCCTTTGGTACGGTCTGTAAAAATAATAGGTACTTCGTGCACTTTAAACTTATAGAGGTAGGCGTTAAACTTCATTTCTATCTGAAATGCGTAACCCACAAACGTAATTTTATCTAACGGAATAGTTTCTAAAACCTTTCTGGTATAACAAACAAAACCCCCAGTAGGATCCATAAAAGGCATTCGTGTTAAAAAACGAACATATACTCCAGCAAAATAAGACATCAAAACTCGTCCTATAGGCCAGTTTACCACATTTACCCCGGAGATATATCTAGAGCCAATAGACATATCATTCCCATCTATTTTACAAGAATTATAAAGTCGAACTAAGTCATCTGGATTATGAGAAAAGTCGGCATCCATTTCAAAAACAAACTGATAGCTTCTCGCTAAAGCCCATTTAAATCCATGAATGTAGGCCGTACCTAAACCTAACTTACCTGCACGCTCTTCTAAGTGAAGTTCTTCAGAATACCTTTGTTGCAAGTTTTTTACAATATCAGCAGTTCCGTCAGGAGAGCCATCATCCACTATTAGCACATGAAAAGACACAGGTAGACTGAAAACCTTAAGTATTATGGCTTCAATGTTCTCCTTTTCATTATATGTAGGTATGATAACTAAGTTCTCTTTCATTACACTTTATTCTATCGAAATTGGTTCTGCCGTTTCTATTCCTTTAGCTTTATTTTCCATTGCCTCCAGGTTGTCTTCTACCTTCTGATAAATCTCGGTAAAAAGCTTTGGGTACTTGGCATAATACTCATAACTCTCATTATACTGTAGAGAATCCACTCCTTTCTCTTCCCAAAGCTTCTTCTGAAGGTACTGAAATGCCACATGAGACGAATCATAACTGTTTAGGTTCATCCTACCCACCTTTGACTCTAAAATATGCGTTTCGCAAATCAAATCAACCATGACCTCCTCCGAAATCAGGTTTTCTGGAGCATCCTCATTACCACAACTCATGAAAAATAATGCCAAAACTAGTACCTTGATAGTTTTCAAACCCACCATAATTATAACTAATTGATAGTCAAAATATTAAAGATTCCAAAGAATTTAAGATTTAAGCACTCCTATCTTAAAAGCGAATTTCAGATAAACCCACTAACTTTGCTCAACAAAAGTAATCAATGCCTGCATTCTTAATAATAAAGCAGATTATAAAAAAGCTTAATACCCCGTGAAAAAGATATTTTCCAGACTGGACAAATATGAAATTAGAATTAGAAAAGCCGTCAACTCGCAAATGCACGGTAATTTTAGCTCTATTTTTAAGGGAACTGGTTTGGAATTTGCCGACTTAAGAACCTATCAATATGGCGATGATGTAAGAACTATTGATTGGATTACCACCGCAAAAGGCCACGGAGCTTACGTTAAAATTTTTAAGGAAGAGAAAGAACAAACTGTCTTTTTTCTGCTTGATATGAGTGCTTCGCAACAGGTAGGCGAACACGGAAAAGCAAAAATTGACCGAGCGAAAGAGATTTGTGGCGTGATGGCACTGTCTGCCATCAAAGAGTCTAGTCACGTAGGTTTATACTGTTTCTCAGACCAAAAGGAGCTTTACCTAAAGCCTGATAACGGCATGAAACACGCCTACAACTTCATTTTGAAACTCTTTCAAGTTGTTCCAAAATCATTCAAAACAGATATTACAGAAGCCATTCGTTTTACTTTAAATATTCTTAAAAGGAAAAGCGTTATCATAATGATTTCCGATTTTCAGGATGAAGGCTACCAAGACAATCTCAAGGCACTTGCAAAAAAACATGACCTTGTGGTTTTACATTTATATGACGACAGAGAAGTGAATTTACCCCAATTGGGTTTAATTCCGATTCAAGACACAGAAAACAATACCTTGAAATGGATAAATACTTCTTCTAGAAAGTTTCAAAAAGGAATGAAACAGTCATTTAGCGACAGTAAGAATACTTTAGAAAAACTTTGTAGGCAGTATAACGCTTCGTACCTATCTATTTCGTCTACCGAAGACTTTATACCAAGGCTTGTTGAATTATTTAGAGTAAGAAAGTGATAGTAGCAAACTTAAAATACCCCCTTACTTTTTTAAGAATTTGGACTTTGATAAGTGCTTTTTCCATCACTGCTTTTGGTCAAAATCCAAGCTTAAACTTTATCTCAAAAAATGCCAATGTAGGTCAAGACATAAAGGTTTCATTAACCTATAAGCACAATGCTAAAAACGATGTCTTTTTCCCAAATAAAGCCGCCTACTTTAAGCCATTCGAATTAAAAACCTACGTTTTTTTTCCTACATATACTAAAGACTCCACAAGTGTAGATAGTGTTATTTATACCCTTAGGACATTTAATGTTGACAAAATTCAAACCCTCAAACTTCCCGTTTGGACATTTACTGAAAACGATAGTACTGCCTTCTGGTCAAACACGGACAGCCTATTCTTTCAAGAGTTAGTTTCAGACAGCTTGCTAAAAGAAAGGCTACTTGTTTCTTCTGCAGATTTCATAAAGAAGAATGATAATAGGATGCTCTCCATTGGACTACTTATCTTTTTCGGCATACTAAGCCTTCTTGCTCTTTTGGCTTTAATTTTTCAAAATCAAATCAAAAAACAAATACTTCTTTATCGGTTTCAAGAAAAGCAAAATGTTTACAATAAGAATTTTCTGAACCTAATGAAATCTGAGCTAAACCCTGAAAACCTAGAACAGGTTTTGGGCTTATGGCGAAACCAAATGAAATGGATAGAAAAAAAACCATTTGACTCCCTATCTTCCGTAGAAATTGAAAAGGTTTCTGGACAAAAAGTAGGTTTAGCTATTAGAGAAATTGAAACTAGTCTTTTTGGAGGTCAAAACTCTGAGAGAATCCCACTAGCTTTGCAAATTCTTTATTCATACAGTAAAGAACGTTTTAGAGAAAGAAGACTGGCATATAAAAACCAGCTTAAAAATTTATATTAAAATCAAAATGGATAATCCCGTTATAATTTTTGGTGCTGGCACCTTAGGAAAAATAGCTCTCGATATATTTAACGAGAACAGTGTACTCATTTATGGCATATTAGATGATAAAGCGGAACTTCATAACACTGAAATAGGAACAGTTATGATTATGGGAGCTACGGACGACGCCAGAATTCTAAAAATCATTGGTAAAAAAACAGAAGCTTTTGTAGCTGTTAAAAACCAAGCCGACAGAAAGAGCCTTGCCGAAATGCTAAATAAAAAACGCAAGACCATGCCAATCAATGCCATTCATAAATCTGCAGTACTGTCGGAAGAAGCTATAATTGGACATGGAAATTTGATAGCAGCTAGTACAATTGTAGGTCCTTTTGCCAAAATTGGTAACCTGAATATTTTAGGCACATCAGTTGTGATAGACGCAGAGGCGGAGGTTGGAGACTATGTAGAAATAGGAAGTGGTTCCGTTATTTCAAGTGAAGCCAAAATAGAAGAAGGTGCATTTTTGGGAGCTAACGTTACCGTAGTTTCAGGAATAACTATTGGTAAAAATGCTCGCGTTGGAGCTGGTTCTGTAGTTATTGAAAATGTAGCGGAAAACACCACCGTTTTTGGTAATCCAGCCAAGGCTATAGGATAGTTTTACACAAAATACCCCCTAAATTGAACTATTCCAAGATTAGATTGAGATTCTAGTCTCAAAAATTGATCTACTTAGCCTCGACCACTAAATTCGTTAGTTTTTAGAGTTTACTTATGCTATATTCTCTATTGAGAACCTGACATTTACCCCCAATCCGATTAGATGAAAGATTACATAAAACCAATAAAAAGATTACTTATAGCTAACCGTGGAGAAATTGCCATCAGAATAATGCGAGCAGCATCTGAACTGGGAATTACTACCGTAGCTCTATATACTTTTGAAGATAGATACTCACTTCACAGATACAAAGCAGACGAAGCTTATCAAATAGGGACAAATGACGAGGCCCTTCAACCTTACTTAGATATTGAAGGCATCATTCAATTAGCCAAAGACAAAAAAATTGATGGAATTCATCCTGGATATGGTCTACTTTCTGAAAACGTAACGCTAGTTAGAAGATGCCAAGCAGAAGGAATCATTTTTGTAGGTCCTGAGCCTGAAGCTATGGATGCTTTAGGCGATAAAGTAGCCGCCAAAAACATGGCTAAAAAAGCAGGTGTACCTTTGATTCCTGACTTTAGAGAAGATATTCCGAATCCGGAATTTGCCCTAGAAAGAGCCAAAGAAATAGGTTTCCCGATGATGGTGAAAGCTGTAGCTGGTGGCGGTGGTAGAGGTATGCGAGTGGTGCATAATGCAGAAGATTTCCCTAAAGCGTATTCTGAAGCAAAGAACGAAGCCAAAACTGCCTTTGGAAATGATGTAGTTTTTCTTGAAAAATTCGTTTTGGAACCAAAACACCTAGAGGTACAGCTTTTAGGAGATAAACACGGTAACCTTATTCACCTTTATGAAAGAGACTGCTCTGTACAGCGTAGGTTTCAAAAGGTAGTTGAGGTAGCTCCTTCTGTAGGTTTAAAGCAGGAGACCAGACAAAAACTTTACGATTACGCCATTAAAATGGGTAAAGCTGTAAATTACTCAAATGCTGGTACGGTAGAGTTTTTAGTTGATAAAGAAGAAAACGTTTACTTCATTGAGGTTAATCCACGTATTCAGGTAGAGCACACTATAACGGAAGAAATAACCGGTGTTGATATAGTTAGAACCCAGCTTTTGATAGCAATGGGTCATAAACTTTCTGACAACGGAATTTATATTCATAATCAAGATGAAGTGCCTTTAAAAGGCTTCGCGATTCAGTGTAGAATAACTACGGAAGACCCTGCCAACGGCTTCAAACCCGACTTTGGAACTATCATTGCCTACAGAAATGCGGCAGGTTTTGGTATAAGATTAGACGAAGGAAGTGCCTATCCCGGCATGAAAATTTCGCCTTACTTTGACTCAATGATTGTTAAAGTAACCGCAAGAGGCCGTACCCTAAAAGGTGCTGCTCAGCGATTATCAAGAGCATTGGTTGAGTTCAGAATTAGAGGGGTAAAAACGAACATCCCTTTTCTAAGTAATGTAATTAACGATAAAGAGTTTCAAAAAGGAAAAGCTAGGGTTTCATTCATTGAGAGCCGTCCAGATCTATTGGTACTTCGTAAACCAAAAGACCGTTCTACCAGAGCGATGAAACTTTTAGCCGACGTTATAGTTAACGGAAATCCAACCCTAGGTAAAGTAGAAAAAATTGATTTTGAGCTTCCTAAAGTTCCAATCATTGACCCATATAGCTCTTACCCAGACGGGAATAAGCAAAGGCTTGACAGCATGGGAGCTGATAAGTTTGCTCAGTGGGTAAAAGATCAAAAATCAATTCTTTATACAGATACTACTTTTAGAGACGGACACCAATCATTGCTTGCTACTCGAGTAAGAACTACAGACATGCTGCAGGTAGCTGAAGGCTTTGCCAAAAACTTCCCTCAGCTGTTTTCTATGGAAGTGTGGGGTGGTGCTACTTTTGATGTAGCCATGCGTTTTCTTTATGAAAGCCCTTGGAGACGTCTACAAGAGTTTAGAGAGGCTATGCCAAACATGCTTCTTCAGATGCTTCTTAGAGGTTCAAATGCAGTAGGTTATACAGCATATCCTGATAACCTTGTAGAAAGCTTTATTGAGAAGTCTGCCGAAAACGGTATTGATGTTTTCAGAATCTTTGATTCACTTAACTGGATTGAGTCCATGAAGTTAAGCATCAGAACTGTTAGAGAGCGTACCAACTCTTTGGCAGAAGCTGCTATTTGCTATACCGGCGAAATGCTTGACCCAAATCAAAAGAAATATACGTTACAGTATTACTTAGACATGGCTCGTCAGCTAGAAGACGAAGGTGCTCACATTATTGCCATAAAAGATATGGCTGGTTTGCTTAAACCATATACAGCAGAGGTTTTAGTAAGAGAAATGAAGAAGGCAATTGACCTTCCAATTCACTTGCATACACATGATACATCATCTATTCAGCCAGCTACCTATTTAAAAGCAACTGAATCTGGGGTTGATGTTATTGACTGTGCTTTAGGTGGTTTGTCAGGTTTGACATCGCAGCCAAACTTTAACTCGGTGGTAGCTATGCTACAAGGTACCGAGAGAGAGTGCGAAATGGACTTACATAAATTAAATCAGTACTCAAACTACTGGGAAGACGTAAGAGCTATGTACGCTCCATTTGAATCTGGGCTTAAGTCTGGAAGTGCTGAGGTTTATGAGCACCAAATGCCTGGCGGTCAATATTCAAACTTGAAGTCTCAGTCAATTTCTTTAGGACTTGGAGACAAATTTGATTTATTAAAAGAGAACTATGCGATAGTTAATAATCTTTTAGGAGATATTGTCAAAGTGACGCCATCTTCTAAAGTAGTAGGTGATATGGCTCTGTTTATGACATCAAACAGCATAGACGCTGACGATATTTTCAAGAAAGGAGATACGCTCTCTTTCCCTGAGTCTGTTAAAGGGTTCTTTAGAGGCGACCTAGGTCAGCCTCCAGGAGGATTCCCTAAAGAGCTTCAAAAAATCATCTTAAAAGATGTGAAGCCTTTTACTGATAGGCCAAATGCTCATATGGAGCCAATTGACCTTGAAAAGGAATTTGCCCAGTTCCAAATAGACTTCCCAAACTCAGATGGTTACTTGGATTTCTTAGCCTATAAACTTTACGACAAGGTTTATGAAGACTTCCACGCCAACCGTGAGAAATATGGTGACGTAAGCCTTATACCTTCGCATGCTTTCTGGTATGGTCTACATCAGAATCAAGAAATAATGATCCAGATAGAAGCTGGTAAAACTATCTTAGTTAGGTACCTGTACACTTCTGAATCTGACGATGAAGGTAAGAGAACTGTGAGTTTTGAACTGAATGGTCAAACACGAAAAATCAAAGTTCGTGACACGGCTTTAAAAGTGACTAAACCTACTAATAAGAAAATAAGCAAGGAAGGCGATATAGGAGCTCCGCTTCAAGGTCGTATTTCTAGAGTACTAGTTAAGAAAGGTGACGAAGTGGCTAAAAACACGCCATTGTTTGTAATAGAAGCTATGAAAATGGAATCTATTGTAGCATCTCCTTTTGAAGGTATAGTAGCCTCTGTACAGTTAGAGCAAGGTTCTGTGGTAGAACAAGACGACTGGGTGGTGGAGATAGAAAAAGCCTAATAGTAAATTAATATTTTTCTGGCAGTTTTTATAAATCAATTTTTAGTCCTTTGTGGATTAAAGATTGTGGCATAAAAACTGCCTTCTGTTTGTAGTAAGTTCAATATTGAAAATTTATAATAATAATTTATGA
The DNA here is from genome assembly GCF_964021845.1 of uncultured Arcticibacterium sp. Classification (NCBI taxonomy): domain Bacteria; kingdom Pseudomonadati; phylum Bacteroidota; class Cytophagia; order Cytophagales; family Leadbetterellaceae; genus Arcticibacterium; species uncultured Arcticibacterium sp. The sequence continues at coordinate 408,285 of NZ_CAXHZC010000003.1, read as the reverse complement.
GTCAAATTTTTACTCTTTTTGACCTAAAACAAAAAGTAGACTATAAGAACGAGATTTTATCTGGTTTGACTGTTGCTTTGGCCTTAATTCCAGAGGCTATTGCCTTTGCGTTAATTGCTGGCTTGCACCCACTTACGGGCCTGTATGCGGCCTTTTCTATTGGTCTTATAACTTCCATCTTTGGAGGAAGGCCTGGAATGATTTCTGGTGCCACTGGAGCTATAGCTGTGGTTATAGTAGGGTTGGCTAAAATGCATGGAGTGGAGTATATCTTTGCCACCGTGGTATTAGCTGGTTTAATTCAGATGGCCGCTGGCTTCTTTAAGTTAGGTAAATTCATCAGACTGGTGCCTCATCCGGTAATGTTTGGTTTTGTAAATGGTTTAGCCATTGTGATTTTCATGGCTCAGTTGAGTTCATTTAAAGTGCCTGCTTTAGATGGCTCCATGGAGTGGATGCAGGGAAGTCAGCTTTACATTATGATAGGTCTGGTTCTTTTAACCATGCTTATAATTTGGGGGCTTCCTAAGTTGACTAAGTTGATTCCTTCAGGCTTGGCGGCTATTCTTGTAATTACGGCTATAGTTATTGGCTTTGGTTTACAAACTAAAACCGTAGGAGATATTAGTTCTATCAATGGAGGTTTTCCTCCTTTTCATATTCCAGAAGTTCCTTTTACTTTGGAAACTTTGACTATCATCTTTCCTTTTGCCTTGATAGTGGCGGGTGTAGGACTTATTGAGAGCTTATTGACACTTAACCTTATTGACGAGATTACAGAGACAAGAGGTAGCAGTAATAAAGAAGCAGTAGCTCAAGGTCTTGCCAATGTGGTAACAGGTTTTTTCTCGGGAATGGGTGGCTGTGCTATGATAGGGCAAAGCCTTATCAATATTTCATCTGGAGCCAGAGCAAGACTATCGGGAATAGTCGCCTCGGTTATGCTCCTAGTTTTTGTGATGTTTGGTGCTCAGTACATTGAGCAAATGCCTATGGCGGCATTGGTTGGACTTATGTTTATGGTGTCTATTGGTACTTTTGAGTGGGCTAGTTTTAAGGTAATTGGCAAGATGCCAAACCACGATATATTAGTAGGAATGTTGGTTGCCGCTATTACCGTGCTGCTCCATAATTTAGCTCTTGCCGTACTTATTGGAGTTGTAATTTCTGCTTTAGTTTTCTCTTGGGAAAATGCTAAAAGAATTCGAGCAAGAAAATATACAGATGAAGAAGGGGTTAAGCATTATGAGATTTACGGGCCTCTTTTCTTTGCATCTACTCAAACATTTGCCGATAAATTTGAGGTACAAACAGACCCCGACAAAGTAATTATTGACTTTAAAGAAAGTCGTGTCAATGATATGTCTGGAATAGAAGCCTTGAATAAAATAACGGAACGTTATCAAAAAGCGGGTAAAGAGGTACACCTGAAACACCTAAGTGAAGATTGCCGAAAACTGTTAGCTAATGCGGAAAAAATCATTGATGTAAACATCATAGAAGACCCTACTTATAAAGTAGCAGTAGACCTTTAAGACAGATTTATTTTTATAAAAGAATCCCCTTTCTAAAATAATTAGAAAGGGGATTTTCTTTGTTTGAGAACCCGAAAACAATCTCTTTTACAAACCCTCCAAAATTTTCTTCATGGCAGCTTGAACAGACCAAACCCTGTTTCCAGCTTGCTGAATAACTACAGAATTATCTGAGTCAATAACCTCATCTTCCACTATCAAACCTCTTCTGACGGGCAAACAGTGCATAAACTTGGCATTGTCTGTAAGTGCCATTTTATCTTCCGAAATAATCCAATCTTCATTTCCTGGAAGCACCTTTCCATAGTCGGTATAAGATGACCAGTTTTTAGCATAAATAAAGTCTGCTCCTTCAAAAGCCTCTGCTTGATTATGAGTTACCGTGGCATTTCCTCTGTACGCTTCTGGTAAGTCATACCCTTCAGGATTTGTTATCACAAAATCATAGTCCGTAAGGTTAAGCCATTCGGCAAAAGAGTTTCCTACCGCCTGAGGCAAAGGCTTAATATGTGGAGCCCAAGTCAAAACTACTTTAGGCCTTGTTTTAGTTTTTAATTCTTCAATAGTTATTAAATCTGCCAATGACTGACAAGGGTGACGTGTGGCCGACTCCAAATTAACAATAGGCACACCAGCTAAGGACCTAAAGCTTTCTAAAACCAACTCTTTATAATCTTCTTCCGCATCTGTCAGTCCTGCAAAAGCTCTTACACCTATAATATCTGCATATTGACCAATAACAGCTGCCGCTTCTTTAATATGCTCTGCTTTATTGCCATTCATTTTTACACCATCACCAAACTCCAATTGCCAGCTATCTGAGCCCACATTCATCACTATTACGTTCATTCCTAGATTTAAACCCGCTTTCTGAGTACTCAGACGAGTTCTAAGGCTTGAGTTAAAGAACAAAAGAACGAGTGTTTTGTCTTTCCCTAAAGATTTATGTGCCAAAGGGTTAGCCTTTTGGGCCAATCCTTCTTCTATTAAATCTTGAATATTAGGTACATCAGAAGGGGTAATAAAATGTTTCATTGAATGCTTTTAATAAATATGGTTCGACAAAGTTAACAGAATCGACTTTTGACAGAACGAACTCCTAATCAAATTTTCATTTTCTTAGAAAAACGAAGCTAATAATACCAAAAAAGCCGTTTTCTATTCTTAATTGATAGAAAACGGCTTCAATATAAAACTGTACTACGATTAACGCCCAGTTTCAAAAACGAAGTGAGCTAGCTTCTTATAATCTTCTGTTTGCCTTAATTTGTTTTTAGAGCTTTTCAGGTAATACTTAGCATCTATACCCAGTGAGTTTACCAAGTTCATAACTTCTTTCTTGGAGTCTATAGAAACAAGTTCTTCTCCATCCCAGAAATGGTAATGGTTTTTCTTGTTAATTATTGGCTCCTTGCTTCCCACGTCTAACACGGCATTATAATCTCCCCTTTGAACGCTTATTTCTTTTGATTGCAAGAAGGCAATACCATCTCTAGCTCCTAATAATTCGAAAAAGCCTTTAACGTTTTTACTTTCAAACTCTTTAGGGTTAATAAACTGTGAAACTGAATTATCTTCATTCAAGCACAAAATGTTTGAAACCTTTGACGTCTCTATAATCTTGATTTGCTCACCATATTTAAACTCTACGTTATTATTCCAAAGGTCAAACCTCGTTTCTACCCCTACTAAACTATCAAGACCCACGGTTTCTCCAGTAGCAGTAGTCATATTTTGCTGATAGAAATATACCTTCCCTTTTTGAAAGCCTTCTTCCCAGAAATAGTCGCCTTTTACATTTGACTTAATATCAGTCATGCTCAGGAGTTTTTCATTTCCCCCTGTTCCAACTTCAATGTCAGAATAAAAATTCTTGGCATTGAACCAGTTGTGCGGAAAAATACGCTGAGCAGAAAGCTGAAAACTTAAAAAGATGAGGGATACTAGTGTTATTGTTTTTGTCATTATGTCTTTTAAAATATTGCTCAAATATCGTTATAAAGCTGTTTTTAAGAAAATTATTCAAATAATTTGTATATTCGAGCCTCAAAACAAATTTTTTAGATTTGCCTAAACATTATGGAGAAATTATCCTTCCTACTAGATTATAACCCCGTTCTTTTAGCACTCGTCGCCACACTTTTCACTTGGGGGCTTACGGCACTCGGGGCAGGCCTTGTCTTTTTCTTTAAAAAAATTGATCAAAGGGTACTAAATTTAATGCTTGGTTTTGCCGCTGGCGTCATGATTGCGGCCAGTTTTTGGTCATTATTAGCTCCCGCTATTGACATGGCCGAAGAAAATGGTACCACAGGGTGGGTACCTGCAGTGGTAGGTTTTTTACTTGGCGGAGCTTTTTTATATGGCATAGACAAAACCCTTCCTCACCTTCATCTTAATCGCTCTATGGATAAAGCAGAAGGAATAAAAACTTCATGGCAAAGAAGTGTTCTCCTAGTACTGGCAATAACCCTTCACAATATCCCAGAAGGCCTGGCAGTAGGTGTGGCTTTTGGAGCATTGGCAAACAATCCAGACATGGGAATCCTCACAGGAGCTATAGCTCTTGCCATAGGTATTGGAATTCAAAACTTCCCTGAAGGAGCAGCCGTTTCTGTCCCATTAAGACGTGAAGGTTTTTCAAGGCTTAAAGCCTTTAATTATGGTCAAATGTCAGGAATGGTAGAACCCGTAGCAGGTGTTTTAGGAGCACTTTTAGTATTATACGTAACTCCTATATTACCCTATGCCCTAGCTTTTGCCGCTGGTGCCATGATTTTTGTGGTGGTAGAAGAACTAATTCCTACTTCCCAAAGCGGTGACAAAACAGACCTTTCTACCATCGGTGCGATGATAGGTTTTGCGGTCATGATGTTTTTAGATGTGGCCTTAGGCTAGCTATCAGCGTGTCTTTCAATGTATCTGATAATAGATTTGGCAATATCTTGCCCTGTTGCCCTTTCTATTCCCTCTAAACCAGGAGAAGAGTTAACTTCCATAATTTTTGGTCCACTGTTTGACCGAAGCATATCAACTCCGGCTACACCCAAGCCAAGTACACGAGCCGACTTAAGGGCTGCATTCTCTTCTTCTTCAGTCAGTTCTACTACCTCTGCTGAGCCACCACGGTGTAGGTTAGACCTAAACTCGCCTTCTTTTCCTTGACGTTTCATGGCCCCTACTACTACACCATCTACCACAAAAGCACGTATATCAGAACCATTAGCTTCTTTTATAAATTCTTGCACTATAACTCTTGCCTGAAGGCCTTGAAAAGCATCTAAAACAGATGTAGCGGCACTTTGTGTTTCTGCCAATACCACACCCACACCCTGAGTTCCTTCTAATAATTTAATAATACATGGAGGTCCTCCTACTTTCTCAATCACCTGCTCAGTATCTTTAGAGTAATTAGTAAAAACCGTCTTTGGCAAACCCAAACCAGCTCTTGCTAAAACTTGTAGGCTTCGAAGCTTATCTCTGCTCCTGACCAATGCTTGAGACTCTACCGTGGTAAATACTTTCATCATCTCAAATTGCCTCACCACAGCTGTACCATAAAAAGTTACCGATGCTCCTATTCTTGGAATAATGGCGTCAACACCCGTTATAAAGCTTCCGTTATAAAAAATCTGTGGTTTTTTCTTTTCAATTACTAAGTCGCATTTCAATGGACTAATAATTTGAACTTCATGTCCACGCTTTTCAGCTGCCTCTTTTAGCCTCCTTGTAGAATATAAGTTGGCGTTTCTCGATAGAATTACAATCTTCATTTTTTTAATATCTCTTTTTTAGCGACATCCACTAAATATTTACCCTTAATAAATTTTCTGCCCAAGAGTAGCGGGGTTTTCATTTCGCTTCTATTTGTAAGTGTTAGCTCAATGTCAAAAACATCTTCCCCAAGGCAAATTTTTGTCCAAATAGAATAGCGTTCTTCTTCTATACCATTTGAGCTTTTGACTTTTCTTTTACGAAAGTCAGTAAAAATGACATTTTCTACTGATTCTTTAGACTTATGTGAGTTAAGAAATTGACAAGAAATACCTCCATCTATTTCCGTAACTTTTTCACAGTGCATACTAGACGTGTACGCACCTGTATCTACTTTAGCCCCAACATTAAACAAAGCCAAAGCTGGCAAGTCTGCCCGTTCTTTTCTACCTATAACTTTCAATCATATCTCATTTCAGTTCGAAAAGTAGTTTGATTCATTTAGACCTACGTAGTTTCTTGCCAAATTTATTTTTTTTGACCTGACTTTAAATTTTGAAACTCCACTTAAATCGTCGTAAATTCAATTTAATTAAACACAATAAATAATTCAACTCTTATGAATACCACCCGTCGTTCGTTTGTTAAAAAGTCAATTTTAGCCTCCTCTGTGGCTGCCTTTTCGCCAAATGTACTCTTAGCTGCTACCAGACCTGTAAAAGAGAAACTGGGCGTAGCCTTGGTTGGCCTAGGCTATTATAGCACTGACTTAATAGCTCCTGCTCTATTAAAAACTAAACATTGCGAATTAAAAGGAATAGTGACTGGTAGCCCATCAAAGATTCCAACATGGCAAGAGAAATATGGTATTGTAGATAAGAATATTTACACCTATGACAACTATGACAGCATAGCCAACAACCCAGACATTGATATAATTTATGTGATTTTACCTCCATCAATGCACCGAGAATATACCGTACGTGGTGCTGAAACGGGTAAACATATGTGGTGTGAAAAACCAATGGCTCCTACCGCGGCAGACTGTCAAGCAATGATAGACGCTTGCAATAAAAACAAAGTTGGCCTTTCAATAGGCTACCGATGCCAGCATGACCCAAATATTCAAGCATACCAAAAAGTAGTAAAAGAACAAAAATTTGGTAAGGTAAAAATGGTTACCTCCGCCGCTGGTTATGTAGATGGCAGAACAAACCACTGGAAACAAAGTAAAGCCATGGGTGGTGGCGTAATGGGAGATATGGGTGTTTATGCCATACAAGGTGCTAGAATGGCAACTGGGGAAGAACCGATAAGTGTTAGAGCACAAACCTATACCACCCAACCAGAAATTTATCATGAAGTAGAAGAAAGTGCCGCATACATTCTAGAATTCCCTAGCGGGGCAAGAGCCAGCTGCCAATCTAGTTTTGGAATAAGTATGAACCACCTTCAGGTTAATTACGAAAAGGGCTGGCTTAAAATGGAACCACAGTCTGGCTATGGTGGAAACAAAGGAAGCATGTCTGACGGGACAGAAATTTATACGCCAATAGACCGCCAACAACCACTTCAATTAGATGACGACGCACTGTCAATAATTAATAAAAAGCCATACCTCTGCCCAGGTGAAGAAGGCCTGCGTGACATTAGAGTGGTAGAAGCTGTACTAAAGTCTGGAGCCAATGGTGGCTGTGAAGTAAAACTATAAATAGGCTACAAACCGCTTATCAATAAGAGATTGAAAATGTAAGATGCGGCAATTATTTTCGTAGAAATAAAAAAGCTATGTTACTAATTGCCGTATTACTTCCTTGGTTGTCTTTCTTTTTGAGGGGTAAAATTCTTAGAGGAATACTATGTTTGTTTCTTCAACTCACCATTCTTGGTTGGTTGCCAGCAGCACTTTGGGCGGTAGCCTCAAGGGTAGATGGGAAAAACAGAACTAGGTTTCGACGCATGGAGCGAAGATACCACTAGACCTTTTTAGCCTCTTCCCAAAAAACATCCATTTCTGCCAAAGTCATATCTGAAAGCTGTTTGTTGTTTTCCTTTGCTTTTAATTCTAAATATTGAAACCTTTTGATAAACTTCTTATTGGTTCTTTCTAGAGCGGTTTCTGGATTTATATCAATAAAACGAGCATAGTTTACGAGAGAAAACAGCACATCGCCAAATTCGGCCTCAGCTTCTTTAGTGTCAATAGCCTCTGACTTTTCAGTGTCAAACTGCTCCTTGAACTCTTGCATTTCTTCCTCCACTTTAGCCCAAACCTGAGATTTTTCTTCCCAATCAAAGCCTATACCTCTGGCTTTTTCTTGGATTCGCATGGCTTTAACCAGTGCTGGCAAAGATTTAGGTACACCACCCAAAACCGACTTATTCCCTTTTTCTTTGAGCTTTAGCTTTTCCCAGTTTTGCTTTACATCTTCCTCGTTTTCTACTTTAACATCGCCATAAATATGTGGATGACGAGAAACCAGCTTATCGCAAATGCCATGTAGCACCTCCGAAATATCAAAAGCCTCTTTTTCTGAACCTATTTTGGCATAGAAAACCATGTGAAGCATAATGTCACCTAGTTCCTTTCTTATCTCTTCCAAGTCTCCATCTAAAATAGCATCCGAAAGCTCATACGTTTCCTCAATGGTCAAGTGTCTAAGGCTCTCCATGGTCTGTTTTTTATCCCAAGGACACTGCTCACGAAGCTCATCCATGATGGTTAGTAGCCTATCAAAGGCAACTAAGTGATTCATGCGTTCTGGAGTAAATAATGGCGGCTGAGAAGGAATTGACATTGCTTTTAAATTTTGTTTCAAAACTAACAAAAAAGGGCTGCCCAATGGACAACCCTTTCTCTGAATTAATGTTTTAGCTGCGTTTAATTGCTTCTCCAGCTCATTGCACAGCCAATGGCTCTGGTGTTTTGCGTTACTACCGGCTTGCTTACCAAAAGGTTTTCAATGGCCTGTTCTACGTATTTATTGCTTACCAATCCTTCACTTTTAGGACTGTCGTCAATGGCACCAATGTATCTCACTATGTTTTTAGTCCCTACTTTCTCTATCACAAAGGCTTGAGGATTTCTTGACACTCCATAGCTTTTAGCTACTCCTTTATCATCTACCAAATATGGAAAAGTAAAGCCTCTTTCTGCCGCCCTTTTTTTCATATTCTCGTAATTATCTTCCTCGTAAGCTTCTGGGTCATTAGGATTAATGGCTATCAACGGAAAACCCTTAGACATATACTTTCCGTTTAGCTGAACCAGCCTTTCTTCATAAGCTTTAGAAAATGGACAGTGGTTACAGGTGAAAACCAAAATGAACCCCTTTGCTGAGGAAAAGTCACTCATGGAGACCATTTTACCGTCCACGTTTTTTAGCTTAAAATCGCTTACCTCATCACCAACTGCAAAACGACCAAAGGAGATATTTTGCTTCTCTGGATTAATGCCCCGGGCTTTTACTTGCTTCGCCAAAGCGGCTCCTAAAAAACCTAAGGCGAGCACCAAGCCTACTATTGTTAATTTCTTTTTCATTTTCTTAACTCTTTAAGTCAAAATTTGACCCTTTTGAGCTTAAATGGCAAAAACTGTACTAATGAATTTGCTACGCTCAATATTCTAACGTTATCGTGTGGGTATTTAATTCCACGATTGCAAAACGACAATGCCCTAATAATATTGACAATTGCCTCTCTTTTTTGAGGTTTTAGCAGGAATATCTTGAATTTTTTGTATCTAGTTTATCAAAAATCAACAAACCTATATGAAAGCCATTTTATGTGAGACTCACGGAAAACCAGACTCCCTAGTCTTCAAAAACATTGACAACCCTAAGCCAAGTGCAAATGAGGTTTTAATAGACATCAAAGCCTGTAGTGCCAATTTCCCGGATGTGCTCATCATTCAAAACCTCTATCAGTTTAAACCAGAGCTTCCCTTTTCACCAGGAGCCGAAGCGGCAGGAATAGTAAAAAGTGTAGGGAAAAACGTTAATCATTTCAAAAAAGGAGACAAAGTGCTCTCCCTTTGTGGCTGGGGCGGCTTTGCAGAAGAGGCGGTGGTAGACCAAAGTCGTGTTTTCCCTTTACCAAAAGGCATGGATTACGTTACGGCATCTTCCTTAATGTATAATTATGGTACCTCTTACCACGCCTTAAAAGACCGGGCTAAACTACTGAAAGGCGAAACACTTTTGGTGCTTGGTGCCGCTGGCGGCGTAGGTTTGGCAGCGGTAGAGCTAGGGAAAATATTAGGTGCCACCGTAATAGCGGCAGCCTCATCGGTCGAAAAACTAGCCGTATGTAAAGAAAAGGGAGCGACGCACCTTATTAATTATACAGAAGAAGACTTAAAAACACGTATAAAGGAACTGACAAATGGCAAAGGTGCAGATGTGGTTTATGACCCCGTAGGAGATAAATGGGCGGAAGCAGCCGTACGGTCAACCGCTTGGAATGGCAGGTACTTGGTAGTTGGTTTTGCCGGAGGCGAAATCCCAAAAATACCGATGAACTTACCTCTTTTAAAAGGCTGTGCCATCATGGGTGTTTTCTGGGGAAGGTTTACTAGTGAAGAGCCCGCTCTTTCTGTTCAGAACATTCAGGAGCTTGGTAAGTTTTATATGCAAGGCAAAATTAAGCCACATATCTATAAACTTTATCCGCTAGAAAAAGGTGCAGATGCCCTAAACGACCTCATGAACAGAAAAGTAACAGGCAAGGCCGTGGTTATTACTTGCACTGAAGAAGAAGCAAGCTCCGCTGAAAAAATAACAGCCAAGGTCCCGAAACCTGAAGTTCCAGAAACCAGTACAAACGAGGTTCTTGCTTTTCAAAATCAAGAAGCGGTTTTAGCTTGGGTTGGAAACCCTCTAGGAAAAAGTCCTTGGCTAGAAGTAAGTCAGAAAATGATTGATGAGTTTGCCGAAGCTACGCTAGACAAACAGTGGATTCACATTGACAAAGAAGCAGCAAAATCAACTGTTTTTGGAGACACCATTGCTCATGGTTATTTGACACTTTCGCTCATTCCTAAATTGATGTCTGAAATTTATAGTGCCCCTTTTTCCAAAATGGGTATTAATTACGGAACAGAAAAAGTTAGATTTTTGCACCCTGTGCTTTCAAATAGTAAAATACGATTAAACGCTACACTCAAACATGCATCAAAAACAGCAAGCGGGGGGCTTAAAATGATAGCGGAGGCGAGTATTGAAATTCAGGGGGTTGAGAAACCTGCATGCTATGCGGAGGTTATTAGTGTTTTGAATTAATATCAAAATCGTTTGTCATGATTTTGGTTCAAAATCTCGCCAAACGGAATAATTGACACGCTCTTATGCGAGGGGTTTTCAACCCTCGCTATAAATATATCGCTCCGCTGGAGCTTTGAAGTTTTTTGTAATATAAAACTTCATCCGCTTTCGTACTTTTGCGAGCTATGAAGAGAAATATTGATGTTTGCCTTACGCCCAATTTAATTGAACAGCATGATTTGGCTGGAAAAGTAGTAGTGGTTACTGATGTTTTCAGGGCTACTTCTTGTATGGTGGCTGGTTTAGCTACCGGCGTCAAATCTATAACACCTGTTTTGGAGGTGGAGGAATGCTTAAAATTACAAGCCCAAGGCTATCTGGCCGGCGGCGAGCGTCATGCCAAAATGATTGAAGGCTTTGATTTAGACAACTCTCCTTTTAGCTATATGGCTGATAAAGCCAAAGGGAAAGACATTGCGATGACTACTACAAATGGTACTTTGGCCATCAATAAAGCCAAAGGAAAGGCGGATGAAATTTTAGTGGCATCTTTTTCAAACTTAAGCCCAACCGCAAAATATTTGCAAAGCATCGACAAAGATGTAATAGTTATATGTGCTGGCTGGAAAGGTAGACCTGGTTTAGAAGATATTCTGTTTGCTGGTGCGTTGGTTAAAATGCTAAGCGAAACCCATGAAAACGAGGAGGACAGTACTCATTTGGCAACTGCCGCTTATGAAGATGCTGAGACTGACATGGTGGCTTATTTACAAAGAGCAAGTCACCTAAAAAGGTTGAAAAATCTAGCTGGAAATGATATTCCTTACTGTTTGATTAAAGACCAGTTTGATGTGGTTATTCATTTAGTGGGTGATAAGCTTCAGCTGAAGGACTAATATCTCGCAGAAACTTTTTCTCTTTAATATTTAGCCGGCGTTTTTCCGTAGGTTTCTTTGAAGAGTTTTATGAAGTGCGAGATGCTTTCAAAGCCAACCTCCTCCGCTACTTCTGAAACGTTTTTGTCGCTATTTTTAAGTAAGAACGCAGCTCTACTTAGTCTCTTTGACCTTATCCAGTATGCTGGCGAAACGCCAAATTGTTCTTGAAAATCTCGCTTAAAGCCAGACAGGCTTCTACCTGAAAGCTTTGAGAGCTCGCTGATAGTTAGCGGTTTTAAATAATAGTTTTGCATCAAATAGCCTAAGTCTTCTTTTTCGCCCCTATAAATCAAACGGAGCACACTACGGAGTTTATCGTCATTGTCAAACTCCATCAAATGCAGTAAAAGCTCGTGCAGTTTCAGCTTCAAAAACTGATTAAGATATTTGGTCTTAGATTTGAAATAAGGCAAGACGGATTCGGCAAACTTCCCAAATTTATCATTAGAATGAAGAACCAGCAGAGCCGAGTTATCATAAGAAACCTTTTTCTCTTCTGGGAAAAGCTCAATATTCTGGTCTACAAAATCTTTGATAAGCTTATCTTCTATAAAAAAAACCAGGCTTTTGTAGGACTCGTCAATTGACTCTGACATCAGGTAATAGCCTCGACGAATAAAAAAAACATCGCCTTTGGTTACCGTAACGTCAGACTCGGTATTGGTAAAGCGTTTTTCTCCTTCTATAACATAGATAACGGCATTTTCTTCAAAAAAAACCTCGTTCTTGGAAGGGTAAACATCACTCCGATAAGCCACAAAAGTCAGCTCCTGAATCTTTAGAGACTCAAACTGGTCTGCTGCTATTTCGGAGGGTACCCTAAGCATTTATTTCTTTTCGACTATTTCATCAATCACAAAGAAAGGTCGTCTTTTCACCTCTATATAAATCCTGCCGATGTATTCGCCCAAAATTCCAAGAATTATCAAGGTAACACCTCCTAAAAAATACATCCCTACGGTCAATGTGGTGGTTCCTGGGATTTCGGCAGGCGTATGGCCTAAAACTTTAAAGCCTATAATTCTGTGTAGCACAAAGAAAAAACCAACGATAAAAGAAGGAATAGCTATAATGAAACCAAAATACGTGGCTAGCCTTAGCGGTACATTGGAGAAACCAAACAGCCCGTCAAGTGCCAACTCCATGAGCTTTTTGAAAGTGTATTTTACTTCTCCTGCTGCTCTTTCTGCCCTTTCGTATTTTACCCCTATTTGTTTAAAACCGGCATAAGCACGCAAACCTCTCACAAAACGGATTTGCTCTGGCATTTCTTTGACAATGGCGTTCACCACTTTCCTGTCCATCACACAGAAGTCTCCTGAATCAAGCGGAATGTCAATCTCCGAAATAGCAGCCAACATTCTATAAAAAGTAGCATAAGCTATTTTCTTAAAAAAGCCTTCTTTTCTTTTGGTTCTGATGGCATAAACCACCTGATAGCCTTCACGCCATTTGTTCAAAAATCGGTAGAGCTCTTCTGGTGGGTCTTGTAAGTCACCATCCATAATAACCACGGCGTCGCCTTTAGCCTCTTGAATACCTGCCGAAATAGCTGGCTGGTGTCCAAAATTTCTAGAAAGCTTTATTAAACGTACGTGAGCATCTTTTTCAACAAGCTCCGTCATGATTTCTAATGAGCTATCTGAAGAGCCATCATCTACCAATACTATCTCATAATCTTCTTTCCAAGAAGGGGAAGCGGCGGTTAATCTGGCATAGAGGTTTGGAATGTTTTCCTCCTCGTTAAAAATCGGGATTACGATAGAAATCATATATGCTTTTAAAGATGCTCTGCAAAAATAGAGAAATTAAGAATGTGGTTTGTTTTTTATCAGCACGCTTTGCGTTTTCTCCTTCTTAGTATCTAGAAAGTAAATAAGAAGGACTTAATAAAACCAAAGTAAATAAGTCTAGTTTTCTTATGAAATTGTACTTTTGCCCCATAAATACGAACATGGAGAAACTTAAGGAACGTTGGGGCTTGACATCAAACTGGCAGTTAGTGGCTATTTTAGTAGTATTTTCTATTAATGGTTCTTTTGCCACCTGGGTAGCTAAACCCGTGACTGCGTTTTTTGGCCTGAGTCCAGAAACCACCGAGCCATACATTCTTTATCTTGTCTGTCGTATTCTCCTAATCTTCCCTATTTACCAGTTGACCCTGCCGCTTGTGGGTTGGGTATTTGGTCAGTTTAAGTTCTTCTGGGCTTTTGAAAAGAAAATGCTGAGACGTATCGGCTTTAAGAAGTTTTTTCCGGAGGATTGATTTTTGATTCTTTGTTAAGTCAAAAGATTTTATTGATTGCTCCTATAGTTAGATGTATTTACTGGCTGAATAAATCTTAAGAAATATAATCTTCCAAATTGATATCATTGTTGAGAGGATAGTACCGAGCATAGTTTCCATCTTTAAAGCTTACTTTAACATTTGGAATCAAGAAAACACTATTAACCAGTAAAGTTTTCTTTACAGATGTAATTTCAGAGAACTTTTGACTTCTTACTTTCTCAAATATCCTCTTCACCACTAAGGAATTTCCCTCAATATAAACTTCATTTAAAAAAGCAATTACAATCATCTGACTTGCCAAATAAAACAGCATAAGTCTCATAAAAAAAGAACCATAGTCATAAAGAAAAACATCCTCATCCGTCGCAAAAACGAACATGTTTAGCGACGCAAATATGGCTATAATGGCCGTTAAACGAGTCGTTCTGCTCAATAAGGTTTTCTTTATCATAGTTTTTATAGAATAATATCGGAATACTACCTCATAATCAATTACAAAAACAAATTCTTTGTTACTATAGGGTTTCGCCTAACGTCAAAAATCGCAATTATATAAAGGTCAGCACTGTTGACCTTATAATATAAATAGTAATCTCTAATGATTTTTACTCTAATTCCCTTGTAGTCTGTAAGTTTTCCAGAGTTGGGATAGGTCTTAATTGTGTGCCTTTAAGAAAGAGCTTGTTGAGCTTTATGGAGTAGCTTTTACTTTTGTTTCTAGATATCCAATATTGTAGAATTTCTCTTCTTTGAAAAACAGCTAATTCTGTCCAAGTTATTCGTTTAACCATTTCTCAAAGTCTGCTTCCACTTTATCACCCAAAATAACATTACCCTTTGTTATATCTTCTAGCCCTTGGCCTAAACCCTTTTTATGTTCCTCAGGTACAGAAATAGTTTCTGAATCAAATTCGATAAGATGTAATAAATCCTCCAAAAGGTACTCCTTATCAATGCCTTGAACCTTTTCTAATACCAAGTTTTTTAACTCTGTTGTTGACATTTCTGTGATTTTATAACCAAATATAACATTATTCTGAAATTTCAGGCAAAGCAAACGCTAGATAAGAGTCGCCCGACTTGTCGCTTTTACCACCTCCGCAGGCTATTACTACGTATTGTTTGCCTTTCCATTCGTAAACAGATGGTGTGGCGTGGCCGCCGGCCGGTAATTTTGTTTCCCAAAGAACTTTTCCTGTTTTCTTGTCAAAGGCTCTAAACATTTCATCTTCCGTGGCTCCTATAAAAATGACACCGCCTTTGGTTACTACTGGGCCGCCATAATTCTCTCTTCCTGTAATCGGAATTCCTTTGGCGGTTAGTTCAGGAAACTCTCCCAAAGGCGTTTTCCAAAGTATCTTACCCGAGTTTAAATCTATGGCATTTAATGTACCCCAAGGAGGATTTATACCTGGGTAGCCATCTTTCGTCAAGAAACGTTTGTAACCGTTCATTAAATAAGGCGTAGTCAGTTTTTCTTTCCCTCCACTCAGTTCTTTTTTGACACCTTTTTCCTCTTTTTCTAAAAGGAAATTCACCAAGGCATCTCTTTCTGCCTGAGCTATATGTTTAAATGAAGGCATTCCTCCTCTTCCGTTTTTCAGGATTTTGTGTACTTCTTCACTGTCATATTTTCCCGCAAGGCCTACCAATTTAGGAAACGCCGAAGTGTTTCCCATCCTGTCTGCTCCGTGGCAGTTTGCACAGTTATTGGCATAAATACTACTTCCACTTATCTCTCCCTTTTTAAGTTTTGCGGCTTCATTAGGAATCATTTCTATCAGCCACGGCATTTCATTGGCATTGACATACATAATACCACTTTCAGGGTCTACAGCAGCTCCGCCCCATTCTCCACCACCATCAAAACCAGGAAAAAGCAAAAACGGTCTTTCTTGACTTGGAGCCAACCACATATTACCATATTCTACGCCTTCTATCATGCCTTTCACTTCCCTTTCTAATTCAGGTGTGATATTTAGCAAATCCTTCTCCCCTACTTCTTGACGCATAAATGCTTCTGGTAATGTAGGAATTGGCTGCGTAGCAGAGGCAAATTCACCATCCATTATGTTTTCAGGTATTGTTTTCTCTTCAATAGGGAAAATCGGTTCGCCCGTTTCACGGTCAAACATAAAGACATAACCATGCTTAGTGATTTGTGCTATAGCATCAATCTTTTTGCCGTCTTTATTAATAGTAACTAAGTTAGGGTTTGAAGGAATATCTCTGTCCCACACATCATGATGAACTAATTGATAATGCCAAACTCGCTCTCCTGTGGCAGCATTTAAAGCTATCAAACTATTGGCAAAAAGATTGTCTCCTTTTCTGAATCCACCCCAAAAATCATAGGTGGCAGAGCCCGTAGGCACATATACTATTCCTCGCTCCTCATCCAGCGTTAAGCCAGCCCAGTTGTTTGCTCCACCTATTTTGTCTACAAATTCCTCGTCCCAGGTGTCATAACCTAGCTCCCCTTTCTTGGGAATGGTATGAAAAACCCACTCTTGCTTTCCTGTTTTTACGTTATAGGCTCTGATATGTCCTGGAGCAGCATCTAAACCTTCAGAAAGTCGCATTCCCATAATTATCTTATCCCCGTAAATAATTCCAGGTGTGTTGGAAACTACCAAAAACTGATCTTCTGAGTTTTCAGATAATCCTATTTGTAAATCTACCTTTCCTTTGTCTCCAAAACTTAAATCTGGTTTACCTGTTATAGCATCAACAGACATTAAATAGCTTCCGGCACAGAAAAGGATTCGTCGGGTGTCACCTTCCTTAAAATAGGTAACCCCTCTATTTGTTCCTGCCCAAGAGTTTTCTCCACCCAAAACCTCAAAAGGATCAAAACGCCAGATCTCATTTCCTGTTTCTACATGAAGAGCTACTAAGCTTAACTTAGGCGTGGTAGCATATAAAATACTATCTACAATAATGGGCTGACATTGAATCTGAGAATTCTCGGATGCATCGCCTGTATGATATTCCCATGCCACATCAAGGTTTTTAACATTTTCAACATTAATTTGTTCTAGAGAAGAGTACCTCGAGGCATCTTTTGTTCCTCCATAGTTTGTCCATTTTGAGTAATCGGTGGTTTTATCTGCACATGAACTAATAATTAAGAATACGGAAGCAAAAAGTAGAAACTGTTTCATTCTGGCTGTTTTTCAATAATAAAGGGTTGAGAATTAAGTGATGGAATTGATAAATAAAATCAATTTCATAGATTTGGCTAAATATAGGTGTTTTCTTGAAAAAGCTAGTCTTGCCTTGTCTTTCGTAAGTTTGGCACGATATGGGTTTAGTAAAACTTGATAAGACCGAACAATAACATGTTTCCTAATGAAAAATAAGTTTGATTTAAAATCTTCCCTTCCTTACGTTCTAGCCATTCTCTTTTTCCTACTGGTCACCATGAGCTATTTCAGCCCATTACTAAGTGGAAAAACGCTCTCTATGCATGATACTAATATGGCAGGAGGAGCGGCAAAGGAGTTAAATGATTTTCATGAGCAAACAGGCGAGTGGGCTTGGTGGACTAACTCAATGTTTGGAGGTATGCCTGGTTATATGATAACAGGAGCTTACCCCAATAGTTTAACCTCTCGACTTGGTGGTTTCTTGAGTGTTATGCTACCTGTACCTTCTGGTACAATCTTCTTAATGATGGTAGGTTTTTTCATTTTCATGATTAGCTTGAGAAGAAACATCTGGGTTTCAGTAATTGGTTCTATTGCCTATGCCTTAGGCACCTATAACATGCTTTACTTAGAAGCTGGTCATGTTTCTAAAATTTTGGCGTTGGCATACGGCCCCGCCTTAATGGCTGGCTTTATTTATGTTTTCAGAGGAAAATACTTGTTAGGAACATTCTTAACAGCATTATTCCTTGGTTTAGAACTTTATGCGAACCACCTACAGATTACGTATTACTTCATGTTAATCTTGATTGCCTATTCGATATATGAATCCGTCAAAATCATTCAAGCCAAACAATTAAATTTATTCCCAAAAATCGCACTAAGTTTTGCCATTGCCTTATGTATTGGTGTAGGCATGAATTCCATGAGGCTATGGAATAATATTACATATTCGTCTGAAACAACAAGAGGTAAAACAGAACTTCAAAACTCAACTGCTGGAAACAATGGACTCGACAGAAGCTATGCTTTTGGCTGGAGTTATGGCATTGACGAAACCTTCAATCTGATTGTGCCTGACCTCATGGGCGGAGGTTCGGCAGGAGCACTTTCTGAAAATTCAGAGGTTTATAAAACACTTAACTCGGGAGGGGTAGACCCAGGAGCAGCCAAACAGTTTATAAGGCAACTTCCTCTTTACCATGGCGACCAATCCGTCACCAGTGGCCCTTCATATTCAGGAATAATCGTTTTCTTCCTTTTTCTTTTAGGTCTTTTTATATCAAAAGGCAAGCTAAAATGGCTCATAGCAGGATTAACAGGTCTATTCATTGTTCTATCGTGGGGTAGTAATTTTCCTGTTTTCAATAATGTTTTTTTTGACACGTTCCCAGGCTATAATAAGTTTAGGGCGGTGACCATGATTCTCACTTTAGTGCATTTCCTATTAGTATGGGGAGCGGCAAATACACTTTCCGATTTACTTAAAACGGAGTTCTCATGGGGCAGCCTAAAGAAACCGATATATACTACTGCTGGTATTATTGTCGGATTAATGTTTCTAGGCTATTTCATGGTTGACTTTAATGCCCCAAGAGACCAAAACTTTATAGCTAGCCTATCACAATCTTTAGGAAATGACTTTGCACAAAGGCTATTAAATGCCCTTCGTGAGGACCGAAGTTCCATGGCTCTTAATGATATTTACAGAGGTTTGGTGCTTTTAGCCTTAACCATTGGAGCTATATTTCTTTTGAAGAAGAATAAAATCAGCAATGTGGTTTTTGGAATAATAGCCGTGGCACTTGTGCTTTTTGATTTTATTTCAGTGGATAAACGCTACTTCAATAATTCAGATTTTGAGACGAAGAGGTTTAACAAAGAAACTTTCCAAGCTACGGCTGCAGATCAACAAATTTTGGCAGATAAAGACCCGAATTTCCGTGTTATAAATTTAACCACAGGCTTCTGGTCAGATGCCCGCGATTCTTATTTTCATAAATCAATTGGTGGTTATCACGGTGCAAAGCTTAAGAAAATACAAGAGCTTTATGAGTATCAAATGATTAAAGATGGCAGATTAAATATGCCGATCTTAAACATGCTGAATACAAAATACTTTATCAATAATGGACCAGAAAACACCCCAATAGCTCAACAAAACCCAGAGGCTTTAGGTAACGCTTGGTTTGTAGACACTTTAAAGGTAGTGCCTACTGCGGACGAAGAGCTTGCTTCTTTAGGAGAAGGCTTTACACCAAGCGAAGAAGCTGTAACACAAAAAAGCTTTTTCCCTGAAACAAAAGCGTATCAGAAAGACTCTAGCAGCAGCATTTCGTTAACATCGTACACTCCAAATAAGCTGGTTTACGCTTCTAGTGCAAACAATGAAGGTTTTGCAGTCTTTTCTGAGGTTTTCTATAGAGGTAACCGAGATTGGTTCTCCTACATTGATGGAAAACCTGTAGACCACCTGAAGGTCAATTATGTATTAAGAGGCTTAGAGGTTCCGGCAGGAAAACATGAGATCATATTTGAATTTAAGCCTAAGTCGGTAAAGTCCGGAAAAATGATTGACCTTGTAGCTTCGGTTGGATTGATATTACTACTTGGCCTAAGCATTTTCAAGGGTATAAAAGACACGAAATGAGTTTAACGAGTAGAGAATTTTGGTTAAACTATTGGGAGAGTAAAAAGAATCTTGTTTTTCCTGTTCCTCAGAACCTAATACTTTCTGATTTTCTAAGGGAAATTTGTAATAAAAGAAATATTAAAAATTCTTTAGAACTAGGTGGCTTCCCCGGACATTACTCTGTTTATCTTCAAAAATATTTAGATGTAGATGCTACCCTTCTAGACTATGTAATACATCCAAAGATTTTCACTGAACTTTTAGCGGCAAATCAGCTAAACGAAAAAGGTGTTCATATTATAGAAGCTGACCTATTCAATATTAAGAACAAAGAAAAGTACGACCTTGTTTTCTCAAATGGCTTAATTGAACATTTTGAAAATACCCAGGAGATTGTAAACATACACGCTTCTTTCCTTAAAGAAAAAGGCACTTTGTTTATTTCCATCCCAAACTTCAAGGGCTTAAATGGCTGGATGCAAAAGAAATTTGACAAAGATAACTTTGAAAAACACTACATAGCTTGTATGGATTTAGACGTGTTAAAAAAAGCAACGGAAGAAGCTGGATTAAAAAATGTAAAAACCTTTTATAATGGTAAGTTTATGATTTGGTTAGAAAACCTTTCTACAAAGTCTACTTGTTTCAAGTTTTTATTTAAAACCGTCTGGTTCATTTTTAAAGCAATTTTCACCATCATCCCGATTGAAACCAAATGGTTTTCCCCTTACATTGTGATTATAGCGAATAAATGAGGGTAGCTTTTATAAATATTGATGACACACTAGGAGGGGCGTCTATAGCTTGCGTAAGATTAGCAGAGACGCTCGAAAAAAAAGGCCTTGATGTAACTATTTTTACTCAAAAAAAAAATACCGAAAAAAACATAGTACAAGCTATCTCCGAAAAGTGGTGGTTAAAAAAAATAACTTTTTTAAACTTTCTAATTGAACGAACCTATTTTTTCTTCTATGAAAAAGACAAGTCGGTTCGCTTTTCCTTTTCTCCCAGTATTTCTGGAATTGATATCACCAAGTATGTTGACCTTAAAACATTCGATATTATACATTTGCATTGGACCAACTTCGGTTTTCTGTCTAACACATCTATTAAAAGAATCTTTGATTTAAATATCCCCATAGTGTGGACCATGCATGATATGTGGCTTATGACAGGTGGATGCCATCATAGTGGAGACTGCCTAAACTTTCAGACCGGGTGTGGAGAGTGCGAACAATATTTAAAAAGACCATCAACGTCAGATCTCTCTTTCAGATTAAATCAAGTAAAATTCGAACTGTTTAAAAAAAAGAAGAACATTCACATTGTTGGCTGTAGTGAGTGGATATCTAATAGAGCTCGCAAAAGTAAAGTCTTAGGAAACCTTAAGATTACAACCATCCCGAACCCTTTGAATCAGCGTGTTTTCTTTCCTATTAATAAAGAAAATGCAAAAGAATCGATGGCTTTAGAAGAAAAAAAAACTTACATTCTCTTTTCTGCCATGAAGGTTTCTGTCAGTTGGAAGGGGTATGGCTACCTTAAAGAGTCCTTAGAAATTTTGTACATGGGTTGTAACAAAAAAGAGGCAGAAGGTATTGAAGTTCTTATAGTAGGTGAGGCCGCTCCAGAGTCTAAGCATGACTTCCGTTTTAAAACACATATTTTGGGCCGCATTAACGACCCCGACAAATTAAATACTATTTATAATACCGCCGATATCTTTGTTTCTTCTTCCATTCAAGAAAACCTGCCAAATACATTGATTGAAGCACTGGCCTGTGGAACCCCATGTGCAGCATTTAATATCGGAGGAATTCCAGAAATAATTGATCATAAAAAAAATGGTTTTTTAGCAAAGTATAAATCCTCAGAAAGTTTAGCCGAGGGTATACAATGGGTGCTTCGCAATAATGATGACAAACAACTTTCATTAAATGCAAGGGAAAAAGTTAATAAATTTTTCAGTGAAGATGTTGTAGCAAAAAAATACCTTGAGCTTTATAATTCTGTTTTAGAATGTCGGTCATAAAAAAGCAATCCATCTTAAACAGTATCTACTCCTACTTAGGAGCTGGAATAGGAATAATTACACAGGGCTTCATTATCCCAAATTACTTTACTCCTGAGGAAAATGGTTTATTAGCCCTGCTGCTTAGCTATATGTTTATATTCTGTCAAATAGCAAGCCTTGGCTTCAATAATGCCGGCACGAAATACTTTTCTTTTTTTAGAAATTACCAAACTAACCATAGGGGTTACCTGAACCTAGGATTTAAAACTCAATTATTAGGCTATATAGGTGGAGTATGTGTGTTATGGCTATTAAAAGATTATATCATACAAACTAACTCCAATGGGAATGAGCTGTTTGCAGAAAATTTCAATTTCATTTTCGTAATGGCGTCTGCCACTATGATCTTTAACCTTTTTGATAATTACTTAAAAGGTCTTTACAACACTTCCGCAGGAACACTGTATAGTCAGTTTTTTCAACGATTATTTCTCCTTATAGCGGTATCTATATACGCCCTTAAACTGGTTGATTTTCATCAGTTCATTTACCTTTGGATAGTTGCCATTTCCTTACCCACTTTGTTTATTATAATAAAAGCTCTTTCTGTTTCAGGTTTAAACTTCCTTCCGTCAAAAGACTTTCCTACCTCGCATATACGCCCTAGGTTCATTAAATTCGCTTCTTTTAGTATTTTCACTGGCCTTTCATCCATGATAGTTTTACAGCTAGATAAAATTATGGTTTATAAATACCTCGGGCTCGGTAACACAGGCATTTATAATACTTGTCTTTTGTTTGCTAGCCTACTCGGTATGGCCTATGTAGGAATTCATAAAGCTTCATCCGCCATTGTTATAGATGCTATGGAAAAAGAAGAGTACAATAAGGTGGAGTCTATTTATAAAAAAAGTAGTATTAACCTCTACATTTTTGGTTTGTTCATTATGCTGATTGTTTGGGTTAATATCGACCAATTATTTGGCTTTATTAAACCTGAATATTCGATTGGTAAAACGGCTTTAATTATTATTGGTTTCA
This sequence comes from uncultured Arcticibacterium sp., assembly GCF_964021845.1. Taxonomy (NCBI): domain Bacteria; kingdom Pseudomonadati; phylum Bacteroidota; class Cytophagia; order Cytophagales; family Leadbetterellaceae; genus Arcticibacterium; species uncultured Arcticibacterium sp. The sequence continues at coordinate 385,711 of NZ_CAXHZC010000003.1, read as the reverse complement.
GCAAGCTATTTGATCTTCTAACAGGAATTAACAGTTTGATTCTGGCCAATTCTAAATATTACAAAATTGACTCTGTACTGATAATCAGTTTTGTTTTCGTATTATATCTCTTAAATCAATGGCTAATTCCTATATATAAATTAAATGGAGCGGCTGTAGCTTCACTCTTGGCAATTATCTATTATAACACATTAAGAAGCTTGCTTGTTTGGCATTATTTCAAAATCCAACCCTTAGGACAAGAGCAGCTAATTGCTACTATCATTTCGGGCTTGGTTGTTTATATTGGATTCATGTTACCTACCCTAGAAAGCCCCGCTATTTCCATTATTTATAAATCTTTTATTACCGGTTTTCTTTTCCTTGGCTTAATATATTTTTTTCAAGTATCAAAAGACATAAATACTCTTTTTATTCAAATACTGACCAAAATGACTGACATTATAAATGGTAAAAGCTAGCTTATTTATAAACAAAGTGGTTCAATCCCTTTTTTCAATACTAAAGGTACTTCTCCTCTCGAAGCTTTTCCCTGAAAAACCAATAAAGGAAAGTGGCTCATGTTTGATTTTAGGAAATGGGCCGTCTAGCAAAGACACGCTTAAGGAGTTTTTACCTCAGATGAAGGAAATGACTTGTATTTGTGTAAACATGTTTGCCTCGAACTCTGAATTTGAGATCATAAAACCTAAATACTACGTTTTACTAGACCCCGCTTTTATAGATGAGAAACATGAGAGTGCTAGCAAACTCATTATTAATATCATCGAGAAAACATCTTGGGCTCTCACATTAATTATCCCATATCACTTTCGGAAATCATCCTATTTTCTTGATAGAGTCAAAGTAAACTCAAACATCACTATTCATTACTTTAATTATACAATTGTCGATGGTTTTTTACCGCTAAATCACATACTATACAACCTTGGAATTGGTATGCCTCTTTGCCAAAATGTATTAGTTGCAACTATTTTTCAAGGTATTAGAATGGGATTTGATGATATTTATATTACTGGAGCGGATCACTCTTGGAATGAAAACCTAAGAGTTTCTAACGAAGACAACACTTTGTACCTCAATGACACTCATTTTTATGGACAAAGAAAAAGAAACCTAAGTAAAGAGTTTGGTGGAGACATTGGAACTATTGAAAGTCAAATTGCAAAGCAATTTATATCTTTTTATAAAGTATTTAAGGGTCATGAAATATTAGCAAATTTCTCAAAAACTAGAGGTATTAGAATTGTCAATATAAGTAATCATAGTAATATTGACGTTTATAAAAGAGGACGACTTCAAATAAATAGTTTAAAACCCTAAAGTCACTTCCTTTTTAAGACGAATTATTAATTACTATCGTTACGGCACATGGTAGCTAAATAATCTTCATTTTTCCTTACTTTTGCGGAACATTTAGAACGATAAAAAGCATAAAATTCTATGGCACAATATGACGTGGTAGTTTTGGGTTCTGGCCCTGGTGGATATGTAACAGCTATTAGAGCATCTCAATTAGGGATGAAAGTGGCAGTAATTGAAAAAGAAAACCTTGGCGGAATTTGCTTAAACTGGGGATGTATCCCTACCAAAGCTCTTTTAAAGTCTGCTCAAGTTTTTAACTATATACAGCATGCAGAAGACTATGGTATTAAAGTAACCAAGGCAGAAGCCGACTTTAATGCAGTTATTGACAGGTCAAGAGGCGTAGCCGATGGCATGAGTAAGGGCGTTCAGTTCTTGATGAAAAAGAATAAAATTGACGTCATAGACGGTTACGGTAAAGTACAACCTGGTAAAAAGGTTGAGGTTACTGCCGCTGATGGCACAGTTTCAACGGTCGAGGGTAAAAGTATTATTATAGCTACAGGTGCTAGAGCACGTGAGCTTCCTAATGTGCCTATCGACGGAGAAAAAGTTATTGAATACAGAAAGGCAATGAGCCTAAAAAAGCAACCAAAATCAATGCTTGTTATTGGTTCTGGGGCTATCGGTGTTGAGTTTGCATATGTTTATGCAAGTATGGGCACTAAGGTAACTATCGTAGAATTTATGCCAAGAATAGTTCCTGTAGAAGATGCTGACGTGTCTAAGGAATTAGCGAAACAATACAAAAAATTAGGCATTGATATCATGACTAACTCTTCTGTAGAGAAAGTTGATATCTCTGGAAAAGGATGTAAATCTACCATCAAAACTAAAGATGGCGAAGTGGTGATAGAATCTGATGTGGTTCTTTCTGCTGCAGGTATCGCTGCCAACATTGAGAATATTGGTCTTGAAGAAGTAGGAATAGCTACAGACAGAGGCAAAATCTTAGTAAATGAGTTTTATGAGACTAACATGCCTGGTTATTTTGCTATTGGTGATGTTACTCCTGGTCAAGCTCTTGCTCACGTGGCATCTGCAGAAGGTATCATCTGTGTAGAAAAACTAGCTGGACACCATCCTCTTCCTTTAGACTACGGAAATATTCCTGGCTGTACATATTGTTCGCCTGAAATAGCCTCTGTAGGTATGACAGAAGAGCAAGCCAAAGAAGCTGGACATGAAATAAAAGTAGGTAAATTCCCATTCACTGCTTCTGGAAAAGCAAAAGCTGGTGGAGTACCAGAAGGTTTTGTAAAAGTAATTTTTGACGCCAAATATGGCGAATGGTTAGGCTGTCACATGATTGGCTCTAACGTAACCGAAATGATTGCTGAAGCAGTAGTAGCTAGAAAACTAGAAACTACAGGTATGGAAATAGTGAAGTCTGTTCACCCCCACCCTACCATGTCTGAAGCCATTATGGAAGCTGCTGCAGCTGCCTATGACGAGGTGATTCACCTATAAATTACTGTGAGCTAAGGCTCAACTATTATATTAAACCCTGACAATGCCTACTTTTGTCAGGGTTTATTTCTTTTACAAAGACCATTTTCCATGAGTTCACAGGCTAAACAAAAACTATTTTATTTAATCTTCGGCTTTCTGTTTTTTTCTATTGCCGAACCTTTCGGATATGCGGGTATTGATATTGACCCTTCTTGGACAGAATCTTTGGTGATGGCCATCAACCAAAATTTCACGTTCGGTACCGACTTTATTTTCAACTATGGCCCACTTGGTTTCCTAAACACAGCACTCTTACCAGAAAAAATTAGCCCTTGGGTTTTATTCCTTTTCCACTCCTTTTTGCTGCTTAACTATTTGATGATAATTAAGCTTTCCTTTTTAAAAATGGGTGATAAGTGGTGGCAAGCGGCTATAGTAGCTGTCTCTATTCTTTTGCCATGGGGCTTTTTTGCCGACGTTACCTTTACACTATTTTACCTAATGCTGTTTTGGCTACTCTACGTGCAGCAAACCAAAAGCACTTTGGGTTTAATATTAGCGGTAGTGCTGGCTGTTTTAATATTCTATATCAAAGTTAACCTTAGTCTGATAGCTTATACTGTACTTCTTTTATCCGTACTCTATTTTTACTTTGTTAAAATAATCTCTTGGAAAGCTGCTTTATTGACATTGGTTTCTCTTATTCTTTTTACTGCTAGCTTTTCTTTACTCCTAAACGTCTCCATTCCTGATTATTTGGCGGCAAGTCTAAAAATTATAGATGCTTATCAAGACGGACAAGCCGTTAATATTTTGAAGATTAAAGAACTTGGACTTCTTCTCATTTTAGAGTTTATCATTCTAGCTATAGTTTTGCTTTACATCTTTAAAAACCTAGCCTTTTTTGTAGACAACCTATACCTTTATATCATAAGTGCGTTAGCTTGGTTTCTTTGTTTTAAACAAGCCCACACGGCCACTGGGCATTATAATGTTTTTGGCTTCTTTCTTTTCTTACCTGTTTTAGCCGTTTTGATATTCCTTTTTGCCAAACATTTTAAAGGTGGAGCAAGAATGGTTTTCACAGTACTTTTTCTGCAGGTAATTTCTACGCAGTTTATAAGACTCGCTATCACAAATTATAATTTAAAAGAATACGCTCTTTTTTACTTTCCAAACAGCATAGCTACGGAAGCAAAAGAAAATAAAAATGTATTTGTTTTGTTCAACACATTGAAAGCCAAAAGCCCTTACAATTACTTTTCAAAGTTTTATAATTACGACTATCAAAAGAATTTTCAGCAGGAAGAAATCAATAAAATCAGAATCCTGCCGCAGGATATTCGTGACAAAATTGGCAATGCTTCGATTGATATTATGCCATGGGAAATCTCCTATATTTTCTTCAACCAATTTACCTATAATCCAAGACCAATCATTCAAACATATCAAGCAAACAGTGATTGGCTTGCTGAGAAAAACGAGGAAAAATATAAAGGAAGCACCGCCCCGGACTTTGTTTTGGCAAACATCCATGATTATAGAGAACAAAACCCTCTTTGGATGGACAAAGGTGCCTATTTAGCCCTTAGAAGGAACTATTCCCTTGGTGATACCATTATCATGCCACACGAAAAACTATTTCTATTTGAAAAGGAAACCAATGTTTCGATGCCTGATTATCAAGAAATAGAAAAAAAGCAAGGGCTGCTAGGTATAGAAATAAGCATTCCAGAAACATCGGATGGCTTAATATATTTGAATGCTGATGTACATTATAGCTTCTTTGGCAAAATAGCTCGACTGTTCTTTCAACCTCCTTATTTAAGATGTAAAGTGATTTATCAAGACCAGACCGAAGACTATTTTAGAATACCTCCACCCATTTTAAAAGGAGGAATACTTGCCAGCGAAAAAGTTACTAGCGAAAACGACTTCCTACGGTTTGCCACCGAAGGAACTAATAAAAAAATAAAAAGTCTTACCTTTTGGAGTAAGTACACCTGGGGATTTGAGTCGAACTTTGACTACAGCCTCGAAAAAACTAAATAAAAATGCCAGCCTCATTCTCAGATTTTGCACTCAACAAACAATTGCTAACGGCAATTGAAGAACTGGGGTATAAAGAGCCCACTCCTATCCAAGAACAGGCCATCCCGACCCTTTTATATGGTCATGATGTACTTGGCATAGCCCAAACGGGTACCGGAAAAACAGCCGCATACCTTCTTCCTATTTTGATGAAGATAAAATATGCTCAAGGAAATAATATTAGGTGCGTGATACTTGCCCCTACCAGAGAGCTTGCCATTCAAATAAATGATGCCATTGCCGATTTTGGTAAATATACTGACCTAAGGCATACTGCTATTTATGGTGGTTTGGGACCTAAAACACAGATTGAAACTATTCAGGCCGGTTTAGACATTATAGTGGCTACTCCGGGCAGATTCATGGATTTGTATCTGAGAGGAGTTATTATCACCAAAGACATCAAGTTCATGGTGCTAGATGAGGCCGATAAGATGATGGATATGGGTTTTATGCCTCAAATCAGAAAGATTCTTGAAATCATTCCTCGTAAAAGAAAGAACTTACTTTTCTCCGCCACATTCCCTGAAAAAGTAGAGAGATTTTCTCAAGAGTTTTTAGAAGCCCCTGTTAGAATAGAAGTTACTCCGCAAGCCACTACCGCAGAAACCATTGACCAGCGAGTTTACCCTGCCCCTAACTTTCAAACGAAGTTAAACCTACTTGGTTACCTTTTTAAAGACCAAGAAGACATTAAGAGAGCACTGGTTTTTTGCAGAACAAAAACTGTGGCAGACTTAGTTTTCAAATTTCTGGACAGAAAAATAATTGGTAGAGACCACGTAAAGGTAATTCATGCCAATAAGGGTCAAAACACTAGAATCAACTCTATCAATGCATTTAAAAGTGGTGAGTTAAGGGTGCTTGTAGCAACTGACGTGGCCGCTAGAGGAATTGATGTGCAAGCAGTTAGTCATGTTATTAATTTTGACGTTCCTGTAATTTATGAAGACTATGTACACCGAATAGGTCGTACCGGTAGAGCTAACTTGGAAGGTGTAGCCATAACCTTTATGACACCAAACGAAGAATATCATCTTGAGCGAATTGAGGAGATAATTCGAACAAAAATTCCTAAATTGGGCATCCCAAAGGATATTGAGCTCTCTGAAACCCCTTTTGATGAGCAGCAAATCATTCTTCGTGAAATAGATGAGCAAAAGAAAAAGGCAGACCCTACCTTTAAAGGTGCTTTTCATGAGAAGAAGAAGAAAAACATGCCTAGGGATACAAAAAAGAAGCGTTCTTCTAAAAAAAGAAGGCGTTAAGCATATCAAATAATAATACAGCACTCGCCGTTATATAACAAATTACAGTGCTTAATATAAGATGAAAGGAAGGCTTACAATTGGAATAATATTCTCAACCTGCTTTACCATATTTGGTCAGCAAGTTATTTTGAAATCTGACGCCGCAAGTTCCGGCTCTATCGGGCTCCCTATTTCAAATACTCCCGACAAAGTTAAAGTAGATTCGAATAAAGATTTTGAACCAACCATGTTCAAAAGTCTGAACGAAACCATTATTCAACGTGAACATGAAGTAATCATGGTGGGTAAAATGGCTCCTGATGGCTTAAATATTAATGAACTCTCGCTTTGGGGTGGTTATCAAAAAAACCTTCAACAAATGGAGGAAGACGAAGCTTTTTTGAAAGATTGTGATAGAAACTTTGAAAACAGAGAAAAAGCAAGTCTTTTCTTTTCGGATATGGGCTGGCAATATTTAGAGGAAGGCCATAAAGAAATGGCGACTTATCGTTATAATTTAGCTTACCTGCTTAATCCAGATAACACAGAAATTTATTGGGGACTTGGTGTTATAGAATATCAAAAAGGAGAACATCAAGAAGCGATAAAACTGATGTCGATGGGTTTAGAGGCTGACGACAAAAACGCTCCTCTTTTAACAGACCTCGCTACAGTTTATATAAACTGTTTCTCTCAAAACGCTCATAATACAGACCTGCCTAAAGCATATCAATTATTAAATAAAGCCATTGAATTAGAGCCTCAGTACGCAAACGCTTACATGCAACTTTCTTACGCTAACTTTTTAGATAGCAACATAGATAATGCTTGGGACGCCTTTCATAAAGGCTACAAAATAAGCCCAACGGCTATCAATTTTGACCTACTTTCTCAGCTTATAGCTGTCAAACCAGACCCTTTAGGGTTCTTTAAATAATTCAGATAGTTGCTTAATCATAAGGTGCTGTAAGAGCATTATGGTTTTACCGTCTTTAATTTCACCGATTTTTATCATGTTCATGGCTTGTGTAAAAGGTAATTCCAGCACCTCAATATTCTCTTGCTCATCTTCATGACCTCCGCCCTCACTAACTTTCATTTTGGGTTCATATTCGGCTATGAAAAAGTATAAAATCTCCGTGACTGAGCCTGGGGACATATAAGATTCAAATATCTTCTCTACCTTATTAATTCTAAAACCTGTCTCTTCTTCCGTTTCTCTTTTGATGCACTCTTCTGGGCTTTGATTATCTAAAAGGCCGGCACAGGCTTCTATTAGCAAACCGTCTTTGTTACCATTCAGATAAGTCGGCATACGAAACTGACGCGTCAAAATCACCGTTTCCTTTTCCAAATTATAGAGCAAAATCACGGCTCCATTTCCTCTGTCATAACACTCTCTCGACTGTCGTTGTACTTCGCCTTTATCTGTCGTATAATCAAAGGTCAGTTTTCTTAGCGTATACCAATTATCTGATAAAAGTTTGTTTTCAATGATATTTACCGAAGCCATACTGAACGAATTTGATTGTTTTTGTTTATTTTTGACCAAATGTAATTCAAAGAATGGGATTTGAAAGAAGAAAAAAGGAAATTTTAAGCCTGTTGGCCAAAAAAGAATTTATCAACGCTTCCGAATTGGTAGAAAAACTAGGTGTGTCAGATATTACTATACGTAGAGATTTGGCACAATTAGAAACACAAGGTTTGCTAAAAAGAACGCACGGCGGAGCTACCAAAGTTGACGAAAACCCCATGGTAAGTTTTGACCTCAAATCTTCACAAAACGATACAGAGAAAAGGAAAATTGGCGAAGCTGCCGCCAAACACATTCAAGATGGCGATGTCATTTTTATTGACTGTGGTAGTACTACTTTGCATATTTGCTCTCACATCAAAAAGCTAAATATAAAAGTGATTACCAACTCGCTTCCAGTGGTGAGTGCTTTGCAAAACTCTCATGTAAAAGTAAACCTTATAGGTGGCGAACTAGACCATAAACGGCAAGCTGTGCATGGTAAAATGGCGGTAAATCATATAAAACAGTATCATGCAGATAAAGCTTTTATAGGTGCAGATGCCATTGACCAAGAAGGAAACCTATGGGCAAACTCAGAAACCGAAGCAGAAATAAGCCAAGCCATGATAGCCACTTCAGACAAAGTGTATGTCTGTGCTGATTCTTCTAAAAGGGGGAAGAAAGGGTATTTGAGGTTTGCGGAAGTAATCGACGTAGAACATATCTAAGCACGCCTCCATTTAAACCAAAATCAACTAACTGGAAATTGCCCCTATCCAATTATCAAACCCTTCTAAAGGACCCACTATCATCCTTTTAAGCATTTCTTTTTTTAAAACCTCAACAACGTCAACAAAAATATGAAATGCATGAAAACGAAGACTGGCCATGGTTTTAGAAAATTGAAGAATAAATTTAGACTTCGTCATTTTTCCTAAATCACCATTCATTAACTCTAAACTCTGAATAACCTCACTTTTGTTTTCAAAATTCTCCCCTTCCGCCAGCTTCTTAGTTACCCTTTCCAAAAACACCCTTAGCTGCTTCTGTTGCTCAAAATCGAAGTTTTCATCCAGAAACTCATACCCTTCAAAATTCTCATAACTATACTCCTTTTGGTAACCTATTATCAGGGAGTCTTCTACTGATAAAGACCTTGAATTATACATACCAACAATATCCACCCAATTTTCAAATGCAATATCTATTTTCTCAAAGTCAATCGTTTTAATAATTTTTCTTCTAAGAATGTTAGGGTCATACGGTTCATACTCAAGGTTTCCCTCCAAAAGTTGAGGCTCTTTATGTGGGTTAACCTGGAATATAAATTGAAAGTAAAATATCCTTCCGTTAAGACTACTAGACATAATGAAGAGATCCTCTGTTTCCCTAAAATCAACTTCAAAACCAGTCTTATTTACTAAACTTTGAAGATGTTTTCTAAGGGTGTTTATTTTATCAATATTCTCTATCGTTAGTTGTCGTATTTCTAGCATTATGATACCTTTTTATGTGAGTCATTCAAATCCCAAAATTACTGAGAATAGTAACAACATAAAAAGATCGAGTAAAATTAACTACTCATAAATTACTTATAATGTGATAGTTGCATAAAAATTATATACTTACTAGAACAAGTTCTGACATTAATAATTTGCTCCGAAGTCAGACTTTTTCTTTAGAATGATCATGTTACGAAATAAATTTCTAGCCCTTTCCTATACTAAAAAAACCCACCCTACTTTCGTAAGATGGGTTCACAATAAGTTTTAACCCCTAAAACTATCGTTCGTTTGTTGAAACCTAAACCAAAATATAAGCGTGGAGCTAGATACTTATTTTCTTTGAAGTATATTACCGTCAGAGTTATTTCCAGAGTCTATACCCTCTTCGTCTATATTTACCTCTTCTGTTTGTCTAGCTACTCTTACATACCTGTTTTTTGCATTGGCACCAGTACCTCTTCTAATTCCAGTCTGAACATAGCCCGAAACTAGTTCCGCATCATCATTTTTTAAGGTTCTGTTCTTTGCGTTTGCCCCAGCTTCATATTTATCAGATGGGCTAGCATATAAGCTAACTACCGTTGCAGGTAAGCTTTCTTCTTGAGCTACTTTATAGTTTTTTGCTTTAGGTCCTTTCTTATATAGTGGGTGCTGTCCAAAAGCCACCGTAGATGCTAATAAGAGAACTGCTATTATTGATATATTTTTCATTGTCTTGTTTTTTTGTTGTTGAAATTAAATTTTCTACAATACAAAAATGTACAAAGACAAGCCTGAAGTCAATATGAGAATATATGTGATTTTTTGCGTCATTCCTCGCCAGAAAAACCATCCGTATTTATACGGATATGCTTAGATTAGTTTAAGCTCTGCGGCCTTTTTTATGAGCTCTGCGGAGTTTTTGACATTGAGCTTTTTGAGCATATTCACCCTATGTGTCTCCACTGTTCGGGTGCTGATGAATAGCTTCTCTGCTATTTCTTTGGTAGTAAGTCCTTCAGCTATTAGTTCCAGTATTTCACGCTCCCTTGGAGATAGTTTCTTTACTACCTCTCCTTCCACAGCCATATTGTTTAGGAGGAGTTCTGTGGTTTCCGCATTAAAGTATTTTTTTCCTTCATACACTGCAGTAATGGCCTTTGTGAGTTCTTCTTGGTCGGCGTTTTTAAGCAAATACCCTAGTGCCCCATTCCGGACACTTTGTACTATATAGTTGCCATCATTATGCATCGAAAGCATAATTGCTTTGATACTTGGTCTAGTTTTCCTTAAAATTTCAAGTACCTCCAAACCTCCAATTTTAGGCATGGTTATATCAAGAAGAACAACGTTCAGTTCTCCGTCTTTTTCTAAAAACTCAATGAAAGCCTCACCATCATCAAAAGTGCCGACCACTTCAATATTTTCTACATTAGAAAACATAGCGGCAAGTCCACTGCTGAATAATTGATGGTCGTCTACTATGCCTATTTTTATCATTTTTGAAATGGTAAAGTTACGTCTATTGTAGTGCCTTCCTCTGCACTACTTATCACAAAGGTGCCGCCCAAGGCGTCGGTTCTAGCCCTCATATTACTTAAACCAGAGCCTCCAGAAACCGTATTGACATCAAAGCCTTTACCGTCGTCAGAGTAATAAAGGTTCACTTGGTTTTCTTCTTCTGTTAATACTAAAACGATGTTTTCCGCCACAGAATGTTTAATGCCATTATTAAGACATTCTTGTGTTATTCTAAACAAACAAATGTTTACGTCATCACCAAAGTTCCCTCGTTTTTCTCCACTGTGATAAATAAATTCTATCTGAATATCAGTTAGCGGTTTCAGCATCAAAACCAAGTTTTGAACCGATTTAGCTACCCCAAAATCCATAAGTGACTGCGGCATCAAATTAAAGGTCATTCTTCTGACCTCATTAACCGTATCGTCTATAACATTTTTTAAAGCGTCCTTTCCCTTCGTCGGAAGTTCTTGACTTTGAACCATTAGTTTTAAGTGCGTGAGCATGGGCCCTAGGCCATCATGAAGTTCTTTAGAAAGCCTTAAACGCTCTTTCTCCTGCCCAGAAACTATGGCAGACCTTAACTCTCGCTGCCTTTGGGTTTCTGTTTCGTTAATTTTTCTTAGCTGCTCTTTCATCGCCAAAAGAGATTTCCCAAGCGTGTCGTTTTCTCCAATTAGCTTATAATCCGCCGCCAAGTTCATCTCCCCTATTTCCTTTGAAAAGGATATGGTAGACTTAAATTTAGCTACCATTTCTGACAAAGAATCATACATGAGATTCATTTCATAACCCACTGGTTTGGCATTAATTTCAAAATCGTAATCGCCGCCAGACATTCTATCTAAATAGTACTTCATTCTTAAAAGCGGCCTAGTTAAGGCTCCTGCCAAGAATAGCGACAAAACAAAAATGATAAGAATAGAAATGACCAGAATTATAATCAAATTCTTTTTCAAGGCAAGCAATGGCTCGAGAGCCTCCTCTGTGTCAATCTCGGATAAAATAGCCCATTTTAGACCTCTAGCATTTAAAAACTGATAAGCTCCATAAACTTCTATGCCTCTGTAGTCTTCATAAATACCTTTACCTTCCTTTTGTTCAAAGGCATTTAAAACACCTTCTGACTGGCATTCAAATTCATAAGGCGACCTCTCTGGAAAAAACCTAGACCTAGACCTTAATTTAAAGTCTTCCCCTACCAGGTAAGACTCGCCACTTTTGCCCATTCCAGTTCTCTCCAGCAAAATCTTCTTTATTTCCTCCCCATCCTCATATCGAATATGATAACTTCCTTCACTGTCTTTTTTAACAAAAGCAAGCCTCAGAAAACCTCCACTTTCTAAACCCGTTACATCATGAATTCCCTCTAAGCCTGATGATTCTTTCGCAAAGTTTGAAAGTTCTTCTTCACTGATTAATTGTCCTTCTTGATTTGGCTCAAAGTTCTGCCATTCTCTCTCAAGAAAGTCTTCAATTTGTACTCTTTTCAGCCCTTTAATGGAGGTTAATTGGAGTAGAACACGTTCATCAATGGAGGTTTTGAACTGTTGATAAAAAAATAGCGACACAAGTAAAATGGTTGGTACAAAAAGCAAATTGACCAAAAAGACAACCCAAAACTTTATACTTACCCCATTTTTCATTCAGCCTAAATTTTAAATTTGTGACCTAACTTTTAGCACTGCCAGTTCGGCCTCCACAAAGCCCATCAGCTCAGAAATAGTGGCTTTTGAGAAGTCAAATTTAATATCCATGGCCTCATAAATTTGACCAATGGTTCCTGTGTAGCCCATCTTTAACCCTCTCAAATAAGCTTCAAGGCCTTTCTTTGGGTCTTTCTTATAATTACGCCATACCGAAATAGCCCCAAGCTGAGCCATACCATATTCAATATAATAAAATGGCAATTCAAAAATATGTAACTGTCTGTGCCAAGTAGCTTCTTTGAACTTTTCAAAACCAGACCAATCAGTTTGAGTATCTGAAAACTCTTCAAATACCTTTATCCATTCCGCCTGTCTTTCTTCTACGGTATGGCTAGGGTTTTCGTAAATCCAATGTTGGAATTTATCTACTGTCGCTATCCATGGCAATACGGTCAAAATATCTTCTAAATGCTCTATTTTAGCTCTTTTTAGCTCATCTGGATTTTCAAAGAATGCATCCCAGTGCTCCATAGAAATAAGCTCCATAGCCATAGATGCTACCTCCGCCACCTCTGAGGTTGTGTTTTTAAACACACTCAGCGGCAGGTCTCTTACTTCAAAAGAGTGAATAGCATGGCCACCTTCATGCACCATAGTCACCACATCTCTTAGTGTGCTCGTAGCATTCATAAAGATAAACGGTACCCCAATTTCCATCAATGGATAATTATAACCACCTGGAGCCTTCCCTACTCTAGACTCTACGTCAAAATGCCCCATTTTACGCATAACACGAATGTAATCACCAAGCGTTTTGTCAATCTTATCAAAACAAGCTTCAGTTTTATCTAATAAATCTTCCCCATTTGTAAATGGTTTTAGACCTTCTCTGCCCGCTACATCTACCTTCTTATCCCATGGTCTATAAGAATCAAAACCAAGTTTGGCTTTTCTTTCTTTTTGCCCAGCATCTAGCAAAGGCACCACAGCCTCTGCAACAGACTCATGAAAGTCGAAGCAATCTTGTGGCGTATAGTCAAACCTTCCTAAAGCAGCGAAAGCGTAATCTCTGTAATTTTTAAAGTCGGCATTCTCAGCCACCTTTTGTCTAAGGTCTTTTAATTCATCAAAAAGCTTATCAAGTTTGACTCTGTCCTGCTCCCTTCTTTCTCCTATTTTTAACCAAGCCTCTTCACGCTTTGCTCTGTCAGCTCCCATCATAAATGAGCCCGCCTTCTGAAGCGTCATTTCTTCGTCATCTATAGTCACAGTCATGGCACCAGTAGCCGCTTGGTACTCTGTAGATTTTGTTTGGATTTCCGTTACTACCGGAATATTCGCTTCCCTAAATATCTCTACAGATTTCTTCATGCTTCTCAGAGCAATCTTGTAGCCACTACCTTTCAAATCATCAAGAAAAGGGCTTTCTAAGGCCTTTTTATTCAATTTGTCATCAAAAACAGCAAGATGCGGCTGCACTTCTGTAACAAAGTATTGGTAGTTTTTTTGAGCTTCTTCGTTCTTGGTGTCACAGGTCATTTTGATATACCTCCATGCCATGTTTTCCGACAAATAAGACTCTAACTCGTCTCTATCTTTAAACCATTTTTCTAATTCTTCACCAGAGTTTATTTCCCTACTCACCAAGTCTTCATAAAAACCCTTCAGGCTCTCCCAGCCATTCAGCTCAAAATCTTCTCCTAAAAATATTCTTGGTTTACGTGTTGGTATAGCTAGTTCTGTCAATGTATTGTTTGTCTTATTGTTTCTTCAAAATTATTAAACGCAGGGGATAGTTGGAAAGTTTGGGGAGGCTTTGATTTGATGTAGTTAACCCCCATTTTGCTAAATTTTCGGTATTAAATTGGATTAACCCCGAAAATTTGACAAATCGTGCTAGAATTACGGTATTAATTAGAAAAGCTTTACAACTATTCGTCCGAGTCAAAACAAGGACTGCCATTCTTTATATAGCTTGCTTTGAAAGTGTAAGACTGTTTTCGGCTTCGCTCAAACTGACCCTCTCCTTCTAATTGAAGAAAACAACTTAGATTTTCTACTCGCAAGAACTACAAAACCCTATGCCCAACCCTTCTTCTTCTTAAAGTTTTTCTTCTTCCTTGGGGCTTCGTTTTGAGTCGCGTTGCTTTTGCGAGCTGGTTTGTTTTTCCTGAACTTATTAGACTTCCCTTCAGAAAACTCTTTACGCTCTGTTTTGGGTGGGTGAGCCAAAAGCTGCTTAGCCAAATCGGGTCTCCCTAATTTATTTAGCCTATTCTTAATCCAGCCTTTCATGTCGTTTTTCCACCAGAAGAAATACTTATTTTGCGTTTGCTTTTCCTCTCTAGTTTTAACCGTTTTAATAGGCTGTAAAGTGTACGGATGTACTCCTGCATAGTAAATAACCGTTGCCACGGTCATTGGCGTAGGTGTAAAATCTTGTACCTGCTCTAGCTTAAAACCCATGTCTTTGGTTTCAGCAGCTAGGTTTGCCATATCAGCTTCCTCGCAACCAGGGTGCGAGCTGATAAAATAAGGAATAAGCGGTTGTTTTAGACCATGTTTCTCTTGAATGTCGTCATACTTCTCCTTAAACTTTCTGAAGTGCTTAAAAGATGGTTTACGCATTACCTTCAGGGTGTTGTCTGCAGTATGTTCTGGAGCCACCTTTAATCTACCAGAAACGTGACGCGTGACCAGTTGTTCCATGTATTCATCATGGTTGCCATCCTCGTTGTTCTTATTAAAGTCATCTACTAATAAATCATAACGAATTCCAGAACCCACAAAAGCCTTTTTGACATCAGGGTGCTCATCTACCTTTTTATAAATCTCTGTTAATGGATTGTGCGAAGTATCAAGGTTTGAACAAATAACAGGGTGAATACAGCTAGGTGCTTGGCATTTTGCACAAATAGATTCATCCTTCCCTTTCATGCGGTACATATTTGCCGAAGGCCCTCCTAAGTCAGATAAGTAACCCTTAAAGTCGGGATGTTTCGTCAGTTCGTCCACCTCTTTCATGATAGACTCTTGAGAACGCGAGGCTATAAACTTGCCCTGATGTGCCGAAATGGTACAGAAACTACAGCCACCAAAACAACCTCGGTGCATATTGACCGAGAACTTAATCATCTCGTAAGCAGGTATTGGCCCTCTTTTGTTATACTTTGGATGAGGTAATCTGGTGTATGGCAAGTCAAAAGATTGGTCCATCTCTTGCTCATTCATGGTCACAAATGGAGGATTAATAACCAATGTTTGCTTACCTATCTTTTGGGTCAATCTATTTGCCTGCCATTTGTTAGACTCTACCTCCACTAGCTTAAAGTTAGAGGCATATTTGATTTTGTCTTTTAAACAGTCTTCATGACTTGAAAGCTCTATGGTATTCCAGCCTTTATATGACCTAACCTCTTCCGTAGTATCTTCCAAATAAGAGATCTGATTTACATCTTTTATGCTGCCCAAAGGCACGCCCTTTTGCACCAGCTTTAAGAGTTCCCTAAGTGGCTGCTCTCCCATTCCGTACACCAACATATCTGCACCAGAATCAGCTAGAATACTTGGGAAAAGTTTATCTGCCCAATAGTCATAATGTGTAACCCTACGCAGTGAAGCCTCAATTCCCCCTATCAAAACAGGGACATCAGGGTAAAGCTCTTTTAATATTTTAGTATAGACCGTTGTAGCATAGTCTGGCCTAAAACCAGCTTCACCTCCTGGTGTATAACTATCGTCTGAGCGTTTACGTTTATTAGCCGTATAATGATTCACCATAGAATCCATACAGCCTGCCGTTACCCCAAAGAAGTATTTTGGCTTACCAAATTTCTTAAAATCACGAAGGTCGTCACGCCAGTTTGGCTGAGGAATTACCGCTACTCTAAAACCTTCACTTTCTATAATACGACCGATAACTGCTGTACCAAAAGAAGGGTGATCTACATAAGCATCACCAGAGACTAAGACCACATCCACTTCATCCCATCCACGCATCTCCACTTCCTTCATAGTGATGGGTAGCCAATGCGTCACAGGTCTTTCTCTTACTTTTATCATAGTACAAAGGTCATGATTTGTTTTGACATAACGGTTTATGAGTGAGAAATGTTCTTTTGGGCCAATTCGATTTCACCTCAACATCAATTAAATAGACCCCATTCATCTTCATCAAGATCATTAAATCTGTCAAATGAATTTACCCACTCTACAAAAACCAGCCTAAAGGCTTCTATTTCATTTCTTATAAGCTCTAGGTATTCTGTATTTCCAACTCCGAGCATTTCATAAGTGTGCATAATATTTCGGATACTTACAGCATGCACCTTTATAATGACAGCGTTTTCCATTCTTATCCTGTAAAGATCCCCAGCCTCTGCTCCACGAATTTTCGCATTGATCACCGCCACATCCTCAAATAAGTGAGGCTTTAGATCTACGTCGTCTTCACTGTCTTCCAGCGTTTCCATGAAAGCCGTAATGGTAGTGAAAAGGTCTTTCGCCTTTTTTACAATAGGCAAACTGTTGAAATTCTCCTCTTCCTCCTTTCGCTCCCTTTCAAACTCCTCATCATCAAAGTCATCGTCCTCTTCGTCCCAAAACGCCATATTTTACAAGCTTAATTTAATGTCTAAAAGTTAGGAAGATTAAAGGTCTTTTGATAAAATAAGTCTTAGAAGATCAAATAGCTCCCCTCTTATTTTAGTTAAACTATTAATTACAACCAGTTAAAAGCAATATGAAAACGCTCCTACTTTTAATCTCAAATCTACTTTTTTTAGCCCCTTCCTGCTCAGATTCTACCCAGAAGAGTATTGATACCGTTTCGGAAGGAGACTTAAAAATGATAGTCGCTTTTGAAAACCTTAAGTTTACACGCCCTGTAGACTTCCAATCACCAAACGACGGAACCAACAGAGCTTTTGTAGTGGAACAAGAAGGTATTATTTCTGTTTTTGACAATAACCCTGACGTTACAGAAAAGGCTAATTTCTTAGACATCTCAGACCAAGTAGACGACCGAAGCAATGAAGAGGGCTTACTGGGTCTAGCTTTTCACCCTAACTATAAGGAAAATGGTTTTTTCTACCTGAACTATACCGTCTCCAGCAGCGAAACATATATTTCTAGATTTACGGTTGACCCATCAAGTCCCAATAAAGCTGACCCAAACAGTGAACTCGTTCTTCTAAAATACGACCAACCTTATGGCAACCATAATGGCGGTCAAGTAACTTTTGGGCCAGATGGCTTCTTATATATTTCGGTAGGTGATGGTGGCTCAGGTGGCGACCCGAAAGGGAATGGACAAAATGCCGAAACGCTATTGGGTTCTATTTTGAGAATTGATGTTGATAAACAAGAAAACGGCAATAACTATGGTATCCCTACCGACAATCCTTTTTTCAATAGTACTACCAAAAGGAAAGAAATTTTTGCCTACGGCTTGAGAAACCCATGGCGTATAAGCTTTGACTCTGAAACAGGAAGACTCTGGTGTGCCGATGTTGGTCAAAACGCTTATGAAGAAGTAGACATTATTATTAAAGGCGGAAACTATGGTTGGAATGATATGGAGGGTTTACACACCTATAAATCTGGCAGTAACTCTCCTGATTATATTGCACCCGTATTAGAAATAGCACAAAGTACTGGTGACAAATCAATCACTGGAGGCTTTGCCTACCGGGGCTCTCTCCTACCCGATTTAATTGGTAAATACATTTTCGCAGATTACGTTTCTGGTAGAATTTACGCACTAACAGAAAATGCTGATGGCACTTACGCAAATGAGGTTTTGATGGACCAAGACCAAAATATTTCAGCATTTGGGATAGATCAGGATAATGAACTTTACATCTGTGCTTTTGACGGGAATATTTATAAACTTGAACAATAAGTCTTTAAACCTTTTTAACATCTTGCTAAGATAAAATGCCCTTATTTTGTGGTTCAACAATCCCATTATATGCGGGCATTTTTATCCTGTCTTCTACTTCTTAGTTCATTTGGGCTTCAGGCACAAACCTTTTATAAACTCAGGGGTTATGTTTATTCTGAAGATAATCAGCCTCTCCCTGGTGCTAATATTCGAGTTTACGACTCACAAACGGGAACGCAAACTAATGCCGAAGGACAATTTGAAATTAATTTAGAGCAAGGCCTACACCGCATTGGAGTTTCCTATATCGGTCATACCAGTGAATTTCTTGAGTTGGTTATTGAAGAAGACTATGCGAAAAACATCTTTTTAAAGGCCGATACCTCCATGCTGAATGAGGTAGTGGTAAATGTCAAAAAGAAAGATTTTAGCTATGAAGTAATTCGGAATGTTATTGAAAATAAGGAAAAGTATCTCAACCAATATCAAAACTACCGCTGTAATACCTACGTCAAATCTTTAGAAGAACCTGTCAATATAAAGCCTCAGAAACCAAGTAAAGACGACGACCCGTTTAAGAATGACAGCATTCCTCAGAAAAATTATTTTGAAGCCAATATCACCCGATACGTAGCTCCACCAAATAAATTAAAGGAAGAAAGAACGGCTGTAAAAAAAATAGGCGAACAAGAAACTTTGTTTTTCACCTCCACAACCGATGGAGAGTTTGACCTTTATCAAAACTTGCAACAAGTAATAAAGCTAAGTGAAAACTCCTTTGTTTCCCCCATTAGCCCCCTTGGTTTTGCTTCATATAAATACAAACTAGAAGATACTTTCTACGAGGATGGCAAGCTGATTTATAAAATTTCTATTAAACCTAAACAAACAGGAAATGCCCTTTACGAAGGAGAAATTGAGGTTTTTGACCAGTTATGGGTCCTAAAATCGGTTAATTTAAGCCTATCAAAAAAGTCATTAATCATTTATGACGAATTTGCTTTCAAACAAGCCTATGAAAAAGTTGAGGAAAAATGGGTCATTACTTCAGAACAATTTCAATGGAAACTTAAAGAAGGAGGACAAGTCAAAACAGGAACAACGACTGTTAGCCAATCTGATTTTGTTTTTGACAGCACTTACACCAAAAATTTCTTTGGTCCCGAAATAGCAAAAACTACACAAGAAGCTTATAAAAGAGACTCTACCTTTTGGGACAGCATAAGACCAGAACCCCTATCAAAAGAAGAACGCCACGTAGTAAAAAAACAAGAGGCTTACGACCTCCGCGTTAATTCTAAAGAATATTTAGATTCTATAGACGCTGTTTATAACAAAATTACTTTCTTGAAAGTAGCATGGAGTGGCGTGGGGCACATAAATAGAGCAAAGAAGACGAACTGGGAGTTCGGCTCTATTCCTTCGCTGATAAACATAGTGGCTATAGGCGGCTGGCGAATGCAGTATAATATCAACTACCTAAAACGTTTTGAAAACCGAAAAAGAATAAGAGTAAGCCCTTATCTGAATTATGGTTTTCTTAATCAAGATTTGCGGGGTCAACTTACCATAGATTACCTCTATAACCCCGTAAAACAATCAAGCCTTTTTCTAAATGTAGGTCAAGGTTTTGATGTAATTAATGGAAGTGCTACCATTTCTGACATTATAAAAAGAAACAATTTTTATATTAACACAGGTCTAAATCTGGGTCACCGAACAGAGCTCTTCAATGGCTTTTATTTCAATACCAATGTTCAATTAAATAAAAGAGAAGACTTTGGCGACTTTAAGTTTTCAAGGCTTGGAGATGAACTCTTTGACGAAAACAACCCGCAAACCTTCCCAAATAGCTCTATTCTTAAAACCAATTTCAGAATAGACTACACACCAAAACAGCTTTACATTTCAGAACCGAATGAAAAGATTGTACTCGGTTCCAAATTCCCCACTTTTGGTCTACAATACAATAAAGCTTTTCAGCTAGATAATGGGCTTAAAAAAGCCTTTACGGATATTGAGTTTAGCATCTCTCAATATTTTAATGTAGGTATTCTGGGCACTTCGGAATACAAAATCAGCATTGGTAAATTTCTGGATACCACGAAAGTGGCACCCATGGACTATAAATATCAAAGAGGAGGCGACCCTATTTGGTTCTCGCCAAGCATGTCAACCTATCAGCTGATTCCTCAAACTTTTAGCACTTTCGGTTGGGTTTTCGAATCGCATTATGAACATCAGTTTAATGGTTTTCTAACCAGCAAAATTCCATTACTAAATAAAACGGGCATAAACACCACAGCAGGTGCTGGTTTACTATACGTTCCAGATCAAAACTATCAATATTCAGAGCTCTATGCAGGCATAAACAGAGTTTTCAAACTAGGTAAGACTAGGTTCAGGCTTGGAGCCTATTACGTCACTTCACAGTCAAATCAGTTTGGTTTTGACAGCGGATTTAAATTCTCCCTAGAACCTTACAACAGGAATAAGAATACTTGGAGTTTTTGATTAATCGTGTCAAAAGAACTACCCTTACGTTTAATCCCTAAATTTTTCAGACCTTTGCAGCCAAATCCCTTTGCATGCAAAAAAGAAATATCGCGATTTTAGGTTCTACTGGCTCTATAGGTACTCAGGCTCTTGAGGTTATAGAGGCTAATTCTGACCTCTTTCAGGTTGAGGTGCTAACCGCACAAAATAATGCTGGCTTACTCATTGAGCAAGCTGCTAAATTTAAGCCGAATGTGGTGGTAATAGGTAACGAAGCTCTTTACGACCAGGTTTCAAACGCTCTTGACCCTTTAGACATAAAAGTTTATGCTGGTCAAAATGCTCTTGGAGCGGTAGTTGAAAACGAAGAAGTGCACATGGTTTTAACCGCTCTGGTAGGTTATGCTGGACTCCTTCCTACTATTAGAGCCATAAAGGCAAAAAAGCACATTGCTCTAGCAAACAAAGAAACCCTGGTAGTTGCTGGCGAGTTGATAACACAATTGGCAATCGAAAATAAGGTAGAAATCCTACCTGTTGATTCTGAGCATTCGGCTATTTTTCAATGCTTGGTGGGAGAAAATTTAAATCCAATTGAGAAAATCATTTTGACCGCTTCTGGCGGCCCATTCCGTGGAAAAGATAGAGCCTTTTTAGAAACGGTAACTAAGGAGCAAGCCCTCAAACATCCAAACTGGGAAATGGGAGCAAAAATCACGATTGACTCTGCTTCTTTAATGAATAAAGGTTTAGAGGTCATTGAAGCCAAATGGCTTTTTGATTTAAAGTCGGAACAGATTGATGTGATTGTTCATCCGCAAAGCATCATTCATTCTATGGTTCAGTTTGAGGATGGTAGTATGAAAGCTCAAATGGGCTTACCTGACATGAAACTTCCTATTCAATATGCCATTGGATTTCCACAGCGTTTAAAGTCTGACTTCCCAAGATTTAGCTTTATGGATTATCCTAAGCTTACTTTTGAAAAACCTGATTTAGAAACATTTAGAAACCTTGGCTTTGCTTTTAATGCCCTTAACCAAGGTGGAAACATGGCCTGTATAGTGAACGCAGCAAATGAAATTGCTGTTGATGCCTTTCTGAAAGACAAAATTGGTTTTCTTCAAATGTCTGATTTGATAGAAAACTGCATGAGCAATGTCTCTTTTGTTAAAAAACCGAGCTTGGATGATTATATTGAAACAGACAAACAAACTCGTGCAAAGGCCTTTGAGTTGATTTAAAGAATTTAAATCTTTAAAACCGTAAAATAACGGTAAAGAACTATGAAAAAACCATTTAGAGTAATATACGAAGACAACCACCTCATTATAGTTAATAAGCGTTCTGGTGTGTTAGTTCACGGTGATAAAACAGGTGACAAAACCTTAGAAGAAGCTGTTAAAGAGTATATTAAAGAAGCATATAACAAACCTGGAGCCGTGTACTTAGGCACGGTTCACCGTCTAGATAGACCAGTTAGTGGTTTGATAATTTTCGCAAGGACATCAAAGGCTTTGGAAAGGATGAACGAGCTTTTTAGAAAAAGACACATTCAGAAAACATACTGGGCCATCACAAGAAATAAGCCTAGAATAAAGAAAGGAAGACTGACCCACTGGTTAGTTAAAGACCAAGATAGAAATGTGGTAACCGCTCATGACGAAGAAGTACCAAACAGTAAGAAAGCAGAACTAGATTATAGGTATATAGGTACTATTAATAAGCACCACCTTATAGAAGTAGAACCTATCACAGGGCGTTCTCATCAAATTCGTGTACAGCTGGCCAGTATGGGCTGCCCTATAAGAGGGGACTTGAAATATGGCTATCCAAGACCAAACCCTGATGCGTCTATTAATTTACACTCAAGAAGAGCATACTTTATTCACCCAGTAAAAAAAGAGCCTGTTTTATGCAAAGCACCATTGCCTGAAAATGCATTTTGGGAAGAGTTCCTTCAATTAGAAACAGAGGATATAAAAGATGACACAATGAAGTTCCTTCATTAAAAAGAAAGACCATTTTACTGGTCTACCTTTTTAAATTTCAGTAAGATTAGCTTGTTCTTCAAAAATGTCGGCATTTGCTCTATTAAAGGTCTTTTTAATTCCTTCAAAAGCTCCGGCTAAAATGCCCATTGGTAATAACAAGGGCATAAATATCAGCCATTGCACAACCATCAGTAGATTGATGTTTCTTTTTTTCATATCGTTTTATATGCACGTTAGTAATATTATTTCAATAGTGGTTAGTACTAACTTAACGCAAAAATTCTTAGGTTTATTATAAAAAACTGCCTTTTAGTACAATTTCTACTTAAACCTAAGAATTTTATTTTACGGTAACAATATTTCGACAGGAATATTTAGAAATGGTACCGAACAAATGCTTCCATGGCTTCATACTCGGCTAGACCGAGGTCATTATAAAGCTTTGCAGTAGCTTGGTTTCTTTCTTCCGCTCTTTGCCAAAATTCACGTGAATCTGCTCCTTGGAACACTACACCGTCTTTTTGAGATTGGTGCTTAAAGATACCCATACGTTTCTGCATCACTTGATGAGGACTCATTGGCACAGCCATTTCAATTTCATGAATATCCCACTCAGCCCAAGCTCCTCTATATAGCCAAACCCAGCAGTCTTTCATGTAATTTTTATGTCTCAATTCCTTTAACGATTCAAAAATAGCATCTAAACATACCTTGTGCGTACCGTGTGGATCTGCCAGGTCTCCTGCCGCATAAATCTGATGTGGTTTCAGTTCCTCAATCAAAGCTGAGACTATTTTCACATCTGCTTTACCTAATGGGTTCTTTTGAACTCTCCCTGTTTCATAAAACGGCATGTCTAAGAAATGAACATTTTCTGGAGGAATACCCACAAGTCTGCAAGTAGCCTTTGCCTCGCCTTTCCTGATTATCCCTTTGACAAGTCTTACAGTAGGACTATCTAATTCGCTATCCTTCTTATTATTTAAATAGTCTATCGCCTCTTTATACGTCTCTAGGGTTTCTTTATTTTCAACATTAAAACCACTATTATAATCTACTACAAACTCTAGAAACCTGTGTGCTTCTTCGTCCGAAACGGCAATATTTCCAGAAGTTTGGTAAGCTACATGAACGTCGTGCCCTTGGTCTACCAATCTTTGGAAGGTACCACCCATTGATATAATATCATCGTCAGGGTGTGGACTAAAAATCAAGCATTTCTTTTTCTTAGGAAGTGCCCTTTCTGGTCTATGGGTATCATCTGCTTCAGGTTTTCCTCCTGGCCATCCAGTGATAGTACGCTGAAGTTGATTAAATATGTCAATATTAATATCATAGGCATTACCATGTGAAGCTAACAAGTCACTCAGACCATTATCATTATAATCTTCATTGGTAAGCTTTAAAACTGATTTACCCAAACCAATTGACAAGCCTGTTACGGCTTTCTTTGTCATGCTGTTTGTCCACTTTACATCTTCTACCAGCCACGGCGTTTTCATTCTTTTTAAGCCTGAGGCTGCTGCTTCATCAATGACAAAAAGAGCGTTTGCATGTTTTTGCAGATATGAAGAGGGGTTTTGAGCAGAAACCGTACCCTCTACCGCATTACAAATCATTGGAGCCTTTCTTTCACCCCATGCCAATAGTACGATTCTCTTTGCCTGAAGAATCTTGGCTACACCCAAAGTGATTGCTTTTTTCGGAACCTTTGTAAGCTCGCCACCAAAATCACTTTTAGCCGCAACTCTAGTAGATTGATCTAACATCATCAACCTGGTCTTGGTATTTTCTAAAGAACCTGGCTCATTAAAGCCAATATGTCCATTACCCCCAATTCCCAAAAGTTGAAAATCTAATCCGCCAGCTTCCTTTATTTTTTTCTCGTAATCTTGACAGTGCTGAGCAAGCATACTTGGAGAAACCGTACCATCAGGAATATAAAAATTACCTGGCTCAATGTCTACGTGATCAAAAAGCTGCTCTTTCATGAATCTCCAATAACTCTGAATAGCATCAGGCTGCATAGGATAATACTCATCTAGGTTAAAGCTGATCACATTCTTAAAACTAAGCCCCTCCTCTTTATGCATTCTTATAAGTTCTGCATAAACAGTCTTTGGTGAAGAACCTGTAGCTAATCCTAAAACCGCCTTTTGGCCAGCCTTCTGCTTAGTTTTAATAAGTTCCGCTATTTCATTGGCTACAGCCTTTGAAGCCTCTTCAGAGTTTGAGAAAATACGAGTTGGCACTTTCTCGTAAGCGATGGGTTCACGTATAATTTGGGTTTCTTGCATAATTTTTTTTCGGTATAAATCAGACAAATATAATATTAAATTAATTGCCTATTGAAATTATATATATTAAATTATTTTAATTACTGCAGTCTGCTACCATTCATAATCGTTAGCGACTGATTAAAATCATCCATCACCAATAAACACTAAACAATAACATCTAATAAGACACAGGCGTTATCTTTGCATCTCTTAAAAGCAACACTGCGTATATCTCTGATATGAAGATAATCAATTACCTCATTCTTTTTACATTAATCCCACTCTCTACCTTGGGTCAGAACTCTAGCCTTAGTGGCTATATAAGAGATGCCGAAAACGGTGAGGGTATGATTGGGCTCTCCTTATATGTTAAAGAGGCCAAAACTGGAACACAAACTAATGCCTATGGTTTCTACTCCATCACCCTGCCTCAAGGAGATTACACACTGGTTTTAACCTATTTAGGCTACGAAACCTTAGAAAAGACTATTTCACTTACCGCGAACCAAACGCTTAACCTTGAAATGAACGCTGTATCTTCTGCTTTGGAAGAGGTGGTAGTCAAAGCCGAGCGGGAAGATCAAAACGTAAAAAGCCTTGAAATGTCCGTAAACAAAGTTGACATGAAAACAATCAAAAAAATGCCTGCTTTCTTGGGCGAGGTTGATGTCATTAGAAGCATCCAGTTTTTGCCTGGTGTAAGTACCGTAGGTGAAGGTGCTTCTGGTTTTAATGTCAGAGGTGGTGGTGTCGACCAAAACTTAGTACTTTTAGATGAAGCTCCGGTATATAACTCCTCACACCTATTCGGCTTTTTCTCCGTTTTTAACCCTGACGCCGTCAAAGATGTAAAATTGATTAAAGGAGGAATTCCCTCAAATTATGGTGGCAGAATATCTTCCATTCTCGATGTAAGAATGAAAGAAGGAAACTCTAAAAAGGCTGAATTCACTGGTGGTGTGGGTACCATCTTTTCTCGCTTTGCTTATGAAAGACCCATCTTTAAAGAAAAAGGCTCTTTTATAGTAGCTCTTCGGCGTTCCTATATTGACGTTTTAGCAAAACCCTTCCTAAAAGGTGACCTGAAAGATTCTAAATTTTACTTTTATGACTTTACTGCCAAAGGAAACCTTAAGATAAACGACAAAAATACGGTCTTTCTTAGTGGCTACTTAGGACGTGATGTGTTCGGTGCAGACTTTGGCTTTAACTGGGGAAACACTACTACGTCGCTCCGATGGAATCATATCTTTAATGAAAAGCTATTTATGAACGCTACTGTATTTTACAGTAATTATGATTACCTGCTAGACACCGACTTAAAAGATGAAGACAACCAAGACTCGTTTGAGTGGAAGTCAAATATAGAGAATTACAGTATCAAACCTGATTTTCAGTATTTCATCAACCCAAACAACACCCTTAGTTTTGGTGGGCAAAGCATCTACTATGACTTCAACCCTGGTCAAGCGACGGCTGTTTCCGGTGGTCAGGCAGTTAGCATTGGTTTGGAGAACAAATATGCTGTAGAATCAGGCCTTTATGTAAGCCTTGAACAAAAAGTAAACGACCGGCTTTCTTTCCAATATGGTATCAGGTACTCCGATTATAGATACATTGGTTCTGGTTCAGAAATCTTATTAGACGAAACCGGTGTAGAACCAGGCGAAAGAAAAAACGTGACTGCAATTAATAGCATCCCGAAAGGCGAACTAATTCAGCAATACGGCAACTGGGAGCCTAGAGCCTCCGCTAATTTCAGCCTTAACTCTAAAAGCTCCATCAAAGTGAGTTATAATAGATTGGCCCAATACATTCACTTACTTTCAAATACCACTGCATCTTCTCCATTAGATGTATGGACTCCAAGTAGTAATAATATCAAACCCCAAATAGGAGATCAGCTGGCTTTAGGCTACTTCCAAAATTTTGAGAACAACACTTATGAGGCATCATTTGAGGTTTATTATAAGAAACTTCAAAATCAAATTGACTACGTTAGAAATGCCGACCTATTCTTGAATAATGCTGTGGAAGCCGACCTTCTTTCTGGTCGAGGAAGAGCCTACGGAGCCGAGTTTTATGTCAAAAAGAATAAAGGAAAGTTTAACGGCTGGCTTAGTTACACCTTAGCAAGAACTGAAAGGCTTGTAGATGGTTTAAATAATAATGAATGGTTTCCTGCAAGAATAGATAAGCTTCATAATGCATCGGTAGTGGCCATTTATGACACCGAAAAGAAATGGAATTTCTCTGCCACATTTAACCTCTCTTCAGGTACGCCTGCCTCCTTCCCTACCAGCAAGTTTATTTGGCAAGACATAGCTCTACCTCATAATTATACGGACGCTCGCAATTCTTACCGAATTCCAGCTTCTCATAGGTTAGACCTGGCAGCCACTAAAAAGAACAAACATGCCCTCTTTAAAAAGGGAGAAAGCGAATGGGTATTTTCAATTTACAACGTCTATAATAGAAGAAACGCCTTTTCTGTTTATGTAAGACAAAAAGATGATAACCTAGCCCAAACAGAAGCAGTAAGATATTCTGTATTCGCATCTATTCTGCCAGCTGTAACATACAATTTCAAATTCTAGAAAATGAAAAAGATAATAATTCCAACACTAGCTCTGCTTTCATTAGCACTAAGTTTCAGCTCTTGTGAAGATGTAATTGACATTGATGTTCAGGACGCCGTAGACCAACTAGTAATAGATGGTTGGTTAACCAATAAGTCTGAAGACCAATATATAAAACTAAGCTTAACACAGCCTTATTTCGACAATTCGCCAGTTAGAATGGTAACAGGAGCTGAAGTTATAGTATTTGAAGCTGATAGCACCGCTCACTCATTTACAGACCTGGGTGATGGTAGATACCTACTAAAGAAAGAAAACGCTGGTTTCTTAGAAGAAAACGGCCAGTATGCCTTATATGTCAAATACCAAAACGAAGAGTTTACCGCACTCTCAAAACTAAATCGTGTACCTGCTATTGACTCCATTGCCTATGAGTTTTTTGAGCTCCCATTTGCGGCTGATGATAGCTCAGAAACTGAAGGTTATTTTGCAGAATTTTATGCAAAAGATCCTGAAGGAGAAGGCGACACTTATTGGATTAGAACCACCAAGAATGGCAAATTGATAAATGACCCAGGTCGAATTTCATTAGCCTATGATGCAGGCTTCTCCCCTGGTTCTCGTTCCGATGGACTACTCTTTATTTTACCCGTAAGGCAATCTATAAATGATGGCCTTTATCAGCATAATGATTCCATACATGTGGAAATTTGGAGTATTGGTCTAGACGCTTACTACTACCTTCAGCAAATAGCTCAAGAATCTTCAAATGGTGGCATTTTTGCTACACCACCTGCCAATATTCCTACGAATATTTTTAATCGAAACGGTAATTCTCAAAGCAAAGCTCTTGGTTTTTTTGGAGTTTCTGCCGTAAGCGAATTCTCTACTGTTTTAGATAGTACATTGGCTCGTCCGAGAGATTAATTATTTTTGAGCCTTAATAAAATATATCCTATGCCAAGTCCAGACTGGAAAATAGCTAAAGAATACGAAGACATCACATATAAGAAAACAGGTGGCGTTGCCAGAATAGCTTTTAATAGACCTGAGGTTAGAAATGCCTTTCGCCCCAATACCGTTTTTGAATTAATTGACGCCTTTGAAGACGTGCGTAACGATAGCAACATTGGCGTAGTACTACTTTCTGGAGAAGGTCCTTCTTCAAAAGATGGTGGCTGGGCTTTTTGTAGTGGAGGAGACCAAAACGCAAGAGGAAAAGATGGCTATAAAGATGCCGTTGGCGTAGGTAGGCTTAACATTCTAGATGTACAAAGACAAATTCGTTTTATGAGCAAACCTGTCATTTGTGTGGTGCCGGGCTGGGCTGTAGGTGGAGGCCATAGCCTTCATGTGGTTTGTGATTTGTCATTGGCCAGTAAAGAGCACGCCATTTTTAAACAAACCGATGCTGACGTAGCTTCTTATGATGCAGGCTACGGCTCAGCATACTTAGCTAGACAGGTAGGTCAAAAAAGAGCAAGAGAAATATTCTTTTTAGGTAGAAACTATTCGGCTCAGGAAGCCTTCGACATGGGGATGGTGAATGCCGTTATACCTCATGAAGAATTAGAAGACACCGCTTTTCAATGGGCTCAAGAAATACTAGAAAAAAGCCCGATGGCCATCAGGATGTTAAAATACTCCATGAATATGATTGATGACGGCCTAGTAGGTCAGCAAATATTTGCTGGAGAGGCTACAAGGTTAGGATACATGACCGAAGAGGCCAAAGAAGGAAGAGACGCCTTTTTAGAAAAAAGAAAGCCGGATTTCGACAAGTTTCCAAAATATTCGTGATTGGGGAATTATATTGCCGATGAAATACGTTTATAATTAGCAGCTATCGCTTGAGTAAGCATTATTTTACAATATCTTTGTGCAATCCACTTCTTTTTTGTATCATATGTATGTACAGCGAGGGGTTGTATTTATTGATTAATTTAAAATAATTTATGGGTAGGTCGCAGGAAACATTTAGTAAGAAGGAAGTAAGAAACAAAAAGGAAAAGAGAAAGAAAGAAAAGGCTGAAAAACGCCTTGCCAAAAAGGAGCTAGACAAGTCTGGAAAATTAGAAGACATGATAGCTTATGTGGATGAGTTTGGTAATATTTCAAATACACCACCGGATCCAACAAAAGTTAAAGAGGAAATTGACGCTGAGAATATTGAGATAGGAATTCCGAAGAGAGAAGATGGACCACCAGAAGAAATAGAAAGAAAAGGAACCGTTAGTTTTTATAACGATTCTAAAGGATATGGATTCATTAAAGACCAAGGTAGCCAAGACAGTGTATTTGTACACGTTAACAATACCTTAGACGAAATAAGAGAAGGAGACAAAGTTGTCTTTGAAATCGAAATGGGTCCAAAAGGACCAACTGCCGTAAAGGTAAAAGTGGTTTAACCCTCCGTTATTAATCAAAAAAGAATTAAGCTTTGTCATGAAAATGGCAAAGCTTTTTTTTGAATACAAACCTTAAACCAACAAAAAGCCCGGCTTTCGCCAGGCTCTCTTTTTCATAGAAATCGGGTAAGTATCTTAAGAGTACGAGTTAAGCATCACTGGCATTACCAATAAAAGCATATCTTCATTCTCTTCTTTATCTTCTGGCACTATAAGTCCAGCTCTGTTAGGCTGAGACATTTCTAATGTTAGGTTATCAGTATTTAAGTTACTAAGCATTTCTACTAAGAACTTCGCATTGAAACCTATTTCTATATCTTCTCCAGTATATTCACAGCTAAGCTTTTCGTTTGCTTCATTAGAGTAATCTAAATCCTCCGCAGAAATTTCAAGCTCATTTCCTGTAACTTTTAATCTAATCTGGTGTGTAGTTTTGTTAGAGTAAATTGAAATCCTCTTAAGCGTACTTAAAAGCTCTCCTCTACCAATCTTCATATGGTTTGGATTGTTTTGAGGAATCACGTTCTCATAATCAGGATAACGCTCGTCTATCAAACGACAAATCATTTTGATATTCTCAAAACTAAAGAAGGCGTTTGAATTACTAAACTCCGCTTTTACAGGAACATCACCACTTGGTAAGCTCGACTTTAAAAGCATAAGAGCTTTACGAGGCAAAATCATTGATGTTGAATTCTCTGATTTTACATCTTCTCTACGGTATCTTATCAATCGGTGACCGTCAGTAGCTACAAAAGTAGTATGGTCTGTTTCAACCTGAACAAAAACCCCAGTCATAGCTGGTCTTAGGTCATCTGTACTCGTTGCAAAAATAGTATTTGCTATAGCAGCACCTAATACACTTGAATCTAACTCTATGCTAAAATTCTTGTTTACTTCTGGGGCGTGTGGGAAATCCATTGGATTTTCTCCAGCAAGCTTAAACCTTCCGTTAGAAGTAACCAACTCTACCCCAAAACTGTCTTCGTCTATATTGACCGTAACGGGTTGCTCTGGCAAACTACGTAGCGTTTCCATCAATAATTTGGCTGGAACAGCTATAGAACCTTTGTCAGACGACTCTACTTGTGCCTCTGTCATCATAACAGTCTGCATGTCAGATGCCGTTATGGTAAGGTTAGTTTCATCTAGTTCTAATAAGAAATTTTCTAAAATCGGAACTATTGGATTACTAGCAATAACACCACTTATAGTGGCCAAATGCTTCAACAGCTCAGAAGAAGAAACTACAAACTTCATATTTGAATATTTAGTTTTATATGGGTTTAAGATTAGGCAAAGTTACTCAAATTGAAAGAAAATCGCTCTTTAGTCTTATTTTTTATCTAATAGAATTAGTGAGCGTATTTCCTACGCCAAAAGAAACCCCTTACCAAACCAAAGAGGATTATCAAAACAGACGGTATTAAAAGATTAACTAATTGAATTTGAGTTCTATTATCTCTTGTTTTTATGGCATCCAGTGGCCTAAGTTTAACTTCTTTGCCTCTGGCATTAATTACACCGTTTTCATCCACCAAATAGTCAATAGCATTCATCAGAAAGTCTTTATTCCCAAAAGTATGCTGGCTTACCTTATCGTAACCTAAAGGTAATGGCTCACCAGTTCGTCTATCAAGGCTATTTACTATTATGTCGCCATCAGCACAAACTATCATTTTAGTAGGCACACTTTTCGCCTTGAAAATCCCGCTTCTAGGGTCAGACGGAAGAATTCTATTTTCATAAAGCGAAGAAAACTCTCCCTCTAACAAATAGGCAATGGTTTTCTCTCCATTATTATATTCTTGCTGGTCAGTATTACTTCTAGCATCATTATAAGTTACCAAAGCTGGAGCATTCAAAATTTTGGTGTAAGGTGTTGTTTTTAAAAGAGGAGTCTTAGCTATTCCTGAACTAAGTACGGTGTCAATAGAGGAAGTAAACTTACTTTCTACCAAGTCAAGGTTTTTAGTAATTAGGCTCTGCCCAAAATTATTGATTAAGGGGAAAAAACGATATGGAATAGGCTGAATGTTTGGCTTATCTCCCATGTTTCCTACCACCAGGGGCACCATAGTGGCACTGGCTCCATCTTTTATCATATCGTAGTTTAGCCGAATCCCATATTTGAAAAACATATCTTGAAGGTTACTCTCATATGGCTGAGCATAAGTACCCTGTAAGCCAATAGAATCTACCTTTAACCCGTCAATGAAGAAAAGCGTTTTACCCCCACTCATAACATATTGGTCAATTTTGTATTTCGTGGAATCGTCTATTCGCAGGTCAGGTTTTGGCAAAATAAGAGCATCTAACCCAAGAAAAGATTCGGAAGTAGCGGCATCTACAAAATACAAGTCATAGTATTCTTGAAGAGCGTTTATAAGACCGGCAAAGTTGATTGGCTCTAAACTCGTAAACTCTGTTAATAAGCCAATTTTCTTTTTTTCTGTAAGCGTAAGCTTTCTAAATGCTGAAGCAAAAGAATACTCCAAGTTTTCATAAGATTGATTCAGTTTTTCTTCTGCAGATAAGGCTTGATTTCCTTGTAGCAAAAGCACTGTTTGCTCTTTACCCTGATAAGAAACTAGAGCAAAAGGAAAAACCATTGTCTCTGTTTTGCGTCCTCCGTCGGTGTCAAAAACATTAGTAGGCTGCACTCCTTTAATATAAAGGCTATCAATCAAAGCATTCTTCTCCTCAGGATTTGTAAGAGAATTGGGGTCAAAAAAACTGTAAGAAATATTAGCCCCTCCATATGTTTTAAACTCACCAAGCGTTTCATTTACCGCCTGTTTTAACCTTTCAAAACCTCCTGGAAGCACATCTCCATCTAATAATATCTGAACCTCAATAGGCTCTTGAAGCCTACTCACGATATTCTTGCTCGCCTCCGAAATGCTATATCGCTTTTCTTCTGTCAGATCTTTCCTAAAGAAAAAAAGAATGGAAATAATATTAACGACAATCAGAATAAGAGGAAAAAATAAAAATCGAATTGTTTTGTTCATGAAAGCAATGACCAGAAATTTGGATACAAAAATTACACTATTTTTGAACAAAAACGAATAAATGTTTAATGCCGCATACTGGATTGAAAAATTAGACCTTATTTCTCATCCTGAAGGAGGATTTTACAAAGAAACCTATAGGTCACCTGGCTCTAGCTCCTTCCTAATGAATGGTGAAGAAAAGACCAGAAACCATTCGACTTCCATTTATTTCTTAATGGAAAAGGGAGACTTTTCCGCATTTCATAAAATACAATCTGATGAACTCTGGCACTTTTACGCAGGAGATACCTTAGAAATATATCATATTGACCCAAAGGGCAACATGATTACAACACTGCTTGGCCCAAACCCAGAAAAAGGAGAAACCCTTCAAACCGTAATTCCTGCCAATCTTTGGTTTGCCTCACGACCCAAAAACACAGCAAAATACGCTTTAGTAGGCTGTACTGTTTCACCTGGATTTGATTTTCAAGACTTTGAAATGGCAAAAAGAGCGGATTTATCCATTGAATTTCCAGAACATCGCAAAATTATTGAAGAGCTAACGAGAGAATAAATATCTTTGTACAAAATTTACAACTATATGCTTCAGAGAATACAATCTGTCTTACTTCTTCTTTCTGCTATTGCCTTAGGTGTTTTTCTATCCACAAATTTATGGACAAGCCAAACGGCCACTGGAGAGGTTATTGTAAACCCTTATCATGTTCTAGTTACGCAGGGAGGACTTTCTTCTTTTAGCCAAGACATTTTTTACATTGCGGTAATGGCGGCTTTAGCTATTTTACTTGCTATTTTTACTATTTTCCAATACAAAAACAGAATACGTCAAATGCTTTTTGTGGCTCTTAACTCACTACTAATTGGTGCTGCGGTAGCTGTAGGTGTTTACCATGTTAAATACGATGGAATGGCAGTGGAAGGTGCTGGCGAAGGCAATTTTGACATTGGAATCTATGCCGGTTTTGCAGCTCTGGCTTTAAATTGGTTAGCTAATAGATTTATCAAGAAAGATGAGAAACTGGTAAAAAGTGCTGATAGAATGAGATAGGTCTTAAACCTATCTCTATCATAAGTGACTATTTTTTTGCCTTTAAGAATTCAATAAGTTTTTCAACAGCTCTTCCTCTATGACTAATTGGAATTTTCTGTTCCATGGTCATTTCAGCAAAAGTCTTGTCATAGCCATTTGGTACAAAAACTGGGTCATAACCAAAACCGTTATCTCCTATTTGCTTTTCAATAATTTTTCCATCTACAGTTCCCTCAAATAGATCTACCGAACCGTTTTGAATTAATGTTACTACCGTTCTAAATCTGGCATCACGATTAGTCTTGCCACCCAGGTTCTTTAGTAGCTTTTCAATGTTCTTTTGATGGTTTCCGTGTTCGCCAGCATACCTCGCAGAATATACCCCTGGCTCACCATTTAAGGCATCTACCTCTAAGCCCGAATCATCTGCTATACAGTCTATACCATAATTATTATAAACGTACTGTGCCTTTAGAAGAGAGTTGCCTGCCATGCTATCAGCGGTTTCGGCAATATCTTCTGTACACCCTATTTCAGCAAGTGAAGTGATTTCAAAAGAGTCTCCCAAAAGCTCTTTCAACTCCTTTATCTTATGAGCATTATTGCTCGCTAAACATATCTTTTTCTTCATTCTAAACAGCCCCTTCTTGCATTCTTTCTGCATTCTCTGCAATTCTTAATTTCTCCATAAACTCACCTACTTCGCCATCCATTACAGCGGGTAAATTATATACAGTAAAACCAATGCGATGGTCCGTTACTCGGCTTTGAGGGTAGTTATAGGTTCTTATTTTGTCTGATCTATCCCCACTTCCTACTAAAGACTTTCTTTCTGAACTAATGGCATCATTGTGCTTTTTTAGTTCAGCTTCGTAAAGCCTTGATCTAAGTACCGTGAGTGCTTTGTCATAATTGGCATGCTGCGACCTTCCATCCTGACACTCTACCACGGTATTAGTAGGTAAGTGTGTAAGCCTAACGGCAGATTCTGTTTTATTAACATGCTGTCCCCCCGCACCAGAAGCACGGTAAGTATCCTTCTTTATATCTGACTTATTTAAAACAAAATCAACTTCATCAGCTTCTGGAAGTACGGCTACTGAAGCAGCCGAAGTATGAACTCGTCCTTGGGATTCTGTAGCAGGTACACGCTGCACTCTGTGAACACCAGATTCAAATTTCATTTTACCAAAAACATCCTCTCCATCTATCTCTGCTATAATCTCTTTAAAGCCACCCGATGTACCATGATTAATATCCATAATGGTCATTTTCCATCCCGATTGGTTTTCTACAAATCGCTCATACATACGGAATAAATCTCCCGCAAAAATTGAGGCTTCGTCTCCGCCGGCACCTGCTCTAATTTCAAGAATAACATTCTTAGCATCATTAGGATCTTTCGGAATAAGCATTTCCTTTAATATGACTTCCATTTCTTCTTGGCTCGGTTCTAGCTCGTCTAGTTCCTCTTTAGCCATCTCCCTTAGCTCCTCGTCCTTCTCGGTATTCAGAATTTCTTTTGCTCCTGCTATATTTTCTAACACCTCTTTATAGGCCTTGTACTGGTTAATAATTTTTTCCAGATCTTTATATTCTTTACTGATCCTTTTAAATTTAACCATGTCGGAAACCACCTCTGGCATTCCTATTTGCTGAGATACCTCCTCAAAGCGTTCTCTTATAGCCTCTAACTGTTCTAACATAATATTCTATTCTAGCGGCAAATTTACGATGATTTTTAGTACCAAGCTATTACCTCCGCTTCTCCCTTTTTTTGAATATTAGGTACAGTAGCCTCCTTTTCTGGATAGCCTACTGGCAAAAGCAAAAACGGACGCTCATTTTCGGGTCTTTTTAGGATTTTACTAAGGAAAGCCATTGGGCTAGGTGTATGAGTCAAAGTAACTAAACCTGCCTGCTGAATAGCCGAAATCAAAAAACCACAAGCAATGCCAACACTTTCGTTCACATAATAATGCTGCTCCTTAGAGCCATCTTCTGCCAAACCATAGGGCTTTTTAAAAACCACAATGAGCCAAGGAGCCTTTTCCAAAAAAGGTTTGTGCCAGTCAGTGTCAAATGGCTTTAAATCGTTTAACCAAGTTTCACTCATTTTCCCGTGGTATGCCTCATACTCCTCCTTCTCTGCCGCCTTTCTTATTTCTGACTTAATTGACTCCTCACTTATGGCACAGAAAACCCAGGGTTGTTTATTTGCTCCACTAGGAGCTGAAGATGCCGTCATTATGATATTTTCAATCACCTCTTTTTCAACGGGATCTGAAGAAAACGACCGAATAGATCTTCTCTTTTTCATTTCCTTTTTAAACCCTTTACTTCTTTTCAGAGTATCTTCTTTAGAAATTTTCTCAAATGGGTAAAGGCTATGTTTTTCGGTATTCATTTAAGCAGGATGGTTTTATCCGTAAAATAAAATTCTTTCTCTTTTTGCATCGCTCATACTTCATAAATAAGCATTTTTTTGCAATTTTGTCAATCACTTCAAAGACACAATATGCGTAAATTTGAAGTCACTTTAGACATTTAAATTCTAATTATTTAAAATAACCAAACAATGAAAAAGTCTATCTTTTTAGTTTTTGCAGTTATCCTTACTGCTTCTATTTCTAGTTTTTCCCAAGGATTTGACAAGGGTGTAAGTAATGTAAACCTAGGACTTAACCTTGGTTGGGGTGTTGGTATTCAAGGTTCTTATGATGTTGGTATTACAGAACAAATTAGTGTAGGAGCTGGTGCTTCATTTAACACGGGATACTGGGGATACAATTCTTTTGCTGTGGGAGGTAGAGGTGCTTATCACTTTGGTGCTCATTTTAATGACTGGTTTAATTTTGATGATTCTAAGTCTGACCCTTATGTAGGTGCTGTTTTAGGATTCAGAGGCATTAGTGGAAACGGAACAAGAGTATTGAGCAATGGTGTTTACTTTGGAGGAATGGTTGGTTACAGATACGGTTTCTCTGATAAATTCGGTGTTTATGCTGAAGCTGGTTCTCCATATTCTTCAATTGGTGTAACATTCAAGCTTTAATCACTAAGATTAATAAATATTTTATGAAAGGCTTCTCTTACCAGGGAAGCCTTTTTCAATTCTACCCCATACAAGAAGCGACTTTTTAAATAGAGGTCTCTATCTTTGAAACATGAGCACTCAGAATTTTACACATATTGACCCTGCGGGAAACCCTTCTATGGTGGATGTTGGTGAAAAACCCATCACCAAACGAATTGCGAAAGCCCGAAGCATTGTAGTTCTGGACCAAGAAATTATGGATAAACTCAATCAAGAGGAAATTCATACCAAGAAAGGTCCTGTATTTCAAACAGCTATTATTGCAGGTGTAATGGCTGCAAAAAAAACAGGAGAGCTTATACCGCTTTGTCACCCTTTGGGCTTAGAAAACTGTCAGGTAGAAATAAGTGTCAATTCAGATAACGAAATAGAGATTATTTGCACTGCCTCATTGACAGGAAAAACAGGAATTGAGATGGAAGCTTTGACCGGTGCCAGCATAGCCGCCCTCACCATCTATGATATGTGCAAAGCTTTTTCTCATAATATTATCATTAAAGAAACTCGCTTAATTGCCAAAAGTGGAGGGAAAAGAGATTTTGATTTGACAGCGACAAAATAGCTATGAAAAAACATCAAAAACACGCTAAACTTACCAAACCAAACATCGGAAACTTTGGAAGAAACGAAATAGCACTAGTAGGTGCTCCTTGTTCTTTAATTCAAGAAGTATCGCAGAAAATCATTCCTCATTTTCCAGAAAAAAACTGCACTTATATTGACGCCGACCACGCCTTTGGAGACTCTGAAATACCTGGGCTAAACAATAACGAACTCATTGATAAAATCAAGTTCTACAGGCAAGACAAGGCCTCTATGAATGATTTTGATAAAAAAATAGCCCTTAACGACCAAGACCTAATTATAGTTAACGGAAATCATTTTGAAGCCAAAAAACAACTGGTTTTAATTCATGCTAAAAAGGAAGCTTCTTTAAAAAAGAGGTTGAGCCAACTAAAAAATGTTATTGGTTATGTCCTTTGCGATGATATCACAGAGCCGTTTGATTGGTTGTTAGAAAATGTTGGTTCTAGAAAAACATTTCTTTTAAACGACATTAAAGGAATAAAGAATGCCATTGAAGATTCCATTATCATTTCTCCTATTAAAGGTTTAATTCTGGCAGGCGGAAAAAGCCTGAGAATGGGAAGCGACAAAGGTCAAATCAACTATCATGGACAAAGCCAAGTTGACTTCCTTTTAGGTGAATTCCATGGTTTGAAAATCGATGCTTTTGTTTCTTGTAGAGCAGACCAATACGAAGAGTACAAGAGAATAACTGATAAGTTTGATGGCCTTGGCCCTTACGGAGCTATTCTTTCCGCTTTTCAGTCAGACCCAAATGCTGCTTGGCTGGTTTCGGCCTGTGATTTGCCTTTGGTAAACGCTGCTGTTTTAGAAACACTTATCAAACAACGTGACCCTTCCAAACTGGCCACTTGTTTCTACAACCCCGAAACTGATTTTCCAGACCCACTTATTACCCTTTGGGAGCCTAAAAGCTATATGAGAATGCTAGGGTTTTTGGCACTTGGCTATTCTTGTCCTAGAAAAGTTTTGATAAATAGTGAGGTCAAAGTTATTAAAGCTGAGAACCCAGATATTTTAAGAAATGTAAATACTCCCGAAGAAAAGGAAGCTTTTCTTTCGGAAAATAGTTAAGCTTTTAATATCAAGGTGTAGCACTCACCCAAACTTCGCCATCCTCAAAATACTCCTTTTTCCAGATGGGTACCGTTTCTTTTAAGGTGTCAATGGCGTATTGACAAGCCTCAAAAGCGGCCACTCGGTGAGCTGCCGAAACTGCAATAATTACGGGAACCTCCCCTACCATTAGTGTCCCCACTCTATGATGAATCGCTATTTTTTTTACATCAAATTTTTCAATGGCTTGCTCAGCAATCTTTCGCATTTCAGAAATAGCCATAGGCTCATAAGCCTCAAAATCAAGTTTTTGCACAGTATTTCCCTTGGTTTCGTTTCTCACCGTACCTACAAAGTGAACAATCCCCCCAACAGAATCTTCTGAAACATAGGCCTGACAATCATCAAGCGAGAGCACATTGGGTGTTAAAACTATGTCAATATTATCTTTCATATAATAATCAACCTCCACTCACTGGCGGAATTAATACTACTTCGTCTCTTTCTGTTAACACCAATGCTCCGTCACCGTACTCTTCATTCACGGCTATTCTTAACGATATCAACTTTGAAAAACTTGGATAGTCTGCAATTAGCTTCGCTTTTAGTATATCCACGGTGCTTCCGTCGGCTAGTTCCACTTCCTTTTCAAAGTCGCCTAGAATTTCCTTCGTAATTCCAAAACACAATATTTTTACTTTCATCCCTAAACCTTTCGTATAAAACCGCTCAATCATCACAAAAGTGCAACATAAATTCAAAATAGCATTACCTTTTGTAATATCGAATATTTAACGAATCTGCCTTTGTTAAAATTCATTGACTAATTTTGATTTTGATGAAAGAGATAAGAAGTATTTTAAAAACCTATGCCCAAAAAGAGCCAAATGAAAAAGTGGCTTTAGCCACCGTGGTACGGGTAGAAGGTTCTTCATATCGAAGAATGGGGGCTAGAATGCTAGTGTCTGAAAACGGAACTTGGGTAGGCGGAATTAGCGGAGGTTGCCTTGAAGGAGATGCCCTAAAACGTGCCAGAATGGCT
Organism: uncultured Arcticibacterium sp.; assembly: GCF_964021845.1. Taxonomy (NCBI): domain Bacteria; kingdom Pseudomonadati; phylum Bacteroidota; class Cytophagia; order Cytophagales; family Leadbetterellaceae; genus Arcticibacterium; species uncultured Arcticibacterium sp. The sequence continues at coordinate 345,907 of NZ_CAXHZC010000003.1, read as the reverse complement.
ATCTTAAAAGATAGAGCCTCTATTATTACCTATGACACCTCCACAGGCGACGACCATCAAATAGGAGTAGGCCTTGGCTGTAATGGCATTATTGATGTGCTATTTACACCCATTGATGAGAACGATCCAAACAATGCTATTGCCGTACTAAATTCAACAAACCAGACGCCTAGAAAAGTCAGAAAACTAGTTTCTATAACTTTCTCAGATGACAAAAAACTTCTCGGAAAACTCTTAGCATTTACTGGAATTGAGATTTTGAAATTTTTAGAAAGTTATGCAGACATTGAAAAACTTTATAAGCAAATTGAGCTGCTTGAAAAATCAAAGAATTTAGTGCTCAGTGAGCAAATCACTTTATTCATTGAGGTAGTTCCCCCCGCATTGCAAATTCTTCTCTTTGGTCACCAATATGATTTATATCCGCTAATAAGACAGATACGTGAACTTGGCTGGGATTATAGCGTGATTGCTCCGCCAGCTAAAGTCAAAGACGAAAATGTAGTAGCTCCTGAAGATATAGACCGGCTTAATTTTGATGATTTTACTGCTGTCATATTAATGTCGCACTCTTTAGCCACAGATAAGGATAACCTTACTAAATTGTCTGATAAAAGCCTTCGATATATAGGAATGTTAGGGCCAAAGGTTCGCTCAGAACGAATTTTAAATGAGCTTGCTGAAGAAGGCAAACCAGTTCACAAAGAGCTTTTAAATCACATTTATGCTCCTACAGGGCTAGATATTGGAGCTACAAACCCCGAGGAAATAGCTCTTTCTATCTTAGCAGAGATTAAGACAGTATTCTCTGAAAGAACGGGCCTACATTTAAGAGAAAGACAAAGCCCCATTCATGTACGAGACGAACCTATGAATTTTGATTAATGGATTTTATTACCGTAGCACAAGCGAGTCAAATAGTTTTAGAAAACACCCAAAGCTTTGGTGTGGAAACTATCCCCTTTCAAAAATCAAAAGGGCGAATATTGGCAGAAGAATTAAAGGCTGATAGAGACTTCCCTCCTTTTGACAGAGTGACCATGGATGGTATTTCCATTCAAGGAAAAACCTATGAAGGTGGTCAAAGAGAATTCCCAATAGAATCCATTCAATACGCAGGGGAACCGCAGAAAACCTTAGTTAACCTAAATTCCTGTGTAGAAATAATGACGGGTGCCTCTTTACCCAAAAACACCGACTCGGTAATTAGGTATGAAGACGTGCTGCTAGAAAATGGCATTGCCACTATAAATGAGGGAATTTCCGTATTTAAAAACGTACACAAAAAAGGGCACGACAGAACAAAAGACGAAGTTTTATTGCCAATAGGACATCAACTTAAAAGTGCAGATTTAGCTATTTTAGCCACAGTAGGAAAGAATCAAGTCAAAGTAAAGAAGCTACCAAAAATTGCCATAATTACCTCTGGCGATGAACTCGTGGAAGTAAACCAAGCTCCTAAAAGTCATCAAATAAGAAAGTCAAACATCTACGCTATTGCCTCTTTATTAGAACCCTTTGCGACATCAGTAAGTCAATTTCACCTGAAAGACGAACTCCAAAAAAGCATCGAAATGCTTCAAAACATTTTTGAAGAGTACGATGCTATCATATTATCGGGAGGAGTTTCTGCAGGAAAAAAAGATTACTTGCCGCAAGCTTTAGAAGCAGTAGGAGCAGAGAAATTATTTCATAAAATTCAGCAAAGACCAGGCAAGCCTATGTGGTTTGGCAAAAAAGGAAAAACACTAGCTTTTGCACTTCCTGGAAATCCGGTTTCTTCTTTTATGTGTGCAGTGCGGTATGTTTTGCCATGGCTTCAGAAATCCATTGGTATTAAAATAGAACCCGAAATGGCAATTCTAGATCAAGAAGTTAGCTTTAAACCGAAATTAGGCTACTTTTTGCAAGTGAAGCTTGAAAATAAAGAAGGAGTACTCAAAGCTATTCCCATAGAAGGCGGCGGCTCTGGAGACCTGGCGAACCTGAGTTTAAATGATGCTTTTCTAGAACTTCCAAACCAAGAAAGCCCTTCATTTGAAAAAGGGAGTGTTTATCCAATTTGGCGATTTTAGTTTAATCGCGGGTCAGTAGGGTAGTTGCTCATAACTTTATACGAGCCACCCATTCCTCTTAATATCTTTCGCCAAAACTCTTCTGGTTTTGAATCAAATATCAAATCGGTATCAATATCAGACACTATCCAAGAGTTTTTATTCATTTCTGCATCTAGCTGACCTTCGCCCCAGCCAGAGTACCCAAGAAAAAAACGAATGTCTTTTTCTTCTACCTGCCCTACGTTCACTAAAGTTTTTAGCGTTTCAAAATCTCCTGACCAATAAAGGTTTCTTCCCAAATTCACAGAACCCGGAATTAAGTCACCGAGCCTATGAATGTAATGAAGTGTATTATGTTCTACCGGACCACCTACATGAAGGGGTATTTCTACATAACAGTCATCTATAGCATCTTTCAGTGTCAGGTTTGATAGCTGGTTAAGCACCAAGCCAAAAGAACCTTTCGTATTATGTTCGCATAAAAGTATAACACTCCGTTCAAAATTTGGGTCACCTAAAAAAGGCTCCGCAATTAATAAACAACCACTGGTAGGTTTTGTAGCTTCTGACATATACAAACTTAAGACTTTAGAGCTCAATATACTTGACCTCCGCTTTAACATTTTCTAAAATCCTTTGTGTTCTCTCAGGTCTCGCGTCCGTAATAAAAACCTGCCCAAAAGTATCGTTGTCAATTTTTTCAATCAGTTTTTTGATTCTATTATCGTCCAGCTTATCAAAAATATCATCTAAAAGCAATATTGGTTTTAAGCCTTTTCTTGCCTCCAAAAGATTAAACTGAGCGAGCCTTACAGACAAAACAACAGACTTTTTCTGCCCTTGAGAGCCAAACTTCTTAGCAGGCAATTCATCTAGCTGAAAAACATAATCGTCTTTATGAATACCTAAAGTGGTGCGTTGAGCTTGTCTGTCCCGAAATTCATTATGCTTAAATTTCTTAGCAAAGTCACCTTCAACTTCGGATTGATAATGGATGCTTACTTTTTCTTTTCCACCACTTATCTCTTTATAGTGCTTAACTATTTCAGGCTCAAACTCTCCTAAAAAACTTCGCCTTTTGTTAGCTATTTCTATAGCAAGAGCAACTAAAGGCTGCGAATAGCTATCCAACATCTCTTGGTCAAAATACTCTCTTTCAGCAAACTGTTTTAATAAACTATTTCGCTGGTCCATAAGTCGGTTATACTTCTGGAAAGCCTTGAGGTAGTCCATATCAAACTGAGAAATGATACCATCAAAAAGCTTTCTACGTGTATCACTCGCATCTCGAATCATATCAGTATCATCAGGAGCAATGAGCACCACAGGATATTTACCAATATGCTCCGTAAGCCTATCATAAGCTACTTTGTCTGCCAAAAGTGTTTTCTTTTGACCTTTTCTAACAGAAAGCGTTATGTTTTCTTCTTTGTCTATATTGACAAAGTTGCCATCTATTACCATGATAAGCTCATCATGGGTAACACTTAATTGGTCTTGCTTCTGAATAGAACTTTTGGTCAAAGCCAAAAAATATACGGCGTCAATGAGGTTTGTTTTTCCTCCACCATTTTGACCAACAATGCAATTTACCCTTTCCGAAAATTGGAATTGGGCATCTGTATGGTTCCGAAAATTGAAGAGTCTAATTGACTTTAAATACATTTTTGCTGCTGTAATGGTGGCAAAATTGACCAAAGAATTGCCAATTCACAAAGCTAATTGCACATGAAAAAGCCAAAGAATCAATCTTGCAGGTCTTATTATGAAATTTTCACCAGCATATTTAGATAGATTTAAAGGATATTTTTCATCTGTAAACCTTTAATAGCTATTTTTGCTCTCCCTTTAAAAAGGAATATCTAATTCGAAAAAGATATTTTGTTTTGATAATTTAGAGCTAAGAAACGAAAGAAATATATGGCAGCTACAAAGAAGAAAGCAGCAGCGAAAACTAAATACTCAAAAGAGCAATACCTATATTGGTATGAATCAATGATGCTTCAGCGTAAGTTTGAAGAAAAAGCAGGTCAATTATATGGTCAGCAAAAAATTCGAGGATTCTGTCATTTATATATAGGACAAGAAGCTTGTGCATCAGGAGCAGTTTCTGCTCTAGAAAAAGGTGACAAATACATTACTTCATACAGAGACCACGGTCAGCCACTGGCCTTAGGAACTAGCCCAAACGCCATTATGGCAGAACTTTTTGGTAAAGTTACAGGTACCACAAAAGGTAAGGGTGGCTCTATGCACATTTTTGACAAAGAAGTAGGTTTTGTAGGTGGTCACGGTATTGTGGGTGCTCAAATTCCTGTTGGTGCTGGAATTGGCTTTGCTGAAAAATATAAAGGAACTAAAAACCTATGTATTTGCTACATGGGTGATGGTGCGGTACGTCAAGGTGCTTTTCACGAAGCCTTTAACTTAGCCATGACATGGAAAATTCCTGTAATTTTTGTAGTAGAAAATAACGGATACGCCATGGGAACCTCTGTAGAAAGAAGTTCGAACGTAAAAGAGCTTTACACCTTAGCCGAAGCTTATGATATGCCAGCTGAGCCTGTAGATGCTATGGACGTAGAAGCAGTTCATGAGTCTGTTAGCAGAGCTGCAGAAAGAGCTAGAAAAGGCGATGGCCCTACCTACTTAGAGTTTAAGACATATCGTTTTAGAGGTCACTCTATGTCTGACCCACAAAAATATAGAACCAAAGAAGAAGTAGCTGAATGGAAGTCTCGTGACCCTATCGAGATGACTAAAGACAGAATTCTTAAAGAGAATATTGCTACAGAAGCTGAGTTGGAAGAAATTAATAAAAAAATCAAAGGACAAGTGGCTGAATCTGTAAAATTTGCTGAAGAATCTCCGTTCCCAGCAGCAGAAGATGCCTTCAAAGATATCTACGTTCAAGAAGATTACCCATTCTTAATGGAATAATTCTTTGCGAAAATCGTATTAAAAGGCACCTTTGGTGCCTTTTCTTGTATACAATAGGTTTTTTAAGCCTACCATTAAATACATTTTGGGCAAAGGATTGATTGAATTAGAAATCAATTAACTAAATTTGCACCTCGAAAATTAAGCGAAAGCATAAGATGGCAAAACAGAAAGAAGATAAATCAGGTATTGAGATTCTAGAAAGTGCAGAAGCACTTCAACAAGAGTTTAACAAAGCCGAAAGTTTCTTTGACTCAAATAAAAAGGTCCTTGGAATAATAGGAGGTGCAATTTTAGTAATAGCCCTTGGTATCTTTGGATATAACTATTGGATGAAACAACAGAATACAGAAACGCAAAAAGCGATGTTTGATTCTGTATACTATTTTGAAGCTGATTCATTAAACCTAGCTTTACAAGGAACTGGTGGAAACGCTGGTCTTTTAGAAGTTGCGGAAAACTATGGTTCTACGCCAGCAGGAAATTTAGCGAAGTATTATGTAGGTGTAGCTTATATGAAACAAGGAAAATTTGATGATGCTATAAACTATCTTTCTGATTTTAGTTCAAGCGATTTAATTGTTCAAGGCAAAGTTTACGCTTTGATAGGTGATGCTAATATGGAAAAAGGAAATACTGAAGAAGCTATTTCTTTCTACCAAAAAGCTGCTGACTATAAGCCTAACAAAGAAATGACGCCTAACTACCTAATGAAGCTTGCAACAGCATTTGAAACTTCAGGAAATACTAACGGTGCTATGGAAGCATACACCGAGCTTATAGAAAAGTATCCTACGTCTACAAGTGTGTTGGCGGCTACCAAGTATAAATCGAAATTAGAAGCAGAAGCTGGTAACTAACCCAAGCATAATAATATTAACAAGGGGTAAGCCAGCAGGTTTATCCCTTTTTTTATAAATCATCATTTAGAAAAACATGAGTTCAGAACATAAAAACCTTTCTGTTTATAATACTGACGGCATTATTGACATTTCTAACAAGAAATTTGCGGTAGTAGTAGCCGAATGGAATGAAGAAATAACGGGTGCCTTGTATCAAGGTGTATTTGATACCTTAATAAAACACGGTGCTCAAAAAGAAAACATTTTAAAAATAGATGTACCAGGCAGCTATGAACTCAGCTATGGCTCGCAAATTTATGCCGCCAAAGAAGAAATTGACGCTGTTATTGCCATTGGATGTGTAATTCAAGGTGAAACAAAACATAATGATTATATCAATAATGCAGTAGCCCAAGGGCTTACTTCAGTAAGTTTGAAGTATAATAAGCCTGTGATTTTTGGTGTTTTAACACCAAACACGCATCAGCAAGCCGTGGATAGAGCTGGAGGGGTTCATGGCAACAAAGGAGACGAAGCTGCTATTACGGCTATTAAGATGTTATCGATTTGAGATTTCTGATTCATCCGCTCTGAGCAAAAAAACATAAAAAAAAAGCACCATTCAAAAATAAATTATTTAAAAATGCAAGTTTGGAAATTTGGTGGCACGTCCGTAGGAAAGCCAGAACGTATGAAATCAATTAGGGACTTAGTTAAGGCTGATGAGACCCGCAAGATTGTAGTTTTATCTGCTTTGTCTGGCTCTACAAATGCCCTTTTGAGCATTGGTGAGGCTTTATCTCAAGGAGACAAGAAACTAGCTTTTAGCAGAATTGATGAGCTATTTGCTCACTATGAGACGTTTATTGCGGAACTTTTCTCTACAGAAGAAAGCCTAGCCGAAGGAAAACTGATAATTGAAAAAGAATTTAGCTTCATAAGCTCTCTGGCCAATGTCAATATTTACACACCAAGGCAAGACAAAAAGATGGTGGCTGAGGGTGAAATATTAAGTACGCAGCTCTTCACGGCTTATATGAAAGAACAAGGTGAGTCTGTTGTCCTTTTGCCAGCTTTAGAATTCATGAGCATTGATACCGACGGCGAACCAGAATTTACCAAAATAGGTGAAAAACTAAGTGCCATCCTTCTTAACCAAGGGCAGCAAATATTAGTAACGCAAGGATTTATTTGTAGAAACCCAAGAGGTGAAGTAGATAACCTTAAAAGAGGTGGTTCTGATTACACGGCTTCATTGATTGGCGGAGCCATTAAAGCAGAAGAAATTCAAATCTGGACCGACATTGATGGCATGCATAATAACGACCCAAGGATAGTTAGCAGAACTTTCCCTGTGCGTGAATTGCTTTTTGAAGAAGCTGCTGAGCTTGCTTATTTTGGAGCAAAAATATTGCACCCAAGTACTATTACACCTGCTAAAATGGGTGGTGTGCCGGTAAGACTGAAAAATACGATGGCTCCAGAAGCACCCGGAACGGTAATTACATCTAAAATATCTCAAGGTGCGGAAATCAAAGCGATAGCTGCCAAAGACAACATTACGGCCATTTATGTGCATTCTACCAGAATGCTGAATGCTTATGGTTTTTTAAGAAAGGTATTTGATGTTTTTGAAAAATACAAAACCCCAGTAGACATGATTACTACTTCAGAGGTTTCTGTGGCGGTAACTATTGACAACTCTGAAAGGCTGGAGGAAATAAGTGCTGAACTAAGACTTTTTGCCGACTTAGAAGAAAACGACAGAAACCAGAGTATTATCTGTATTGTGGGTAATTTCTTGGCAGATAATGCCGGCATAGCCATAAAGATTTTGGAGGCAGTAAAACACATTCCTATCAGAATGATTTCTTACGGTGCTTCCGAGCATAATATTTCCCTTTTGGTAGACTCTGTTCATAAAAATGAAGCTTTGGAAGCTTTAAACGAAGGACTTTTTAAATTTGAAAACTAATGGAAGCACTAATTTCTGTATTCACAAAAGACTTAAATAAACTGAAAGAAGAGGTTTTGAGCTACGACTCAGAAGATGCTCTTTTTGCCATTGCTGAAGGAATTACCAACTCGGGTGGAAACCTTGCCATGCATTTAAATGGCAATTTGCAACACTTTATTGGTGCCATTCTTGGTAAAACAAAATATGTGAGAAACAGAGAGGAAGAATTTTCAGGAAGGTTTTCTAGAGAGCAAATAGTGTCAGATATTGAAGAATCTATTTCGGTAGTTTCTAAAACCATTGCTTCCTTAAGTTCGGAAGAGCTATCAAGCCCTTATCCGGAAAAAATTTTTGGTGGAGAAATGAAAACAGACTTTTTCCTTTATCACCTTTTAGGTCATTTGAATTATCATCTTGGCCAAGTAAACTACCATAGACGACTAACAACAAAGTAATTATGCTTCAGATAGCTTATATAAAAGATAATAAAGAGGCCGTAGTAGCGGGCTTAGAAAAAAGAAACTTCAAAGATGCAGCTGCCGTAGTGGACAACGCTTTGGAGATTGACCAAAACAGAAGAAACGTTCAGCAAGAACTAGACAGCGTTTTGGCTCAATCTAATGCCATGGCAAAGCAAATTGGCGGTTTGATGAAAGCCGGCAAAAAAGAAGAAGCGGAAGCAGCAAAGGCAGAAACAGGTCAATTAAAAGCAAAGTCAAAAGAACTGGACGAGCAGTTAAAACAATTAAGCTCTGAGCTAGACGAGGTGATGTACACCATCCCCAACCTTCCGCATAGCTCTGTGCCTGCTGGCAGAACGCCAGAAGATAATGAAGAAGTTTTCAAACACGGTGAAGTACCTACGCTACATGAAGGTGCCAAACCTCACTGGGATTTGATTTCCTATTATGATATCATCGACTTTGATTTAGGAAACAAAGTAACGGGTGCTGGTTTTCCTTTTTACAAAGGCAAAGGAGCTAAAATTCAGCGTGCACTTATCAATTTCTTCTTAAACGAAGCCGAAGCTGCTGGATATGGTGAAATACAGCCGCCAATCATGATAAACGAAGCTTCTGGCTACGGAACTGGCCAACTGCCAGATAAGGAAGGTCAAATGTATGAAGCCACGGCAGACAAGCTCTTTTTGATTCCTACGGCAGAAGTACCATTGACTAATATGTACCGTGGAGATATTATCAAAGAAGAGGCTTTGCCTATAAAACACTCAGGCTACACGCCATGTTTTAGAAGAGAAGCAGGGAGCTGGGGTGCTCACGTAAGAGGACTTAACAGACTGCATCAGTTTGATAAAATTGAGATTATTCAAATCAGAAAGCCCGAAGAATCTTATGATGCTTTGGAAGAAATGGTAGCCCACGTAAAGGGTTTGCTAGAGAAACTAGAGCTTCCTTATAGAATATTACGCCTTTGTGGTGGCGATATGGGCTTTACTTCTGCCCTAACGTATGACTTTGAGGTTTACTCTGCCGCTCAAGAAAGATGGCTGGAGGTAAGCTCTGTGTCTAATTTTGAAAACTATCAAGCAAACAGACTTAAACTGCGTTACAAAGTAGAGGGCAAAACGCAGCTGCTTCATACCTTAAATGGCTCTGCTCTGGCTTTGCCAAGAATATTGGCTTCTATTTTAGAGAATAATCAAACGGCAGAGGGTATCAATATCCCTAAGGTTTTACAGCCGTTCTGCGGTTTTGATAAAATAAGCTAGAGAATGAAAAAGTCGGTTTTGCGAAAAGCATACCTAGAGAAGCGATTCCTTTTAAGCCCCAAAGAGGTTTCTGAAAAGAGCCTGGCCATAAAGGAATTGCTTTTTAGTAGACTCATGATGCACCGCTATGATAAAGTGCATTGTTTTTTACCTGTAAAAGACCGCAATGAGGTAAATACCTCCATTATCACCAACACACTTCACAAAGACTTCCCTGTGGATGTTTATGTGCCTAAAATAAGAGAAAACGGCGTGCTAACGCATCATCTCTTTACCACTGACACGCCAACAGAAGAAAACAAATGGGGCGTACCTGAACCCACCACAGAAGGAATCTCTTCTGAAGATTTCTTTGACACCGACGACGACATCTTAGTCATAGTGCCATTACTGGCCTACGACAAAAAAGGCCAAAGAGTAGGCTACGGAAAAGGTTTCTATGACCGTTTCCTAGAACTAGCCACCAAAAACACCACGATAGTTGGTCTGTCTTATTTTGACGCTGAGGACGAAATTGAAGATGTGGAGGAGACTGATGTGCCGCTGCAGCATGTGATTACTGGGGTAAGGGTTTATAGTTTTTAGGAGAATTTGGCTTAGCTTTATAGAACTATGAGCGAGCAAAAAGATTCAGTTCCAGAAAACAATTCCGAACCAAATAAAACGGAGGTTTTCGATATTCCTGAATGGCACAAGGCCATTTTGGATGAACGATATGAGGAATATTTAAAAGACCCAAATAGAGGTATAAGCCTTAAGGAGTTTAAGAAAAGGCTTATTCGGGATGGTCTTATTTGAAAGTTTTATAGGGTTCCCTTGACCCCTAAATCCCGCAAGCTGATTCTAAAAACTTTCAACCATCAAAAGGTTTAAAGTTATATCGACTTTAGATAACCGTGGAACTTTGAAAAAAAGGTCATAAACACCAACTCTTTAACTGCCAATTACTAACATTTACAACAATAACCAACCATTACGAAATTCAGCCCTTTTTTACATAAATCATTTCTTATAAATTTATAGCGGCAAGAGCCATAAATATGAATACATCGATTTTTTTTAATTGATGTATTATGCCTGAAAAAAAACAAGATAATAGATTTAGTTCGGATAAGATTGCTGCTTGGGGCAAGGCCCTTTCAGAGTGGAAATGGTTTATAAAGCTAATTGTTTTATTAGTTCTTGCAATAATTTATAAAACCCCGATTCTCTTAATTCTTGACGAACTAAATATCAAAGAAATTATAGCAATTTTTAAAAGAAATGAATAGTCTTCATTTTAATCGAAATATGTAAACAATGTTTACTTCAGAAGTAGTTTGGAACCCCCAATTTTACCTGAAATAAAACTATTGTGTATATAATGAAGCCTTTAAAACAATTTAAAAAAGTCGGAGACATTTTAATAAAGTGGTTTACTCGTATTCTTTCTGCCTTTGAAAATCATCCAAAAACCTCCATTGGAATTTTCATACTTATGTTTTCTTTAATAACTGGTGAAACTGGGTTGCCTCTTATTGCTGGAATTTTTGAAACAATTAAGGGTTTACTGAAAACCAAATAATTATAATTTCTTACTTCTATTTCTCACAACATATTCTAGATCATGTTTGTGCATAAACCTTTTACCACTACTTTTGCACCCCAAACAGTTTAACCAGCTTAATTGTTGGTGTTTATAAAAGGAATACGAAGAGAATAGACCTCTCTCTTTATAACATACAAAATGCTCCGCCATGGGTCGGGGGGCATGATTATTAACATGAAAGTAGCAGTAGTAGGTGCCACTGGTCTTGTAGGTGGCGAAATCTTGAAAGTATTAGAGGAAAGAAATTTTCCTGTTACAGAAATCATTCCGGTGGCTTCAGAAAGGTCTATCGGAAATAAGGTTTCTTTTAAGGGTACAGAATTCACCGTGGTGGGTTTTGAGGACGCTATAAAGATGAAACCGAACGTAGCCATTTTCTCAGCTGGTGGTGGTACTTCATTGGCCATTGCTCCTAAGTTTGCGGAAGCTGGAATTACGGTGATTGATAACTCATCTGCCTGGAGAATGGACGAAACCAAGAAATTGGTAGTGCCAGAGGTAAATGCTAGCTCTCTTACCGCAGAAGATAAAATCATAGCCAACCCAAACTGCTCTACTATCCAAATGGTGGTGGTTTTGAAGCCGCTTCATGATAAATATAAAATCAAAAGAGTAGTAGTTTCTACGTATCAGTCGGTAACCGGTTCTGGTAAAAAGGCAGTTGATCAGCTTTTTGGTGAGCGTGACGGAAAGGACATTGCAGACCCTGCATACCCGCACAAAATTGATTTGAATGTTATTCCTCATATTGATGTATTCCAAGAGAATGGCTACACCAAAGAGGAAATGAAGATGATAAAAGAAACCAACAAAATCATGGAAGACGACAGTATCCGAGTTACGGCTACTACGGTTCGTATTCCTACGGTGGGCGGTCACTCTGAGTCGCTTAATATAGAGTTTGAAAACGATTTCGATTTAGACGAAGTAAAATCTCTTTTGGCAAACATGGAAGGCGTGGTCGTTCAAGACGACCCTGCTAACAACCTTTACCCAATGCCACTAAGTGCTCACGGGAAAGATGAGACTTTTGTGGGTAGAATTAGAAGAGACGAGTCACAAGCAAATACACTAAACCTTTGGTGCGTGGCAGATAACCTTCGTAAAGGTGCTGCTACCAACACTGTTCAAATAGCAGAATACTTGAACGGCAAAGGAATGATTTAGACTTTCTTCTAGACTCTTAGACTTTAGATTAGAGACAATAGATTTTGAAAACCCTGCCTTTTGGTGGGGTTTTTCATTTTACAAATGTCTGAATTAGCCTAAAAAATGCCGCACACGGTCAATTGTTGTGAAATAACCAAAAAAGGCTTCACCTTTAAGTATTGATTAAATGTCATTCTCATTCAACTAAGTATCAAAATGATTCAGAACAACGCTTATTCTCTGTTTTTAAAAGATACACGCCACTCTTTTATTCCGATGGCTTCCCAGCCGGGGTTTCATTTATTTTCGAAAAAAAACGAATGGCAGCGGCCAACCGTCAATAAAACAGCACACTGTAAACTCACACAATCAAAATTCTTATTATTAGGGAGATATGGTTATAATAGTAGAAATGAATTTTGACCATGTTCAAACAGCACAGTGCGTTATAAGGAATAATTCAGAATGTTCAATCTTTTTACTCGGATAACGGTAATCAAAATGACGCAAACTCAGAAAGGAATATTCTTCGTAGCCATAGGAGCCATCTGTTTCTCGGCTAAAGCCATTTTTATTAAACTGGCCTACGCCGAATATGACGTTGACGACATTACCTTACTTACCCTTCGTTTTGGCTATGCTCTGCCCATCTTTATTTTGATTGCTTTCTGGCGATACAAACAAGGCTCGCTGAAAACGGTTAACAAACGAGACTGGGGCTACATCGCCATATTAGCCATGTTGGGTTATTACTGGGCTAGCTGGTTTGATTTTAAAGGTTTGCAGTATATTTCTGCTGGCTTGGAGAGAATCATTCTTTTTATCTATCCTACGCTTGTTGTTATCTTTTCTAGGCTATTTTTGAAAACTCACATATCCAAAAGTGCTTTGATAGCCTTAGGTGTAACTTATGTTGGTGTGATGATTATTGCGGCAGAGCCACGAATATTTGAATCAGAAAACTTCCTAAAAGGTGGTGCATTTATTTTGGTAAGTGCGGTTACTTATTCCTTGTATTTAGTTTTTGGCGGTGAGCTAATTAAGAAATATGGGTCTATAAATTTCAACAGTATTTCTATGATATTGTCGTCGCTTTATGTATTGATTCATTTTAATCTCTTCTCGGATGTTGCGTTAAGCAAGATTGAAACTGGAGTTCATTTTTATGGCATTTTGCTGGCGATTGTAAGTACCGTAATTCCTACATTCATGGTAATGGAGGGTATTAAACTTTTAGGAGCTAATAAAGCTTCTATCGTGGCGAGTGTAGGCCCTGTTTCCACTATATTATTAGCTTATATTTTCTTAGGTGAGGTTTTAAGTTTGCAGGAAATTATAGGTTCTGCACTTGTTTTAGCTGGAGTATTGATGATTGGCCGGAAGTAGTTATATACCAGTTTTCATGTATTCGCATCTAAAATGGATTAGAACCTATATACGAATGTCAAATTATTGAAAGTATATACAAACTCACTTTTACTAAATACGTATATTGCTGATAAACAGAATGTTTTGAAAATTTGCCTAGGTATAGTGAAATAAATACTTAAAAAAATCACTTTATTAACATTTCATTTGCAACCTGAGCCCAACTTTCTGCATCTAAGGGGTATACAATCTAAAAATTACGATAATGAAAAAGCTAATAACAATAATACTTCTTGGACTCTTCGGTTTTACTGCCGCAGCCCAAGACGGAAACAGATACGACGACCGATATTACTACGATGATGAGTTTGACTGGCACTGGGATGTGCGAGTAAGAATCTCGGACGGTATAAAGTCAGGACTTATAACTAATTGGGAGTCTAAAAGACTATACAATAAGTTAGAGCGAATAGAAGAAAAAGAATACGATTACATGGCGGATGGCAACTACGATGAGTGGGAGCAGGACGATGTGTGGGAAGACGTAAGATGGTTAAATAGAAAAGTGGGCTTAGAGCTTGCAGACTATGACCGCTCTTACTACGGATTTAACAGAGTGTACTTTGGATTCAATACATACCCTTTCTGGTATAACAGATACTATGGTAACGGCTGGAATTTCTACAGGTTTGATAACCTGGGCTGGGGAAACTTTAGATATGGATACGCTCCAAGATTCTATTACCCTAGCACTAGAATTTATGTTTATAATAACGAACGCTATGTCTACAGAAACGGTAGAAGGTATCGAAATAATAACGTAAATGCTAACAACGCAACCCGTCATACGGTTACGAGGTTAGACAAAAGAGCTAACGGAAACGTGGTAGTAAGAGATAGAACTAACCCTTCTGCAAGAGTAGGTAACAGTAGATCTTCTAGCACAGCCAAAGCAAGAACCTACAGCGGTTCTACTAACGGCAGAGTGAGCTCTACCAGACCATCAAGTTCTGCTAGAACCGCTACGTCAAGAAGCTCTAGCTCAAGAGACGCGGTAAGGGCAAGAACATCTACTTCTAGACCATCTTCGTCTGCAAGGCAGTCTAGCTCAAGTAGCAGCAGAAGCTCCGCAATAAGACCTTCTTCTAGTAGTAGAAGTTCGTCTTCGGCAAGACAGGCTAGCCCTAGCAGTAACAGAAGCTCTTCAGTAAGACCTTCTTCTAGTAGTAGACGTTCGTCTTCTACAAGACCAGCATCAAGCAGCAGCTCTAAAAGGTCTTCAGCCGTGAGGTCAAGCTCTAGCAGCAGATCTTCTTCTGCCAGACAAGCCACACCTGCTAGAAGTAGCAGTAGAAGTTCGGCCGTAAGGTCTTCTTCTAGTAGCCGAAGTTCATCCGCAAGAAGTAGCTCTCCAAGGAGTTCATCTTCAAGAAGCAGCAGCTCTAGAGGGTCTAGAAACTAATTAATTTTTAGACTGTATAAAGACAAAGCCCCGCCAACCAAACGGTTGACGGGGCTTTACTTTTAAAGGAGGTTTTGTATTACAAACCCTTTCCTGTAGCTGCCCAGTAAATACCACCATAAAGGTGATCAAGATAAGTTTGGTCAGAGTAAATAGCTCCAATATGACCTAAACCTGTGTAAAAAGCTCTTCCTCCATCATAATTATGGTACCAAGATATTGGGTGAAAGTCTCCCATACCTTTTCCTTCGTTATCTCCCCATTTTGCATAAGGTTCGTAAGATTTTTCATCTACAGACACTAGATAGTTTAAGTCTTTAGTAAGCACAGGCTTCTGGTACTCATACCACTCGTCTGTCCAAAGTAGCTTCTTAGGAAAACGCTCCATCCCCGGGAAATTACTGTTCTCTACATGAATATAGGCTGTTTGCTGAGCAGGGTGAATTTTAAACATCATTCCTACCATTTTAGTGTACCATTCCCATTCGTACTCGGTATCTGCAGCGGCATGTACACCTACATAACCTCCGCCATTCTGAATATACTTTTCAAAAGCTGCTTGCTCTTTGTCATTCAATACATCTCCCGTTGTATTTAAGAAAATAACAACGTCGTAATTTTTCAATCTGTCTTCAGTGAAAACAGAGCTATTCTCTTGCCAGTCTACTTGGAAAGAATGTCTTTGACCTAGCCCACGAACAGCAGCAACGCCTTCATGAATAGACTCATGGTGAAAGCCTGCAGTTTTGGTAAACAAGAGAGCTTTTAACTTTCCATTTTGAGCATTTGCAGCAAATGCTAACGTAAATAAACATAGCAATGCTACTATTCTATTTTTCATTTTACAATAAGGTTTATGGTTCTGAAAACTCGAAGTACCCTAATAATTGCGTGATTGCCAAATCAAAATAGACAAACAACTCTAAAACGCCCTTAATAAGTATAAGTTATACCACTTCTAAAAGAGTATTTGTAAGCTCCTTTGCTAGTTTTTCCAAATCAATATTTAACTCCTCTTTAGACACTTTTATAACTGCCTTTGCTTCTGAATAAGGAAGGGCGTCAAAACCATGAAAAGTGCCTAAAATACCCCCCGCCAGAGCAGCAGTAGTATCATTGTCTCTGCCATAGTTGACCAAAAACTGCATCGTTTCTTCAAACTTAAAATCGCTATAAAACATAGCTACCAAAACTTGAAGGTATATTTCCCCTGCATGAAAAGGCATGTCTTGAAGCTGAGCATCTAACATTTCAAAGGCCGTTTCTATTGATTTCCCTTTTGATTTCTCCGCAATATCAAGAGCATTATCCAATATTTTTGAAGACGTTCTACCGACCAACCTGCTTTCTGCATAGTGGTAAGGGTCAATGGTTTTTAAAACCTCTATCACACTTTCTTTTGAAGGTTTTTCTGCCATGGAGACTGCAGTCATTGCGGCAGATAAGCCGCTCAAATCTCTTGCATAACCAATATCAAAAATACTTAGCTTATACATTTCGTTATAAGCCCGGAGCGGCTCTTCCGGAAAAAAAGCACCAATCGCTGTGGCATAAAGCAAACCTGCACACACCATTTCTCCTCCGTAAAATGAGCTCAAACCATCAGCAAAGCCCACCAAATTATCTGCTTTAAAAGGGCGAGCCACTTTTACCCATTCTTGTACCCAGGCAGTCTTTAAAAATTTAAGGTTCTCTTTGTCGTTTCCTAAATGTGCATTATCATAGAAGGCTAAAATTTCAGACGCAAATTCCTTTGCGTCCAATTCTTTTGATTTTTGTTTAGAAAGATATTTAAAAACCAACTCCTTCCATCTAGTGTCGTCCGTAGTGCCTCCTGCAGGAAGGTTTTCTTTCCAAGGCCCCTCTGGTGAGGCTTCTCTATTTAACGGAAAAAGTTTATCCACAAATCCGTAACTAGCTTTTATGTCTTCTCTTGACCACATTTCCATCGGAGCACCCATGGCATCACCAATGGCAGAACCTACTATGTTTCCCAGAACCTTATTGTAAAGCTGTTTCTCTAATTGCATAGATACTTTTATTGAAGAATATCAACCGCTTCGTTTATCAAAATCTTTTTCTGTTTTATGGACAAGTTTAGCGGTAATTGTGCCAAACCTATGAGCCTTCTTAAAACCTCCACGGCCATGTATTCACTCAAAAGTTTCTCATCAATACTTCGTCCTTTCTTATACTGCCCTTGCGTAAAATCTATCAATTCTTCACTAAGCCCTGCCATTTTAAAATGTGCCAACATCACACCCAAATCAAACTCTGGGTCGCCCATGAAAGCAAACTCTGGATCAATAACTTTTAGGCCCTTTTCTACTTTCAGCCAACTCCCTGGATAAAAATCTCCATGAAGCAAGGTCTTTCCATTTACCAAATACTTATTTCCTATTTCCTTTATTTTTGCTTTTAAAACTTCATTCTGTTTTATAGGCATCGCTAGTTCCTGAAGTCCTTCTTGTACTGAATTTAAATCGAAACCATTCTCTTCCAAATACGGGTAATTGAAAATATGCTCATGATTAAGTGATTTCATATCAGCATTTTCAGGAAAATCACTTGGCTTTAAACTATGCAAAGCCATCAAATATTTTATCAAAACCACTATCTCCTCTTTAGTCACAGGTATTTTTCCAGCATAAAGACCTAGGAAGTCTGTGCCTTCACCCAAGTCTTCCATCACCAGGACATGGTTCTCCTCATCAAAATCCAAAATCTCTGGAGAAAAACCATTGATAAACTCTGACTCTGCAGTAGCCATATAAAAGGCATGCTCTACCTCAATTCGCTCAATAGGAGCCGGTACTTGCTTATACTTTTCTACGTATGCTCTTGACTGTTTTACAATAAAACTGAAACCGTTTGTTTTGACACGAGCTACAAAATTCATGTTGCCCTCCCCAGCTTTGACATATTCCAATAGTTCATTTTCAGCCTTTAGCCAGCCTTTTTCTCTAAAATATGCCTCCGTTTCTTTGTTTAATTCTTCTGTTAAAATCATTAAAACCATTTTTGTTCAATAACACCTACGTAATTATCGGCCAAATTTCTTTTACCTAAATATATATTGATGTTTGGGTATAAATTGTACTCGTCAATTTTATCTAAGTCAAGCCAGCAAACCTCTAAAGAACTTGTTTCTTGAGGGTTTAATGTGGGCTCTCCTTTAATAATTCTACAGTCATATACTTGATGAAGCGTTTGCTCATTCTCCCTTATTACCTCAGCAGTAAGTAATTCTTCCCCTACTTCTATTTCTATTTGAAGTTCCTCAAAAAACTCTCTTTTTAGAGCTTCCTTTAACTCTTCACCAAATTCAAGATTGCCTCCAGGTAGAGCAAAAACATCTACCCCTCCATAATTATATCGCATGGTAAGCACCTTATTTCCTTCTTTTATAACTCCTGCTACTCTTACTTTCAAATTGTCCATATTTAGTAATTACAATTTGGGCTCTTTTTCGAAGAAATCAATAAAAAACTATAAAGAAATCTAATCATAAGGCGATATTATCTCCTTGATCAAATAAATTTCAACCGATTGCATAAACTTTTTTCTATATTTCCCTATCTTTAAATTTCTCTTGAAATAATTTAACTCTCTATGAAAAAAAACATATTGCTTTTAGCGATATCTCTCTTTGCCTTTCAGGCAAAATCTCAAAAAATTGCAAGCTTTAAAGTTAGCCCAAAAGCTGCCTCTGCTTCTTCCTTATCTTATCATGCTCAAGTGAGCCTTGACAAGGTTACTTTTTTAGGTCAAGAGCAGCTATCACTCATTGAAGTGAGCGAAAACGTTAGGAGAGAAGTTCCATTTCAAATAGAAAATGGAAAGAGTAGAATACTACATTGGAAAATAAACCAAGAAAGCACGGTGGGAGCTCTTAGCTATGACCTTATCAAAAGAAAACCAACTGCCACCGCTTCTAATCTTAAACTTAAAAGAGAAAATGGCTTATTGACCGTAAATAATGGCAGCTCAACCCTTCTTGGCTACAAATACGAATTCATGCCTTCTCCTGAAGGTATTGACCCCGTATTTGGACGTAGCGGTTTCATTCATCCATTAAATACTCCAAAAGGAGACCTTTTAACTAGAATTCAGCCTGATGATCATTACCACCATTATGGCGTTTGGAACCCTTGGACACACGTTCTTTTTGAGGGTGACACTTTAGACTTTTGGAATTTAAAAAAGAAACAGGGTACTGTACGCTTCGCTCAATTTTTGAAGCAAGAAGACGGCCCTGTATTCGCCGAATATTCTGCCCTTCATGAGCATGTAGTTCTTAAAGATGGATCTGAAAAAGTTGCTCTAAACGAAGTTCAAAATGTACGCGTTTATCAACCAGAAAAAGACCTATATGTCTTAGATTTTTCTATTGATTTGAGCCCAGCAGGCGACTCTCCTTTTCATATCTTAGAATATAGGTATGGTGGTTTTAGCTGGAGAGCCACAGAGGTGTGGACTGATAAAAATAGTGTGGTTATAACCTCAGAAGGAAAATCACGGAAAGAATCTGACGGAAGTACAGCAAGATGGTGCATAGTGAAAGGTGAATTAGGAGAAAACTATGGTGGAGCAGTATTGATGTCGCACCCTACTAATTATAATCACCCTGAGCCTTTAAGAATATGGCCAGAAGGCTCAAATGGAGATGGCGATATGTTCGTCAACTTTGCCCCAACTAAAAATATGGATTGGGTTTTAGAACCAAATAATACTTATAACTTAAAATACCGATTGCTAATATTTAATGGCAAAATGACTGCAGAAAAAGCAGAGGCCGCTTGGCAAGAATATGTGAACCCGATAAAAATTGAAACAGAAAAAACCAGATTAAAATGAAGAAAATAAAATCAGTTAACAGAAGAAACTTTATCAAAAAAACCTCCATGGCTGTGGCTTTGCCCTACATAGTACCATCTTCGGTTTTTGGTAAGAGTGCTCCAAGTAATAAAATTAACATTGGTCAAATAGGCTGTGGAAGAATAGCACGAGGTCACGATCTTCCTGGTACATGGCAGCATGATTCGGCTAGAATAATGGCGGTATGTGATCTAGATAGAAACAGAACTGAAGACGCCAAAAAATTAGTAGAAGGGCATTATAAGAAAACAGGCTCAACGGTGGATGTCAAAATGTATGATGACTACCGCGAAATGCTTTTAAATAAAGACATTGACGCAGTAATTGTCAGTACTCCTGACCATTGGCATTCTCAGCCAGCTATTGAAGCAGCATTGGCTAAAAAGCACGTGTATCTTCAAAAGCCAACATCTTTAACTATTGCCGAAGGCCGTCAACTTAGTGATATTGTACATCGTCAAGGTATTACGCTTCAAGTAGGGACACAGCAGCGTTCTTCTCCACAGTTTAGGTATGCTGCAGAGTTAGTTAGAAATGGTAGAATAGGTAAAATACATACTGTAAAAGTTGGATTACCAGGAGACCCAGCAGGCCCATTAGCAGAAACAGGTCCTGTTCCAGCTGGCTTTAACTATGATATGTGGTTAGGCTCAACACCAGAAATGCCATATTCTGAAATGTTAGTTCACCCTCAAAAAGGATACGGAAGACCGGGTTGGTTAAGAATGGATCAGTTTGGAGCTGGTATGATTACAGGTTGGGGACAGCACCATTATGACTCAGCTGCTTGGGGAATGAATACAGAGTTTACCGGCCCTATTTCTGTAGAAGCCGTAGCCGAATTTCCAAAGTTTGGAAGCTGGAATGTACATGGGGATTTCATGGTAAAAGCTGAATACGAAAACGGAATTACCATGCTTACAAGTGGTGGTTTTCCTAACGGAATCAGGTATGAAGGAACCGATGGATGGATTTTTGTGACACGTGGAGCCTACAGAGCTACCGCATCAGATCCAATTCCAGAAAATAACGGTGTAAAATCTTTAGACGCTAGTGACCCAAAACTATTAACCTCAGTCATTGGAAAAGATGAAATTCACCTTTACAAAAGTGACGAGCAGCACGGAAACTGGCTTGATTGTATTCAATCGGGCAAACAGCCTATCTCACCTGTAGAAATCGGTCACAGAGCTTGTTCTGTATGCCTAGTGAGCCATATTGCTATGAAGCTTCCTCGTAAGCTAGAGTGGAACCCTAAGGCAGAGCGATTTGTAAACGATGATGTGGCAAATTCTATGTTAAGCAGGCCGCAACGTTTCCCTTATGGTACTAACTATATAAAAATGTAATCAAATGAAGGTCAAGCTTTTCTGCTTGACCTTTTTCAAAATCATACCTCGATAAACTTACTCTTTGAAAATGTTTAAATCTAAACTCCTGTTGAGTCTTTCGACTTCCTTAATCGTTATGTCTTGTGCGACCTCCGATACTACAGAAACAGCTTCTAAATTCAAGCTTATCACGCTAGACCCTGGTCACTTTCACTCTGCTTTGGTCCAAAAATCAATGTATGATTCTGTGGATAGCACGGTACACATTTATGCTCCAGATAGCCCTGATGTAAATTTACATCTTGATAAAATTAATGGCTATAACTCAAGAGATGAAAAGCCAACTTCATGGAATTCAGTGGTCTATAAAGGCGATGATTTCTTTGAAAAGATGCTTTCAGAAAAAGCAGGTAACGTGGTTATGCTAGCTGGTAACAATAAGAAAAAAACGGAATATATTTCTGAGTCAATTAACAAGGGTTTCAATGTTTTTGCCGACAAGCCGATGGTTATCAATGCTGCAGGCTTTGAACTTTTAAAAAGCACTTTCAAAACTGCAAAAGAAAAAGACTTGCTTGTTTATGATATCATGACTGAGAGGTTTGAAATAAGCACCATGCTTCAAAAAGAACTTTCTCAAATTCCTTCAGTTTTTGGAGAATTGGAAAAAGGAACTTTAGAAAACCCTGCGGTTACAAAGGAATCCGTTCATCATTTCTTTAAATATGTTTCTGGCTCACCACTTACCAGACCTGCATGGTTTTTTGACGTAACGCAAGAAGGTGAAGGAATCGTAGATGTTACCACGCATTTGGTTGACCTAGTGCAGTGGGAGTGTTTTCCGGAACAAATTATTGACACCAACGCTGTCAATGTTTTAGAAGCTAAAAGATGGCCTACAGTGCTTACAAAAGACGACTTTCAAAAAGTTACTAAACTAGACGAATACCCAGATTATTTATCGCCTTATATCGCGGACGATAAACTGAGCTCATACTCAAATGGAGAGATTAACTATACCATCAATGGCGTACATGCCAAAGTATCTGTAATCTGGAATTACAAAGCTCCTCAAGGTGCTGGAGATACGCATTACTCCATCATGAGAGGAACTAAAGCTAACTTGATTATTAGACAAGGGGAGGAGCAAGGCTTCAAACCTACGCTGTATATTCAAACGCTTGGTGAAACCACTGAGGCTGACTTAACAGCCGCCTTTGAGGCAATAGATAAAACCTTCCCAGGGGTAAGTTTTGAAAAACAAGGTGATGAATACCTAGTCCTTATTCCAGACCACTACAAAGAAGGCCACGAAGCTCACTTTGCACGTGTCACAGAGAAATACCTTGAATACCTTCAAAACAGAAATATGCCAACGTGGGAGGTTCCAAATATGATTACTAAGTATTACACCACCACCAAGGCTCTGGAAATGGCTTTGAAAGGAAATTAAAAACAATTTAAACCCTGAACCCTTATGAAGAAAAGAGTATTGTTCTCGTTCGTTTTGTTAGCATTATTTGCTTCTCAAGGCATAGCTCAAGTGGCGTCAAAAGCTTATTCTTTTGACAATACTCCAGCAGAGGGTTCAGGTAACCTTTTAGTAAAGACCTTTTTTGATGGCTCTACTAGAGACTTTTCACGGATGAGCATGAAAGCTCTAATTTCTAAAAAAAACCTAAATCATGCGATTTCTGATGCTGCTATGGAAACGCTTGTGATAGTAAAATCGGGCGAAATTGATTTCACGCTCCATGGTGAAACCAAAACCATGGGAGCAGGTAGTATTGCTCTCTTAATGCCTCAAGATGCCCTGCGTTTAAAGGCGAAAAGGGAAAGTTCTTTTTATGTCATGACCTACCAGTCAAGAGATGGAAAATACCAAAACGCAGGAAAAAGTGCCCTTCAAGATTGGGATGATGTACCCTACAAAACCCATGACAAAGGCGGTATCAGAAAGTTTTACGACAGAACTACTGCACACTGTAAACGTATGGAAATGCATGTCACAAACCTAAATCCAGGTATTAAAAGCCATGAGCCACATACACACAGAGCGGCAGAAATCATATTATTGACTACCGGAAAATCGGAAATGGAACTAGGTAATGGTATTGTGAAAGCACAAAAAGGAGATTTCTATTATGTAGAATCTGAAGTCCCACATGGAATTAAGAATATTGATTCAGAGCAGATTCAATACTTCGCTTATCAGTTTGAATAAGGCAGACCTTCTGAATTTACAGACTTTTAGATAACCCAAAAAGTAAAAGGCTTGGCAGAATTAACTGTCAAGCCTTTTTGTAAAATAAATTACATGCTTATTTTGACTTACGACTTCCTGCGTTTATTGCAAAAGCACTTGTATAATCATAAAGCTTTAATACGCCAGTATATGAACCTGTCATTTTCTCTCCACTATCTAGTGTCACATCAAATGTGATAGTATAAGTGTCTCCATCCTTATCAACAGTGACACTTCCAGATTCAACGAAATAATCTGTTCCGATACCAGAAGCAAAATTTGCATTAGAAATGGCGACGCCTACAGCGAAAGTACCAGCCTCGTAACCCTCACTATAAGAATATGTTCCTGGTGTTAAGTCACTTGCCGAACTTGAGGAAAAATCAAGATATACTGCATTTCCTTCTCCAGCAAGTTCATAATACTCACCGTCTTCTTCTACTACTGTAACCGAAGAAGAGTATAATGTAATATCAAAGTCATATACATCTTCGTCCGTCTCACCATAGTTTTCAATTAGACCAGCGTCTAAAGCAAACTCTTGGTCACTAATAACAAACGCATTTTTTGTTGCTGGTTCAACATCATCGCTGTCAGACTTAGAACAACTAAAAAGTAAGACTGATGCAAAGAATAGTGTGGAAATTTTTTGAATGTTTCTGTTCATTTTTTTTAATTAGAAAGTTTTGGAATAAATAATTCAATTGCAAAAAAGACAATATTTTGCTTTACTACAGTTTCTTTTTTACAATTTTCTTGCCTAAAACACTCCAAACATATTTTTTAGTCTATAAACCCAAAACCTCCACGCCTTGCTTGAACACAATATCTCTCGGTATTCCTGCTTTACTTACTCTGTCTAGGTCTTTCTGAAGCTCTGCTCCAACTATACCCATTTCGTCAAATAGTTTTCCTACGCCTTCGTAATCACCATTTCCCTGAAGGGTCAATATCTTCTCCGATAAGGAATTCATGGCTTCTTGAAATTCTTCAAAATTGACTTTATAGGTTCCTTTTTCTTCATCATACGTAAAAGCATTTTGCTCTTTAAAATAGTTGAATCTTATCATGTTCGCTTTGCCATGTGCACTGGTAGCACCAAAACGCACCGAACGGAAAATACCTGCCAAAAAGGTGGTATAATAATCCATCAATTCACCGTCAATTTCGCCTTTTTCATGAAGCTGTGTAACCATGTAAAGCCCTAAAATATCCGCCTTACCTTCTTCTAAAGCTGAGCTATGCTCTTTTAAAGCCTGCCTTACAGTTCCTTTGTCGTTGATGGTGTTTTTAACCCCTAAGCCATGAGCCACTTCATGAAACATGGTATTGGCAAAAAAGGCATCAAAAGTGACATGCTTCTGTTGAGAAACATCAATCAACAACTCATTTATAGGCAACAAAATCTTATCAAACTTCGCCTTCATAGCATTTTTTAGTTGCAGCCTACGTGTTCCTTTTTCTAGTTGCACACGTTCATCATTAGGCAGGTTAATGGCAATAGTTTTACCACCAGAATTACAATCCCCAGCATAATAAACCACATCATAAGCATTCAAGTCAGAATCCGTTCCTGGCTTTTCGGTTTTATAAGCCGCTTCCACAGGTAAATTAGCCTGAAGTTCAGGTAAAAAAGAGGCGAACTTAGCTAATCGCTCACTCCATTTGGTGTCTTTTATTAGCACATAAGCCTCGTGGGCGGCCTTGTAATTAAACAGCTGGTCTTCATAGTTTTCAATAGGACCCACTACAAAATCAATTTTGTTTGATTTCATGTCCATCCATGCCATATCACTTTCTAGGTAATCATCTGTCAATAATGCTTCCGACCTAAGATTTAAATACCTACGAAATCCAATATCTTCTGTTAAAGAAGCTGCCTCTTTTAGCAGCTCAGAAGCTCGCTCTACCTCTTTTTTAAACGCCTCATGATAAGGAACTGTATAAAGTTGCCCATTTTCATCGCGTCTAATAAGCGTATAAAGACTCTTTTTATCATCAGATTCGAACGCCTCAAACTCCTCTTTGGTCATGTCTTGAGGATAATACTGAGCACCTGCGGGTTTTGGACCAACGCCCTCTAAGAAAGGCTCATTACCACCTAATCTATCCCATGGGCCATAATTGTATTTCACAAAAGTCTTGGCAGCATCGTCGGTCAAACTATTTAGCAAAGCACTTTTATCTCCGTAAGCTTCTTTCCAGAAAATGTCATCCATTATCTGGGCAACTTCTATCAAGATTGGAATGATTTTCTGCTGGTTTTCAGATAAATGGCTAAGGTCGGCCGTAAGCGTAAACTCCGCATATTCGTTTACCCTTTGTTGCATTTCAGATACCTCCGCCTCTCTTTCAGGGGCACAAGCCCAAACAGAAGAAGCAAGAAGAATGGCAATTAATGATTTTTTCATAAGTCAATGATTTTGAATGTCCACAAAGCAAACGAAAGAAGTGCTCTCTTCAAAATATCAACAAAAAAAGGCCATCTCGAAAGAGATGGCCTTTCTGCTGTGGTGATGGACGGTTCCGATAGTTATCGGGAGAACCGCCGAACTTTATAAATTCAATAACTTCTCAATCATCTCTGGATATAGCTTTAAATTCTTAATGTAGTTAGTTGATTTCATAGACTTTATCTTCTTCTCTACTTTCAGTGCTTGGTTACGTTCTGTGCATTCTATTGTTAAGAATATCTCCCAATCAGAGCTCTGTTTTGTAAAAGAACCATGATACTTTCCTGAATTATGCTCTTTTAATCGCTCTTCTGGAAATGCAGATTCGCCCACATAATACCTGCCGATATTTTCAGAATGCAAAATGTATACATAGTGAGACATTGTCAAAATGCTTTAAGACAAATAGGGGTAATGGTCGCTCGGCCTATCGGGAAGAAAACAACTATGGAATTACACTGTTTTCCGTAGATCTAAAAAAGCTACCTCTCACGAGATAGCTTTGAAGTGGTGATGGACGGAATCGAACCGCCGACACAAGGATTTTCAGTCCTTTGCTCTACCGACTGAGCTACATCACCAACCTGCCCTTGTTTCTAAGGGAATGCAAAAGTAAAGAAAAAGTTATTCCGCACAAACATTTTGGCAAAAACTCACAAAAAATATTCTTCTTTTTTATTTCCAGCATTTTTATGACCTTTGTATAGTATGCAAGCATACTAATTTCAAAAGGAAACCATAACCCTAATTTCATGGCTTATATCTCTCAAATAGTTTTCGTAATCGCTTTAGGCATTGCTGCTTATTTAATTATACGTAGAGCTTTTCTTATTAAGAAAACCATTCAGCTCGGAAAAGCCGAAAACAGAACCGACCAGCCAGCCAGACGTTTCAAGAACATGCTCTTGATAGCTTTTGGACAGAAAAAGATGTTTGAAAGACCCATAGTTGGTTTACTTCATCTTCTGGTTTACGTTGGTTTTATTTTGATAAACATTGAAGTCTTAGAAATAGTCATTGATGGCATTTTTGGTACACACCGTGTTCTAGCTGAACCATTGGGCTCATTTTACCCAGTAGTAATTAACTTTTTTGAGGTTTTGGCGGTAGGTGTTATCCTTGCATGTGTAGTATTTTTGATTAGAAGAAATATCCTAAAAATAGAAAGGCTTCACCCTAACGACTCCAAAGAAATGAACGGCTGGCCAGCTATGGATGCTAATATCATCTTGGTTTTTGAAATAGCCCTTATGATGGCTTTCTTAAAAATGAATGCTGCAGATTCCATCCTTCAAAGTAGGGGAGTAGGGCATTTTGCAGAATTGAGCACGGGTAACTTTTGGATTAGTCAGGCCTTGATTCCCATACTAGATAATTTCTCTTCCGACCTTTTAGTGCTTACTGAGAGGGTCGCTTGGTGGTTCCATATTTTAGGAATTATGGCTTTTGCCCTTTTTGTGACTTACTCTAAGCACCTTCATATTGCCTTAGCATTCCCAAATACTTACTTCGCTAACCTTGGTTCAAGAGGCGAAATGAGCAATATGCCTGCTATTACCAAAGAGGTAAAAATCATGATGGAACTAGAGCAGCCAGGTGACGAAACCGAAGAGGTAGCTCGTTTTGGAGCAAAAGACGTACAAGATTTAAGCTGGAAAAGCCTTATGGATGCATACAGCTGTACGGAGTGCGGCAGGTGTACTTCGCAATGCCCTGCAAACCAAACAGGCAAAGCTCTCTCTCCGCGTAAAATCATGATGGATACCAGAGACCGCCTAGAAGATATTCAGAAAGGATGGCTTAAAAATGGTTATGACTTTATAGACGAAAAATCACTGAATGGTGATTATATCAAAGAGGAAGAATTACTGGCTTGCACTACTTGTAATGCCTGCGTAGAGGCCTGTCCTATTCAAATAAGCCCACTTGACATCATTTTGGAACTTCGTAGGTACAATGTAATGGAAGAGTCTAAAGCTCCGCAATCATGGAATATGATGTTCCAAAACCTAGAAACCAGCATGTCGCCATGGAAGTTTTCTCCAGATGATCGTTTCAAATGGGCAGACGATATGAATGCTTAAAACCATCCGTTTAGAGGGGAAATATTCATTAATTTTGTGGTATGAACCCACAGATTGAAAAGCTATATCAAATAAGCAAAAAGCCCTCTCGGCTTATCATTGGATTAATGTCTGGCACCTCTATGGATGGCCTAGACGTGGCGTTATGTAGATTTCATGACGCCGGGCAAAAAACCACAGTTGAACTTCTTAAGTTTGAAACAGTTCCTTTTGAAGAAAGTGTTAAAACAGAAATTAGAAAAGTCTTTGCGAAACAAAACATAGACTTCCCGCTGCTATGCATGCTAAATCCTTGGATAGGGAATATGCACGGTGAAATAGTTAACCGCTGTCTTAAAAAATGGGCTGTAAAACCCTCTGAAATAGATGCAATTGCCAGTCATGGGCAAACAGTCATGCATCAGCCAAAAAGGCTTCATAGCCTAGAAAAATACCCAAACAGCACCCTTCAAATAGGCGATGGAGACCACATGGCCGTCAAGACGGGTATTCTGACCTTATCTGATTTTAGACAAAAGCACTGTGCAGCAGGTGGCGAAGGAGCTCCCTTAGCTCTTTATGGCGACTATTTGCTTTTCTCCTCTGCTAAAGAAAATAGGGTTTTAATCAATATTGGTGGTATAGCAAATTTCACCTTTCTTCCTGCTGATGGTGACTTTGTTAAAGTTTTTGCTACGGATTCTGGGCCTGGAAACACAATTATTGATGCCTATGTCCAGAAACATTTCAACCTTCCTTTTGACGATAATGCAGAAATAGCTAAAATAGGAATGCTGAACGAAACATTGCTCGAAAAGCTAAAAAAACACCCTTATTTCTCAGAGTCTATCCCTAAAACAACTGGGCCTGAACTGTTTAATTTAAGCTATATCGACCCATTAATAGGAGATTTAAGCAAAGAAGATGTCCTCAAAACTTTATGCCACTTTACCGCAGACACCTTATGTGATTGCATCCTGGAAAATGTGACTTTAGAGGATAAAACAAACATTTACTTGAGTGGGGGCGGGATGCACAATCCTTTGATTGTAGAATTAATAAAACAAAGGCTCCCTAATATCGTTATTGACAAAATGGACGTCTTGGGTATTTCAGGAGATGCTAAAGAGGCTGTTCTTTTTGCGGCTTTAGCCAATGAAACATTAGCAGGAAAAACAGGCTTCCAAAAACCTAGCGAAAATAGAAGTTCCTTTTACATGGGTAAAATATCGCTTCCAAATTAAAGAGTGACCTTACAAACAGCTAACTTAGCAGTTTAGAATATTTTAGATTTTAATGACAAACCTTTCTAGCAGGCGATCATTTTTTAATAGTCTTTTAGGTGGTTCAAATCAACTGGCCGTTAACAGCCTTGATGAGCACACCACTCCTTTAGACATTGCAGACGTTTACCATCTTTTGAGGCGTTGCTGCTTCTCTGTAGATGATACTTTCGCAAAAACACTTGTAGGAAAATCGGCAAAAGAGGCAGTCAATTTATTGATAAATAATGCTCCCTCTTTAAATAAACCTGTTCCAAATTTTAACCTGAACCAGGGTTTTAATAATCCTGACTTACTTGGAGGAGGAAGCCCTGCATATCATGAAAAGAGAACATTCAATTTAGAAACACATTTTGCTCAAAATGATATTCTAAAAGATTGGTGGGTAAACCTGATGAAAGTAGACACCAAAAGCCTTTCGGAAAAAATAACCTTCATGTGGCATGGTCACTTTACCACGCAGTATGAGGGAAACGAACCAATAGCAGCACAGTGGATTTACAGACAAAATGAACTGTTTAGAACCCTGTTTTTGCCAAATTTCAAATTATTCCTTGAGAAAGTAACCGTTGATGGTGCCATGCTGATGTACCTAAATGGCAACGAAAACGTTCGTGAGGCTCCAAATGAAAACTACGCTAGAGAGCTATTTGAGCTTTTTTCAATAGGAATAGATGATGGAAATTACACAGAAGATGACATTAGAGAAGCTGCCAAGGTTTTAACCGGCTGGAAGGCCAGTCACTTTATTGAAGATCAAAGCCTATACAAACCTTACTTTAATCCTGGTGACTATAGCATTGAAGACAAAGAAGTGTTTGGCGTTAAATTTACTGTTGACTATGAAGTTAATAAAGACAATGCCTATAAAAATGCCATTGAAAAACTCTCGGCTGTTATATTAGAGCAAAAAGGAGAGGCTGTTTCTAAGTTTATGGCCACAAATTTTTATAATTACTTTGTTTACAGCAAACCTATTATAGAAGAAAACAGTATAATCAATGAACTAGCAGAGCATTTTAGAACCTCTGGCTTTAATCTTAAAGCAATGCTAGTTAAGCTGTTGACCAGCAAACACTTTTTTGATATAAACAACAGAGGTGTACAAATAAAAAACCACCTCGAAAACCTCATTTCCTTCTCGTATCACTTCGGAATTGAAACAAATCAACTCAATAAGTGGTCTAAAGAGTTTGGTTTAGAGCCATTAAACCCTCCGAATGTAAGCGGCTGGACAGGTTACAGAAACTGGATAACCACCAAAACACTCCCTGCTTATATTCATGAGTATAGTAAAATTATTACGGCTAAAACTAACTTAGAGATAGGGGAGTGGGCCGCAAAAAATGAAGGCTTTTTTGAGTCAAGAGCCTTGGTAGAAGATATTTCTTTCAAGTTGCTCGCCAAGCTGCCAAACAGTGAAAGAGTAGAAAAACTTGAAAATATACTTCTTGGTGGAGCTCCTTACTACGAATGGCCAGAAATAGCACAGAACAAAGAGAACGCAGGTCTTCGTGTAAAAGCCTTATTGAAAGCGATGTTTAAACTCCCAGATTTTTATTTGAATTAATATGGACAGAAGAAAATTCATAAAGAACACATCTGCTGGACTTGGAGCCATTGGAACGATGAAGGTCGGAGATATAAACCTCTCTTCTTTTAACTCGCTGTACCAAGTAGGGGAGGAAAACGACAATATTCTGGTAGTGGTTCAGCTATTTGGTGGCAATGACGCCATAAACACCATCGTACCTTTTGAATGGCCAGATTATTACAATCGATTTAGGCCAAGAATAAGTATTCCTAACAATGTCTGCCTACCTTTTGCAGATCCTAAAGATGGCTCTGCCATGCATCCTTCATTAGGAAGTGGCGTAAAAGGTGGAATGCATGGACTGTATGAAGCAGGTAAGCTTTCAGTGATACAGGGCGTAGGCTATAGCAAGCCAAATCTTTCGCACTTTAGATCTACAGACATTTGGTTTTCTGGAATAGTGCCTCAGTCTGATGGCCAAGTCCTTTCTACAGGCTGGTTAGGCAGGTATTTTGACCAATATAAAAATGAAAACCTTCCTGAAAGCCCATATTGCATTCATGTTGGAGACAGTCCATTACTGATGTTTCAAGGGCAAGAAGAAGAAAATGCAATTTTACTTGAAGATCCTGAAGAGTTATTTGAAAGAGGGAAAGAGGTAGAAAGCGAAAAAATTGACGTTGATGAAAACTCACTTTTCTCTGAAGAATTTGACTATATAAACGATGTTGGAGTTAAGATAAATCATTTTTCAAAGTCTGTAAAAGAGGCATTTGACAAAGGGAAAAACACAGAAACTTATCAAAACGATGGGCTCTCAAACCAAATGAAATTGGTAGCCAGGCTTATTGACGGAGGTTTAAAAACTAAGGTTTATTCTGTAAGCCTCGGTGGATTTGACACACACTCCGGTCAGGGTGGTTTAGAAGGCGTTCATAGCTCGCTCCTTAAAAAAATGAGTGATGCCATATCTTCTTTTCAGTCTGATATTGAGGCCCTTGGCCATTCAAAAAGAGTGATAGGGATGACCGTTTCTGAGTTTGGAAGAAGGCCTTATGAAAATGGAAGCCAAGGTACTGACCATGGTACTTCTAATGTGATGTTTGCTTTTGGCGACCAGGTAAAAGGCGAAACCTTTGGTAGCAATGTAGCGTTTCTTCCTTTCTATGACCATGAAAACCTAGCCTACCGATATGATTTTCAAAGTATTTATCAAGAAGTGCTAAGAACCTGGTTTGGAGCATCTTCTTTCTTTACAGAAGAAATTTTAGGGGGTAAGTTTGCCCTGATAGATAAGGTAGGTTTCTTAAAAGATACCGAAAAAGACGACTCTTTACCTGCACAGCCTGTTATTCCAGAGGTAAATGTAGACCCACGCTCTCCGAGCAACCCCTACAGCCCTTATAATGTCTCGGAACAAGACGTTTTTAAAGCTTTCCCAAACCCTACAGTTGATGGTAAAATAGCTTTAAGCATGGTTCTTTATGTAGCCGCCAAAATTGAAATTACCCAATTTGATATCAAAGGAAAGCCTTATGGTGTTCTTCTCAAAAAAACAGATTACAGGCAAGGTGCTTATGTGGTAAACCTTCAACTTAAAGGAGGTCATGGTTTTCATTTATTACATATAAAAGCCAATAACCGCAACCATTACCTGAAAGTTATCAGAATGTAATGCCTACTTTAAACGACTAGCAAACACCTTCTTAAACTTCTCTACCTTTGGTTTTACCACCATGGCACAGTAAGGATTTTGCCCATTTTCGTTAAAGTAGTTTTGATGATAATCTTCTGCTCGGTAAAAAGTTGTAACTGGCTCTAATAACGTCACTATTGGGTCGTCAAAAACGTTTTCCTCAGACAGTTTTTTCACAATACCCTCAGCAATCAATTTTTGCTCCATATCATGATAAAAAATAGAAGAACGATATTGCGTGCCTACATCATTTCCTTGTCTGTTTAACGTGGTAGGGTTATGCGTTTTAAAAAACACTTCTAATAACTCCTCAAAGCTTATTATATCTTTATCAAAAGTTACTTTCAAAACCTCGGCATGACCAGTTTCACCAGTACAAATATCCTTATAGCTTGGGTTTTCTAAGTGTCCTCCCATATATCCAGAAACAGCAGTTTCTACGCCTTTTAGGTTTTGAAAAACTGCCTCTACACACCAGAAACAGCCTGCGGCCAATGTTGCTACGCTCATATTTTTATTCTCAGATTCCATATCGTTTTTGTAGATTGCTTACCTCTTTAGAACAAAAGGAAACCCCATTTTAGTTTAGAACTATTAAATAAAATATCAATGTCAAAAATAAAAGGTGACGACTACCAATTTGATGGAAAAGGGAAATTCAAAATAAATGAGGTTAAAACCAAAATAAAGGACTTTTATGACGGTAAAGACGATTACTCTAGTCAATTAAAGGAGCTTCAGTGCGAGATAGATGCCCTTCAAAATATGATGTATGCTCATGATAAATATGGCATGCTCGTAATTTTTCAAGCCATGGATGCAGCAGGGAAAGATGGCACCATGAAACGTGTATTTGCCAATGTGCACCCATTAGGAACTGCTTTCTACTCATTTAAAAGACCCAGCTCTAAAGAATTAGACCATGACTTTATGTGGCGATGCTACAAGGAACTTCCAGAAAGAGGGAAAATAAAGGTCTTTAATCGCTCTTATTATGAAGAGGTTTTGGTAGTAAAAGTGCATCCTGAAATACTAACTGACGTTCAAAAAATTCCTTCCGAAATTTCTAGTAAAAAAGATGTTTGGGAAAAGCGATATAAAGACATCAAGAACTTTGAAGAATACCTGAGCAATAACGGCATTGTGGTAGTCAAATTTTTCCTAAATGTGTCAAAAAAAGAACAGGGCGAAAGGTTAATTGCCCGTATAAACGAGCAAGATAAAAACTGGAAATTTGAGGCTGGTGACATTAAAGAAAGAGGGTACTGGGATGACTATCAGCAGGCTTATGAGGATTTAATTAATGAAACATCTACTAAGGATTGTCCATGGCACATTGTCCCAGCTGATGATAAAAAGAACATGCGACTCATAGTGGCCAAAGTATTACAAGAAAAGCTAAAAACGCTAGATATTTCTTACCCAGAATCTAGCGATGAGAGACAAAAGGAATTATTATCTTTTATTAATGTTATTAATAAGCAAAATGAAGAGTAACATTTTGTTTTAAATTTGTGTGATAACAAAGACGCCCAGAACTCGGAGCGTCTTTTCGGTATTTGAATACATTAGACTTACGTGATAGCAGAAGAATTCCTTAAAATATTTCAAGAAGATAGTTTTGTCCAAAATATCCGTGAACAGCTTAAAGGCTCTGAACGAGTACAAATTGAGGGTCTACACGGCAGTTTAGATGCTGTTTTGGCGGCTAGTTTCTATAAAAAAGCCCAATATTCTGGTCTGTTTATTCTCCCCGAAAAAGAGGATGCAGTCTATTTTTATAATGACCTCAGAAACCTCCTTGGAGAAAAAAACGTCTTCTATTTCCCTGCTTCGTACAAAAGGCTCTTTGAATACCAAGAAATAGAAAACGCCAACGTGCTCTTACGTGCTGAGCTAATTACCAAACTAAATCAAGGCTTAGAAAATGCCCTTATAGTTACTTATTCTGAGGCAATTACAGAAAAGGTTATCAACAAGAAAAGCTTAGTAGCCAACACCCTAAAGCTTAGAAGCGGCGAAACGCTAGACCTTAATTTCATTACAGAATTACTGGTTTCTTATGAATTTGAAAAGACGGACTTCGTTTACGAACCCGGTCAGTTTTCTGTCCGTGGCGGTATTGTAGATATTTTCTCGTTTGCTTCTGACAAGCCTGTTCGTTTAGAGCTTTGGGGTGACGAGATTGACACCATGCGTTACTTTGACCCAGAAACTCAGCTATCTATAGAAACGCTGGAAGAAGTAACCATCATTCCGGATGTAGAGCATAAACTAAAAAAAGAAGAAAGAGAATCTTTCTTTGGTTTCCTTCCAGAAGATTCACAAATCTGGGTAAAGGACATAAATTATTGCCTTGAAATAGCAAAAGAGAACTTTGAAAAGGCTAAACTTTCTGTGGAAAGTATGGTGGACAAAAGTGGCGATATTCAAGTCGTTTTTGATGCGGATGAGAGCTTCTTAACAAGAGATTTGGTTAAAGAAGATATTGAAAAATTTAAGACCATTGAATTTGGTCGTAGATTCTTTTACAATCACGCTTTAAGGCTTAATTATCCATCAAAGTCGCAGCCTTCTTTTAACAAGGAATTCAAACTTTTAATAGAAGACCTTTCAGAAAGGCAGTCAAAAGGCTTTAGCACGGTCATTTGTTCTGATCAAAGCAAGCAATTAACAAGGTTAAAAAGGATATTTGAAGAACTTGACCCTCAAAACAAATTCATACCAGGTAACTTTTCTTTAAGAGAAGGTTTTGTGGACCAACAGTCCAAAATAGTTTGCTATACAGACCACCAGATTTTTGAACGTTATCACCGATATAACGTAAAAGAGAAGTTTTCTAAGTCAAAAGCCATTACCATAAAAGAGCTTAAATCGCTCAAACCAGGTGATTTTGTAACGCATATTGATTACGGAATTGGTCGTTTTGCGGGCATGGAATTCATTGATGTAAAAGGTCGTAAACAGGAAGCCATCCGACTGATATACAAAGACAATGATTTGCTTTTTGTAAACATTCACTCGCTACATAAAATTGCCAAATACTCCGGAAAAGAAGGCCTTCCGCCTCCAATGAGTAAACTTGGTACAGGCGACTGGGAAACCAAGAAAAGCAAGGTTAAACGACAGGTTAAAGACATTGCGAAAGAGTTAATAGCTCTATACGCTAAAAGAAGGGCGGCTCCGGGTTTTGCTTTTAACCCAGATACCTATTTGCAGATAGAATTAGAGTCTTCTTTCCTCTATGACGACACGCCAGACCAAGCCAAAGCCACGGCAGATGTTAAAGAAGACATGGAAAAACCAAACCCTATGGATAGGCTAGTTTGTGGAGATGTGGGTTTTGGTAAAACAGAAGTTGCTATCAGAGCTGCATTTAAAGCTGTTGCCGATGGAAAACAAGCAGCAGTACTGGTTCCTACCACTATTTTGGCGATGCAGCATGCAAAAACCTTCAGAGAAAGGTTGGAAAAACTTCCTGTAACGGTAGATTATCTTAACAGATTCAAGTCTGCTGCAGATTCTACCAAGACTTTAAAAGAACTGAAAGCTGGAAAAGTTGATATTATCATAGGTACGCACAGACTCCTAAATAAGAAGATTGAATTCAAAGACCTTGGCCTATTGGTTATTGATGAAGAGCAAAAGTTTGGTGTAAAAGCAAAGGACAGAATTAAAGAGATTAAGCATAATGTAGATGTGCTTACACTTACGGCTACGCCAATTCCAAGAACGCTGCATTTCTCTCTAATGGGTGCTCGTGACTTGTCAATTATTGCTACACCACCACCAAATAGGCAACCAGTTACCACAGAAGTAAAGGTTTTTCAAGAAGAAGTTCTGAGAGACGCACTTTCTTACGAGCTACAGCGTGGCGGGCAGGCCTTTTTTGTTCATAATCGTATAAAAGACATTGATGCAATAGGAAATATCATCATGAGACTGGTTCCTGATGCTAAAATTGGGGTGGCCCATGGCCAAATGGACGGTGATAAACTAGAGAAAATCATGATGTCATTTATAGAAGGGGAAATTGACATCCTTATTTCTACCAATATCATCGAATCTGGGCTTGATATTCCTAATGCCAATACCATCATCATAAATCACGCACATATGTTTGGTATGTCTGATTTGCATCAAATGAGAGGTAGGGTAGGGCGTTCAAATAAAAAAGCCTTCTGTTATTTATTGACCCCTCCATTGTCTGGATTGACACGAGATTCTAGAAAAAGGCTTCAAACTCTTGAAGAATTCTCTGATTTAGGCGATGGCTTCAAAGTAGCCATGAGAGACCTCGATATTAGAGGAGCAGGAAACCTTTTGGGTGCAGAACAAAGCGGCTTTGTCAATGATTTAGGTTATGAATTGTATCACAAAATACTGGATGATGCAGTTTCTGAACTAAAAGAAACCGAATTTAAGTCCCTTTTCGAAAAAGAACTTTCTGCCAAAGAATTTAAAGTAGAAGACTGTCAAATAGAAACAGATCAACAAATCCTTATTCCAGATAGCTATATCACCAATATTTCTGAAAGGCTTTCCGTTTATAACTCTATTGATGGTTTAAAGACCCAAGAAGAGCTAGATTCTTTCAAAAACTCTATCCACGATAGGTTTGGAAAACTACCAAAAGAGGTGGAAGACCTGTTTGAAATAGTAAGAATAAGATGGAAAGCAGAAACCCTAGGTTTTGAAAAACTAACATGGAAAAATAATATCCTGAAAGGCTATTTCGTTTCATCAAAGCATGTTGAATATTATCAAGCAGATAAATTTGGCAGAATTCTTGATTACGTTAAAGTGCACCCTAAAAAGTGTACGCTGAAGCAAATCAAAGAAAAGCTAGTTTTGAGTGTTCAAAACGCTGATTCTATTCAAAAAA
The DNA here is from genome assembly GCF_964021845.1 of uncultured Arcticibacterium sp. NCBI lineage: Bacteria > Pseudomonadati > Bacteroidota > Cytophagia > Cytophagales > Leadbetterellaceae > Arcticibacterium > uncultured Arcticibacterium sp. The sequence continues at coordinate 308,447 of NZ_CAXHZC010000003.1, read as the reverse complement.
TAGAAACTTTCTTTGATTCCGTTTTAGAGCATGTTGACAAAAAACAATAGAATTTACCTTCGGGTTAAACATTAATTACATTTGCGATTGCTTTCGCATGAAATAAATAAATAATAAAACTAATGAAGAGACTATTTTTAGGTGCTTCACTTGTAGCTACGTCGCTTTTCCTATTTACAGGCTGTAAAGAGAACAAAAGAACAAGTATGGATCCCGGTAAAACCAATGGTGCAACCGGTTTATCATACGGAGATAAAAAAACAGACGGTTATAAAGCCGAGAGTTTTGCAGGCCAGCCTGCAGCTCCAAATATGGTGTTTATTGAAGGTGGTAGATTTACCATGGGTACCGTAGCTGAGGATATCACTTTTACAAGAGATAATCTTGAAAGAACCGTAACTGTTGCCTCTTTTTACATGGATGAGGCTGAAATCTCTAACATTGACTACTTATTTTACCTTTATAATATTCAGTCAGATTCAACTGCTGAGTTTTATGAATCTGCCTTACCTGATACTACAGTATGGCAAAATTATATGTCATTTAATGACCAATACGTTGATCATTACCTAAGATACCCTGGTTTTAGAATGTACCCGGTAGTTGGTGTTTCTTGGATTCAGGCCTCAGATTATGCCAATTGGCGTTCGGAAGCTGTAAACAATTCTCTTTCTCAAGGTGGTGGTGAAAAGAAAAAAGGCATCTCTTTTGGTAAGAAAAAGAAAGCAGAAGAGGGTCTTGCAGAATCTGCTCCTGTTTCAGACGGAGGAAGAAAAGCAATTGAATCAGGTACTGTTCTTCCAAATTATAGACTTCCTACAGAAGCAGAATGGGAATATGCTGCTAAAGCGATGATTGGAACGCAGTATAATGATGAAAATCAGGCAAATCAAAGAATTTATCCTTGGGATGGCTCTTCTTTAAGACAAGACAACGGAAGAGGTAAAGGTATGATGATGGCAAACTTTAAGCGTGGTCGTGGAGATTACGCTGGTATAGCCGGTCGCCTTAACGATCAAAATATCATTACTGCAGAAGTATACTCTTTTGAACCAAATGATTTTGGTCTTTATAATATGGCTGGAAACGTTAATGAGTGGGTATATGACTTATACCGTCCTGGTTCTTATCAGGATTTCAATGACCTGAATCCAATCAGAAGAAATGATTACCAAGATGAGGATGCTATGTATGACTCAAAAAATTATAACTCTTTGATTGACAATAATCAGCGAGTTTATAAAGGAGGCTCTTGGGCCGATGTAGCCTACTGGTTATCTCCTGGAACTAGAAGATACATTGATCAAGATTCTTCAACTGCTACTATTGGTTTTAGATGTGCCATGATTTCTGTAGGTGCACCTAGCAAAAAGAAAATGTAATCCGTTTTATAACTTATTACCCAAAGCCTTGGTCGAAAGATCAAGGCTTTTTTTATAGGGCTGCCGCCAAAGTTAAAATTGATAATTCTGAGCAACCAGCCTTCATTAATTCTCCTCCAGCTATCTCTAATGTTGCTCCGGTGGTTAACACATCGTCTACCAGAGCTATTCTTTTTCCTTTTATTGCATCCATGTTGGTTATACTAAATACACCTTCCATATTTTCAAATCTTTTATATCTCGATTTATTCGTTTGAGTTTCTGTAAATTGATTTCTTATTAATAAACCCGTGTTAAATTCAATGTTTAACACTTCTGCAATACCTTCTGCTATTTGGTCAGCTTGGTTATAACCTCTTCTTTTTTGTTTGATAGGGTGCAGCGGAATGGCTAATAATAGGTCTATTTCTTTATCAAATCCTAACGTTAACAATTGATTACCAAACCATTTTCCCATAAAATTGGCAAGTTCAGGACTGTTCTTATACTTTAGTTTATGCAAGATATTTTGTACTGGTCCGTTTTTTACAAATTGTAAAAATGAATAAGTATTTTTAATATTAAGCTTACCCCAGAACTTCTTATCTAACTTTACTTGTTCATTTTCGTGAAGAGCTATTTTAGGAAGCGAAAGGTTACACTTTATGCAAATATGATTTTCATAGACATGGAGTGTGCTAAAACATGCTGAACATAGCCGCGGATACATTAATTCTATTGCATATTGTAATGGATTCATATTGTTAAATTATGTCAAAAATAACTGATAACCAAGATGTTGAACAAAAGTGGAAACATATTCTACTTTTCTTTAAGCAGACAATCGGCAAAAAACCATCCGATTTGAAAGGTGTTTTATTTCTTATCGGCATTCAAGAACTGGGTAAAGGACCTGAGCATTTTTCTAAGGAACAAAAGCAGGATCTTATACATATTGCCACCTGTAAAGTATTAAGCAAAGGTGGTTTCTATACGTTAATTGGTACGGATGAAGAGGGATGGCCACACTGGGAGTTAGTTAAAGAATTACCTCCCTTTGACCTATTTTCGCAAGAAAACCTACTGAAACACTACGTAATAGAATATTTCAAAGATGAGATAGGTCTTCATATTTAAACAGAATTAATGAAAATATTTACGTTTAACGTTAATGGAGTAAGAGCCGCAATTAAAAAAGGACTCATAGAATGGTTATCTGAAGAAAAACCTGATATTCTCTGTTTGCAAGAAATAAAATTGTCCGAGACCGAATTAGTGGAAGACCAATTCAAGGATCTTGGTCTTAACTGTTATTGGTACCCTGCCCAAAAAAGAGGGTACAGTGGTGTAGCCATTTTAACTAGGGTAAAACCAGATATTGTAGAATATGGAATAGATATTGAGCAATTTGACTTTGAAGGCAGGGTTATAACGGCTCATTTTAAGAGCTTTACTTTAATCTGTGCGTATTTTCCATCAGGAACTACGGGAAGTATTAGGCAAGATCTTAAGATGGAATTTTTAGTTGAAATGGAACGCTATATTTCTAAGGTTCAAACTAAAACTAAAAACATAGTTTTATGTGGTGACGTGAATATTTGTCATACCGAAATAGATATTCATAATCCTAAAAGTAATAAGAACAGTTCTGGTTTTCTTCCAGAAGAGAGAGCGTGGGTTGGTTCCTTTTTAGATTTAGGGTTTATTGACACTTTTCGTCAATTCAATAAAGACCCACATCATTATACTTGGTGGTCTTATAGGGCAGGCTCACGTGGAAAAAACTTAGGCTGGCGTATTGACTACCTTTTTGCTAGCAAAGAAATGGAAGAGAGACTTATGCATGCACAAATTCATCCTGAAATAAATATGTCAGACCATTGTCCAGTTTCGTTAGAGTTAAAGGATTAAAATATTGATATAATGACTAGTTCAATTCAAACGCTTCTACAAAAAATAGAAGAGTACAAAGACAAATTCTATAAAAACCAGCTTTTAAAAGGTGGTTTAATAGCTGTTTCATTATTGGTCTCTTTGTTCCTTTTTGTCAATTTTATTGAATACTTTGGCCGATTAGGGAGCGTTTTCCGAGGCATTCTTTTGCTACTTTTTATAGTGGTATCGCTCTATACCTTGGTTTTCTTGATAGGTAAACCCCTTTTACACTTCTTTAAAATGGGGAAAAGAGTCAGCAATAAAGACGCAGCAGCTGATATAGGTAAGTTTTTTCCTGAAATAGGGGATAGGTTACTTAACACACTCCAATTGTCAGATAATAGCTCTAAAAACAATGCCCTTCTTTTAGCCAGTATTGAACAAAAAAGTGCTAAACTAAGTCCATTTCACTTTACCGATGCCATCAACCTTAAAGAGAACCGGAAGTATCTCAAATACACACTACCTCCTTTGGTGATATTGCTATTTATTTCAGCCATTTCTCCCACTTTTTTCAACAGTAGTGAGCGAATTATTAATTTCCGTAAAGAGTTTGTAGAAGAAGCCCCTTTCCAATTCAAAATCGTGAATGATAATCTGGAAGCCTATAGAAATGAGGATTTCACGCTAGACCTCAAACTTGACGGTGACGCCATCCCTGAAGAAGTCTTTTTGATATACAATGAAAGACGCTTCAGAATGAACAATACGGGCGATAATAACTATTCTTACACTTTTAATAAACTTCAGCAGGGAGTTAATTTTAACTTCTTGGCATCTGGTTTCCAGTCAGAACATCATGAATTAAGCCTTTTAAATAGGCCAGAACTGCTTTCTTTCGATATAGAAGCTCAATACCCCAGATATTTAGGTAAAAGCCCTGAAAGGCTAGAAAATGTAGGAAATTTGATAGTTCCTGAAGGAACCAACATCCGTTGGTTATTTAATACACAATTTGCCGATTCTGTCTCCGTCATTTTCAATCCAAATGCTATTTCAAGTGAGCCTAGTATACTAAATACTACTAAAAATCATTCGAATCAATTTTCTGCTAGAAAAAAAATGTCAGAATCTTCTGATTATAAGTTAATTATAAAAAATAATACAACTTATAATAACGAAAACATTGCCTATTATATCAACGTAATACCTGATTTACACCCAAAAATTAAATTAGAGCAAATTAAGGACACTACACTGTACAATTATATAGCTCTTGGTGGAAATATTGCGGACGATTACGGCCTTTCAAAATTTCAATTGAAATATAAAAAGAAAGGTGCTGAAAGCGATCCTTACAAAGCTTTAGATGTCAGTTTTAATCAAAATCAGCTTTCGCAATCATTCTTTTATCAATTTGATGTAGCCTCTTTGGCTTTGGACCAATCAGATGAAATTGAATACTTTTTAGAAGTTTGGGATAATGATGGGGTTAATGGAGCTAAGTCTTCCAAAACTTCAATCATGACTTTCGGAATGCCGTCTTCTACAGAATTTGACCAGGAAGTAGAAAAGCAAATAGAGGAAACTGAAAGCAAAATGGATAAACTACTTCAAAAATCTAAAGAGCTTCAAAAAGATATTGACAAGCTTGATCAAGATCTTAAGAGTAAAAAGAAATTAGAATTCCAAGATAAAAAACGCCTAGAGGAGCTAGTCAAGAAACGTGAAGACATGCTAAAGGATCTTAAAGACCTTCAAAAGCAGTTTGACCAAATGCAGGAAAAACAAAATCGTTTTCAAGAACAAAACCCACAGACTCAAGAAAAGATGGAACAGTTGCAGAAACTTCTTAATGAGTTAATGCAAGATAAAGAGAATCAGCTTTTCGAACAGTTGGAGGAAATGTTGAAGAAAAACGAAGATGAAAAAATTCAAGACCAACTTCAGAAAATGAAGGAGCAAGATAGAAACCTGAATAAGGATATAGACAGAGCTCTTAAGCTTTTTAAAAACATGCAGCTTAAACAAAAAGTAGAGCAGGTAGCTAAGGAATTAGAAAAGTTAGCTGAGAAACAAGAGGATCTTGCTGAAAAAACAGAAGAGAATAAAGACGCTGCTAAAAACAAAGAACTAAAAAAAGAGCAAGAAAAATTAAGTAAGGAGTTCGAAGAGAAGAAGGAAAAACTAGAGGATATCCGAAAGTTAAGTAAAGAGTTACGTAAGGAAATGGATACCGAAAAGAAGAAACAAGAGGAAACTTCTGACGAACAAAAGAAAGCGGAAGACAGCTTAGAAAAGCAAGAAAATTCCAAATCGAGTAAAGCTCAAAAGAAGGCTGCCCAAAATATGAAATCTATGGCAGCAAAAATGTCAGAGTCTATGAAGTCTGCTGAAATGAAACAGCTTGATATAGACCTTGAAGCTTTAAGAGCTATTCTCGAAAACCTAGTTACACTTTCTTTTGACCAAGAACAAGCAATGAAAGATTTAAAAGGTCTATCTAAATCTGACCCCCGTTTCATTGATCTTTCTCAACAACAGTTAAAACTTACTGACGATGCACAAGTAATAGAAGATAGTCTATACTCTTTGGCTCAGCGTGTCATGCAAATAGAATCTTTTGTTACTAAAGAAGTAACCGCCATGAAGAATAGTATGGACCAATCCATCCAATTGCTTAAAGATAGGAGTTTACCAAAAGCCGCAGCCAAACAGCAGTTTTCTATGACCTCTATTAATAACTTGGCTTTAATGCTTAGTGATACCTTTAATCAAATGCAAGAGATGATGGCCATGTCTATGCCCGGAAGTGGGAAGGGGGGAAAGAAAGGTAGTATGCCAATGCCCGGTATTGGTGAACAACAAAAGAGTCTCAATGAAAAAATGAAAAGCTTAGGTCAAAGTGGGAAAAATGGTTCTGAGTTATCAAAAGAACTAGCCAAATTAGCTAATGAGCAAGCTCAAATTAGAAAGCAGTTAGAGAAAATGCAGGAGTCTTTAAACGGTACTGAGGCAGGAAAGAAAGTAGGGGATGAATTAAAAAAGCTACAAAAAGAAATGGACGCCGCCGAGAATGAAATAGTCAATAAGAGAGTTAATCCTGAATTAATAAAAAGGCAATTAAAACTTGAAACTAGATTACTAGAGGTAGAAAAGGCGGTTAAAGAACAAGAGCTAGACCCAAAACGAAAATCCAAAACAGCCTTAAATTTTGAAAGAGAATCTCCGCCGTCATTAGAGAATTTTATGAAAGAGAAGGAGAAACAAGTAGAACTTATAAGAACTACTCCGCCTAATTTCACTCCATTCTATAAGCGTGAAACAGATAATTATTTCAGGAGAATTAACTAATCAGCCCATTATATAAATTTGTAATGGCTTTAAAATTGGTGTTTAAACACCTAAATAAAAACAATAAAACGACAGTGTTTCACGTGGAACTAAGAAGCATTAAATAACGAAGGTTTCACGTGGAACAGTAATACATATGTTTCCAAAATACGATGTAATAGTAGTAGGGGCAGGACATGCCGGATGCGAAGCTGCACACGCAGCCGCAACCATGGGTTCTAAGGTTTTACTTATAACAATGAACCTACAAACCATTGCCCAAATGTCTTGTAATCCCGCAATGGGCGGCGTGGCAAAAGGTCAAATAGTAAGAGAGATTGATGCCTTAGGTGGAATGTCAGGTATAATATCTGATGAAACAATGATTCAATTCAGGATGCTAAATAGGTCAAAAGGTCCTGCAATGTGGAGTCCAAGATGTCAAAGTGATAGACAGAAGTTTGCCGAGTTATGGCGGTATAAACTAGAACAGAATCCTAACGTTGACTTCTGGCAAGAGATGGTTACAGGCCTTATTACGGAAGATGGTGTCGCCACTGGTATCAAAACATCTCTTGGTTTAGAAATAAAAGCAAGTTCCGTTATCCTAACAAACGGTACTTTTCTAAATGGTCTAATCCATATTGGAGAAAAACAGTTTGGTGGCGGAAGAGCAGGGGAGAGTAGTTCTGTTGGAATAACTGCCGACCTAATAAAACTAGGTTTTCAATCGGGACGAATGAAAACAGGAACACCACCAAGAGTTGATCAACGTTCCATTAACTTCCAAAAGATGGAAGAACAACTAGGTGACGAAAAGCCTGAAAGATTTTCATACACCGATACCAATATCACAACCGACCAAAAGAGTTGCTGGATATCCTTCACCAATCTAGCTGTACATGAAGAACTAAAAAAAGGCTTCGATAAGTCTCCTATGTTTAATGGAAGAATACAAGGTCTTGGTCCTAGATACTGCCCATCTGTAGAAGATAAAATAAATCGTTTTGCTGATAAAGACAGCCATCAAATATTCTTAGAACCAGAAGGACGTGATACAGTAGAAATGTATGTCAACGGATTCTCTACTTCACTTCCAGAAGATATCCAATTTAAGGCATTAAGGAAAATTCCTGGCTTCGAAAATGTTAAGATGTTTAGACCAGGTTATGCCATAGAATACGATTTTTTTCAACCAACTCAACTAAATTCTACCTTAGAAACACAACTAGTAAGTAATCTATATTTTGCTGGTCAGATAAACGGAACTACTGGCTATGAAGAAGCAGGTTCACAAGGATTAATGGCCGGAATTAATGCTCACCTAAAAGTACATAACAAAGAGCCTTTTGTTCTTAAGAGAAATGAAGCTTACATAGGAGTACTAATAGATGACCTTACTAACAAAGGCACCGATGAACCTTATAGAATGTTTACTTCAAGAGCTGAGTTTAGAACATTACTACGCCAAGACAATGCAGACATCAGGTTAACTAAAAAATCAAATAATATTGGATTAGCCTCTGATACCAGATTAGAAAAGGTAAACCATAAGATAGAATCCTCTCAAAACTTGATGAAACAACTCGCTAGCATCAAAGTAGAACCACTCCAAGTTAACGATTACTTAAGCGAAAATAAGTCTTCAAAACTTAGAGAAAAAACTACACTTAATAATCTACTGAAAAGACCAGAGTTGAATATTGATAATCTTAGAGCCATTTCTCCCGAACTAGATACATTACTTCTAACACTGACTCCTGAAATAGCACAGCAAGCGGAGATTAACATTAAGTATGAAAGATATATAGAGAAGGAAGTGACTATGGCAGAAAAAATGAACAAGCTTGAAAACTTGTCTATCAATCCTGACTTTGATTATAGTAAATTGACCTCCCTATCATATGAAGCAAGACACAAATTAAAAGATATCAAACCAGAAACATTGGGACAAGCTTCTCGCATAAGTGGTGTTTCACCTGCAGATATCTCCGTTCTTATGATATTCCTTGGTCGTTAAAAAATGAAACGCATCTATACTATCCTTTCCCTCTCTATTCTAATAAGCAGCTGTGCTCAGTTTGTTCCACCTACTGGTGGACCTAAAGACGAGGAACCTCCTGAACTAGTAACTTCTTATCCCGAAAATAAAACACTTCGGTTCAAAGAGAAGACTATAAATCTCGTTTTTAATGAATTAATAGATGCAACGGCAGTAAGACAAGAGTTGATAATAACACCAAGTCAAAAAGGAATTTACAGTTTAAAAAACAAACCATATAGTATAGAACTAAAATTCGACGAAGACTTTAATGACAGCACCACCTACACATTAAATTTCAGGGACGGAATAAAAGACCTGAATGAAAAGAATCCAGCAAAAAACCTAAAACTAGTTTTTAGTACTGGTTCTGAAATTGACTCATTAGGTCTTAGTGGCAAAATTACTAATCTATGGACAGGTCTTCCAGGTAAAGAAATATTGGTAGGTATTTATGACCTCAACACAAATGATACAATTCCCTTACTAGATAGAAAGCCATCTTACTTTACAGAAACTGACACCTCTGGCAATTACATCTTCCAAAATATTAAATCCTCCTCTTACCGCTTATTAACCTTTTCAGATAAAAACCAGAATTTAATATTTGACAGTAAAAACGAATTATTCGGATTCCATCAAGACACTTTAAAACTTGATAGCATCATTACTAATCTTGACATTAATATATATCCTAATAATACCAAAGCTCCCAAAATAAAAAGAAGCTTGTCAAGACAATCAAATTTCTCGGTAACTTTTGATAAAGCTGTAAAAAATATAAATGTTGAATTTTTAAACCCACCTGATAGCCTAACCTATCAAAAACGTGATGACGAACTCCTATTTTTTAACCACCCTTACACCACTGATACAACATTAACTAAAATAATAGTTTTAGACTCAGCCAATAATATTTTAGAAGACACACTCAAAATATATTTTAATACCAACATTAAAAGTGAACCTAAACCTGAAGTACTTTCAATTTCCAATAATACTATAAAGTCAAACAGTATCATAAAAAAACCTAACCAATACATACTTGACTTTCAATTTCCGATAACCAACATCGATACTTCGAAAATCACGATAACCTCCGATACAACTACACAAGAACAACTATCATTAAACTGGATAGATAAATCTCAAACACAACTTCAAATAGATTTCAACAGTTCTGCCACGCGTGAAATATCACTAAGTATAGAAGAAGGGGCTATAACTAACTATAAATCAGACACTAATAGGACTTATCAACTTATCAACAAACTTTATCAACAAGACTCGTACGGTAGTATTTCTGGTAGGTATGATAAATTTAAAGGTCAAAAAATTATCGAAGTATTAAACTTTAAGAATCTTAGTATTATTGATAGTCAGCTATTTACAGAAGAATACAAATTTCCAGATTTAATTCCTGGTGTATATAAACTTAGAATAATAGAAGATTCCAACTCGAATGGTCAATGGGATACGGGTGACTTTGAAAAGAATAATCTTCCAGAAAAGATAGTTATATCTAAAGGAGATATAAAACTTAAGGCAAACTTCGAATTAAACGATATTATAATAGAATGATGTTGGTAAACCTGTAGATAACCCAAATTAAACGGTGCAAAACCTATTAGAAAATTGGGGATAACAAACAACTTAAAGAAATCAACATCAAAAACCGTGGATGAAACCACATAAGCTTGAGTTATACTCAATTTAGTTAAAACATATATACACAGATATTTTGCTAATATTAACATCAAAACTTAACGACCTTAAAAATGCAAACTTTGGTGGAGAATCTATTAACTATCTAAAAATAAGGTATCTAATTGTGGAATAAATATTGAACTATCCACATCAGTAAAACCATTAAGAACAATCAGAATTAACAATAGAATTCAAATAAAAAGATAAGCACATATCCACAGCCCTAATAATTAATAATAATAAATAAATACATATTCTTATTTTTAATATATGAAGAGATTTATAAACCTAATGATAATAATAATGTCTGTGTCGGCGGCTTACGGCCAAAGCTTAGAACTGGGCAACGAATATTACAATAAAGGGGAATATGAAAAAGCAGCGGAAATTTTCGATAAGCTTAGCAGAAAAAAAGAGAATGGAAGACTTATTCATGATAACTACTTAAATAGCCTTATTCGTCTAAAACAGTTTGATAAGGCAAAAGACTTCCTTAGACAAGAGATAAAGACCTATCCTGATGTGGTGGTCTATGAAGCAGACTTAGCGTATTTAATAGAGGTTTCTGGCGACCTGACGGGTGCTGATATAGCTTACCAAGAATTAATTGACAAAGCTTCGCAAAAGGATTCTTATGTGTACCAACTTCAAAATTTCTTTTACAAGACGAATAAGATCAATTTATTGATTGATATGTTGCTTAAATCAAGGTTGAGGTCAAAATCTGAAGATAAGCATAACATTCATTTGGCAAGGGCATATTTGTTTGCTGGCAAAAAAGATAAAATGTTGGAAGAGGTTTTCTCTTATGGAATAAAACATAGGAATTCGGATTATGTAGAAAGAACCATTCAGGATAATATAAAGGAGGATAAGGAAATTGAAATGTTGGAGCGTTTACTCTACACAAAAATTCAAGATAACCCTGATGAGTTTTATTATAATGAAATTTTGATTTGGCACTTTGTACAGCAAAAACAATTTTCACGAGCTTTTACACAAGCGAGGGCTTTGGATAGAAGATTGGAATTAGGAGGGCGTAAGGTTTTTGAATTAGCAGGTTTAGCTTATACAAATGGTCAATTTCGAGATGCTGCTAGAATGTATCAATATGTGATGAATGAATATCCACAAGGTGATTTTTATCCATATGCTAGAAGATGGAACATTCAATGTCGTGAACAATTGGTGAAAAATACTTTCCCAATAGATGAGACAGAAATTTTAGAGTTGATAAGTCAATATGAGTTGTTGATAAAGGACCTAGGCCTGACGCCTAAAACAATAGATGCACTTCGTAACATGGCTTTATTGTATGCCTTCTATCTAGATGACCAAGATCGTGCGGTAGAAGTCCTAGAAATGGCGATTTCGAAAGCAGGCTCCAATATTAAATTTAAAGACCAGTGCAAGTTAGATTTAGGAGATATATACATTTTGAAAGAAGAACCTTGGGAATCTACATTGCTTTATATGCAAGTGGAAAAGTCTCAAAAGGAAGATTTTTTAGGAGAAACGGCAAAGCTTAAAAATGCCAAACTGCATTATTACACAGGGGAGTTTGACTTGTCAAAAGACATTTTGAATATTTTAAAGAAAGCTACTACCAGAGAAATTGCTAATGATGCCATGCAGCTTAGTTTACTTATTCAAGATAATTTAGGGCTTGATACTACGGATGCTGCCATAAGTGCATACTCCGCCGTTGACCTACTCTTATTCCAAAACAGAAACGAGGAAGCCTTGTTAAAACTTGATTCGCTTTTTGAAATTTATAAAACACATTCTTTGGCAGATGAAATTCTTTGGCTTAGAGCAAATACCAATTACAAATTAGATAGGGTAGATGCTGCTATAAGTGACCTGAATGTATTATTAGAGAATTATAAATATGACATTCTGGCGGATGACGCATTATACAAGCTAGCTAAAATTTATGATGAAAAATTAAATGAAAATACAAAGGCAATGGCTTTGTATCGTCAAATATTGACTGATTTCCCTGGTAGCATTTTTGGGGCTGAGGCTAGAAAAAGGTTCCGAGAACTTAGAGGGGATTTTGTCTACTAAAATTTAGTTCCACGTGGAATTAGCCAAGCTTTTCGTTAGTTTTTGACTCAATTTGAGTCAAAAATTACCTTTTCTTTGAACCAAGATTCCAAATCTTTTAAAATAATATTTTGATTGCAGGCGTTGGTATATTGCTATCAATTCAAAAGGCTAAAGAATGTCCCTTCCAAAATTATTAAGCTTACTTATTTTATTCTCTGCTTCTGTTAATTTAGCTAATGCTCAGGAGGAAGAAAAACTCGATAAATCGAATTTTGTTTGCAGTTACACGGCAGGTGTTATAAATGAAAAATCAATTTGTAGCATGCTTGGTTTTAGAACGAGGCCAGAGGCTCAAAAAGCAGTTGAAAGAATAGTGAGTAGGTCTGGTTTAAAGCAAAACTTCTATGTGATGGAATGTCCAAACATTGACAATTGTTTTGCGGCAGCTAGAAACGGAGAACGCCTAATAGTGTACGATGCCAGTTTTATGCGTAGAGTAAATAACCTTACTAATACCGACTGGGGAGCAATGAGTATTTTGGCTCATGAAATAGGTCACCATTTGCAGGGTCACACGCTAAAACAAGGTGGCTCTGACCCAAATAGAGAATTAGAAGCAGATGAATTTTCTGGTTTTGTAATGTATCAAATGGGAGCCAGTTTAAAAGAAGCCCAATCTGCCATCTGGAAAATGACTACCGACTATGATACTGGAAGTCATCCTCCAAGAAGAAAAAGAATGACCGCAATTAAACGTGGTTATGAAAATGCCCAAGGCATGTATCCAAGATTAAGTTCTGAGCCAGAACCAGAAATTGAAAGAGAAGTTCCAAAGACAGAACCAGTTGTTAGAAAACCAGAAATAGTAAAGGTTACTTCAAAACCAAGAAATGTAATTACGGTGAGAACAGGATGCATTGAAGGAAATTGCAGCCAAGGATATGGCGTGGCTGTTAATAGAAAGACCCTAGAAAAATATGCTGGTAACTGGAAAAATGGAAGAAGGGTAGGTTACGGAATAGAGTATTATGCTGATAACAGAAAGAAATATGAAGGTGATTTTGCTGGCAGTAATTTCCATGGATATGGCACTTACTATTTTAAAGACGGAACAAAATATGTTGGTAAATTTAAGCAAGGCTTGATGCATGATGACAAGGCTACTTTTTACTATCAAAATGGAGATCGATTATATATTCGTTACGTGAATGGAAAAAAGGAGGGAAAAGGACGTGTTATCTATTATGGCGGAGTTCAAGGAACCATATTTTTTGAAAATGATATAGAAAAATAAGTAAGTGGATTTCGGCTTATGTGCACCTGACTAGCCACTTCTAAAAGGGTATTTCTAATTATCTGTTGACTAGATTCAGGTTCTTAGCAGTACCCTTTATATATTTGCCCCTCAATCAAAATCTAATTTATGTCTTGGTTTCAACGTACAGGAAAAGGAATTAACACCCCTACGGAGCTTAAAAGAGAAGCTCCAGACGGACTATGGTATCAATGCCCAGAGTGCAAACAGGCTACGCATACTAGAGAGCACAAGCAAAACTCTTTTACCTGCAATCATTGTAATTACCATGAGAAAATAGGTTCAGAGGCTTATTTTCAATTACTTTTTGACGGAGGTGAATATACAGAATTAGACGCCAATATGCGTTCTGCAGATCCCTTAGAGTTTGTAGATACTAGAGCTTATCCAGATAGAATTGTCCAAACTGAAAAAAAATCCGGTTTAGTAGATGCTTGTCGGACAGCAGAAGGTAAAATTCATGGCAAAGGAATTACGATTTCTTGTATGGATTTTGGTTTTATTGGTGGTTCTATGGGATCCGTAGTAGGGGAGAAGATAGCCCGCGGAATTGATAATTCCTTAAAGAAGAAAATACCGTTTCTAATGATTTCAAAATCTGGCGGAGCCAGAATGATGGAAGCAGGTTTCTCTTTAATGCAGATGGCGAAAACTTCAGCGAAATTAGCTTTGCTTGATAGAGCAGGAATTCCTTATGTTTCTTTATTGACTGACCCAACAACAGGAGGTGTAACAGCCTCTTTTGCAATGTTAGGAGATTTCAACATTGCGGAGCCTGGTTCATTAATTGGCTTTGCAGGACCAAGAATTATAAAAGAAACAATAGGTAAAGACCTACCAAAAGACTTCCAAACAGCAGAGTTTCTGCTAGAACATGGGTTTTTGGACTTCATTGTGGATAGAAAGGACTTAAAAGATAAAATGGCGAGTTTACTTGGTATGATTTATAAGTAATTAACATTTTTGTAATAGCATTAAAAAAGCCGGAATTGTATGATTTCGGCTTTTTTCAATAAAAATTTTTGAGAGTAGCCAATAGCTCCTACGGAACGGAATTAATAGGGTGGAGTGATAACCCATCCTTACTTTTCTTGGCTTCCCTTCCATCAAGTATGCCATAAAACCTTCAATTTGAATCTGTAGCCCCGTCGGGGCTAGACCTTGGTAGAAGGGAAAAACCAAGGATACCCTTTAGTTTGGCGAGATTTTGCACCAAAATCATGTCAAACGTCTCATTAAAGTTAGGAATTACCCAGCTAAAAATATAAAAACCCTAAATTCATTAATTCAAAAGCCTCCTTTTGACTAGGATTTTAAAGATGAAGCCCAATAAAAAATGCCCAATAAACTACTACAAATTCTAACTCTCCTAATCCTAACAACCGCCTGTCAAACAAACGACTCAAGCCCAAGAACAATCTTAGCGGTATTAGCTCACCCAGACGATGAAACAACAATAAGCCCAGTATTGGCTAAATACGCCCAAACAGACTCTGTTTATTTAATCATTGCTACAGACGGTCAATTCGGAGTAACAGACCATGCAGGAATTCCAGCAGGCGACTCGTTGATAGCTATTAGAAACGAAGAAGCTAAATGTTCCTGTGAAAAAATGGGCATTCATGCACCCATTCGGCTAGACTTACAAGATGGACTAGGACTTAACGGGCATAATAATTTCTATGAGCAAGAAGCGAGACTTAAGGTTAATTTGTTAAAAGAAATTGAAAGATTAAAGCCTGATGTAATTGTCACTTTTGGGCCAGATGGCGATACTGGCCACCCGGACCACCGAATGGTAGGTTTGGTGACGACAGAACTATTACTAAGAGAGAATTTAACCGAAAAAATTGACCTTTATTATCTAGGCTGGATAAAGGATCAAGCAGAGAGATATAAGGCTTGGAACCTAAATTATTCTGCCAAAGAAAGCTTTAATACCGTTATTACGTTTTCTGATGAAGATGAAGCAAAATCAAACGAAGCCATAAGATGCCATAAAAGCCAATTCCCAAAAGAAGAAATGGATAAGTGGATAGAAACAGAACTAAATGATAAGTCTAACATCCTGTACTTTAGGAAATTTGCGATGGATAAGGAGCTTAGGGATGGTTTTTAGGGTAAAAACGAAAACCCCAATCTCTCGATTAGGGCTTTCTTTCTATAGGTCAGGATAATATTTTATTTCGGCATCAACATCAGGCAAAAAACACCCGACACCGAGCATCTGACATCTAACTTAGCCGGCAATCTGAGCAGCCAACCAGTCACCCACTTCTTTGGTGCCATAAGCTTTATCTTTTCCAGCGATGTCTTCGGTTACAATTCCTTCTGCCAAAGACTTATTCACTACATCTTTAATTTCCTGAGCTTCGTCCATAAGTTTGAAAGCATATTCAAACATCATAGCAGCCGATAAAACGGTTCCAATTGGGTTTGCTATGTTTAGACCTGTCGCTTGAGGATAAGAGCCGTGTATAGGCTCAAAAACAGATGTATGAAGACCAATAGATGCAGACGGCATTAAGCCCATAGAACCTGAAATTACAGAAGCCTCGTCAGTTAAGATATCACCAAACATGTTTTCGGTAACCATTACGTCAAAACCCTCTGGCCATTGAATAATACGCATGGCAGCGGCATCTACTAAAAGGTATTCTGTTTTTACTTCTGGGTACTCTTTTTCTAAAGATTGACCCACTTCTCTCCACAGTCTTGATGTTTCTAAAACGTTAGCTTTATCTACTATACAAAGCTTCTTGTTACGCTGCATAGCGTAGCTATAAGCCAAACGGATAATTCTTTCTACCTCAGGTTTTGTGTATTCACATACATCCCAAGCCTTATCTCTAGCTTCGTTTCTTCCTTTGTCACCAAAGTATATTCCACCAGTAAGTTCACGAATACATACAAAATCAGCATTTTCAATCAATTCTGGTCTCAATGGAGACTTATGAAGAAGCGATGGAAACACCAATGTAGGACGGATATTAGCGTAAAGTCCTAGTTTCTTACGCATTGCCAATAAACCTTGCTCAGGTCTTACTGGGTTAGATGGGTCATTATCAAACCTTGGAAGACCAATGGCTCCAAATAAAACCGCATCAGAATTCATGCAAATTTCATGTGTGGAATCTGGATATGGTTCGCCTACGGCGTCAATGGCTGCTGCACCCGTAATGGCTGGTGTCCACTTGATGGTATGACCATATTTCTTTGCTATCGCATCAGATACTTTCTGTGCTTGTTCTACTACTTCTGGCCCGATGCCGTCACCGGCTAATACTGCTATGTTTAAGTTCATTGTTTTGAGCTTTGAGCTATTGGCATTGAGCCTTTAGCACTTTTTAATTGTACGTTTTGCTGCGGAATATTTGGAGCTAATAGCTAACCGCAAATGGCTAAAAGCTAATTTATATCAAATTCATCATCTTCACCGTAGCCTCTATCGCTGACACCGTTTGGTCAGAATCTAGACCGCGGGTTTTCATTTCTTTTTTACCCACTTTCCAAGTGATAATAGTTTCACAAAGAGCATTTGTATTTCCACCTGGAGGAATTCTTACGGCATAATCTGCTAGAACAGGGAAGTCCATTTTCTTTTGTTTGAATATCTTTTTCAAGGCATTCATAAAGGCATCATATTGACCATCACCTTGAGCATTTTCTTCATAAACCTCACAGTCAATCTTAATTTGAAGCGTAGCAGAAGGCCTTAAGTTTCTAGAATGTGTCAGCACATAATTGATTAATTCTACCTTTTTCTCCTCAGGGTCACGGTCTAAAACATCTGCAATGATAAAAGGAAGATCCTCACGAGTTACAGCCTCTTTTTTGTCGCCAAGCTCTATAATCCTCTTCGTGACTTTCTTTAAATCTTCATCAGGCAATGAAATACCCAACATTTGAAGGTTTTTCTCAATGTTCGCCTTACCAGAAGACTTTCCTAAAGCGTAAAGTGTTTTTCTTCCAAACCTTGCAGGTTCTAAATCAGATACATAAAGGTTGTTTTTCTTGTCACCATCGGCATGAATACCAGCGGTTTGTGTAAAAACACTATCACCAACTATGGGCTGATTCGCCGGAATTCTCATTCCTGAAAAACCTTCTACCAAACCACTTATTTTGTAAAGCGACTTGTCATCTACCTTAATTTGAATATCTGGAAAAAAGTCCCTTATTACAGCTACGGTACTAGCCAGTGGTGCATTTCCAGCACGTTCACCAAGACCGTTTACGGTTACGTGTAATCCATGAGTGCCCGCCCTAAGGCTACCCATTACGTTTGCAACGCTTAAGTCGTAATCATTATGGGCATGAAAATCTATGTGTTTATCAGGATATCTATCCACGATATCTTTCACAAAAGAATAAGACTCCATGGGGGTTAAAATACCCAAAGTGTCGGGCAGTAAAATCCGTTTAATTGGAAGCTTAATGAGATTGTCTAAGTGTTGATAAACATACTCCTTAGAATGACGCATTCCATTGCTCCAATCTTCCAAATAAACATTGACACTGAAACCTTTAGCGACAGCTTTGTTTACTAGAATTTCAATTTCAGAAAAATGCTGTTCAGGAGTTTTTTTAAGCTGATGAGTTAAGTGATTTAAAGAGCCTTTAGTTAAAAGGTTCATCACTTTTGCTCCAGCTTGTTCCATCCAATCAATGGAAGCGTCGCCATCTACGAAGGTCAAGACCTCTATTTTATCCAAATAACCTTTTTGGCTTGCCCAGCTAGTTATTTTCTTGACGGCGTTTAGCTCGCCTTCTGAGACTCGGGCAGAAGCCACTTCAATTCTATCAACCTTTACTTCTTCAAGTAAAAGTTGAGCCATTGTAAGTTTTTCAGAGGCCGAAAAAGACACTCCACTGGTTTGTTCACCATCCCGGAGGGTGGTGTCCATTATTTCAATATGGCGTCTACCGCCCTGAGCTTTTACCATTTAATGCTCGTTAGTTTGTATTCAATGAATAGATTGCTGTTTTGAAAAGAATTGAGAAGTCGACATTTATTCTCCGTATTTCACAATTCGAAAAGCCAATTGCCAAAGCAAATAGCTCAATGCTCTCTAAAAGGGACGAGCAGCTTCAAAACTACCAATTTCCTCTTTCATTGCTTGTAGGTAGTCAATATCGTCAAAGCCGTTGACCATATTGTTTTTCTTATAGCCATTGATATCAAAGCTCTCACTTTCACCCGTAGAAACTAGGGTTACCGTTTGCTCAGGAAGATTTACTTCAACTTTAGCGTTAGGGTCTTTTTCAATGTCTTTGAAAATTTTATCCAAAAATTCAGGACTAACTGTCACAGGTAATATTCCAATGTTCAACGAGTTTCCTTTGAAAATATCTGCGAAGAAACTAGAGATAACACATCTGAAACCATAATCATAGATGGCCCAAGCAGCGTGCTCACGGCTAGAACCCGAACCGAAATTTCTTCCGGCTACTAATACTTTACCAGAGTATGTGTCATTGTTTAGAACGAAATCTTCTTTTGGAGAGTCGTCGTTATTGTATCTCCAATCTCTAAAAAGATTGTCTCCAAAACCTTCTCTCTTAGTTGCCTTTAAGAAACGAGCTGGAATAATTTGGTCGGTATCCACATTCTCTAAAGGAAGCGGTACACAAGTGCTGTTTAAAACTGTAAATTTATCGTATGCCATAATTTTGTTATTTCTTAATTTTTGGAGTTTAACCACAAAGTGCTCAAAGCGTACTCACGGAAGTATCTATGACTCTCGTAATTCCATCTTTGTGAAATACTTAATGCTCAATGTAGTTAAGTATTGAAAACCTTAATCCATAAACCCACGCGGGTCACTAACCTTACCAGAAACCGCTGCTGCTGCTGCCACTAATGGAGAAGCTAAAAGTGTTCTAGAATTTGGTCCTTGTCGACCTTCAAAGTTTCTGTTTGAGGTAGAAACCGCAAGCTTACCAGCAGGAATCTTATCGTCGTTCATAGCCAAACAAGCAGAACAACCAGGCTGACGAAGTACAAAACCTGCATCAGTAAAGATGTCTAAAAGACCTTCTTCTTTAATCTGAGCTTCTACAATGTGTGAGCCGGGAACCAACCACGCGGTAACATTATCCGCTTTCTTTCTTCCTTTTACTATAGAAGCAAAAGCTCTAAAATCTTCAATACGACCATTAGTACAACTACCAATAAATACATAATCAACTTCTTTTCCTATCATGCTTTCGCCTTCAGCAAAACCCATATAGTTAAGTGATTTTTTATAACTGGCTTCACCGTCAATTACTTCACCCGCTTTAGGAATAGTATTTGAAATACCAGTTCCAAGACCAGGGTTGGTACCGTAAGTGATTTGTGGCTCAATATCTTCAGCCGAATAAGTTAATTCTTTGTCAAAAACAGCGTCTTCTTCTGTTTTTAGCGTAGCCCAATATTTAAGAAGTTTCTCCCAGTCTTCACCCTTTGGCGACATTTCTCTTCCTTTCAAATAAGCAAAAGTAGTTTCGTCAGGAGCTATCATTCCACCACGAGCACCCATTTCAATTGTCATATTACAAACCGTCATACGACCTTCCATGCTCATATTTTCAAAAACATCACCTGCGTATTCTACAAAGTACCCAGTGGCACCCGCTGCAGAAATTTGAGCAATAATGTAAAGGACAACATCTTTAGGAGTGACCGCTTTACCTAAGTTACCATTCACGGTAATTCTCATTTTCTTTGGCTTAGGCTGCATGATACACTGTGAAGAAAGTACCATTTCAACCTCAGAGGTACCAATTCCAAATGCAATAGCTCCGAAAGCTCCGTGAGTAGAAGTATGAGAGTCGCCACAAACAATGGTCATACCCGGAAGTGTGATACCATTCTCTGGACCTACTACGTGAACAATACCATTTTTTTGATGCCCAAGACCCCAATGAGAAATACCATATTTGGCAGAGTTCCCCTCCAAAGCTTTAAGCTGATTAGCTGAAAGTGGGTCTTCTACAGGAAGGTGCTGATTGATTGTTGGTGTATTGTGGTCAGCTGTTGCAAAAGTTCTTTCTGGAAAAATTACGCCAACGCCTCTGTTTTCAAGACCTAAAAAAGCAACAGGGCTGGTTACTTCGTGAATAAAGTGACGGTCAATGAAGAATACGTCTGGACCATCCTCAATGCTTCTTACCACATGAGCGTCCCATACTTTGTCAAATAATGTTTTAGACATTTTATTATTATGGTTTTGTTGTCAATTCCGATATGAATATTGATAAAAACACCTAAGTGATGTTTAACAACGATACAAAAGTGATACTATTTATGTGCTCGGTACTAATGTAAGCCGTTCAAACAATGTCGTTTTTGGTTCAAAGAGTATTTTTGGGCTGTTTAGAACTTTTATAATTCATTTGTACATATTTACAGCTGCTCAGTGACATCTGTTACGCTTTTACAGAAGATTATTTGGTATTTTTGCCCCAGAAAATGAATAGAAAGACTTAATGGGAAATATAAAAGCGGCATTATTACTTAAATGCCCAAGATGTGAGGAGGGAAACCTATATGAATCTCAAAACCCTTATAAAGTGGGTAAAATGATGGAGATGCATAAAAACTGCTCAAACTGTGGTTTAAGGTATGAGAAGGAGTCCGGTTTTTTCTATGGTGCCATGTACGTAAGCTATATGTTAAACATTGCATTTTTTGTTACCGCAACGGTTTTTTGGTATGCCTTTATTGAAGATATCATAGACTGGAGAATATACATTGGTACTTACGTGTTATTGACCGTTCTTTTGGTTCCTATTATTTTTAGGTATTCTAGGTCTATATGGCTAATAATGATGATAAAATTTGAACCTGAGAAAAGGGGAGAACGTTAATACTGAAGATAAACGAATTGAAATTATGACAGGAGCTTTTGAAGAGCTAATAAATAGCGAAACACCAGTATTAATAGATTTTTTTGCTACTTGGTGTGCCCCGTGTAAGGCCATGTCTCCGGCTTTACAGGAATTAGCCAATGAAATGGGAGAAAAGGTTAAGATTGTGAAGATTGATATTGATAAAAATCCGGCATTACAGCGAAAGTATAAAGTTACTGGAGTGCCTACCGTAATGATTTTTAAAAATAAAAGGCAGCTTTTTAGGCAAACAGGGGTAATGATGTTACCTCAGTTAAAAAAGGCAGTTCAGCGTCACTTATAAAAAAGTCCCGAAAAGGGACTTTTTTTTGCTTTAAACTAAAACATCGGGTTGGTGAATTAAAGTTAAAATCAAGACTTTTTAAATAAGTGGTTTTCTAACTTTGAAATCGGCAATTTTGTGATACGTATTATTTCAAATATTTTAGCGTCAAAATAGTATCAAATGGAACAACTTCTTACAACAGCAGCTCTTACTAGTGTTTTCACTTTAACCCTTCTTGAAATGGTTTTAGGGGTGGATAACATCATCTTTATTTCCATAATTTCTGGAAAGCTTCCAGCTAAAGACCAAAAGAAGGCAAGAAATATTGGTTTAGTATCGGCAATGGTAATAAGAGTAGGCTTGTTATTTGTTCTTGGTTGGATTTTGGGCCTTGAAAAAGACCTTTTCAATCTTCAAGACCTTGGTTTACCTTTTGACATTGGAATGAGTGGTAAAGGTTTAATCTTACTAGGTGGAGGTTTATTCCTGCTTTATAAAGCAACTTCAGAAATTCATCATAAGTTGGAAGGTGAAGAAGATGATATGGGGAAAAAGGCCATTGCATCCTCCCTTTCTAGAGCTATTTTGGATATCACTGTTATCAACATAATATTCTCTGTGGATTCTATTATTACGGCAGTTGGAATGACGGATGTTATTCCAGTAATGGCCGCAGCTATCATTCTCTCTACAATAGGAATGCTACTTTTTGCAAAACCGGTTGGTGATTTTGTAGAAACGCACCCAAGTATTAAAATGTTGGCTTTGTCTTTCTTAGTGATGATAGGTACTTTATTAGTGGCGGAGGCTTTCCATGTTACAGTGCCAAAAGGATATATTTATTTTGCTATGGCATTTTCTTTCTTGGTAGAAATGCTAAATATCAGAATGAGAAAAGCCGCAGCGAAACCAGTGGAACTTATTAAGCATGTTACGGAAGATAAAGCTTAATTCATGTGAATGAAAAAGCTTTTTAGCATTGTATACACTTTTTGGTGCCTATTGGTATTTGTAATACCCTTTCTATTACTTTACCCGTTTATTTATATCTGTATTCAAAATAAACACTGGCATCCGTTCGGACATAAAATTATACGGTTTTGGTCTCAAATATTCTTCCTGCTAACAGGAATGATAATCCAAAAAGACTGGAAATTTAGACCGGATAGGTCTAAAACCTATGTTTATGTAGCTAATCACTTCTCTTACTTAGATGTGGCTTTAGGGATGAACTTAGTAGAAAACTATTTTGCCTATGTAGGCAAGAGCTCGGTTTCTAAAGTCCCGCTTTTTGGATATATGTTTGACCAGCTTCATATAGCAGTTAACAGAGCTGATAAAGACAGCCGAACTAAAACGATGCTTCGTGGAATAAGAGCCCTGAAAAACGGGAGGAGTGTTTTTATAATGCCCGAAGGAGGAATAGTTTCAAAGGAAATACCAAAAATGGCTCAACCTTTTAAAGACGGCCCGTTTATAATGGCCGTGGAAAATCAGGTCCCTATTGTACCAATTAGTTATTTGAACAACTACGAGATAAACCCTGCTAATTTGTTTTCATGGGCTCTTCCAAGAGTAATTATCAACATGGAGGTTAGCACGATAGGAAAAACAAAGAGCGATATTGAAGACTTGAAGAAGGAAGTCTATGATGTTATCCAAGGTGATTTGGATAGGTATTATAAGCTGGGAAAAACGGAATATATTGGCTAATAGTAGCTATTTCTGTCCTTTAAAGTGTCTAATCATAGCTCCATAATCCATTTGCTTAGATAAACCGAAAAGGCTTCTGCTAATTCTTTTGGTTTTCGTTTCAATGGTTTTTGCAGACTCAATCCATTTTGAGAAATATCGTTGATGGCCAGGGGTCAATGTTTTGTAGAAGGCATTTGCAGTAGGATCATCTTCAAGACATGCCAGGAAGTCGGTGGATAATTCGAAGTCACTGGTATCTTCTGTTAGTTTAAGTAAAACTTTATCGCCGACGTCTTTCCTTATTTTTCTCCGTATAATAGCGTTTACTGGGAGAATAAAATCTCCTTCCCCAATAGGAATAAGAGCAACTTGCTTTAATTCTAAATCATCAATATGGCCTTTGACTCTAAAGCTTTTTTTGGTGTTTGGTTTCAATGATTCAGCTATACTACTGTCAATTTTAACAAAAGTCCAGCTTGTTTTTTCACCCTTCTCACCATATTTATCCAATACCTGCTCTAATACTACCATATTGTAAAGTTCCTTTTTTAAAGGTAACTCATTTAGCTTAAGTTTGAATAATTTGATTCCAGTTCAATTTATATTCAACCTTATGAAACGTATAAATCTTCTTTTTGTCTTTATTATGGTCTTAAATGATGGTTTTGGTCAGCTAATAGACCAAAAAGGCACAAGGGAAACGGTAAAGCTATTCAAAAGCTTAAAAAAGATACAAAAGAAAGGTGTTGTTTTTGGTCATCAACACGCCACAGAATACGGTAGAGGCTGGAGCGGAGAAGAAGATAGATCAGATGTTAAATCAATAGTTGGAACACATCCAGGAGTGATAGGTATTGACTTTAGCGGTTTCACAGGGAGAAACCCAGAACTCTATAAAACTAAACTTAGAAAAACCGTACAAGACACCTATAACCGTGGAGGTATAGTAACGGTAGCTTGGCACTTTTATAATCCTATGGGAAAAGGAGGCTTTTATTGGAAAGGCTCTGATTCTCTTGAGGTGGTTTCTAGACTTATTCCAGGCGGTGATGGGCATGAAAAGTATAAAGCAATATTAGATGATATAGCCGAATGGGTGAACTCTTGCAAGGGGGCAAATGGTGAGTTGATTCCTATGATTTTCCGACCTTATCATGAGTTTGATGGAGGATGGTTTTGGTGGGGAGCTCCGCACTGTTCGGTAGAGGACTTTAAGACTCTATGGAAGTTTACATTGTCATATTTGAGGGATGAAAGAAATGTTCATAGTTTCATTTGGGCGTTTTCGCCGGACAATAAATTTGAAACAGAAGCCGAGTTCTTAGAAAGGTATCCTGGCGACGAATGGGTTGATATGGTTGGTATGGATAATTATGCCGACATGGGAAGAAATAGGTATGATCTAGATGCAGCAGTAAGGAAATTGAAAATAGTATCTGACTATGCTCGAAAGCATAAAAAATTGGCTGCTTTTACGGAAACAGGATTAGAGTCAATACCAAATGAAAAATGGTGGACAGAGACGCTACTAAAAGTGCTTCAATCTGAAAATCTAAGGCTTTCCTATGTTTTGGTTTGGAGGAACGACAAAAAAAGTGAGACGCATTATTATGCACCTGTTCCTGGTCATGTTAGTGCCCCAGACTTCATAAAGTTTTATGAAGATAAATTCACTTGGTTTGAAGAAGATTTAATAAAAAAGAATATTTATAAGAAATAGTAGCTTTAATTGACCCATTTGAGGTTTTAAGAGCTTTTGTCTTTACAGAGAGAGATTTTATCTAAACAATTTTCTCACCTTAAGGAGTGATTCGTTGTTTATACTAATTTACAATTTTATACTATTAATTAGGCGATATGAATAGAAGAGAATTATTAAAAAATTTGGCACTAGGAGCTGGGGCGGTTGTGGCTTTACCCTCATGGGCAAATGCATGGACTCCATCAAAAATAATGGTTTCGGGGGTGTTTTCTTCTAAGGAACTTGGTTTGCTCTCTTCTATTGCAAGTACATTTATTCCAGAGGGAAAGAGTGAACCAGGAGCATTAGGCCTAGAAGTCGATAAGTTTTTAGATAGGCTTTTTGCGGATTGCTATTCTAAGGCAGATCAGGAAAAAATAAAGCAAGGAATGGTATTATTGAACACTACGGCTAAGAAATCTTACCAAAGTGCTTTTAGTGATTGTACGCAATTACAGCGAGAAAGTATGTTAATAGGTTTTTCTGAACCTAGTACCACGGAGAAGGAATGGTTTTATGATACTCTGAGAAAAGAAACGATTCGAGGTTATACGACTTCAGAATATGTGATGGTAAACCATTATAATTATGTTATGGCACCAGGCCATTATGATGGCTGCGTGGATGTAGTAGAATCTTAATCAAATAATTTGGGCATAAGCTCATTAAAAAAGTAAAAGGCTTTAAAAATATGGCAAACCTAAATTTAGAGGTAAAGAAGAAGCATAAATATGATGCTATTGTGATAGGTTCTGGTGCTAGTGGAGGTTGGGCTGCAAAAGAACTTTGTGACCGAGGTCTTAAAACATTAGTATTAGAAAGAGGAAGAGGTGTTAAGCATATTGAGGACTACCCTACGGCATCAAAGGCTCCGTGGAACTTTGAATACAGGGGAGACGTGACACAGGAACAGCGTCAGGGTTTTGAGAGAGCAAAGTTTATGCGTGCACAAACGGCACATTGGGCTATTCCAGATGATGAACAACCTATAGTTCAAGAAAAACCATTCAATTGGGTCAGAGGATACCATGAAGGAGGGAAGTCATTGCTTTGGGCTCGTCAAACACAGCGATGGTCAGATTATGATTATGAAGGACCGGCAAGAGACGGTTTTGCAGTAAATTGGCCTATTCGTTATAAAGACATGGTTCCATGGTATGAGCACGTTGAAAAGTTTGCTGGAATAGCAGGTTTTAATGATAATATTGATGCATTGCCAAACAGTATAGTTCAGCCAGGATGGGACTTGAACTGTGTGGAGCAACACTTTAAAGAAACCATTGAAAAGACTTATAATGACCGTTACTTAGTTTTTGGAAGATGTGCACATCTCACAGACCCACAACAAATCCACTATGACCAGGGTAGAGGAAGGTGTATGAGTCAGAGAATGTGTAACCGAGGCTGTAACTATGGAGGGTACTTTAGTAGCAATTCAAGTACGCTTCCTTGGGCTGCTAAAACAGGAAACCTGACATTAAGACCTCATTCTGTGGTGCATTCTGTTATTTATGATGATAGAAAGGAGAAAGCCACAGGTGTGAAGATTATTGATGCTACTAGTAACGAAATGGTAGAGTTTTATGCCAAAGTGATTTTTGTGAATGGCTCTGCCATCAATACTAACGCTATTTTGATGAATTCTACGTCTAACCGTTTTGAAAATGGCTTAGGAAATGATAGTGGGGTACTTGGAAAGTACATTGCTTGGCATAATTACAGAGGACAGGTCTTTGGTAAATATGCTGGCTTTAGGGACAAAAAAACAAGCGGAGCTCATCCTAGTCATTCCTATATTCCTAGGTTCCGAAACCTGCACAAACACGAAGAAAACTTCCTGAGGGGATATGCCACAGGAATAGGAGGGGGCAGAGGAATGCGTGCTTCAAAGGAAGGTATTGGCGATCAATTAAGAGAAAACCTTCTTAGTCAAGAACTGGGCGGCTGGAGTTTATCTGGTTGGATGATGGGAGAAACCATTCCGGTAGAAGAAAACCATATTAGGTTACATGAAAGCTTGAAAGACAAGTATGGTATTCCACAAATAGTTTTTTCATGTGATTGGCAAGAAAACGACCATAAAATGGTGGAAGACTTCCAAAATACTATGGCAGAGATGTTTGAAAAAGCAGGTTTTGAGGATATCTCTACTAGAGATTCGAAAGCAGCACCCGGTTCAGATATCCATGAAATGGGAGGAGTCAGAATGGGTCATGATGTAAAAACCTCCATGTTGAACGGAAATAGTCAATTGCATTCTTGTAAAAATGTTTTCGTTACAGATGGAGCTTGTATGACATCTACAAGTACGCAAAACCCGACATTGACCTATATGGCTTATGCCGCCCGTGCCGCTAATTTTGCTGCTGATGAGTTAAAGAAAAGAAACCTATAATTATAAACATCCTTAGAAATGATAAAATCAATTTATTCCTTCCTTTTTCTGGCTGCTCTTACAATGGCATGCTCTTCAGGAAGCAGTTCCGAAGAAAGTAAAGACAAAGAACCTTTGTTTAAAGGCGAACTTGGTGTTCAAGCTTACACTTTTAGAGAGCAGTTTAAAGATACAACAAGAACCCTAGAGCAAAACCTAGATTTGATTGCGGAATTGGGTTTTACCGAGTTAGAGGGAGGTGCTCCCAAAGGTGTTTCTCCGGAAGATTTCAAAAAAATGTGTGCCGATAGAGGAATTAGTATTCCAGCTTCAGGTAGTAGTTTTAATGAGCTTGAAGAAGACCCACAAGCGGTGGCAGATAGAGCCAAAGCTTTAGGTGCTAAATATGTGATGTGTGCCTGGATTCCTCATGACGGAACTGAAGGATTTAACTTTGGTGATGCTAAGAAGGCTGTGGAGGTTTTTAATTCAGCAGGAAAGGTTTTAGCTGAAAATGGATTGACTTTCTGTTACCATGATCATGGATATGAGTTTAAACCAAACCCTGATGCTGAAGGAACAATGATGGATTATATAATTCAAAATACTAATCCTGAATACGTTTCTTTTGAAATGGATGTGTTATGGACTATGCATGGAGGTGGCTCCGACGCTCCGCAGGCCTTATTAAAGAAATATCCTAACCGTTGGAAATTGATGCATGTAAAAGACCTTAAAAAGGGAGTCGTGGGTGATGGCTCAGGAGGAACACCAGCAGAAAACGATGTAGTGCTTGGAACTGGTCAGGCAAACTGGCCAGAAATACTAAAACTGGCTAATGAAGTTGGTATAGAGCATTATTTCATTGAAGACGAAAGCGAACATGAAATTGAAAACATTCCTTTAAGTATTGCTTATCTGAAAAGCTTGGAGGAATAGTTCTGGACATATTTTATAAACTTGAAGCCCGTAATTGATAAAAAATTGCGGGCTTTACTTTTAGGAGCTGTGGTCACTAATAATGAGCCATTCTCCCTTTATTTTTTCCATGATTACGGAGAAATAACCCTGTCGAAGTTTTTGATCACCTTCATACTCCAAATTATATCTGCCTACTACGTAAAAGAATTTTGAGCTAAGCTTTTTCATACTAAAATCGTCAAAAAATAGGCGTCCCATAGTTTCATCAGTATAACTCTTTTGATAGTTCTTAAGGATATTATTGGCTCCTATGGTTCTGCCTCGGCTAGAAATCATTTCAGCGGAGCTTTTATAGGCTGAAACAAAAGCAGGCAAGTCATGAGCCGACCAGTTTCGTTCTTGTGCTTCAAAATTGGCTTTAATTCTTTGTTCGGTTTTGGATAATTTTTGACCGAGTAATGGACAAGAAATCAATAATAAGCTGGCAATAATTATATTTTTCATACTATTTAAAGGTTTTTCTGACATAAAGCTAGAGACTTTAATTGGAAGGTTTCGAAGGATATATATAATATTGAAACCAAAGGCTGAGTGCATGCTTTTGTGATACTACTCATAATTTGAGGAATATGAACGAGGTGTATGAAATTCCTCATCAAAATATATTTAAATATTAATTACCTTTGGCAAAACGTAGTATTATCAATTTCAAAGAAGAAATGAAGCTTTACTTTGACAACAGTCATTTAGACGCTCTTGCTGAAAAACATGCGGTGCAGTATAAAGAGAATAGTCCCTTTCCTCACGTTGTTATAGACAACTTTATGGATCCTGAGGCTCTTGATAAGATTCTGGAGGAATTTCCTAAACCTGGTCAAAAGGTTTGGCATGACTATAAAAGTGATTTCGAAAAGAAGCAAGAACTAAACGGGGAAGGGCGACTAGGTGATTTTACCCAGCATATTCTTTATCAGTTTAATTCGGCACCTTTCCTTGTTTTTCTTGAAAAATTGACTGGAATAGATAATCTGATACCTGATCCTTATTACTATGGAGGAGGTTTACACCAGCTAAACGGTAAAGGAAAATTAGGAGTACATGCAGATTACAGCAAACATGTTCGTTGGCCTTTAGATAGAAGAGTTAATGCTATTTTATATTTAAATAAGGACTGGAAAGAAGAGTATAACGGAGGCTTAGAGCTCTGGGATACCGCTATGACAAAGTGTGAACAAAGAGTAGCACCATTGTTTAATAGGTTGGTGGTTTTTAATGTTACCGACTTTAATATGCATGGCGTACCTGACGAAGTAAAGTGTCCAGAAGGAATGAGCAGAAAGTCTTTAGCGTTCTTTTACTTTACTAATGGCCGTCCGGCCGAGGAGGTTGACCCAAATAAAAAACTTCACGTAAAGTTTACACAAAGACCCGGTGAAGAAGAAGTAGCAAGTCAGGAGAAAAAAAATATAATTGGCTATGAAGCCAACCCAATTAAGAGATTCATCAAGCAGATAACACCACCGTTTATCTTTGATTCTTTTAAGAAGTTAAAGAGTTAAATTTTATGGATCACAAAAAACTGCGTGCTTTAGCAGTCATTTTACCTCAATTTCATCCATTTCCAGAAAACGATGAATGGTGGGGAAAAGGTTTTACAGAATGGACAAATACCACAAAGGCAACGCCTAGGTTTAGAGGTCATTATCAGCCTCATTTACCAACAGACTTAGGATTTTATGATCTTAGGTTAGAGCAGAGCAGGATAGAGCAGGCGGAACTGGCTAAAGAGCATGATATTCATGGTTTTTGTATTCATCACTATTGGTTTAATGGGCATCAGCTCATGGAAACACCGGTTAATGAAATGCTTAAAAGTGGAAAACCAGATTTCCCTTTTATGCTTTGCTGGGCAAATGAAAACTGGACAAGACGCTGGGATGGTCTAGATCAGGAGGTTTTAATCAAGCAAGACTATTCTCCAGAAGACCATAGAGCTCACGCCAAACATTTGTGTGAAACTGCATTTAAAGATGACCGATACATTACTGTAGATGGCAAACCATTCTTTTTGTTCTTTAATACACCTATTATCCCTGATTTAAAAGAGAGTATAGCTATATGGCGAGATGAAGTAAAAAAGCATGGCTTTCCGGATATTTATTTGGGCGGGGTTAAAACGTTTGAAGGTGCCATTCCTGATTCAGAAGAATTAGGTTTTGATGTAGTTATAGAGTGGCAACCGGACTGGAAAAACATGGCGGTTCAGCCTAACCTAGTACAGCGGCTTAAAAAGAAGTTAGGCCTAGAAAACTCATACTTTAAAGACGATTATGCTTCTGTGGTAAAAAGAATGTTGGCAAAGGAAACGCCTGACACTAAACATTATCAGTGCATATTCCCAAATTGGGACAATTGTGCCAGAAAAAGAGTTAATGCAGTGGTAGTTGATAATTCTACTCCTGAGCTTTATGAGAAGTGGTTAGGTGAAATATGTGAACGTTTTGTTCCGCCTTCCAAGGAAGAGAACTTTGTATTTATTAATGCCATGAATGAATGGGCAGAAGGCAATCATCTGGAACCCGACAGGAAATGGGGTAGAGCCTATCTAGAAGCTACAAAAAATGTACTTTCAAAATACCTTTAAGCTCTTTTTACAGCTTTGGTAATTACCCAAACCAGTCCAATAAGAGAAATTAGAATTAAGCCTATTAAAAGAATTTGTTGAAAGTTACCACTGTTAGGTTCTTTTAGTAAACGTTGTATTTCTTTTGCCTGAGTCCCTGTCCATAGCGAAACAAGTGTTCTTGGAATCATTCCTAGAAAGCCTCCAAGAAGAATGTTTTTCAATTTTGCTCCAGAGAGTGTAAAAATAACGTTGGTTAAGGTGAAAGGAAGAACAGGGGAGAGTTTGGTTAGAGATATAATTTTCAACTCGTCCGTTTTAATACTTTCAAGGAGCTTTTTAGCCTTTGGGTTTGTCTCTATAAAGCCAGTAAAACGATTTTGGTCCAAGGCTCTTACTATTCTATTTATTAAATAAATAGAAAGAAGGTTAATTATGAACAGCCATGGTAAAGTTTGCCAACCCCAAAAATAACCTAAGACCAAAGCACAAAAAGTAGGAGGAGTTAAGGCCAATGCTTGTGTTAGTATTCCTAAAAGGGAAAAGGTAATCCATTCTACGGAAGCCATGGAAGAAAAATACTCCTCTTTATTGATAAAAAAGTATCCAAGAAAAGATGTGGTTATAAGAGGTACTAACATAAGCACCACCGAAGTAAGAATAGGAATACTTAAGTACCTCTTAAAAGCCTTCTTCACAAGATTACATTTTTCTTACAATATTATTCTTAAAGTCCTCATACACCAACTTGATACCCTCTTTTAAGTCTATAGTGTGTTTCCAACCAATGCTATTTAGTTTAGAAACATCCATTAACTTTCTTGGTGTTCCGTCTGGTTTTTCTGTGTTCCAGTTGATTTTGCCTTCATAACCAACGGTTTTCTGGATAGTTTCCGCTAGTTCTTTTATGGTTACATCTACACCAGTACCAATGTTGACAAGTGTTTCTCCATCATAATTCTCCATTAGGAAGAAACACGCCTCGGCAAGGTCGTTTGCATGAAGAAACTCTCTCATTGGTTTGCCCGTACCCCAAAGTTCTACACTTTCTTTGCCCTCCGCTTTCGCTTCATGAAACTTGCGAATCATGGCGGGTAATACATGGGAGTTTTGTAAGTCGTAATTGTCGTTAGGACCATAAAGATTAGTTGGCATTACAGAGATAAAGTTACAGCCATATTGAGCCCTGTAAGCTTCGCACATCTTTATACCTGCTATTTTAGCAATAGCATATGGTTCATTTGTGGGTTCTAGAACGCCCGTAAGAAGGTAATCTTCTTTAAGAGGTTGAGGAGCCATTTTTGGATAGATACATGAAGAACCTAAAAACATTAGCTTTTTAACCCCAATCAAGTATGAGCCATGGATGAGGTTGTTTTGAATTTGAAGGTTTTCATATAAAAAGTCTGCTCTATAGGTATTGTTGGCTACAATTCCGCCAACTTTAGCAGCTGCTAGAAAAACGTATTCGGGCTTTTCTGCATTTAGAAAAGCTTGAGTTGCTACCTGATCTCTTAAATCAAGTTCTTTTGATGTTTTGACTACAATGTTGTCAAAACCTTCTTTTTTTAGTTTTCGTACAATAGCAGAACCGACCATTCCTCTATGTCCTGCTACGTAAATTTTGGCTGTTTTCTCCAATT
This sequence comes from uncultured Arcticibacterium sp., assembly GCF_964021845.1. Taxonomy (NCBI): domain Bacteria; kingdom Pseudomonadati; phylum Bacteroidota; class Cytophagia; order Cytophagales; family Leadbetterellaceae; genus Arcticibacterium; species uncultured Arcticibacterium sp. The sequence continues at coordinate 275,605 of NZ_CAXHZC010000003.1, read as the reverse complement.
TTTCTCTATTTTTGACGTTTCTGGAATACTAATTGACATTGGCTTAACACGAAAGTACGATGCTTGATTCAGAAAAGAAATCAGGTCAAATAAATATGCGTCCAATAATTTTTAATACTTCCCTTTTTCTACTACTAACCTCTTTTTCCTTTGGTCAGGATATTATACCTAGAGCAAAGACGAAAGCAGAAAGAAAAGCAGAGCGAAAGAATATGACCTTGGAAGAGCGAATTGAAGATACACTTCCAGTAGATGTTACTTTGCCTTCTGCTTCTGCTAAACTTCCTGGTGGAGAAAAAATAAATACTGTAGAAGAGGCAAAAAAGTATGTGACTGAGACTATTCCTGGATACGGGAAGAAGGTTAAAGACAAATCTAGAAAGGCAAAGAAGGCTTTAGCAGAGGCTAAAGAAAAAGTATTTGATGGAAAACGCTACGAAGGTATTGAAGTAGAAAAGCGAATATACAGACGAGGCAGCGGTAGCCGAATGAAGTATATCGAGTTTTATACGCTAAAGGAATTTCAGCAGCCGAATGTTTATGCGAAATCTGTTTTTTGGTATGATGAAAGAACCAAAAGAATTGTGGAAGCTATATCAAGAGACAGAAAGACGAATCATTTAATGCATGGTCCTTATAAAGAATATATAGGTGAAAGTTTAATTAAAGAAGGCTTTTATTACCTAGGAACGCTAGATGGTAGGTGGGAAACTTACGATAAAGAATTTATTCTTCAAGACAAGGTTTATTATAACAAAGGTTTTTTTAAGGACTCTGATATAAGTTATTATGACGAAGCTCAACAGAAGTTAAAAGAGGTTATTCCTGTTTTATACGGTAAGAAAACGGGAGAATATTACCGTTTTCATGAAAACGGGACATTAGCTGAGGAAGGCAAATATGATAGCGGTGTTAAAATAGGCAGATGGGTGGAGTACTACGAAAGTGGTAATCGAAGAAAAAGTGAAACACAGCACGGCAAAGACTGTTATGACGATACCGAGCCTATTGTGATTCGTGAATACTCTGAAACCGGAAAAATGACTTTCGAACACGAAAGTGTGAAGAGGATTTAATTTTGTTTTAATAGACGGTGAAATACTGGAGTAGCAGAATTTATGGACGTAATTAATGTTTTTGATTGATTCAAGTAAATAGACCTTCTAGCATCTCCTTTTATAAATAAGCCACTTTTGATTGAGTTAAGGGGCATAAAGGTTCCATCACCATTCCCTTTTAGGAAAAGACCAAAGGAAGCGTCTTGACGGCCTGTATTAGCTTCATTGGGATAGAAGTTTCCCGTGGATATAGCGTCTAAATGGCCATCAAAATCAAAATCTTGAACAATAAAGGAGGAAATTGGAGATTGCTGAGTTAAAATTGGCAACTGGCTTAGTTTGAAGTTTCCATTACCAAGATTTTCCGCGTAACAGCTTTTAAGTTCTTTTACTTCTGCGTAAAAGGAGTTTTTTAAGTCTATGGCAGAAAGAAGGTCGTTAAAATCAGCTTTAGCGTAGTCGGAATAAAGGGTGTACCTTTTTCTAAATTGTACAATTTGTTTTGACAGCGAGCCTAGGGGTAAGAAAGGCACTTCTTGATCTTTTAGGTAATGTCCCATTATTGGATCTAGAATTCCATCATTATTAAAATCTTTAGCGTAAATTTTTATGGGCTGTTTTTCTGAGGCTCTGAAGGTAGTATTTAAACCCTCGTTTCCGAGTAGGAGATCTATGTCTCCGTCATTGTCAAAGTCTCCCTTTTGAATAGTATTCCACCAACCTTGAGGAGCAATGTTTGACTTAGTCTTTTGAAAACTACCATTTTTTGACTCAAAAAGTATGCAGTTCATCCATTCTCCCACTACTACAAAATCGTCGTCTTTATCACCATCAAAATCAAAAACAGCAATATCTGAAATCATTCCTATCTGACTTAAATCGGGTGCTATTAGTTCTGTGGCATCAGAGAAAATGCCATTCTCGTTTTTGAGAATATATGATTTAGGAGAAAGGGGGTATTCGTTTGGTATTTGCCTACCAGCAATTATAACATCAAAGTCACCATCATTGTCAAAGTCAATTTTGACAGCTTTTTGAGAACTAACGGAAATTTTTGGAAAGTTCTTTGAAAGGGTAAATTGTGCTTTTCCATCATTAAGGAATAGGAGGGGCTGATAAGCATCTGTTATGGCCAATGGCCTTTCGTTTCCTGTACCGGTAATTAAAAGATCTTCATCACCATCTAAGTCCGCATCAAAAACTAAGATGGAACCAACTTCCATATTTTTTGTATTCAAAATGATTGGCTCGGAGAAGGAACTGTTCTTCGATTGAAGAAAAATGTTTGTAAGGCTTCCTTGGTAAGACCCTCCTAAAATGAAATCTTCTAAACCGTCGCCATTAAAATCTCCTTGTGAAATGGTAGGTCCTGACTTTGAAAGCATCTTGTGCAATGAAGCGGTATGGTTAAAGTCAATAAAATTGGATTCTTTATGAGTATAAACTACTGGAGAAGGAATCTCCTCAAAAAGAGGCCTTTCGAGGTAGGTTTTGTGTTTTATCTGCTGTTTAGCGTTTAATTCTTTAATTTTTAGAAATTGGTTTGTTGGAATATTATAGCGTTTTTCGACTTTGCCGTTAGGCCAGAGCACCGCTAAAGAGTCAACACTTGGGCTTTCGTCCAAACCAACATGAATGCTTTTGTCCACAGAAGACTGAAAACCTCTGACGGGATAGTTTTCAAAAAATTGTGTATTGTTTTTGGTCCAGACGGTTAACTTTACGCCTATTCCCTGCTTGTTATCTTTTTCTCCCTCGAAAGAAAAATTAAGGAATGTCTTTTCATTTCCGGTATTCTCGAAAAGAGACGCTTTTTCATCTATATTATTTACTAACAAATCAAGGTCGCCGTCTAAATCTAAGTCACAGTATACAGAGCCATTGGCATAGGAGAGTTCATCCAGTCCCCATTCTTGCGAGACGTCCTTAAAAGATAAATTTGAAAGGTTTTTGTATGCGTAATTTCTAAGCTTTATTTCTGGTACTTTGTTTATTAAGTCTTCACGATTTGCCGCTCTTGTTTCGTCACTCCCAAAAATATTATTCGTTTTGTTATAACTAATAAAGTCTAAATCGGTAACGTTTTTTCTATAGCCATTGGTAATAAAAACATCTTTTTGTCCATCGTTATCTAGATCTGTCAGTAGAGTTGACCAACTCCAGTCGGTTTTTGCAATGCCTGCTAAAAGCCCTATTTCACTAAAAACTGGGAGTTTACTGTTATTTCCTTGGTTAACTTGTAGGCTATTTCGCATGTACTGAAGTTGATATCCAAATCGTTCAGAAATACTAGTTTCTGTTTTGTCATAGTTTTGATTACTTATCATCTGTTTCTGCCGCTCATTACCCTCAGGTAACATATCGAGCTGCATAATATCCACTAGCATATCATTATTGATATCCGCTGCGTCTATACCCATGCCGTATTTACTCGTGTGGCCAAACGAGCTTTTAATGGTATTTGTAAAGGTTCCATCTCCATTATTGAGGTAGAGAATATCACTGCTTTGAAAATCATTTGAGCAATAAATATCAGGGTATCCATCCATATTAACATCGGAGATAGATAAGCCTAAGCCGAGCCCTTCAAATAGAATTCCAGCTTCTTTTGAAACTTCAACAAAAGGGCTCTCTGCATTGGGGTTGTTTATTTCGTTTCTGAAAAGTTTGTCTGTAGAAGGATAAATACCGGTATTGATAGAAGGTCTTAAGTAGTTTGGATTTTGGAAGTCGGGAGCTGTGTTTAATAAGAAAGCGTCTAGGTCTCCGTCTAAATCATAATCAAAGAATGCAGTTTGTGTAGTGAAGCCATCAAAGTCAAGATTATACTTTTTAGCCTCTTCTTTGAAAGTTGGACGGTCTGTTTTTTGATTTATAAAAAGTAAATTTTTTGTGTTAGAAAGTGAATGGTGAAAAGCTGTACTAATGTAAATATCGTCCCAGCCATCTTGGTTTATATCAATAATGGAAACACCTGTGTTCCAAGATTGGTCAATGTTTATACCCGCAGTTTCTGTAATGTCTTCGAAAACAAGGTTGCCTTTGTTTAGGTATATTTTATTTTTTTCTTGGTTTGCCGTGAAAACTACATCCGGTAAACCATCCTTATTGAAATCGCCAATTCCAACGCCACCGCCATTGTAGAAATTGGTAAACGTAAAGGCATTTAAATCCTTATTAGGAACTATATTATTGATAAAATCAATATTTGAAATGTTATTGTCAACCTTTTTATACAGCGAATCTACGTTTTGGTTACACCCAAAAAGAAGAAAGAAGCACAGAAATGATAAGGGTGATAATTTAGCAAATTTCATCGTTGTAAAGCTTAAATGGTGGAAAAGGAAAAACTCCCTATACTCGAGATGAATAGGGAGTTTTCGTTTAAAAGTAATAATTAATAACCAGGGTTTTGATCAGCTTGTGTCAAATTTGGGTTATTGTCTATTTCGCCTTGGGGAATAGGTAAAAACTCATGCTTTCCTGAAACAAAATAAGAAAGAGGTTCTTCTGTTAACTTACCGTTTTTTCTCCATCGCACTAAGTCAAAATCGCGAACTTGTTCTCCGGCCAACTCCACATAGCGTTCGTGCTGGATTGCGGCTAAAACTTCTGCTTGTGTGCTAGTAGGATAGTTTGCAGTAGGTAGTGGTGGCATGTCTACAGATTCTCTTGCTCTAACTTGGTTTACCAAAGCTACAGCAGCTGCCAAATTACCGTCTTCCGCTTCACATTCTGCCAGCATAAGGAGCACATCGGCATAACGCATTATTCTTTGGTTAATAGCACTAGTTGCGTAACCAGCGTTAGATTTATAAAGAACAGAGTATTTCCTCCAGCTTACCTTCTGTTCTACACCGTCTACTATCGAAGAGTTTCCTTGAACAATATCAGAACTTATAACGTCTGCACCATTATTGAACAGATCTCCATCTTTCCAGTATGACATGTCATAACGAGGGTCTGACTTAGCATCTCCTTTAGATGTTCTTTCATAAGCATTTAGGATTTTGTTAGAAGGAATTAGATTTCTCCAACCTACAGCAGAATATTCTTGAGTTCTAACAGTCTCTTCTTGCGTATTTCCATTGCTGTCGCCACCCCAGTTATATGCTCCACCAGAATCAGAGAAAACTATCTCAAAAATAGATTCAGGATTAAATTCACCTTCTTCGTTAGTTAAATCAAGGTAGTTAGAAACTAAAGAAAACTGTCCTGAATCAACTATTTTTTTAAGTTCAGTCTTAGCACTAGCGTAGTTACCCATTTGAAGGTATATTCTGGCTAAAAGTGTTTGAGCTGCGGCTTTCGTAGCTCGTCCTAAATCGGCACCAGAATAAGACACAGCTAAGCCCGCTTCAGCAGCTTTTGCATCGGCAATAGCTTGGTTATAAACTTCGGATTGAGAGGCTCTTGAATTGGCACCATCCACAGTCTTTGAGAATTCAGTATATATTGGTGCTCCGCCAAAAAGAGTTCCTAGTTCGTAATAAGCCCAAGCTCTTAAAAATTGAGCTTCGCCAATTAGTCTAGCTTTGGTTTCTGCAGGAACAGACTCAATGGATGGCCCTTTTTCTATTACTACGTTGGCACGGTGGATGGTTCTGTACCAACCGGTCCATACGGCGTTACATAGGCTGTTTCCAGAGTTGGCAACTCCAATAAGAATTTGGTTTCTTGGAGTTTCTAGTTGACCACCACCGGTAGCAACCTCATCTGCCTTAAGATCATGGGTAAAAAACCATTCTCTAGATACTAAACTATTTGACTGTACTAGGGCATAGATGGAATTTACACCCGCAGTAAGTTCTGCTTCATTATTGAAGTATGTTTCGAAAGTAACCCCATTTGGGTTTATTTTATCAAGGATTTCGTCATTACAACTCATTGCTGTAAAGAGCGATAGAAGTCCTGTGATTGCTATTATTTTTTTCATGTTAACAATAATTTATTATTAATAAGATTTTCTTTTATGATTAGAATCCAATATTTACTCCTGCAAGAATAGTTCTTGCTTGAGGATACTGGCCATAATCTATACCGTTTGTAAGTAGGTTTCCTCCTCTTGTTGAAATCTCAGGATCGTACCCAGTATATTTTGTAAAAGTCAATAGGTTTTGACTTGACACATAAAGCCTAACTTTATTGATAAAGCCTTTTGAAACGTTTTCTAAAGTTGTTGCAGGAATAGTATACCCAATACTTAAGTTTTTCAAACGTAAGTATGAGCCATCTTCCACAAAACGATCAGACGTTCTTGAGTTCGCATTTGGGTCGCCACTTACGGCTCTAGGCACATCTGTATCAGTATTTTGAGGAGTCCAAGCATCTAATACATCAGTAGAAGCATTGAATAGTCTAAGCATCCCTTGTCCAATTACCTTAGTGCCGTTATAAATCTTGTTTCCATGAACACCTTGGAAGTAAACAGTAAAATCAAAGTTTTTGTAATTACCATCAAAGTTTAAACCATAAGAAAATTTAGGAAGGTAGCTACCTAAATAGGTTCTGTCATCACCGTTTATTATTCCATCACCATTTAAGTCTTTAAATCTGATGTCACCAGCGGCCGTAGCCTCATTTTGAAATGGGGTGTTTGCATCACCTAAAGAGTTTGCTGCTCTTACTTCCTCGTCACTTTGGAAAATACCATCTACCTGCCATCCGTAAAATGACTGTACAGACTGTCCTGTTTCTGTTTTTGTGATGTCAAACCCACCATAATCAGCATTATTACCAGAATAAATGCTGGCTGTAGGGGTAGAAAGGCTTAATACTTCATTTCTAATCACATCGAACATTCCTGTTAAGTTCCAATTAAAGTTGTCGCTTGTATGATGGTATCCCGCGGATAATTCAAATCCGTAGTTTTTCATACTTCCAACATTAGCATTGGGAGCTGTTGAATATCCTAAAGAGTTTGCAATTGGAACTGCCAAAAGAAGACCGTCTGTTTCACGGTTGAAATATTCTGTAGTGAGACTTATTTTATTATTGAATAAAGACATGTCTAATCCAATATTACTCATGGTAGTAACCTCCCAGCTTAAGTTGCTGTTTCCTAAACGGTCAAAATAGGAGCCTAACTGTACGGTATTATTAAATGGATATGCCGTTTGATTTGCAGAAATAAGTGGTTGCCAATCATAATTACCAATAGAGTTAAAACCTGTTTGGCCTATACTACCTCTAATTTTTAATTCACTGATAGCAGGAATCTCTTTCATAAAATCTTCCTCACTTAGTCTCCAACCTAAAGATACTGCAGGGAAAGTACCCCATTTATTACCAGGAGCAAACTTTGAAGAACCATCTCGCCTAACAGAAGCTCCTAAAAGGTATTTTCCTGCGTATTCGTAGTTCAGTCTACCAACGTAAGAAATTAGAGCATTTTCACCGAAATTTGAATTAGATGTTTGGTTAGCGGTACCTTGTTGAACTTGAATATTATTATCAGGCAATTGACCACCAGTATTTAGTGCTCTTACTGAAGCTTTTTGTGTTTCACCTACACCAAGAAGGTTTACATAGTGCTTTCCAAAGGTTTTCTCAAACGTAAGAGCGTTAGTAATAACAGTAGAATTATAAGTGCTTCTATTTTCTGCTATTGCAGCTACGTCTCTTGACCTGTTTCCATCGTTATATATTGGCAGAAAACTATTGAACCTTGAGTTTGCGTAATCTACACCAGCGGTAAATCTATATTTTAACCAGTCCGTAAGTTTTACATCCGCAAAAAGGGAACCTAGTAATTTAAAACCAGTATTTGTCTGAAAACGTTGTTCTTGTTCTGCAATTCTAAGAGGGTTCTCAGGGTCTGTTGCATCTAAGCCTTGAGCAGTTGTACTGAAACCACCAATTTTGGTTGGGTCTCTAACAGGCCAGTAAGGAATCATTCTCATCATGTTCATAACAGTTGTTCTTCCTCCTCCATCTTGTTCCGCTTTTCTATTATCAGTAGACGCTACCAAGGTTTGGCCAATGGTTAAGAACTTAGATAGCTTATGATCGGAGTTTATTCTAAAACTCTTACGGTCATAGCTGGTTTCAGGGAAAATACCTTCTTGTGTAAAATAGCCCAAAGAAGTATAAAACCTTGAAGACTTATTTCCACCAGAAAGCGAAAGTTGCGTGTTTGAAATAGGGGCACTTCTAAACATCACATCTTGCCAGTCAGTCTCTGTCTGTGCAAAAGTGGTAGGTGCACCTTCATATATAGGTGTATTAAGGTTGTTAAATCTACCAGGAACTGGTTGACCAGAAGCTGTTAGAAGTGCAGTACCATATTGAATATATTCTGCACTATTAAGTAAATCTAACTGTTTCCATGCGGTTTGTGTACCGTAATAGGAGTCTAAGTTTACAGACATTTTACCTGCTTCACCTTTTTTTGTAGTTATTAGAATAACCCCATTTGCCGCTCTGGAACCATAAATGGCAGCAGCACTTGCGTCTTTCAAAACCTCTAAGGACTCAATGTCTTTAGGGTCTATATTATTTAAGCCTCCTGCAGGGATTCCATCAATAACGTATAATGGGCTAGAATCTAGGCTTATAGAACCAACACCTCTAACCCTTACAACTGGGCTAGCACCTGGGCTGCTGTTATTAGTAACAGAAACACCGGCAACGCGTCCTTGTAAAGATTGCGTTAGACTTACTACAGGTAATGCTTGTAATTCCTTTTGAGAAACTGTAGAAACTGCACCAGTAATGGATGATTTTTTCTGGGTACCATAACCTACAACCACTACCTCTTCTAAGGCTTTGTTGTCGTCTTCTAATGTAATGTTGATGATAGAACGAGAACCAACTTGTACCTCTTGGCTTTGAAAGCCGATATAGCTAAAAACAAGGGTAGAAGAAGGAGTTGTTCCATTTAAACTGTAGTTTCCATTTGGGTCTGTGGTTGTTCCTGTGGTTGTTCCTTTAATGGAAATAGAAACACCAGGTAGTTCATCTCCTTCTTGTGATAAAACCTTACCACTTATTTGAGCGAGTAAGGGGCTAATAGATAGGAGTGTAAGTAGGGCGGTTTTTCCAAATAGGTTAGACCATTGGTGAATGAGTCGGGACCCTTTTTGAACATGATTAGTAGTCCAATTTTTTTTCATTTTTAGGTAATTTTTATAAATGTGAAATAAGAGTTTAAAAGCCATTTGATAGACTTTTTGAAAAGTGTGAAAAGAGAATTAGAAGACGAATGTATTAATAATTGTCAATTCGACACGTAAGCTTAGTTACATTTTTTCATGGAATAAGTCTGTCTTTATCTGTGGATATGAGATATTGCACGAATTAAATTGAACTATTCGGTGTTTTGTGTCCAAAAAGAAAAACTCGTGTTTTTAAAGAAAGAGTAGAAGTGCTTCCTTTATTTTTGACTCTTTAGTATGAAAGCCTACTACTCTACCTACCAGAAAGTCTTGGCAGATAGAGGTATTAATTTTTGAAAGGGTATTGGATTTTTCCAATTCAAATGAAAAAGACTTAGTTAACGCTTTTTTCTTCTTCCTTTTTTTCTTGGAGGAATAACTTTTCGGCTTTTTGAGCCACCATTTCTTGAAGACCTTCCTTTTGAGAATTTTTTTCCTCCACTAGTATTTAGGAAGGATTTGCCGCCAGCTTCAATTAGGTCTAGGTCCATACTACGTTTTTCCAAATCAGTGGCTTTGATACTCACTTTTACAGCATCGCCAAATCCAATAATTCTTCCGTTTCTTTGACCAGTTATTCTGAAATTATCAGGGTCGTAATCATAATAGTCGTCATTTAAGTCAGCTAGCCTAACCATTCCTTCACACCCCGTTTGAGCTACTTCTACAAAGATTCCAAAGTCGGTAACACCAGTTACTACGCCATCAAAAACCACATTGCGGTCTTGATAGCTCATGAATTCTACCTGTTTATACTTAATAGAAGCTCTTTCGGCTTCTGCAGCTAGTTTTTCTTGGTCAGAGGAGTGTTTACATTTTGCTTCAAAATCATCTTTGCTAAGGCTGGTGCCATTATCTAAGTAATGCTGAAGCATTCTGTGAGCCATCACATCAGGATATCTTCTAATAGGAGAGGTAAAGTGGCTATAATGCTCAAAAGCTAATCCAAAGTGACCTTGAGGAGAGGTTGAGTATTTTGCCTTTGACATCGTTCTGATGGCCAATTGTTCCAAAACATTTTGCATAGGGGTACCCTCTATTTCTCCCATCAAATTATTCAAAGAATTAGAAAGAGCACCCTGTGAGTTTGAGTTTATTTTAAACCCAAGTTTACCAGCAAAAGCGGTGAAAGTAGTTACCTTGTCAGGGTTTGGTGGCTCGTGTACACGGTACACCATGGTTGGAGTTTTCTCTTCATTTTTCTTAACTTCTGCTTTCACTTTAGCGGAGAATTTTCCCCAGAATACAAATTCGGCTACTTTTTTATTTGCTAGCAACATAAACTCTTCAATTAGCTTATGTGCGTCTTTTCTTACCTTTTGATAAACACCTAGTGGTTTCCCGTTTTCGTCAAGTTGAAATTTGACTTCGTTGGTTTCAAAATTAAAAGCACCTTTTTTGAAACGCTCTTTTCTGAGCTTTTTGGCGGTATTGTTTAAAAGTATAAGACAATCACGAAGTTCAGAATTACTTCCTTCTGGAATCTTATTTTCGTCAGACTCTATAACGTCTTGAGCTTGCTCGTAAGCGTATCTTTTATCTGAGTGAATTATGCACCTGCCAAACCATTCTTTTTTCACGTTTCCGTTCAAATCCATTTCAAAAACCGCAGAGAAAACCAGTTTGTCTTCGTTAGGCCTTAAAGAGCAAAGGTTATTTGAAAGTTTTTCGGGAAGCATCGGGATGGTTCTGTCAACCAAATAAACAGAGGTTGCTCGTTTAAAAGCCTCTTCTTCTAGAACACTTCCTGGACGAACATAATGGGATACATCTGCAATGTGAATGCCTACCTCAAACGTATTTTCGTCAATCTTTTTATAGCTTAAAGCATCGTCAAAGTCTTTAGCATCATGTGGGTCTATGGTGAAGGTAAGCGTATCACGCATGTCCCTTCTTTTCTTAATTTCTTCTTCCTCTATTTCTACGGGGATAGCTGCTGCTAGCGTTTCTACTTCTTCAGGAAAACTGACAGGAAGACCAAATTCAGCCATAATAGCGTGCATTTCGGCATCATTATCTCCTGATTGCCCTAATACTTCAATTACCTTTCCCGTCGCTTGTTGAAAACTGGAAGGGTATTCAATGATTTTGATAATGACCAAGTCATTTGTTTCTGCATGAAACATATTGTCTTTTGATATAAAGACATCTTCATGAAAATTCTTATTATCTGGTTTGACAATAGCATAGTTGGCATATACTTTAACCTTTCCCACTAACTCACTCTTACCTCTTTTTTCTATACCTAAGACTTTGCCTTCTGGGTTGCCTCCTTTTCGGTTTGCTCGCCCTGTAATAGCCACAGACACGGTATCTCCATGTATAGCACCATTTAAATGGTCTGCCTCAATGTAAATGTCTTTTTCTCCATCATCATACCTTACAAAGGCAAACTTTGGGTTGACATGGTCTAGTACGCCAATTATTGCGGCGGTCTTTGTTTTCTTTTTGTCATCAGAAAGCGTAAACTTTCCTCGGGCTATTCTAGTTATTTTGCCTTCATCTTCTAGTTCTTCAACAATAAGTTTGAAGAACATTTTATCTTGGTCGGTATAAATATCGAATTGATTGTAGAAGTCTGTGAATGTTACTGGTCTTTGGTCAAACTGACGCATAAAACCAAGAATGGCATCTTTTTGCTTTGTTATTTCTGATTTCTTCTTTCTTGCCATGTAGCTTTTTATTTTTGGAAAGGTGTAAGTTAATTTATTTGTTTTAATCTGCTGTTGAATTGATGAAATCTTAATTGGCTAGTATGGATTAAATGATTCTCGTGGCTCTCTTGTTTTGGCAATGAGAATCGTATTTTTGCCCAATTGATGTACGTATCTAAATTATGAAAACATACTTTTTACAAGTTAAGAACATAGTAAAGGAGACAGAAGATTCCATTACCATTGAGTTTTGGCATCCTTTGTCGGAGCAAATTAAGTATAAAGCGGGTCAATTTTTGACTTTAATAGTGCCAGCTGACAATGGAAATAAAGTCAGAAGAAGCTATTCGATGTCCTCCTCGCCTCATGCAGACAGCTCTGTAGCAGTTACTATTAAAAGAGTAGCTGGTGGTTTGGTGTCAAATTATCTTTGTGATAATGTTAGTGTTGGTGACTTTTTAGAAGTGGTTGAGCCTATGGGTCATTTTGTGGTGGAGCCAGATGCCAGTATTAGTCGTAGTGTAGTGCTGGTAGGTGCGGGAAGTGGTATTACTCCTTTGATTTCTATTGCGAAATCTATTCTAAAAGTCGAGCCTAATTCAAAGGTGTCTTTGATTTATGGTAATAGAACTTCCAATAATATTATTTTTAGGAAGGCTTTGATTGACCTTGAAATGGAATATTCGGGAAGGTTTCAGTCAATTATTATACTTAGTCAAGCAGATGATAACTGGGCTGGTGAGCGAGGTAGAATAAGTAGAGCCAATATTGTTATTTTGCTTAAAGAAATGGATATTCATTTTAAAGAAGAATCCTTTTATTTATGTGGTCCTGTAGAAATGATGGATGAGGTAACTACGTCTTTGAAAATGTTTGAAGTGCCTGATGAGCGAATCCATAAAGAAAATTTCCATGCCCCTACTTTAGATGATAAAGTGGAACTGGCGGAAGAGGAAGGGTTAAAAACTCGGGAAATAATGGTTAAATATGATGGTGAAGACTTTACATTTAAAGTGGAGCCACATCAATCTATTTTAGAGGCGGCATTGGAACTTGACATTGATTTACCTTACTCTTGTCAAGCAGGTATGTGTACGGCTTGTTTAGGAAAGTGTACTTCAGGGAAAGTAATAATGGATGAAGATGAAGGACTAACAGAATCAGAAATTAAAGAGGGCCTTGTTTTAACTTGTGTAGCTCACCCAAGCACTACAGGTGTTGTAATTGAAATAGAATAGAGTTTAGGCCGCAAAAAAACATGTTTTATGCGGCCTTTTTTTAAAGTCTTATACCTACACTTAAGACATTAGCATTAATTGGGTTGTTGTCGTTAAACAGTGGCAGCATGTCATATTTTGCGAAGATTCTGAAGTCTCCTCTCCCGGCTTCTGCCATTAGTCCGTAGTTATATTTACGCAGGTTATAAGAACCTTTTTCCTTATATTTTTCCTGTTCAGACTCCTTAAACTTTTGGTAGCTATTTATACGCACTCCGGCATATGCTCCTATACCAAATTTAAAATTACTTTCCTTAAAGCCAAACTGTAACATGACAGGAAGGTTTAAGTTATTCACCACTAATTTAGATTTTTCTAAGGGGTATTCTAATAGTTCAAAATCACTAATGTTACCATCTTCATAGAATTGTTCGTCGTGCTGCATCATGAAATTATTCCATGCTATTTCAAGACCGGTACCTAAAGCTACATCAACCTGCCTCCCTGTTAAAAGTTTATGGTTTCTTCTCCACTGAAGAGCTACATAACGCGACTGCCAAGTGTTAAGGTCTGGCATATCATAGGCCGCATCAAAACTGTTCAAGGCGAGGATTACTCCAAAGTCTTTTTTCTTGAAAATATTGCTTCCTTTTTGGCTTTTCTGGTGAATGTTTTTTTGACGATTCCATGATTGCTCTCGACTATCGTAATGTTCATAATCTTGACTCATAGCAGTCAAGCTTAAGGTGCAAAAAGATAGGATCGTAAATGTTTTGTATAGCTTTTTCATAATTGTAATTGTTTGAAGGCTAGATGTAGACTTAGTTATTTCGGTTGCACCAAAGAAGAAAGTTTTTAGTTTTTACGTGAAAACAAAAGCTTATTGGCTAATACGGAACTACACCCATATTTATTATTAAAGTGAAATAAAATATATATATAGTTATAGATTAAGGCCTAGTTTTTAGACCTTTGTCCTATTCAACCCTATTGAAATGAAGACTTTAAATGTATTACAGCTGCTGGCTATCTTATTCATATTTAGCTCGTGTTCTAAACAGAATTATACAGTTTTTGGTAATAAGAGTTTACCTAAATCGGAGAAACTAAAAAGTTTTGCTTTTGCCGCCGATGGCATTAATGATGTTGCCATGTCTGATTGGAATTTGACAGAGAAAGCTATTTACAAAGAGATGCGGAGACGGAATTATTTCTTTGATAACAGTAATCCTGAGGTTCTAGTTTTTATGACGGAGTTTCCTGAAAATGTTAAGTTATTGACAGGTAATAAGTATAAAGATGGAAACGGGAATATCTTCTTAGAGCCTACTAAAGTAAAAACAAAAGCAAATACCCTTTTTATTCAATTGGTGGAAACGGGAAAATATGAAACCTTTTGGAGAGGGTTTTCTTATGTAAACGCGGGTAAATTGCTACCAAAAACTAGTAGCAATTTAATAACACGTTCTATTCTTAATCAATAATAGCTTTTTAGAAGCAAAGGCTAGCTGCCCCAAGAAGCCCTGCATCATTTGCGAGGGTTGCTCTTTTTATAGTTAAGCCTTTCTTATAGTAAGGAGATAGCCAGAAGTCTATTTGCTTATTGATAGCTGGTAAAATGTATTCGAAAGAGGCAGAAAGCCCTCCTCCTATTAAAATGGTATTAATGTCTAAAATTCTTATCATGGAAACAAGGCCATCGCCTAGCAAGGTACCCACTTCTTCAAAAATTTCTAAAGCGAGCTTGTCTCCATCTGTGGCTGCAGAAACTAAGCCCATAGTTGATATGGTACCATCATCTACTAATAAAGTCTCGCCCGTCCAGGCTGCTCTCATTTCTGTGGCAAGGTTTAGTAACTCCACCTTACCAATGTTTCTTTCTAAAACTTTATTGTTTTTTGAAGGCATATGTCCAGGTTCCATGGCATTTCCGCCGCCACCCTTGAAAACCTTTTTGTCAATAATAGCAGCTCCACCTACTCCGGTACCTAGTGTAACAAAGATATAATCTTCAGGAATGTCTCCTTCTCCAAAATAATACTCTCCTAGTGCAGCAGCGTTGGCATCGTTTTCAAGGAAAAAGTCCTTTCCCTTAAAACGCTCTTTTAGCTCAGGAATGACAGAAATACCATCAATTTCAGGAATAGCAGTAATTTCAATCAGGCTTTGTCTGTCCCTCGTAATGAGTCCTGGAACACCAATTCCACACCTGGTAACCCCGGTGTTATGCTTAAGCTGTACAGAAATGGCATCTCCAAGGCTTTTTACAAAATGCCCTGATTTTCTCCAATCACCAGTATCATGGCTATAAAAGTTTGAAATGATGCCTGTTTCGGCTTCAACGATGCCCATTTTGACGTTAGTTCCGCCAATATCAATTCCTAGATATTCTGTTGCCATTAACTGTTAAATAGATGAGTGGACAAATATATTTAAAAATGCTTTCAAAAACGTTCTTTTATGGCACTTATTGAATAGAATTACTATTAAAGCGACATTAATTAAAAAATTTAATTAATTACTTGCGTTTATTTCATCTATAAGTTGCAGTATTTCTAAGCGACCCATTCCTTTTTCTGAAGAGGTGATATAATGTTCTGGCAGAATTTCCCAACGGTCTAAAAGAGCCATTTTAAAGTCATTAACGTTTTTTTGACCTTTCATAGGTTTAACCTTATCCCACTTAGTAAAGATCAGTTTTAAAGGCAACCCTTTTTCTCCTAATCTATGAACAAACTCTAAATCTATTTTTTGAGGAGGAATTCTACTATCAATAAGAACGAAGACGTAGAGCAAATTTTCTCTTTGCTCTAGATAGTCCCATGTCATTTTTTCCCACTTGGCTTTTTCTTTTAGGGGGACTTTAGCAAAACCATAACCCGGTAAATCAACCAAAAACCAGCGGTTTTCTACTAAAAAGTGATTAATAAGCTGTGTTTTACCAGGGGTGGAGGATGTTTTTGCCAGCCTTTTTTGCCCAGTAAGCATGTTGATCAAAGATGATTTACCCACATTAGAGCGACCAATAAAGGCGTATTCTGGATAATCTGGTTTTGGGCAACCTTCTATGGTGGCCGCACTTTTTATAAATTCTGCTTTAATTGGGTGCATTATTATTTACAATTTGGACAACTTCCTTCTATCAAAAGGTTGATGTCTTCTCTTTCATAGCCACCCGGTAATGAAATGGTGGGAATGTTGATGCTTTCTAAACATGTGGTGTCTCCACAAAGTTTACATTTAAAATGAACGTGATCATGTTGATGCGTTTCAGAAGTACATTCTGTTTTGCACAAAGCATATTTGGTGCCTCCGTCAGCATCTAATATTTTATGAATAATGCCTTTTTCTAGGAAGGTTTTTAAAGTTCGGTAAATGGTTACGCGGTCATATTTATCATCCACGGCCATTTCTAAGTCACCATGAGAAAGGGCCGCAGATCTTTCCGAAAAGGTACTCAATATCTCTTCACGACACTCGGTGTGCCTTAAGTTGAATGCTTTTAAAGAAAGTGTTTTTGCCATGAATATTAAGATGCTAGTGTACTTCTTTCCATTTGAAGCTTAACCAAATTTGAATAAATTCCATCAGGATTCAAAATAAGGTCTTCGTGCGTGCCTTGTTCGGCTACTGTTCCCTCATTTAAAACGTAAATCTGGTCAACATTTTTTACCGTGCCTAACCTATGAGCGATTATAATAGTAGTTCGGTTTTTCATAAGCTCATCAAGAGCCTCTTGAACTAGGTTTTCAGATTCGGAATCTAAGGCACTGGTTGCTTCGTCTAATAGTAATATGGCTGGATCTTTTAAAATAGCTCTTGCTATTGCTATTCTTTGTCTTTGCCCTCCTGATAATTTAACGCCTCTTTCTCCTACTATGGTGTCCAGTCCTTCAGGAAACCTGTCAATAAACTCTAAGGCATTAGCTTTTTTAGCAGCTTCATTGATTTCCTCTTCAGTGGCATCTAACCTACCATAGTTAATATTTTCTTTAATAGTTCCACCAAATAGAATGACCTCTTGTGGGACAATGGCCATATTTTGACGAAGGTTCGTTACGTCTTGTTCTTTGATGCTTTTACCATCAATAAGGATATCGCCAGAATTTATGTCATAAAAACGAAGAAGTAGCTGAACCACGGTGGATTTTCCAGCACCACTTTGACCCACAAGGGCTATTTTTTCACCTGGTTTTATGCTCAAAGAAAAATCTTTAAAAACAGGGAGGTCGGTTCTTGATGGATAAGCGAATGCTACATTTTTATATTCAATAGCACCTTTTATTTTTACAGTGTTTCTGTTTTTGTTTAAGTCTACTTCTGAGCTTTCATCTAAAATTTCTAAAATTCTTTCTGAGGCTCCTACACTGCTCTGAATTTGAGAGTAGATATCTCCTAAACCATTTACAGAGGCCCCTATAAAGGCTGTATAAAAAAGGAACGACATGAGGTCAGCCAATTGAATTTCGTTTTGAAAAACAAGGCCACCGCCATACCAAACTACGAGCATTATGCCACCAAACAAACCGACAATTGAAAAACTGATGAAGCCTCCTCTGAAAATTGCAGATTTGATTGACAGGGCTACCACGTCACTCATCGATTCATCATACTTTTCTGATTCAACTTTCTCGTTTGTGAAGCCTTTTACCACTGAAATAGACTGTAAGGTTTCAGAGACCATGGCGTTTGAGTCTGCCAGTTTTTCTTGAACTTTTCTTGAAAAAACGCGAATATATCTTCCAAAAACAAAAGCTGCCACCACCACAATGGGGAAGGTCAGTAGCATGAAAAGGGTTAGTTTCCAGGAAATGTAAAGTATGATGGCTATACCTACAATAAGCGTAACGACTTGCCTAAAAAGTTCTGCAAGTGTTACGGAGAGAATACTTTGGAAAGAGGAAACATCCGAAGTGATGCGGCTAATTAAATCACCCACTCTGTTTTTCTCATAAAAGTTGATAGGTAAAGAGATGAGTTTATTAAAAACTTTCCTTCTTACGTCAGCAGATACGTTTTGGCTAACATAGGAGAAGATGTAAACCCTTAGAAAGGAAAAGATTCCCTGAAGAATAAGAATACCCCCAAAGAACAAGACGACCTGATTTAAACTATAATCAGAATTTCCTTCTATTACTCTTGTAACTTCACCAATCAAACTTGGAAAGGTTAGGGTAGTGGAGGTAGAGAGCACCAAAAAAATAATTCCGATAGCGAAAGCCCATTTATATGGAAGTACAAAACTGAGAAGCTTGAGAGCTTTTTTAAAACTATTCTTATCAAACTTCTTTTTTTTGAGCCGCTCCGCAAATTCCGAATTAGTTTTCTCTTCCATTTTATTCTTCTACCTCGCCTCGATATTTTGACATTCGTAAAATTTCTTGAATGTCAGTCATTTCCATTAGCTGTTTAAACGTTACCGAAGGGTTTTCCGTTCGAAACTTATCTATGATTCTCCAGCCTAGCCATTGTCCTATTCGTCCTGGGCAGCTTGAACCAATTTCAGGAACCTTAGGGCGTTCACCTAAGTACTTTTCTTTCACCTTTTGGTTTTGCTCAAAAAGTAAATTTTTATCGATGAAATGTGCCCAAATAAGATCTTGAGCATACCAGTTTCCTACTAGAGAACTATCAGGTATCCCGATAATAAGAGAGTCGGCAGCTTCTGGAAGCATGGTTTGTGTGAATTCAAATGACTTACCAAAATATACCATGTCATTAAGCATAGAACCTTCCGGTGTCGACTTTATGAAAGTATCAGAAAGTAACCTAACAATGGTAGGAACAATATAAGGTCTGTCGTATCGTCGTAAAATATAGCTAGGCTGGTCTGGTCGGTACATGGCCTTAGGCCCAAGGAAAGATTCCAAAGAAATAATTACAGCAGAATCGGAAACGTAAATGTCGTTTTCTATTCCTGTAAAAGTGGTGTAAATTTTTGGTGCAACAAAAGAAGGATAGTGTTCTTTGATATTGTCAAATGCGGTAGAAAGCTCTTTTTTCAATGGAGCTAGATCACCGTAAGTACTATCTACTTGTTTGTAAAAGGTCTGGGTTCCTGGATGACTTATGATATAAAAAAGGTGACTGATAAATGCCGTGTCATCCGGAAAGACGCGATATAAGCTTTTGCTATACCAAGGGTTTTCTTGAAGAAAAGAAACAAGTTCTTCTTTGGTTTCAATAGACATTAACTCCTTGTCAAAACGAGTAATTTCTAAAGTGGTGTTTTCTTGCTTAGTCTCAGAACAGGACTGCAAAGTAAAACCAAAAACGAGAAGAATTATGCCGAGGAAATATTTCATTATGATGCTTTTAAATACAAGGAGGCAAAGCTATGAAATTTATTATTGAGAAGCTTAAGAGCTTTAAGTAGCTAATTCTTCTTTAGATAAACCTTGCCTTCTATATTACTTTCTTTGTCACTGAATTCATAGTATTGCGTAATAACTAATGTCACCTTCCAATTATTTGATTCCTCTTTAAAAGTTAGGTTTTCTTCTGTTTGTTCAAAGTCCGGAGATTGGAGAGCTTTTAGGTTAAAGTCAAAGATATCGTCGTTTAATTCAAAATGGATTTCAGTGTCAGATTTCTTTTTAAAGAGGTAGGCAATGTTGTGCTTATCGCTTTTCCCTTGAACCTTATTTGAATTGAGATAAAATGGTATGGCGAAGTCTGCATTATACGTTTTATGAAAGCCATTTAAGTCTTGGTATATATTTATGAGAGGTGTATGTTTCTTTGATTTTTGGGGAAGACTAAGCCATTTTTCTATCTTAGAAGCTCTTTGATATTTTTGGGCTTTCGTTAGCTCTTCGTACTGCGTCGCGTCTAAATATTGCTCAAAGTTTTCGAGGTTATTTTCACACAAGTACTCTATAGCAGCGTATATTTTATCCGTTTCTGTTTCTGATAAATCAAGCTTTTTGTTTTCGACAAACTTCCCATTTTCTAAGAGGCTGTGTTTTGTTAAAACGTCGTTTAACCTTGTAGTTTGGTTTATGTAAGAAACATTAAAGGAACTGATTGGGCCATAAACACTAATGAGTCCCAGTAACATAAGACTGATAGGTATAAGCTTTATGTTGTCTTTTTGACTAATAATGAAATACAATGAAATTCCTAAAAGCCAGATACCAAGAATTAAAACGAAATAGCGTGGTTCTGTAAAACCATATTGATCTAGCCTAACATAGATAGCCGCAAACATCAGAGCCACTAAGGGTAGCATAAGCCAGTAGAACACTTTGTTAAACTTTTTGACCCAAGTGTTTTTGTTTTGAATAGGATAAAGAAGTAAGAAAGCAAGCACGCCAAAAACGCCACTGGCTAGCACCAAATTACTTACCCAACCCTTTGGAAGGGACCATTGGAAAACAATTTTTGCCTGATAACTAATTAGTATAAGTAGATAAATGGCAACTAATGGCAGCAAAATGTAGATGGTAAAGGTTTGTAGACCTTTAGGAAAGAACCGTTCTTTATCTATTTCATCAAGCTTTGGAATGTAGTTTAGGAAAATATTGGTATTGATGTAAAAGGCGATGATAAACCAGAGATATAAATAAAGGTCGGAGTCAAAGTTCAATTCGAACAGCTTATCAAGGGCGAGTAGGGCCAAACTTAAACCAGCGAATATAGTAGCTGAATATAGGGCGGCAGTTAAAATAGCAATAAAGAGGGTTTTGTTATAATGCCAAAATTGGATGGTCTGACCCTTTTTTAGGTATGGAGAAACTGCAACGGCCAAATGAAAGACAAGTCCAAGAACAAGGGTTCTGATTATAAATCGATTTTCATTTTCAAATGGTGCCCTTACGTCATTTAGAAAATAATAAAGGGCTAAAAAGAGAAGACTAGCGAATAGGCTAAGCCATTTAGAAACTGAACGTCGCTCATTAAATATTTCAATACTAAAGAAAAGTGGAACACCAAGTGCAAAAGTAACGAGCCCCTTCATGAGTGTGGGATTGTTACTGTCGGTTGCTTCCGCCATAATTATTGATAAAACGGAAACTGCAAAAGCACAAATTAATGTAAATGGAAACCTTAAATGTGTTTGAAAAGCTCTATTAAGCAGCGAAACAATATTCTCGGATTTGAAAAGGTTTTTCATTTTAACATTCATGTTTTACTAAAGGTAATACTATTTAAAGAGGGTGTTTATTGAAGAGAGAGGGTAATTTTTACAGAAACTTAAAAACACTCTTTGTTTTGTGAACGCTGTTCATTTTATTTGTAGTGTAAATTATAACAACACTGTTTAGATGGGCATCTCCGATAGAAAGGAACGAGAAAAGGAAGAAATGAAAACCAAAATTTTGGAAGCCGCAAAAAAGCTGTTTCTAGAGAAAGGTTTTGAAAAGACAAGTATTAGGAATATTGCGGATTTAATAGAGTATAGCCCAGGTACTATCTATTTATACTTTAAAGATAAAAACGACCTTCTTTTTCACCTTCATCAAGTCGCTTTTCAGAACCTGATTGTTGCCCTGGTAAGTCCTGAGCCTGCCGAAAAGGCTATTGATAGGCTAGAAGATATGGGTAAAAGATATATTTCCTTCGCCTATAATAATCCCGAAATGTATGATTTGATGTTTGTCATGGAGGCCCCTATGGAGTGCTTAGATGGAGCAGATGAAATATGGGATGAGGGGATGCAGGCTTTTGATATGTTGAAATTTCTTGTAGAAGATTGTCAAAAAGAAGGCTACTTAGGAGATTACGAGCTTGAAGACGCTTCTTTAATGGTGTGGAGTTTTGTGCATGGTCTGGTAACACTCAAATGCAGAAAAAGGCTCCAGATGTTTGGAGATGACGAGTTGGGAAGCTTAGATAGAATGATGAAGTCATACAAGGTTTTTGTAAGCACTCTAAAAATGACGAAGGCGAAATGAAAAACGTAATAAGTTTAGAAGAGCTGGCTCAGTTCGGTTTAGGAATTTTCTTTTTTACTAAACTTTCTTTGGCCTGGTGGTGGTTTCCTGCGTTGATTTTAGTTCCTGACTTCAGCATGCTGGGTTATGTTTTTGGTAGTAAGGTAGGAGCATGGCTTTATAACTTTTTTCATCACAAGGCATTAGGAATTTTTATAATAATAATAGGCTTCACCTACGGCTTAGAAATGGTTTCGCTAGCAGGAATTATTTTGTTTTCTCACTCGGCATTGGATAGAGTATTTGGTTATGGCTTGAAGTACGAAACAGATTTTAAAGACACCCACTTGGGTAGAATAGGTAAATAATTATGATAGAACAATTCAAAAAAATGATTGGCAAAGAAGCCAAAAATGTAAGCCCATCCCCGTATGGAAGATGGTTAAATGGAACTCTTTTAGCAGCAGAGGAAGGCAAGATAAAAATGTCATACAAGGTAAGAGAAGAATTTGCTAATCCTGCAGGAATAGCCCATGGCGGTGTTTTGGCTGGAATTATTGATGAGGTTATCGGAATGACCACACATACGCTAGGGCGTGATGGTTTTTTCGTGGCAGTTAATCTAAACGTTGACTTCTTAAGAGCGGCTAAAACCGGTGACGAAATTACTATTGAGACAGAAGTGGTGCGAGCAGGTAAAACAATTGCTCATGTGGAATGTCAAATATTTGATAAGGAAGGGAAATTATTGGCAAAGGCCAGTTCGAATCTGCTGAAAACTGTAATCAAATAGCTATGAAAAGGTTTTTTCTTCTAGCAGTATTTTGCACCTTTTTGACAGAAACAAATGCTCAAATTTTGGACGCGTATATTGAAGAGGGTTTGGGCACTAACTTAGCATTGAAACAACAAAAGTTAGAAATAGAAAAGTCGCTGAAGGCAATTGACATAGCGAGGTCTAATATTTTTCCAAAAATCACTTTTGCCCCTAATTATACACTGGCAGCAGGAGGGAGGAGTATTGAGTTTCCAATCGGAGATTTGTTGAACCCAGTTTATGGAACCCTTAACCAGCTTACGCAAAGTGAAAACTTTCCAACAGTGGAAAATCAGGATGTTCAGTTTGCACCCAACAACTTTCATGAAACGAAATTTACATTTGAGTTGCCTTTATTTAATCCTGAAATAAAGTATAATATTCAGCTTCAAAGAGACTTGGTTCAAACTGAAGAGGGAAAAAGGGATTTGCTGGAATATGAGTTAAAATATAATATTGAAGCGGCCTATTATCAATATTTGCAAAGCTTAGAAGCCTTTGATATTTATAAAAATTCTAGAGAATTTTTGAATCAATACCTTGATTTCAATCAGCGACTTGTCAAAAATCAATTAGCCTTAAAGGATGTTATTTATTCGTCAGAATACGAAATCAATAAGCTTGATGGAGATTTGGCAAATGCTCAAAAGAATATTGACAAAGCAAAAGCCTACTTCAATTTTTTGATTAATAAACCTTTTGATACTCCTGTCGAAGTTGATTCTTTGCTGTTGAAACAACTGCCTCTTGCTAAGAAAATAGGAGTTTTGCAGAGCGACGCATTGCAAAACAGACCTGAGTTCAGTCAATTAAAAGCAGGAATGAACGTAAATAATACGGTGCTTAAGCTACAAGAAAAGAGTGCTAAACTTCCAAGCCTTTATTTTGGTGGAAGCACGGGTTTTCAGGGTTACGGTTATTCCTTTAGTAATCAAGCATACGCTATAGGTCAGGTCGGTTTAAATTGGGATATTTTCCATGGAAACGAAAAGAAACACAAAATCCAGCAAACTGAAATTCAAGGCAAAATTTTAGATGTGAAATATCTAGAAGCCGAACAGCAAATAAAAATGCAAGTGGCCCAGGCCTATATTGATTATGGGGCTTCTTTGAAAACACTAGAAGCATCAGAAAAGGCTTTAGAAAACACGGCTTCCCTTCTTGGAATAGTGGAGAAAAAATACAAAAACGCAGACGCCATTTATATAGAGCTCATAAAAGCTCAAAACGACAATTTGATAGCAGCCCAAAAAACCTCTTTAGCCAAGTTTGATATTTGGTTAAAGAAGTCGGTTTTGGATAAAGTTAGTGCTCAATAAATCTATAATACAATGAAAAAAATCAGCTATTTGTTTGCCATTGGAGTACTTCTTTGGTCTTGTAAAAGCACGGAAGAAGAAGGTGAAACAGTTCAAACAGAAGAATTAGAGTCCGTAAGTACGGTTTTCCCCATTCAAAAAACTATTCAAGATGATATTTTGGCAAGTGGCGTGCTTTCTTCTAAAGCCGAATTAAAACTAGCCTTCAAAACAGGCGGAATGATAAAACGGATGTATGTCAAAGAAGGACAATACGTTAAGGCGGGTCAATTACTTGCCGAACTTGATATGTCTGAAATAGATGCTGCGGTCAATCAAGCCAAACTAGGTTTAGAAAAAGCCGAGCGAGATGTAAACCGTGTCAAAGGAATGCTAGAAGACGAAGTAGCCACAAAGAATAATTTAGAAGATGCCACCACGGCTTTTTCATTGGCGAAAGAAACCATGCAAACTGCCAAGTTTAACCAGAAATTATCAAGAATATATGCACCTCAGTCCGGTAAAATATTGATGAAAATTTCGGAACAAGGAGAGCTTATTACCCCTTTTGCACCAGCCATTATTTTAGGAACTGGCGGCTCTTCTTTTAATGTAAAAGTTGGTTTGGCAGATAAGGATATAATCAAATTGAAGATTGGTGATAAAGCGGAAGTGTCACTTGACGCATACCCTGGTGAGGTTTTTCCTGCCAGCGTTACGGAAATAGCTCAGGTAATAAACCCAAGCACGGGCACCTATGAGGCTGAGCTCACGCTAAACAGTAATGGTAAAAAACTAATCTCAGGTTTTGTGGCTAAATCTAAAATTACACCAAAGTCAGAAAGGCAAGTTTTGTTGGTTCCGGCTACCACGCTTATTGAAGCGGAAAATGAAAGTGCTTCAGTTTTTGTCTTTAATGGTCAATCTGTGGAAAGGAGAAAAATCATAATTGGCGGAATAAAGGACAATAAAGTGGAGGTTTTAAGTGGTTTGAGTTCTTCAGACCAAGTGGTGAGCCTTGGGGCTAACTTTTTAAGCGAAGGTCAAAAAGTCAAAGTAGTAAACCTGTAAAGGTCAATAATATGAAGATAGCAGAGTTTTCGGTTAAAAATTATCAGTTCACCATTATCATATTTGTTATGATAGTGGCCCTGGGCATTAGCTCATTATTAACCATGCCTAAGGCGGAAGACCCGGTTTTAAAAGCAACATTTAATACGGTGGTGGTTATTTATCCAGGAACAGGTCCGCAGGATATGGAAAAGCTAATTGTAGACCCCATAGAAGACCGGCTGAATGGATTGGAGGATGTAAAAAAGATTGTTTCAGTATCGGGAGATGGAGTTGCTAATATTACGGTGGAGTTTATGCACTACGTGGATGACGACGAGAAATATGGTGAAACGCTGAGAGAACTTAACGCGATAAGAAGCAAGCTTCCTGAAGACATATACAGTCTTGATGTTTTTAAGTACACGCCAGAATCTGTCAATATTCTACAGTCCGCCCTGATGTCGGAAACGGCCCCTTATCAGGAGATGAAAGAAAAAGCAGAAGAATTAAAGGAAGCCTTAGAAAAAGTAAAGGACATAAAAGGAGCGGAGGTTCATGCTTTCCCAAATAGGGAAGTAAAAATAGCCCTAAATACCGACAGAATGGCTCAGTATAAAATCCCGATAAATCAAGTAATGGGATTAATTCAGTCTGAAAATGCTGATATACCTGCTGGTTCTATTGAGATTGGCGAAAGAAGACTGAACGTCAAAACTTCGGGTTCTTATAAGTCTTTAGAAGAAATAGAGAACACCATTGTAAGTACTTCGGGTACACAGGTGACTTACCTGAAAGATATTGCGGAGGTGACTATGGGTTATGAGGAGCTAACTTATAAAGCCAGACTTAATGGAAAGAGAGCGGTTTTTATTACAGCTACGCAAAAAAGCAATACGAATATTTTTGATGTCAAAGCGGAGGTTGAACCTATTATTTCAGGTTTTGAAGAAGGCTTACCAGCAAATTTGACCTATGAAACAAGTTTTGACCAAGCAGATTCCGTTTCAAAACGATTGCTAGGCTTAGCTCGTGACTTTATCATTGCTATTCTTTTAGTAATGATTACACTAATTCCCCTAGGGTTTAGAGCGGCTTTAATTGTTATGGTTTCCATTCCGCTTTCACTAGCCATTGGTTTGGCGGGCTTAGACCTGATGGGTTTTGGAATAAACCAGCTTTCCGTAGTTGGTTTGGTGATTGCCCTAGGTTTGGTGGTTGATGATTCCATTGTGGTCGTTGAAAACATTGCCAGATTTTTAAGAGAGGGTTATAGTAGGAAAGAAGCTGCCGTTTTAGCCACAAAACAGATTGGACTTGCGGTAGTTGGCTGTACAGCAACCTTACTTTTCGCTTTCTTACCCTTAATATTTTTACCAGAAGCATCTGGCGAATTTATAAGAAGTTTGCCAATGGCTGTAATCGCGACAGTACTGGCGTCTTTGTTTGTTTCTATTACCATTGTTCCATTTTTGGCAAGTATGATTATGCCAAGGCACAGCAGTGAAGAGGGAAACATCGTTTTACAATACATGAAAAAAGGAATTGAAGGTTCCTATCGTAAAATCCTTCATTGGTCTTTATCAAAACCGCTCATTACGCTATTAATTGCTGTTTGTATTTTTGGCGGAAGCTTAGCTTTAATTCCTGTGATTGGTATTAGTGTTTTTCCAAAGTCTGAAAAACCACAATTACTTATAGATATCACCACACCAGTAGGAACAAATTTAGAAACAACAGATAAGGTCGATCGTTTTGTAGAAAAAACACTTTCAGAAGAGCCTTTGGTAAGAAACTATGCTTCTAACATAGGTAAAGACAATCCAAGAATTTATTATAACCTCTTACCAAGGGGAGGTGCTAGTTCTGAATTTGCTCAGTTGTTTGTTCAGCTTCAAGAAGATACCGAAGTGCCAGAAAGGACAGTTTTGGTAAACGAGCTTCGTGAGAAGTTTGTGGATTACCCAGGGGCAAAAATCATCGTAAAAGAGTTTGAGCAAGGTCCGCCAGTAGCAGCTCCGTTAGCGGTTAGGGTCTTTGGAGATAATATTGATTCGCTAAGGAATTTGTCAATCAAAGTAGAAAATGCCTATAAAGAAACGGAAGGTACTATTTATATAAACAACCCGTCTACGGTCATAAATACGGACCTCCGTGTCAAAATAAATAAAGACAAGGCAGGAATGTTTGGTATTCCAACTTCTGAAATTGACAAGAGTGTAAGAATGGCAATTGCCGGTTTGAATATCGGAGAATATAGGGATGAAGCAGGAGATGAATATGCCATTAATGTAGGATTGAAGAATGCTACCAATAGTACCTTTGACGTTTTTGACAAGATTTACGTGCTAGCAGGAAACGGTGCTCAGGTTCCTTTGAAAGCATTGGCGACGGTAAATTTTGAGAGCTCTCCAAACAACATTAACCATTACGATAAGGAGCGTTATGTTTTGGTGTCGTCTTTTGTGGCGGATGGTTTTTTGACACCTGCGGTCAATGAAGAATTCTTAGAAAAACTGGAGCAAATAGATTTTCCAGAAGGCTATGGATATCAAATATCTGGTGAAGTAGAGCGTCAAAAGGAAACATTTGGGGGCTTAGGGAACATCATTATCATTACCATTTTTGGAATTTTGGCCATCTTGATTTTGGAGTTTAAAACCTTTAAAAGCTCTTTTATCGTCCTGTCGGTTATTCCATTGGGAATTATTGGGGCAGTGACTATTCTTTATTTAACAGGAAACTCCCTTTCTTTTACAGCTACGGTAGGGATTATTGCTTTAGCAGGAATAGAGATTAAAAACTCCATTCTTTTGGTAGACTATACCAACTTCCTTCGTTCAGACGAAGGCTTGAGTATTGATGCGGCTATTGAAAAAGCAGGGGAAACAAGATTCATTCCTATAGTATTGACCACTTTAACTGCTATTGGAGGTTTAACACCTTTAGTTTTGGAGCATTCGCCCCTATACTCTCCCTTGGCTTTGGTAATTATTGGAGGTTTGATTTCGTCACTAATTTTAACCAGAATAGTTACGCCAGTGATGTATAAGTTATTGCCGCCTAAGGTGTAAGTAATTCTGGAGCCAACCACTCCTTCCATACTTTTTGGTATTGGTCTAAGCGGTATAAACCACGATGGCCGCCAGGTAAAAGGGTAAGTACGTCTTCTGGCGACTTACCCATTTTTTTTGTCAACATATAGCTAGATTCCACAGGAATCAATCTGTCCTCTGTTCCATGTATAAGTTTAACCCCACACTTTACTTTGTCAATTCTGCTGCCAGTATCAAAGGGGTGCTTTATCAGCAATTTGTAAGGGAAAATAGGCAAATGCATTTTTCCCACTTCCGCCATGCTGTAATAGGCACTTTCAAGAATTAACATTTTAGGGTTGTTTTCTGCCGCTAGTTTTGCAGCGACCCCTGAGCCTAGCGAGCGTCCATAAACAATGATGCTGTCTTCACTATATTCCTTTTTCATTTCTTCATATAGGAAAGCCGAATCGCTAAATATATTTTCTTCACTGGGTTTGCCTTTTGTTTTTCCAAAACCGCGGTAATCATAAAAGAAAACGTCATAACCTAGACTTGTAAATTGCTCTGCAGAACGACCCCATCTAGATAAATTTCTCCTGTTTCCGTGGTTATTAAAGAGTAAACCCTTTGATTTTTGAGAAGTTGGAAAGAATAAGGTGTTTACCTCGGTTCCGTCAGCGGCAGTGTAGTTTTTCTCAACAAAGGGCTGTTCAAACTTGAATTGATAAGCCTCAGGAAGTGGGTTTGCACGAAAAATGACAAAATCTTGAATGAGGTATAACATCACCAAAATCAGGCAATAGCCAAGAATGAGCCATTTGAGAAATTTCATTTGTTTGTTTGATTAAGTGTTGAATCCAATATCACCTAAGATTTGTTTGTCAAACTCGTCATACTGACCAAGCAAAATATCCCGCAGGACTCTATGGTATTCAGGAAAGGAGGGTAAATTATTATGTCCACCACCATAAATAGGGGCCAAATGTGTGTTTAATGGAGCCACTTTTGACAAACGAACGCTGCTACGCAGCGGTATTAATAAATCTTTTGTC
Source organism: uncultured Arcticibacterium sp. (assembly GCF_964021845.1). Lineage (NCBI taxonomy): Bacteria > Pseudomonadati > Bacteroidota > Cytophagia > Cytophagales > Leadbetterellaceae > Arcticibacterium > uncultured Arcticibacterium sp. Next base: position 246,389 of record NZ_CAXHZC010000003.1, on the reverse strand, counting down.
CCGTGAATAATGTAAATAGGGCAGCGGCAGTATTTAAGCCACTCGTCCGTTCTGATTTTAAAGCGAAGAATGATGCTAAGGGGTAGAAAGGGAAGAAAGCGACTTGTCAAATTTGAGAAGCTATAATATGGAGCATCTAGAATTAGCATTTTAGGTTTATTTGAAGAGGCGAGTTTTGCGGCGAAGCCTGAACCTAAAGAACGACCATAAATGACTATGTCACTTTCAAGTATTCCGAAATCATAGCGAAGTCTGTTGTAAACATGCTGAGCATCTTCTTTCATGGCTTTTTCAGAGCGTTTCCCTCTGCTTTTGCCGAAACCGCGATAGTCAATCATTAGCACGTCATAGCCATGTACCGTGAAATCCCGGGAATATTTTGCCCAGCCTTTAATACTTCTGGTATTTCCATGAAAGTAAATGACAAGGCCATTTTTTTCCTTTTCTTCGCTAAAAAAACGAAGTCCGTTTATGGTGACTTTATCTGAAACAGTAAAGTTTAGCTCTTCAAAGGGGTAATCGTATTTGAATTCAAAATCAGCGGAAAGCTTCTCTGGCTTGAAAATGAAGAAATCTTGAATAAAATATGCAAGCGTACTCAGAACTACGTATGAGGCAAGAATCCAGAATACAATATTCCAAGTCATTCTAAATGAGGTTGTTTATTGAAAACTACTAAAAATGAGGAGAAATAGAAATTCTACGGGTTAGTTTTAACAGACTTATTTTCTGTAAATGATTCTTTTCTAAGACCAGAACTCTAATTTTACCAAATGATTTTATTCAATCAAGTTTATATCAAAAAAGGAGAGAACATAGTTTTGTCCGACATCAATCTGGAATTAGCCGAAGGCCAAAATTTTGGAATAATAGGAGAGAACGGAAGTGGAAAGAGTACGCTAATTGACGCCATGGCGGGAAAGGTTTTTCCATGGAAAGGAAAAATAGCAAAGCCACATTACTCTGAGATAGAATTAGTGCCTAGAGATTATGGTTTTCATAGGCTTGTGGGCCCTGCCTATCAATATTATCAGCAGCGGTACCACGCTCACGACTCTGAAATAGGCCCCACGCTTTATGAGGTAATTCAGAATCAGGTGATGCCCGTGGGAACTGTAGACAGCAAGTCTGTAGATTTACCTGAACCTACGTATGAAAAGGCTTGGGTAGAAGAGGTGGCAGAGAAAATGAATATTGCTCACCTTCTAGATAGAAAAGTCACTTCGCTTTCTAACGGAGAAACAAGAAGGTCGCTTATCGCCCTTTCTCTCTTGAAAAAACCGAAGGTTCTCTTATTGGATAATCCGTTTATAGGGCTAGATCAGGAAAGTAAATTGGCATTAAAGAACCTGCTTGAAGGTATGAAAGTGCGATTGGTTTTGGTCGCCAATGTTGACGATATGCCTGAATCTATTGATAAGGTTATCGAGTTAAAAGCTGGCAAATTGAGTGGTGTTTCGGAAAGGCCTTTTCCTAAGAACGAAAACAGCGGTTTAAAACTAGATTTTGATCAAGAACTTCTCCAATATTTTAAGACGGAAAAACCTAAATCAGAATCGGTCATTAAACTAGTAAATGGACAGGTGGTTTATGGAGATAAGCCTGTATTGCAAGAGGTGAACTGGGAAGTGAAGGCAGGTGAAAAGTGGGCCTTGATGGGGCCAAATGGCTCTGGAAAAAGTACACTACTTAGCTTATTAACAGGAGATAATCCACAAGCTTATCAAAACGAGCTATACCTCTTTGGTAAAAGACGCGGTTCAGGAGAGAGTATTTGGGAGATAAAGAAGAGAACGGGATACTTGTCGCCCGAAATGCATATTTACTTTCCTAAGAATATGGAGGTTTGGAAAGTGATAGCTTCTGGTCTTTTTGATACAATTGGCCTATTTAAAAAGCTAAGCGATGTGGATAAAGTAGCATTGGAAAGAATTATCAAGCTTTTGGATTTAGGAAGTATTGAGAATCGATTGCTGAGCGAGCTGTCTTCAGGTGAGCAAAGGTTGGTTTTGCTGGCAAGGGCTTTAGTGAAAAACCCCGAATTATTGCTGTTTGATGAAGCTTGTCAAAACCTTGATTATAACCATATGGTATTTATTCGCGATTTAGTGAATGAGCTGGTTTCGAAGCTTAATAAAACCTTGATTTATGTTACGCATAACGTGGAAGAACTGCCGGCGGTAATAAATAAGAAGATACTTTTAGAAAATGGGCGAATGCTTTAGTATTCGTAATTTTATGTTTTAACAGAATTAAATTTAATATGTCGGAAATAAAGAACATTCCACTTGGTGATTTACATGAAAAACTTGGCGGTAAAATTGTACCTTTTGCAGGCTTTAATATGCCAGTTAGGTATTCATCGGACATTGAGGAGCACATGGCTGTTAGGGAGTCGGTAGGTATATTTGATGTAAGTCATATGGGGGAGTTTTACCTGAAGGGGGAAGGTGCTCTGGATTTGATTCAAAGAGTTTCTGCTAATGACGCTTCATTGCTTTATAACGGAAAGGCTCAGTATAGTTACCTGCCTAATGAGACAGGCGGAGTAGTAGACGACCTTTTGGTGTATAGAATTGACGAAGATGAGTATATGCTTGTGGTCAATGCTTCAAACATAGAAAAAGATTGGAATCACATTCAGAAGTATAATACCGAAAATGTGGAGATGGTTAATTGGTCTGATGACCTGTGCCTTTTTGCGGTACAAGGACCGAAGGCAAATGCCACACTTCAGAAATTGACACATATTCCTTTAGACAACATTGAATATTATAGTTTTACCAAAGGTACTTTTGGTGATGTAAAAGATGTCACCCTTTCTGCTACGGGTTACACGGGGGCGGGTGGCTTTGAATTATATGTTCCTAAAGAGAATGCGGAAGCCCTTTGGCATAAAATATTTGAGGCAGGTGCTGAATTTGACATAAAACCAATAGGCCTAGGAGCAAGAGATACTTTAAGATTAGAAATGGGGTATTGTCTATACGGAAACGATCTTTCCGACACTTTTTCTCCTTTAGAAGCTGGTTTGGGCTGGGTTACTAAGTTTACTAAAGACTTTGTGAATTCAGATAATCTGAAAGAAGAAAAGGAAAATGGCCTAAAAAGGAAGTTGGTAGGAGTAGAGCTAATAGATAAAGGTATTCCTAGAGCCCATTATGAAGTGTGCGATGCTGAGGGGGCGGTTATAGGAGAAGTTACATCAGGAAGCATGTCGCCAATGCTCAAAAAGGGTATTGCTTTGGCATTTGTAAATAAAGAATTTTCAAAAAAAGGGACGGAGGTTTTCATTAAAGTTAGAAAGAAAATGCTTCAAGCCGTGGTTAAAAGACCGCCCTTTGTAAAAACAGGAGTTTGATATGAGATTAAAAGACAAGGTTGCTATTGTAACTGGTGGTGCTAGAGGTATAGGAAAAGCTACGGCCGAACTTTTTGTAAAAGAAGGAGCTCAAGTAATTATTTGGGATGTTCTTGAAAACGGGGCAGAAACAGCTAATGCCATTGGGGCAAATTGTGTGTTTCAAAAAGTAGATGTTAAAGATTTGAAGTCTATAGAAGCAGCTGTTAGTTCAACAATATCCCAGTTCGGAAAAATTGACATTCTTGTAAACAATGCAGGAATTTTAAGAGACAAAAGTTTCCTTAAAATGAGTCAAGAGGAATGGCAATCTGTGATTGATATTAATTTAACGGGTGTTTTTAATTGTACAAAGGCCGTAGTCCCTCACATGGTAGAGAAGAAATACGGGCGAGTAATATGCACCTCTTCGGTAGTTGGAATCACTGGAGGGTTTGGTCAAACAAACTATGTGGCTAGCAAAGCCGCTATTATAGGCATGGTAAAAACATGGGCTAAGGAGTTTGGAAAGCATAACATTACAGCCAATGCTGTAGCTCCTGGTTTTATCAAGACGGATATGACTGATAGCATTCCGGAAGAAATTAGAAACGGCTTTATGGCCGACATTCCTGTGAGAAGGTTAGGAGAGCCGGCTGATATTGCGAATGCATATTTATTCTTAGCCACAGAAGAGGCTTCATATGTCAGTGGTCATACGCTTTCTGTAAACGGAGGTGTAGCCTAGAAATTAAGATTTATTAATAATAGTATGCTTGCATACTATTATTAACTCTTGTAACTTTGGTTTAACATCAACATAGAAACCAATGCAAGGAATTAATTTTGATTTATCGGAAGAACAGTTGGCTGTTCAAGAAGCTGCCCGTGATTTTGCGGAGAAGGAATTACTTCATGACGCAATAGAAAGAGATACACATTCAAAATTTCCAGAAAAGCAGGTCAAAATGATGGGAGAGCTCGGCTTTCTCGGAATGATGGTAGACCCTGAGTTTGGCGGCGGCGGTATGGACACCATCAGTTATGTGCTGGCTATGGAAGAAATAGCCAAAATTGATGCTTCTGCAGCCGTGGTGATGTCTGTAAATAATTCCTTGGTTTGTTGGGGCCTTGAAAAGTATGGAACGCAAGCTCAAAAGGAAAAATACTTGAAGCCTTTGGCTTTAGGAGAAAAACTGGGTTGCTTTTGCCTTTCGGAACCAGAAGCGGGTTCGGATGCTACCTCCCAAAAAACAACAGCTATTGATAAAGGAGACCATTATTTGGTCAATGGTACTAAAAACTGGATTACCAATGGCGGCTCTTCTGATATTGCCTTGGTGATAGCTCAAACCGATGCAGACAAAGGTCACAGAGGTATAAATGCCTTAATTATTGAAAAGGGAACAGAGGGTTTTGTGGTTGGGAAAAAAGAAGACAAAATGGGAATTAGGTCTTCAGATACACATTCTTTGATGTTTTCTGATACTAAAGTTTCAAAAGAGAATAGGATTGGTGATGATGGGCATGGCTTTAAGTTCGCCATGGGTACGCTTGATGGCGGTAGAATTGGTATTGCGGCTCAAGCATTAGGAATAGCTTCAGGTGCTTATGAGCGAGCTCTTCAATACTCTAAAGAGCGAAAGGCTTTTGGTAAGGAGATTTCAAGACACCAAGCTATTCAGTTTAAACTGGCAGATATGCATACAAAAATTGAAGCAGCTAGGTTCTTAATTTATAAAGCCGCCTTTGAAAAAGACCAAGGTAGGAACTATTCTGAATCAGCGGCGATGGCCAAAGTTTATGCTTCTGAAGTAGCCATGTGGGTGACCACCCAAGCCGTTCAAGTGCATGGTGGTTATGGCTATGTGAAAGAGTATCATGTAGAAAGAATGATGCGAGATGCTAAGATTACAGAAATTTATGAAGGTACTTCTGAAATTCAGCGACTCGTAATCGCAAGATCTATATTGAAGTAAAACAACATAACATTGTATTTTTAAAGGGCGTCAAAAACGCCCTTTTTTTGTGTCTAATGCTTGCTTTCTATGTTTTTTACCAATTTTAGTTTATCGTTTAAGCTTGTAAATTTGTACGAAAGTTAGATTTTTTTGGGAAAAATGCTTGTTTGGTCTCGGTTTTGTATGAATAATTAAACATTCTTATCTAATTAAATTTTTGAGTCTCAAATAAATATTATTAGATTTGTACAAATAGTGTTAGGAAAGGCTATTAGTCTACAAAAAATTAAGAAGTATATAGTTTGTTGATTATGGAAGATTATAATAAAATTATTGAGTCGCTGGGTGTGAAATTTGCGAAAGCAAGGCACATTAACATTTTACAGCCAATAAGAATTAAGAATTTCTACGATGTGGAAAACACATTGCTTATCCTTTATGATGGCAATGTGAAGTTAGAGGGGATTGATGAGGAAATTGAAGCTGGCGACATGCTTTTTATTCCTGGTGGAAAATCTTCTAATATTACATATGGTTCGGGTGAGCCTAAAAACATTACTTACGAAGAATTCATGACCCGAAGAGAGCATTATTTTGATGCAATGACCATTCCTCATGAGATAGGAAAGGTGCGTAACTCTTTTGGTTTAATTGCTTTTGAAGCGAAGGTTTTTGACTCTGTTAACTTTTTTACCTCTTTAGATATACCACCATTTTTTATCAAGAATGATAGTAAACTGGCTGGTCTTATTAGAGATATTTTGGTGGAGGACTTTACGGACGAAGCAGGTAGAGGTAGAGTGATAATGAATAAAACCGAAGAGGTTGTTATTGAAATTATTCGCTTTATCTTAAGAAATAAAATGTTTGTGGAGCAATTAGCTACCAACAGTACTTATTTCAAAGACCCTCGTTTGATAGATATTTTTGCTTATATCAAAGAGAACCTAGAAGGTGACTTGTCAAATAAGCAGCTGGCCAATGTAGCTAACGTTTCTGAAGATTATGTCGGTCAATATTTCAAAATGTTGACAGGAATTAATCCTCAAGATTATATAGAGTATCAAAGAATGGAAGCAGCGGTTACGCTTCTGAGAACTTCTAAGAAAAGTATTCGTGCCATTGGTGCGGAAGTTGGTTATAAAGACACCGCTTATTTCTGTAGAAGATTTAAGATGATGTTCGGCATTCCAGCAGGAAAAATGAGACGTAGAGAGAGTTTATTAATAGGCTAATTCTCATTACATATATTGTATAAAAAAGGAGCCTAGTGCTCCTTTTTTTATGTGACACTACTACGAAGCTTTTAGCTTCGTAGTAGTGTCACAAGGCCTCCGCCCTGATACTCGGAATTTATACTTTTTTGCTACCCTGAAGCTGTATCAAAAACACTTTGAAACACGGGGGAAGGTTACTAGATTTGAAGCCTAGCAGGCGTACAATGATATAAATGAATTAGCCATTCAGGCCAGAGGCCTTTATTCACCACACCGAAGCTACAAGCTTCGGGGAGCGGAATATCCCACTTGTACAATGAAATTGCCCACACGATTATTGATTCAGACATAGGATACAAATGATTAAAAAGATTTCATTTTTATGGCGATGGGCTCTCGTACTGCTCAAGAGGAATAGAGCATTTTTAGCTTGGAGTGTTGCGTGCTTTCTATTCATTACTTTATATACCACGATTTACAGTTGTCGTGAAGAAGAGTATTTAAGTAAGGGTTCTTTTTATACCAAGTTAGAAGTAACCCGTGCTTACATGAGGAAAATGAAAGTAAACATCGATTATGAATATGAATATCAGGGAAATTGGATAGAATCAACAAGGACAGTTGGTGCTCAGCGTTTTGATATGGGCTTTGGTGCAGATAGAAGTGATATTGAAAGAGTAAAGAAGCTAGAATTACTTGTTGAGTTTTCTTCCATAACACCAGACTATCATAGAATCAGGTGGGATTTGGTATGCGAATTAGATAAATGTTTTAGCGATTCCACAGTTAATATTTGGGATAGTATACCGAAGGGCTGGGTAAAGGGGAAATATTGATTTAGCGAAAGTGGTAGAAATTGCATGATGTTTCTCTGCTCTGCCTTTAGTTTTTTTGACGTCGTATGTATGTTTGTCAATCTTCAGATTGATATAGGGTTTAAGCAAATTTAGTTTTGCAATAGAAAAAATAGTTGAAAATGTGACAGTTGCTCAATAGGTTCGAGGGCTAACCTGCTCCGCAAAGCCTTCCCGCCTGTCCTCCATTCGGCGGATAAATCTGCAGACTGGTTCGACTTGGTGGAATATGTTCTTAGGTCTTCAGACCGATTTAATGTCATTCTATTATTCTTATTTTAAAACAAAGCAAGGGCTAGATAATTATCTTACCCTTTTTATTTGGGCGAATAAACCCTTTCTGCATTTTTCAAAACCTTAGCCTTATTCAAAGTCATCTTCTTAGTCTTTTGTTTTACAAACATTTCCATCTGGTCGGCATAGTGTGGGCTTTCTGGGTGGTTAGAAGCACCGTAGTTTATGACGGTTTCTATTTCAGGTTTTTGGTTTTTCTTAAAGCGTACTAATTGTATATAAGATTCACCCGCCATTCCTTTACGCATGCCATCTTTGTAAGGGCTCGTGTACATGGCTGCCAAAACATCAGGAAGTCCGGGTAATGGAATTGCTTTGTCTCCTCTTACTAATTTTTGTACTTCTCCTAGAGCGACTTCGGTAGACCCAAAGTTTGCAATTAAGTGTTCTTTACTAGCCTGAATGGCTTTAATCGCCATCTCCTTTGATAGTACATCAACCTCTTTAGAGCCTTTAGTTACTTCTATGATTTCATAGGCAAGAATTGCGAAAAAGCCAGCATCCGTATTCTCAATATCAGATTTTCTATTCCAATTTTGAAGCAATTCTATCTCTTCAGCTATTTCGGGATACTTCTCGCTTTCCATTTCCCAGATGATATTGATATCTAAAGGGAAATGAAATTTCGCAGGATATTGACCATCATATTTGATGGATTTAAAATCATCGTAGCTCAGTTTATCATAGGCTTTCATTCTTTCTACAAATCGCATACTCCGGTTATTGTCTTTGAGCGGATATCCCATTGTTGGGTCAATAGCCTCTGGCTTTAGATTGTCAGATTCGGCAGAAGCATTAAAAACAGTATTGTTTGAATTGAACAAATAGCCAGACTTAGGATTTAAATATTGCGGTAAGTCGTCTAAAGGGTGAAATTCCGTCCACAGTGTTTCTGAGGTATTTCCTGGTAAAACACCTGACCAATCGTATATGGGATTCCTAATCGGAATTTTACCGTTCGAGACAAAGAAGATATTGTCTTGATTGTCGGCATATACGGTATTGAACCCAGGAATTGCTACCATTTCCATGGCTTTATGAAATTCTTGATAGTTGGTCGCTTTATTCATTTTATACCATTGTTCTACACCTCTTATGTCTTGATTTGCTCCCATTCTTATGGAATAAACACCGCCTTTTGTTTTTAAGGTAGCACCATATTCACTCCAATAAGCCTTCTTGCCAATGGGCAAGGTTATCCAGCCTAGGTTTACTTTTAGTTTAACTTTATTCTTTTCAAGCTTTTTCCATACACCGTCAAAGAGATACTTTCTAGAGTTTTTCGACTTCATCTCTAGTTTATAGACATCTATCTTGTCTTGATGATTTACTGTATGAGCCCACCCTAGGTTTTCATTGACCCCATGAAAAATAACGCAGCCTCCCGGGAAAAGGCCACCAAGCATATTCCAGCCTTCTTCACTTTGAAGGTGTGCCTCATACCATGCTACTGGCCCTTCTAAAGGCTGATGAGAATTGATGTTTAAAAAAGTTTCTCCTGTCGTTGTTTTGGCAGAGGAGAACGCAAAGGCATTTGAGCCTTTTATTTCTTCTTTGATTTTAGGTTTTTCTATAGTTCCGCCATAAATGTCTTTAATAACATCATCGGCCCCAGAAATAACGGATAAAGAAAGAATCAATGAGGAGACATAGTCATTCATGCTAACTGGAAAGGAGTTTTTGACCAAAATCTCTTCAGGGTGTAAGTTCGCATATCGGTTTAGTCCATCTAAGTAGCCTTTGGCCAAAGCCGTAAACTCAGGCGAAAGGGTATGCATTTTTGCTTTAGCTATTTCTTGTGTTTTTAAAAGACCAACAACGTAATCTACAGCAGCACCGTCTTTTCCTTTGAGCTTGCCAAGCATTCCTTTTCCTGCCAGTAGTGTTAATTGGATAGTTTTGAAGTCGTCTTCGGCATGAGCCCATGCTAGTCCGTAAGCCACTTCTGGGTCGGTTTTACCAAAAATATGTGGAACACCCCATTGGTCTCTCGCAATTTGAATGTTGGCAGTATTTATTTGAGCATAGCTCGAGAAAGCTATTAGAAAGAGTAGAAGTGTATTTTTCATAAATAGGGTGAAGTGTTTCTCGAATATACGCCAAAATAGAATGTCATATAAAAAGAAAGAGGTGGCTTTATGAAAAACCACCTCCTTGAATATGTTGTTTGTTCTAAATTAGGAGGTCTTCATCTGCATTATTTTACTAAATACTAAGAAAAGAACACCGCAAGAAATCCATGCAGGAAGTGTTAAGAAAGATAAAAATACGCCATTCGTTTTGGCGTAAAAGTAGAACCCACAAACACTTAATGCCCAAGCTAAAAGAACGGCCCAGTTTAGGTTTAATTTGTTCTTCTCTGCATAATTAGAGCTAACGTCAAATTTAGAAGAGAAATATTGGTCAAAAACGATAATGGCACCCACTGGAGCTAGAATGAAGCCATAAACAGCCACAAAATCTAATAATTGCATGGCAAAGGCAGGGAATATCCCAGCCGCCGTGGCTATTACACCTGCAATGATAGTGGCACCACTAGACTTCATTTTTGGAAACAACGTTTGAAAAGCCAAACCCGCTCTATAAATGGTTGGGTTTGCGGTAGTCCACCCAGCAAGAAGAACAACTAATACACCAAAGGCTCCTATGGCGTTATATGCAAGTGGTCCAGGAGCTACAGAAGGAGCTTCTCCGTTGGCTAAAAAGTTTATGGCCTCTGGCGTTTTAAGGTAAACAGCATAAAGCAATGCAGCGGCTATCCAAGCGATGTAATGTCCTACATACATACCAGCTGCCGTTGTCCATCCGGATTTCGCAGATTTGGCATAACGGAAAACAGATAAATCAGACATCCCAACGTGCATGGCAGCATTAGCAAACCAAGACCAAATAGCAACATGCCAAAATGTATATTTGATTTGACCAGGGAAAGGCTCTTTACCTTCACCCCAAATGTTCCAGAAGTCAGAAAAGCTATGAATCTCTAATTGACCCATGGCTACAATAGCAGCAGCTACAAAACCTACAATAATGATAGGAGACATCCAGTTGGCAGCTTTGGAAACCATAGCGTAGCCTTTTGCGGCTATTAGGGTAGTAATAGCACCTAGTACAACCACGATAATAATCCAAGTGATACCGTTAGGCATAACATCGGTTAGTTTCGGCATATCCATGTCAAATGGAATACCTACAGCCGTGGCTGATACCGTGAGCATGGAACCTGCTAAAAAGCAGAAAAGTATACCGTTGGCAATGTTATAAAACTTGACAAGGTTCTTGCCACAGATTTTTTCTAATTGGAAGTATAAGGTGAGTCTATTTTTGACACCAATTTCCGCGGTTAAGAATCGCCAAGAAAGTACGGCCATTAGGTTTCCAACAAAAAGGCCAGCCAAAAGGTCAAAAGCACTAACACCTGTGGTTAGGAAAAGGGGGCCAATGACGAATTCAGTACCGGCAGCATGTTCGCCTGCATACATGCCTAAAAAGCTTTTCCATCCTTTCAGTGCTTTTTTGGGAACGGGTTCTCTTTCGTATTCTTCAGCAACGACAACTTCTTCGCTCATTTTATTTCTTATAGGGTTTGACAAGCAAATTAGTACAAACGATTGATAAACCGATGGTTTATATATCTGGCTTGGCATTTTGAAAAGGTAAGGGCTAGGTTTTTGGGGTTGGTTTTATGCTAGCGGGAAGTATTAGATTTAGAACTATATTTTGTGTAACTATTTGTATATAAAGTTATTAATTAGTTGTGATAGAATGGAAATCTACGATTAATCTCTAAAATAGCGACGAAAAGGTAAAGTGTGAGGATATGGACAGTATAGGATTGTGGGTCTTCTTTAATCTCGGTTTTCGTGGAAGTAAAAACCCTAAAAATCAAAAAGCGTTAACAAATTTTACTTTGCTAACGCTTTGATTTCGAAGTGGGAGTTGAGGGATTCGAACCCCCGACCCTCTGCTTGTAAGGCAGATGCTCTGAACCAACTGAGCTAAACTCCCTTCGTTTGGGATTGCAAAGATGCAGGATGAGTTTAAATTTTCCAAACACTAGGCAGAAAAAAGTTAAAATATTTTCAAAATAATTTTTGAGCGAAATCCAAATTGTATTTATGCCGCATTAATTTGAATTTTTATTTTAAAAATGTTTGCGAAAAAAATCGAACCCACTGTTTGGGATAACAATTCTATTATTAGATTTGCTCAATCATTTATTCAACCGTATTCTTACACAAAAGCGTTGGAAATCAAACAGAAGATTACTTCCGTGCGACTACCAACGCTTTTTCTTTTAAGTCTCCTTATTTTAAGAAAGGCTAGGCAAATACATTTAATGCCGAAACCACTTCTTTTACACCAAGCATATTCATGTTGCAAAGGTGCGTAGCTACTGCATCCTCAAACCCTTCTAAGGTGCATAAGTCCATTCCCCAAAAATCAGTATTGCTTAGGGCTTTTTTTGCTAATTCTTTTGCATCGCCACACTTCCATGCTTCAAAATACCACGCTGCCTGGTCATCATTTAGGATATAGTTTTCACCATTATGCTCACCAAAGTATTGTCCGTTCTCTTCTTTAACAGCTTTCATAAATAATAAGTAAGCCGCCATGCCTCTTGCGAAGTAATGAGGAACATTGCCAAATACTTCATAATACCTTGTCAAAAGAGGAATGGTCCTCATTTGTATTTTCATGGTATACTGGAAAGTAATGCTATGCCATTTATGATCAAGATATGGGTTTCTGAATCTGTCAATAATTTCTCTTCCATAACGCTGAACCACCTTAGGGTCTACTTTTGAAGAAACCGCCGGAGCAAGTTCAGTCAGCATTAAGTTCGAAATGAATTTTTCTATAATATCATTATTAAGAGCTTCCTTAACCGTTTCAAAATCGGCTAAAAAGCAAAGGCCACACATTAATGTATGTGGTGCATTAAGCATTCTTAGCTTAAGCTCACGATACTGTGTAATATCCTTTTCTACTACTACTCGCTCATCTGCTTGCTCAAAAGAAAGCCTTTTCTTTACATCTTCGTTTCCTTGAATAGCCCAAAGAGCATATACTTCAGATTTTGTGAGAAGCTGGTCTTCGTAACCAAGTTCTTTATAAATCTCTTGAAGCTCATCTTTAGCTGGTTTTCCAGGAACAATTCTGTCTACTAGAGAATTACAGAAATCAGTTTCATTTTCAATCCAGTTTTTAAATTCGCTGCTAAGGTTTTGGTCTTCTATTTGACGAAGAATAAGGTCTTTTAAAACATCACCGTTGTCTACCACTAATTCTGTAGGAATGATAATTACGCCAGGTAGGCCAGCATTAAATCTTCTTTGTAACCAAGCAGTAAGTTTTCCTGGGAATGAAGTAGGAACGCCATCTAAAGTTTCTTTGACATACTTTAGGCCTACTTCAGTGGTATTACTTATTACCACATCCATGTCAGGGTTTTCAGCAGTTTTAAGAATTTCCTCCCATTGAGTGCTAGCAGCCAAAACCCGGCTTATTGTTTCGCAAACAACGTTTTTAGAAATGTTTTCGCCACTTTTTATTCCTCTTACGCAAACGGTATAAAGGTTGTCTTGTGCGTTAAATACTTCAATTCCGCCTGGCATCGACTTTACCACTACCGCACTTCCTTTAAAAAAGCCGTCGTTGTTGGCTTTGTCAATAAGGAAATCGCATAAGCCACGAAGCAATACGCCTGTACCAAACTGTAATATTCTTTCTGGGTGTTTTTCTTGTCTCGCGTGAGATGCTTCTGAAAGCTTCATGATCATTAAGAGGGTTGTTGTTTCGGGTAAAAGTAATAAATAAGGGGAATTTGACTATCCAATAAAGTGAATTTTACACAATTGAGTTGTAATAAACGCTTTCATAGTATTAGTATATGGGCATGCTGCTAAGGTTTTTAGCGAGAAAGTGTGTTTGATTTAGAACTTCTTTTAACTGGGTTTTGGGCTTAGACTAGGTTAAAAAGTGTTAAACGCTGAAGCGGTGGCTAGCGAAACTTTATTTTTGTAATATGAATCAAATGTTAATCAGCTCTTTTTCTGCTTAAATGAAGAATATAAAATACATCATTGGTTTAATGTTATTTGCTCTAATCGCACTGATAGCTTTTCAGTGGTATTGGATTGAAAATGCTCTTGTGGTTAAGAGAGAGCAATTTGATAGAAAAGTAGTGGAGTCAATGAACCAGGCCGTAAATAGAGTGGAGAAACAAGAGGTTCTATTTCTGGCAAACAAAAAAATTAAAGAACAGGAACTCTTGGCTTTAGCATCTTTAACTGACCAAGGTAAGCCAAAAAAGAAGCTAAAGAGGGTTTTAAAGAAGAAGCCAACTTCAGCAAAAACGAAAAAAAAAGTAAGTGAGCCATTATTGGCAAAGAAAACACCCGTTGAAGAGCCTGTTAGGCAGTCTGCAATTGCAAGACCGGATACTCATTTTGTGGTTTTTGACCCAAGAACTGGTTTGCCTGCCATGGAAGAGTTTACTATCAATATTCAGTTATCAGATGCTGGTTTTGACGAGAGAAATCTTTTGCCAGAAAATAGAATGGCTTTTGTTAAAAAGATGATGCGTGAGCAAAACATGATTTTGCAACAATTAGATCAAAGGTCTGGCGATGCCATCAATAGAAATCAAGGAATTAATCAAATCCTAAATATAATTGATCAAGAGTTCAGGGCTTTTGTAAATGCGGGCCAAAGAATGGGGCCAATGGGCTTACAGCAGTCTAATGGTCAATTAGCGGTAATAGGCGATACGCTTAGTAGAGCTCAGCAAACAAACTTAGACACAGCAAGAGCACGTCAAAAACAAAATGTCTCAAAACCAAAACCCAAAGCGAAGGCGGTGGCTACTGAGCTGGAAGAACCAGAATATGAATGGGTGGAGGTAGTGGATGATAGTGAGCAGCTGGAGAAATCTAGAAATAAAGCAGATTTAGTCAAAGATGTTTTTACCGATTTTATGCAAGGTAAAAGAGATATTTACGAACGTGTAAATCAGGAAATGCTAGACACGTTGCTTAAGCAAGAACTGAAAAATCACGGCATCGATTTAGCTTTTGAGTACGGCGTAAAAGACAAAGGGAATATGCGATTTGCTTCTTTCGGCCTTGATAATAATCCTGAATTAAGCGATTTGGCTTATAATGTTAAGCTATTTCCTAACGACGCTTTTCAGCAAGACCAGTACCTATATGTTTACTTTCCGCGAAAGGAGAATTTTATAATGGGTAACATGTGGTCTGTTTTTGGTAGCTCACTGGTCTTGATTTTAATGATAGGCGGTATTTTCTTCACTTCAGTAAACACCATGCTGAAACAGAAAAAACTGTCAATGATTAAGAACGATTTTATCAATAACATGACACATGAGTTCAAAACGCCTATATCTACCATTTCATTAGCTGTGGAGGTTATGAAAGATGCCAGCATGAAAAATGATCCTGAAAAATATTTAAACATCATAAAAGATGAAAATAGCAGGCTTGGAAGCCAGGTAGAAAAAGTGCTTCAGATGGCTCTTTTAGATAAAGGGCATGTTAAATTAAATCAAACTGAAGTAGATCTTCATGAAACCATAGAGCAGGTTTGTCAAAACCTAAGCGTTCAAATAGAAAATAAAGAAGGAAGCTTAGAGTTAGATCTAGCAGCAAGCAATCCTGAAATTATAGCAGATGAAGTTCACATGACTAATGTGATTTATAATTTGCTTGATAATGCAAACAAATATTCTTCAGAAAAACCAAAAATTAAAGTGGCTACAAGAGACACAGTTGGAGGTGTTTCTGTAATTATAAGTGATGAGGGTATTGGAATGAAAAAAGATCAGCTAGGCAAAATCTTTGATAAGTTCTATAGAGTTTCTACCGGAAACGTACATGATGTAAAAGGTTTTGGCCTTGGCTTAAGCTACGTCAAAAAAATGATGGATTTGCATCATGGAAATATTAAAGTCAACAGCATTGTTGGCAAAGGAACAACTTTTGAATTAGAATTTTTAAACACGGCAGTCTAACCAATTAACATAAAAATGGAAAACCAATTAAAGATCTTGTTAGCGGAAGATGACCCCAATTTAGGGATGCTACTTCAAGAGTATTTGTCGTCAAAAGGCTATACAGTAGAGCTGGCAAGAGATGGAAATCAAGGTTTAGACATGTTCTTAAATGTTGGTGGTTTTGATTTATGTCTTTTAGATGTCATGATGCCAAAAAAAGATGGTTTCTCTTTAGCCAAAGAAATTCGGCTCAAAGATGAGAATGTCCCAATTATATTTTTGACGGCAAAGTCAATGAAGGAGGATACCATCCAAGGTTTTAAAAGTGGAGCAGACGACTATATGACAAAGCCTTTCAGTATGGAAGAGCTTTTGATGAGAATAGCGGCCATACTAAGACGAGTGAGTAAACAAGAGCCAGAAGAGGTTCAAGAAGAGTTTAAAATTGGGCCTTATTCGTTTAACACTATTGACTTAAAGTTGACTCTAAATGGGGGAGAATCTAAAAAGTTGACTACCAAAGAATCGGAGCTTTTAAAGCTGTTTTGTCAAAACCCAAATAAGCCGGTAAGTAGGAGTTATGCTTTGAAATTAATTTGGGGAGACGACTCCTATTTTAACGCCCGCTCTATGGATGTTTACATTACCAAACTTCGTAAACATCTAAAGGCAGACGAGAACATTAAAATCCTAAACTTACACGGCGAAGGTTTTAAGTTGATAACCGGCTGATTTAGAGTGAGCTAAATATTTGTTGGGAATAAATGGTTTCAAAAGAAAACTAAGCAAGAAAAATCTTTAGCCAAAGAAAATTTTGCAAATAATAATCGTAAATTTGCATCCATTATTTCCATATTTTTAAGAATTAACTCTTCGGATGGCAGGACTATTTAGCTTTCTTACTAGCGACATCGCAATTGATTTGGGTACAGCGAATACCCTTATTATTCACAAAGACAAAATTGTTGTTGATGAACCTTCAATAATTGCCTTAGATAAGGTAAGCGGGAAAGTCTTGGCTATTGGTCACAAGGCCATGCAGATGCATGAAAAGACCAATGAAAATATTAAAACCATCAGGCCCCTTAAAGATGGTGTAATTGCTGATTTTACAGCAGCTGAGTTGATGATTAGAGGAATGATTAAGATGATTGACTCTGGAAAGAGTTGGTTCTTTTCTCCATCACACAGAATGGTTGTTTGTATTCCTTCAGGAATTACGGAAGTTGAAAAACGTGCCGTTAAAGATTCTTGTGAGCACGCAGGTGCTAAGGAGGTTTATATGGTTCATGAACCAATAGCTGCAGCAGTTGGTATTGGAATCGACATTGAGCAGCCTAACGGGTCAATGATTGTTGACATCGGAGGAGGTACTACCGAGATTGCTGTAATAGCTCTTTCAGGAATAGTTTGCGAAGCTTCTGTTAGAATCGCTGGAGACCTTTTCACTAGAGACATCGTAGACTATATGCGTAGAGAGCATAACCTTTTAATAGGGGAGCGTTCTGCAGAGTCTATTAAAATACAAGTAGGAGCTGCATTACCAGATTTAGATGATGCACCTGCAGACATCGAAATTAGAGGTAGAGATTTGATGACCGGAATTCCTAAGGAAATTAAAGTTACATACAGTGAAATAGCTTACGCTTTAGATAAGTCTATCTCTAAAATAGAAGAGGCTATCATGAGAGCCTTAGAAATGTCTCCACCGGAGCTTTCTGCTGATATCTTTGAGAATGGGATTTTCCTTACTGGCGGTGGTGCATTGCTTCATGGTTTAGATAAGAGATTGGAACTTAAAACTAAGCTTCCTATTCATGTGGCAGAAGACCCGCTTAAGGCGGTAGTAAGAGGAACAGGTGAAATTCTTAAGAATATTGAGAAATTCCAAGCTGTTTTAGTTCATTAGAATTTATCATTTGAGCATTTAATTTTTTATGTCTCAATTACTTGGGCTTTTAAACAAAGCCAAATACTTTTTCTTATTCCTATTTATGGAGATTGTCTCCTTTGCACTTATTCGTAAGAATAATCTGCAATGGGATGTTAATGTCTTCAATTCCACCAACGCTGTGGCTGCGAATACAATGGCCGCTACTTATAAGGCGAAAGAATATCTTTATCTTAAAGAAGAGAACTTAGGTTTAGCAAACGAAAATAAAGCTCTGAGAGATAAGGTGGTTGAGCTAGAGCAAAAACAAGGAAGGCCTGACGCTTTCTATAGAGTTGATTCCATTTATGCTCAGCGGTTTGACTTTCAGGTAGCTAAGGTAATTAATAGTACTACGGCAAGAAATAAAAACTATATCACTATTGATAAGGGTAGGCTGGACGGCATTGAACCAGGAATGGGAGTAATAGGGCCGAGAGGTGTGGTAGGTCAGGTGATGTCATGTAGTCAGCATTTTTCTAGAATCTACAGCATACTTCATGATGATTTTAGAGTTTCTTCAGAGGTTACTAATCAAAAATTAAGGGAGTCTGGTCAAACAGCTTTAGGTTTGGCTAATTGGAACGGTGTTTCACATGACGTGGTGAAATTAGGAACTATTGATAAGTTTAAGAAAGTATCAGTTGGCGATAGTGTAGTAACATCATCTCAGAATTTAATTTTTCCTCCAAACATCTTAGTAGGCACCATAAAAATGGTTGCTACTCCTGATAATGGAGCTTTCCATGATTTAGATGTGACTTTAGCCACAGATTTCGGAGGTTTGACCTACGTTTATGTGGTTAATAATAAATTAGTGGATGAGCAATTAAACTTAGAAAGGGAGGACGAGAATGAATAGTCAAAGTTTAATAAAGGCCGCTTTAGTTGTTATACTCTACTTAGCTCTTCAAATTCTGTTGGTGCGTAATCTTGTGCTTTATGATGTAGCTTTTTGTTTTATATACATCGTAGCTATTTTATGGTTGCCGGGCGATATGGATACCCTCTGGGTAATTCTAATTAGCTTTTTTATTGGCTTGACGGTAGATGTGTTTTATAATACGGCTGGTGTGCATGCCGCTGCATGTACTTTAGTTGGTTTTTTAAGGCGTGGCATACTTCTGTACTTTTTCCCTGCCAAAGGAATTGAAAATGACTTGAGTGTTACGCTTCCGGAGCTTGGTCACCAGCGTTACCTCGTTTACATTACTGTTTTGGTGTTTATTCACCACCTTGCCCTTTTCTTCATTGAGGCAGGAGGCACACATTTGTTTTTACATACGCTTCTGAAAATATTTTCTAGTACAGTTTTTACCGTTTTGGTTATTTATCTAAGCAGTGTTTTCACTTCTAATTTGTCTGTACAGAGATAATGCTCTTAAGGTTTTTTTATTCCATCCTGTTTTGTGCTACCTTCTTTTATTCTTGTAACTCCAAGTCTGGAGAAGAAACAGTAGTAAGTACCATTGATTCTGAATTGCTCAAGCAGCAGAAAATAGATTCTTTGAGAAAGGAAATATCGGCTTCCAAAAAAGAGGTGTTGCTGAAGGATTTTGTTCAAAGTAAGGTTAAAAAGGGTTTTAATGGAAGCATTTTGATAGCCCAAAGTGGTGTTGTTTTGTGTGATACGTCCATTGGCTTCGCAAATTTTGAGGACTCTATTTTGATTGGAGATGAAACCCCATTTCAGCTGGCCTCTTTGTCGAAAACATTTACGTCTGTTGCCATTATGCAATTGGTGGAAAAGGGAAAACTAAGTCTAGATTTAACAGTTAAAGATTATTATCCTGATTTTCCTTATGAAGGAGTAACGCTTCGAAGCTTGCTAAGTCATAGGTCTGGTCTCCCATATTATGAGTATACGTTTGACTTAAAGGCGAGAAAGGAAAAACTTTATCCTGATAATCAAATGCTATTGGATTGGTTTGTTAAAGCGAACCCATCGCCAAAGGCTTTCAATTTACCAGACCACTATTTCTCATATAATAATACCAACTTCGCTATTCTTGCTGCCATTGTAGAGAAGGCTTCTGGCTTAAGCTTTAAAGATTATTTAAGGAAGGAGATTTTTGTGCCTTTAGGAATGTCTAATTCTTATTTTGCTTCAGAATTGAGAGATTCAACCAACAGAACCTTTGGGTATCAGAATAGAAGGAGGATTCCTTTTGATATATATGATAATATTGGAGGGGATAAAGGTGTTTTTTCTACAACCAAAGATTTATTGAAATGGTACCAAGCTTTGAGATCTGAAAGCATTTTAAAGAAAGAAACCTTAAGAGAAGTTTATACGCCAAGAAGTTTTGAGTTTCCAGGCTTAAGAAATTATGGTTATGGTTTTAGGTTATGGGTAAATGATAAGCAACAAACTGATTATATTTACCATACAGGTTGGTGGAAAGGTTATAACACCATTATGTTTTTTGATTTGAGAGAAGACTTCGTTATTATTTTGTTGAGCAATCGTTATAATAGGGATGTTTATCGTATTAAAGAAGTAATTGATATTTTGCATAATGGTGAAAAGAAAACTAGTGTAGAAGAGAATATTCTTGACGAATAAGTATTTGTATTTTTGAGTGAATTATTAAGATTTTAATCGGATATGAAAAAAGTAGTACTGCTTTTAATAGCAGCTTTTGTTTTTGTTGGATGTGAAAGAAAAACACCAGAAGAATATGGTAAGGTCACTAATAACCCACAATATTTTCACGACGCGGTTGATAAGTTGACCGAAGTTATAATTCATGATATTTTTTCTCCGCCTGTGGCAAGTAGAATTTATTCTTATTCTACATTGGCAGCTTATGAGGCTATGGTTCCCTCAGACGAAAGGTTTGTAAGTATGTCGGGTCAATTTAATGGTTTTGAAAATGTTCCTAAACCTGAAGAGGGAAAGGAGTATTGTTATCCTTTAGCAAGCATTAAAGCTTTATTGGTAGTAGCAAAAAGTCAGACTTTTACTGTAGATAAGTATAATGATTTTGAGGAGAAGCTTTATAAAGACTTTCAGGAAGCGGGTGTACCATCAGACGTTTATGATAGATCTTTGAAATTTGGGGAGGCTATTGGCGAGCATGTAAAAGAATATTCTAAAGGAGATAATTATCCTCAAACTAGAGGTTTAAGATATACGGTAAAAAATGAGCCAGGCTTATGGGTGCCAACACCACCCCAATATGGTGATGCTATGGAGCCTTATTGGATGACTATCAGGCTTTTCGTTTTAGATTCAGCCAATCAATTTACCCCACCCCCACCCCCACCTTATAGTTTAGATAAGTCGAGCCATTTTTGGGAGGAGTTAATGGAAGTTTATAATATCTCAAAAAATAGGACAGAGGAGCAGGAAAGTATGGCGTGGTTTTGGGATGATAATGCTTTTGTAATGAATGTGCAGGGGCATGTTATGTTTGCTAACAAGAAAATGACTCCTGGTGGTCATTGGCTTGCAATAGCTAAAACAGCCCTGAAAGATCAAAAAAAATCTGCTATCGAATCTGTGGAGGCTTATTTTATGGTTTCTACAGCTCTTCATGAAGCATTTATTTGTAGTTGGGAAGAAAAGTATAGAAGCGAAAAGATTAGACCAGAAACTGTAATTAATGCTGAGTTTGACTCTGATTGGGTTCCTTATTTACAAACACCTCCTTTTCCGGAATATACGAGTGGGCATAGTACTATATCTGCAGCATCGGCGGAGACTTTGACAGGTTTATTAGGAGATAATTACGCTTTTACTGATTCTACAGAGTTTCCTTATGGTCATGGTGTGAAGTCTTTCCCTTCTTTTAGAGAGGCTGCTACAGCGTGCTCGTATAGTAGAATGTATGGTGGAATTCATTATAGATCGGGTTGCGAGGAAGGGCAGGCTGCTGGTATCAGAATAGGGCAGCATTTATTGAATAAGATTAAAACTCGTAAGTAAAATCCTTCTTAAATATTTGTGTACCCTGTCATTTTATGACGGGGTATTTTTTTTGCCCAGGCAGAAAGAGACAAACTGTCATGCTTTAAGTTGCATTATTGAGGAAAAGGAGACAAACTGTCTTTCTTTTTTGATTGGAACAAGACTTGTTGAGGATTAATCGAATTGTAAAAATGATTTAAAACTTAACAACAATAATAATTATGAACACTTTAGTAAAATCTTTTAGACCTGCAGGTGCATATCCTTCACTATTTAATACACTTTTTAGCGAGGGTGAGATTTTTAATGAAAACCGTTTAAAACAGTCTACTCCATCAGCGAATGTATTGGAATCAGACGAGGCTTTCAAATTAGAATTAGCAGTACCTGGATTTAAAAAAGAAGACTTCAAGATCAATGTGGATGGGAAGAATTTGAAAATATCGACTGTGAAAAAGGAAGAGTCAAAAGAGAACTATGTGAGAAGAGAGTTTAGCTTCTCATCTTTTGAAAGGTTTTTTTATCTACCAAAGTCAGTAGATGTGGATAAAATTGAAGCTTCGTATGAAGATGGAATTTTGAGTCTTACTTTGCCGAAGAAGGAAGAAGCTAAGCCTAAAGAGCCGAGGTTTATCAGTGTAGGATAAGTTAAGAAGGTATTTTGAGACGGCTTTGCTTATGCTGAGCCGTCTTTTTGCGATAAAAGGCTGTTAAATAATGTTAAGACTGTGTGGAGTCTTTGAATTTAAATCGGCAAGCCTTCGTTTCTTAGGTACAAAAAAATATTTTTGTATGAATTAATTAAACCGATATCAGATTAAGCGTTTATGAAAAATAACTTAAAAATTGTATTAATAGCTGTGGCAAGTAGTGTGGCTACTGTTGTAGCTTTTAAATACTCAGGGCTAGAGGAGAAGGCTGTAATAATTAATGAGGCGGTTTCTTCCGATGCAGATACGAATTCCAAACTAATCAACTTTGCTAATTTGCCGGCAGCGGCTCCAGGCGATTTTACATATGCTGCTGGCGTTTCTGCACCCGCTGTGGTGCATATTAAGGCTACGGCCACGAGGGCTGTTAGACAGCAGAGAATGCCGTCTATTTTTGATGACTTCTTTGGCTTTGATGATAACATGTTTGGTGCACCTAGAAGCCAGCAACAGCAATCGTCTGGCTCCGGAGTAATTATTTCAAAAGATGGATACATAGCAACCAATAACCACGTGGTAGATGGGGCAGATGAATTAGAGGTTATTACTTATAATAAGAAGAGCTATACAGCAGAGGTTGTTGGCGTTGACCCATCTACGGATATTGCTGTTATTAAAATTACAGAGAAAGACTTACCTAGTTTAACTTTTGCAAATTCTGATAATGTAAAAGTAGGAGAGTGGGTTTTGGCTGTAGGTAACCCTTTTAATTTAGAGTCAACAGTGACGGCAGGAATTATTAGTGCTATTGGTAGAGACATTAGCATTTTGGCCAGAGGTTATCAGGAGCGGTTCCAAAGAAGTGGTCAGCAAGAAGATACGCCTATAGAATCTTTTATTCAAACAGATGCTGCTGTTAACCCTGGAAATAGTGGAGGAGCTCTGGTAAACCTGCGTGGAGAGTTAATTGGTATTAATACAGCTATTGCTTCGCCAAATGGTGCTTATGCGGGTTATGCTTTTGCTGTTCCTTCTGGAATAGTTAAAAAGGTAACTACCGATTTGATCAAATTTGGTAATGTACAAAGGGGCTATTTAGGTGTTGTTCCTGTAGAGTTAGATAACAAGAATGCAAAAGAGTTTGAGGTAAAGGTATCTCAAGGTATTTATGTGAGAGAAACTACAGAAGATGGAGCCGCTAATGTAGCGGGCATTGAGCCGGGTGACGTAATTTTAAAAATTGATGGTCAGGAAATTAAATCTGAGCCAAAGTTTAGAGAGTTAATAGGTATTAAACGCCCAGGAGATAAAGTTAAGATAACAGTTAATCGTGATGGAAAAGAGAAGGACTACACGGTTACATTAAGAAATAGAGATGGAGGAAAGTCAATCATAAAAAAGGAAGCTGCAAAAAGCGTTCTGTCTAAACTAGGAGTCAAGATTGATGATTTATCTTCAAGTGAAAAAGAAGAAATTGGCGTGAGAAACGGTGTTAAAGTAGAGAAGGTTTTTGAGGCAGGAAGTATTGCTAGAGATACCGATATTCGTGCTGGCTTTATTATTACAAGAGTGGGTAATGTTAGGGTAGACTCTAAGAAAGAGTTCGACGCGGCTATTGAAGAGGCGGTTAAAAACAAAGAAGATGGTGTCTTGATTTGCGGCGTTTATAAGAGCGTTTCAAGAAACTTCTGCTACGGATTAACGCTGTAACAATTCTCTTAAAATGTAAATTTAGAAATCCAGTTTGGCATTGCCTGACTGGATTTTTTGATAAAAAAAGCCGCACCCAAAAGGATACGGCTTTCTTGTAAAAACTATTAAAGAGGATGTTATCCAATTACCACGTGTACAAACGAAGAGATTTTTAAACCTTTTTGACTCTTTTCTAATAATTGAGCGATATTCATTGAAGGGTCTTTAACAAAAGCCTGATTCAATAAAGTATTCTCCTTATAGAACTTGTTAAGTTTACCAAGAGCAATTTTTTCAAGCATTGCTTCAGGCTTACCTTCTTGACGAGCTTGGTCTTTTCCAATCTCAATCTCTTTCTCAACGATTGTAGGATCTACATCGTCTTTGTCAAGACCAACAGGCTTCATTGCAACTATTTGCATAGCCACATCTCTTCCTAAAGTTTCTACGTCGGCTCCTTGAACATTTTCAAAAGACACTAAAGCGGCAGCTTTGTTATTAGAGTGAATGTATGCAACTACAGCTTCACCTTCTACGTGCTTATAATCAGAAACAACTATTTTCTCACCAATTTTACCAATAAGCTCAGTAATAGCTTCGCTTACTTGTCTACCATCTTCTAGGTTTAGCTCAGCTAAAGTGCTTGCATCTTTAGCATGGTGTTTTACACCAGCTTGTAATACAGCATTACCAAGAGAAGAAAAGTCTTCAACTTTAGACACAGGCTCAGTTTCACAAGCAAAAGCCAACACCTTTGCAGATTTACCGCTGTCGCTAACGTCTACTAATATTACACCTTCAGAAGTCGTGTTATCAGCTCTTTTAGCAGCTACTTTTTGTCCTGCCTTTCTTAAGAACTCTACTGCTTTATCAAAATCTCCTTCTGCTTCCACAAGGGCTTTTTTACAATCCATCATACCAGCACCTGTGGCCTGACGAAGTTTGTTTACATCTGCAGCTGTTATTTTCATTTTCTGTAAATATTTAATTATAAACTTTTAAAAGTGAATAGCCCGAAAGTTTCCTTCGGGCTATTCGAAAACTTATTTTTCTTTCTTAGAATTAAGCTTTGTCACCTTCTTCTTTAGGAGACTCCGCAGGAGTTTCGGCTGGAGTTTCTGCCGTTACTTCTTTCTTAGTTCTAGTTCTTTTTTTCTTAGTTGCTTCACCTTCTTCTGTTGATGCTGTTTCAGCAGGAGCGGCTTCTTCAGCTTTAGCATCAGCTACAGCTTTTTGGGCAGCAGCCTTTTCAGCGGCAGCTTCTTTTTTAGCATCAGCAGCTTTTTTAGCTTCTTCAGCTTCTTGAAGTTCAGCAGCTTCTTTATCTTGCTTTCTCTCCATGATTCCTTCCTCAATAGCCTTACCGATAGCAAGAGTTATTAAAGAAACAGATTTGTAAGCATCATCATTTGCAGGAATTGCGTGCTCTACTAATTCTGGGTTAGAGTTAGTATCAACCATTGCAATAACCGGTATACCCAATCTCTTAGCTTCAGAGATAGCTAGGTGCTCACGCTTAATATCCACAACGAAAAGTGCCGCAGGAAGTCTTGACATATCAGTAACACCACCAAGTAATCTTTCCAACTTGATTCTGTCTCTGTCTAACATCAATCTTTCACGCTTCGCTAAGTTAGCTGCAGTTTTCTCATCAGAAAGCATTTTTTCGATGTTCTGCATTTTCTTTAACGACTTACGGATAGTAGGAAAGTTGGTAAGCATACCACCTAACCATCTTTCTGTAACGAAAGGCATTTTAAGTCTTTTTGCTTCTTCAGAAACAATTTCTTGTGCCTGCTTTTTAGTGGCCACAAACATTATTTTTCTTCCAGAGCGAGCAATACCTTTAACGAAATCTTGAGCATGGCCAAGAGACGCTAATGATTTGTTCAAATCAATGATGTGGATACCATTCTTCTCCATGAAGATGTATGGAGCCATACGTGGATCCCACTTACGCGTAAGGTGACCGAAGTGAACACCTGCGTTTAAAAGTTCTTTGTAAGTTAACTGTGCCATTTCTTTTTTGTTTTAAAGAGTTATTAATAAGCAGCCCAACACATCGGACACGATAAGTGCTGACTGGACAAGTGTTTTATGAAAGACAGAATCCATAATAAATATTTACTCTGAATTCTATCTTCAATATTATTAACGTTTCGAGAATTGGAATCTCTTACGTGCTTTTCTACGTCCGTATTTCTTACGCTCAACCATTCTAGAGTCACGAGTAAGGAATCCTTCTTTCTTAAGAGCAGGTCTATTTTCCCCGTCAGCTTCAACTAAAGCACGAGAAATAGCCATTCTGATAGCTTCTGCTTGACCAGCAATTCCACCACCATTCACATTTACTTTAAGGTCATATTTTCCATCAGCTTCAACTAAGTTGAAAGGTTGATTTAAAATAATTTGTAATACTTCCGTTGGGAAATATGTTTGCAAATCGCGACCGTTTACAACAACATCACCCTTACCAGGCTGCATGTATACTCTTGCAACTGCTGTCTTTCTTCTACCTATGGTATTGATTACTTGCATATTTTTAATGTTTTAATTTAGAATTAAAGTTCGATTGACTTCGCTTGTTGTGCTGTGTGAGGATGCTCACTTCCAACATAAACAAACAGGTTAGTAAATTGCTTACGACCTAGACGAGTTTTAGGAAGCATGCCTCGAACGGCCATTTCCACTACTCTTCTTCCGTCTTTCTCCATTAATTCACGCGGAGTTGCAAAACGTTGTCCACCTGGATGGCCCGTGTGACGGATATACTGCTTATCAGTCATTTTCTTTCCAGTAAGCTTCACTTTTTCAGCGTTGATTACAATGACATTGTCACCACAGTCTACGTGAGGAGTGTAGTTCGTTTTGTTTTTTCCTTTTAGTATGCTGGCAATCTGGCTGCAAACACGACCTAAAACTTGGTCCTTTACATCCACAATTATCCATTCTTTGTTGACCGTTGCGTTGTTCGCTGATACGGTCTTATAACTTAATGTATCCACTGTTTATATTTTTAAACGTTTATAAAAAAACATTCGCCCTTTGATTTTTGAACTTATCCCAAATTCAGTGTCAAAAATCTCAAGCCTAAGTAAAGTTGTAAGGTGCTGAAAACCAGCACAAAAAACAGATCGGAACTTCCATTTTCTCCAACTTGATTAACCCTTCGAAGCACGGGCGGCTTCATGAAGGCATTCCTTTGGGGCTGCAAAGGTATAAATAAGTGGTTTTAAATACAATAGACTTTTGAAAATAAATATTCAGCCTATCTTAGCTTGAGTGTTACTAAGCAAATTACAGCTAGAATGATTCCGATAATCCAGAATCTAGCTACAATTTTGGCTTCATGCATACCCTTCTTTTGGAAGTGGTGGTGTAGTGGCGACATGAGTAACAAGCGATTTGCCCTGGCATGTTCTATGCCGTTCTTTCGTTTTTGATATTTGAAATAGGCAACTTGAGCCATGACGGAAACTAGTTCAATCAAGAATATTCCACATAAAACAGGAATTAGTAATTCTTTTCTTAAAGCTAATGCCATGGTTGCAATTACGCCGCCAAGCATTAAGCTTCCTGTGTCGCCCATAAATACCTGAGCAGGGTAAGCATTGTACCAGAGGAAACCTATACATGCTCCTAAAAATGCAGCACAAAAAATCACAATCTCCCCAGAATTAGGGATAAGCATAATGTTAAGATATTCTGCGAATATTTTATTTCCTGAGAGATATGCGAAGATGGCTATTGATAAACCTATAATAGCAGACGTTCCTGCCGCAAGTCCATCTATGCCGTCTGTAATGTTAGCTCCATTTGAAACGGCAGTAATTATAAATGTGCAAATGAAAACATAAGGAACCCAGGCTAGGAAGTCTGGAAGAAAGGAGCCGATAATGCCATAATCAATTTCATTTCCTTTTAAGAAAGGAACAGTGGTGGTAAGTTTTGAGACATCAAGAAATTCGCCTGCATTACCAACATACTCCCTTACTACTACACTATCATTATAATAAAGGGTCAGCCCTACTATTAAACCAAGGCCTATTTGACCAATCACTTTAAATTTTCCTTTTAAGCCCTCTTTGTCTTTTTTGAAAACTTTGATGTAATCATCTGCAAAGCCAATCATGCATGTCCAAAGCGTAGCAATGATTAAAAGAACAATGTAAACATTGTCAAGTCTGGCAAATAACAGAACGGGAATAAGAAGTGAGGCTAGAATGATAAAACCACCCATGGTAGGGGTGCCTTTCTTTTCCATTTGACCGTCAAGGCCAAGGTCTCTAATAGACTCGCCTATTTGAAGGCTTCTTAGAAGATTGATGATTTTTTTGCCAAAAACCGCGGCAATCACTAAGGATAAAATTGTGGCTGCAGAGGCACGGAAAGATATGTATCTAAATACGCCAGCTCCTGGCAAATCAAGAATATTATGTAGGTATTCGAAAAGATAGTAAAGCATATAAGGGAAAAGGTATGGTCAAAGGTAGGGATAAAATGATGTTGGAAGCAATTTCTAAGTTTCCATTACTAACAATCTTTTTAAATGGTGTTAATAGAAAGCATCTTCAAAATGAATTATCTCAAAAGGGGAAATGGTGATAGAAATGAGGTCAAAGCGAACTTTACCTGGCCAGTCGTTTTGGTTTAGGTAAATATCGGCAGCTTTGATAAGGAAGTTTTGTTTAGATTTCCCTACGTTATCTTCGGGCATGCCGTGCTCGTTATCGGCTCGGAGTTTAACTTCCACAAAAACCAGCCAGTCTTTTTTTTTAACAATAATGTCGATTTCAAGGTGACTTATTTGAAGGTTTCTCTCAATAATTTGATAACCCTTCTTTTTAAGGTAGTCTACCGCCCATTGTTCTCCTTTGTCTCCTATTTTTCTTTTGTTTTTCAATTGTGAGGTCTTTGGGGTTTCATTTCTAGTGTCTCTTTCAAGATATAAAATTAATTTTGTCTGGAAAGTGTTACCATTTTATAATGTTCTAATTTTTTTAAAGAGTAATGCAGAATAAGCAAGTAAAAATAGTTGACCTAGGTTTGATTGATTATCAAGAGGCTTGGGATTATCAAGAGAAGGTTTTTGCAGAAACGGTAGCTGTAAAGTTATCAAATAGGAAGAATGGAGAAGAAAAGCCAACGCCTAATCATGTTTTAATCTGCCAACATCCGCACGTTTATACGCTTGGAAAAAGTGGTAAAGAGGAAAATCTGCTTTTAGGAGAAAAAGAACTCGCTGAGAAAAATGTAAGTTTTTATAAAATAAACAGAGGTGGAGATATTACATATCATGGTCCTGGTCAATTGGTTATTTATCCAATTTTGGATTTGGAAAACTTCTTTACAGATATTCATAAATTCTTAAGGTTGCTTGAAGAGGCCGTGATTTTGACCTTGGCAGATTATGGAATTAAAGCTGGTAGGGTAGATGGCTACACAGGTGTGTGGTTAGAGCTAAATAAAGAGAGACTTCTGGGCGAAAGAAAGGTTTGTGCCATGGGAGTAAAGGCAAGCAGATGGGTAACTATGCACGGATTGGCTTTAAACGTAAATACAGATTTAGCTTACTTCGGAAACATTGTAGCTTGTGGGATTCAGGATAAAGCTGTCACTTCTATGCAAATGGAATTAGGGAAAGAGCTAGATTTAAATGAAGTGGCGGTTGTTCTGGTTGGAAAATTGGCTCACTTATTTGAAATGAAGTTGGTATGAAGTTAAGTACTAAAACGGTCAGTCTGGAAAATAAAACACCATTTAGAATTTCGCACGGTGTAAGAACGCATACTGATACGCTTTTTGTCAAAATTGCTCATGAGGGAATTGAAGGAATAGGGGAGGCTTCCCATGTTCCATATTATGGAATTACGGTAAAAGAGTCCATCGATTTAATAGAATCTCTAAGTTTAGCGATCGAAGGGTTTTTCGGGGAATCTCATGAAATTTTTTGGCGAAGAATTGATACCCTATTCGGGCAAAACCATTTTGCTAAATGTGCTGTAGACATTGCCTATTTTGATTGGCAGGCAAAAAAAGCAGGGAAGCCACTTTACCAATATCTTGGATTGAGTATTGAGAATTTGCCAGAGTCTTGTTTTACCATAGGGATGGATAAGCCTGAAAATATGGCAGAAACTATTTCAAAGTCAGATTGGCCTAGTTTTAAAATAAAAGTTGGTGGCGAAAATGATATCGAAACGTTGAAGTTTTTAAAGGGTTTTAGTTCAAAACCATTTAAGATTGATGCTAACGCTGCTTGGGAATTAGAGCAGACAAAGGGTTTTCTTCCAGCATTGACGAGCTTAGACTTAGAGTTCATTGAGCAGCCTATGGCAAAAGACAAGATAATAGAACATGGTATTTTGAAGGAGCTTAGCTCTACGCCCATTTTTGCTGATGAAAGTTGTTTTTCCATAAATGATGTGGAAAAATGTGCATTGAATTTTGATGGCATTAATATCAAACTAACAAAATGTGGTGGTATTTATCCTGCTCTAGAAATGATTAAGCGAGCCAGAGAAATGGAGTTAAAAATAATGATGGGTTGTATGACAGAAAGTAGCGTGGGGATTTCCACCATTGCTCACTTAATTTCGTTGGTAGATTATGTAGATATGGATGGAGCCGCACTGCTAAAAGTTGACCCAGCCGATGGTGTAAATGTTAAAAAAGGAGTTGCTGTTTTTAATGATAAAAACGGGCATGGGGCAAGTTTAAAAGACGAATAACATGAAACTAGATGCTAGTGAAATTCAAAGATATAGCAGACAAATTCTAATTCCAGGATTTGGCTTAGAAGGGCAGCAAAAACTGAAAGAAAGTTCTGTTTTGGTGATTGGCTGTGGTGGTTTGGGCAGTCCTGTTTTGATGTATTTGGCGGCTGCTGGAATTGGGAGAATAGGCTTAGTTGAGGATGATAAAATTGATACCTCTAATTTACAGCGACAAATCCTTTATAATGAAGATGTTGTAGGTTTAGAAAAGATAGAAGAAGCAGCGAAGAGGCTTGAAGGTATTAATGGAAATGTCATAATTGAGAAATATAACACGCGTTTATCCTCAAAAAATGCATTGTCAATTGTGGAAAAGTATGACGTAGTGGTGGATGGCTCAGATAACTTTCCTACACGTTATTTGCTGAACGATTCCTGTGTTTTGAGAAATAAACCACTCGTTTATGGTGCTATTTATAGGTTTGAAGGGCAGGTTTCTGTGTTTAATTATGATAGAGCTGTAAATTATAGAGATTTATTCCCAAATCCGCCATCAGAAGACATGGCACCAAATTGTGCTACTGCGGGTGTTTTAGGGATGATGGCAGGGATAATAGGCACTTTACAGGCTACAGAGGTTGTCAAAATTTTAACGGGAATGGGAGAGGTGTTGAGTGGTAAGCTTTTATTAGTCGAAGCATTAAATATGAATTTTCGAAAAGTGAAAATTCTAAGAAATAAAGGTGCGAAGCCCATTACAGAGTTGATTGATTATGAAAAGTTTTGTGGGCTTAATAATGAGTTAACGAACAGCATGTCCTTTTCTAATTATGAAAATCAAAAAAGTGATATAATTCAGCTCATTGATGTACGTGAAGAAAGCGAATATCAAGCTGATAATTTGGGTGGAGAGCTGATGCCACTTTCCGAAATAGAGGAGTACATTTCCCAAATAAAAAGAGAGGGAAAAGTCTTGGTTCATTGCCAAAGTGGGCAACGGAGTTTAAGAGCGATAAAGTTGCTTCAAGAAGAATATGGATTTACAAACTTGATAAACCTAGAAGGCGGACTTAATGCTGTCTACTCATAAAGTCTTGTAAAATAATCGTAGCAGAAATCTTGTCAATGTTTCCTTTTACTCGCCTATCTTTTTTGCTAGTACCACTGGCAATCATTGATTGAACGGCCATTTTTGAAGTAAATCTTTCGTCAATTAAATGTACTGGAATTTGTGGAAATTCTATATTCAGTTTAACCAAGAAGTTTTTAACCAAAGAGCTGGCGTCTGTGTCTGAACCATCAAGGTTTTTAGGCTCACCAATCACAAAGGCGTCAACCTGCTCGGCATTAACATACTTTTTTAAGTAAGGAATTAACTCCGAGCTAGGAATGGTTTCTAAAGCAGTGGCAATTATCTGAAGTGGGTCGGTAACGGCTAATCCAGTTCTTTTTCCGCCGTAATCAATTGCCAAAATTCTTCCCATGCTTAAAATTGCTCTATTTCTGAAAAGAAGAAAGATGACTCTATTTGAGCGTTTTCGTCGGAATCTGAACCATGAACAGCATTTTCGCCTTTAGATTTTGCGTATTTTTTTCTGATGGTTCCTTCTGCAGCTTCTGCGGGGTCAGTTGAGCCAATTAATGCTCTAAAGTCAGCTACAGCATTTTCCTTTTCAAGTATCATTGGAATAATAGGTCCTGCAGCCATTGTCTCACAAAGCTCTGCATAAAAAGGCCTTTCCTTGTGTACTTCGTAAAATTTACCAGCGTTTTCTGAAGTCAACAGTACTTTTTTCATCGCCACAATTCTGAAACCAGCAGCTTCAATCATTTGGATGATACCTCCTATATTATTGTCAGCCACAGCATGCGGCTTAACCATTGTGAATGTTTTATTGCTCATTTTGATAAGTGTTAACTCTGTTTGAAACAAAATTAAGGTTTTTAGAAATACAATGCCTGATAATTCGGAAACCATTCCAAATATGCTTTGTACCTTTGCAGCCAAATTTAGAAAATGCATCAATACTTTACTGACAATCAAAAGCAAAAGGATGAGTTTTTGGCTCTTCTTGAGAAACCGAAGAACATTGTTTTAACCGCACATCAAAACCCAGACGGAGATGCATTTGGCTCTTCATTAGGA
Source organism: uncultured Arcticibacterium sp. (assembly GCF_964021845.1). Taxonomy (NCBI): domain Bacteria; kingdom Pseudomonadati; phylum Bacteroidota; class Cytophagia; order Cytophagales; family Leadbetterellaceae; genus Arcticibacterium; species uncultured Arcticibacterium sp. The sequence goes on along the minus strand of NZ_CAXHZC010000003.1, from coordinate 213,662 downwards.
CTTTGGGCCTTTTTGAAACAATTAAATCACAATGTAACGGTGGTTAGCCCTACAGACCATGCTGATTATATAGCATGGATGCCAGGTGTGAGCGAAGTTTTAGATTTTCAAAATGAGAAGTTACAACCTAGAGCCAAGGAAATAATAGAAAAAGCAGACATAATATTTTGTTTGGATTTTTCATCACTTGGCCGTGTGGGAGACATGGAAGAAAGCCTCCGTACATCTTCTGCCTTGAAAGTGCTAATTGACCATCATCAAGCACCGGAAACTTTCGCAGATTATGTCTTTTGGAATGAAAAAGCGGCAGCGACTTGCGAGCTTATCTATCTAATGATAGAAGAGCTTGGACTATTGAAGTACATTAATAAGGATGTAGCCACTTGCCTTTATACAGGTATTTTAACAGATACTGGTTCTTTCAAATTTGATAGTACTTCTATTACCGTTCACAGAATTGCGGGTGAGTTGATTGACAAAGGGATAAACCCGAATGCTATTAATAGAAGGCTATTTGACCAAAACAGTATTGATAGATTACGCTTTTTGGGCTACGCCCTCAAAGAGAAATTAAATTTTTTAGAGGAGTACAGAGTGTCTTATTTCTACTTTTCTAAAGAAGAATTAGTGGCCTATAATTCTAAGAAAGGAGATACCGAAGGTTTGGTGAACTATGGATTATCAATTTCAGGAGCGGTTATGTCCGCCATATTTATAGAAAGAGACGACATGATTAAAATCTCTTTTAGGTCTGTTGATGATTTTTCTGTTTCAGAGTTTTCAAGAAACCATTTTAGCGGTGGTGGACATAAAAATGCTGCAGGAGGGAAGTCGGATGACAGCTTAGAAGATACAGTTAAAAAGTTTTTGGAGCTACTTCCAACATATAAAGGAGAATTAACCTCTCAGCCTTCATAAAGAGGCGGGAAACATAAACAAGAAAAAAAATGAATTTTAAATCAAGTGTATTATTTGCAGCATTAGTAGGTTCAATATTGGCCTGTAATCAATTTAAGGTAACTGAAACTGAGGACGGTGATAAGTATCAGATTCACGAAAAGGGAGGAGATAAAAAAATACAAGAAGGCGATATGCTAACCTTGGATATGAAAATATCAAGTGAGTTAGATACAGTTTTTAGAGACACATGGTCAGAAGGACAGCCAGTACAGGTTCCTGCTAGAAAAGGTCAATTTAAGGGTTCTTTTGAAAATGCTTTGTTTTTATTGTCTGAAGGGGACAGTGCTACAGTCTATGTAAAAGTAGATTCATTGTTTGGTAAAATGGGTCAACCACTTCCTCCTGGAGTTCCAGAACATTCTGACTTGAAATTTTTGGTAAAAGTAAAAAGTGTACAATCTGTTGAGGAATTTAAGAAATCTCTTGAAGAGAAAAGAGAAGGCGAAGCGGAAGTTGTTGCTGAATTTGTGAAAGATAAATACCCAAATGCCGTTAAGATGGAGAATGGTATTTATTATTTGACAGAAAAAGAAGGTGCCGGAGCAACGGTGGCAACGGGAGATACCGTAACGGTTAGTTATGTAGGGAAGTTTTTTGATGGTAAAGTTTTTGACCAAAACAATCCTTTCACATTTCCAGTAGGTTTGGGATATGTTATAAAGGGTTGGGACGAGGCTCTTAAAACTATGAAAAAGGGCCAAAAGAGTACTTTCATTATTCCTTCAGACTTAGCTTATGGAGAAAGAGGTGCTGGTGCAACCATTCCACCGTTCTCTCCGTTAGTATTCGACATCGAACTTTTTGAAATAGGTAGAAAATGAAAAATGTAATTATTACAGCTTTAGTGGCGTTGGGTCTTACTTCTTGCGGGAAGAATTTTATTGAGAATGAAGATCAAAAGTATTTAGATCTAAATAGGGAGGAAATTAGGGCCTTTAATGAGGCTAACAGCTTAGGTTTGGAAGAAAACGTGGCAACAGGTATTTTCTTTAAAAAGCTGGTTGAGGTGGAAAGTCCAGTTTATCCTGAAGGAGACGTAACACTTCATATAGCTTTTAAGTTAAGTACTTTAGATGGCAAAGAGTTAATTAACGTTACTGCAGAAGATTCAAGCTTTTTTGCGGCGAGTTCTTCTAGTAGTGTTTTTCAGGGTTTTGTAATAGCTCTCAGTTCATTGGGAGAAGGAGAAAAAGGTATATTTTACTTACCTTCTCCTTTGGTTTATGGGGCTAATCCGCCAGATAACTTTCCTCTAGATCCATGGGAAGTTACAGTTTTGGAAATGGAAAATATAAAGTTCTACGGAGAAGAAGACTTTATAGACTTATTTATCTCTATGAATAATTTAGCAAGCCCAGAAGTGACAGATAAGGGTGTTAGGATAGTTAGAAATGACGATAGACCTGCCGATGGAGATTTGGTTGTGGGTGATGTGGTCAAAGTGAAGTACAAAGGATATTTCTTAAACAAAACAACTTTTGATGAAGGAGAATTTGAAGTTTCTTTAGGCTCAGGCTCCGTTATTCCAGGTTTTGATGATGGACTTCTTAATATGAGAGTGGGAGAGAAGGCTACACTTATTATTCCATGGAGCTTGGGATATGGAGAGGCTGGTTCTGGTTCTATTCCTGGAAAAACTACCCTTGCTTTTGATGTGGAGGTGGTTTCAAAATCAAATTAAAAATGAGAATTTAAGCAAGTAATAAGGGCACTTGCTTAGAATCACCATATTATTTATACTTTTAAGAATGTTTTTCTTAGCAGTATGAAAAATCGTAAAAGGCATAACAATTGGTATATTGTTGTGCCTTTTTTGGTTTTCGCCTTTTTTTGTGGCGAAAAACTGGCAGTTTTCGGTTTAATGTAAAAGCGATGTTATAAACTTTATTTTAAAGGGCATTGATATAAGTTGCATAAAAACCTATATTTGCGGCGATAACGGCAAAGCCTGTATTCTTACTTAAAAGAAATAGAGTTAATTATGTCAGCTACAGTAGAAAAAACGTATTATACGGAAAGTGAATTAGCAGAGTTTGAAGCTATAATCCATAGAAAATTAGATGCCACTAATAGCGAAATAGAATTTATTAGTAGAACACTAAGTAGAAAGGATGATAATGGAACAGATAATACTGCGGTAGGAAGTAAGACCTTGGAAGACGGTGCAGACATGAGAGAGAAAGAGCGACTTAGTCAATCTTCTGGTCGATTGAAAAAATTTGCTTCCCAATTAGAAGCAGCTTTAATAAGAATTAAGAACGGAACTTATGGTATCTGTAAAGATACTGGTAAGCTTATTCCAGCAGAAAGGCTGAGGGCTGTACCTCATACGCAACAGACCATTGAAGCCAAATTGGCTAGAAAGTAATTTATACTATACCTATTTAACCCTAAATTACCGTCATTTAATAATGGCGGTTTTTTTATGCGATATGTTGTTCTGACAATTTCTCTTTTACTATACGCTGTTCTCGTTTTTGTTCATCAAGAGCGTGAAGATTTTTTTACCTACTTTGTTGTCCTGTCTGGCTTGTTCGCACTTTACTTTTATAGTATAAAAAAAGCGAAACTTAAGGCCTGGCACCTCTTAATTGTTGCTTTACTTTTCAGGTTTGTTTTTATAGGTTTTATTCCAATACTATCTGATGATATTTACCGATTTATCTGGGACGGTATTTTAGGTATCAAAGGGTTCAACCCTTACTTATATTTACCATCGATTTTTGAGTTTGGTACAATAGACGGACTTTTTGGAAAACTGAACTCTCCAAATTATTATAGTTTATATCCACCGCTGAAGCAGTATTTTTTTCAGTTAGGTGCTTTCATGGGAGGAGGAACTATTCAAGGAAGCATTGTTTCTTTTCGCTTAATTTTAATAGGAGCCTTCTTAGCCAACTTTTATTTGATAAAGGGAATTTGTAATGAGCTTCACTACTCAAACTCCAGAACAATTAAAGCGTTGACTATCTACGCCTTTAACCCTTTTTTAATTATTGAAACCATTGGTAGTCTGCACTTTGAAGGGCTTATGTTCATGTTTTTGTTAGCGGCGTATTATACTTATCTGAGATTTAATAAGGTTTATTTATCCGCAATCTTTTTCGCTTTTTCTGTTTCGGTGAAACTCTTGCCACTTATTTTTCTGCCGCTTATTTGGAGGAAATTGGGATTTAAGAAAGGGCTTTTTTTTGTTGGAGTTACCATAGTGACAAATATCTTACTCTTCATACCATTTTTTCAAAGCGAACTCCTGTCCAACATCTTAAACTCACTCGATTTATATTTTCACAAGTTTGAGTTTAATGCCAGTTTTTATTTTCTGTTAAGAGAGTTAGGGCAGTGGCTAACAGGTTATAATCTTATCTATTATTTCGGACCAATGCTTGCTTTTATAAGTCTTGCTCTAATTCTAAAAGTGTCTTTTTCTTCTTTAAGGTTTGTAAAAGCTTCGCTTTTGATCTTACTTATATACGTAAGCTGCACTACTACGGTGCATCCTTGGTACATAATCACACTTTTTGGAATTTCTCTTTTTACCCACTTTCGTTTCCCAGTAGTCTGGACTTACACGGTTTGCCTTTCGTATTTTGCCTACTCATTTAGTCCTGTAAAAGAAAACTTATGGCTCCTCTTTATAGAATACTGCTTAGTTTTTTTCGCATTTTATTGGGAATGGAAAAAGGGTAAGGCACTGTTCTAAAGGATACATTGGGCCTCTAATTCACCATATCCTCCTATTATTTATGGAAAAATATGTGGATTCTCTTCAAAAAATGCAAAAAACAAAGAGGGAGAAGTTTGTTTTCACTGTCGGAGTTTTTAATTTTGCATTCCAAAACTCAACATAGACGAACAAAATATATCTTGATATGGCGAATATCGGTAAAATTTCACAAATAATTGGACCTGTAGTTGATGTAAGCTTTGAGGGCAAAGACTCTCAAATCCCTGCAATACTCGACGCATTGTCTGTTATTAAACCAAATGGTCAAAAAGTAATCTTAGAGTGTCAACAACACCTTGGAGAAGATAGAATTAGAGCTATTGCGATGGATTCTACAGATGGTCTTCAAAGAGGAATGGATGTAACACACTTGGGTTCGCCAATCATGATGCCAACTGGTGAAGAAATCAAAGGTCGTCTTTTCAACGTTGTTGGAGAAGCAATTGATGGTTTAGGAGAAGTAACTACTCCTGGTCTTTCTATCCACCGTTCGGCTCCTAAGTTTGAAGACTTAGCTACTACTACCGAAGTACTTTTTACAGGTATTAAGGTTATTGACCTTTTAGCTCCTTATGTAAAGGGAGGGAAAATTGGTTTATTTGGAGGTGCTGGTGTTGGTAAAACAGTATTGATTCAAGAGCTAATTAATAATATTGCGAAAGCATACGAAGGTTTATCCGTATTTGCTGGAGTAGGTGAGCGTACTCGTGAAGGAAATGATTTGCTTCGTGAGATGATTGAGTCTGGTATTGTGAAATACGGTGATGCTTTTAAAGAGTCCATGGAAGCAGGTGGATGGGATTTGAGCAAAGTGGATAAAGAAGCTTTGAAAGATTCTCAAGCAACATTTATTTTCGGTCAAATGAACGAACCTCCGGGGGCTCGTGCAAGAGTAGCCTTATCTGGTCTTACAGTTGCTGAGCATTTCCGTGATGGAGATGGTGAAGGTAAAGGGCGTGATATACTTTTCTTTATTGATAATATTTTCCGTTTTACACAAGCGGGTTCTGAGGTTTCTGCCCTTTTAGGTCGTATGCCATCAGCGGTAGGTTACCAGCCAACACTGGCAACCGAGATGGGTGTGATGCAGGAGCGTATTGCTTCTACAAAAAGAGGTTCTATTACTTCGGTTCAGGCGGTTTACGTACCTGCTGATGATTTAACTGACCCGGCTCCAGCAACAACGTTTGCTCACTTGGATGCTACTACGGTATTGAATCGTAAGATTTCGGAACTTGGAATTTATCCTGCAGTGGATCCTTTAGATTCATCTTCAAGAATTCTTTCTGCTGAAGTTTTAGGAGATGCTCATTATGACTGTGCCCAGCGAGTAAAAAACACACTTCAACGTTACAAAGAACTTCAAGATATTATCGCAATTCTTGGTTTAGAAGAACTTTCTGAAGAAGATAAGTTGATAGTAACTAGAGCTCGTAGAGTTCAGCGTTTCTTATCTCAGCCTTTCTTTGTTGCAGAGCAGTTTACTGGTCTTCAAGGAGTATTGGTTGATATTAATGACACCATTAAAGGATTTAACGAGATTATGGATGGTCTTTATGACCACCTTCCTGAAGCTGCGTTTAACTTAGTAGGTACAATAGAAGACGCCGTAGTTAAAGGAGAGAGATTATTGGCAGAAGCAAACAACCAGTAATTCTTTTCAAATCAATTAATTGAGTAGATTATGATTTTAGAAATAATAACACCAGATAAAAACGTTTTTGAAGGCGAAGTGTCAGTAGTGACCTTGCCGGGAAAGAATGGAGAGTTTCAAGTTTTAAATGATCATGCTCCCTTAGTTAGTACTTTAGCTAAAGGTAATTTGACGTACGAACAAGGAGGCTCTAAAAGCTCTTTGATTGTAGACGGTGGAGTTATTGAAATAGTAAATAATAAAGTTCTGGTTTTGGCTGAAGCTGTTTTAGAAGCTTAATCAGAAATGTTTAATAAAAAATCCCATGATTAGTTTCATGGGATTTTTTTGGTTTTAAGGGTAAATAGAAATCATTTTAGCTTTTCTGTATAGTTTTGTAGCAATGGGAATAAAATCTAGTCTAAGTAAGCCGCTGGCTGCCTATACGGCAAATAAACAGGAAAAGTGGAAGTCAAATGCGGAAGCTGTTCAGGAGAAATGGCGGAAAAGTATCGTAAAAAATGCTTCGAATACTGTTTTTGGGAAAGACCATAAGTTTGTCGAAATAGAATCTTACACTGATTTTAAGCAGGCTGTTCCTGTAAATGACTATGAAGGCTTAAAACCTTATGTTGAGAAAATTATTGCGGGCGAAAGCGACGTGCTTTGGAAAGGAAAGCCACTATACTTTGCAAAAACCTCAGGAACAACCTCAGGAATCAAATACATTCCCATTACCACTGATTCTATTCATAATCATATTGGCTCTGCTAAAAACGCTTTACTAAACTATATTCATGAAACAGGGAAGTCTAAATTTTTAGACCATAAGCTAATTTTTCTTTCAGGAAGCCCTGTTATGTCAAAAACAGCTGGGATTCATACGGGAAGATTATCCGGTATTTCAAATCACCATGTTCCAGGTTATTTGAAAACAAATCAACTCCCTAGTTACAATACTAATTGCATAGAAGATTGGGAGGAGAAATTAGAGGCTATTATTGAGGAGACTATCAAGCAGCCAATGAGTCTTATCTCAGGTATTCCACCGTGGGTGCAAATGTATTTTGATAAGATTAACGCGAGAACAGGCAAGCAGATTAAAGAAGTCTTTCCTGAATTTGACCTTTTTGTTTACGGAGGAGTAAACTTTGAGCCTTATAAGGCTAAATTATTTGAATCAATTGGGAAAAAGGTAGACTCTATTGAGCTGTATCCTGCTTCTGAAGGATTTATAGCCTATCAAGATAAATTTGAGTCTGAAGGGCTTCTAATGCTTCTAGATAGTGGGATTTTTTATGAGTTTATTCCTGCGGAAGAATATTTTGATGAAAACCCTACACGCCTAAGCATTGGCGAAGTAGAACTTAATAAAAACTACGCTCTGATAATAAATAGCAATGCGGGCCTTTGGGGGTATTCTATTGGTGATACAGTCAAGTTCGTTTCGCTTGACCCTTACAGAATTATTGTTTCTGGAAGAATTAAGCATTTCATTTCTGCTTTTGGTGAACACGTGATTGGAGAAGAAATAGAAAAGGCCATGAAATATGCTTGTGAAAGGCATCCAGAAGTTTCACTGGTAGAATATACTGTAGCTCCTATGGTGGCTCCTGTAGAAGGTTTACCCTACCATGAGTGGCTTATTGAATTTGAACAAGAGCCTAACGATTTGGTTTCTTTCGCAAATGACTTAGATCAAAAACTAGTTGAGCTAAATGCCTATTACAAAGACTTGATTGTAGGAAGCATATTAAAACCGCTTGTGATAAAGGTTTTGAAGAGAAATGCTTTTATAGATTATATGAAATCAATAGGAAAACTTGGAGGTCAAAACAAAGTGCCACGTTTATCAAACGATAGAAATATTGCTGATAAAATATAATTGTTATCCCTTCATTAATTGAAAATCATCGGCATCTAGGTGAGCTGGAAACTTTTCACGAAAGTCATCCAAATTCTTTTTTGACAAAGTGGAAATACTCATTTCACTTTTGTTGCCTAGCTTTTTTAATTCATAGCCCTTCGGGTCAATGATGGCTGAATGACCATTATAAACGAGTTTGTTTTCATCGGTTCCAACTCGGTTTACACCAATTACATATGCTTGATTTTCAATTGCCCTCGCTTTTAGTAGCGTTTCCCAAACGTTTTCTCTTTTTGCAGGCCAATTTGCTGCATACAACAATATGTCATATTCGAGCTTATTATTTCTTGAAAAAACAGGAAAACGGAGGTCATAACATATCAATGGGCAAATATTCCAGCCTTTATAATTAATTATTACTTGTTCAGAACCTTTGCTGTAAAGAGCGTCTTCTCCGCCGTAAGCAAAGAGATGGCGTTTATCATAGAAGGAGGTTTCGCCGTCAGGTTTGACAAAAAGTAAGCGATTGAAGAAATTTTCACCTTCTTTTATAACCAAGCTTCCACATATGGCGGCATTATATCTTTTCGCCATTTGTTTCATCCACCTATGAGTGGTGAGATTCATTGGTTCAGCTATCTTCTGTGGATTTGTGCTAAAGCCTGTTGAAAACATTTCTGGCATAGCTATTAAATCCACAGAAGTATCTAAAGAAGAAATCATTTCTTCCAACTCCGACCTATTTGCTTCCGGATTTTCCCAGTATGTATCTGGTTGAATTATCGCTACCTGTAGGTCGTTTTTCATTTTACTTTTTGTAGAAACGCATTTTATAGTCGGCTTTTACTATTCCCTTTGAAATGTTGTTTAGCTTCTTCTTAAGCATTTGCTTTTTCAATGGACTTACTAAGTCGGTAAAAAGAATTCCGTCTATATGGTCATATTCATGTTGGATAATTCTAGCAGCCATATCATCATAAACCTCAGTATGCTCGTTCCAGTCTGTGTCAAAATACCTAATTGTTAGTGTTTCAGGTCTGTATATATCAGCCCTAACGTCTGGAATACTTAGGCAGCCCTCCTCATAGGCCCATTCTTCACCAGTTTCATCCAAGATTTCCGCGTTGATAAAAACTTTTTTAAAGTTTACTAATGACGGATTCACATCTTCTCCTTCCTCTAAATTTTCATTTATTTGATGACCATCCACTACAAAAATTCTAATGTCTTTACCAATTTGAGGAGCGGCTAGGCCAACCCCAGAAGCCGCATACATTGTTTCAAACATATCTTCCGCTAGTTTTTTAACATCTAGCTCATCTTTTTCAATGTCACGACATTCCTTTCTTAAAACAGGATCGCCATAGGCCACAATAGAATACTTCATCAAATACTAATTTTTTTTGCAAAAATAAGGATATGTTTTTCAACATTAAATTTCTAGGGTTTTTCAATTCAATTAAGTGCCTTTTTAAGAATGATTCTGTTTTCAGAAGCAATATTCTTTTCTTCAATGCCAGTAATATTGAATCCATTGCGAATTCCGAAGACCAGCATTGCTTTTAAATAATTCCTAGTTTTAAACGAAATAAACTTAAAACCTTCTTTTCGCACCAGCTGTTCTTGTCTTTTTGCAAGTTCTTTAGCCACGCCTCTTTGCCTATATTCAGGAATAACTCCACCCATCCAGCTATAGAATGTTCCATTTTTATCTCTATCATAGCCAACCTTAAAACCTACGGCTTCGTTATTATCATAGGCTATCAGTATTAAATGAAAGGTTTTATCGAGCCTTCGTTTATAGTCTGTGATGTCATATTTTTTGTCAGAGAATTCTGGAATCTTATCAGAAACCTCAATACAATTATTGATGTTTCCGATACTTATTTTGATTTTCATGTTAAAATCTGGTAGGAATAAATGAATAAAAGGGCTAAAATGTCGTTTTCTAAAGGCAATTTTACCTTTAATCTCGTATCTAATATTAAACCGTTGGTTTAATTTTTGAGTCATTTTTTGATAAGAAATTTATAAAATGTTTCGCTTAACTAGGAAAAATATAATAAAACTGTCGCTTTTGACGCTTGCATCCTTTGGTGCGGGTCAGTCTTGGGGTCAATTTTATGTTAGTCCTAAATCCTGTGTATTGGATATTACGACAGGAGAAGGTGGAGCATTGGAAGGATGCCCTAATGCGACTTATTTTTTTGATACAGATTTGGATTCAGAAAGTTGGGTATGGGATTTTGGAGACCCAACCAATCCTAGCCAAGCAACTACAAGAAACCCACAGTTTTTTTATAGCACTGCGGGCGATTATCAGGTTTCTTTAACAAAGATTTCTAAAGCTGGGATAACTTCAACAGTTTCAAAAACAGTTTCGATAGGAAGTTTGCCACAGCAGCCTAAATTTAACGGAGTAACTTCAGCGGATACTACGGTTTGTGATAATAGTGCTCTAACACTTAATCCATTTAAATTAGCAGTTGGAACTTCTAATTATTCTTATTTATGGTATCCTGGAGGCGATACTACTAAAACTATTGATGTTGATTCTTCTGGCTGTTATTCTGTAGAGGTTTTCGGTCCTGATGGTTGTTCGCGTACCGCTAAAATAAATGTAAAGTTTTGTTATGAGGAAGCCGGCGGCGGTGGCGGAAATGAGGAGTGGTTTTTTGGAAAAGGAGCCACTTTAGAATTTCAAAGTGATGGTGGTGTTGAGATACCGAGAGACTCGCTAGACCCCGAAGGTGATTTTTTTGCTGAGGTTGAAACAGATAGCATAACTATTTCTCCTGCTGCTGGAAGGTCAAACCCTTTAGATTCTGAAGTAGCCACGGCAATGGTTTATGGCCCTTCTGGGAGTTTGGCTTTTTATTCTGATGGTAAAAATGTTTATGATGGCAATGATGAGCCCGTTTTGGATGCTAATGGCGTTGGCTTACTTAATGGAAATAATACCGCATCTCAAGGCTTAACTATTATCCCTAAAAGTAGCTGTAATGAGTGCCCTCACCATCAATACTATGTCTTTTCTAAGGATATTGACACAGGGCTTTTGTCTTACAGCGTTATTGACCTTCGGTACAATGGAGGCATGGGGCAAATTGTAGAAAGGGATGTACCTGTTGCCGCAGGAATTACAGATAAGGTCACTGTTCTTCCAAAACCAGACGAAACAGGTTTTGACATTTTCACTCATGAACTAGGCAATAATCAAATTCAAATTATTGGAATAGATTCTGTAGGAATTCAAACAACAGAGACAGGAATAGGAATATTCCAAGACGAGGTAGATTCTAATACGGGTTATACCGTTTTTGATGAACAAGGTACCCAAATGGCTCAGTCTGGAGTTATTGGTGGTGATAATGTGGTGGAAGTGCTTACTTACGATCCAGATACCAAAGCCTTTTCAAATCCAATAACTATTAATCTTGGAATTTCTGCTCCACCGACTGTTTATGGTCTTTCGTTTAGCCCTGATGGTAATTTACTTTATGCCACTATTTCAGGAGATCCAGCTAACGGAGAAACATCTTACTTGCTTCAAATTCCTGTCTTTTATACAGACCCAGCCATAATCCAGGCTAATATTTTAACTATAGATGAATCAAATACAGAACAATTTGGGGCCTTACAACTGGGACCAATTAACCCAAACAGTTCAGGTGAAAAATTTCTATATATGGCTGTAAAAGATAGCGATAAGATTGCTTATTTACAGGCACCAGATGAGCTTGGCGGACCTGCTTTAGTGGGTTATAATGATATTAATAGAGGTATTGAGGTTAATGGAACTGTTGGCTTGGGTTTCCCTTCAGTTACTTACGCCAATCAAGAACAAGAAGGTGGAGGAGCATCTGCTAATTATTCAGGAAACTGTTTTAATGCGGCTACTGCCTTAGAAGCTCAAGGAATTTGTGATCCTATGCGGAATGAAATTACATGGGAGTTTGAAGATGGAACCACCATGAAAGGTGAAAATGTCAATTATACTTTTCCAAAACTCGGCTGGAATAGAATTAAGGTAATAATAAAGGTTTTCAACAAATCGCCACTGAGTGGTATAATTAACTCTCAGGTTATTGATAAGCTATTAGAAGCTACAGAAACGGAATGTACACAAGAGGTTTTGGTAGACTCCATTTATATAAAACCTTCTCCAGTCTCTGCTCTTCCTGATTTCGCCTATGTGTGCACAAGAGACTTTCCAGTTATAAAGGCAAAGTTGTATGCGGCAGTAACTGGAGGCGATACTTTTACTTACAGTTGGGGAACCGCCACTGGCGTTCCATTGGGAGGAAATGCGAGTGATTCTATTCAGGAAGTAATAGCCCCTTCGGTGTATACCCTGGAGGTAGAAAATAATTTTGAATGTTCCACCAGTGATGAAATTGAAGTATTAGAAGGCTGTGAACCCAGAGTTTTCTTTCCAGAAGCTTTTTCACCGATTGGTCCAATTGCTGTAAATCAATCATTCAAAATCGAATATGCCTACTTAGATGAAGTAAATCTCAAAGTGTTTAATAGATGGGGTGAGTTGGTTTTTGAGACAGATAATTTAGATATTAAGTGGGACGGAAGAGTTAAGGGAAAAATACAAGCCCCAACACTTTATCCTTATGTGTTGACCTATAAAGCTTTAGACTTTCCAGAAAGAGGCGTCTTGAAAGAAATGGGTTCGGTATGGGTACTCAAGTAAAAAAAATAGATCTTTTCTTTCCGCAATAAAGATCTTGCTAAGTCACAATTCGTATTTTTACCAAATTTAATTCTGTAACGAATTTTATGCGGGAAGACTATTTAGACGGAGAGCAAGAAAAGCTTAATCCTATTGATAGGGATATTGAAAGAGCTTTAAGACCTGTAAATTTTGAAGATTTTACGGGCCAAGCAAAAGTGCTTGAAAACTTGAAAATATTTGTGCTTGCCGCCAAGCAGAGAGAAGAAGCATTGGATCATGTCTTGCTTCATGGCCCTCCAGGTTTAGGAAAAACTACTTTATCCTACATTATTGCCAATGAGCTTAACGCATCAATTAAGATAACTTCAGGCCCTGTTTTAGATAAACCCAGTGATTTAGCGGGTTTATTGACAAATCTAGAAGAAAATGATGTGCTTTTTATCGATGAAATTCATAGATTGAACCCGATAGTGGAAGAGTATTTATACTCAGCTATGGAAGATTATAAAATTGACATCATGTTGGACTCAGGTCCAAATGCAAGAAGTGTTCAAATTTCGCTTAATCCATTTACCTTAATTGGAGCTACTACTAGGGCCGGATTGTTAACAGCTCCTTTGAGAGCCAGATTCGGAATTAATGCTAGATTGGAATATTATGATGCTAAGCTTTTGAGTGTAATTGTTGGTAGGTCTGCTCAAATTTTGGAGACGCCCATAACAGCTCAAGGTACTTTTGAAATAGCAAGAAGAAGTAGAGGTACCCCTAGAATAGCTAATAATCTATTAAGAAGAACAAGAGATTTTGCTCAAGTAAAAGGTTCAGGAAAAATTGATATTGAAATCGCAAAGTTTGCTTTAGGAGCTCTAGATGTGGATGAGCATGGCTTAGATGAGATGGATAATAGAATTCTACACACTATAATTGATAAATTTAAAGGAGGGCCTGTTGGTCTTTCTACCATAGCAACAGCTTGTAGCGAGGAGGCAGAGACAATAGAGGAGGTATATGAACCATTTTTGATTCAAGAGGGATTTTTGAAGAGAACTTCTAGAGGACGTGAAGCCACGGAAAAAGCTTATAAACATTTAAATATAGTACCCAAACATAGAACCGGAGAATTGTTTTAATATGGCAGTAAAGAAATTTGTAAAAGCATCACAAGAGACATTTAAGGTAGAGCCGAGAAAACAGTCAAAAGAAGTTCTATTTGAACTTGCATGGGAAGTTTGTAATCAAGTAGGAGGTATTTATACCGTTATCCGCTCAAAAGTACCTGCCATGGTGGAAAAGTGGGGGGATGATTATTGTCTTATTGGGCCATATTTTGACCAAACAGCGTCTATAGAATTTGAAGAATCTTCAGACGACTCCCCATTTTGTAAGGCAGCAGAGGAACTTAAGAAAAGTGGTATTACGGTGTATTATGGTCATTGGCTAGTTACAGGCAGACCAAGAATGATACTTATTGACTTTGCAAAAGCCTTAGAGGGTATTGACAATCTGAAGTTTGAGCTTTGGGAAGACCATAAAATAAGTACCATAAATGCGGAACCACTGGTTAATCAAGTTATAGCTTTTGGTCACTACATTGAACTTTACCTTACGGAGTTTGTCAATAATCACTCAAAGAAATTAAATGTTATAGCCCATTTTCATGAGTGGATGTCGGCTGTTCCAATTTTAAATCTTGCTAAAAATAAGATTGACTTAGCCACTATATTCACTACACATGCTACTATGCTCGGAAGGTATATTGCGGGTAACGTTGAAAACTTTTATGAAGATTTACCTAATTATAATTGGGAGGTAGAAGCAAGAAATTATAACATCGAAGCACAGGCAGGAATAGAGCATCATGCTGCACAAAGCTGTCATGTACTTACAACAGTTAGTGAAATTACAGCAAAGGAATGTGAGGTGTTTTTTGAAAGAAAATGTGATTTAATATTACCTAATGGACTTAATATTACGCGTTATGCTGCCACACACGAGTTCCAAAACCTGCATATTAAATTTAAACAGAAGATAAACCAGTTTGTGATGGGACATTTCTTCCAAAGCTATAGCTGGGATTTAGACAATACCTTGTATTTCTTTACTTCTGGAAGGTATGAGTTTAAAAATAAGGGTTATGACATAACGTTAGAAGCACTTAAAAGGCTAAATTTTAAGCTAGTCAAGAATAATATTGACACCACAGTGGTCATGTTTATTATTACGAGAAACCCTGTTCATTCCATCAACCCTGAGGTTCTTCAATCAAGGGCCGTAATGGAAGAAATTAAGCAAACATGCGAGTCTATTGAAGAACAAATTGGAGAGCAATTGTTCTATGCTTCTGCAGCCAATGAAGACCCAACCTTGCCAGACTTAAATACGTTTGTAGAAGATTATTGGAGACTTCGACTAAGAAGAACCATACAAACATGGAAGACACATAACCTGCCTCAAACCACAACCCATTTGCTTAAAGGTCCTGATCAAATTACCGAATTTTTTGATCATTCTAATATGAAAAATAACAAGGAGGATAGAGTGAAGTTCGTTTATCATCCTGATTTTATTTCCACCACTAATCCTTTGTTTGGTTTAGAGTATGGTCAGTTTGTTAGAGGGTGCCACTTGGGCGTTTTTCCTAGTTATTATGAGCCTTGGGGTTATACGCCATTAGAGTGCGTTATTAGAGGAATTCCAACGGTAACATCTGACTTGTCTGGTTTTGGTGATTTTATGCTCCAAATAATGAAGGATTATGAAAATGTTGGGGTTTATGTGGTAGACAGAAAGAAGAAAAATTATGATGAAGCTGCGGAGCAGTTAGCTGATCAACTTTTCAATTTTGTGACCATGAACAGGCGAGATAGAATAATGCAGCGAAATAGAGTTGAAAACTTTTCGGACATCTTCGATTGGGCTAACCTACGTTCTTATTATGATACAGCACATGATTTAGCCTTAAAGAAAAAGGGAGTAAAGTTGAAATAGGTAAATTCAATAAACACTTTTTATTTTATAATTAACTGTTGTTGAGTTGTTTGTGAATTATATGCAAAGTGGTTGTCTTAAAATGGTACAATTTATTTAGTTTTGCAATTCAAAAAATTTCACCGTATCAAATGCTTCCTGTTGCAGGTTTAATATTACTGGCTTATTTACTTGGTTCGATTCCCACAGCTGTACTCTATGGCAGATTTTTCCATAAAGTAGATGTGAGAGAGTTTGGCTCTGGAAATGCAGGTGCCACAAACTCATTAAGAGTTTTAGGCAAAAAAGCTGGTTTAGCAGTTTTAATCATTGATATGCTTAAAGGTTTTTTAGCAATTTTTATTGCCAAAAAAATTTTAGGTTCAGACGAATCAACTTTAATAATCGTTGGCTTTGCTGCAGTGATTGGCCATCTTCTTCCAATCTTCGCAGGTTTTAAAGGAGGAAAAGGCATTGCTACTTCCTTTGGTGTTATTTTGGCTCTAAACCCTTACGGTGCATTAGTTTGCCTAGTGGTTTTCGCTATAGTTCTGACTTTCAGCAAGTATGTTTCTTTGGCTTCATTAATGGGTTCTTTTTCTTTTATTCCATTTAACTTCTTTAGAAGACCAGACGAGCATTTTTTTCATGCTATGGCTCTTGCTCTTTTTTTACTTCTCTTGTTCACGCACAGAGAAAATGTAAAAAGACTTTTAGCAGGCAACGAAAACAAATATCCACCGAAGTAGTCGTTTTTTCAAATAGATAATCTCAAGTTTATTTCGAATGATTTAGTATATGTACCTTTGCCTAAATTAAAGGTAATTTAAGGTATGAAATCATTCATTGAGAAAAATAAACAACGATTTTTAGACGAGCTTTTTGATTTTCTTAGAATCCCTTCGGTAAGTGCCGATCCCAAATTTGATGGTGATATGCAGGCGGCTGCCTCTTGGATTCAAAACAAGCTTTTAGACGCTGGG
This sequence comes from uncultured Arcticibacterium sp., assembly GCF_964021845.1. Lineage (NCBI taxonomy): Bacteria > Pseudomonadati > Bacteroidota > Cytophagia > Cytophagales > Leadbetterellaceae > Arcticibacterium > uncultured Arcticibacterium sp. The sequence continues at coordinate 196,838 of NZ_CAXHZC010000003.1, read as the reverse complement.
ATGGATCTGGCAGAAATTTGCCCAACGGAAGGTCATCCAATAGTTTTCTCTGAAAAGATTATTGATAAGAATTTACCAACTATTTTGGTGTATGGACACTATGATGTTCAGCCCGCAGATCCTTATGAACTTTGGGATTCTCCACCTTTTGAACCAGTAATTAAAAAATCAAAAGTGCATCCAGACGGAGCTATTTTCGCTCGAGGTGCCTGTGATGATAAAGGTCAAATTTACATGCATGTAAAGGCCATCGAAGGCATGCTTCAAAATAATTCTTTGACTTGTAATGTTAAAGTTATGTTTGAAGGAGAAGAGGAAGTTGGTTCTGAAAACCTTGAAACTTTTATTAAGGCGAATAAGGAGAAATTGGCAGCAGATATTATTCTGATTTCTGATACATCTATTATTGCGAATGATATTCCATCTGTAGAGACTGGCTTGAGAGGCCTTTCTTACATGGAAGTGGAGGTAACTGGACCAAATAGAGATTTACATTCTGGGGTATACGGTGGAGCAGTAGCAAATCCAGCCAATGTTTTGGCAAAAATGATAGCGTCTCTTCACGACGAAGATGGAAAAATTATGGTAGAGGGCTTCTATGATAAAGTAGTAGAATTAACTGTGGAAGAGAGAGAGGCTTTAGAGAAAGCTCCTTTTGATGAGGAAGAGTATAAGAGCGATTTGAATATTGATGATGTAGCGGGGGAGAAAGGATATACCACAAGAGAAAGGGCAGCCATTAGGCCAACCTTGGATGTAAATGGAATTTGGAGTGGTTATACGGGCGAGGGGTCTAAAACGGTATTACCGTCAAAGGCTAACGCAAAAATTTCAATGAGACTAGTACCAGACCAAGACTGGATAGAGATTTCAGAACTGTTTGATAAGCATTTTAAAGCGATAGCTCCTTCCACGGTGAAAGTCACCGTTTCAAGACACCATGGTGGGCAGCCTTATGTTACACCTACTGACTCCATAGGATATCAGGCCGCTTTTAATGCAATGCAGGAAGCCTTTGGTAAAACACCAGTGCCAACACGCGGAGGAGGAAGCATTCCAATTGTTGCTTTGTTTGAAGAGGTGCTAGGCTTGAAATCAATATTGTTTGGTTTTGGTTTAGATTCAGATGCATTGCACTCGCCAAATGAGAACTATGGTGTTTTCAACTTCTTTAAAGGGATAGAGACTATTCCATTGTTTTATAAACACTTTGCTGAACTGTCTAAATAACACACGAATGGCTGATTTATTAGAATTATCAACAGAGTCAAGTTCAAATCATGACAACTTGGAGAATAAATCTGTGAAGGAACTTCTTCAAGGAATGAACCAGGAAGATAGGTCTGTTCCTGTTGCGGTAGAAAAGGTTATACCTCAGATAGAGGCCCTTGTGACTGAGATAGTCAAAAGGATGAAGAATGGTGGTAGACTATTCTATATCGGTGCTGGAACTAGCGGTCGCCTAGGTGTAGTAGATGCTTCAGAGTGTCCTCCTACTTTTGGTGTAAGTCATGATTTGGTGGTAGGAATTATTGCTGGCGGAGATAGTGCCATCCGAAAGGCAGTAGAGTTTGCAGAAGATGATGAAGAACAAGCTTGGAAGGATTTGGAGGCTTACGGTATAAATTCAAATGATACTGTAATTGGAATAGCAGCCAGTGGAAGAACACCGTATGTAATAGGAGGACTTAAAAAATCTAATGAGTCTGGTGTTTTAACAGGTTGTATCGTTTGTAATGCGGGAAGTGGTGTTGCCGCTGCCGCAAATTATCCAGTTGAGGTAATTGTTGGGCCTGAGTTTATAACAGGAAGTACTAGGCTAAAATCAGGAACAGCTCAAAAACTCGTTCTAAATATGATTTCTACAGCAGTAATGATTCAGCTAGGAAAAGTCAAAGGAAATAAAATGGTAGACATGCAGCTATCTAATGATAAATTAGTGGAGCGAGGTACCAGAATGGTTATGAATGAATTAGCTATTGATTTCGAATTGGCTCAAAACCTTCTCCTGAAACATGGAAGTGTTAGAAAAGCCGTGGAAGCTTATAAAATGTAATGATGGCAGAATGGTTTTCCTTTTACTGGTTTTCTCCAGCTACGCTTAGAGGATTTATATGGGCAAACCCTATGTACCTCTATTTAATCTTAGGAATTCCCTTATTATTTATTTTAAGATGGTTTTTTGGAGGGAATACAGGTCAAAAGCTAAACCTGACGGTCAAAAAAGAGAGCATATCAAATAGTTGGTTAAAAAATCTAAGGTTTGTAGTACCTGCTATTTTTGGCCTAGCCACTGCCTTACTGTTACTTGCTCTAGCCCGACCACAGCGGAGCCTAGATTCGGATGAAACATTAGCTGAAGGAATTAATATCATAATAGCTTTAGATGTTTCGGAGTCCATGAGAACCGCGGACTTGGTGCCAAATAGACTAAGTGCTGCAAAACTAGTAGCCCTACAGTTTTTGGACAAAAGAGCGAATGATAAAATTGGGTTGGTGGTATTTGCTGGCGAATCTCTTTCTATTTGTCCGCTAACTTCAGACTATGATGTTTTAGCAGATTATTTAGATAAGGTATCATGGGATATGATAAATGCATCTGGTACGGCCATTGGTAATGCCATCGCAACTTCTATAAATAGGCTTAGGGATGCTTCTGGAGAAAGCAAGGCTATAATTCTTTTAAGTGATGGAGACAATACTGCGGGAAACCTGTCTCCGGAATCGGCTTCAGATTTAGCAAAATCATTTGGTATAAGAATTTATACCATTGCAGTAGGAACTAACATAGGAGTAGAAGCTACAAACGCCCAAATCTTAAATAAGATTGCCACTAACACTGATGCAATGTTTTATTCAGCAGTGTCTAGAGAATCATTGTTGGGTGTTTTTGAAAATATAGACGGCTTAGAAAAAACTAGATTCGCAGAAACGCTTGTTAAAGATGTAAGAGACTATTACTATATATATTTGAACTGGTCTTTGCTTGCATTTATTTTGTTCTTCTTACTTCGAAACACCTTTCTGAATAATGCATTGGAAGATTGATTCTGGTTTACAAATTGTAGTTGTAGGTCTAGGTTACGTAGGCCTACCAACAGCCATTTCTTTTTCAAATAAATACAGGACTATTGGTGTAGATGTAAATCGAAAACGGGTGGATGAATTGAATCAAGGTATTGATTCAAAAAACATTGTTAAGCAACCGTTTTTAAAAGAAAAAACCTCGTTAGTATTTCAAAATCATCTTCCAGTAAATAAACAGCGGACAGCTTTCATAGTAACGGTGCCAACTCCTGTAAATAGCGAGAAAGAACCCGACCTATCCTTTTTGGAGGCTGCAACATCTGCTATAAGTTTAGTTTTAAGAAAAGGAGATTTAGTAATTTATGAATCAACGACTTATCCTGGCTGTACGGAAGAATTTTGTATACCTATAATTGAGTCTATTTCTGGGCTAAGGTTAAATGAAGATTTTGGGATTGGTTATTCTCCAGAGAGGTACAGCCCAGGCGAAACAAAAAGTATTGAGTCTATTGTGAGAGTTACGTCTGGTTCAAGTCCAGAAATAGCTAAAATGGTTGATGAATTATATCGTTCCATTCTGGAGGTAGAGACCCATTTGGCTCCCTCGATAAAAGTAGCGGAAGCGGCAAAGCTTGTTGAGAACTGCCAAAGAGACGTAAATATCTCTTTTGTTAATGAGTTAGCTCTTATTTTTGACAAAATGGGCATTGAGACGAATGATGTTCTCATTGCTGCAAAAACCAAATGGAACTTTTTAGACTTTAAGCCAGGATTAGTAGGAGGTCACTGCATTAGTGTTGACCCTTATTATATGATTTACAAGGCTAGAGCTTTAGATTATGATCCAAAAGTAATTGGTGCTGGTAGGTTGGTAAATGAAGAAATGGGTAAGTTTGCAGCACATAAAGCCATGAAGATAATTACGGCTCAAGGCTTAAATCTAATTGGTTTACGGATTCTTGTTTTAGGATTTGCTTATAAAGAAAACTGTTCTGACTTTAGAAATACTAAAGTGCTTGATTTAGTCAATGAGCTTAAAGATTTTGGTGCTGTCGTTAGCGTTTATGATCCTTTAGTCGATAGAGATTCTGTAGTAAAGGAGATGGGAATTGAAGTATCAGAAAAACCAGAATTTAAGAAAAATGAAGTAGTTATTTTAGCAGTGAATCATATAGAGTTTGGAAATCTGAACTTTGGGGACGCTTTGTTATTGAAAATTAGACCTTTCGCTTAAAGTTCCGAATAATAAGAAATGAGTTTCAAAATGTGCAATAGAGATTAAAATTCCTTTTCTTTGTTCAAAAATCCAAAAGAACCCTCAATGGCAAAACGAAATTACGTTTATTTTTTGCTCTTCTTCTTTTTTACTCTATCGCTTGAAACGTTTTCCCAAAGTCCTGTATCTCAGAGTCCTGTCGATGTTGATAAGGTTACAGATGCTCAGGTAGAGCAGTTTATTAAGGAAATGGAGCAGCGGGGAATGTCTGATGCGGAAATTGAAGCTGCTGCTTTATTAAACGGCTACACTCCCGACGATGTTGCCAAACTTAGGGAGAAAATCAACAGAATTAAGACGGGAACAAATAACCTCTCTAACGAAACGGACAATAAAACTACACGTGAGCAAATAGGAGAGTTAGCAGAAAGGACTCCCATACAAGTTGATCAAAAAACAGAGATTGCTCAGAAGAAGGAAGTTTTTGGGAGGGAGATATTTAATAATAAGAACCTTTCTTTTGAACCGAATTTAAGGCTTCCTACCCCAAAGGATTATGTTTTAGGTACGGATGATCAGCTGAAAATAGATATAACTGGATATGCCTACCAGCATTATGATGTGACGGTTTCTCCTGAAGGAACAGTTAAGCTGGAAAGTCTTTCTCCAATATATGTGAATGGATTGACTGTTGCGGCAGCAAAGGTTAAAATAACCGATCGATTAAAGCTACTCTTTGGTGGCTTAAGAAATGGGAAACTAAATGCAGATGTAACCTTAGGAAATGTAAGAAGCATTAAGGTCACAGTTGTTGGTGAGGTCGCGAATCCAGGGACATATACCATTTCCGCTTTTGCATCCGTTTTTAACGCACTTTACCTAGCTGGTGGCCCCGGAGAAAAAGGGTCTTTTAGAAACATAAAACTCCTTAGGGAAAATAAAGAGAAAGCTCAGATAGATTTATATCCTTTTCTTACAAAAGGAGAGTTTGTTGGAAATGAAAGACTCTTAGATCAAGATGTAATTTTTGTACCAATGGCAGAATCCAAAGTGGAGCTGGAGGGTAAAGTAAAGAGAGAGGGTATTTATGAGTTAAAAGTAAATGAGACCCTAGAGGATGCATTATTTTATGCAGGAGGGCCTTCAGATCAAGCATACCTAGAGAGTATTAAGATCACCAGAAATACTAAAAAAGAGAAAAAACTTTTGACAGTAGATGGTGATAATTTAGGAATGTATGCTCTTCAAAATGGAGATTTAGTTCATATAGGAGCCATTCTTGATAGGTATGAAAATAGGGTAGAGGTTTCTGGAGCTGTTTTTAGACCAGGAGAGTACTCATTAAGTGAGTCTTTAACTACTGTTAAGGACTTGTTAGAGGCTTCAGAGGGTTTAAGGGAAGATGCTTTTTTGGAGCGGGTTTTAATAGTTAGAGAGCGAGAAAACTTAGACCCTGAAATTATTTCGATTAATTTAAAAGAAATATTGAATGGCTCTAAAAGCGATTTAGATTTAAAGAAGAATGACCAAGTAATTGTTAAGTCAATCACGGAGCTTAGAGAGCTTAGAAGGGTAGAAATTAAAGGTTCTGTTAATCAGCCAGGTGAGTTTGATTTTGCTGAAGGCATGTCAGTAGAGGATTTGATTTTACTTTCTGGAGGTTTTAAAGAGGGTGCTTCAGAAAAGAGGATAGAAATTGCAAAAAGATTATATAATGATGAAAGCTCAAATGAAACGGTCGAGGTAGTTATAATTAATAGTGAAGACCTTTTTGCTAAGGATGGGAAGACGCTTTTAAGTCCTTTTGACAAGGTTTTTGTCAGAGATCTTCCTAATTACGAGGAGCAAAAGTTGGTGAGTATCACAGGTGAAGTGAATTATCCAGGCTTGTATACAATTTTAAAAAGAGAGGAAAGAATTTCAGATTTGATTGAAAGGGCAGGCGGTTTAAGAATGGAAGCGTATTCGGAAGGTGCCCGTTTTTATAGAGAAGGAAAGCTCGTTGCTCTAGATCTTAAAAGAGCATTAAGTAACAGTAAGGAGTTAGGGAATTTGATTTTGTCAAAAGGGGATAGTTTAATTATTCCGAAAGTACAGGAAGTAGTTAAGTTAAGTGGGCAGGTTTTAAATCCTACAATTATAGCCTATCAGCCAGATTTAAAGTTTCAGGATTATATTTCGCAAGCGGGAGGAGTAACAGACTCTGCCTACGTAAGGAAAGCATATGTACGTTATGCAAACGGCTTGACGGACAGAACGAGGTCGTTTATGGGGATAAAAAAATATCCGGAAATTCAACGTGGCATGGAGGTGATAATACCAACAAGAAATAAGTACAGGTGGACTCCTGCCGAGAGAATTGCGGTTAGTTCTGCTTTTGTTTCTATCGCTACTATTTTAGTGACAGTAATAAGAATATTATAGTATGTCTAATTTAATGGAGGAAGATGTTTTTACGGTAGATCTCAAGGCTTTTCTCAAGGTTATTTGGAAGGAGAAGTTATTGATATTTGGTATAATTCTAGTGTTTGCGATATTAGGGATATGGTTTGCTTTTAGCTTGAAAAAAGAATATGTTTCTGAGGGAAAAATATTGCCAGAAATATCATCTGGAGGCGGTGGCTCTTTAGGCGGCTTGGCTGATTTGGTTGGCATAGGGGGTTTTGAGCTTGGGATGAAAAATAATACGGACGCTATCAGGCCAGACTTATATCCGGACGTTATCAAAACAGCTCCATTTTTTTTAGGCCTATTAGAACAGACTTTTATAACGCAAAACAGTGATAGTATACGCTTTAATGAATACTGTGATTTATATATAATTGAAAGCTCCGAAGAAAGTACACAAGAAGCCTTTAAGGGTAGACCAGAAGGGGTGATTGTGTTAGACCAGTTAACTGAGAGTAAGATTAAGGAGCTCAGAGAAAGAGTTGTTGGAAGTATTGATAAAAAAAGTGGAGTGATATCTATTTCAGCAAAAATGCCAGATCCTGTAATTGCTGCTGAGATAGCCCATTATGCTATGAATTACTTGACTGGTTATGTTAGTACTTATAGAACTGAAAAGCTAAGGTCAGAGGTTGATTTTTTAGAGAATAAGGTAGCATCGGCTAAAGGAACCTTTTATAAAGATCAGTCAAAAAAAGCGGTTTATGAAGATCAGTTCTCTGCTGCCACAATGAGATTGAAGTCAGCGGATGTCCAGAGAGAGAGGATTGAGTCGGAGTATAAGATGTCAACTAGCATTTATAACGAGCTTTTAAAAAAATACGAAGAGTCTAAGTTAAAATTAAAACAGGAAACTCCGATATTTCAAATTCTGGAACCACCAATGGCTCCTAATTTGGCAAGTGAACCTAAGAAAGGATTCATTTTAGGTGTTTTTATCCTAATTGGATTTCTGGTTTCTTTGGTAGCAACGTTATTTGTAAAGAAAAACCATAGGAAAGTTTTTCTTACTTCACATATTAAGTAAGAACCATAAGTTCTATAATAAAATAAACACTCAAGAAGGCTAATGTTAAGCGAAAAATCTATTTTAATTACGGGAGGTACTGGCTCACTTGGAAAGGCCTTAACTAAAGAGATCCTTTCAAAACCAAATGGGGTTAAGCGATTGGTGATATACTCTAGAGATGAGCAAAAGCAATTTCAGATGGCTCAAGAGTTTCCTCATAATTTATATCCTCAAATACGTTTTTTTATTGGTGATGTTAGGGATTTTGACCGATTGAAAAGAGCTATGCGGGGTGTTGATTATGTAATTCATGCGGCAGCCATGAAACATGTACCCATTGCAGAGTATAATCCCATGGAATGTGTCAAAACTAATATCCTTGGAGCCGAAAATGTCATAAATGCTTGCCTAGAAACAGATGTTGAAAGAGTGGTAGCACTGTCTACAGATAAGGCATGTGCTCCAATAAATTTATATGGTGCAACCAAACTTGCTTCTGATAAGCTATTTGTTGCTGCAAATAATATTAGGGGTTGGAATCCAATTAAATTCTCCGTGGTCAGATATGGAAACGTTATGGGGTCTAATGGTTCTGTCATTCCATTTTTCTTAGATAAAAGAAAAGAAGGTGTTTTGCCAATTACCGATACAAATATGACTCGTTTCAATATTCCAATTCAAGGTGGAGTAGATATGGTGATGCATGCCTTGGAAAATGCTTGGGGAGGAGAGATATTTATCCCCAAAATTCCATCTTATAAGATTCTTGACTTAGCCGAAGCGATAGGTCCAAAATGCGAAAAAAAGGTAGTAGGAATTCGACCAGGAGAGAAAGTGCATGAAGAAATGATTTCTGAATCTGACTCCTTCTTAACCTATGATTTAGGAAAGTACTATACAATTCTTCCTGCAACACATAATTGGTCAATAGATGAGTTTATTGAAAAGCATAATGCCGTAAAGGTGAAAGAAGGCTTTAAGTATAATTCGGGAACCAATGATGAATGGGAAACCATAGAAGGTCTTAGAGATTTAATTAAAGTACATATTGACGATACTTTTGAAGTATGAGAGCGATAAGTTATGGTAGGCAAGATATAAGCCCCGAAGACATTCAAGTGGTTATTGAGGCACTTGGTGACGACTTTTTGACCCAGGGCCCTCGTATTTTACAGTTTGAAGAGAAATTCGCAGACTATGTAGAGGCTAAGTATGCAGTGGCTGTTTCTAACGGAACTGCCGCCTTACATTTGGCTGCAATGGCATTAAACGTTAGTGCTAGTAGTAATGTAATTACTTCTCCAATAACTTTTGTGGCCTCAGCTAACTGCATAAAGTACTGTGGTGGGAAAATTACATTTGCAGATATAGACCCAAAGACATTTACCTTAGATATAGAAGCTGTAAGAAAACTTTTAGAGGAATCTCCAAAAGGTACTTATGATGGTATTATTCCTGTAGACTTTGCTGGATATGCATGTAATCTTGAAGAGTTCAAAGCTTTAGCTGAAGAATACGGTCTTTGGATTATTGAGGATGCATGCCATGCTCCTGGAGGCTATTTTATAGATTCTAAGAAGAAAAAACAAAAGTGTGGCAATGGTGCTTTTGCCGATCTTGCCATATTCTCTTTTCATCCTGTAAAGCATATTGCCGCAGGTGAGGGAGGCATGATAACCACAAATGATAAGGCTCTTTACGAACGCCTATTATCATTACGGACTCATGGCATTACCAAAGAACCTTCTAAGTTAATTGAAAACCATGGCTTGTGGTATCATGAGATGCATGAGCTAGGTTATAACTATAGACTAACAGATTTTCAGGCAGCCTTAGCCACATCACAACTTAGAAGAGCAGATGAAGGATTAAAAAGGAGGCATGAAATTGCTCAGAGATACGAGTCGGCCTTTAAAGGAACTGCTGTTAAAACAGCTGAGGTAGCTTCTGATGTTTATCATGCCTATCATTTATACTTAGTGGAGTTAAATAATAGAAAAAAGGTTTATGATGAATTAAGAAAACATAAAATTTTCACTCAGGTTCATTATATTCCAGTGCATACACAACCTTTTTACAGAAACCTGGAATCTAAAAGGTTAGTTTTTCCAGTAGCAGAAACGTACTACGCAAAGACTTTAAGTCTTCCAATGTTTCCAAGCTTAACAGATGAAGAGCAAGACTTTGTTATTACCAAAATTTTAGAAGTAGCTGAATGATTTCAAAACTGGCAATTGGTACAGTTCAATTTGGAATGAACTATGGGATTAACAATAAAAAAGGTAAGCCCAGTTTGTCAGCAGTAAGTGAAATTTTGGAATATGCAAAATCTCAGGGAATAGATACTTTAGATACGGCAGCATTATACGGTTCCAGTGAAAAGGCTTTAGGTCAATGTGACTTGGATGGGTTTAATATAGTTTCAAAATTACAACCTTGTAAAGAAGGTGATTTCGATAAAAACCTGGATAGCACTCTAAAAAACCTTAACCGAGAGGAAATTTATGCATACCTATTTCATCACTTTTCTACTTACTTAGAAGATGACCTCCTAATGGAGCGAATGATGGAGGCAAAGAGAGAGAAGCGAATAAAGAAATTAGGGTTTTCTCTGTATAATCCAGCGGAGTTGGAGTTGCTTTTAGAAAAGGAAATTAAATTTGACATAGTTCAAGTTCCATTTAGTGTTTTTGATCAACGTTTTGATGCTCAACTGGTAAAATTAAATTCAGAGGGGGTTGAGGTTCATGTAAGGTCAGTCTTTCTACAAGGTCTATTTTTTATGGATGTGAAAGAAATACCCAATTATTTTCAATCGATTATTCCTAAATTGGAGAGTTTAAACGAGTATGATTTAAAGAAAACTTCCATTTGTTTAAATTTTGTTTTGTTAAACCCAAATATTGATAAAGTTGTAGTTGGAATTGACAACTTGGATCAGTTGAAAAATAATATTAGTACGCTGTCTGATAGTAGTTTGGTAAATGAAATGTATGAAGAACTTAAGGGCTATAGGGTAGACGATGAAATGATTATTAATCCAAGTAACTGGAAAATCAAATAATAGATGCAAGACCTATTTTCATTACAAGATAAAGTTGTTTTAATAACCGGTGGCTACGGTTATTTGGGTACAGCCATTACAAAAGGTCTTCTTAAATGTGGTGCGACTGTGGTAGTGTTGGCAAGGAATAAGGAGAAATTTGAAGAAACTTTTAGCAACCAGAATGTTTCATTTCAATATTTAGACATTGACAGTTCTAAAAGTATAAAAGAGGCATATCAGGCAGTATTTGATAATCATGGAAAAATAGACGCTCTTATTAATAATGCGTTTCATGTGAAAGGAAATAAGCCAGAGTCTTTGTCAGATGATGAGTGGAACGAAAGTATAGATGGGAGTTTAAATAGTATTTATAGGTGTATTAGGGAAGTACTGCCTTTTATGAAAAAGAACAAAGGCGGAAGAATAATTAATGTGTCTTCTATGTACGGAATGGTGGCACCAGATTTCTCGGTTTATACAGATTTTCCACAGTTTTTAAATCCACCGCATTACGGAGCAGCCAAGGCAGGAGTAGTTCAGCTAACTAAGTATTTTGCAAGCTTTTTGGGTACAGATAATATTTTGGTGAACGCAGTTTCTCCTGGACCATTCCCCAGTGAAGCAGTTCAAAAGAATGTCGGCTTTATAGAAGCCTTAAGTAGTAAAAACCCTTTGGGAAGAATAGGTAAGCCAGAAGAGTTACAGGGTATATTTGCCTTTTTATGTTCTAATAGCTCATCTTTTATAACTGGTCAAAATATTGCCGTTGATGGCGGCTGGACTTCAATTTAAAAATGAGAACGGGAATTGTCATACAAGCAAGGTTAAACTCGAAAAGATTATCAGGAAAGGTTCTTTTGCCAATCACTGAGGAAATCACAGTTATTGAGGAAATCTTAGATATTGCTAGTAGTGTTAAAAACTGCGATAAAGTAATTCTTGCAACTACAGATAAACAGACAGATGATAGGCTAGTAGAATTTGTTACTTCTAGAACCAATTTTGAAGTATATAGAGGAAGTGAAGATAATGTGCTGAAAAGGTTTTGTGATGTAGCTGAGAAATTTGATTTTGATAACATAGTTAGATTAACAGGTGACAATCCCTGTATAGACGCCAGCATAGTTGAAAAGGCTTTGAATGAACATCTTTTGAAGGGTTCATCTTATACACATACAGTTGGATACCCGATTGGTATGAACGTTGAGGTGATTTCAAGAGCGGCCTTGTTAGAATCTTTAGACCATGCTGAAGCTATGGATAAGGAGCATGTAACTTTTTATGCCAGAAACCATAAAGAAAAATTTGCTCATAATATTATGAGGGCAAATTTCCCCAAAGAAGTGGCTAATTTAAGGCTTACATTAGATTCTAAAGAAGATTATTTGATGTTGAGAATTCTCTTCGACTACCTTAAATCAAATGAAGAACACTTTTCTTTTCAAGATATTTTTGACCTATGGCAAAGGAAACCATACATTTTTACTTTGAATCAAGAAGTGTATCAAAAAAGAGTGTTTAAGAACCTGAGTGAAGAATTAAATGAGGCCGCCGAAATCTTAGATTTACAAGAAATGTTTAATGCGGCAGATATCTTAAAATCTTATCAGCATGAAAGGTAAACCTAGGATATTTTTTAGGGCTGATGGTAACTCAAAAATAGGTTTAGGGCATGTTTTTCGGAGCCTAGCCTTGGCAGAGGTACTGAATGATACTTTTGAATGCCATTTTATAATAATTAAACCATCCAAGGAGCTTAAGGATAGGGTATTACAGGTATGTGATTTTCTAATAGAATTAAGTGATTCTACGTCTCTTATTTTAGAGACTAAGAACTTAGTGTCTTTTATTAAAGAGCAAGAGATTATTATTATTGATGGATACCAGTTTGATGTTCAATACCAGAAGACCTTTAAAGAAAATAATATTAAAGTAATTTGCATTGATGATTTAGCGGAATCTCATTTTGTGGCAGACGCAGTAATAAATCATTCTGGTGGTTTTACTAAAGCCGACTATAGTGTTGAAAAATATACGAAGCTATATTTGGGTCCGCAATACGCTTTATTGAGAAAACCATTTCGGGCAAAAAATTTAATCGAAAAGGAGAATAATCTTTTTATTTGTTTAGGTGGTGCAGATCCTGAAAACAAAACCATTGAGATTCTTTATAAACTGGAAAGTTGTAAGGAGTCAGCTAAATGCTTTCTGGTTATAGGTTCTGCATATATTTATAAAAAAGAATTAAGTGTCTTTTTGGAAAGAACCTCATTGGTCATTGATGTTTTAAATGACTTGTCTGCTGATGAAATGCATCATTATATGAGTATGTGTGCTAGGGCTATAACGCCTCCAAGTACGGTATCTTACGAATATCTAACTACAGGAGGCTTATTATTCCTAAAACAGATAGCGGATAATCAGAAAAACATCCAAAGCTATCTTTTGAAAAATAAACTAGCCTTAAGTTTTGATGATGATTTTAAAAAAAGTAGCAGTCTTAAAGTAGACGGAAACCTTTTTTTAAGAGAAAAAGCTAACCCTTTTGATGGAAGACAAACCCAGCGATTGAGAGATATCTTTTATGATTTAATGGTTTCAGTAAAAGTTGCACAGCTTTCTGATTGTAAAATGTATTTTGAGTGGATTAATGATGAAGATACACGTCAACAATCATTTAGTTCTGAAAAAATTGATTATCAAACGCATAAAAATTGGTTTAATAAAAGGATTCAAAGCGAAGACTCTGTCTTATGTATTATGTGCTTAGGTAATGAAGAAATAGGGCAGGTTCGTTTTGAGAAAAATGAAGCATCTGCAGTTTTAAGCTATTCTGTAGATAAAAAATTTAGAAGAAAGGGTTTGGGTTTCTGGGTGTTAGAAAAGGGCTTAGCTTTCTTTAGAAAAAGAAACCCAGACATCGAAATTATTGGCTATGTTAAAATGGATAACTTGGCCTCGGTAAAGCTTTTTAGAAGGCTTAAGTTTAAAGAAAATGTTTCAAACGAGTATAAAAACTCATATCAATATATTTACTCTTAAATTTGCTTTTAAGTAAATAGAAAAATTATTTAGAATGGCGTCTTTTAAAATTGGAAATAGGGAGCTTGGTAAAAATAGTAAACCATTTATTATTGCTGAGATGTCTGGCAATCATAATGGTGATATAAAAAGAGCTTTGGAGTTGGTTAAAGCGGCTGCAGATGCCGGTGCAGATGCCTTAAAACTCCAAACCTATACAGCCGATACTATTACCATGAATCATAGCGGAGGTTTGTTTGACATCACTGACTCAGGTTCACTTTGGTACGGAAAAAACCTTTATGAATTATACCAAGAGGCCTATACCCCATGGGAGTGGCACAAAGAAATTTTTGATTATGCCAAATCATTAGGCATGGAGGCGTTTTCTTCTCCGTTTGATGAAACAGCCGTCGATTTTTTGGAAGACTTAGATGTGCCTGCCTATAAAATAGCTTCGTTTGAAAGTAATCATTTTCCTCTTTTAAAGAAAGTAGCACAAACGGGTAAACCTATTTTAATATCATCGGGGGCTAGCAAGTTAAATGAACTATACGAGGCTATTAAGCATCTTAAGGAAAATGGAGCTCAAGATATTATCATTTTTAAGTGTACTTCTAATTATCCAGCTACGCCTGAGAATACCAACTTAAATACTATTCCTGTTTTTCAGTCTATTTTTGAAGACTGTATTATAGGCCTGTCAGATCATACCATGGGTATTGGTGCCTCTGTAGGGGCGGTAGCTTTAGGAGCCAGGGTAATAGAAAAGCATTTTACTCTACGCCGTGCAGACGGAGGAGTGGATAGTGCATTTTCTTTAGAACCAGAAGAACTGAAAAGCTTAGTAGTGGAAACGGAAAGAGTTTTCTTGGCTTTAGGTCACACGCAGCTGGATACACAGAAAAGTGAAGAAAAAAGCCGACAGTTTAAAAGATCTATTTACGTAGTGAACGATATTAAGAAAGGCGATAAATTTACTCCAGAAAACATAAGAGTCATTAGGCCAGGAGATGGTTTAAGTCCTAAATTTTACGAAGAAGTTTTAGGTAAAGCTGCAGAGAAAGATTTTACAAAGGGTACCCCTTTTGTTTATTAAAACCCTATTAATTTGTTATCTCTGAACCGAATTCTAAAAAATAAGAAATACTTAGAGCATGGTAAAACCATTGTTTTTAGATACTTTTTGTATGGAATAGGAATAATAGAAGGACTTGCATTACCATATTTTTTAGTTGATGCACCAAATCTATATTCAGATATAGAGTATTATAAAAATGCAATATTACTGTTTCCTAATGTCTTGTTAGGTTCTTATAATGGATATACTTATGTGAAGTATAATTATGGGATCGATTATTTTCCTGCTCTTTTAAAAATAGGTCTTGTATCCAGTGTAATAGTTGCAGCTGTTTTAGGGTTTTCAGTTAACTTACCTTTTTTAATTTTTCCTTTAATATTTATTAATCTTTTCACAGTTATTGAGCAAAGGTTAAGGGTTGAGAAAAAGTTTAATTTGGCGTTTGCGTTTAAACCAGTTTTGGCTTTTTTTAGTATGGTTTTAGCATTCATCTATTTTAAATTTGATGTAAATGTTACCTTCGATAAGTTTATTTTTTTTACGTTTCTTATTTCTTTCGTTCTTTGGTTTTTATTGTCATCTAGGTTCATAAACTATTCTGGGATATCTTTGAAGATAAGTCGTAAGGACTTAATTAAGTATTATGTTCTAGTTAAGAAAATTTTCACTTCTCTTCTTGCAACAATTGTCGTTGGTTTGTTGATTTTTTTTGAACGTTATTTGGTTGGGAAGTATTACAGTGTTGAATTACCCACTTACACCTTTGGCTTTAAACTTTCACAGATAATTGTTGTTCTAATTAGCTCCTTTAGTTATCTATCGAATATTTTTTTTGGCGAAAAGATTAATCTTCTCAACAGAAATAGTTTACTAAAGCAATTGAAGGTTTCCTTACTATCCTATAGTGTTCTCTTGATTGCTTTTAGTTTGTTTTTAGTAATTATAACCCCATTGTATCCACAGTTCAATGATATATTGTTTGTCACCCTTTCAATAGCAGCTTTTAAAGGCTTCTTTTTCTTAACTGGTATTTTTAGCCCAATCGCTGTCTATAAGGATTTTAATAATAAACTATTAATTGCTATTACTATAATTTCCATTATCAATGTTTCTATTGCCCTTTTTATAGCAATTAACCAGTTTTCAATTTATCTTCTTTTCTTTGTGGATGGGATATGTATTTCTTTGTACTCCTTGTTTATTTTAAATATTGTTTTTAGAAAAGTAAAATACTCATAACTAATGATGCCGACTCCTTTGAAAGTGTCCTCTGTAGACCTTAAAAATCTTGCAAGTTATCTTGTACAGAGAGCTAAAATGAAAGCACTTATTGCTTTTGGAGATAAAGTGCCTAAAGTAAAGACCACGGAAATACTTGGGACTTCTATAGAGCTTAATATCACAGATATTGAACAGCGATATTTGTATGAGGACTGTAATAGAGAGCCCGAAAATATTTTCGTTTATAGAGCCTTGGCCAGAATGGGTTTATGTAAAACATTTTTGGATGTAGGGGCAAATTATGGTCATGAGGCCATATTATTAGTGAACGACTATTCTTCTATTGTTTTAGTTGAGCCTAACCCAAGGGCTGTGGAGACTTTAAATGAAATTTTTCAAAACAATAAGAATGTTAAAATTTTAAATGTAGCTATTGTTTCTCAAGACTCACCTAGAGAACTTGAACTCAAGGTGCCTTTGGATAGCTCAGGACTTGCCTCTTTTGAAGAGTCTCCGTTAATGCGTGATAAAGTGGAAACTTTTATGTGCAAAGGACAAACATTAGAAGAGTGTATTGGTTTGGAAGAGCTTTCGCATACCTATATTAAAATTGATATAGAAGGAGGTGAGTTTAAAATATTACAAGATGCCGCTGATGACATAATGAAGTCAGGAGCAATTGTGGGTTTTGAAGCACTTTCTAGAAACTATGCAAAAAAATGCTCTTCTCTATTAGAAGGGTATACATTTTATTATGGTAAGTTTGATTTCCTCGCTGATCATGGTTCTTTAATGACTCCGAGTAGAATCTTCAAAACTCTTTTTGGTTGGAAACGCTCTATTTCGGTTTATAAGGTTACTAATGGAGACTTTTCCAATACACCAGACAATTTTAGCCAAGTATATTGCGTGCCAAATAACAAAGTTGAAGCTTTTGAAATGGCTGTTAGAAAAATGGCTTCAGAAGTTAAGGAGATTGATCTTATTAGCAATAATTATTAAGACTGAATGGAAGATATTAGCCAACTGTTTAGAAATGAGAACAAAGGTAAAAAGGTTTTATTATTTGCTAGAGAGCCTACAGGTTACGGAAATCTTTTCAGAGAATATGGAGATAAAGTAATTAAAAACCACCTTAAAGTTGACTCGTATGAAATCCTTTCAGACTATCCTTTAAAAACAGACTTTTATATTGATTTAAACAAATATACTAAGACTGATTTTACAGCAGAGGATTATGTTTTTTTTGAGTCAGTTCTTGATTTTGAGGCTATTATAAAGAATGATAGATTTTTTAGAATACATATACCTTATCTCGAGGCTTTAAACTACATATTAAACTGTTCTAAGTTTCTCCTAGAGTTCTTTCGGGCTAATAAGTATGATATACTGGTAACTAATATGCCAGATTGCTATGTTGTGGATTTATTAACGCAGATAGCCAGGCATTTTGGTGTTTCAGTGGTTTCTTTTTGCGGTAGTTCTTTTGGAAAAGCTCATTGCAGAATTACTGAACGTGGCGAGGTGAATAATGTGAGGGATATTTCAACGGAAGAGATAGATGACTTTATCGCTGGAATACAATCAAAATCAGTACAACCATACGTTTCTTCAAAAAAGCAGGTCTATCAAAAAGTGGCCAAATACTACTTTACCTATAAGTTGAAGTACTTGTGGCACTATCTTATTCAGTTCAAACTGTTGAACAACAAGAATTATAGATACCTGATGACTGTGGTTGATACCTACCCAAGAAATTTATTAGATATTATTGGGGTTTCTAGTTTATTTACAAAGAACGTAGAATCTTTTAAGGAGCTTGATAATAAAAAAATAGTGTACATTCCACTCCACTATCATCCAGAGTCCACTACGGAATATTGGGTTCCTAGAGAAAACTACTTGTCATATTATCCATCCTTGTTTAAGACCATTAGCAATTATTCTAAAAGAGGTTATACTGTTTTAGTTAAAGAGCATACAGCATCTTATTTAAGAAGAGAAAGGAAAGTGTATAAGGATATTTTGGCTTTCAAAAACACTTATTTAATAAGTCCTTTTGTGTCTACATTTGAAATGTTTGATATTGCAGAATATATTGTAGTTTGGACAGGAACTACTGGTGTAGAGGCGATTATGGCGGATAAAAAGGTGGTTTTGGCAGAGTCAGAAGTTTATTACAGTAGAGGGCTTTTACCTTTTGTAGGGGATGAAGCAAAGGCTAGAAGTTTAACTAGAAAAGAAAAGGAAGAGGTTGCAAGGGTTTGCTTAGAAAGCATCGTGACAATTAAGTAAAGCCGTGATTAATTAATAGAATTACAGAATGTCCTCATTAAGTTTTCCAGTAAAGTGTTTCCTGTTTGGTTGGGTTCTGGTGATAGGCATTCGCTTTTTCGGGTTGATGGCTTATGCTCCGATTACTCATGAGACCACTTTTGCAATAGCTGTTTTTATTGTTGTTTTTATCGTTGGTTTTTATTTTGGAAGTTTTTGGTTAATTCAAATTAGAAAGAATGTTAAAGTTTTTGCAGGAAAACTGGAGTCTAATAAAAGCCTAAACTTGTTGATCTACATTACGGTTTTCCTTTCCTTTATCTGTGTTTTTTTCATGTATTTGAAAGTTAAAAACTTATCTTCTCATTACGGTTCTAATCTAAGTTTAGAAGGTTTTTCTGAAATAAGAAGTGCCAGCATTGGCGATGATAGTAAAGAGTTGGGTTCGAGCTTCTTTGGCATGATATCTAGCTTACTTTTTGGCTTTCCTGTTTTAGCGGGACTTTTAGCGGTTTTCTATTCAAAAGTTCTAAGCTCAAAAACACTATTGGTGCTAAATGGTATGTTTATAATCGGTGCTATGTCATCTTTTATGACAGGAGGAAGGTTTACTGCTTTTACATTTATTCTAATGTACCTTTTTGCCAGGGCTATTGGGCCTATGAAGCTTAAGAGGAAAGCCAAGTACTTGTTAATGATAGGAGTTGGTATTTTTATATTAATATCTGGGCAAATTTTTCTCGATAGAATTGGGGATGCTGGAGATATCAGTGCAGTGGCTTATTTGTTAAAACTTTGTAGCCCAAAACCCTTTACAGAAACCCTACTAAACATTAGCCCTAATCTGGTCACCCTTACCATATATTTCGAGTACTATGTAGCACACGGAGTAAATCAATTAGATGTGCTTCTTAATGCCCCTGACCCACAGCATTTCCCATACTGGGGTGCTTACCAGCTAAAAACCTTTGTTATAATGTTTAATAAACTGGGTTTTGATATAATTAATTCAACTGAAATTACAGCTGAAATAATTAACCCAGGGGTTTATTTTACTGAAATTGGAGCTATGTATCTTGACTTTGGTTCTTTTTTCTCTGTAATAGTTACATTTATTTTTGGAGTAGTATTGGGAATAGTTTGGAAAAGGTATTTGGTTTTAAAAACCTTGTCTGACTTTTTCATAAGTATAATCTTTCTTTCGCTTATATCTGTTTCATCTATAGTTAGCTTGGTAGGTGCGGGATACTTTTCGGCTATTATTGTCTCTGCTTTGTTTGTGATTATATTTGATTTATTGTATCCTTTACCAGTAACAGAATAGAAATTATGAGGTTCAGGTATTCTTTAGGAAGTGTTCTATACTTAGCATACTGTTTTTTAAGGACTAAGCTAATCGCTCGAAAGGCACGCTTAATGCGTTTCCCTATAGATATTAGAGGCCGATCTTTTATAGATTTTGGAGAGCGTTTGACTACAGGGGTGGGATGCAGAATTGAAGCCGAGTTTGTTGGCAATGAACATGAACAAAAAACAAAAATATTTTTTGGTAGAAACATACAAATCAATGACTATGTGCATATCACAGCGGCAAAAAAAATAACATTTGGAGATAATGTGCTAATTGCGAGTAAAGTGTACATATCGGATTGTAGTCATGGAAGCTACGGCTTTGAAGGGCACCATGACAGCCCTTTAAGTATTCCTAAAGACAGAAAGACTTTTGCAGATGAGGTGAAGATTGGAGATAATGTGTGGTTAGGCGAGAATGTAGCTGTACTAATGGGAGTAGAAATTGGTTCTGGAAGTATTATTGGTGCAAATTCCGTAGTCACAAAAAGTTTACCAGCAAACTGTATTGCTGCAGGAATACCTGCCAAGGTTATTAAAAAGTTTGATTTTGATTTAAATCAGTGGAGAAAGGTATAAAAATGAAATACGATTACTGTATTATTGGTTCGGGAATAGGTGGAGGCATGCTTCTAGATTCTTTGGTTAAAAATAACCCGAACTGTAAAATTGCCATTATTGAAGCAGGGGGCAAGAGACCTAAGGCCGAACCTCATTACGAGTCCGACGGTTTGCCTTTTAAAATGATTACCACAAGTGTTCAGCTTGGCGGAACTAGTAACCTGTGGCACGGAGTTCTTAGCTTTTTGGATGATATAGACTTTAAAAAACGCTCTTGGATTCCGCAAAGTGGTTGGCCCATTAAAAAAGAAAACATTATGCCTTATTATAAGAGGGCGGCTGTTTTTTTTGGAATAGAAGAGTATGATTATTTTTTTCTGAATAGGCTAAATGCATTCTTGAAAAAGTCTGTTGAAAGTATAAACTTTAATAAGAAGCTTCTTGAAAATAAACTTTTTCAGCAGCCGAAGAAGATTTTAAGCCTAAAGAGGACCATTAAAGAGATATCAGACCAATATGCTAATGTGGAGGTTTTTTCAGATTCTACTGCTTTAGAGTTAAAGTCAGAGGCTAGCTCTGGCTCAGTGAGTTCCTGCGTGATTGGTGTGGGGCAAAAGCAAACGAAAGAAGTCTTGGCAGATAAGTTCATTATCTGTGCAGGAGCTTTAGAAACGCCACGCTTGCTTCTAAACTCTAAGTGGATAAAGAATAAGAATATTGGTCGGTACCTTATGGATCACCCTATGGGTAACCTGGTTCAGCTAAAGTTTAGGAAGAAACAAAAAGCTCATATATATAGTACCACGCCTTACGGTAAAGGAACAAAAATTAAAACTGGATTGGTTTTTACGGAAGAAACCCAAGAAAAGTATAAGCTTCCAAACCACAATTTTTACATTAGACCATCTTTTGTCAAGGGAATAGATGATAAGTCAGAGAAAATTAAACTATCTCTACTTACCTATAAAAGCGGTAAACTCAGTTTATCAGACATTAAAAACACCTTATTAAACCTGAATGTGGTTAGGCAAATTTTGACTTACAAGTTATCCCTTAATGTTTCTTATAATTATGCCGATTTGTTTTTTATGACCGAACAAGTACCTAGCTGGGACAGTTTTGTGGGCTTATCGGATAAGAAAGATGAATTCGGTTATAAAAAGGCAAGTGTAAATTGGCATTTGACAGATTATGATCTTGAAAACATGAGAATGGTATATAATATGTGTCTTGAAAATTTCTTTGATAGTAAAGATTTTGAAATAACTCATACAAAGAAAGATTTCAATTGGGAGAATATTTTTACATCGGGGGCACATCATGTAGGCACCGCTAGAATGGCCTCTTCTGAAGAGAATGGTGTGGTAGACGCCGATTTAAAGGTTTTTAATACGAATAATCTTTATGTATGTGATGGCTCGGTTTTTCCTACCTCTGGCAATGTTAATGTAGGTCTAACCATTGCAGCCATGGCCATGAGATTGGCAGACCATTTAGAGACGGGAGCATGACATTAGGAATAATAGGAGGAAGTGGCTTTATAGGAAACGATTTTTTGGAACGTTATGGAGACTCATTTTCTTCGATACGTTTTCTCAGCAGAAAGAGCCGTGTCGGTCTGAAATCAAATGTTGTTCAGGTGATTGGCTCATTAGACCTTTATGAATCTATTGAAGAGCTCACGCTAGGCTGTGACGTTTTGGTTCATGCTGGATTTGATCATATGTATAGCTATAATGTTACGGGTATTAAAAATGTTTTAAAGGCCTGCAATGCCAACAATGTAAAGACACTAGTTTACCTAAGCTCTTATATAGTTTATGATTTAAAAACTGAAGGTTCTCCTGTTTCAGAAACTTCAGACATGTCTGGTTATGGAGATATCTACACGAAGGAAAAGCAGCGTATTGAGAAAATATTAAAGACAGACAGGTCCTCATTACTAAAACTTGTTTTACAGCCCTCTATTGTTTACGGCTTAAAAGGAAACTGGAGCAAGACGTTCATGAGTTTGCTTAACTCCCCCAATTTAATAATTCCTAAAAAAGGAAAGGGGACTTTGGCTGCTGTCTATGTAGCAGACGTGGCACAGGCCATTTTTAAGGCGGCTGGTTCAAAAGAGGTAGAGAGCAAAAATAAGTATCAGCCAATTTTAATTTCTAATGGAACTCCCTATCTATGGGAAGATCTATACAAAATGCACGGAATTTTGCAGAAGCGTAAGTTTATTTGTTCTGCCAGTAATCAAAACTTGTTTGCTGAAAGTACTATTAAGAATCTAGTTATTAAGATTCTTTATTCTAGCATTGGTGGGTTTTTAATGCGTCCTCTACTGAAAGTGCTTAAAAAGAAGATGGAGTCTTCAAAGTCAAAGGCTGAGCAAGGCTCAAATGAGCTTAGTCTAAATGGTATATACAGAGCTCTTCATTTTGGTACGCCCGAGGTAAACATTAATAAAGCGAAAGCGGTTTTAGCTTTTGAGCCAAAATATGGTTTAGAAGAAGCCTTGGAAGAAATGAATTGCAAATGAGAGAAAGAGTGAAAGTTTCAATCATCACACCCATGTTTAATGCTGCAGATTATATTGCAGAAACTATAGAGTCTGTTTTAAATCAATCTCATCAAAACTGGGAATTGTTAATAAGTGACGACTGCTCTTCAGATAATAGTGTGGCTTTAGTAAATGAGTATGTAGCAAAAGACGAACGTATCAAACTGTTTTGCAATACGGAAAATTCAGGACCAGCGGAAACAAGAAACCGGAGTTTGTCAAATGCCACCGGAAGGTTCATGGCTTTTTTAGATGCGGATGATCTTTGGAGCCCAAATAAACTAGAAGAGCAACTTCATTTTATGCTGAATAAGTCCATTGGTTTTTCTTTTACGGAGTTTCATCGCTTTAAAGGAAATATAGAAGGTGAGCGTGTAAGTGTTCCCAAAACCATAGTATACAGTGAGCTGCTTAAAAATACTGCAATTGCTACATCAACTGTTTTAATTGACACCAAGTTTGTGTCATGGCCAATAAAAATGAGGCAAGTTTATTATGATGATTTTGTGCTATGGCTAGAAATTTTGAAAAGGGAGTCTAAAGCTTATGGTTTACAGTCAGATTTGATGGCATATAGAGTATTGCCTGGTTCTGTTTCCAGAAATAAACTTAATTCGGCGGTGGAGGTTTGGAAAACTTATAGAGTTATAGAGAAAATAAATATATTAAAATCTGCTTGGTTCTTCGTAAATTGGACTTTTAATGCTGTAAAGAAGTACCGAAAGTTTTAAGATTTAGAAAAACCATTTAATAAAAAAGGTCTATTATGCTTTAGATTAAAGAAAATGGTGTATACTTTTATTTCGTAATAATTGACTAAAAAAAAATAACATGAAGAAATTTTACAAACTGCTGCCTGCGATTCTTGGAATTGCTGTAGCCACAAGCACATTTGCACAAGATAACGTAGGTATAGGAACGGTAAGTCCAGATAACTCTGCGGTATTAGATATTCAATCTCAAAATAAGGGTCTATTGATACCTAGAATGAGTTTGGAAGAAAGAAATTTAATTGATAATCCTGCTCAGGGTTTGTTAGTGTATCAAACTGGCGAAGATGCAGGTTTTTACTTTTTTAATGGTAAAGATTGGTCTGCAATGACTGACAATGAGGCGAAGTCTATTGCAGCAGATCCTAACGATTGGACTAAATCGGGTAATGCAGGTACAACTCCTGGAGTAGATTTCATAGGAACTACTGATGATAAGGCTCTTATGTTTAAGACCAATGGTGTAGAAGCGGGTAAAATCGGAAATTCTACCTCGAGAAACCTATCACTGGGTTATGCTTCAATGAGAAATATAACAACTGGTACTGATAACGTAGCTATCGGTCATTTTTCAATGCTTCAGGCTGCGGGTGCAGTTAGTTATAACGTTGCTATTGGATCTAACGCTTTAGGCTTTAAAGCAAATCCAGGTAATTTTAATATGGCGATTGGTAGAAATTCATTGTCTTACAATGAAGGAATTGCAAACGTTGCAGTTGGAGATGCTGCACTTCAGAAGAATACTACTGGAGCTTATAATATTGCTATTGGACAAAATGCAATGTCTCAAAACTTAACCGGTAGTAATAATACTATTATTGGTAGATCTGCGGGTTATAATTCTACAGGTAGTAGAAATGTATTAATTGGATATTCTGCGGGTTATAATGAAACCGGTTCTGATAAACTATATGTAGCCGCTTCTAATACTGCCACCCCACTTATATATGGTGATTTCTCTGCTAAGTTTGTGTCTATCGGAGATGTGGATCCAGCAAAAAGAGCTTCTGCAAACACCTCTGGAGGGTATAACCTTTTAGTAAAAGGTGGTATTTTAACAGAGAAAGTAAAAGTAGCTTTAGCTTCTTCTGCTGACTGGGCAGATTATGTTTTTGCTGATGATTATAAATTAATGCCATTAAGTGATGTTGAGAAGTTTGTAAATGAAAATAATCATTTACCTAATGTTCCTTCTGCAGACCAAATGGCTGCAAATGGTTTAGAAGTAGCAGAAACATCTAAAATGTTTATGGAGAAAATTGAGGAATTGACTCTTTACATGATAGAACTAAATAAAGAGGTTAAGTCTTTAAAAGCAGAAAATGAAGCTCTTAAAGCGTCTATTAAATAATTCGCATATTTAGTGTTATTTTTAATATAGAGCCTTTAGGAATAAAGGCTCTATTTTTATGAATATATTATTAACAGGCTCTACAGGCTTTCTTGGTTCTCATATTTATAATCAGTTGATTGTAAATAATGAGATTATAGAAATAGTTAGAAAGACAAGAACAAATAATAAGAACAATATTGTTTGTGATTTGGCTGCGGAAGTACCAGAAATTGGTGAAGGCAATATTGATGCGGTGGTTCATTGTGCGGGTTTGGCACATTATATACCTAAATCAAAAGTGGATAAAGCTAATTTTTATAATAGAAACGTAGCGATCAGCTCTAATCTTTTACTGGCTTTACAAAAGAGGAAACTAAGGCCTCGTTACTTTATTTACATAAGCTCCGTTGCCGTGTATGGCTTAGAAAAGGGCACATCCATAGAGGAATCGTCCCCACTAAATGCAAAAGATCCTTATGGTCTTAGCAAAATCAAAAGTGAAGAAATTATTAAAGAGTGGTGTGATGAAAATCAGATAGTTTTAACTATCCTGAGACCAGCATTAATTGTGGGAGATAAACCATTAGGCAATCTAGGGGCCATGATATCTGCGATAAAAAAGGGTTATTACGCAAGAATTGTTGGAAATACGGCACAAAAGAGTGCGGTGTTAGCTTCTGATATTGCAGATGTGATACCTAGGGCTTTTGAAATTGGCGGAATATATAACCTTTCGGATGGAAGGGACTTTACCTTTAGAGAGTTAGAAAAAGTAATAAAGCAAAGTTTTGGTGTTTCAAAGAAGACGTTTTTAATACCTTTGTTTGCTGTAAAGTTTGTGGCTAAAATTGGCGACTTGATAGAGTATGTTACAGGAAAAAGTTTTTTAGTTAATTCTAACAAATTAAACAAAATCACTTGTGATTTAACCTTTAGCAGCTCTTTAGCTACTTTAGAGTTGGGTTGGAAGCCTAGATCCATTTTGGATTTTTATCTTAATATTAAGAAATGACTTATTTTTTACTTCTCCTGTTGATGGTGTTTTCTACGATGCTTTATATTAAAATGGCAACTAGGTTTAATATTGTAGATGTACCAAACGAGAGAAGTTCTCATAGTGAGGTAACCATTCGTGGTTTAGGAATAGTCTTTATACTTTCTTCTATTTTTTATTTTATCTATAGCGACTTTCAGTACCCATTTTTTATGCTAGGACTGATCTTAGCAGGAACGATTAGTTTTATAGACGATATATACACCATTTCAAGTAAAACGAGAATTCTGGTACAAATAGTCTCCGTTTGTCTTTTGCTTTTTGAGCTTGGTGTTTTTGACGAACATTTTCTTTGGGTTGGCTTTCTTCTCATTCTTGGTGTAGGTATTATTAATGGATTTAATTTTATGGATGGAATCAATGGCTTAACGGGCTCTTACGGGCTGATTACCGTTTTGACATTGGTTTATATTAATACGTATCTTATTGAGTTTGTTGATAACGATTTTTTAGTTTTCGTGGGAGCTAGTCTACTCATTTTCTTGTCCTATAATTTCAGAAAAAGGGCTAAAGGCTTTTCTGGCGATGTTGGAAGCATTGGGATAGGTCTTTTGATAATATTTTTTGTGTTTCGGTTGGTAATAGTTTCCAACAATTATAAATACATTTTTCTTATTTTTATATATGGATTGGATACGATAAGTACAATATTGATAAGGCTTTATGATAAAGAGAATATTTTTTTAGCACATCGTCGTCATTTTTATCAATTACTAACAAATGAAGTTGGGCTTGGGCACTTAAAGGTGGCGTTGTTATATGCTGTGGTACAAGCTTTACTTAATTGTTGGATTATTTATTATCCAATCTTGGATGTGTTTTTTTTAATACCTTATCTTACTGTATTTGTCTTGATCTTGTATTGTAGATTAAGGCTTGAAAAAACATTTCAAGTTTCCGTTAAATAAAAACTCAAATAGGGTAATTAGAAAGCTGAGTATTAAGACGTAATTTTGATAAAAGTAAAGTACAACTTGATGAGAAGATTAACTAAATACACAACGAATTTTGTTTCTAAATGGCTCATTCTGGTTATTGATGTTTTTATTGTAGTAGTTTCCTTTACTTTAGCTACTATGGTTAAGTCTAATTTTGAATTAGACTATATGAGCCCAGGTTTATTTAAGTACCATCTTTTTTTAGTCTCGCTCTTCCGATTAGTTTTTTTTCTTTTCTACCGTTCTTATACAGGAATAGTAAGGCACACTAGCTTTGAAGACGCCAAGGTCATAATTAAGGCTGTTTTCTCTTCGAGTGTTTTGCTGTTTATTTTATCTTACAACTCCTTTTTTGGAATAAAGCTAGCAATCCCATCATCTATTTTATTGATAGACTTTTTCATTTTGACCTTTTCCATGATAGCAAGTCGTTTTCTTGTGAAACTGGTTTATGACAAGTTGATAACTACATATAAGAAAGAAAAACATGTTATAATTTACGGAGCAGGTCATTTAGGACGGATAACAAAAAATTCTCTATTGAATGATAAGAGGTATAAGTATAAAATTATTTGTTTTTTAGATGATAACCCTCAGTTAAAGGGTAAGTCGATTGAGGGAGTAAGCGTTTTAAATAAAAAGGAAAATCTTAAAGAGTTTATAGCAAAAAATTTGGCCTTTTTCCCGGAGATGGAAGTGATTTTTGCCATTCAGAGTATTAGTTCTGTACAGCGAAATGAAATAATTGATGAAATTTTGGAAACAGGAGTTAAGTTGAAAACATTGCCTCCCATAAAACAATGGATGAATGGAGAGCTTAAAGCTAACGAAATTCACCAAATTAAAATTGAAGATTTGTTGCAACGGGAGCCAATTAAACTTAATAATCGTTTAGTTTCTGATTATATAAAAGATAAGACTATAATGATTACTGGTGGAGCTGGCTCCATAGGTTCTGAGATTATTCGTCAGGCTCTTAAGTTTGAGCCATCTAGAATTGTGGTAATTGACCAAGCAGAGTCGGCCATTTATGATATCGAATCTGAACTAAAACGGCTAAGGAATAGGGAGGATGAAAAAACAACCTTAGACTTCGTTGTTTGTAATATTACAAACTTAAATAGGATGGAGCATTTGGTGACAAAGTATAAACCACATGTTATTTTTCATGCTGCAGCTTATAAGCATGTTCCACTTATGGAGGCGGATCCTTTTAATGCCATTGAAGTAAATATATTAGGGACTTGTCAATTAGCAGATTTAGCACTAAAACATAATGTAAGTCGGTTTGTTTTTGTTTCTACAGATAAGGCGGTAAACCCAACAAATGTAATGGGTGCGAGTAAGAGAGTTGCAGAAATGTATATCCAGAGCTTAAGCTTACAGCAAAACTCAACGAGGTTTATAACTACCAGGTTTGGCAATGTGTTGGGTTCAAATGGTTCTGTAATTCCTCTTTTTAAAAGACAAATAGAGTCTGGTGGGCCTGTGACTGTTACAGACCCTGAGATTATTAGATATTTCATGACAATTCCAGAAGCTTGTCAGCTTGTCTTAGAAGCAGGTACGATGGGTAAGGGTGGTGAGATATTTGTTTTTGAAATGGGTGAACCAGTTAAGATACTTAATTTAGCTAAGAGAATGATTCGTTTATCAGGGTTGGAGCCTGGGGAAGATATCGATATTGAATTTACAGGTTTAAGGCCAGGAGAGAAGCTGTTTGAAGAACTATTAAATGATGCTGAGTCAACTAAACCAACACATCACCCTAAAATACTTATTGCTCAAGTTAGGCCAAACTCTTTGGAGGAGATTTCTAGTGCTATTAATTCGCTTCGTAAGTCTCTAAACGGTGCTACAGCAATGGAATTGGTCATGGTTTTAAAAGACATAGTTCCTGAGTATACTAGTCAAAACTCTAAGTATGAAGTGCTAGACACTAAGGCTATAAAAAAGATTTCGCTATAGTGACGTTTCCTCCAAAATTATTTGGTAAAAGTTCTCCGTTATCGTAAGCTATAGATAGGCGGTAACTAATTGTTTTTTGATTTCTAGTAATGTTAACTAGAAAAGAGTTTTGCTTTTTTGAAATAGGGAAACGGTAATTGCCTTTATTAAGAGAGGTGGAGTACCTAAGCATAACTGAAATTGTTTCATCCAATTTACCTAGGGCCCCTAAGCTCAAGACATTTATTCGATTGTTTACCAAATAATTTGGGCTAATTATCTTGAGTTGTGACTCGCTAAAATGGTTGCTATAAGATGTTAATGGTAGGATGAATGGAGTTCCAATAGTTCTTTTTTTATAAGTATAGCCATCTTGATAGATGCCGTTATTAAAATAATTGTCAACTCCACGAAACTCCGGAATAAACCCCAAGGCACTTAGAGAGCCACCTTGATTTGTTGTGCTCAAGTATTCCAGATTAAGACCATTGAGTTGGAATCTTCTTGAATTTGGTAAAGAGTTTTTAGAAGAATAGGAGATTCCAGTAAGGCCGTCACTGACATTGTTTAAATAGTATAAAGAGCCATCTTCATATATATTACTTCGATATAACTTAATAAATCCAGAGGTAAGCTCAAACTCTAACATCATATCCAAGGTGCCCAAATGATTTCCAGCTCTATTAAATGCATCGTTAAAGGGTACTCCATCTTTGGTTTGTCCAGCATCTAGGTCTTTGTTTAGACTAGTCCCAGTTACTACTTTTAAATATGTAGATAAATCACTTGGAAAATCAGTGATGAATTGTTCTGTTTTTTGATCATAAAAAGGTTTTACGGGTTTACCTGCCCACTGTACTTGATGATTAAAACCACCGTAAATTTTTACTTTCCAAACCGGACGCCCAATTCGAAGGTATATTGATTTTTGATGTAAATAGTAATTCTGTACTGAATCAGCACTTCCAAACCAACCATGGGCAAAACTTGCTTTAACGCTGAGAAGATCATTTTTTGTTATAGATATATAATTTGGAAGTGAGATTTGAACTTTAGGAAGGGGTAGGGCATTTCCAGACCAAATTAAAGAACCTGCGGTCATGACAGAGTCAACCAAACCAACTATTTCTTTTTTTCTGCCTGCATATAATTCAAAACCCCCAAGACGAACTTTGGCGTAAGCTTCGGACAGTATACCTTGGTTTATTTTTCCTGCATTGACTGCACCAGTTAAGCCGTAGCCATAACTAAACTTATTAAGAATTTTATTTTGTGTGTAAAGGCTGTCGTATTCGTGTTTAACAGACCCTTTTAGCTGGACAAACTGTGATTCGTAAGGGACTTCTCCATATTGGTTAGCTTGTAACCAAAAAGGAAGCTTATCTGTGGTTGAGAGAAACAAAGAGGATGACACTGTATACTTATTGTTCTTAATTATACTTTGACAACGACCATTTTTTCCGACGAACAAGAACGCAAGAGCAATTGGTATACAGAATAAACCCTTTCTCATTATTTGATTATATTAATTAGACCCGAGTAAGAAAGGACTTCGCCTCTTTTGTTAAGAGCCTCAACACTATATGTAAAAGTTCCCGAAGGTAAAGCTATTCCATTATAATTTCCATCCCAATTAAAGTAAGGGTCGGCACTATAAAAAACTATTCTTCCCCAGCGATCATAAACTTTAATTTCAAAGGAACTTAAAGCATTTAAGCTTCCATAAACCTTAAAGGTTTTATTTTCTATTACATTACTAGTTGGGGAGAATGTATTTGGGAAAAACAGCTCTGATTCAATAGGTAGCGTAGCGATATTTGAGTAAGACTCAAGACCGGATGAAGTTATAACACGTATTATGAATTGTGCTTCAGATTCATTATTCTCTAGGTTGGGTTCGTGTTCCCCATTGGCAAAGTTAGTTCCTGATAAAATCGATGTTCTCAGGTTAGGATCAGTTTCATCAATGGCGATAATTTCATACGCGGCTATTGAATTTGGAGAGAAAGGAAAACTCTCTTCCCAAAAAAGTTCTGAGGCATTGTCTGTTTCTAGAAGAATGGAGCAAACCTCTGGAGAAAGTTTAGATTTGCTGCCACATTCATCTAAGTATTGAACCTGGAAGCATTGACTTTTAGAAGAGGCGTCTAAGTCAGGGTTAAAAGAGCTTTGGGATGCATCTATACTGTCAACAAGATTAGATTCACTATAGAGATAATACTTATCTTTATTTAACAGCCAACCACTATCATCCCTGAATTTGACGATGGGTGAATTGTTCTCAATAGATACAAATAGATTATTTATACTATCAGGCTTAAAGCTTTTTCGAGAAACACAAATTTCGTTTGATATGCTTTCGCCCTCATATTTATATCTGAAAAGTTGTCCTGAAGTCTGTACTTTTATTCTGTAGCAATAGTCGTTAGAACAGTTAATAGTATGATAGTATTCTGTAGGGGTGTTGGGCACTAAAACTTCAGAGATGTTTGAAAGGTTCTCTTTTACCATTATAGAGGTACTAGTCTCTAAAAATCTTCCATATATAGGCTGATTTGGCCAGTCGAATTGTCTTTCTTTATATTCATCCCAATTCAAAATATTCTCTTGCTCTGTTGAGGTTGGTGTAAAAAAAGGAATGGTACAGATTTCTGCTGATTGTTCAATTCCACATGAAATATTTCTTATAGCATAGAAACAATATGATTTTGTGGAGTCCTCAATTTTAAAGGGAATATTTCCAGGCTGTTGGTTACTTAAATAGGGGGTCGTATTATAAGGGGTATTTTTTTCTGTTTTATATATCTCATACCCCGAGCCGCTTAGGGCACCGGAAAAGGTAATTGTACCTGCGTTTCCCGTGTTCATTGCAATTTTATCAATATTCGGATGAAACTCTAAGTCTATTCCAGCCGCACTGGTTGGGTTTATTGTTATTGGGCTAGGAGTTCCACAGCTTAATGCAAGACCTGTGTAGAAGCCCTCTACATTGATATTAACAGGTACTGTTACGTTTTTGGTTTTTGAAAATGATAATTCAGTTTTTGCAACCGTTTCTTTTGCTCCAGTTCCCCATTCAATTTCATAATAATCAAAATCATTTACATTAGTTTTCGGAATATCAATGGTCAAGCTATTGTTGTTACATAGCGTGTAACTAAACTTAGGAGTATTGTCTACGCGTACTGTCACATTTTTACAAGAATAAAATTCTTCTCCGTTTGGTTTTTTGCCGTACTGCAAAATAGTATAATTAGATGTTTCTTCTGGCTTGAAATAGGTGTTTTCAAGACTGTTTAGTGGGCCTAGGCCATCTAACTCAGATTTATCTTGACCTCCATAGTAGTAAATGTATTTTATGTCAGAGCCGCCAGTTTTATCTTCAAGCTTTACCGTGTAAGGACCACAGCCAACCGCAGGGGTCAGTAATTCAAAACCATCTTGAATAGATTCAGAACTGTTACAAAGGTCTTGGGAATGTGTGCTGCCACAAATCATCATCAAAACGAAGATGTTTGCAACTATTGAAAAGTATGTTTTTGTCTTTATATTTTTCCCCATGCCCATTCACCCAAAAGACTATAAATGTACGTAGATTATAACTTATCTTTTAACTTTATTATTTAACGGCATTTGTTTACGTAAACAATTGACTATTTAAATATATATCTTAATGAGGTTCTAGAGCCAAAAGAGGAGGTATAAAGAGAGCCACTGTCAAAAGAAATTGTCTGTTGCAAAAGCCATTTCGTGTTTAATACTTTCTGAAGCAATAAGTTTGAAGAATGTTGTTTTTTGAAGAATTCTTTTCCGTAAATTCCATAATTAAGGGAATATGCATGTCTTATTTCATAAGTGACAAATTTCAAGTCTCCTTTGAATAAGACAGAAAAGTATTTCACTCTATTATTGTATGTTAATTCCCCATTTTCAGATTCATAAATAATAAAAGGGTTGCCGATTATTCTGTTTTTATAGGACCAACTTTGGTAAACTCCATGAAAAAAATAGTTGTCAATCTCTCCTCTGTTACTTGCATTCACTTTTCCGAACTTCGTCCTTCCATGACTTTTGGAATAGAAAAAGTCGAAAGCGAGCTTATTTAGCTTGGAGTATGGTAGGTTTAAGCTAAAGGTATAAAGGCCGTCTTCTATATTATTAAGGTTTTTAATAGAGCGGCCAAAGTCATAGGGTTGTTGTTTTCCTACAAAAAGTTTAAAATCATTGATTATTATTTCAGTGCCAAAATCTACAGAGCCTAGTTGATTACCTACGGCATTACCCCCGTCATTTTGAGTCACCTTTTGACCATTTGGAGGTACAATTTTCTGTAAAAAAGGAACTAGTAGGTACTGGTATGAGTACAACGGGTACGGAGCCAAGTAACCATTTATTGTTGGTGGGTATTTTCCACCTACGTCTTTTAATATTTCAGAATAACCGCCCCACATGGCTTGATGGTTTACTCCTCCATAAAACCTCACTTTACTGTTTTCCTTACCGAGTTTTAAATACAACCATTTTTGATGCAAAAGATGGCTAGAAACTACACTGTCTTTGCCAAACCAACCATGTGATATTCCTGCTTTAAAGGAGAAAACACCTTTCTTATCAATTGGGACATACCCTGGGGTATGTAATTGTATCTTAGGTATGGGTAAAGCGTTTCCAGACCAGATATAGGAGCCAGAAGTGCTAGAGGTGTCGGTAAATCCAAATATTTCTTTTCTTCTACCAACGTAGAATTCTATAGCTTTCCAACGGGCTTTTAAATAAGCTTCGGAAATGAGGAATTGATTTTTTTTACTAAAATTGTTTACCACGGTAGCACCATATGCCCAGTCAAATTTTTTTAATTGATCCAAAACATTTCTTGAGCTATCATAATGGGTTTTAAGTGAATATTTTAGTTGTAGGGAAGGTAGTGTTTCCGGAGTTTCTCCATAATTATTCGTTTGAAGCCAAAAGGGAGCTTTATTTTCATTGGCAAGGAATAGGCTAGACTCAAGCCACATTGTTGTTCTTTTGGCCGATTGACCCATCAATGTTCCGCTTCCTCCCCAGAGGGCAATGAAAACTAATAGTATTTTTTGTTTAAGGGAGAACAAGAGTTATTTCATTTAATGAGTTTTGACCAAGTTATGGAATTGAATTCATAGTGTTGTTTTTTTGCTCTTTGAAATGCTGATTTTTTAGGTCTTAATTTATTATACGGAAGGTCATTTTTCCTTATTTCGATAAAATGTTCAATAAATCACATAATTTTGTAAATTCAAAAATCATAAAGTCTTTGGGATTTAATTCAAATATATGAGGCACTTCCTATATTTTTTTCTTTTTAGTTCCTTTCTCTTTTCGTGTGCAAGAAACATTACTTCCAAAAACGGTGGTAGCTCCAATGAGGTTTCTAATTATGAAGAGTCATTAAGCGGAGTTCGTCCAAAAAATGATTTTAACGAGAGCGTTAAAGAGCTTGTTGAAGAGGAATTGGATACTAGAGCGTATGTTCCAGAGGAGTTGAAAAGTGAGAATGTAAAAATTGATGGTGTATTATCTGAAATTTCAAAATATAATTCATCTATATCTGAATTGCCTGGGTACAGGTTACAAGTTTATGCAGGGAATAGTAGAGGAGGTTTTGAGCAGGCAAAGTCATATATTCTTCAACACTTTCCCGAATTAGAAATTTACGAGTCTTATAGTCAGCCTACTTATAGAATTAAGGTTGGCGATTTTTTAAAGAAAATGGATGCTGAAAAATATTATTCTTCCATAGTTAGTAGATTTTCTTCGGCAAAGGTTGTAATGGACAATGTGGATGTTCAAAGAGGTTTAAAAATAAATTAAAGTATTTTGAAAAAAGCACTTATTACTGGCGTTACTGGTCAGGATGGAGCCTATTTGGCTGAGTTTTTATTAGAAAAAGGATATGAAGTTCATGGTATAAAAAGGAGAGCATCTCTTTTTAATACAGACAGGATAGATCACATCTATAAAGATCTTCATGAGGCAGATGTAAGGTTTATTCTTCATTATGGAGATTTAAGTGATTCTACTAATATCATTCGAATTATTCAAGATGTTCAGCCAGATGAAATTTATAACCTTGGAGCCATGTCTCATGTGCAGGTTAGTTTTGATTCACCCGAGTATACGGCTAATGTGGACGGGATAGGTACTTTGAGGATTTTAGAAGCGGTTAGAATTTTAGGATTGACAGAAAAGACTAGAATCTATCAGGCTTCAACTTCAGAACTGTACGGTCTTGTACAAGAGGTTCCTCAAAAAGAAACAACGCCTTTTTACCCTCGTTCACCTTATGCGGTGGCTAAAATGTATGCATACTGGATTACCGTGAATTATAGGGAGGCATATAATATGTATGCTTGTAATGGCATTCTCTTTAATCATGAGTCTCCATTAAGAGGAGAAACTTTTGTTACCAGAAAAATAACTAGAGCCACGGCTCAGATAGCTCTTGGAACAAAAGAGTGCCTTTATTTAGGAAATATGGATGCCAAAAGAGATTGGGGGCATGCAAAGGATTATATTGAAGCCATGTGGCTCATCTTACAGCAAGACAAAGCAGAGGACTTTGTTATTGCTACAGGTATTACTACTACTGTAAGAGACTTTGTTAAGATGTCTTTTAGCGAAGTTGGGATAACACTAGAGTTTAAGGGTAGCGAAGAAGGAGAGATTGCCGTAGTAGCAGCTTGTTCAAATCCTAAGTTTCAAATACCGATTGGTCAAACAGTGGTGGCGGTTGATCCGAAATATTATAGACCTACAGAAGTAGAACTTTTAATAGGTGACCCTACAAAATCAAAAACAAAGCTTGGCTGGAAACCAAAATATGACTTACCAATGATGGTAAAAGAAATGGTTGAGGCTGATGTTAATTTATTTTCAAATCAATCTAGTCTTAACAAGGCAGGTAAAGCTTTATAATTTACGGTCGTTTAATTCGTTGTAAGTAAGCTTGTTTATGGTTTATGTGATCTTTTTGAAGAAAAATGTCAGTTAACTATACCTAAGTAAAAGGTTCATTTTAGCCAAAGATATAATTGGAATGAAAATTGTAGAATAGGTCAATGTATCTTTAACACTGAAGTGATTAAATGAAAAAAAGCATTTACATACTATTGTTTCTAAGTTGTTTAGGGAATAAGGCCTTTTCACAAGATCCTCAATTTTCTCAATTTTACGCAGCTCCTATGTATCACAATCCTGCTTTTACAGGAAGTGGTTATGCACCAAGGGCTATTTTTAATTTTAGAAACCAATGGCCCTCATTGGCGGCCAATTATACGACATCAGCAGTTTCTTTGGATCATTATATTGACAAATTCAACAGTGGTGTGGGTTTAATGTTAGTGAGTGATCAGCAGGGAGCTAGCAGATTAAAGAATACAGAAGTATCTGGATTCTATTCTTATCAATTAAATTTGATAGATGACCATTTCTTGAGAATGGGTGTTCAAGCTACCAGTTCAAACAGAAGTTTTGACTCCAATGGCTTAACTTTTCCAGATCAGTTTGATAATAATGGTTACACAGGAGATCCTTCAGGAGACCCATTGGCTAATACTGGCAGTACTGTGCATTTTGTAGACTTTAGTGCTGGTGTTTTGTATTATAATCCCAAAGCTTATCTAGGAGTATCTGTACACCACCTTACGCAGCCGGACATTGCCTTTACTGCCTCAAATGATTTTTTAGCTAGAAAAATTATGGTTAATGGAGGTTTAAATATCCCATTGGCAGATTTGTCAACCTCAAGTAACAAGGAGTTTGTTTTGATTCCAACATTCTTGTTTAAGCAACAAGGGAAGTTTAATCAATTAGACTTAGGAGCTTATGTAACCTACAGTCCATTAACTTTTGGTTTATGGTACAGAGGAATTCCTGTAAAGAAAAATGATACGGATGCTTTGAACCATGACGCCATAGTAGCATTAGCTGGTTTTAGATTTGATAATTTTTCATTCGGTTATAGTTATGATTTAACTATAAGTGGATTAGGAGCATCTTCTGGAGGTTCGCATGAAATATCAATAGCGTATCAATTTGACCCCTACGAGTCAAAACGAAGTCCAAGTGCTCGAAGGAGAAAAAAGTCATTGTCGTGCCCCAAGTTCTAGGAGGTGCGACGAGACGTAGTAGTAATTAATAGAGGCTTGAGTTTTTAAGCCTCTTTTTTTTCGTTTATATTGCGTTGAACAACTTTTAGAGAGTTCAATAATTAACCAAGGCGATTCTCTGAATTATCTTGGATTTTGGTTTGCAACTAAAAATGGTTTGAATTGCCTACATATTTTGTGTTTGGTCTAAAAAACAGTAAAATCATGAAGGAAGAATACTGAAATAAGTAATTTGATATCGATATTTCTTAATAAGTGTTACTAATTCGTTTATCTTGCGAGCTAAAACCTTTTATAAACAAGCTATAACCCAATTTAAAAATGATGCTATTAAACTTCCTAGCCTTTTTGGCCCCTGAAAAAGGAATTGACGAAATAATTAACGACTGGTTTACGCCTATTGCCGAGGCTTGGGGGAACATTGTTCTCTTTAGGGTTTTTGACGTTCCATTTATCTTGGTGCTTTTGGTGGGTGGTGCTTTAGTTTTTACAATCTATTTTTCAGTAATTAATATCCGACGTTTTCCTTTAGCTATCAATATAGTTAGAGGTAAATATGATCATATAGAGCAAGGTGAAGAGCCGGTAACCACATCAAACCTCAACGTAGTTGATGGTGATATCGTGGATACCATAAGAGCGGAAGGACAACAAGGAGAAGTAAGTCATTTTCAAGCTTTGGCTACTGCCGTTTCGGGAACTGTTGGGCTGGGAAATATCGCTGGAGTTGCTTTGGCAGTAGGATTAGGAGGTCCTGGAGCTACATTTTGGATGATAGTTTGTGGGATTTTAGGAATGTCCACAAAGTTTGTGGAGTGTACTTTAGGTGTTAAGTATAGGGATATTGGTGAGGACGGAACGGTCTATGGTGGGCCTATGTATTATCTTAAGAAAGGTTTTACAGAAATAGGTAAATCTGGTTTGGGAAAAGCCTTAGCCGTGATTTTTGCTATTTTGTGTGTCGGAGCATCTTTTGGAGGTGGTAATGCTGCCCAGTCTAATCAAGCTGCTTCTCAGTTAGCTTCGCTGATGGGTATTACTGGAGGAAGTTCAGGAACAATTATAGGAGTTTGTATAGCCGTATTGGTGGGTATTGTAATTATTGGAGGTATAAAAAGAATTGCCTCTGTAACCGAAAAGATTGTTCCTTTTATGGCTGGAATATATGTTTTGGCTTGCCTTTTTATTATTTTCTCTAACTATGATATGATTGGTTACGCATTTGGCGAAATCTTTTCTAGTGCTTTTACAATGGAAGCAGGATGGGGTGGTTTTTTTGGTGTAATGATGGTAGGTTTTCAAAGAGCGGCTTTCTCTAACGAGGCAGGTGCAGGTTCTGCATCCATTGCTCACTCAGCGGTTAATACTAAGTATCCTGCATCGGAAGGTTTAGTAGCACTTTTAGAGCCATTTATTGATACGGTAGTTATTTGTACTATGACGGCTCTGGTAATTATTATTTATAATAGTACTGGAATTTTTGAATATGGTGGTTCTACAGTTTTGATTGATGGCGTGGAGGTAGAAGGGGCTGTATTAACTTCTATGGCATTTGAGTCCGCTATTCCATGGTTTCCGTATGTTTTAACATTAGCTATAGTTTTGTTTGCTATTTCTACTATGATTTCATGGTCTTATTATGGTTTACAAGCTTGGATGTACCTTTTTGGAAAAAGTAAAATGGCTGACTTGTCTTATAAGGTGATGTTTTTAATCTTCATTGTTATTGGTGCAGCAGCTAATATGTCAGCCGTTTGGGGTTTTTCTGATGCTATGATTTTGGCATTAGTTTTCCCTAATATGTTTGGCCTTTTCTTCCTGTTTCCAAAGGTTAAAGAGGAACTTAATAGATACTTAGAAGCAATTGACGTAAAAAAATTCTTTAAATAATATATAGAAATATGGCCTCTTGTTTTAGATGGCCTTTATTTCGAATTAAACCAACGCTATTTTGGATTGTGAGTAAAAACCCCGAGTTTTACGGTTTATAAACCTACAACCTTTAGCCTGATTCAAATACAATAAAAAATGGAAGGTGCTACTTTAGAAAATGAATACGCTTACATCAAAGACAGTAAGGTATTTTTAAAAGGGTATTTAGAACTACCTGAAAGACAAATTGGAGAAGTTAAAAGAACAGAAGAAGAAGCTTTTCAATACTTTATTAATCGTTATGATATAGCGGTTAAAAAGGTAGAACAACTGGAAAAGGAAATTGACGAAGCTGCTAATAAAGGGTCATACCTTACCAAATTACTTCAACTTAGAAAGAGATTAGAAAGTTTTGATGGCATTGGAAACTTTATTCCACTTTTGTCAAGATTGGACATTAAGGAAGCTTATCTAAATGGCTTGATTGAGTTAAATCAAAAGAATAACTTAAAGGTTAAGGAAGAACTACTTTCTGAGACAAAAGCCATTGCTAATAGTGATGATTGGGGACCAGTTTCCGATCAGCTTCAAGATATTAGAACTCGTTGGATTAGAACCGGACCTGTTGAGAAAAAGCTGAACGATGAAAAGGAAGAAGAATTTAAGTCACTTTTAGATTCATTCTATCAAAGAAGAAAAACGTTCTTTGATGAACAAAACAGAATCATTGATGAGCGTAAGGCTAAGTATGAAGCTTTGATAGAGACTTCTTATGACCTTCATAGAAGGAGAGACTGGGATGATGCTTTTGAAGACATGAAACGCATGCAGCGTGAATGGAAAGAAGTAGGAGAGCTTCCAGCTAAAATGATGAAGTTCCTTTATAGGAATTTTAAGAAATCGAACACGGGATTCTACGAGAAATATTGTAAAGCAAAAGGAATTCAGATTCAAAGAAGAGTAGACCCTCGGGTAGAAGCTCAAATAAGAATGATGAAAGAGGCAGAAAGATTAGCTGCCGCAGAAAATGATGCCATATTTGACTCTACCGTTAAAGCCAAGGTGCTTCTTAATGAGTGGAAAAACATTAGAGTACCTTCTCATGTAGCTGATAGAAATGTTGCAGAACGATTTAGAGCTGCTTGTGATAAAATATTTGAGTTAAGTTACTTGATGAAAGTAGTAGGTAGAAAACACCCTACTTTTAATTTCTTAGATGATGATCAAAAGAACCATACGAAGTACCGTGAAATGGAGAATATTGTTCGTCGAGCACGTCACGACCTTCAGCAGTTAGAAGAAACTTCTAATGTGGGAGGAAGTGGTAGCGGAGACATGGATAGAATGATGTTTAACAACCTCAAAACTCAAAAGAGAAAGCTTCTTATGAAGGAAATAATCTTGGAGGAGATTCGTCGTAGTGCGGGTGCTTAATGCGTTCAAATGATAATAGTGAGTCTTGTATTCTTTGCATTATTCTTTTTCCTGTTGCACAAAATTGGTGTAGCTTTAGCTAAAAGTGTCAGCTCTTATTTTCTTCTTACTTTTTTGGGTCTTGTGGGCATATGTATACCCTTGGGTTATGTATTGTCTTTCTTTGGTCAAACTGGAAGTGCAATATCTTGGTCAATTAGCCTTTCCTTAATATGTGGAGTTTTATATTTTTTAACACTTCGTTTTACTGAGGGGGAAGGGATAAGGCTTAGAACGCTTTTTAGAGAGTCTACAGCCGAAAAAAAACAGATTTGGTTTGAATTTAAGCTTGCTGAAAAGCTGATTTTTGTTATTCTAGCTGGTGGCTTAATAGTATGTACATTTATTAATGTTTATGTTCTCTTTGTCACTTTTCCCAATGAATGG
The DNA here is from genome assembly GCF_964021845.1 of uncultured Arcticibacterium sp. Lineage (NCBI taxonomy): Bacteria > Pseudomonadati > Bacteroidota > Cytophagia > Cytophagales > Leadbetterellaceae > Arcticibacterium > uncultured Arcticibacterium sp. Next base: position 156,115 of record NZ_CAXHZC010000003.1, on the reverse strand, counting down.
GATAGTATGACCGGACATTTAGTAAAGTGTGCCTATTACATTCAAAATGGAAATATGGATAGACTAAGTGGTACCACTTGGTCTATTGACTTTTACCCTAACTCCTTGCCATCTCTTCAAATATTAGGTTTTCATATTTTTGGAGAAAAGGGCTTTAAACTTATTCATTTCCTCTCATATTGGGTTTTTGTGATTACGAGTTATAGTATAGCTCAAGAGATTTTTTCTAATAGAAGAGGAGCCATTTTTGTTGGACTAATTTCGGCTTTGCTCCCTTCTGCCTTAATTCAGGCTGTTACTACAGAAACGGACATTGTACAGTCTGCATACCTAGGTTTGGTTGTTTTATATCTTCTAAAAGTTTATAAAAATGCTTCTTGGAAAAATGTAAGCCTTTTCGTTTTGTCTTCTTCCATCTGGGTTTCGCATAAAGTAACATTTCTTTTAATAGGGCCCCCAGTCGCTATTTTGGTTATTTTCATGATTTGGAAAAGTGGCGAGGTGAGAAAGAAAATTCTCAAAACCATCGCCTTATTGTTTCTTGGTCTATTCATTTATGTGTTGCCAAACGGTTACATTGCTAATGTTAAAGAGGTTGGAGAATTTAGTTTGGGTGCACTTTCTGCCCCAGCGGAGGTTATGAAATGGCATGGTATAGAAGGTTATTCTGGAGTAGAAAAATTAAAGAACTTTCAGTTTAATGTGCTACGATATTCATCAGATTTTTTACAATTAGATGGTATTAGGAACACGCAGTTAGGCTCTGAGGTTAATAATGTCTTCCGTTACTTGCCAAATAGGTTTTTTGATAAGTTTGGCTTAGAACGGGGTGTATACTGGGTGGTGTACCCTTTTGAAATGATGGGAAATGAAACCATGCATTTTTATAAAGAAAGACCTTTTTGGGGCATTGTCAGTTTTTTGTTGGTTGTGCCAATTTTGTTTTTTGTCTTAATGCGTGCCGTGAAGGACAGGACTTCTGAGAAGGTTCAGCTGTCTTTAATTTTTATTATAGCTGGCCTTTTACACTTTTTGTCGCTTTGTTTTTCGGCACCTTATGATCCTATTAAAGGCAGGTATTTCATGAACATGGTGGTATGGTTTATTCCTTTATTAGCTTGGTTCTTTGAACTTGGTAAAGGTAAAGTATACTTAGTATTCTGTTCTTTGATAATCGTAATTTCGGGGGTTTTAACATTAACCCACAGAGGGCTTTATCCTTTAACAGGAGAAAGAAGTATTTTTAAACAGGATAGAATTGCACAATTAACACAAACTCGTCCTGAAAGCACAGAGGCATACTATGCTTTTGAAAAGCTAGTCCCAGAGGATGCTGTTGTGGCTTTAGGTACACAACAAGAACACGAAGATTATGTTTATCCTTTATGGGGGGCTAACTTTAAAAGGACTTTAATTCCTATTCACCCGTTTAGGGCTCCTGTAAAACCTATACCAAAAGAGGCAGAGTATTTGTTCTATTCTGAAGGTGTAATACCTTTTAAAGAGGGTGATGTAAAACTTAACGAAGGTGATCAAACACCAGATACACCAGTCATAGAAAGTACGTTTTATTTGAGAAAGCTATAGGGCTGATCTACATCATAATTATTACTGTCTTTTTCGTTAACTTTGTGGCATTAATTTATACATAGAAAAGGAACTGGAACGTATGGATATAGAAGAATTTATTCAACTTTTTGCTGAGCAATTTGATGAAACTGATATTTCAGAATTCAAACCTGAAACAGAATTCAGAGAACTAGAAGAGTGGGACTCTATGGTGGCTTTAATGATAATAGCTATGGTAGATGAGGAATACAGCGTTAAAGTAAGTGGAGATGATATCAGAAACTCTACAACGATTAAAGATTTAATGGATGTAGTGGCTTCAAAAAAATAAAAAATGTCACATTTAAATATACCTAATGTTCGTATTCGAGGCTTGGCAGCTACGGTTCCCGCCTTGAGGAAAGACAATTTGACTGACCCTTTGGTTTCTGATGCTGAAAAGGTTCTAAAAAACACGGGTATTCAAATAAGACATGTAGCTTCCGAGAATATTTGTGCTTCAGATTTATGTCATGATGCGGCCGAAAGGCTCTTAAAAGAATTAAACTGGTACCCGGAAGAGGTGGATTGTTTGATATTTGTAAGACAAACACCGGATTATTTACTTCCGGCTACAGCTACAATACTGCAAGATAGACTTGGCCTTTCGAAAGGTTCTTACGCCATTGATATAGCTATGGGATGTAGTGGCTATGTGTTTGGTTTAAGTAATATCGCTGCCTTAATGCAAGGTGGACTTTTCAAAAAAGGGTTACTTTTAGTTGGGGACACTATTACTCGCACATGTTCTCCAGAAGACAGAAGTACTTATCCGCTTTTTGGAGATGCTGGTACTGCCACGGCATTAGAGTTCGATACCGATGCTGCCGAAATGAAATTTAGCTTTGGTACAGACGGCTCGGGCAAAGATGCTATTATCATAAAAGATGGAGGTTTTAGAAGCCCTTTTAGTGCAGAATCTTTTATAAAAAAAGAGGTTGGTGAAGGAGTAACCAGAACCGACGCAGATTTGGTTTTAGAGGGAATGGATGTTTTTTCTTTTGGAATAAGCAAAGGCCCCAGCAGTGTGAAAGACTTGGTTTCTTTTTTTGACATTGATATGGATACTGTTGATAATTTTGTTTTTCATCAGGCCAATCTTTTTATGAATGAGAAAATTCGAAAGAAGTTAAAGATTGATGAATCTAAAGTGCCCTATTCTTTAGGCAAGTTTGGTAATACAAGTTCCGCCACTATTCCTTTAACATTGGTTAGTGAGCGTCAGGAAACCTTGAAAAGCACTACTCAGAAAAATATAGCTTGTGGCTTTGGTGTTGGTTTGTCATGGGCTTCGGTCTATTTTGAAACAGAAAATTTAGTAGTTCCAGAGATAGGATATTTGAACGGATAATTATGGCAGCCTTTTTAAAAGCAATTTCTTACTATTTGCCAGAAACCATTTTGACGAATGAAGAACTAGTCAAAGAGTTTCCAGAATGGACTGTGGAGAAGGTGGCAAAGAAGGTAGGTATAAGTCAAAGACATATTGCGGCTAAAGATGAGTTTGTGTCTGACATGGCTGTTTCTGCTTCTAAGAAGCTTTTTACTGAAAATAAGATTGACCCTTCCGAAATTGACTTTGTTTTGCTCTGTACACAAAGTCCTGATTATTTCTTACCTACTACCGCCTGTTTGGTGCAGGATAGGCTTGGGATTCCTAAAACCGCAGGAGCACTAGACTTCAATCAAGGCTGTTCAGGATATGTTTATGGTCTTGCTTTAGCAAAAGGTTTGGTTGCTGCAGGTATTGCTCAAAATATATTACTAATTACCTCAGAAGTCTATTCAAAGCACATTCAAGCATCAGACAAGGGGAATAGAACTATTTTTGGTGATGCGGCATCTGCAAGCCTAATAAGTACCGATGGCTTTGCGGAGATAGGGGAGTTTGAATTAGGAACAGACGGCAGTGGATATGAGGACTTGATTGTAAAAAATGGAGGAATGAAGTCGACTAAACTGGGTGATGATTCGGCGGAAGATTACTTGTACATGAATGGTTCTGCTGTTTTTAATTTTACCATTGCTGCAGTACCGGGTCTCATTGACGGAACATTAAAGAAGAACGGTGAAGAGAGTGTTTCAGGAATAGATTGGTTTGTTTTTCATCAGGCCAATTCTTTTATGCTCAATCACCTTAGAAAGAAGGTGGGTATTGAAAAGGAAAACTTTTTAATGCATATGCAAAACTGCGGAAATACTGTTTCTTCTACATTACCCATTGTTTTAAAAGAGCACAAACATAGCTTTAAAAGCGGAGACAAAATTGTTTTGGCAGGTTTTGGGGTAGGGTACTCTTGGGGAGGAAATATGCTTACTGTTGTTTAAATATTATTTAATATGAAAAACCTTATCATAATTGGGGCAAGAGGCTTTGGAAGAGAAGTTTTTGACCTAGCTAAAAACACCCAAGCCTACAAAGATTCAGAATTCGTTATCAAGGGCTTTCTTGATGACAAGTCCGATGCTTTAGACCCTTATGACGGTTATCCTCCAATTTTAGGTGGAGTAGAAAGCTATGAGGTTCAAGAAAATGACGTTTTTGCTTGTGCTCTAGGGACTGTCCAACCCAAAAAGCAGTATGCTCAACTTATTTTAGACAAGGGTGGCGAGTTTATTAACCTAGTTGATTTACAAGCCAATGTTAGGTCTGATATCAGTCATCTGAAGGGTGTTCTAATATTTTCCTTTGTCTTTGTTTCTGTAGATGTCACGCTTTCAGACTTTGTCTCGCTTCAACACTTTTCATGTTTGGGTCATGATGCCAAGGTTGGTAAATGGTCTCACATGAGTTCCTATAGCACTATTACTGGTTTTACTGTTTTAGAAGATGAGGTTATGTTACAAACGGCTGCCAAGGTAGTTCCAAAGAAAAAGGTTGGGAAAGGAGCTATGGTAGGAGCGGGCTCCCTTGTAGTAAAAAATGTTAAACCGGGAGAATCCGTTTTTGGTAGCCCAGCCAGAAAAATGTAAGAAAATATGGTTGCGAATCCTATGGTAAGTGTTGTCATGATAACTTACAATCATGAGCTTTTCATTGAAGAGTCTTTACTTTCTATTTTGAACCAAGAAACAAGTTTTGAATACGAAATTATAGTCGGGAATGACCGCTCCACGGATAAAACCGACGATGTTATTCAGAATATTCTTAAGAATCACCCAAAAGCTTATAGAGTTAGGTATTATAATAATAACCCTAATCTTGGTGTTACGCCTAATTCCAAGAAAGCCTTGGATATGGTGGAGGGCAAATATATGGCCTTGTGCGAAGGCGATGACTTTTGGATTGATGAACAAAAACTTCAAAAGCAAGTAGATTTCCTTGAGCTGAATGAAGACTTTGCTATTTGTTTTCATAACACAAGAGTTGATTTCTTTGACCAAAAAGCCCCGTCATACTATGTCAATGAAAACATTGAAAAAGATGTTTTTACATTGGATGACATGATAGGTGAAGATGAAATCTGGTTTACTGCTACAGCAAGTTTGATGATTCGCTCCTCGGCTTATGGTAAAACACCAGACTGGTTTTTGACCTCTAAAAGTGGTGATATCCCTATTATTATTCTTGCAGCTAGAAATGGGAAAATAAAATATCTGCCTGATGTTATGGCGGTTTATAGAAAGAACTTGGCTAGTTTTAGTCACACAGATAGCCATGAGGATAAATCTTTTCTATGGAATCGTGTTTTTATGTATGAAAAACTTAACGCAGAGACAGGTTTCAAGTACAATAAAAGGCTTAAAAGAAATATTGCTAGGTACTATTATATGTTGCTTAATTCGGTGCAATATAGGAACCGATACTTTCGCAATTTTCCCATAATATTTAAATACATACTTCTTACTTTCCCTAATGTGCCAAATCTTAAATTACTTATAAGAGATCATATGTTGCCTCCTTTTGTAATGGGTGGCTTTAGAAGCATAAAAAAGGCTTTTGGGCTTATACCTTCTGAGTCATGAATCTTTAGTATATCTTTGATAAAAAACAACATTTAGATGTCTCAGTTTCTTTCTGCCATCATTCCAAATGAAAAGTATTTTGAGAAAGATGCTTTTAACTTAGAAAACCAGAAGATTTTCCAAGATTGCTGGTATTATATTGGTCTTACGGATTCTTTGACTGAAAAGAATGACTTTATAACAACAGATATTGGAGGCAAGTCTGTGGTGGTTCAAAACATTAAAGGAGTTATTAAAGCTTTTCATAATGTTTGCACGCATAGGTTTAACAAAATAAAATCGGATCGTGCCGGAAATGGTTCTTTAACCTGTCCATATCATGGTTGGTCATATAATCAAGACGGAATCCCTTTTGGAATTCCATTAAAAAAGGAATTTCAAGGTTTAGACAAGGAGTCTTTGCAAACACTTTGTTTGCCTGAATTTAAGGTTGACATTTGTGGTAAATTCGTCTTTGTCAATGTTTCAAATTCTGATGTTTCTTTGGATGAATTTCTTGGTGAAAGTGCCCATAAGCTAAAGGAAATTAGCACAATGATTGGTAGGAAAATAGAATACCATGAAATTCCAAATAAGGCAAACTGGAAGATAGTAGTAGAAAACACACTAGAGGGATATCATATTACTAATGTGCACCCAACAACCTTTTTTAAACAAGGCTTCAATCTTAAGTCGGAGGTTGACTTTGATGTTCAGGGTTATCACACTAATATGGTTTTGCATTTGGCAGACAGCCATAAAGACGACAAAAAAAGAGCAAAATTTCATAAACTTTTAGCCAAAAGGCCATTTCAGCCAGACGGTTTCTTTCATCAGTTAGTATTTCCAAACCTTTCAATTGGTTCGCTATTCGGTATTACCGTTTATATAGGAAGTATTAAATCCGTGTCTCCCGACGAATCTGTTTTTGCTTACGAATTGTATGAAACTAACCTTGGAGAAGGAGAACTTTTATCGGAAGGGATATCTGAGGTTGTGAAATTTTCTTCGATAGAGTTTACAAGAACAACTTTAGCTGAGGATAAAGAAATTTGTGAAAACGTACAAAAAGGTATGGAGCAGTCAAACACTGTAAAAGGAGTTCTTAACTCTTCTGAGATAAGAATCTGGGAGTTTCAAAAAACATACATGAACCTAATTAACAATTAAAAGTGGCAGAGAAACTGACGATTATTGGAGGAGGAATGACTGGCCTTACAGCAGCTTATTTAGCAGCAAGAAAAGGTCAAAAGGTTCAAATAATAGAAGGGAGTGATAAGATAGGTGGTCTGCTAAATACCTTTGAAATAGGAGGGAATCAATTAGAGCATTATTATCATCATTTCTTTACCCAAGATGCTGAGCTTCACTGGTTACTGAAAGAACTTAATATCGAAGACCAAACGGGTTACTATAACACCTCTATGGGGGTTTTCAGAAATGGGAAACTGTATGGTTTCAACGGAATAATGGATTTGTTGAAATTTAAACCAGCAAACCTATTTGATAAATTCCGCTGGGGCTTAACGTCGCTCTATTTAGGAAAGGTAGCAGACCCAACCAAGAATGAAAGCGTCTCAACGCTGGATTGGTTTTATAAGTATGCAGGAAAAGGTATGACTAATGCCCTCTGGAAGCCTATGCTTGATATTAAGTTTGGCCCTTATGCAGATAAGGTACCTCTTACTTGGATGATTGGCCGATTGGCTCAAAGACTAAATTCTAGGAAAGGTGGTGACGAAAGGCTAGCTTATATTAAAGGAAGCTGGAAAACACTCCTCGATACCATGAAAGCTGAGCTAGAAAAGTTAGGTGTGGAGATTATCACAAATGAACCTGTTCAGGAAATAGTGGTTGAAAACAATCATATAAAAGGAATAAAAACCAAGTCGCTAGAATTTGAAGGAGGAAAGTACTTAGTGACTATCCCTTCTATTTTCTTTGATAAAGTTAAAGGACTACCAAAGGATTTTGGAGGGGAAAACATTGAATACTTTGGAGCTGTTTGTACCATTTTGGAGCTTAAAAAGTCCATAAGTGATATTTATTGGATGAACGTGGCGGATGATGGCTTCCCATTTGGTGGCGTTATTGAGCATACCAATATGATTCCTAAGGAAGAATACGGTGGCTCACACATCGTTTATCTTTCTAGGTACTTTGCCATGAGTGAAGACTTGGCCAAAATGAATGAGGAGGAGATTAAAAAAGTAATGGTTCCACCTTTAAAGAAAATTAATCCAGAGTTTTCGGAAGATTGGATTAAAAATGTATTTGTGTTCAAAACAAATACAGCAGCTACGGTCTGTGATTTAAACTTCTCCGAAAAAGTACCTGCATGCAAAACTGATATTGAAGATTTATATGTGGCTAATATGACACATATTTATCCAGATGAAAGAAGCACTAATAATTCTATCAGAGTAGCTGCAGAAGCGTGCAAGGTTATGGGAGTTGACACTTCTGATGTGCCTTATGGAGCATCTTTATCAGGTAAGATAGGGTTCAAAAGCAAATGAGAATAAAGTATTGAAAAAAGGGTTCTCGCACGAGAGCCCTTTTCTTAAAATGTATATACGTTAGTTTTTTTAAGAAACTCCGTTTAATCTCTTTTTAGCGTTTTGGTTTGCTGTGTATAGCAGAAATACCCCAAAAAGCACCATAGGAATACTTAATATTTGCCCCATGTTATAAGACATCCCTTCTTCAAAAGCTTCTTGGTTTTCTTTCAAGAACTCATAAAAGAACCTCAGTGTAAATATCCAAACAAAGAAAATTCCTGAAAGAAGACCGTCAGGTAAATTGGCTTTGTATCTATTCCAAAGGCCATACATAATCACAAAAAGAACTAAGCAAGATAGGGCTTCATAAAGCTGAGAAGGATGCCTAGGGACTTGAGCAAACTCAAAGTTTCTTAAAAAGTTAAAAGCCCAAGGCACATCGGTAGGTTTTCCTACTATTTCAGAGTTCATAAGGTTTCCGAATCGTATAAAGAAGCCAACCAAAGCTACAGTAACAGCAACCCTATCAACAATCCAAAGGAATGACTGGTCTGCTCTTTTTCTAGAATATAACCATAGGGCGAATACTATACCAAATCCGGCACCATGACTTGCCAGCCCTGCATAAGGAGGAATGAGCATGTCAGCCATAAACTTTAGAGGGTCTTCACCAAAGTGTTGCCATTCGTAAAAGACATAATGACCTATTCTAGCCCCAAGCACTGTCGCTAAAATCATGGTAAGTAGTAAAGCATCTAAGTCTTTCTCTGGCTTACCCTCTTCTTTAAAGATTTTGGTAATTACCTGATAACCTAAAAGAAAGCCTCCGGCAAACATAAGACCATACCATCGAAGCTCAAATTCTCCGATTTTAACAATAGTTGGGTTTATATCCCAGATGATTTCAGCTAGTATCATATTGAAGTTTTGATTGATGTAAAATTAGCCCTTTATTAACAAATTGAATAAAATTCTTGTGATTCTTGACTGCTTTATGGAATTTTGAATCGCAATGAGACAGAAAAGTCAATTACATATTACATCAGCTACAATTTTCGCCGCTAGTCGACGAATTTGCCGTGTCTAATATAAAAGATACGGTATACTTCATTTTCACTTTTTTTGAACTTAAAATTTTCTAATGCAAGCCATCAAAGTAGGTATCATTGGTGGGGCGGGTTATACAGGAGGAGAGCTTTTAAGAATCCTTATTAACCACCCTAACGTCGAAATCAAATTTATTAATTCTGTAAGTCAAGAAGGCAAACTGGCCTCTGATACGCATAAAGACCTTTTTGGAGAAACAGATTTACGCTTTTCGAATGAGAAGAATTTTAGTCTAGTCGATGTGATTTTTCTATGTTCAGGACATGGACAATCAGAAAAGTTTTTAAAAGAAAACGAAGTGCCAGTAAGCGTCAAAATAATTGACCTAAGTACAGATTTTCGTGATGAAAGCGAAGGCTTTACCTATGGTTTGCCTGAGCTTCAAAAAGAAAAAATAGAAGCAAGTCATAAAATCGCAAACCCAGGCTGTTTTGCAACGTCAATTCAGTTGGCTGTTTTGCCTTTAGCTAAAGCAGGTTTATTAACGGACGATATTCATGTAAGTGCTGTTACGGGGTCTACCGGTGCCGGTCAATCTCCAAGTGCTACAGGTCATTTCAGTTGGAGGAATAATAACATCTCCGTTTATAAGGCCTTTACGCATCAACATTTGAAAGAAATCACACAAAGTTTGAAGTCGCTTCAATCTAGTTTTGATACGGCCATTAACTTCATTCCGTATCGTGGAAACTTTACGCGTGGAATCATGGCAAATGTTTATACAAGCTTTAATGGTACACTTGAAGAAGCTACAGATCTGTTTACTTCTTTTTATAAAGATGCTCCTTTCGTGCACATTTCAGAAAGCACCATTGATTTAAAAATGGTGGTAAATACGAATAAGTGTATTCTTCAATTGCAAAAGCACGACGATAAGCTATTGGTCACAAGTATAATTGACAATTTGACCAAAGGGGCATCAGGTCAAGCAGTACAAAACATGAACTTAATTTTTGGATTAGAGGAGACCACTGGACTTCATCTAAAACCTGTCGGATTCTAATAAACTATTTTAAGCGATTTAAAAAATGAAAACATTCAATGTTTACCCAGTATATGATATCACTCCTGTAAAAGCGGCAGGTTCTAAACTTTGGGATGATAAGGGAGTAGAATATTTAGATTTGTATGGAGGGCATGCCGTGATTTCTATAGGGCATTCGCATCCTCATTATGTTAAAAGTATCCAAGAACAAGTAGCTAAACTTGGCTTTTACTCTAATTCTGTAAAAATGCCATTGCAAGGTGAATTAGCATCGAAACTTGCAGAATTATCTGGTTTGCATGATTATAGTCTCTTTTTAGCTAACTCAGGAGCAGAAGCAAATGAGAACGCTTTAAAGCTAGCATCTTTTCATAATGGTAGAAAAAATATTATCGCCTTTTCAAAAGGTTTTCACGGAAGGACGTCTGCTGCAGTTGCGGCTACAGATAACGCTAAGATTCAAGCTGCCATTAATTTTGCGGACCATGTAACTATTCTCCCTTTTAATGATGTAGAAGCGGTAAAAGCAGCTATTAATGGAGAAACCTGTGCCGTGATTATGGAAGGTATTCAGGGTGTTGGCGGTGTAAATATTGCCACTGAAGAATTTCAAAAAGCTATAAGAGAAGCGTGTGACAAGCATGGAGCTGTATATATTCATGACAGTGTGCAGTGTGGATATGGAAGGTCAGGATATTTTTTTAGTTTTCAAGATACCGATATCAAGCCAGATATTATTTCTATGGCAAAAGGTATGGGAAATGGATTTCCGGTAGGAGGAATTCTTATCTCACCAAAATTTGAAGCAAAGTATGGTTTGTTAGGTACCACATTTGGGGGCAACCATTTAGCCTGTGCCGCAGCCATTGCTGTATTGGATGTTATGAAATCTGAGAGTCTATTAGAAAATGCTAAAACTCTGGGAGCCTATGTGCTGGAAAGTTTAAAACCTTTGGTGGACTCAGGTAAAATAAAAGAGCTTAGAGGAAAAGGTCTAATGATAGGCATTGAATTAGATGGCCCAATCAAGGAAATAAGAGAAAAATTGATTTTTGAGAATCATATTTTTGTAGGAGCTTCAGGTGCGAATACCTTAAGATTGCTTCCAAGCTTAGCTGTGAAAAAAGAAGAATTGGATAATTTTATTATGGCTTTGAAGAGTTATCTCTAAGGAGTTAGGCTAGTTTTTTATCCATTTAAAATTAATTTTTATCGACTCGAGAGTGCTTAGGTCTTTTCTCTTAGCACTTTTGTCTTGTTTTACTTGAATTTCAAGCATTGGCATGAAAATCTAGGTGAAACCTTTTTGTAGATTTCGTTCGGTAAATAAATGTTCTACTCGAAATGAAATCTAACAGACGTAAGTTTTTTAAGCATGCAGCCACAGGTGCCGCTACTTTGGGAGTGGCAGCTTCGGGTCTTTCTTTAGCTTCTTGTAATAAGCCACATACGGTTGCTTGTGAAGCTTCAACAGGCGATGAACCTATTCTTCAAATGGGAGATGGAATCGCTGTGGTTAAAACTACAAATGGAGGTGTTCAAGGATTCAAGCTTCGTGGAATAAACACTTTCCTTGGAATTCCGTACGGGGCAAATACTTCCGGTAAAAACCGTTTTATGCCACCGCAAAAACCAGAACCATGGACAGATATAAAGCCGGTTTGGTGGTGGGGAAATTCAGCTCCGCAGCAGATGGAAGGTAGATACAGTAATCCAGGAGCAACTTTTGTTGACCATTGGAATTACGATGAACTTAGTGAAGATTGTCTAAAACTAAATATTTGGTCTCCGGAGGTAAATGATAAGGTAAAACGACCAGTGCTTGTTTGGTTGCACGGCGGCGGATTTAGGAATGGTAATGCTATAGAACAAGATGGTTACCACGGAGAAAACTTAAGTAGAAAAGGCGACATGGTTTTTTGTTCCTTAAACCACAGACTAGGGCCTATGGGTTTTACTAATTTAGCTGATGTAGGAGGCTCTAAATTTATTTCTTCTGGAAATGTTGGCATGTTGGATATTGTTTTTGCTCTTGAGTGGGTAAAAGAGAATATAGAAAACTTTGGTGGAGACCCTGATAACGTAACTATCATGGGTCAATCTGGAGGAGGAGCTAAAGTTTGCACCTTAATGGCTATGCCTGCCGCACAAGGACTTTTTCATAAGGCAGTTCCATTGAGTGGGTCGAGTGTTTATGCTCAGAAAAAATCAGATTCTGAAAAACTTGGAGCCTATGTTTTCAAAGAAGGAGGTAAAAGCATTGAAAACCTTCAGGAGATGCCTTGGCAAGATTTTTTGAACTTGAGCGAGCTTGCTGCTGAAAAATTTAGAGAAGAGGTAATACCTACAGAAGGCAGAAGAAGTGGTTTTGTTCCTGTTGAAAACGGTATTGATATTCCTTTAGGAGAGTTCTTTTCTGAGCCAGAAGGTCTTTCTTCTGATATTCCCATGATGATTTGTACTACATTTCATGAGTGGTCGCCGAGTAAAAGTAATCCTAGTTTAGAGAATATTGACTTTAATGGGGTTTTGATAGAATTGAAAGAAAAGTTTGGCGAAAAGTCGGCTGAGATTTTACAAGCTTTTAGAGATGATTTCCCCAAATCTACGCCTATAGAAATTTATGCAATGATATTGAGTTCAAGAACCTCAGTCATTAAAACCGCTAATGCAAAGGTGAATCAAAATGCTCCTGTATACTTAGCTTGGTTTGGTTGGCAGCCGCCTCACTTTAACGGTAGATTAAAGGCTTTTCATTGTTTAGATATTTGTTTTTGGTTTGATAATACAGACCTTATGTACACGCATACAGGTGGTGGTTCAAGGCCAAGGACTTTAAGTGAAAAGATGTCAGACTCTTTGATATATTTTATGAAAACCGGCAATCCGAATGGTTCGGGTTTGCCCATTTGGCCAAGATATTCCATTGAAAATGGTGAAACCATGGTTTTGAACGATGTTTGTCAGGTCAAAAATAATCCGGATAAGAAGTCTAGAGCTTCTTTGGCCTAAGAACTAAAAGGCCTCTTTTAGCTTCGCTCAAAATATTAATCGCAGGTTTTGCTTTGTTAATTTAGAAAATAGGACAATTCGGTCTTAAATTGCTAAACTTCAAAGAACAAACAGAAACGATTAATATGAAAAACCACGAGGTAAAAGTATATCCCTCTAAATATGGTCTTAGAAAAGAAGATCAACTCGCGTGGAAACTAGCAGCTTTAGTTACCGATAATGTACCCATAAGTAAAGAGGTAGAAGCCATGGTTATCAATAGAATCATTGATAATGCATCCGTGGCAATTGCTTCTTTAAACAGAAAACCTATCATAAATGCGAGAGCTCAAGCATTAGCTCACGTAAGAACAGGCAAAGGTGCTTCAGTTTTTGGTTTGCCAAGTGACATAAAAGTACATGCCGAATGGGCTGCATGGGCAAACTGCGTAGCAGTAAGAGAATTAGATTATCATGATACTTATTTGGCGGCAGACTATTCTCACCCAGGAGATAGTATACCTGCTGTGTTGGCGGTAGCACAGCAATTAGGATTTGGTGGCGAAGCTTTATTAAGAGGCGTAGTGGCGTCTTATGAAGTTCACGTAAACCTTGTAAAAGGAATTTGCTTACATGAGCACAAGATTGACCACGTAGCTCACCTTTGCCCTGCTCAGGCGGCGGGCGTTTGTGCTTTATTAGGTCTTGATACTGAAACTACTTATCAAGCCATTCAGCAAGCTTTGCACGTTAGTGTTAGTACCCGTCAGTCGCGTAAGGGAGAGATTTCTAGCTGGAAAGCTTATGTACCGGCTCATGGAGCTAAATTGGCCATTGAAGCAGTAGACAGAGCCATGCGAGGAGAAGGGAGCCCATCACCGATTTATGAAGGAGAAGATTCCGTTATTGCATGGATTCTAGATGGCCCAGAGGCTAATTATACCGTGCCTTTACCTGAGAAAGGGGAGGAGAAGAGAGCAATTTTAGAAACTTATACCAAAGAGCATTCGGCGGAGTATCAATCGCAAGCCCTAATTGATTTGGCTTTTAGAATGCGTGAAAGGATTAGTGATTTCTCTCAAGTAAGAAGTATCTTAATAGAGACTTCGCATCATACCCATTATGTGATAGGTACCGGGGCAAACGACCCTCAAAAAATGGACCCGAATAGTTCTAGGGAAACCTTAGACCATAGCATCATGTATATTTTTACGGTGGCTTTAGAAGATGGTTTTTGGCATCATGAAAAATCTTACGCTAGAGAAAGAGCCAACCGAACAGAAACGGTGAAGCTTTGGCACAAGGTAGAAACCATTGAAAAAGAAAGATGGACAAAGCTTTATCACGACAAAGACCCAGATAAAAAGGCTTTTGGTGGTAGAGTAATTATAACTATGAATAACGGTGAAGTTATTTCTGATGAATTAGAAAGAGCCAATGCTCACCCTGCAGGTGCCATTCCGTTTGTGAGAGAAAACTATATCAAAAAGTTTGATATGCTGACGGAGTCGATTATTGACAAAGCGGAACGTGATAGATTTATTGGTTTGGTAGAAAATCTATCAAATTTAAGTGCGGAGGAAGTTTTAGAATTAAATGTTTTAGCTCCTAAAGGTTATGTTGTAGAATCAAAAATTAAAGGAATTTTCGGATGATAACGAATCAATTAAGTCCTTACGATAAGAGAGCAAATTTTGTAGAAGCTCTAAAATCCGGAAAGTTACTGCGTTTTCCTGGAGCTTATAACCCGCTGGTGGCCATGCTTATCGAGCAAAAGGGCTTTGAAGGCGTTTATGTTTCTGGTGCTGTGATGGCAAATTCAATGGGTTTGCCTGATATTGGTTTTACCACCATGACGGAAGTATGTCTGTTTGCTTCGCAAATAGCAAGAATAACGGCTTTGCCAACCTTAATGGATATTGATA
Source organism: uncultured Arcticibacterium sp. (assembly GCF_964021845.1). Taxonomy (NCBI): domain Bacteria; kingdom Pseudomonadati; phylum Bacteroidota; class Cytophagia; order Cytophagales; family Leadbetterellaceae; genus Arcticibacterium; species uncultured Arcticibacterium sp. The sequence continues at coordinate 141,053 of NZ_CAXHZC010000003.1, read as the reverse complement.
CCGGCTTTGGGGAAAGCATGAATGTAGCACGCTGTATTCAGGAAATTGAGCATGCTGGTTTATCAGCTTGCCACATGGAAGACCAGGTGAATCCTAAAAGATGTGGTCATTTAGATAATAAGACCATAGTTCCTGTTAAAGAAATGGTGCAAAAGATTCAAACGGCCGCTAAAGCAAAGTCTGACCCAAATTTTATGATAATGGCAAGAACAGACGCTAGAGCTTCGGAAGGTCTGGAGAAGACCATTGACCGAATGAAAGCCTATGTAGATGCAGGTGCAGACATGATATTTCCTGAAGCCATGTATTCTGAGGCTGATTTTGAAGCTGTTAGGAAAGCGGTTTCTGTACCAATTTTGGCAAATATGACCGAGTTTGGAAAGTCAAAGCTTTTGAACACTACCCAGCTGTCTAACCTAGGGGTTAATGTGGTGATTTATCCAGTTACTACCCAAAGGCTGGCCATGAAAGCCGTGGAAGATGGCTTAGATACCTTAAAAGAGAAAGGAACACAGGAAGAACTATTGGACAAAATGCAAACGAGAAAAAGACTATACGAGGTCTTGAAGTATGAAGACTACAATACTTTTGATAGTCAGATATATAATTTTAAGTTGGAGTAGGGCTCGACTTCACCTTAACCCTCTCTTCTGGAGAGGGCTAGGGTGAGGTTCCCCACTTTTAATCATCATCAATAAACCCTATAAAAATGAAAGAAGAACCTATAATATTTAAAGGTTTAGCAGGCGTAACTGTGGACTATACCAGTATTTCCAAGGTCATGCCTGAGACCAATTCTTTAACCTATCGTGGCTATGCGGTAGAAGAGCTCTGCGAGAAAAAATCATTTGAAGATGTTGCGTATTTGTTGGTGAATAATGATTTACCAAACGCTGAAGAAAGAGCCGCATTTATTGACAAAGAAAAATCTCAAAGAATCCTGTCAAAAGAGTTAATGGGTGTTCTTAAAAAGCTGCCAAAAGCATCACATCCCATGGATACCTTACGTACCGGTGTGAGTGTTTTAGGCTGTGAGGATACTAGAATTTGGGATAGCTCTAGAGAAACAAATATGGATAAGTATATTTCTTTATTAGCTAAAATTCCTGCAATAATTGCAGCCTCATATCGACATAAAAAAGGGCAGGATTTCATTCCTGCTGATGATTCTTTAAGTTTCTCTGAGAATTTCTTTCACATGTGTTTTGGTCAAGTACCAGCACCTGAAGTTATAAAAGCTTTTGATGTTTCACTTATTTTATATGCAGAGCATAGTTTTAATGCATCTACATTTACTGCACGGGTAATTACTAGTACTACCTCAGATATTTATTCGGCAGTTGCGGGAGCTATTGGGGCATTAAAAGGGCCATTACACGGTGGAGCTAACGAACAAGTAATGCACATGCTGAAAGAAGTAGGTTCAAGAGAAAATGCGGAAGCCTGGATGTTAGACGCACTGTCAAACAAAAAGAAAATCATGGGCTTTGGTCATCGAGTTTATAGAAATGGAGATAGTCGTGTACCAACCATGAAAAAGTATACTTTAAAAACAGCAGAATTTACAAATAACCAGGCTTTGATAGAAACCGCTGCGAAACTGGAGGAGGTTATGGTAAGAGAAAAGAGTATTTACCCTAATCTTGATTTTCCAGCTGGTCCTGCTTATTACATGATGGGTTTTGAGATAGAAATGTTTACCCCCATTTTCGTCATGAGTCGAATAACCGGTTGGGCTGCCCATATTATGGAGCAAAACGCCAACAATAAATTAATACGACCACTTAGTGCATATAATGGAGTGAGACAGCGGACAGTAGACTGACTTTACTAAAATCATATTTTTTTCGTAGAAACGCCCTTAAAAAAAGGGTGTTTCTTGTTTCTATTCATGTTTTATTAAGAAAGAATTAAGGGGTCGAAAGCATATTGCGAGCTAATCTTAAATTAGTAATATGTTCAGAATAGATACCCCAACGTTAATTTTTGTCAGGAGGTTATTTATATATAAAGTGGTTTTGATGTCTGTGCTGTTATCAGTGCAGACTCAAGCCCAAAATACCATTCATCCTGCTTCCGCAGAATACATTTATCCTCAAGATGAATTGGTAGCAAAGAATCTTGAAAACTGGAGAGACCAGAAATTTGGAATTATAATTCATTGGGGGCTTTATGCTGTTCCTGGGATTATTGAATCGTGGACCCTTTGCAATGAAGATTGGATTTACAGAGACAGCACAAGCAATTATAACGATTATAAAAAGTGGTATTGGGGATTAAACAAGTCTTTTAATCCAACAAAGTTTAATCCTGAATCTTGGGCTGCTGCTGCAAAATCTGCAGGAATGAAGTATGTGGTTTTTACAACCAAACATCATGATGGTTTCAATATGTTTGATACCCAATTTTCTGATTTTAAAATTAGTAAAGGCCCGTTTGAAACAAACCCAAGGGCTGATGTAGCTAAATATGTTTTTGAAGCTTTTAGAAAAGAGAACTTTCTTATTGGGGCATATTTTTCAAAACCAGATTGGCACTCGCAATATTTTTGGTGGAACAGGTATGCTACACCCAATAGAAATGTCAATTATGATATCAGAAAGAACCCTTGGAGGTGGAATCAATACGTCAATTTCACGCACAACCAGCTTAATGAATTAACGTCTAATTATGGTAATATAGATATCGTGTGGTTAGATGGGGGCTGGGTTAGACCCAAAAATACGGTGACCGCGGAGGTAATTAAATGGGGTGCACCTATTCCAGAGTTTGATATGCATGTTGATATGCCGAAAATTGCTAAAAAGATGCGTGAAAATCAGCCTGGTGTATTAATAGTGGATAGAACAGTACATGGCCCATTTGAAAACTACAGAACCCCTGAACAAGGAATTCCAAACGATAAATCTGAAGACCCTTGGGAAAGCTGCATTACGCTAGGCGGTGCATGGGGTTATGTTCCAAACGATAAATTTAAGTCGGCCGAAACGGTGGTTCATACGCTTATTGAGATTGTGGCGAAAGGTGGAAACCTTTTATTGGGAGTAGGGCCTACGGCAGAAGGGGAGTTTTTGCCAGAGCAAATTTCAAGGTTAGAAGAAATAGGTGAATGGACCAGTAAGTTTGGTGAAGCAATTTATGGTACTAGAACCATGGAAACTTTTAAAAGTGGTGAGGTTTATTTTACTAAATCTAAAGGTCAATATGCTTATGCTTTATTAAACTTATCTAAAGAAAACCCCTTGGCTAATGTTGTGACTTGGGAGGGCAACATTCCTAAGAAGGGTTCCAAGGTGTATCTTCTAGGTAACTCAAAGCCCTTGAGGTGGAAAACGGAAGGAAGTTTAACAAAAGTGTGGTTAACTAAAGCTCAGCTTAAAGATAACCTTAGCGAGCCTGCAGTGGCGTTTAAATTTAAGTATTAAAATTTCATTATAAAGTCTGTAAGGTTGTCGTCCCTTTCTAGACCTAGCTTTCGTCTAAGTCTGTATCTTGAGGTGTGTACGCTTTCTATAGATATTCCCAAAAGCTTTGACATGTCTTTACTGTTGAAATTTAGTTTTATAAGTGCACAGAGTTTGTCATCTCCGGCGGTAAGGTCTGGGAATTCGGTGTGTAGGTTTTTATAAAACTGACTATTTATAGCTACGAAACGAGTTTCAAACTCTTCCCAATTCTGATTGTGATTTACTTTTAAAGACTTAACAGCTCTTTTAAGTTTATTGGGTTCAATCTTCCAGTCTGTCTTTTCGAGGTTTGATTTAAACTCATCAATGATCTCCTCCTTTTCGATAACCTTTAATGCAGAGACTGCCATTTCCCTGTTTTTTAATTCAAGAAGTTCATTTGTCTTCTGAATCTTTAGTTCTTGGTTTTGTTTGACTATCCTTTTTTCTGTTTCATATTTGTTTCTGATATACTTAAAAAATAAGAACGCTAATGTTATTAATGAGCCTAGAGCAATAATTAGAATAGTACGTTGAAGGAATAATATCTCTTCTGCCGACTCTAATTCATTTAGCTTTTGTTTCTGAATTAAAGCCTCAGCTCTTTCTTGCTCTACCCTGAACTGGTCTTGAATTTCTAGTAGACTTCGGTTGTTTTCACTTCGGCTGTCAAAGAACAATTCGTCTAGTTCCTTTACTTTTTTAAGTTCTTCATATGCTAGAGGGAGATTCCCTTTCATAAAATAGACTTTGGAGAGATACTCATGAATGAGGTTAGCAAAATCTCTATGGCTATCATAAGTTTCTGAGACTTCTAATGCTTTACGATAATTCCTTTCAGCATGGTCTAGCTGACCGTTTTCTTGATAAGCCAAGCCTTGATGGGTCAAAACAAGTACATTGTAAGAAGGGTTCTGGCCTAGAAATTCTTCATGCACTTCATCAAATAACTTTATAGACTGATTTATTTTTCCAGTGTTTGCTAGAATCACAGCTTCTTCAAATCGAAGTTCTGGAATTAGGTTAGAAGTTGATTCATCTACGTAAAGGAAACAGCTATCCAAATACTGTTTTGCGGCTTTAAAATCTTTAAATTCCCTATTTAAAGCACACATGGAATTGTAGCTTTCTACAAGTATGGATGGCTTCTCTTGTTCTTTATTTATAAGTTCTTTTTTAATGTTTATGGATTTATTCATGAAGTCAAATGCGGCTTTCTTTCTTTTATAAAATCCGTAGTAACGACCAATGTCTGTGTATAGCGTAGCTACCATTTTTTTGTTTCCAGAGCTTGAGGCTAAGGAAAGGGCTTTCCATAAACAATCATATGAAAGTTTATACTTTGCGTGATGCCCATTAATATATGCTTTTCTTCTAAGCACTTTAACGGCATTCAGTGTGTCTTTTAAGTTGATGAAATCTTTATAGCATTGGTCAAGAATGACCAAACTTCTGTTATAGTCGGTAAACCGAATTTCATTAGCCTTTTTGAATTTTTCTAAAACAGACTCTGTGGTTTGAGCTTTAGATATAACTGAACAGAAAATCAGAAAGATGAATATTAGAATATAGGTTCCTTGTCTATTAGAATTCATATGATATTGTAAGAAGCTAGGGTTAAGCTTATCCAATTTAGCTACATTTTCAGATTTTAGGTCAGATTTAGGGGGCTTTAAGCATATTTGTTCAGTTTTGGTCAAGTTCTTTTCGCTTTTTGCTTTTTCGTTTGTAGGTGGGTTGATGAGTAATTTTCAAAGACAGAAATGTTTTGACTTATACTCATAAAACTAGATGTGAGCCTGCTTTATTTTGAGGGTTGAGCCTTTTTGATGGTCTTTACGGATCTTTAATACGCAAAGGTAGAATAGGATTTTTTCGTTCTAGGTTTGCGGTTTATACTGCATGTTTATTTCAAGATGCCGCTTGTTTTTCGATGCTAAAAGTTTAGACTTTTTATTGCGTGTTCAGTTTTTGATTAGTCTGTTTCTATTGATTACGAGCAATAATGTATTTCATTTGAAATGTGATAATCAATACAATAAGTAGTATTTTTTATAGACGCCGTTATTTTTTTCTCAAACATTTATTGTTACAAAAACTATTTCGATTTAAATAATGAATAATTTTTCCTTTCATCTATTCAAGAAAGTTTTAAGCCTCGTTCTTATAACTTTCTCAATCTCTTTACTGTCTTGTCAAGAGACCGAGCCCACAATTTCCGAAAACCAATTAGATAAGCTTGGCATTACTGATGCTGCTAACCTGAGTGCCGCCTCAAAACGAGCTTTAGCATGGCCACAAGACCTAGGGAACGAGTGGTTCCTAGATTTTCAAGGCTTACAACCTTTAAAGGGAGACTTAGCCTACGAAGAAGGAGTAGTGAGAAGAGACCCGAGTGCTGTTTTAAAAATAGAAGATACATACTATGTTTGGTATTCTCGTAGTACTGGCCCTACCCAGGGTTTTGGAGGGGATATTGAAAATGAGAAAGTGTTTCCTTGGGACAGATGTGATATTTGGTATGCCACTTCTAAAGATGGTTGGACGTGGAAAGAAGAAGGTGTTGCTGTTCAGCGTGGGGAAAAAGGTTCTTATGACGACAGAAGTGTATTTACCACTGAAATAATGGAACACGAAGGTGTTTATTATTTATGTTACCAGACTGTTAAATCACCTTATGTAGTTAGAGTAAAAAATCAAGTTGGTTTGGCTTGGTCAGATTCGCCTAACGGCCCATGGACAAAAAGTGCAGAACCTATTCTAAGTCCGGCGGATAACGGAGTTTGGAAAGGGGAAGAGCAAAACAGGTTTAGCGTGGAAAAGAAAGGTGATTTTGATAGCCACAAAGTTCACGACCCTTGTATTTTACCTTATAAGGGTAAGTTTTACTTATACTATAAAGGAGAGCAGATGGGTGAGGAAATTACCTGGGGTGGCAGACAGATTCGTCACGGTGTAGCTATAGCAGATAACCCTAAAGGTCCTTACGTAAAATCTTCGTTTAATCCGATTAGTAATAGTGGACATGAAATATGTGTATGGCCATATAATGGGGGTATCGCTTCATTAATAACCACCGATGGCCCAGAAAAAAATACAATACAATGGTCTCCAGATGGGATTAATTTTAACATCATGGCTTCTATCAAAGGAGCTCCTCATGCCATTGGCTTAAACAGGGAGTTGACTTCAGAAGAAGATCCTGTTCAAATAATGGATTGGGGTTTATCTCATATCTACAATTCTGGAAATTACCAGAGTATTATGCGTTTTCAATCTCGTAAGATCAGGGAGCATAAAGCAGTGGGCGAAAAAGGAAATTTGAAATAATTTATCAATAGAATTATCATGCTTATTACAAAATATGAAGGAAATAAAACCTTCACCGTCTCTGAAGAAGAGATTACGCCTCCAAATGCTGGAGAGGTACAAATTAAAGTAGCATACTGTGGAATCTGTGGTACAGATGTTCATATTTATCATGGTATGATGGATAAAAGAGTGGCAATGCCTCAAACTATTGGGCACGAAATGTCAGGAGAGATTTCTGCTTTAGGCGAAGGAGTACTTGGTTTTGAAGTTGGAGATAAAGTAGTGGTACGACCACTTGACAATAGAGCCGAAAAACCATCAGATAAAGGTATAAGCCATATCTGTAGAGACTTAAAGTTTATTGGTATTGATAGTCCAGGGGCAATGCAGCAGTATTGGAATATTTTTGATTTTACTGTTCACAAACTAAAGTCTGACACGGACTTGAAATTGGCGGCTTTAATTGAGCCCTTAGCCGTGGCTTGTCATGATGTTCGCCTTTCTGGGCTTAAAGCAGGAGAAACAGCGGTGGTTTTAGGTGGAGGTCCTATTGGAATGCTAGTGGCATTCGTCGCTAAAAGTCAAGGGGCTCAGGTGATTATTTCAGAAGTTAATCCAGTGAGAATAGCTATGGCTAAAAGTTGGGGTTTTGATGTGGTTAGCCCAGTTGAAACAGACCTTAAATCTTACGTAGAAAGCAAAACAGAAGAAAAGTTAGCCGATGTTGTTTTTGAAGTGGCTGGTGTTCAGCCTGCTCTTGATATAATGACAGAAATAGCCGGAATAAGGGGGAGGATTGTAATGGTAGCTATCCATGGTCAACCGAAAAACGTGAACCTTTTTAACTTTTTCTGGAAAGAATTAAAACTAATAGGGGCTAGAGTTTATGAGCCAGAAGATTACGAAAAAGCTATTGATCTAGTAACAATTAATGAACTGCCTTTTGAAGAGCTCATTACAGATGTACAGCCTTTAAGTAATATTCAAAAAGCTTTTGAACAAAATGATTTAAACCCAAACGGAATGAAAGTGCTTTTGGATTGCCAGGCATAATCAAAAAAATAGATATGAGCATAATTGATAAATTCAAATTAGACGGAAAGGTAGCATTAGTTACGGGCTGTAAAAGAGGTATCGGGAAAGCAATGGCAATAGCTCTTGCAGAAGCTGGTGCCGATATTATAGGGGTAAGTGCATCACTTGAAAAAACGGGTAGTGCAGTGGAAAACGCTGTAAAGGCTACAGGAAAGTCTTTCAAGGCATATACATGTGATTTCTCAGACAGGAATTCATTGTACGCTTTTATTAAAGAGGTTAAGTCTGACAACCCAGTCATTGATATTTTGATAAACAATGCGGGAACAATCTTGCGAACTCCTGCGGCAGAGCACCCTGATGAGATGTGGGATAAAGTGGTAGAAGTAAACCAAAATGCTCAGTTTATATTGACCAGAGAAATAGGAAAAGAAATGGTTAGTCGTGGTTCTGGTAAAATAGTTTTCACGGCGTCACTTTTAACTTTCCAAGGTGGAATTACAGTGCCAGGTTATGCGGCATCCAAAGGAGCTATTGGTCAATTAACCATGGCGTTTGCAAATGAGTGGGCCTCCAAAGGAGTCAATGTTAACGCAATTGCCCCTGGATATATCAGCACAGATAACACAGAAGCATTAAGAAAAGATGCTGACCGTTCTACTTCTATTTTGAGTAGAATTCCAGCTGGTAGGTGGGGGCAACCTGAAGACTTTGCAGGGCCAACAGTATTCCTTTGCTCAGAAGCAGCTTCCTATATGAGTGGATCCATTATGTTGGTTGATGGGGGCTGGATGGGTAGGTAATTAAACTAGCAAATCATGAGATTCAAGGTTCTTACTTTATTATTGTTCGTTTATAGTTTTTCTGTTTTGGCTCAGCCAGGTTTGGAAAAGTCTTTAAAAGACAATAGCCAGCACACCAGAGATCTAGGTGGTTACAAATGGAAGATGAAAATGATGCTGCCTGGAGAAGGCGTAAAGGCGGGTTTGCATCAGCTTCCTCCTACTGATTTGGAAACTAATTTTTGGAATTCTGCTAAGGTTCCAGGAGATGTATATACAGACTTATGGAAAGTAGGAGCATTGGAAGACCCATACTTTGGACGGAATAGCGTAAAAGCCCAGTGGGTTCAGCAGTATGAGTGGTGGTATGCCTATCAATTTAATATGACGGATGCCATTGAAGATAGGCTAGTACGTTTAGACTTTGAGGGTGTTGACTTTGCTTGTGACGTTTGGTTAAATGGTGTTTTTTTAGGGCATCATGAAGGAGCGTTTTCTCCTTTCTCTTTTGATATAAACGAAGCGGTTCGTGTTGCTAAAGATAGATTAGGTAGTTCTAATTTATTGATGATACGCCTTGCTCCTCCGCCAGCGGTTAATTCTTTAGTGGCAGGAAGGAAAACGCCTTGGTTTGGGGATTATTGGCGTGATTTAACACCTTTTGGGATTACAGGAAATGTTAGCTTGGTTTATACAGGGAAGAGTAGACTGAAAGATGTTTACCTAAAACCACTTGTAGAAAATGAGAATAAAGCATCTGTTTCTTTAGAAATGGAAGTTGAAAATACAGGAGATGAGGATAAAAAAATCACGATTAGCTCTTCTATTGAAGGTAAGAATTTTGAAGGTGATGTCATTAATACTGTTTTTGAGTTTGTACTAAAACCAGGCTTAAATAAAATCACACGAACAATTCCTGTTTCAAATCCGCAGCTTTGGTGGACTTGGGACATGGGTAAACCAAACCTTTACCTATCTAAGGTAAGCTTAAAAGAAGGTGAAAAAACACTTGATTTTAACGAAACTACCTTTGGTCTAAGAAAGGTAGAAATGGAGTGGAACCCCGGTTTTACTAAAGATGAAGTAAGTTTTCCAAGGACCACGGTTTTAAATGGGAAACCAATTTTTATTCGTTCGGCTTGCTGGGGAGGTCCACCAGATATATTCGTCGGCAGAACTACGGAGGATAAATATAGGAAGTTGATTGCTTTGGCGAAGGAAGCCAATATGAACAACATCAGAATTTTTGGATGGCATCCTCCAGAGATTCCACTTTTTTATGAATTGTGCAACGAGGCTGGTATTTCTGTTTGGCAGGATATTGTCCCCCTAGGAACGGGAAACTTTCCGCAAGAAGATGCTTTTGTGGATAGGATAATTGACGAGGCTGTTGACGTAGTTAAAGCAAGAAGAAATAACCCGTCATTAATAATGATGGAAGGCGGTGAAGAGATGATGTTGAGAGCTACTGACCCAAAAGCTACTAGAAGAATGCTTGAAAGGTTAGGAGCGAAGCTTCAAGAAAACGTTGACCTTCCCTTTGTTCCTGATTCTCCTCTTACAGACGAGCCATCATTGGAGGCAGGTTTCAAGCCAAAAGAAGCAGTTCATGCTTTGGCATATTTTTATGGAATGGGGAGATGGCTCATGGAAGATTGGATTAAGTCTATGGATTATCCTATTGTTCCTGAGTTGGCAGTTACTTCAGTTCCAAATGTAGAAAGCCTGAAGAAGTTTATACCAGAAAATGAAATGTGGCCTCCAGGTCTAAGTTGGGGTCATCATTGGGCTGATTTGGACCATTTAAGAATGCAGAATTTTGACACCTTTGGCGATACCAGAACAGGTTCTTTAGAAGAGTTTGTAGATGCTACACAAGATGCTCAGGGTACAGTTTTCCAATTAACGATTGAACATTTTAGAAGAAATAAACCCAAGACTAGCGGTATTGCTATATGTCACTTTATGACGTATTGGCCTGATATGAAATGGGGAATAGTTGATAATTATCAAACACCCAAAAGGTCATTCGATTATGTAAAAAGGGCCTATCAACCATTATTAGTGAATTTGAATTTTACCAAAAGAAGATGGAAAAACGAAGAGACCTTTAAGGGGGAGCTATGGATAGTAAACGATTTGTATAAGGAGTTTAAGAATCTCACTGCCACGTACGAAATATTGAATCAAGAAGGGCAGGTTCTAGCAAGCAAGTCACAAAAAGTTCCTTTGGTTGAAAAGAACAGTTCTAAACGCTTTTTCGCTATTGAAGAATCTGTTTTAGGGAATGTGCAGGATTCTTTTAATGTAAAACTGAGCTTAAAAGATGGTACTGGAAAAGTGGTTTCGGCTAATGATTACTTGTTTTTGATTGGTGACCAAAAGTTAGCGGATGCCGAGATGAAAAGGATGGGTGAAGAGCGGAATCAGAATAATCAAAAATATACATATGGGAATTACTTTATGTTTTTTCCAGAATATAATGGGCAGGGGAATCAAGTAGAAAGCAAAACAGATAAAATATCGACGGTGGGTTTCCCAAAAAAATAGATAAAGAATAAAGATGGAAAAAGAACTGAATTTTAAGCTTTTCATTAATGGGGTTTGGGAGCAATCAAGCTCGGAACGTACGGAAAGTATTCTTAGCCCAAGCGACGAGTCTGTTGTGGGTACTGTAAATGTAGCTGGTGTAGATGATGCCGAAAAGGCACTTCAAGCAGCTACTAATGCTCAAAAACTTTGGAAAAAATGGCCGGCGAGAAAAAGGGCTGAATTGATGAGGGCATTTGCTCAAGAAATTAGGGAGAATAAGGATTTCTTGGCAAAGCTTTTGGTTAAGGAGCAAGGCAAATTAATCTCTTGGGCGTATGGCGAAGTGGAAGCTACGTCAACATTTATAGAGTATGCTTGTGACTGGGCTCGTCAAATAGAAGGTGACATAATGCCATCGGACAATCCGGATGAGCAAATTTGGATAAAAAAGGTTCCTAGAGGAGTGGTAGTAGCCATAACTGCTTGGAATTTTCCCTTAGCCTTGGCGGCAAGAAAACTGGGGCCGGCTTTGGTGGCTGGTAATGCTGTAGTGCTTAAGCCAACTCCTGATGCTCCGCTGGCTACATTGGCACTTTGTGATATAGCCAATAAAGTAGGAATTCCTCCTGGTTTACTTAATATGGTGACTGGTGGCGTAGAAGTGGGCAAGTATTTAGTAGAAAGTCCAATGACTAAAATGGTGACAATGACCGGTAGTACTCCTACAGGTCAGGCAATTTTCCGTTCTGCGGCAAATAATTTAGCTCACGTACAGCTTGAGTTAGGGGGAAAGGCACCATGCATTGTTTTTGAAGATGCTGACTTGGACTTGGCAGCGGCTGGGGCTTTGCATTCTCGATTTGACAATTGTGGTCAAATATGTACCTGTAACGAACGCATGTATGTTCATGAAGAAATCTACGATGCGTTCATGGAAATATTTATGGCCAAGGTGAAAGAATTAAAACTTGGCGACCCTATGCACGATGGGACAGATATAGGCCCTAAAATGAATGCAGCTGGTGTAAAACAACTAGAAGATATTGTTGAAGAAAGCATTAAAGCTGGTGCTATTGTTTCATACGGAGGTAAAAAACCAGTAGGTAAGGCGTTTGAAAAGGGTTTTTGGTTTGAGCCAACTATTTTAGAAGATGTGAGTCAATCCATGAAAATTGTCCATGAGGAGACCTTCGGGCCAGTATTACCTGTAATAAAATTTAAGGATTTTGATGAGGTGGTGGGCTATGCCAATGATAGCGAATTTGGTTTGGCTGCCATGGTTTTCACGCAAGACCTAAAAAAAATAATGCAGCTGCAGGACGAACTAGAGTTTGGTGAGATATACATTAACCGTGGCCACGGAGAACAGCATCAAGGTTTTCATAATGGACTAAAAATGAGCGGAACTGGTGGTGAAGATGGAAAGTATGGCTTTGAGCAATATTTAGAAAAGAAAACTTTTTACGTAAAATATTAATAGACAGTGGCTTCTTTAATTAAAAATATCGAGACTCGTTTGTTTGAAGTGCCTCTGCCCGAGGTGCTTTCAGATGCAAAACACGGAGACCATTTTCATTTTGAATTAGTGACTTGCACCATCACATTAGAAGATGGAAGTGTGGGAACGGGTTATACATACACTGGAGGTAAGGGCGGTCATGCTATAAAGGCCATGATTGAGCACGACTTTCAAAACGCTCTTATTGGGAAAGATGGCGATGATATAGCTGCTATCTACGATTTTTTAGAATGGCATATTCATTATGTTGGTCGTGGCGGAATAGCCTCTTTTGCTATTTCTGCGGTTGATATCGCTTTATGGGATATTCGTTGCAAAAAAGCTGATCAACCTTTATGGAAAATGGCGGGAGGAACTGGTAACTCCTGTAGGGCTTACTGTGGAGGTATTGATTTGATGTTTCCTTTAGAAAAGCTTTTGAATAACATAAAGGGCTATTTAGCCAATGGCTTTAATGCCGTGAAAATTAAGATAGGGCGTGAGAATCTTGATGAAGATTTAGAACGAATAAAAGCGGTTAGGGACTTGATAGGGCCTGATGTAACTTTTATGGTAGATGCCAATTATTCTATGACTGTGCCTGAAGCTATCAAAGCGGCTAATGCCTTTAAGAAGTATGATATTTTGTGGTTTGAAGAGCCAACTATTCCAGATAATTATAAAGGTTACGCTGAAATAGGAGAAGCCACAGGCATGGCCTTAGCTATGGGTGAAAACCTACATACTATTCACGAGTTTGAATATGCTTTTGAACAATCAAACCTTTCATTCATTCAGCCGGATGCTTCTAACTGTGGAGGTGTAAGTGGTTGGCTAGCGGCTGCCGAACTTTCACGAAAACATAACATTCCTGTTTGTTCGCATGGAATGCAAGAGCTACATGTGAGCCTTGTTTCTGCTCAGTCTAATAGTGGATGGCTAGAAGTTCATAGTTTTCCTATAGATGAGTATACGCAAAGGCCATTAGTGGTAGAAAATCACAGAGCAATAGCTCCAGATACGGCTGGAATAGGCGTGGAGTTTGTTTGGGAGAAGCTCACTCCTTTTGAAAAATTATAAAAAGACATTTAGTCCTAAACCATGAAAAATCTAATTGTTTTCTTCCTTTTATTTCAATCCTTTTACGCTTCTGGCCAATCAAGCATTCAGCAATGGGAGGTGAAAGATGTTGCTTTTGAAATTGATTTTCCAAAGGGTAGTAATCCTTTTGATTTGAACATTGAAGCCTATGTAGCTGGCAATACTAAAAGTCAAACCTTGCCTTTGTTTTATAATGGAGGAAACGAGTGGATTCTAAGGTTCTCTTCAGCAGAAACGGGTATTTATAGTTATCAAGTTTTAGGAGACTGGAGCGTAAAAAACGATGCTAAAGGGACAATAGGGGTAACGGAGAATAAGAAGGATGACCGTCATGGGGCCATAGTTTTAAACTCGAGTAACAAGAAACGCTTCTTTTACGAAGATGGAACGCATTATTTTAATTTAGCTTTTGAGTGCGATTGGCTATTTGCACTAGACTATAATCAAAAAGAGCTTAAGAAAACAGAGCAACTATTAAACACCATAAAAGAGAATGGTTTAAATCAGGTTGTGATGAATGTATATGCTCATGATGTGGTTTGGGAAAAAGACGTATTGCTCCAAAAGCACCCAGAGCATGAATATGGTGGTAAAATGGACATGTTTCCATTTTTAGGAAATAATGAAGAACCTGATTTTGAAAAGCTAAATGTTGAGTTCTTTAAACATCTTGATAGGGTAATTGCTTCTCTACACGATAAGGAAATTACAAGTCATTTGATGATTTATGTTTGGAACAAAGCCGTGAATTGGCCTGACATGAACACAGATGCCGATAATCGCTATTTTGATTATGTAGTAAAACGATATCAAGCGTATCCTAATATGGTATGGGATATATCTAAGGAGGCTCTTTTTTATGGAAGGGCGTCTGAAGAGTATATTTTAGAGCGAATAGAGAGACTAAGAAAAATTGATAAATACGATAGAATTCTTTCTGTGCATGATTATGGTTTTTGTTCAAGAAATCCGGACAAGGTAGATTTTATATCAAGTCAAAACTGGACAGGCACCCTTTACAATTCTATGCTAAACATGAATGAGCGGTTTTCAAACAAACCCGTCTTTAATATAGAGCATGGAGGTTACGAGGAGTCGCCTTACGTTGTTTTTACAGGAGCGTACATTAGCCCTGAAGTCTGCCTTCGCAGAAATTATATGTGTTTATTTGCGGGAGTGTATTCTACGTACTATTGGCAGGGAACCTCCTGGAATGTGGTTATTCATAACCCATTTGAACAACCTTCGGCTTTTATTAAGCCTAAATTTGACTATTATAAAAACTTAAATAGCTTTTTCGAAAAGTATGATTTTAAGGATTTCTCACCGCAGCCCAAAGCTAATTCTAGTGGCTATTGCTTAAAAAGCCATGATGGAAAAACATTCTTGTATTACTTCCCAAAAGAAAATTTTCATATCAAACTTTGGCCAGTTCTTAAACACGTAGAAGGAACCTTTACCTATCAGTTTTTCAATACCATTACTGGCGAGTACAGTGATGAACACACTTATAATAAGAAGCAAGGAGATGGTATAAAGTCGCCATGGTATGAAGAGGACGATTCTATATTAATACTGAAAATTAAATAACATCAGTGGTTTGGAAAGAAGTGCATTTGGCTCATTTAACATAGAAATCTTTAATTAAGAGAAATACATGATACAGCATTCTGTTTTTGGTATTTGTAACAATCAAGAGGTACATCTGTATAGTTTGAGAAATGCAAACGATATGGAAGTCAAAATATCCAATTTTGGAGCCACCATTACTTCTATTACTGTTCCTACCGATGGAGGCAGGGATGAGTTGGTGGCAGGGTTTGATAGCTTAGATGGTTATTTTGGGGAAGCATATAGAGATAATGCCCCTTATTTCGGTTGTACTGTAGGTAGGGTAGCTTCCATTATTAAAGATTCAAGCTTTTCTCTGAATGGTAAAGAGTATAAGCTTACCCCAAATGCTGGCCTTGACCAGCTTCACGGTGGACCGAATGCATTTGATAAAAAAGTTTGGAAGGCAAACGTATTGGCTGACAAACTAGAAATGTCAATATTTAGCCCAGATGGAGAAAACGGTTTTCCAGGAAATCTCAATGTTAAAGTGACTTTTACACTTAGCGACGATAATGCCTTGTCAATAGAATATGAAGGTTTGTCGGATATTGACACGCCTATTTCACTAACAAATCACAGTTATTTTAATTTGAACGGTTTTAAAGAAACCATTCATAAACACAAAGCACAGGTTAATGCTTCTAAAGCTCTTGAAACTGATGCAGACTTTGCTCCCATAGGTCCAGTTTTTAATGTGTCAAATACACCGGGTGACTTTAAAAGTCTCACGCCCTTATCAGAGGCCTTTGACAAAGTGGAGACAGGAATCCTTCAATACTATATTTTTGATGAGGCAGGTGACACCTTGAAGTCAGTGGCCTTATTTGAGGACGAGTTATCTGGTCGGAAACTTGAAGTTCTGAGTACAGAACCTGGTATGTTGCTATATACTGGATTCTTCACATCGAACGAGCTTAAAAGAGAAAATGGTTTACAGTATGGTAGTCTGAGAGCTTTTTGCTGTGAAACGGGTCGATGTCCGAATGGCGTAAACGATGATAAACTACCTGGAACTATTACCAGGGTAGGAGAAAAATACCTAAGTGAAACTGTTTACAAATTCTCTTTTTGAAAATGAACAACAACCCTAACCTATAAAAATATGTTAACTGGAATTTTATTTGCTCTTTTTGCTGGTCTTACGTTAGGCCTGTATGCTCTGCCTGAAAAATTTACGAAGGATTTTGAATTTGAAAATACCTGGGGTCTTTTCTTTGCCATAAACATGCTAATAGTCCCTCCTTTGGCTGCTTTTGTTTTTGTGGATGGACTCGGAGAAATTGTTACATCTCTACCACTTAAGGTACTATGGGGAATGGCTATAGGCGGAATCCTTTGGGGAGTTGGTGTGATGATGTGGGGCAAAGCTATTAACTATGTAGGCCTTTCTTTAGGGTTTTCTATTTTCATTGGTACGGTGATTTTGGTGGGTTCCTTAATTCCGTTTGCGGTAAATGGATTGCCAGAAAACAACGTGTTCTTGACTATTCTTGCAGGCATTGTGGTTGTTTTGTTTGGTGTTATTTTTAATGGAAAGGCAGGAATGCTTCGTGAAAAAGAAGGGCTTTCGGAAAAGAAAAGCATGTTTACCGGGATTTTAATAGCGATAATTGGTGGTTTGCTAGCTACCGGTTTTAGTTATGCCAATGCCGTTGGAGGAGAAGCTATAAGCCTGGCAAGCGAAGCACAGGGGAACGCCTCATGGGTAGCCTCAGTAATAATAATGCTAATAATATATTTGTCGGGAGCCTTATTCGTGATTCCTTATTTTGTGATACAGTTAAGTAAGAAGAGTCTTTGGGCTAAATTTAGTACAGCGGCTTTAGGGAAAAATATTGGCCTTGCTTCCATTATGGCGGTATTGAATTTTGTGGCTGGTGTTGCCTTTGCTTATTCCGCTTATTTATTAGGTAAAATAGGAGGAACAGTAGGTTACGCTATTTATAACGCGGTAAGTGTGGGAGTGGCTATGTTTAGCGGCCTTATCACTGGCGAGTGGCAATCTGCTAGTGGAGTTGCTAAGCGATATTTGTATATGGGATTAGCAGCTATGATAACTGGCGTGGTATTAATAGCTCTTGGCAATAGCTTCTAATTCATAAAAAAGCGTCGCATTATTTCTAAATAAATGCGACGTTAATACATGGGAGCTTGGTTTACCAATTGGTATATGAACCATCCCTTTTCTTTAGTCTTGGAATATCCATCATGACAAATTCCGAACTCAAAGCTAACTCTTCATTGAACTCTACACCTAAGCCAGGAGTGTTAGGTACTGCGTACCGTTTACCTTCTAATTTAGGTTGTACAGGGTAAAAACTTGGGTCATCAAAACCTGGGTTGGCTACGGGGGTATGAATTTCTTCTAAGAATGCAAAATTTGGGCAAGCCGCAGCTAAATGAATGGTGGCGGCTGTACATATTGGTCCTAGTGGATTATGTGGCATCAAGTCAATATAATGGGTTTCTGCCATGGCAGCTACTTTCATTGACTCCGTCAAACCACCCACATTACAAACATCAATTCTGGCGTATTGTGTAATTCCTCTTTCTATATAAGGTTGAAATTGCCATTTGCTGGCAAACTCTTCGCCAATAGCAAAAGGAATGTCTATCATTTTACGTAAGTTTTCGTATGCCTCAGGCGATTCATCCCTAATAGGTTCCTCTATAAAATCCAATGTTCCTTTTGGCATTCTATTCATGAATGAAACGGTTTCTACAGGCGAGAGTCGGTGGTGATAGTCTATCCCAATAGTGATGGTGCTGCCTACCTCTTTTCTTAATTCAATTAACCATGCGGCTATGGTACTGATAGATTCTCTTGGTTCAAAGACAGAACCATCTCCTTCAGTTTCAAATTCTGCAGGAGCTAGCCTTAGTACGTCCCAACCTTCTTTGATAAGCGTGTTGGCTTGGTTTATTAAATCTTCTTTTGTGGTAAACTTCAAGGATGCAAAGCAATCCACGTAATCTCGTTGCTTTCCTCCTAATAGCTCATAAACAGGTACACCAAGTGCCTTTCCTTTGATGTCGTAAAGGGCTATATCAATGGCTGAAATAGCAGCTGTAAGTACGCGACCACCTTCAAAGTATTGGCCACGATAAAGGTCTTGCCATATAGCTCCAATATTAAATGGGTTTTTCCCAAGTATAGCAGCTTCAAAGTGCTTAATGGCACCCATGACAGCATATTCTCTTCCGGTTAAACCAGAGGTTCCCCAACCGTATATTCCAGCGTCAGTCATTACTTTTATAATGAGTGAGCTTCTACCGCCAATATTTGTTGGGATACATATAACTTGAGTGATTTTCATTGCGTTTAAATAAAGTTTAATCTTCTATTCGCTTTACTTTTCCTACTACAAACAGTAGGGAGGCAAAGCCTAAAATACATAATCCAGAAATTAAGGCCAGTGCAGGAGCAAAGTCGCCGCCGTCTACAAAATAACCGATGGCAATAGGAATTACGATGGCAGATAAACCTCCGATGAGGTTAAATACACCGCCCACTAGGCCTATCTGGTCTTTGGGAGCTATGAGAGAGACAAATACCCAAGTGATAGACGAGAGACCGTTACCAAAGAAAGTAATAGTAAGAAAAACAATGATTAAGGTGGTGCTATCAGTATAATTGGCTCCAATGATACACATGGACAGCAACAGGCCAATAAGGACTGGCGTTTTTCTAGCCAGCTCATTGCTCAAACCCTTTTTTATAAGGAAATCAGAGGTAAAGCCTGATAAGAGTATACCACAAAACGCGGCTAGAAAGGGTATAGATGCCAAGAATCCTGATTTGATAAAGTCTAAACCCCTGAATTCAACCAAATAGGTCGGAAACCAAGTTAAGAAGAAAATGGTAACCGAAGTCATGCAGAACTGCGTGATGTATAAGCCCCATAGCTTTCTATACTGAAAAGCTTTTCCTAAATCCGACCATTTCCATGGTTCACTTTTGTGTTTTCTGTTTATGGCTCCACCTTCTTTTATTAAATTTAATTCTTCTTTACTGATGCTTTTGTGTTTGTCTGGGTCGCGGTAAAGAATGTACCAAACTATGGCCCAAACTATCCCAATGGCTCCTGAAATGACAAATAAGCCTCTCCACCCGTAATACGCTTGGATGGTAGCAAGAACTGGGTAAAGGAACGCAAGGCCGATGTATTGACCGGAGGTATAAATAGCAATGGCGGATGCTCTTTCGCTTTCAGGAAACCAGCTGCTTACTATGGAATTATTACAAGGGTATGAAGGAGCCTCAAAAACTCCAATGGCGGCTCTTAAACCTATTAATGCCGCAAAAGAACTTACTACGGATTGTAAAATGGTAACAATAGACCATAAAAAAAGCATAACACTATAGAGTAGCCTTGGGCGTACTTTGTCTACCAAAATACCACCTGGAATCTGAAGGGTTACATAAGTCCAGCCGAAGGCAGAAAATATTAGACCCATCTGAACTTTGCTTAGTTCTAGGGAGTCTGACATTGCGGAGGCCGCCACTGAAATATTAGTTCTGTCGAGGTAGTTAATCACTACCGTTCCAAAAACTAGGGCTAACATCTGATATCTCTTTTTTGAAATCATTTATTTTAATAAAAAAAAGAGAGGGTAAGCCCTCCCGTTTTAAGATTGATGTACCTATTTACATCTTTACTATGAAGTTTTTCTTTCTTTTTTATAATTGGTATTAAAAGGTGAGCAGCATCAAAAGTGCTATTTATTCTGAGATAAATGAAGTTTAGGCACTGAATAAAAACTGAACAACAGGTTGATTGGCTTCTTTCTGGTCAAGTTGAAGTCTTTTGGGTTTTACCTTTTTGTGAAGACAAAAGGAATTTCGAATAAGTCTTTTGAAAGTAAAGTTTCTAACTCAATTCAAAATGTTAATAGCTATAAGAGTTTTGTTAAGCTGAGAAGCTTGAGGGTTTGAAACGCAAAAAGCTTTAAGTTCTAGCTTATTGATTTCTTCTTTTTTAGGCTTTGTCAAATTTATGCTTAGAGAATTCGTCCCCCAGATTTTGTTCTTGATCTTTTTTTCTCCCCAAATTCAGATTTTTGGCACAAAAAAAGCCCTCAAGTGAAACTTGAGAGCTTTTGAGTACCGGGGACGGGGGTCGAACCCGTACGAGCGTTTCGGCTCACAGGATTTTAAGTCCTGCGTGTCTACCAGTTCCACCACCCCGGCGGACTGTGTCCTTTGAAAAAAAAACCCCCATAATATGGGAGCTTTGTTTTTCGAGCAAAAGACGGGTCTCGAACCCGCGACCTTAACCTTGGCAAGGTTACGCTCTACCAACTGAGCTACTTTTGCTTGTAATTGAGGTGCAAAGATAAGTGAAGGTTTTTATTTGTCAAGACATTTTTACAATATTTTTCTTCTTTTCTCTTTCAGCAAACGTACTTTTGTGACTCAAAGATAACGATATGACAAGAAAACCCGATTTCTCTAAAAGTTCTGATGGTCTCTTACCTGCTGTGGTTCAGGATATTCATACACTAAAAGTACTCATGCTTGGTTATATGAATGAGGAGGCCTACGAAAAAACATTGGCCGAAAAAAAAGCTACTTTTTTCAGTAGGAGCAAAAAAAGGTTGTGGACAAAGGGGGAAAGCTCTAAAAACTTCCTCCATTTAAAATCTGTAGCGATAGATTGTGATGAAGATACCATTCTTATCAAAGCTTCGCCAGATGGTCCTACTTGTCATACAGGTGATGACACTTGCTGGCAAGAAGAAAATGTAGGTAAAGTTGGCTTTCTTGAGCATTTGAGGAAAACGCTTCATGACAGAAGATTGAATCCTTCTGAGAAATCTTATACAAGTAGTTTGTTTGCCAAAGGCATTAATAAAGTGGCTCAGAAAGTAGGAGAGGAGGCTGTAGAACTAGTGATAGAGGCCAAAGACGACAACAAAGACTTGTTTTTGGGAGAAGCCGCCGACTTAATGTACCATTATTTAGTGCTGCTAGAAGCCAAGGAGATTGAACTAGACGAGGTCATAGATGTGTTAATAAGTAGACATAAATAGAAAAGCTATGATAAATTATGCAATAAGATTGATTTTGGTAGGGCTTGTGGTTTTCCAAATACCTAACATACTGCCAGAAATATTTGTGGATACTATTACTACGGCCATTATTGTGGCATTGGTGATGAGTATTCTAAATACCTTTGTAAAGCCTATTTTAACCATTCTTTCGCTGCCTATTACCATCCTGACCTTAGGTCTGTTTTACTTCGTAATTACAGTACTTATAGTTTATATCTGTGATGCTATGATTAGTGGGTTTGTGGTGACTGGTTTTATTCAGCCATTGATATTTAGTTTTATTCTAAGCATTGTGAATAGCTTGGTTGGCTCCTTTCAAAAATGAGAAACCTTTTATTTTTCTGCTTAATACTAGGAGTTTCTTCTTGTAGGTCTAAACCGATTGATATGGGAGGTGATTTTGACAGTGAACTCTTCAGGTCGGATAGAAACGCTTGCAATGGCCTAAGAGCTGATTTACATGATGCTTTAGTGGCAAACAAAGACTCGCTGCTTGGGCATAGCGAAAATGATATATTTTCTACTTTAGGTAGGTATGACCTTCAAATGTTAGACAGCCGAAACCAAAAGGTGTTTATTTATTTTTTAGAGAAAGGACCGCAATGTGAAAACATCCCAAAACCTACGGAAGCTACTTCTTTGGCGGTTTACTTTAACGCCACCAAGCTGGTCAAAGAAATCACTTTTCAGAAGGGAGTGCTTTAAGGAGGTGTTCTGGTTGGTATATATTTAGATGTTTCGTTCTCACCCTTCCAACGCAATTTAAATCCGATGTTTCAAAGTTAGGGCAGTAAACCCAATACAATGTTGAGTCATACTCGTATCTCTCTAGCCGAATTGGAAGAGAGTCTTGTGAGCCAATGAGTGTTAAGTTTATTTCAATCGAACTAGGCTTTCTTTTAGTGTTTGGATGCCATATGTTACTAATATCCATTAGAAGTGAGTCATTCTTCGCTAATTCTCCATTAATTAGAATACTTTTTATAAAATGAGGAGATGCTTTTTCTCTAATTTCTTCCCTAATCAATTTTTCAAAAATCAAGGAGGTAGAACAAGAAAGTATAAATGACATAAGGGCGAAAGTTGCAAAGAACACACCGAATTTTAACTTCTTGAGCATTCTAATAAAAAAGAAAAACTCTCCATTAGCATTAGGGCTATGACCGATAATTATTACAGCGTAAACCCAAAATATAGTAAAGCTTATAAAGAAAAGGTATCCTAGTAAATGTGAAATAGTATCTAAAAGGTTAAGCATATATCGCTACGCCTCAAAAAGAGCGTGTTTAATGGTATAGTAAACTATCAAACTATATCCAAGGAAAACCATCAAGTGAAAAGGCATCATGCCGTAGAGCTGCTTTTGTGCGTCTATAAATAGCATACCGAGGAAAAGTAGTGCGATTAAACCCTCTACCCAGGTTAGCCAACCTATTTTTCGCATAGAATATACGTTTCCGCTCCAAGCGTCTGTCTTGGCTACCACGTTAAATTTAGGCGTCCTGACAAAAGGCGTTTTCTTTCCTATTAATCCTTCTACTACCGCTATGGTGTTATGCAAGGACAAGCCCATCATAAATACCAAGAACATGAAAAACCTTTTGACAAAAGCAAAGAAGGAACCGTTTTTACGCTTAAAAGCCAACCAATAAAACGAACCTAGAATCAGCCAATTGACCTGAAAAAGTGTGGTCAGATTAACAATGGTGTGATAATCGGAGAAAATATGCGTGTTTAAAACTAGCGGAATACTAAAGAATGCTAAAGCCATTACGCTTATGAAAATGGAGCTGTTTAGCAAATGGTAAAAACCGTGAAGTTTTGAGGTTAATTTTAAATCTTTGGCGGCAATTAGCTTCTTTGCATTTTTTACAAAGCATTCTGCTCCGCCTTTCATCCAGCGGTATTGCTGAGATTTGACCGCAGGTAAACTAACTGGTAGTTCAGCAGGAGAATCTAATTCTCTTAAATATTCAAATTTCCAACCTTTTAGCTGTGCTCTGTAGCTAAGGTCTAAGTCTTCTGTCAGCGTATCGGGCGACCAACCTCCTGCATCTGCAATGGTGGTTTTACGCCATACGCCGGCAGTTCCGTTAAAGTTTATAAAGTGATTTGACGCGGAGCGGCCAGGCTGCTCTATGAAAAAGTGAGCATCTAAACCAAAGGCTTGGAGTTTTGTCAGCAGCGAGTAATTTTCATTTATGTGCTCCCAGCGGGTTTGTACCACGCCTACCTTTTCATCTTGAAATATCGGGATTGTCTTTTTAAGGAAATCTGTTCTAGGGACAAAATCAGCATCAAAAACGGCTACAAACTCACCTTTAGCTGTTTCCAATCCATATTTTAAAGCACCGGCTTTGAAACCGACACGCTCAGGTCTTCTTATTAAAGAAATGTCAAAACCTTTTTCTTGATACTCTTTGGCTTTAGCCGCTAATAATTCTGTAGTGATATCATCAGAATCATCTAACAATTGAATCTCCAATTTAGAAATAGGGTAATCGAGCTGCATTACGGAGTCTACCAACCTATTAACCACATATTTTTCATTATAGACAGGCAGCTGAACAGTAACTAGCGGTAGGTCTTTGTCGTTTTGTGTTTGGCTAGGAGCGTTGTATTTAAAATGAGAAACTATAAGGCTAAACTGCATGATGCAGTACACAAATATGATGGTAAGAGGAATTAAATAAGCAAGTAGAAATATTAAGTCCATTTTATTTCAGAGCATATTTAAATATCCAAGATAAAATTTTATAGCCGGCCAATATGGTTCCTTTGACTGTCCCAGAAACCTTAGACTTGCCAATACGTTTTCTGTATTTAACGGGAACTTCTGTTGTTTTTAATCCTTTTTTTGCTGCTTTCAGCTGCATTTCCACTGTCCAGCCGTAGGTTTGGTCTACCATGGCTAAACCTACTAAGCTTTTATATTTAATGGCTCTAAAGGGCCCTAAATCGCTATAAGATACTTTGAAAAATAATTTTATTAAAGTAGTGGCTAGCCAATTGCCAAAAATTTGCTGAGGTGTCATGGAGCCCGGCTCTTTTTTTCCAAGGTTTCTGCTTCCTATCACCATGTCCATGTCTTTTTCAAGAATCGGAGCAATTATTTGTGTCAATTCCTCAGGATAGTCTGAATAGTCGGCATCCAAGAAAACTACTATTTCAGGGCTTTTAGTTTTTAGATATTCAATGCCTTTTAGGCAAGCATAGCCGTAGCCTTGCCGTGGTTCGTCAAGTACTGTAGCACCAGCATCTCTGGCAGCCTGAGCTGTGTGGTCGCTTGAATTATTATTCACTACCACCACTTCTTCCACAAAATCAGGAATCTCTGCTATTACTTTGTCAATAGAAAGGGCCTCATTAAAAGCTGGAATAATAACGTAAATTCCTTTTGGAGTCAATCGCCTAATTTTTTGTTCGCAAATTAAAGATAATTGACCACTATCTACGGTAAAAGCTAATGCTCGGTTGTTTCAGGCTTATAGTTTTGGCAGTATTTGTCATAAAGTCCTTCCGCTCTCTTTTGACCTAATATCTTAAGCTGAAGATAATCGGCACAGGCATTGTCAGGTGTTTTATTGTAAATATAGGCCGCTGCTCTGAGGTAATAGGAGTTTATCTGATAAGGGTCGTTCTCTATAGCTTTACTAAGATAGAAAATGGCCGAACGGTAGTTTTTAGCAGAGAAATAGTATTTACCGTTTGAGGCATATTCTTCTGCCATTGCTTTTTTGTCTTCCTCCGGATTTCCAGAACTGTAGTCTGGCTTAGTGTATCCAAGGTCAAAATTATATTCTACCTCACAGTTAACAGCTTCACCTAAGTATTTGGCAGGACGCCACTTTCCTTTAGTCTTATTTACTGCATCTAATAGCCTTTGATCGTATTTCTGATTAGAGCTCGCTATTATCCTTTGACCTTCCAGTTCTCCTGTTTTGGTAATTACAAAACGCACTACAAAACCACCTTTTTTAAACTCTGGGTACCTAAAATGACTGTTTATGTAATCAATGGCGGTGTACCTGGAATTGATAAACTTGGGCTCTATTTGGTCAGGCATCAAAAGGTAAACAGGATCGCCGTTTTTTGCCAAATAGGTTTGTGGTGTAATACCAATATCTACTGTTGGCTTAAAGGTCATCTCTATTTTTATAGGCTCCACTTCATCTGTGGTTAGCACTTGGCTAAGCTCTAAAAAAGGCTTGTCTAGACGTAAAATTTTGAAATAATTATCGCGGTAGTTTAAGATACTATCTTTTACATCATATGAGCTGTATGAGTTTTTACCGCCAATGTTTATGATGAGGCTGTCACCAGAAAATTCCAGCCCGAAGCTGGAATTTTTTAAATTCTCGTCATAAATAGGACTTCCGTCTATTAAAGTGATTTTACTTTTAACCCATTCACCTTGAAGGCTTTTCTTAATAGTACCTTGTGAAACGGCAATTTGAGAGATCGAAAAAATAAAAAGAAATAAGGCGGAGGTGTTTTTTAAATATTTAGACATTTATCTTTTTTTGCTCAAGTACTCAGTGGTAAACTGAATCCAATCAGTTTCCTTTTTTGGTACTTTAACGTCAGGATTAATTCCCTTATTATCTATTCTTGTTTCTCTAGCACTTTTAGCTAGGCCAAAAGCTAACCTCCAACCAAAAGCAGGTAAGCCCCAGTCTCTAACTTCGATGTAGTCTGCAAGACCTTTCGTTTTAGTACCAATAATGACAGTCTTGTCACTTTGTTTGGCTTCTAAAGTAACACTTTCCGCTGTACTTGCAGTGTTTTCATTCACAAGAATTGCTACATTTTTAGGATAAGGTGTAGCTCTTAGGTACTGAAATACCTTGTCTGGCCCCTGTACATCGCCTCCTAAATTGTTTTTCATTCCTGCTATTACCTCTTGAAGTTTAGGAGCTAGAATACGTTTATACTTTGGAAAAGCCTGAATAGACTCTAGTTCATGCGTAAGGAGAATAAGGTTTTCCTCTGAAGACCTAAACATACCCCCTTTTCTTATGATAGGCTTATCGGCAATAAAGGGATACAAGGCAGAAAAAGCGTTTTCATCTCCACCTGGATTGTTTCTCAAGTCCACAATAAGGTTTTCCGTGTTTGCAATGACGGCTTTATTATTGTTTACCATATCAAGGATATAGTCGGCCGCATCAACAATCGTAAAAGGAGGAAGGGTAATGAGAGCAGTATTACTATTTACTTTTTCAACCCTCCACTGGGGAATACGCGTAAGAATGTCTTGATTGTTCACCTCTTCTAGTGGAGCAGGATAAATCTTTTGAAGTTTGTATACATCATCTATTACAAAATAGTTTTTAACCAATCGGCCTAACTTTTTTTCATCTGTAAAGTCTGCATAATAGTAGTTTGTTTCAAACCTGTCTTTTTCTTCTTCTTTAAGCTCAAATTTAACTTTACCCGCGGTCCAAAGTTCATCTCTGTCACTTAAAAGAAAGGCTTCATATCTATTTTTCTTTGAACTAGCTACTATTCCTACACGATAAGTTTTATCGTCATTTTCCCAAATACCTACTATTTCAGGTAAATTCTTCTGCTTGTCAAGGTATTTTTTAAAAGTAGGTTCGTTTTTGAAGGAAACAGAGCCTACTTTGCTTGCTCTTTTTACAATATCACTTGGGTCTTCAGGTTTTACAAAAGGCGGAATATTTAAGAAAAGGTGTCCGTCTTCAAAAAACGCTAACCATTCATTTATGGCATGATAACAAGCTTCAGGCTCATTAATATCTGTTATTTTTTCTTTTGTTTCTTCTGTGATTTTGTCAAACTTCCTTTGATTTCTAGAAGTTACTTTTTCACTCCATCCGGCATAGTTGTCTTCTACTTTTTGGTAGACGGCATCAAAGTTTCTGGAGCATAAGCTTTGTTTTTTTTCTGGGTTGTCTTGAGCAAAAGTGCCCAGACTAAGTAAGACTGTAGCGGCTGATAAGATGCTAATTTTTTTCATTGGGATAACACGATTTTAAATTTACAATTAATCGTGACTCTAAAACGATGCCAAACTTTCCCTGTCGTGTTTTTTTAGGGATTAACGTATTGTTAATAGTTTGTAAATGAGTTAAATGTAGTTCAGTATTTTTTGAAAATTATTCTTCGCCATCAGGAAGTTCAAGGGATTTGATACTAGAAATAGAGTTTCCAGCTATCCCTTTTATGCTTCCATACATGTCAATAGTATTACCTATTACTTTCTCTATTTGCACTTCACGTTCTTTCCATATACGTTGCATGGCTCTTTTTTCACGGTCTAGTTCACTTTTCAAATTAGAGAAACCCTCTACTATCGCCTCCATTTGTTGTTTAAACTGGCTACTGGTAAGAAATGAATAAAGTAAGCTCATTTTATCTGCCTTGTTTTCATTGACAGATTTGGCTTGCTGGGTTCTGATTAATATTTGACGAAGTACAAAAACTAAACCTTTCACTTCATGAAACCCACAAACCCAGACACCGTCTCTTTCGCCAAAACGTTCCATGTCTTTGGGCATAGTTTGCGTGACCAAAACAGCTATTTCGGCTCCTGTTTCTCTTTGGTCGGTTTTTAGTTTTTCAATCCAGTCGCCACCCCAGTTTTGTGTTCTTTTACTTTCAAAAATGATTTTACCACAAATTTGTCCAAACTCATTAATAACGGTCTGGATAGCATCTGCTCCTCTAATTCCTTTTTTTACTTCTTCTATTTCATCATAAGGAAAGGTTCTTCCAAGAATAGACTCTATTTCTAATTCCTGTATTTCGCCTTGAAGCTGCATGGAGCCTTGTTCGGCTTTTCTCTGCATTTCTTTTACTAAGTTCATCTGGTTTTCTAGCTTCTTTTCGTATTCTTTTTTGACCAGCTCAAATTCTTCGTCTTTTTGTTTTTTAGCTTTTTCTTCAATACCTCGGCTACGCTCTAGCATTTCTTTTTCTAGCTTTAACTGCAGCTGCTCCTGTTTAAACTTTAATTCGTTCTCTTTTTTCATTAGCTCAAGCTCCTTCTTTTGTCCATCCAGAATGAGCTGCTGCTTAATTTTGTTATCTTCTTGAAGTGCTTTTAGTTCAGCTGCGTTTTTCTCATCAGCTCGTTTTTTTGCCTCTGTTTGAGCAATAGCCCACATCTTCTTTTTTTCCTCTTGCTCAAATTTAGCTTTGTCTTCTTGAAGCTGCTTTTTATAGAGTTCTAGTTTCTCAGCGTTTTGTTTCTCTTGCTCTGCAAAACGTTTCTTTAATTCAATTTCCATGTGTTTTTGAAGTGCCTCACCGGCATCAAAAACATTTCCACAGTTAGGACAGGTAGTTTGGTTTGGAGTCATGATTAATAGCTTACTGATCCGTTTTTAGGATATTTTATGGTATAACTAAATGGTAATGTTTTTTCAGTAAAAGGTTCAATTTTGTTTAACCATAGGAGTTCACCCGTTTCCTGGTTTTCATTTGCCCCTATGGCAGATTTGTCGTAAATCTCCACTTCTTTAAATTTACTCAAAGGAAATTGGTCTTCTACTAAAATCTTAATTGGAACGCTTTTGGTGTTTCTTATAGAGATTTCATACCCATAGGTATCAATTGCGTTTCCTCCTATGAATTGGTTTTTTGAAAACTGTCTTACAGGTTTTCTCTGAACTTTGACAGCCTGGTCTCTACCCAAAGAAATACTCAAGGTGTCTTTGTTGCTTAGGTCTAAGTCTGTTTTTCCTAAGTAAGTTCCTTCAAAATAAAGACTGGCCTCTCCTTCAATGAGGTTGTACTGCTCCCAGTCGAAAATTCTGGCTGTTAGAAAAGCAACCGGGTCTATTTTGGGTACAGTTTTATATTCAAAGTCGGTAGGAATTTCTAATTCTTTTAACTCTGTCGTGTTTTCTTTTCCATCAGAAAGTAGAGTGAATTTACTGTCTAAAGTAAAGTTTAGGGAAGTAGGTGCTTCGTCTTCTGAGATGAGTTTTTTAGTAATTCTAGATTGTCTGATGCTAGACTCATTTTTAATAGATACTCCGGCTACTCTTCCCAAAAGTGCAGCACCGGTAGTTACCCTTTTACTTTTAGAGGTATAACCCATAACGGTTACTTCCTCCAAAGCTCGGGTGTCTTCGATGAGGCTAATATCAAAGGGTGAATTAGCTGCATTTAAATTCTGTGACTCAAATCCTACAAAACTAATAGAAAGGATGTTGGTCTTCTTTTGTAGGTCTGGCGGGATGTTTAATCTAAAAAAACCGTTTTCATCTGTGGTAGTACCTAGAGAGGTGCCCACTATAGTTATACTTGCTCCTGGAAGTGGTAGGTTTTGAGAGTCTTTTACTATTCCCCACACTTGAGTTCTGTCATTGTTTAGGACTTCTTTTTTATTAAAGTAGTCACTATATGAATTGTTTTCTCCCCAATACCATTTTTTTAAACTTGGAATGTTTGAACTGTTTTTTGGAGAGGTATTACTGAGGGTAAGTTTGATGTCTTTCCAGTCCTCTCCGCTGTATTGGTACACCTTTGCTTTATATAACAGACTTATTGGCTCTGTAATTTTGGTAGCTTTGATATCATAGCTCGGTGTCCAGCCTGCATTTTTGACGAAGTAGGAAATAGTCAGCTTTTGATTCTTGACCGGAGCTTTCGTTTTCAAAACAAGGATAATTTCGGCTAATTGATTTTCCTTTTTCTGACTTAAAGTATTAATCGTAATATTGTTTTTTCTGACTTCTCCTTGTAAAGAGTCAAGTTTCTGACTAAGTTCAAACCTTTGAGTTAGTATGAGCTTCATTCTTTCTCTGAAATAATCAGCGGTAACTTTAAGGTCTTCAGGCTTCATACCTGAATACGTTCCGCCTACGGTTTGATTTGCCAAAAGTAGTTCCTCCTCCCTTTTAAGTAAGGTTAAGTCCACCTTAAGGATTTCAAACTGTTCATTGATTTTCTTATTGGCATCATTCACTTTCTTTGTTGCCTGAATGACCGTGCTATCACTTTGCAGGCTCATTTGATGCGACAGGGAAGCAATATTAATGTTTAAGTCAGTGGAGACCTTGATGCTACTTTTGTCTATTTCAGGTGAAATACCCTTAAAAACTAAGGTGTTCTCTCCTCCATTTAGGTCAATTTCGGCCTCTCTCGATATTTGTGCACCAGAAAAATAAAGATTGACCTTTGAGATCTTAGTGTTAACTTTTACTTCCTGACCAATTGCTAATAATGGAAGCGTAAATAAGAAAAGTAGAATGTGTTTTTTCATAGAGTTATGATGTTAGTGGAGTTTTGACGGCTGTTTTTGCAATATAGTGAATTACTCAAAACGAGTTGATTAAGAAAGTGCTTAAGGCAAAGTTTATAAATAGGCACTCTTAAATTTAGAAATTGTAAAAAAAGAAAGTCCGCCACAACAATTGGCAGACTTTCCTGTAAAACTATTCTAAATTTATTTGGAATAAGCCACCGCAGTTTGGGTTTGAACACCAAGACCTTCTATGCCTAATTCTATTTTATCACCAGCTTTTAAATATTTAGCAGGCTTAAAACCTAGTCCAACTCCTGCTGGCGTACCTGTAGAGATAACGTCACCAGGTAATAGAGTCATGTAATTGCTCAAATAGCTTATAATTTCATCAATATAGAAAATCATATCGTCCGTATTAGAGTCTTGAATTTTGTCACCATTCAGTTTTAACCAAAGATTTAGTTTCTGAGGGTCAGCTATTTCATCTGCTGTAGCCATAAATGGCCCAAGAGGAGCAAATGTGTCATTTGATTTTCCTTTTACCCACTGTCCGCCATGTTCTAGTTGAAAGGCTCTTTCACTATAATCATTATGTAAGCAGTATCCAGCTACATAATCCATGGCGTTTGCTTTGTCAACATAAGAGGCTTTTTTCCCAATAACTACAGCTAATTCTACTTCCCAATCTGTTTTTTCAGAATTTCTAGGAATAACTACATCATCATTTGGACCACATAAGGCAGATGTTGCTTTGAAAAATACTACTGGCTGCTCGGGGTTTGCCATGCCAGACTCTGCTGCATGTTTGGCATAATTTAAACCTATGCAAACTATTTTGGATGGTCTAGCTATGCAGGAACCAAGTCTTGTATTTGGAGCTAAAATAGGGCAAGAACTCTGATTAGAACTTAGCCATGTGGCCAATCTATTTATTCCATCTGTTTCAAAGAATTTTTCATTGAAGTCTTCGCCAAAAGCAGAAACATCTAACGAGCTGTTGTCATCAGAAATTATTCCTGGCTTTTCGTTTCCTAGCTCTCCGTGTCTTATTAATTTCATTTTGGTTGTTTAAATTATGGTGTATTGAGTGTTAAAAAACCTCCGTCAATAGGATAGTCTGTTCCAGTGGCAAAGGCGGCGTCATTTGAAGCAAGATAAACAGCTAGAGCGGCCACCTCGGATGGTTTTCCCATTCTGCCTATTGGCTGAGTTTTTGACAATTCTTCAAACATTTCCTCCTGTTTTTCTGGATATTTATTTTTTATAAAACCATCTACGAAGGGCGTATGAATTCTTGCAGGCGAGATGGAATTGCAGCGAATATTATAGCCTACGTAATCTTTTGCAACTTGAAGGGTCATTGTCTTGATGGCACCTTTGGATACAGAATATGCAAATCTATCTACCAAGCCTACAGTTGCGGCTACCGAGGCCATATTGATAATTACACCCCCACCATTTTCTTTGAAATGAGGAATTAGGCAGTGGATACAATTATAAACTCCTTTTATATTGACATTATAAATTTTGTCCAAGTCTTCCTCGGTAGTGGTTTCGGCGGTGCCAATATGTGCTACACCGGCATTATTTACCAGAATATCAATGGGAGAGACAATTTTAATTTTATCAATTGTCTTTTGAACATCAGCTTGTTTTGAAACGTCTACTTTATGACAATAGGCCGTTCCGCCTGAGGCAATAATTAGGTCTGCCTCTCTTTCGGCCAAATTCAAATTGAGTTCGAAAATGTGGACAATTGCCCCTTGTTTTGCGAAACTTCTTGAAATCTCAAGTCCAATGCCGCTGGCTCCTCCTGTTATTATGGCTACTTTTTTATCTAATCTAAACATCTTGGGTTATTTTGATGCGTGTGCAATTTAGGTATCCTTTACAGAAAAATGACAAAGGATTTTTTAAGATTAATTAGTTTGAAAATTATTGAAAATAGCTCTTGCAGAATTTAAGTATTCAATTTACCTTTGCACTCCGTTTGAAAATGGAGGTTATAGCTCAGCTGGTTAGAGCATCGGTTTGTGGTGCCGAGGGTCGTGGGTTCGAACCCCATTAGCCTCCCGTTTTTAGCAGGTCTTTTTAGACCTGCTTTTTTTATGACTAAATTTTAGATTCTATTGGGTTCGGGAAACCTCTAATTTGTTTAAAATCAGTTAAATTTGGAAATATAATTTGCTTAAAGAGCCGTATTGGGAAAGAAACTTATATTGACAGTTATTTTTTTTCTAACCGCCTATTCTGGGTCGGGTCAGAATGTGTTCTACAATTTTCCCAAAAATTATCAATTCTATGAAAGGGATTCTTTGGGTTTTTCAGCTGTCAATATTTTTGGGAGTGTAACGGATGAGAGCTACAAGGCCATAAAGCTTACGATTCTTCAAAATGGCAAGTCTTATTTCAGTGAAAAGCATGATTTAGAGGGAGATAAAAAGTTTTCATGGAATACCTCGCTTGTTTCGGGTTTGTTTGAGTACGATTTTGAATTAAAGCTATTTCTAGAAAATGATTCTTCTTCCGTTGCTTCGGCGTCAAAAGTCCTTAGTGGAGATACTTATTTAATATATGGGCAGTCGAACGCTGTAGCGGGTTGTTGTTTTGATATGGTAAGGAGTGAAGTCGACGATACTTTTTTAAGAAATTATGTTTTTGACCATTTTGACCCAAATTCCACTAACAATGGTTGGCATGACTTGGGTGTTGAGTTTAATTGGCCGGGTGTAATAGGAAGCAGAATTGCTGAAAATATTATTAGAGAAAATCATATTCCTGTACAAATAATAAATGGAGCGGTAGGTGGTCAGTCTTTAGAAGCATTGGTTGAACGAGATTTTAATAATCCCGAAAACCCTGAGACCTATTATGGAAGGTTTTTGAAAAGAATTATGGCTAGTAGCTCTTTGAAACCGAAGGGTTTTATTTTCTCGCAAGGAGAGTGGGAATCAGACACTGGGGTGCAAGGTGCTATTGACTCTTATAATGAGCGGTTTAATAAGTTCATTTCAGACTTGAAATCTGATGGAGTGGAACCAAGATATTATTATTTGGTTCAAACCAATATTCCAACAACAAGCTATGTTGAGGAGGCTCCTGCTAAACTTAGAGATATTCAGCGGCAGTTAAAAAAGGATTTTCCCAAAATGAGCATGTATGCCGCATTTGGCAGGGAACTTAGCGGAGATGGCTTACATTACGCAAGAGCTGGTTATGAGGGAATTGCTGATGATATTTTTTTGGGAATAAATAGTGACACTTATGGAGCTCAATTAGGGTCTCCTGTTACCGGTCCTTTGATTCAAAAAGCAGTACTAAGTGATCAGCAGCAAAAAATCACTTTAGTCTTTGATGAAGGGCAAAGTCTAAATGTACAAAATGTTAAGGATTTTGGTCACTATCAGCGAAGAATGAAAGACTATATTTATGATGGAAATGGTGAGCCTTTTATTGATTCTGTTAAAGCAGAAGGGAATGAAGTGGCATTGTATTTTTCTAAAGACTTCGGAAAAGATGCTGTTACTTACCTTCCATCGGTTTTTACGGATTCGTATAGTTTGAATTATAATGGGCCCTTGATTGAGAATCAAAATGGTTTGCCCGCTCTTAGTTTTTCTGAATTTAAAACATGTGAAGCTCTCGATAAACCGATGATTTACTCCTTTAAATCTAATGAAAGTGGTGTTTCTCTTTTTATAGAAAATCAAATTGCTTGTAATGCCTGTACATATGAGGTGTTTGGCAAACCAGAAGGAGCTCTGGCTTTTAAATATTTAGGAAGTTACAAATCTTTAGGCGATTCGCTTTACGTGGATCTTTCTTGGTCTGGAAATTCAAAAAATGTTTCTCTTAAGGTTAAAGTTGTCTCAGATTATTGTCAATCTGATTATACGCATGTAGAAGTAACTAAATGTTCCTTAATGAACTTTAGAGGGATTATGCCTTTAGTTTCGGAGGAGCTAATTAGTGTTGAAGCTTTTAGTCCTATCTTGACTGATAAAAACGAATTGATATTAAACCCATCTAAATTCTGGAAACCTATGTCGGCAACTCAAGGCCAAAGAGCGTTTTATAATAAAATAGGTCAATGCGTTAATAATTGATATTTGACCGAATATGCTACTTTTGTGGCAAACAATTAATTCAAATATGTCTTACGGTTTACTAAAAGGTAAAAAAGGAATTATATCAGGAGCATTGGATGAGAATTCAATAGCTTGGAAAACAGCGATTAAAGCTCATGAGGAAGGTGCTCAAATAGTTTTGACAAATGCTCCTATTGCCATGCGAATGGGTAAAATAAATGAATTAGCAGAGCAAATAGGTGCTGAAATAATACCTGCGGATGCTACATCTGTTGAAGACCTTGAAAATCTATATACTAAATCTATGGAGGTTTTAGGAGGTAAAATGGATTTTGTACTTCACTCTATAGGGATGTCTCCTAACATTCGGAAGGGAAGAGCATATGGAGATTTGAATTATGATTGGTTCTTAAAGAGTATTGATATTTCTGCTCTGTCTTTTCATAAGTTTATGCAGGTTGGTGATAAACTAGATGCATTAAATGAATGGGGTTCTGTAGTTGGTCTTTCTTATATCGCCGCCCAGAAAACTTTCCCGTTTTATACCGACATGGCCGACGCTAAAGCTGTTTTAGAGTCTATTGCTAGAAGTTTTGGTTATAGATTAGGCAAGTCTAAAAAGATAAGAGTAAACACTATTTCTCAGTCGCCTACCATGACTACGGCTGGTTCAGGAATAGGAGGGTTTGATTCTTTCTTTGATTTTGCAGAAAAAATGTCTCCCTTAGGAAACGCAACAGGCGAAAATTGTGCTGATTATATAGTGAGCTTGTTCTCGGATTTAACCAGAATGGTTACCATGCAGAACTTGTACCATGATGGAGGTTATTCTTCAACAGGTATATCGGAAGAAATAATAGAGATGATGCAGAAGTAATATCCTATTAAGATAATATGAAAAGCAGCGTTGCCTAGTAAGGTAACGCTGCTTTCTTTTTATTGAGCAGCCGCATAATCTAATGCAGCTTGCCAAACTCTAAAAAGGTTGCCAGAGCATATTTTTTCAATATCGCTTTCTGAGTACCCTCGCTGTAAAAGAAGTTTGATAATGTTTGGGTAGTCAGAAACATCTTTAAGGCCAGTAGGCAATGAATCACCTACGCCGTCAAAATCAGAACCAAGGCCTACATGGTCAATTCCAGCAAACTTTACTGCTCTGTCAATGTGGTCTACTACTTTTTCTACATCGGAAAACGCTGAAGGGCGAGATTTAATAAACTCTTCAATGATAGGTTTTGCTTCTTCATCTCTTCTTGAAAGTCCTTTTTCGTCTAGAATGGCCTTGAGTAGTTCACCATTCTCGTTTCTGATTTTTTGAATTTCGCCATCAATGAATGTAGAGCCAAAGTTTATCATGACTACACCACCGTTTTCTTTAAGTTTAACTAGCATTTCATCATTCATGTTTCTTTCAAAATCGGGTGTAAAAAACCGTAAAGACGAATGCGAAGCAATAACAGGAACGGGACTGATTTCGATAGTATCATAAAAAGTACTGTCTGATACATGAGAAATGTCAATCATGATGCCTTGTTTGGCCATTTCTAAAACCACTTCTTCGCCATAAGGGCTTAACCCTTGCCATGGCCTTTCTGGGTCGTATGAAGAATCACAAATCTGATTTGCTTTAGAGTGAGTTAAAGTGACATAGCTAATTCCTCTTTTTTTGAAATAGGCAACATCAGATAGCTCTTTTAGTGGAGAGCCATTTTCCATTCCCATTGGTAGGGCAACTTTTCCCTCTTTAAAAATCCGTTGAACATCACTTGGGCTATTTGCTACCTCAAAATATTCTTTGTTTTCATCACTAATGTAGTTGACCATGTCAATCAAACTATCGGCTAGAAGTTTTCCTTCTTCTGAACTGAACCTGGCAGGAATGTAGATAGACATAAATGGTGCATCTAATCCGCCTTTTTTTGCTCTTTCAAAATCAAAGTCGCCGTCTTTTGAGGAGACGGGTATGCCTACAAACTCTTTGGTGAGTTGAAAGTTTTTGACTTTTAGTCTATATGGTAAATCTACGTGTCCATCAGTAATGATAAACTTATGGGCTAGTTCTGTAGCCTTATCTTGTCCGAATGTCAGCATCGGAAGCAAGATGATTAATGCTAGTAATTTTTTCATTTCAAAATTTAATTCAAAAAAACGTAGAAGTGAATCGGCTGATTAGAAAATTTATAGACTAAATCAAAAAAGTGATAAATAGGGCAAAGAGAATAGGAAATTTCTATGAAAAAGGTTGCAAATTATGGCTAGACTGATTTATTTGCCGAACGATTTTAATAATTAGCGAATATTCGCAAATAGCGAAACTTGAAATAATGTCTGAAAATCTTAATAAATACAGCAAAACGCTTACTCAAGAAGTAAGTAACCCGGCAGCACAAGCAATGCTTTATGCCATTGGCATGACAGAAGAGGATATGAAAAAACCTCAAATAGGAATTGCAAGTACAGGTTATGAGGGAAATCCATGTAATATTCATTTGAACGGACTTTCTGTTCATGTGAAAAAAGGCATCCAAGCCAATGATATGGTGGGCTTGATTTTTCATACGATTGGTGTTTCTGATGGTATGACTAATGGAAACGATGGTATGAGCTTTTCGCTTCCAAGTAGAGACATTATTGCAGATTCTATTGAGAACGTAGTAGCGGCTCAGTGGTATGACGGAGTAATAGCTGTAGTGGGTTGTGATAAAAATATGCCAGGAGCTATTATGGCCATGGCGAGGCTGAACCGTCCAGGTATTATGATGTATGGAGGAACGGTAAGAACAGGAAATTGGAAAGGTAAAAAATTAGATATCGTTTCGGCTTTTGAGGCCTACGGCCAAAAAGTAGCAGGTACTATTTCTGAAGAAGACTATAAAGGGGTAATTCAAAATGCAATACCTGGTCAGGGAGCATGCGGGGGAATGTATACTGCTAATACTATGGCCTCTTCTATAGAAGCTTTAGGTTTGAGTATGCCGTATAATGCTACGTACCCAGCCACACACGAAGGGAAAACTCAAGAGTGTATTGACTTAGGTGCTGCTATGAAAAACCTTTTGGAGAAGCAGATTTTGCCAAAAGATATTTTAAGTAGAAAGTCATTAGAAAACGCTTTAACAATAGTAATGGCATTGGGTGGCTCTACTAATGCAGTATTGCATTATTTGGCTATAGCTCATTCTGCAGGAATAGAACTAACGCTTGATGATATTCAAGCAGTTTCAGACAGAACTCCATTTATCGCCGACCTTAAGCCTTCTGGAAAGTATTTTATGGAAGATATTCTAGAGCTTGGTGGTGTGCCAGCTATCATGAAATACCTTCTTAAGAAAGGTTTAATTCACGGTGAATGTTTAACGGTAACTGGTAAAACAGTGGCGGAGAATTTAGAATCTGCACCAGATTTGGATTTTGATGCTCAGTCTATCATAAGACCGTTAGAA
The DNA here is from genome assembly GCF_964021845.1 of uncultured Arcticibacterium sp. Classification (NCBI taxonomy): domain Bacteria; kingdom Pseudomonadati; phylum Bacteroidota; class Cytophagia; order Cytophagales; family Leadbetterellaceae; genus Arcticibacterium; species uncultured Arcticibacterium sp. Next base: position 102,928 of record NZ_CAXHZC010000003.1, on the reverse strand, counting down.
AACCCAATCAAACCTTCTGGTCACATTCAAATCATGTATGGTAACCTTGCGGAGAATGGTGGTGTTGCTAAAATTACAGGAAAAGAAGGGACTAAGTTTGAAGGACCTGCTAAGGTTTGTGACAAAGAAGAAGATATGCTAGAGGCTTTTGCCAATGGTGAAATCAAGGAAGGGCAAGTAATAGTAATTAGATATGAAGGCCCGCGTGGAGGACCTGGAATGCCAGAAATGCTTAAACCTACAGCAGCTGTAATGGGTGCAGGTTTGGGAGATAAAGTAGCCATGATTACTGATGGTCGCTTTTCTGGCGGAACACACGGTTTTGTGGTAGGTCATATTTCTCCTGAGGCTTATGAAGGCGGAACACTGGCTTTAGTAGAAGATGGTGATTTGATAACTATTGACGCAGATAGCAGAGAATTAAAACTACATGTTTCTGATGATGTTTTGGCTGAAAGACGTAAAAACTGGAAGCCTTTGACTCCTCCATTTATTGAGCACGGTGTATTAAGAAAATACTATAAAACTGTTTCTCCAGCTCATGAAGGCTGCGTAACAGATAAATAATTCATTTTAAAACAAAGGACCATGGCAACAACAGCAGAAATCATGGAAGAAAAGAAAGTGGAAAGTAAGGCCGAATTTATTTCGGGAAGTCAAGCTCTAATGGAGTGTTTTCTGAAAGAAGGTGTAGATACCATTTTTGGTTATCCAGGTGGAGCCATCATGCCTATTTATGATGCCTTGTATGATTACATGGACAGAATAGAGCATATTCTGGTTCGTCACGAACAAGGTGCCTCTCATGCTGCAGAAGGCTATGCCCGAAGCAGTGGTAAAGTAGGTGTTTGTATGGCCACTTCTGGTCCTGGTGCTACTAACTTGGTAACAGGAATAGCCGATGCTATTATTGACTGTACCCCTATGGTGGCCATTACGGGACAAGTAGCCTCTAACCTTTTAGGAACTGATGCATTTCAAGAAACTGATGTTATTGGAATTACCGCACCGGTTTGTAAATGGAATTACCAGATTGTTGATCCTAACGAGATTCCTGAAATTTTAGCGAAAGCTTTTTATATCGCTAGAGCGGGAAAACCGGGCCCTGTGTTGATTGACATAACGAAAGATGCTCAAATAGCCTTAATGAATAAGCCTTTTGAATACAAAAAGGTGGAAGGCTTGCCAGGCTATCATCCAAGGAAAGTTCCAAAGTTAGAACAAGTTCAAAAAGCCGCAGAGCTAATCAATAACGCAAAGAAGCCATACATCTTAGTAGGGCACGGCGTTTTGATTTCGGAGGCCATGGAAGAGTTCAGGCAATTGGTTGAGCAAGCGGATATCCCTGTAGGAAGCACGCTTCTTGGCTTATCGGCATTGTCAATAGACCATCCTAATTACATGGGTTGGTTAGGTATGCATGGTATGTATGCACCTAATGTAATGACAGATGAATGCGACGTTTTGATAGCTATCGGAATGCGTTTTGATGACCGTGTAACAGGTGATGCTAACCTTTTTGCAAAGCAAGCTAAGATAGTCCACATAGAAGTAGATCCTGCTGAAATTGACAAAATCAAAAGAGCAGATGCACCAGTGGTGGGAGATGCTAAAGAAGCATTAAAACTTCTTAACCCTTTAATAGAGAAAAAAGAGCGTGCCGCATGGAAACAAGAGTTCCGTGATTTAGAGCAAGCCGAGTACGAGGCGGTAACTGCAAGAGACCTAAAAGGAGAAGGTAAAATAAAGATGGCTGAGGTGGTCAGAATGGTTTCTGACAAAACTAAAGGTGAGGCCTGTGTGGTAGTAGATGTAGGACAGCATCAAATGGTCACAGCTAGATATTATGACTTTAAAAAGCCTCATTCTTATATAGCATCTGGTGGGCTTGGAACTATGGGTTTTGCCCTTCCAGCAGCTTTTGGTGCTAAAATGGGTGCTCCTGATAGAGAAGTCATAACTTTTATAGGTGACGGTTGTTTCCAGATGACTATTCAAGAGCTTGGAACCATAGCTCAGAAAGGCTTACCAGTTAAGATAATTATCTTGAATAATAATTTCTTAGGAATGGTACGTCAGTGGCAGCAGCTGTTTTTTGAAAGAAGGTATTCTTTTGTAGAACTACAGAACCCTGACTTTATCACCATCGCCAAAGGCTTTGGAATTCCAGGTCATAAGTGTGAAGAGCGTGGAGACCTTTCATCTTCACTTGACACGCTTTTAAATTCAGAAGGCTCCTATTTATTAGAAGTGGTGGTAGAAAAAGAAGAAAATGTATTCCCAATGGTACCTGCCGGAACCAGTGTTTCAGAAATTAGATTGAAGTAATGAAGACATATACTATATGCGTATTTACAGAAAATAGCATCGGCTTGTTAAACAAGATTACGATTATTTTCACACGCAGAAGATTGAATATTGAGAGTTTGACCGTTTCTGAAACAGAAAGAAAAGGAGTCTCTCGTTTTACCATTGTTATTAAGCATGATCAGCGTGAAGCTGTGGAGAAATTGGTAAGACAAATTAGAAAAGTAGTGGAGGTTTTGGCTGTTTTTGGCTACTTAAATGAGGACATCGTTTATAATGAAATAGCGATGTTTAAAATTCCTACACCTTTAGACTCTAAACCGCTGGACATGGAAACTATAAACCGTGTTCACAAAGCTTATTTAGTTTATTGGGGACTAGATTATATGGTACTTCAGAAGACTGGAACGGAAGAAGAGATTTTTGATTTCTTCAAATACATCAAGCCTTTCGGGATTTTAGAATTCATTCGTTCAGGAAGAATTGCGGTAGGTAAAACGCCTAAAGGGTTAGTAGAATACCTTCCAGAAGAGAAAGAGTGGGAGTATTTAGTATAAGTTAATTAGCAATTTTAATAAGGTTTTTTTGAGTAGTTTTGCTGCTCGAAATGATAGACCGATTTTTATATAGTATCATAACAAGTAAGTTTTACAAATTAGATTTAAATAATGGCAAAGTTAAATTTTGGTGGTGTTGAAGAGGAAGTTGTAACAAGAGAAGAATTTCCTTTAGAGAAAGCAAGAGAAATCCTTAGTGATCAAACTATCGCTGTAATAGGTTACGGTGTACAGGGTCCTGGTCAAGCAATGAACATGAGAGACAATGGTCTTAATGTGATTGTGGGTCAGCGTAAAGGTAAAACGTTTGATAAAGCAGTAGCTGACGGATGGGTTCCTGGCGAAACTTTATTTGAAATTGAAGAAGCTCTTGCAAAGGGTACTATTATCTGTTACTTACTTTCAGATGCGGCTCAAATTGAACTTTGGCCTACAGTAAAGAAGCACCTTACTGCTGGTAAGTCGCTTTATTTCTCTCATGGTTTTGGTATTACTTACAAAGAGAAAACGGGTATCGTTCCTCCTGCAGATGTTGATGTATTCTTAACAGCACCTAAAGGTTCTGGAACATCTCTTCGTCGTTTGTTCGTAGCTGGTAAAGGTTTGAACTCTTCTTTTGCAGTTTACCAAGATGCTACGGGTAATGCTCGTGAGAAATGTATCGCTATGGGTATCGGAGTAGGTTCTGGATATTTGTTCGAAACTAACTTCTATAACGAAGTAACATCTGACCTTACAGGTGAGCGTGGAACTTTGATGGGATGTATTCAGGGAATCTTTGCTGCTCAGTACGAAGTATTGAGAGCGAATGGTCACTCTCCATCTGAAGCTTTCAACGAAACAGTAGAAGAGCTAACGCAGTCACTTATGCCTTTAGTAGCAGAAAATGGAATGGATTGGATGTATGCTAACTGTTCTACAACAGCTCAGCGTGGTGCACTAGATTGGTGGAAGCCTTTCCGTGATGCTACTAAGCCTGTTTTCGAGAAACTTTACGAATCTGTAAAATCTCAAAACGAAGCTGAAATTTCTATCACTCGTAACTCTCAGTCAGATTACCGTGAGAAATTAGAAATCGAATTAGCTGAACTTCGTGACTCTGAAATGTGGAGAGCTGGTAAAACAGTAAGAAGCCTTCGTCCGGAGAATGCTTAAGAGTTTAAACTCGATATAAAAATTGACCAGAAAGGGTTTCGCTCTTTCTGGTTTTTTGTTTTTAAGCTTTTGATATTTGCAGCTTACTTCTTTGTTAATTATGAAACTTCCAGAATTAGATAATATTCATTCGGCTGCTGAACTCCTTTCGGGCATAGTCACGCATACGCCTTTACAGCAAAATCTGAACCTTTCTGAGAAATTTGGTGCCAATATTTATTTGAAACGAGAGGATTTACAGCTGGTGCGTTCTTATAAGCTGAGGGGTGCTTATAACAAAATGGCTACGCTAAGTCAGGATGTTTTAAGCAAAGGAGTAATCTGTGCTTCGGCAGGTAATCATTCTCAGGGCGTAGCATGGGCCTGTCAAAAACTAAGAACAAAGGGCACTATTTTTATGCCCACCACTACACCAAATCAAAAAATTAAGCAAGTTCGCTTTTTTGGAGGTGAGTGGGTAGAAATTAAGTTGGTTGGAGATTCTTTTGATGAGGCATCGGAAGAAGCAAAGGATTATACGCTTAAAACGGGCGGTACTTTTATCCACCCTTTTGACGATTTGCAAGTTATTGAGGGTCAAGGGACGGTTGGTCTTGAGATTTTCGAGGATGCTGATTTTAAAATAGATTATATTTTGTTTGCCATCGGCGGTGGAGGCTTGGCTTCTGGCATTTCTACTGTTTTTAGTCAATTGAGTCCTAAAACCAAGCTTGTTGGTGTAGAGCCATCGGGAGCGGCTGCCATGAAAGCTTCAATTGATGCTGATAAACTTGTTGTGCTGGATGAAATGGACAAGTTTGTGGATGGTGCGGCGGTGGCAAAAGTAGGCGAGATAACCTTTGAGGTTTGCAAGAAAAGCCTATCAAAAATGATTCTTGTCCCAGAAGGAAAGGTTTGCTCAGTAATTTTAGATTTATATAGCGAGGAGGCCATAGTTGCCGAACCAGCAGGAGCATTAAGTATAGCCGCTCTTTCTGAAGTGCAAGATGAAATAAAAGGGAAAAATGTAGTTTGCATTATCGGTGGCGGAAATAATGATATCCTCAGGATGGAGGAAATACGAGAGCGTTCGCTGATATATGAAGGTCTAAAGCATTATTTCATTATTCGTTTCCCGCAAAGGTCAGGAGCTATGAAAGAGTTTTTGGATGATGTTCTTAGCCCCACGGATGATATTGTCTTCTTTGAATACTCAAAAAAAACAGCCAGAGAGAGGGGGCCAGCTTTGGTGGGTATAGAAATTAAAAAGAAAGAAAATTTTAAAGCCTTAATAGAAAGGATGAATAGGGTGGGAATTAAGTTTACCTATATCAATGATAAGCCAGAATTGTTTGAGTTTTTGGTTTAGGTTATTGCGTTTGAAAGAAATATATTGAAGCCCTTCAGGCTTCTTCTTTTCATCGGTTTTTTGTTCTTCTGTTCACATTTAAGCCCTTCGGGCTTGGTTTTTCATTTATGTTCTTTCGGGAAAAATCATCAATGGCGATGCGTCTTTTTGGTGGTATGGGAAGCCTGAGAGGCTTCAAATTGAATAGAAAAAAAGTAAAAATGTTTGTTCTCCAACCCTGAAAGGGTTGAATGCTATTTATAGGGTCAAAGCTTCAAATCCATCCCTCTCATCTTCAAAAGTAACTGAGCCAAAACACCAACATCCCGCCCGCAGTATTCCTTTATCTTTTCTAAATCATTTTCCTCGTGATATACTCTATTAACGTCAGCTCCAGAAATGTCAGATTTACTACTTGGGATATCAAAAACTGCGGCCAATAAATCCAACGAAGTGAATTTCTTATAGTCGCCGAACTTCCATAATTCCATAGTGTCAATATGGTTTATCTCCCATGGTTTTTTACCTGCTAAATCTAAGGCATCGGGAAGTTTAAGGCCATTGATAAGCATTCTGCGAGATAAGTAAGGAAAGTCAAACTCTTTACCATTATGTGCACAAAGCTGAAGGGAATTTTTGGCCTTATGCCTTTCTACTATATCAGAGAATTGCTCTAAAAGCTTTTTTTCAGAACCGGCACTTAAGACTTTAGTCTTTAAGCTTAGCTCTTTTTTTTCATTCATATAAAGGCCACCAATGCCTATACAGATTACCTGACCAAATTCAGAATATATGGCGGCTCGTTCATTGTAAATTTCAGCAGAAGTGAGCGATTCGTCGTTTTTAAGATAGGAGGCTTTTTTGTCCCACAGTGGTTTAAACCTTTCAGGAAGCTCTTCATAGGTTTTATAAAGGGCGGCGGTTTCTATATCTAGAAAAAGAATGTTAAAAAGAAGTGGATCCATGTCTTAAAGATAATAGAATCCCTGAAATAATTATTTTTTATTCAAAATAGCCCTCACTATTTGCTCCGCATGAACCCTAGAGTTTTCAATGAATAAACTGTGGGTGTTCATTCCACCACAAACCACTCCAGCCAAATAAACATTAGGTAGATTGGTCTCCATGCTGGTTTCGCTGTATTCAGGTTTTCTGATGGTATCTTTTGAAAGGTTAATGCCGACTTTTTCTAGAAAACGTAGGTTTGGTTGATAGCCCGTCATGGCTATAACCCAGTCATTTTCTAATGTAACGTTACCTTCGGGTGTGTTTATTGATACGGAATCTGCGTTAATGGCATCTACCCTTGAAGAGAAATAAGCCTTTATGGAGCCTTCTTTAATTCTGTTCTCAATATCCGGTTTTACCCAATATTTCACACGTTGTCCTATTTCTTTGTCTCTTACTACTATGGTTACATCTGCCCCTTTTCTCCAAGTTTCCATTGCAGCATCAACGGCAGAATTGCTGGCTCCTACTACCAATACCTTTTGAAATGCGTAGAAATTTGGGTCTTTATAGTAATGTGTAACTTTTGGTAGGTCTTCCCCTGGGACATCCATTAAAAGAGGGATGTCGTAAAAGCCAGTGCAAATAATTACGTTTTTTGCCCTATATGCTGATTTAGACGTTTTGACAATATATTTTTCGCCTTCCGATTTGACATTTTCTACAGCCTCAAAAAGTTTGACGTTTAGCCCCCATTGGCTACTTACTCTACGGTAATATTCTAAAGCTTCCGTTCTCGTAGGTTTTGAATTGACAGTCATAAACGGAACATCACCTATTTCCAGTCGCTCTGAAGTACTGAAAAAAGTCATGTTTAAAGGGTAGTTGTATAGCGAGTTTACTAAAGCACCCTTTTCAATTATTACATAGGAAAGCCCGTTTTTCTTAGCCTCAATTCCACAGGCAAGACCTATTGGGCCTGCTCCTACAATAATTATATCCGTTTCTGTCATTATTCGTCGATTATGATAGTCACTGTTTGACCGTCTTTAATGCCAACAAAGATAAAATGTCAATTGTTTCTGAACGGGCAAGAAATTAATTGCGTTTGAATTTTATGGAGCTAATAATCTTATTGATTGTTTTCTCGTTAAGAAAAAGCGACTTTTGCACCCCGTAAGCTCTTATGTGCTTGCAAGATAGATTTTTAGACAAATTGAATTAAAGACTTCTTACCCCAAGAAGGAAAATTGATAATGATGCCTGTGGGGGAACAGGAAAAAGAATATGGAAGGATTAATTATGGCGGGCCAGCTATTGCTTGGTCTAACAGTTTTAGTAGGATTACATGAATGGGGGCATTTTATTGCTGCCAGAATTTTTGGAATCCGTGTAAATAAGTTTTACATATTTTTTGATTTCTTATTTCCGATGCCAAATGTGTTGAATTTTGCACTTTGGAAAAAGAAGAAAGGTGATACTGAATATGGTTTAGGGTGGTTTCCTATGGGTGGCTATGTTGATATTGAAGGTATGATTGATGAGACTACAGACGCCTCTAAACTTTCAGATGAGCCCAAACCTTATGAATTTAGAGCTAAGCCGGCATGGCAAAGATTAATTGTAATGCTCGGTGGTATTATTGTCAATATAGTTTTAGGTGTCCTTATTTTTTGGGGAATGACCTATAAGGCAGGTGATAATTACTTGTCAATGGACGAGGTCAATAAATTAGGAATTGTTGCTCATCCAATAGCGGAGGAGATTGGGCTAAAAACCGGAGATAAAATTGTTGGCGTAGCTGGTAAAAAAATTGAAAACTTTTCAGAAGCTATGGGCTCTGATGTGGTTTTAGGAGAGAATGTTTATTACACAGTAGAAAGAGACGGTAAATCAATAGAAGTACCTATTCCAAACGATTTATATGAAAAGCTTTCTGATGAAGAAAGTGAAGGGTTCATTGATGCCTTACAAACCTTTAGTGTTGGTGAGATAGTTCCAGATATGCCTGCGGAGGAATCTGGATTGGCCGAGGGAGATAGAATATTTAGTTTTAACGGAGACACTATTTCTTTCTATCATCAATTTTCTGCTTTAGCAGCAAAAAATAAAGGTAAGGAAGTGGCTCTAGGGGTAAAAAGAGGTGATGACACTATTACTTTAAATCCAACACTTACAGAAGATGGCAAATTAGGCTTTCAGTCAGTTCCTGATTTGAATTACAGTCATGTAGATTTGGGTGTGGGCGAGGCCTTTATGATGGGTTCAGGCAGAGCATTCTCTGTTATTACGGATAATATTAAAGGTTTTAAAAAAATATTTACTGGTCAGGTTTCTGCAGGAAAGGCACTGGCTGGTCCTGTAGGAATAGCTAGAAAGTTTTATGGTGGTGTGTGGGACTGGACAAGGTTCTGGATGATTACAGGTATGCTTTCAATGGCATTGGCCTTTATGAATTTGTTGCCAATTCCTGCTTTAGATGGAGGTCATGCTATTTTATTGATTTATGAAATGGTTTCGGGGAAATCGCCTTCTCCTAAGTTTATGGAGCGTACACAGCAGATAGGAATGGTTATTTTGCTAGGACTTCTAGCTTATATCATGTTCAATGACACCATGCAAGCACTCTTCTAAAATGAAAGTAAGGCTTAGGTACATTTGTGTTTTAATGACCTTGGGTCTTTTTTCTTTTGACTCTGTCAAACATGACTTTCATACATCATTAACCGAAATGAATTATAATCCCTCATCGAACTCTTTTGAGATCACGATGAGGGTTTTTACTGATGATTTTCAAGAGGCTATAGAACAAAGCAGTGGGAAGAAAAACATTGTTTTAAATGATGAAGCTATAGAACCCTTTGTGAAAAAGTATATCAATAGACACTTTGCGTTTGTAAAAGGAAAGGAAGTCAAGTTTGCGAATTACCTCGGAATTGAGGCGGAGCCAGATGCTTCATGGATATATTTGGAGCTGCCATATAGTAAAGAGTTAGAAAGTTATAGTATTTTAAACACTATTTTAATGGAGCTTTTTGACGACCAAAATAATCTTTTAAATTTGTTAAAAGATGGTGGAAGGCACACCTTGATTTTCGCAAAAGACACGAGACTACAGACTTATCCTCTTTAAATCATAGAATTTCTTTGAATAGTATGCTTGCATACGAATTTTTCTCTTCTAACTTTGTTACTTAGAATTCCAGTCTGAATCATGAAGAAAGAAGAAACTATTGACTTCCATATCAAGTGGACATGGCATGCTGTATCCAGGATGTATAATGTGTATGCTGCTCAAAACGACATGACCATGTCAATAGGCTATGTTCTTCTAAATATTGATTTAGAACACGGAACCCCAGCTACAAAAATAGGTCCGTCTATCGGAATGGAACCTAGAAGCTTGACTCGAATGCTGAAGTCTTTAGAAGCGAAAGGCTGGATTTACAGAGAAACAGATGTTAAGGATAAACGTTTTGTTAATGTCTTTTTAACAGAGGAAGGAAAAGCAAGACGTTCTTTCGCAAGGGAAGGGGTTATTGCTTTTAATAAGGCCATTAAAGATGCTATCCCTCAAAAAGACCTGACTGTTTTTATTGAAGTTCTTGATAAAATTAAGGAAGCTGTGGAGGTACAAACTTCCGATCCAAAAGCTGGGATAATGGCATTAGAATTAATTTAAGTTTTCTAATTTTGGTCAATTATGAAAAAAGCACTAATCTTTTTCACTTTTGCCATTGGCCTAAGTATTAGCTCAAAAGCTCAGAGTGTTGCTTATTACCCTTTTAGGTCCATTCTTTCGGTTTCAACTAATCCAGATCTTCGTGTTTGGGGGGATTTACGTTTTCAAACAAACTCTTTTTTTTCGTCGCTAAGCACGGAAATAGCCCCAGCCATAAACATTAATCAAAACCAGAAAGGAAGATTTTATCTAGGGGGAGGCATTAGGCTTAATTATCTAGCTTCTTTTCAAGATGGAGATATATTTGAGGGGTATTTCTTTAATGTAGGTGTCCGTTCTGCACCTTTTGAGAAGTATCCACAAGTACAGGTAGCATTTGAGCTTTCCCCTTATGTGGCTAGCGACTTTGAGTCGGGCTTATTTAGAACCCGACTCGGTGTAGCGTACAATTTTTCTAGGAAGAGTAATTAAACTTACTTACCTAAGTTTTTTGCTTCTTCAAAATGGCTCATTGCAGCCTTTAGCATCTCATCATCTTTTCCAATCACCTTATAAAAAGAGTTACTAAGACCATTGGTGTCTTTCCAGATACTTCGTGCTATTAAGGCTTTTACTTGCCCTTGAATAAATCCTTTGGATTTGGCGTAATCTTTTGCTACAAACTCAATGCCTAAAGATTTTCCCTTCTTAATGATTTCTTGAAGCATGGCATCGCTTACATTGAAATTTTTAAGGAAGCTGTTGAATTGCATTTTGTTCAGCTTATCAGCGTTCTCGTTGGCGTATTCCAGAGCATATTCTCTAATAATATTAGTGCCATAAAGCTCCATGAGATATCTGCTGATGTGTGAAGTGTCTCTACTCACAAAAACATCCGGTGTGATTCCGCCACCCCCGTAGACCGTTCTGCCGCCCACAGTTTTATACTGATTCTTTATATCGTTTTTGATGCTATCTTCAGAAAAGAATTCACCATGTTCACTTCTTTCGTTTAGCTCACCATAGTAGTCTTGCAAATCGCCAGAGGTATATGGTTTTTGAATACTTCTTCCAGATGGAATGTAGTACCTAGAAATGGTCAATCTCAGTTCAGAACCGTCAGATAAAGAAATAGGTGCCTGAACCAAACCTTTTCCAAAGGTTCTTCTTCCTATTATTAAAGCCCTATCATAATCTTGTAAGGCTCCAGAAACAATTTCAGATGCCGAGGCACTTCCCTCGTCTACTAATACCACCAAGGCTCCCTTTTCAAAGATTCCTTTATGCCTAGCGTACATTTTGCGGTCGTTACGGTCGTCTTTACCATCCGTGTATACCAATACGTCGTTTCCTGAAATAAACTCATCAGCAATAGCCGTAGCCCGTTCTAAATACCCTCCAGGGTTTCCTCTTAAGTCTAAAACCAGTTGGGTCATTCCTTCTGCTTTTAATCCTTTTAAACCACTGAGAAATTCGTCATACGTAGTTTCTGAAAATCTATTGATTTTGATATAACCAGTTTTACCGTCTTCCATTAAGTAGGAAGCATCCACTGAGTACGTAGGGATTTTGTCTCTTAAAACTGTAAACTCTAAAGGCTCTTTGAAACCTTTACGTTTAATTTTCATTTTAACCTCTGTTCCTCGCTCTCCTCTAAGCGTATTGAATATTAAACGAGTGTTTAGCTGTTCTCCTGTTAAAATCACTTCATTTGCTTCTAGAATAGCATCGCCGCTAAGAATTCCTACTTCTTCAGAAGGACCTCCAGAAAGTGGTGTAACTACGTAAACAGTGTCATTGAAAATATTGAACTCTACGCCTATGCCATCAAAACCATTTTGAAGTTCCGACATCGCCAGTTGAGCTTCTTTTGCAGGAAGGTATGCTGTATGAGGGTCTAGTTTTTCCAACATTTTTGCAATACCGTACTCCGCAAGTGAATCCGTGTCAACAGGGTCAACATAACTCCTGTCAATGTAGGTTAGGATTTCTTTAAACTTACTTGATGACTTTATTACATCGCCAACCATGTTTTGGTTGCCAAAAAATTTTGCACCAATCTGTATACCAGCAACTAAAGTTATGGCAACAATAATTGGGATTCGGATGGCGAACTTACTATTCTTAATTTTTTGCATTTTTCTCTTGTTATTAGGAGATTGTAGAGATAACTGGTAAAAGGGATGCTTTAGTTTCTGAAGGAAAGCATTAATTTATCAATTATTCTCATTACGTAAGATAGCGACTTAAAGACTATAGATTTTTGAATACAATGTTTTTTTAAGTGCGTATCAATAAAAGCTTATAGTCCGTGCTTGGCAGAAATTTCCAACATTTTGTCAATCGGAGCTTTGGCTTGTTTTAGAATTTCGTCTGAAAGTATAATTTCGGGAGATTCATCTAAAAGGCATCTATAAAGCTTTTCCATGGTGTTTAATTTCATGTGCGGGCAGTCTGAGCAAGCAATACAAGGATGTCCGTTTTTGACCGTAGGGGCCACATGGAATGTTTTTTCTGGAGAGGCTTTCTTCATTTGATGAAGAATACCTGATTCCGTCGCTACTATAAACTCCTTAGAAGGACTGTTCATAGTGTATTTCAAAAGACCCGTAGTAGAACCAATATACTCAGCATTGTCTAAAACGGGTTTTTCACTTTCTGGGTGGGCTATGATGGTAGCATCAGGGTGTTTTGCTTTTAAATCAGCAATCATGTCTGCCGAAAAAGCTTCGTGTACCATGCAGGCACCATCCCATAAAATCATGTCTCTACCTGTTTTTCTGTTTAGGTAGTCTCCCAAGTTTTTGTCTGGTGCAAATATGATTTGTTTGTCTTTAGGAACACTTTCTACAATTTTGATTGCATTAGTACTGGTACAAACAATATCAGTCAAAGTTTTTAACTCAGCAGAGCAGTTTACGTAAGAAATAACCACAGCTTCTGGGTGTTGCTTTTTAAATGCAAGAAATTTATCAGCAGGTGCGGACTCTTCCAAAGAGCAACCTGCATTAATATCTGGCAATACGACTTTCTTTTTTGGTGAAAGGATTTTGGCTGTTTCGGCCATAAATCTAACACCCGCAAAAACAATAATGTCTGCTTCGGTTTTTGCTGCTTGCTGCGAAAGGCCAAGGCTATCGCCAATATAGTCGGCTACATCCTGAATGTCGGCAGTTTGATAGTAGTGGGCTAGTATAACGGCGTTTTTCTCTTTCTTAAGTCTGGCGATTTCAGCCACGTAATCAATTTCTGTTGCTACCATATCAGTTTGGGCAGTTATACTCCCATGTTTTAGTTCTTAAAAGTTGATTTTCATTATTATACCTTTTTTCAACTACCAGGTTGTCAAAATCATCATAGCTGTTTTCTACTCGGCTTAATAACTCGCCGTTATATATAAAACGCTCTTCTATGACTTTTCCTGCGTTATCATTGGTATAAATAATTTCGTAATCTACTTTGTTATTTCTTCCAATTCGTGTTTTTGTCGTCAAAAAACCGTTGGTGTATTCAAATAACGTTTTTGCAATTAAGGTGTTATTTAAGTAGGTGCTATCCTTAGATATTTGGCCATTAGCATTATAGTCTGTGTAGGTTTCTTCCAGCATTCCGCCTACTACATCATTGTTTTTAGCATAAACCGTTTTTGACTCATTATCATACCGGTATTCTTTGGAGCTGTTAAGCTTGTTGTCAGAATTCAGGACATTGTGCTTAGTTACGTTTCCTGAAGCATCTTTTTCAATGATTTCAGTTCCACTAATAACGTTGTTTTCGCCAAAGTATAATTTGACAGAACCTGTACCGCTGGTAGTTAGCCTATTGATAAGGTTTGCTCCATTAGTTTCTAATCCTTCTGTTTCAGAAATAAGGTTTCCTAAGTTATCGTAAGTTCTGTTTTTGACGGATTTAACCGCATCATTAATATATTCCGTTGTCTTGCTTAAATAGCCTTTGGCATTGTACTCAAAAGTTTTCTTTTGGGTATAACTACCGTTTGGCGAAGCTAAGATTTGCCTATACTCTTCGGTGATTTTGTTTGCGTTGTTAAAGGTGTTCTTGAGTTGTGATTCCAATCCTTTAGATGTAGAGGTAGCACTTTCAATTAAAAGGCAATCTGACTGGGCATTTGCGGCAGCAGTGGATAGAACGAGTAGGACTAAGTAAGAAAGTCGTGACATTTGGTTTGTCTTTTTCATAGTAAACCACCAAAATACAAATTTTTAAAGTCTATGCATAAACAGACTAGGGCATTACACTGAAAATTTATTTTACGTCAAAAAGGCGATGAACCCTTTTGACGTATAATCTAGGAGTTATTTCTTCTTGGTAGGCTTTTTCTTTGGCTCTTTCTCCGCTTTTGGCTCTTCCGCTTTCGTTTCCCAAAGCTCAGGCATTTCTTTAGCAAGAAGGTTATACCATTGAATAATCTTCTTAACGTCCGAAGAATAAACACGCTCTTTATCGAAATCAGGCATTACACCTTCAAAGAATGTGAAGAATTCTGCTGGGGTTGACTTTTTTGTGTCAAAATCAACCTTCTCTCCGTGTTGTTCTTTAAGTGTTGTGAATATTTCAGCAAGTGGAGTCGATTTGTCATACTCTTCACTATAGATTGAAATATCTTTTAAAACAGAGACTTTGGCATTTACATTGACAATTTCTCTCTTTTTATTGCCGTCCATGCTCTCGACAATTACGCCAGAACGACCTGGTTTGATGATTCTAAATAATCCTGGTCTTCCAGAAATGTGTGCTACGTCTTGTAAAGCCTCCATTGATTGTTTTTCTAAATTTGACTGCAAAAGTAAGTATTTTAAATTTTCTCAATTGAGAACCTTTGTGAAGTTTTTATTCGATGCGAAGACTAAATGTCTCCTTCTGTAGGTCTAATAACTATTTCTTCTACCACAGCAGATGGCGAGAGCGAATAAGCAGACCAAATAGAATCCGCTACATCTGTAGCTGATATAAACCTAGACTCAGGTAAGTCAACTCCTTCCCAGCTGCTCGTAAACGTGGCTCCTGGCAAAACAGCGGTTACTTTAATTTTTTCAGGGAGTAGTTCTGCCCTCAAAGATTTACTAAAGCCTAGTAATGCAAATTTTGAAATAGTATAAGAACCAGAACCGCTATAAGCCTGTAAGCTCGCAATAGAGCAAATGTTGAAAATATGAGCTTGTGGTGCTTTTCTTACACTTGAAATCACACCTCTAGTTAAATGATATGCAGAGTAGAGGTTTGTATCTATTTGTGTTTCTAAAGCTCCTTCAGGCTCATCTAGAAGGTTGCCTTGTAGAAACGTTCCTGCATTATTTACCAAGATGTCTATTGGTCGGTTTAGGCTATTGATGAAATTACTAAAAGCTTGTACCCCTTCTTTTTGACTTATATCAGACACAAAAACATGGACAGAAATATTATGTGCCGCTTCTAAGTCTATTTTGATTTTGTTTAGGTCTTCTTGATTTCTTGATGTAATAATCAGGTCAATGCCCTCTGATGCAAATTTATTTGCTATTGCTAGGCCTATTCCTTTTGAAGCCCCGCTTATTACTGCAACTTTGTTCATGGTTCGGTTTTTGCACAAATCTACTTGATATTGCATACCCAATCAATTTATTAACTTTGCGAGAGCTAAAATCATAGGCAAAATGCTTTCTATTGCTGGAAATTTTTTCCTTTTCTTAGGTAGTCTTTTAACAAGACGTGAAACTTTTAAAGTTTACTGGGAAAGGTTTATAGACGAATGTGTCAAAATTGGCATCAATTCCGTCTTTATCGTATCCATTGTGGCCTTTTTCATTGGTGCTGTAACTTGTGTACAGATTTACGCCAATTTAGTAAGCCCATTTATTCCAAATTATATTGTGAGTAATGTGGTTAGGGATATGATGTTGCTAGAGCTTTCCTCCACGTTTATGTGTGTGGTTTTGGCAGGTAAAGTAGGGTCTAACATTGCTGGTGAACTAGGGACCATGCGGATTACAGAGCAAATAGATGCTTTAGAGGTAATGGGAATTAATGCTTCTTCCTACTTAGTACTTCCTAAGGTTTTAGCGGCTATGGTGACTTTTCCATTGTTGGCTATTCTATCTGATTTTTTAGGGATTTATGGAGGTTATTTAGCAGGAACGCTCACTGGAATTCTAACCTCTGAGGAGTATATATATGGGATTAGAACTTCATTCGTGCCTTACAATATAATAATTGCATTGGTTAAAGCCTTTGTTTTTGGTTTTCTGATTACCACTATTTCTGCATATAAAGGTTACCATACTAAAGGTGGTGCTTTGGAAGTGGGTCAAGCAAGTACTACGGCTGTTACTAATAGCTGTATCGCTATTTTAGTAGCGGATTATTTATTAGCTCAACTTTTAACGGGATAAGCTGTAGTGATAGAAATAAAGAATATATCAAAGTCATTTAACGGTCGCCAAATTCTGTTCGGGATTGATGGTGTTTTTGAAAAAGGGAAGACCAGTTTAGTTATAGGAGCTAGTGGGACAGGAAAGAGCGTGCTTTTAAAGTGTATGCTAGACCTTGTAAAGCCGGAAGAAGGCCAAGTTTTATATGATGGCAGACGTTTTTTGCTTCAAGAGGAAGAAGATAAAAAGGACGTAAGGAGAGATATGGGTGTTCTCTTTCAAGGAGGGGCCTTGTTTGATTCTAAAACTGTTTATGAAAATGTAGAATTCCCCTTGAAAATGCTAACCACCATGTCGGAGTCTGAAAAAAGAGACAGGGTAGAGCTTTGTCTACAAAGAGTAGGTTTAGAAGGAACAGGCAAACTTATGCCATCAGAGGTTTCTGGTGGTATGAAAAAGAGAGTAGGTATTGCCAGAGCAATAGTTATGAATCCTAAATACCTTTTCTGTGATGAACCCAATTCTGGCTTAGACCCGCTTACAGCCATAAAAATAGATGAGCTTATCAAAGAAATCACCGAAGAGTATAACACCACCACAGTAGTTATAACCCATGACATGAACTCCGTTCTTTCTATTGGAGATTATATCATGTTTTTGAACAAAGGCAAAAAGATTTGGGAAGGCGATAGCCAATCTATCTTAAAGACACATATTCAAGAATTGGACGAATTTGTTTTCTCAAATCATGCTTTGAGGCAATTGAGGGGGTAAACTAATGGTTTTTGGAACCTAAACTTCAAAAACCATTACTATCAAATAGTAAAACTCTCCCTATGCTGAGGAATCTCAATATTACTGAATCCTACTTTCTCAAGCCTAGCTTTAAAGGCTGTTTGCCTATCAATTTCACCGTGTACTAAGAATAGCTTCTTTACCTGGGAGGTGTCTTGGCAACTTAAATAGCTGATCATTTCCGCATAATCAGCATGGGCCGAGAAGGAATCCATTACCTCAACATTGGCATTTAACTTGAAAGTATCTCCAAAAATTCTTAGCTCAGGAGCCTTTATTTTGATTTGGTAGCCTAATGAGCTAGGAGAGCAGTAACCCACTATTAGAATAGTGTTATTTGGGTTTTCGCAGTTGTTTTTAATGTGATGCTTAATTCTACCTGCTTCTGCCATTCCAGACGAAGAGATAATAATGCAAGGCTCTTTAGAGCTGTTTATAGCTTTTGAGTCATCTACTTTGGTAATGTAGTTTAGGTTTTCAAAACCAAAAGCGTCACCGTCTCTTTTTATGTAATCCAATATATCAGGATTAAATTCCTCCTCATGTTTACGCATTACTAGCGTAGCCTTTACTGAAAGCGGGCTATCAATATATACAGGGATTCTTGGGAGTTTTCCTTCGCTTTCTAAAACATCTAAGGCATAAATTAATTCCTGTGTTCTATCTACCGAAAAGGCTGGGATAATAAGCCTTCCTTTCTTTTCTACGCAAGTAGTTTTTACCACTTCTAAAAGGTGAGCTCGAATGTCAGCCTCTGGTGGATGAAGTTTGTCGCCATAGGTAGACTCTGAAATAATGAAATCTGCCTGTGGGAAAGCTTCCGGTTCTCTTAAAATCTTGTCATTTGGCCTTCCAATATCACCTGTGAAAAATAAGGACTTCGTGATGTTGTTTTCCTGAAACTCAATATAAATGCCAGCACTTCCTAAAATATGTCCTGTTTCATAGAAACTGAAAGTTACCCCTTCTTCTATCTCAAATTTCGTGTGGTAGCCTTTAGTGTCCATAAGGTCAATTGCTTTTTGAGCGTCAGATTCTTGGTAAAGTGGCTCTAGTAATTCATCACCTCTTTTTCTACGTCGCTTGTTGATTCTTTTTACATCACTTTCTTGGATTCTGGCCGAATCCATAAGCATAATTTCACAAAGGCTTTTAGTGGCGTGTGTACAATACACAGTACCATTGAAACCGTCTTTGACCAATTTTGGGAGTAAGCCAGTATGGTCAATATGAGCATGAGAAAGTATGACAAAATCAACTTCTTTAGGATTAAACCCGAACGAAGTGTTAAGTTCTGTAGTGCCAATGCCTTGAAATAAACCGCAATCTAAAAGGATTTTAGTTCCTTTATTTGTGGTCAAAAGGTGTTTGCTACCTGTAACTCTTCTAGCTGCTCCGTAGAATTGTACTTTCATTTAATATTGGGTTGAGTGAGGTGATGTATAAAAAAATGGAGTCTAGCGGTACTAGACTCCATAAAATGTAATATCAATGTAAGAAATGCCTTACGCCAGTCATAACCATGGCTACGCCGTTTTCGTCACAATAGTCAATTGAAAGTTGGTCACGAATAGAACCACCAGGCTGAACTACTGCTTTTATGCCTGCCTTGTTTCCAATCTCAACACAATCTGGGAATGGGAAGAATGCTTCGGAAGCCATTACTGCTCCATTTAAATCGAAGCCAAATTGTTTCGCTTTATCAATTGCTTGGTTTAAAGCATCAACTCTAGAAGTTTGACCTACGCCACATGAAAGTAATTGACCTTCTTTGGCTAAAACCACATTGTTTGACTTTAGGTGCTTACATATCTTTAATGCAAACTCTAGTGCTTTAACCTCCGAATCAGAAGGTTTAGTTGTTGTAACGGCTTTGAAATCTTTACCAGACTCCATAGTCATGTCTTTGTCTTGCTCTAATACACCGTTTAAAAGACTTCTAAATTGTTTTTTGGAAGTTTTAACGGCCTTTCTGATTAATAGTCTTCTGTCTTTCTTCTTAGTTAAGATAGCCAAAGCATCGTCATCAAAATCTGGGGCGACTAAGATTTCAAAGAATAAAGGATGCATAGCTTCAGCAGTTGCTTTATCTACAGTAGTATTGGTTATAATTACACCACCAAATGCAGAAACAGGGTCACAGGAAAGAGCATTTTTGTAAGCATCTACTGCGGTAGCTGCTGAAGCTACACCGCAAGCATTATTATGCTTCATGATAACGAATGTTAAGTCTTCAAATTCGTCAATCAATCTTACTGCAGCATCGGTATCTACCAGGTTGTTATACGATAATTCTTTACCATGTATTTGGTCAAACATGGCATCTAAATCGCCATGGAAACTAGCTGATTGGTGAGGATTCTCTCCGTATCTTAATGTTTTGGAGGTGCCCGCTCTAAAGTTTCCGGCATCTTCCGCTCCTGCGAAATAACCATGAATAGCAGAGTCGTAATGTGAACTGACTCCGAAAGCTTTCATTGCGTATTTCTTTCTATCTTCTAGGTCTGTTCCGCATCCTTTGGCTGCAAGAGTTTCATAAACATCATCATATTGATTTCTTGAAGAAACAATAAGAACGTCTTGGTAATTTTTGGCAGCTCCTCTTATTAAGGCTATTCCTCCAATGTCAATCTTTTCAATAATGTCATCTTCAGAAGCACCGGAAGCTACGGTTTCTTCAAAAGGGTATAAGTCAACAATGACTAAGTCAATTGCTGGTATTTCCATGTCGGCCGCTGTTTTCACGTCTTCCGCATTTTCTCTTCTATGAAGAATACCACCAAAAATTTTAGGGTGTAAAGTTTTAACACGACCTCCAAAAATGGAAGGGTACGAAGTTAAATCTTCAACAGCCACTACTGGTATGCCAAGTTCTTCTATAAACTTTTGGGTACCACCAGTTGAATAAATGGTTACATCATTCTCGTGTAATAATTTAGCGATTTTGTCCAATCCGTCTTTATAAAAAACAGATATGAGTGCCGATTGAATTTTCTTTGCCATTCTTATTAAGTAGTATATTCTTATGGGAAATTGAATTGCAAAAATAAAGGAAAAAGATAGACTATCATGGGGCTTTTTGCTTAGTCTGAGAAGTCTAACGAAATTAAATTTATTTAGAATGGTTTTCTTTCTTAAATTCATTTTTAATATTCTTTAAAATAACTAATCATGAAAAGAAGAAATTTTATTAAGTCGGGTGCTATAGGGATGGCTTCTGCGGGTGTTTTAGCATGTGAAACTGAGAAAGCACCGGTTCAAAATGTTAATTCAAAACCAGGTTTGCCTATTTCTATTGCTACATGGGCACCAAATGCAGATGCTGTAGACGCCGCAATGGCTGCAATGGATAATGGAGGAACGTCTTTAGATGGCGTAGAAAAAGGTGGAAGTGTGCCAGAGGCAAATCCGAAAGATATGAGTGTAGGTTATGGTGGCAGACCTGACCGAGATGGTAAAGTAACACTAGATGCCTGTATCATGGACTGGGAGATGAACGCAGGTTCTGTTGCTTTTTTACAAGGAATAAAGCATCCACTTTCCGTAGCCAGAAGAGTAATGGAAAAAACACCTCATGTGATGTTAGCAGGAGCAGGTGCACAGCAATTTGCGATAGAGGAAGGTTTTGAAGTGGAAGATATTTTGACAGAAGAGGCCGAAAAACAATATAAAGAATGGGTTAAAACAGCCGATTATAAACCAGTAGCGAATATTGAGCTTCATGATACTATCGGTTTAATGGCTATTGACAAAGGTGAAAAGTTGGCAGGGGCTTGTACCACAAGTGGAATGGCCTATAAAATGCATGGTAGAGTAGGAGATTCTCCAATTATTGGTGCTGGAATGTATGTAGACGATGAAATTGGTGGTGCCGTGGCAACTGGTGTTGGTGAACTAGTATTGAAAACGTGTGGGTCATTTCTAATAGTAGAATTAATGCGTCAAGGAAGAAGTCCACAAGAGGCTTGTGAAGAAGGCGTAAAGAGAATAGCCAGTAAGTTGAAAGACTTTGAGCAGTTTCAAGTTGGTTTTTTAGCGATTGATAAAACGGGAAACCACGGAGCCTATGCTATTCAGAAAGGCTTTAACTACGCTATTAATCAAGGAGGAGAAACAAAGGTTTACGACAGTGATTTCTTGGTAAAAGCATAGAATGGAGATTATGGCTGAATTTTTGTTTAGTTTTGTTAAAATAACGTGCCTTAAAACACTAGAAATTTGACATTTAAAGAACTTAGATTAGACGAGAGGTTGCTTGAAGGCTTGGATGCCATCGGATTTGATAAAGCAACACCGATACAAGAATTTGCTATTCCTAAGATTATTGAAGGAATAGATTTAATTGCTTGTGCTCAAACAGGAACAGGCAAAACGGGAGCTTTTATTCTTCCAGTACTTCATAAAATTGCTCAGCTTCCTGATGAAGCTAGACACTTAAATACCTTAGTCATTACGCCGACTAGGGAATTAGCCATACAAATTGACCAGCAGGTAGAGGGGCTTTCTTACTTTACAGGAGTAAGTTCTATAGCTGTTTATGGTGGAGGAGATGGTGACACATTTATTACTCAAAAAAGGGCTTTAGAAGCAGGAGCAGATTTAGTTATTGCTACACCAGGTAGGTTAATTGCTTTGATGAATTCTGATAAAGTAGACTTTTCAAGGCTACAGCATTTGATTTTAGATGAAGCAGATAGGATGCTGGATATGGGTTTTTTGGGAGATATTCTTCGCATTAGCTCACAATTGCCAGAGAATAGACAGACCTTGCTTTTCTCGGCCACTATGCCGCCGCAGATTCGTCAGTTGGCAAATAAGATATTAAAGAACCCAGAGCAAATTAACATAGCTATTTCTAAACCTGCTAAAGGGATTAAGCAAGAGGCATATGTGGTTTATGATACCCAGAAGCTGCCACTTCTTACGTCATTATTGAAAGATGATAGCTTTAAAAGCATAATTGTGTTTTCTTCTTCAAGGGAAAATGTAAAGAATATTGAGCGTGAGCTTAATAAACACAAGCTAGGAGCAAGAGGCTTTAGTTCTGATTTAGACCAGACGGCTAGAGAAGAATTGATGAACGAGTTCAAGGCTGGTAAAGTACGAGTTCTAATAGGAACAGATATTATTTCAAGAGGGATAGATGTAACAGGAATTGACCTTGTGGTTAATTATGATTGCCCACCTGACCCAGAAGATTATATCCATAGAATTGGAAGAACGGCCCGTGCGGGTTCTGCAGGAACCGCCATTACTTTGATAAATCAAAAAGACCAACGTAAGTTTTTTAGAATTGAAAGCTTAATTGGAGATGATGTTCCTAAAATGGACATTCCGAAGGACTTGGGAGAAGGCCCGGCTTATACACCAGAGAAAAAATCAGGTGGAAATTTTAAGTCAAAAGGAGGGTTTAAAGGAAAGAAGAAACCTTTTAACAAAGGTAAAGGTAGTTATAAGGGAAAACCTAAGTCAAATAATTACAAAGGAAACCGTAACTCAGGAAGTAGTTCTTCTCCTAAAAGTCAATAATACCTTCGTATTAAGATGAAGACCTTGATTGTCCTAAGTATCGTTCAATCTGCTTTTTTGATTTTGCTATTACTTTCTAAAAAGGAAAAATCAAGGTCTGGTTCTATTTTATCTTTTTGGCTCTTGGTTATGGTTTTGAGCCAGTTATTCTATCTGCTGGTTTATCATTATCCAGAAGCCTTATCTCAAAGGCTTATTTTAGTATTGGCTTGTACTCCTTTATTGGCCGGTCCTGCTTTTTTATTTTATGTGGCAGAGCTTACGCAATCTAAATTACGTTTTTGGCCTCTTCATCTCATTCCTTATGGGGTGTTTGTCTTTTATATTTTATTAAACGCCGATAATCTCGCGATTGATAATGGTTTTTTGCTTTCTATTAATGGGAGTTCTTTAGTGAGCAGTTATTATGGTTATTTGTTTGTATTAATCCCGTTCCTGTATATTGTTTGGAGTTATAGCTTTTTCAAAGCTTTTGAAAAACGCCTGAAAGAAAACTATTCAAACACCGAGAAGATTAATCTTGATTGGCTGAAAAAATGGATTTTAGAGGCAGTCATTTTCATGCTAGTCTCTTTTCCTACTATCTATTTAGCTACCCGTTTTAACTTATTTCCTAGAGAGTACTCGTTTCAGTTTATCGCTGTATTTAATACTGTTTATATTTTTGTAGTGGGTTATTTCGGCTTTAAACAAACGACTATCTTTTCTGATGTAATTTCACTTTCGGAAAATAATCCTAAATATCAGAAATCGGGACTGAATGACCAATTGGCTGATGTTTACCAGAGTAGGCTAGTGATTTATATAGAAAAGGAAAAGCCATTCTTAAACCCGAATATTAAAGCCAAAGAGTTGGCAGAATCTTTAGGAATATCGGTCAATAATCTCTCACAGCTATTAAATCAATATGAAGGGAAATCCTTTTATCAGTTCATAAATGATTTGAGAATACAGGAGGTGGTCAAATTGATGAATGATAAGGAATTTTCTAACCTCTCAAACGAGGGTTTGGCATATCAATCTGGTTTTAACGCCAGGTCTACTTTTACAAAAGCCTTCAAGCAAAAAATTGGTATTAGTCCGTCTGAATATCGCAAAAAATTGTATAAGCCTATCGGCTGATACATTCGTTTGATGACGTCTTTCGAAATTCGATTCAAAAATTAATCGAATAACAATGAAAGAAACATTACATCAATTTAACATCATAACGCATATCACTTTCGGAAGTCTTGCCATCCTTATGGGCTTTTGGCCTATAGTAAGTGGAAAAGGAAAGAAAATACATAATTTATCCGGTAGGATTTATTTGTACTGCGTCTCGGTTGTTTTACTTACCGCTTTGTGCGGAGCCTTATTTTTTGAGTTTAGGCCATTTTTGTTTCTGTTAACCGTTATGGTTTTCTATACTTCTTTTGTTGGTTACAGAACTTTGAAATTGAAAGGGCGAAGGCCAATGTTCATTGATGCCTTTGTGCAGTTTTTAGGTTTGATTACCGTTTTAGCCTATTTCTTTATATTTGATATTGATAAAGCAAGCATGAGTAAACCTGTGGTTTACTTTACTTCAGTGATTCTTATGGTTCATGTGCTTTATGATTTCGGGAAATATTTTTATTCTACCGAATATTTAAGGAAATCATGGTTGAACGATCATATAATCAGAATAATTTCATCATTTGGCGGTTTAATATGTGCTGCCGCAGGAAATGTGCTCGATAAATCTTTGCAGCCCTATAGTCAGCTTGTGCCTTCTATGATTGGCTATCTACTAATTGCCTATTTCATTTATAAGTACCGATATTATCTAAAGCCAAAGCGTTAATTCTGAGGGCTTGCGAATCTTGTAGAGTAGATTGTCAAGCACGGAGGAACGAATATTTTCAATTTTTGGTTTATGTATGTATTAACATATAATGTAAAAACAATTAATATGAATATTTGGAATATTGACTCAATGCACTCAGAGGTTCAGTTTAAGGTAAAGCACCTTATGATTTCTAGTGTAACAGGAAATTTTAGTGAGTTTGACGCTCAAGTTAAGGCAGAAGATGAGACATTTGAGAATGCTGACATTTCATTTTCAGCAAAAATAAACTCAATTTCTACAGGGAACACGGACAGAGATGGTCATTTAAAGAGTGGTGACTTTTTTGATGCAGAGAAATTTCCTGAATTAAAGTTTCAGTCAACTTCTTTTGAGAAAAAGGATTCTGATGATTATAAGTTAATAGGTAATTTAACCATAAAGAATGTTACTAAGCCAGTTGAACTTGATGTTGAGTTTGGTGGGAAAATGGTAGACTTTTATGGAAATGAAAAAGCGGGTTTCGACATTTCAGGCAAAATTAAGCGTAAAGAGTTTGGTCTAACATGGGATGGTATTACAGAAGCTGGTGGTGTTGTGGTTAGCGACGACGTTAAATTGATATTGAATATACAGTTAGCAAAAGGGTAATACGTATAGGTTTAAAATGACAAATATCCGCTTAGGTCTTGCTAAGGACCTAGCGGATTTTTTGTGCTTAAAGGCTGTTTGGGGAAAGTGCAGAAAATAGGTTTAATCTTTTTCCTTATCAGAATTATTTTGATTTTGTAGCAAGTTTAATTTCATTTCTGAAAGTTTCTCTCCTCCTTTTATTCCAAAATCCAAAGTTCTGATAGGATACGGAATCATAATGTCTGCATTGTCAAAAGCTTCTTTAATTGACATAATTGCTTCGCTTCGCATATCTAAGAAGCTGGGGTGGTCTGGATAGTCTATCCAAAACTTAATTTCAAAATCTATAGATGAGCCTCCAAAGCCTGTGTAAGCAAATATTGTATTTTGAGGATCTATTACATTTTGCATCTTGTCAATGGTTTCTAAAACAACTTTTTTTACTCTTCGCAAGTCTTCTCCATAGGAGACACCTACTGCCAAGTCGATTCGCCTTTTGCCGTAGGTAGTATAATTAACTATGGCATCTTGAAGTATGGTTGAGTTCGGAATAAACACTTCTTGTCCTTGAAATGTTTTTATAGATGTAACTCGTAAGTTGGTGTCAGTTACTGTTCCCATATGTCCCGAGACCTCTATAATGTCACCAATGTTTATTGGGCTACGAATTGCTAAAATTACTCCTGAAATAAAGTTGGATGCAATGTCTTGAAATGCAAAACCTAGGGCTAAACCAATAACTCCTACTCCTGCAAGGAGAGAGGTAACAGTTTTATCTAACTCTAAAATCCCCAATGCCGCAAACAAACCGACTATAATTACCGTAAAGTAGGCTATACGAATTAAGAGATTTTGTAAAGCAAGGTTGCTAGTCGTTTTTCCTAGGAGCTTAGTTAATAATCTGCGAACTAAGCGGGCAATTATAATAAAAGCGATTAAGGTTAAAACAGCCACCAAGAAGTTTGGTAGCATTTTAATGGAGGTCGCTGCCCAATTATTGATTTTTTCTAAAATTAATTTTACTGGTTCGCTATAAGAATCAAGGTCGAGTTCAAACATATTTTACTGCTAATTGGTATGATAATACCTTTAGTATAAAATATTTGTTCCGTTTGAATGAATAGAGAGCTTTTCACCTTCTTCTAAAGACTATGGCTTAAAGGAGGCTCTAGACCCATTGACAGATTCATGAACTGTAGAGTTTTTTCAACAATCCTCAAAGTATGTCTTTGATGAAACTCTTTTTCTAAAACCCTTTACTATTACCACCATCTACCGGAAGAGATACCGATGTGATGTATTGCGATGCATCTGAAGCAAAGAATACGGCGGCGTAGCCTATATCTTTTATTTTACCCCACCTGTTTAAGTGAATTTTGTCAAAAGCTTTATCTTTTCTTGCAGGATCAGAGTTCATGGCTGTTAGCATCATGTTAGTTTCTATAAATCCTGGGGCTATAGCATTCACTCTTACATTATCTTTTCCAAACTCAGAAGAAAATGCCATTACTAAACCTTCAACGCCAGTTTTTGAAGCCGTATAAGAAACTACTCTGTCAATTCCGTAATACGCCGCCATGCTTGAAATCATAATGATAGAACCTGACTTACGAGCAGTCATTCTTTTCCCAACTTCTCTCGTCAAAGCAAAAACGCCATAAAGGTTTGTTTGAACCACACGGTCAAACTCCTCATTCGTGACATCTATCGCTGGTTTCTTCTGATTTACCCCCGCATTATTTACTAAAATGTCAATGTTTCCAATGTTTTTCTCAATGTTTTCAACTAGCTCAGGAAGGCTGTCAAGGTTAGTAATATCATTAACAAAGTAATGAACTTTTGAGCCAAGGTTTTGTGCTGTGGTTTTTAAAACCTCTTCACGTCTTCCAGTGATTACTACTGTTGCACCTGCTTCAATAAAGCATTCTGTAATGGCTAGGCCAATGCCTGCACCGCCACCTGTTACTAAGGCTAGTTTTCCTTCTAATGAGAATTTATTCATAGGGTTTGGGTTGTATAAGTCTAAAGCAATGTGTTTAGACTACTCTTTATCTTAAATGGTATATTCGTTCTATGTTTTTAACGTCTTCCAACGTTCTAGATGGTGCCTTTAAACCATTTGGAAGAGGTAGTTTTGAAAAGTCTTTGAAGTATAAGTAACAAGCGTCTCGCCACCAATAAGCTTCTCTTTCTTGAGTTTTTAATCTTCCAGCCACGTTGTCAAAGAACTCACTGTCAACTTTACCTTTGAGTGATTCCCATTGACTTTGCATACTTTTAACATCTTCTGGCCCTTCAAAATATCTAATCATCAATTCATCCCAAACGGTATTGCCAGTTGATAGTTTATAGGTCCAGTCTAGGTGATGAAACCACATGAGGTAGTTTAAATCACAGGTGGCAGGATTGTTCCATTTGTTTTGAACCTCTTTGCTGTATAGGCTTATGGCATTGCTCATTTTGCCGATTCTGTCAAAGCCTATTCCTTTGCTGTCTGCTCTGTGATAATACACTGACGTCCAATCTGGCCTGCCACTTTTTTCAAGCCATGGCTGAGGTCCATAATGATGGCCTTCACCCATCATGTGATGTAAGCCGAGTGGGTAGGTATATTTGATATAAGTTGGCAAAGATTCGGTCATTAAATCAACGATGGAATTAACAACAGACGGTTCGTGGCTCAAAGTCATGTTTGTCCATTCCTTTGCTATCTGTTCAGAGCTTAAAGAGTAATCCCAAGCAAGCCTTCCGAAAGCGTACCAGTTTGCTTGGTTAAATGGATGGCCTGTCCAGTTAACATCTGAACCAGTATTTGCTACACCAGCCATTACCGATATTGGAAATCTGTCTTTGGTTCCATCTACTATTTCTGCAACGGTGTAATTCGCATCTACTTTAGAGTCTAAAGTTTCTTTAAACATGGGTGCCAAATAAGTAAGATGGGTAGATTGTCCTAAATATTCCTGTGTGATTTGAAATTCCATTGCCAATGGTGTCTTTGGGAAAGCTCCAAACATAGGGTGAAATGGCTCACGTGGCATAAAGTCAATCGGGCCATTTTTCACCTGAACCACCACTTTTTCATGGAAGCTTCCATCTGGTGGTTTAAACTGATTGAATGCTTCTTGGAAACGGTCACCATTAATATCTGCATTGTAAACAAATGCCCGCCATATTACAATACCATCTCTTTTCTCTAAAGCAGCTGCTAGCATATTGGCTCCATCTGCATGGGTTCTGCCATAATCTTGCGGCCCAGGCTCTCCTTCAGAATTGGCTTTGACTAGGTATCCGCCGAAGTCAGGAATGTATTCGTGAATCTCATCCGTTTTTTTCTGCCACCAGTTTTTTACACCTTCATCAAGTGGGTCAGAAGTTTCTAATCCGCCAAGGGTTTTAGGGGATTTAAAATTGACCGATATAAAGACTTTGATTCCGTAGGGTCTTAACATATCGGCTACACCTTTGATTTTTCTTAAGTACTCAGGAGTAAGAAAACGCGAACTTGCATTTACATTGTTAACGCTTACTGCGTTAATGCCAATAGAAGCATTTGCCCTTGCATATTGAATAAGTCTTGGATCAATTGTTTCTGGCAGTTCTGGCCATTTCCAAATAGAAGAGCCGGCATAACCCCTTTCAACTGTTCCATCGGCATTATCCCAATGGTTAAGCATCCTAACTTTAATTTTCGGAATATCAGTTAATTTGAAGGTGATAGGTTCTAAATTTTGAATTCGTCGGATAAATGCAAAGGTGCCATAAAGTAGACCAATTTCAGATTTTGATTCAATTCTAGCACTTCGGCTGTCTCCCGTTATGGTAAAGCCTTCTTCTGCTCCTTGTTCTGTTAAGCCTAGAACGATGCTTTTTTTTCTTGAAGTGACATTATTTGATTCGTATGATATTGGAATATTTGTGCCAAGAAGACCTGTTAAGGCGTCTTGTAACTCTTTTGCCGCCAATGCCGTTCCAGGTGTTTGATTTAAAACAACAATCTTTTTATACGTCTTGTTATAAATCTTTCTTTGACCTTCTGATTTAATCAAATCATACTTTAACCAAAGCCGAGAGCCATCATCTGCAAAGCTTAAAAAATTGCAGAGCATGAAGAACACAAATAATCTTTTCATTACTAATGAGTTCAGTTTTTCAGCTCTCTTTTGATAGCATATTCTAAACCACGCAGTTCTGCTAGACCTTTTAATCTACCCATATATGAATATCCTGGATAGTATGTTTTGTCCATATCACTCCAAAAGTGATGACCATGATCGGGTCTCATCGGAATTAGCTTTACTTTTTCGTCAGCACTTTCTCTTCTGTATTGCTCTTGCCATAGTGCTTTAACCACATCATAAAAATCCACATCACCAGCCATATGAGGAGCTTCGTGGAAGTTTCCAGGAGTTTCTTCTCTCATGGTAGTTCTGAGGTGAATGAAGTGAATTCTATATCCAAACTGCTTTATAATGCTTACTAAGTCATTATCTGGTCTTACACCTAAAGAGCCCGTACAGAAAGTGATTCCGTTTGCAGGGTCGTTATAGGCGTTCATTAGTTGCTCTACATCACTTTGAGTAGAAAACACCCTTGGTAAGCCAATTAAAGGTCTTGGTGGATCATCCGGATGGATGCACATATTAACACCAACTTCTTTTGCTATTGGGCCAACTTGCTGGATGAAATAGTAAAGGTTTTCTCTTAGCTCTTTGTCTCCTATGTTTTTGTACTCGTCTAAAAGGGCTTGAAAAGACTCTAAGGTAAATGCGTCATCAGAACCAGGAAGTCCTTGTAAAATAGCACCTTTAAGTTTTTTGATATCGGCCTCTGTCATTGACTCAAATCGCTCCTTTGCGGCTTTTTGCGTTTCGTCGTCGTAATCTGCCTCTCCTCCAGCTCTCTTTAAAATGAAAAGGTCAAATGCTGCAAAATCTAGGTAAACAAATCTTAATGCATAGGAACCATCAGGCATTTGATAGTTGAGCTGAGTTCTTGACCAGTCTAAAACTGGCATGAAGTTGTAACATACGGTGGTTACACCACAGGCGGCCAAATTCCTGAGAGATGTTTTATAGTTTTCTATATATTTATCTCTGGAAGCAATTCCCTTTTTAATGTCTTCATGAACCGGTAAACTTTCAACTACGTCCCATGTAAGTGGAGTGTACTTATCATTGTCGGCCTCTATTATGTCTTTTCTTTTTTGAATTTCGGACTGTGACCAAACATCGCCTACAGGTACTTCGTGAAGGGCGTTTACTACGCCTGAGCACCCTGCCTGTCTTATGTCCATTAAACTGACCCCGTCTTTTGGGCCGTACCATCTCATGGTGTGTTTCATCTATTACTTCAATTTTATAGGTTTATACTGCTTCGCAAATAAAGCGAAGTTTCATAACAAGTTGAAAGAAAACAAAATATCAAAAGATATTAGGTTTGAGTGTGAAATATACGAAGATTTACAAGAATTCAACCGATTGCATTGTTCTTACGACTCATTTTTGTGAAATTTAAAAGAACTATTTTTACAAATTCATTAAGCTACTATTCATGGACAAAGAAGTTACCATTTATGATATTGCGGAGCAATTGAACATTTCTGCCTCTACAGTAAGTAGGGCACTTAATGATCATCCTGCCATAAATGAAAAAACCAAGAAAAAGATAAATCAAACCGCCAGCGACTTAGGATATCGTTCAAATTTATTTGCCAAGAACCTAAGGGCAAAGTCTACAATGACCCTTGGAGTAATGGTGCCTAAGCTAGATTCTTACTTTATTGCTACTGTTTTAGCTGGTATGGAGAAGGAAGCCAATCAAAGTGGTTACAATTTGCTTATTACGCAATCCTTAGATTCTGCGGTGAAAGAGGTAGCTAATGCAAAAACAATGTTCAATTCAAGGGTTGATGGTTTATTGGTTTCTACCTTGTCCAGTGCTGATGATGTTAATCATATTGAGCCTTTTTTAAAGAAAGGAATACCAACACTTTTCTTTGACCGTGTTTTAGATATAAAAAAGATACCTAAAATAGTAATTGATAACTTTCAGGCAGGGTACGACGCTACCAATCACCTAATAGAACAAGGGTGTAAAAAAATATTTCACTTTACCGGGGACTTAGGTTGGAATGTTTACCGAGATAGGTATCACGGATATTTAAAAGCCCTAGCGGATGCAGGTCTGGAGTTCAAAGAGAATATGCTTTTTGTGACAGACCTACGTTTGGAAGCATCAAGTGGAGTTAGCCAGCATATTATTGATTTAAAAGATAAGCCAGACGGCGTTTTTGTTACTAATGATACATGTGCAGCTTCTTTAATGGTTTCTTTAAAGAAGGAGGGTTTAAGGGTTCCTGAGGATATAGCAATTATTGGGTTTAATGATGATCCTATAACTAGGATTGTGGAGCCTAGGTTAAGTACGGTTCATTATCCTGGAGAAGAAATGGGCGAGATTGCAGCAAGAAGCCTAATTAGCCATTTGAATGGTGATACCAAAGTTCAGCTTACTAACACTATTGTGTTAAGACATGAATTGATTTCTAGAGGTAGTTCTCTTAGGCTTAAGGGAGAATAAGGCTCGAGTCGCCATAACTTAAAAAACGATAATTTTCCTGCAGGGCAAAGTCGTATATTTCTTTCCATTTATCTCCCACTAAAGATGATATCAGTAGTAATAAAGTGGATTTTGGTTGATGAAAATTAGTTATGATACCTTCGCATAGGCGTGGTTTATAGCCTGGGAAAATGTAAATTTCTGTATCACCTACTAGCTTTTCAATGCTTTGATATTCCATGTAGTCAAGAATGGCTTGAATGGCTTTCTTTTTACTAAGTAAGTCACTCTCTTGGAAACCATATGGGAAAAGCTTTTCAATCTTAAATGGAATTTGACTTTGTCTGTTTCCCCAAACTTTTAAACCAAACCAATAGAGACTTTCTAAAGAACGCATGGAGGTTGTGCCTACAGGAATTATGGGGCCATTGTCTTCTAAAAGAGTCTTAAGGAAGCTTTTAGAAAAAACTATTTGCTCGGAATGCATATGATGTTCCAGAGCATTTTCGGTTTTAACTGGCTGGAAGGTGCCAGCTCCTACATGAAGAGTTATAAAGGAAGTTTTTATTCCTTGCTCTTTCAAGCGTTTAAAAGTATTGTCTGTAAAATGAAGCCCAGCGGTAGGTGCTGCCACTGCACCGTCAGATTCCGAATAAACGGTTTGATAGGTTTCTTTATCTACTTCTTCTGTTTTTCTATTCAGGTAGGGTGGAAGGGGTATTTCTCCAAATACTTTGACGAGCTCTGCGAAACTAATATTACCAGTCCATTTGAAGGAAACGGTGTTTTCTTCTCTATTTACAAGTTCTGCTTTGACATTTAAGCTCGTTCCATTTTCAATTGGAATAGCAAGGCTTAATACTTCATCTTTCCATTTCTTTTTATTCCCAATCATCGTTTTCCAGGTCGTGGAATCTGAAGACTCCATTACTTGGGAAATGACTTTACTTGGCAAAATTGGTTCTAAAAGGAAAATCTCAATTAAGGCTCCAGTTTGCTTTCTGAAAAATAAACGAGCGGGAATAACCTTAGTATTGTTAAAAACCAAATGGGCGTTCTTTGGGAGCTCTTCTGAGAGAGAGGAAAAGGCTTTACTTCTTATTTGATTGTTTTTATAAACAAGTAATTTAGATGAGTCTCTAGGGCTAAGTGGATACTTCGCTATTTGAGAATCAGGAAGCGGATAATTGAAGTCTTCTATTCGTATTTCTGAAGGAATTTTCAATTCTTAGGAGGTTTAGAAAACAAGATTTTTAAAGGAACAGAGAAAATTAAACCAATTAGAACGATAGCTCCAATGATTAAAAACCAGCTATAATCTCTATCGAGATTTTGTTCTACTTCCATATTTATACTTTTAAGGCCCATTAAAACAAAAACCAAATAGGTATTTATAAAGGCAAGAATGGCATTAAACCATCCAGAAAGTAAGCTTTTAAGGTATTCTTGGCTTGCTCCCCAAGGACTGTTTGGGAATAATTTTCGAAAGTCTATTTTTTCAAACTGAGATTTGACAAGACCGAAAACAAAGTTTAGTCCAACAATTACTCCTACCGATAAATAGAAGAAGTTTTGTTTATCGATAAAGCCAATTGGCCTACCCACTCCATTGTGTTTATATGCTATGGAGTCTGGGAAACCTACGTAGCAAAAGAGCAAAAGCCCAAGTAGAAATAAAAAAGCGGCCCTTCTCCAGTAATTGAAAATAACGGTGTACATAATATATAAATACCTAAATTTCTTGTGGTAGTATTAAATTGAGTGCAAATTTAGCCCTGCATTATTTCTAAAAATAATTATGTCAAAGATTTATACTAAAACTGGTGATAATGGTACCACCGGCTTAATTGGTGGAGAGCGAATCAGTAAGGGAGAATTAAGAATTGAGGCTTATGGAAGCGTTGATGAATTAAATTCCTGGATTGGTTTACTGAGAGATGTTTCGAAAAATATGGAACGAAGGGCTCTTTTGAAAGAAATTCAAGATAGACTTTTTACCATAGGGGCAGAATTGGCTTCAATTCCAGAGGGGAGAACCAAAAAACTCCCTGACCTTATTGAGGATGATATTGAACTTTTAGAAAAGGAAATGGACTCCATGAATGAGAATTTGCCAAGTTTAAGACATTTTGTGTTGCCGGGTGGTGCTATTAACGTTTCTTATGCTCATTTAGCTAGGACTGTCTGCAGAAGGGCTGAAAGATGTGCTATCAGGCTTCATGATGAAGCTGGCTTAGACTTTATTCTTATTAAGTATTTAAACAGGCTTTCTGATTATCTGTTTGTCTTGTCTAGGCTCATCGGCAAAGAAGAAGATGCCGAGGAGGTTAAATGGATTCCACGGGTTTAGTAGTTGAAAGTGGTTCCGCCACTTTCATAAAGTGAGATTAAGTTAATTCCTAAAGAATCTGCTTGGTTTTTGAGTTTGCTTATTCGGTATTTCGAGTTAGAATCATCTAGGATTATTTGCTTAGGATAGGTGTTAAATTGTTTTTCGAGATCGTAAACAGCGTTATTTGACACCAATATCCTATTGAATTCCTCACTTACTTTGCCGCGATAAAACTTCCTTATCCAAAGGTTTTTAGAACCAGCTACTTCAAAAGTGTAGCTTGTGTTCTCCTTTTCAGGACTGACGATCTTATAGTCTTGAATTCCTTTGTTGTCGTAATAGTTTTTAAGGTGAAAGTCATATGCTCTCGGATTGTTGGCGGTGGTGGAGTCTGTTAAAAACACTGCGGACTTTGCCTGAATAATACTAACTCCCGATGATTTAGGAATGAAATGATAGGTTAAAGCCTTTTGCTTGCTTTGGTTAAGGTCTTCTGAAATGTTCCAGAAGGATAGACCAGCTAGCAGGATAAACGCGGCTAAAAAGAATTTTATATCCTTTTTTAAGAAAAACAAAATGACACAGAATAAGAATGAATAAAGTAGAACCACTTCCACTTGAGAAATAGAAAAGCCGAGAGCTTTGGATTCAGGAAGAGAAGAAATTAGAAAAATGCATTTATTCAAAAGGTCTAAAACAAAGTTCAGTATCCAGTAAAGTATATCTGAGATAAGAGGGGCGGCGGTAAGAATTAAGCTAAGAATACCTACAAAAAGTACTGCGAAACTCATGACAGTTACTATAGGATTAGTTAAAAGGAAATAGTTTGGGAATTGGTGAAAATAGTAAATACTTAGAGGGAAAGTAAATAATTGGGCTGCAATCGAGACTATACTTATTTGCCAAAGTTTAGCTAAAAGCCAGTTTTTGGGTTCGTAGAGTTTATTCAGATATGGGAATAAATAGATAATTCCAAAAATGGCCAGATAGGACAATTGAAATCCAACTTCAAAAAGCCAGAAGGGTTTAAACAATAAAAGTAAGAAGGCGGAGCCGGCCAAAACATTTATACTGTTTTTGTCTCTTTTAAACATTGTTCCAAGTTGAAACAGACTGAACATTAATGTAGCTCTAGTTACACTTGGAGATAGACCTGTGAAAACAGCATATGCCCAAAGTAACGTGACTGTAAGTATTCCAAAGAGTATAGGCTTTCTTTTTAAAGGACTGAAAAGGAAATTAAGCATCAACATCAATATTCCAACATGCAAACCAGAAACAGCTAAGATATGAACAGCCCCTGCTGTAGCGTAGGCGTCCCTGGTTTCGTTATCTAATTCGTCTTTGGTTCCTAACAACATAGCTTCCGCCACAGCTAAACCAGCTTTACTGTTCAGTTTTTGATTAAGAATGTTGCCGCATTGTTCATTCAGTTTATAAGACCATGCTAGAATTGGGTATTTAGCTTTATGGCCTAGTTTAATGAAATCGTCTTTTCTAAGGAAATGGTGTGATTGGATACCTCTTCTGTTCTGAAAGGTTTTGTAATTAAACTCAAATGGGTTTTTAGGCCCTTCTATTTCTCGTGGTGAATTATTGATAAGGTAAATGTCGCCGTATTTTGGTTTGTCTAATTCTTTAGTGAAATACAGTAAAACTTCTCCTTTTGATTGTTTCCAAATACTGTCATTTTTTGTTTTTAAAACTTCGGCAATTGCTTTAAAAGATTTGGGTTTTGTTTCAACGGCACCGTTAACTCTGACCATGTAGCTATCCAATTCACTTAAGGAGTCTTTAGATTGTTTTTCTCTGCTGACTTGAGCCGCCCCAAATCCAAGGCAGAATAGAAGAGTATAGATTCCTAGGCTTTGAAGGATATTAGCTTTGGTGAAGAAATATCCAAGTGTGAAAAAAACAGCGGCAGTGGCTGCAATTAATAGAAAAACTGTTTCGCTTAAGAATTGATATTCGTAAGCGTATATTCCAATAATTAGAAAGAGAACTAAGCGTAAATATGGATAGGCTCTAAGTTCCATTTGGTTTTTATTTTGGTGTGCGGAGTTTAGCCACCACTAGCCATAACTCTCCTTTTCGTTCGGAAAGTCTCCCGATTTTACATCTTTTATATAGCCTGTAAAAGCATTTGTCATTTCTTTATGTAGGTCGGCATAACGTCTTAAAAAACGCGGACTAAAGTCTTTATTTATACCAAGCATATCATGAATTACCAAGATTTGACCGTCGCAGCCACTTCCTGCACCAATCCCAATGGTTGGGATTTCTATAGAAGCAGTTACTTCTTCAGCCAAGCCTCTTGGTATTTTTTCAAGAACTACACCAAAGCAACCTAAGTCGTTTAAAAGTTTAGCATTTGACTTTAGTAAGTCGGCCTCTTCCTCTTCTTTTGCTCTTACTGTGTAAGTTCCAAATTTATAAATAGACTGTGGTGTTAAGCCTAAATGACCCATTACGGGAATTCCAGCACTTAATACGCGGGTTATCGACTCTTCTATTTCTTTGCCACCTTCCATTTTTACGGCATGTGCTCCAGATTCTTTCATAATCTTGATGGCCGACTTTAAAGCCTGCGTGGAGTTTCCTTGATAACTACCAAAAGGTAAGTCAACCACCACTAGAGCCCTTTTTACGGCACGTATCACACCTTGAGCATGGTAAATCATTTGGTCTAGTGTGATAGGAAGGGTGGTTTCATGGCCTGCCATTACATTGGAAGCTGAATCGCCCACAAGAATAAGTTCAATGCCAGCGGCATCTACTAATGCAGCCATAGAGTAATCATATGCTGTTAAACAAGCAATCTTGTCACCATTGTCTTTCATGTTGCGAAGAATGTTGGTGGTGACTCTCTTAATATCGGAATGTACAGACATGATTATGCTTTAATTATTATTGAAGATTGAAGTTTTTTTTGTGCTTTCCAAATCGAGCTATTTTCTAGCTAGCCAAAGCTCAGGATTCATTTTAGTGAATTGCTGCCAAACTTGGAAGTTGATTTCGTATTCACCATCCTTTTGACCTGCTATTCCTATCAGCTGCCCTGCTATTACTTTGTCCTGAAGTTTTACACTTACAGACTTTAAGTTGGCATAAACGGTATAGTAGTCGCCGTGCTGAATGGCAATGACATTGTTTAAACCAGGGATTTGAGAGATATCTAGTACTATCCCGTCAAAAACGGAACTGACTCTTGCGTTTGGTGAAGTTTGAATATCTACACCATTATTGTCAATTTTGATATTCTTCAAAAGGGGATGGTTTTTAACACCAAATTTATCGGAGATAAAGCCATTTTGAACAGGCCAAGGAAGTCTTTTCTTGTTGTTTTGAAATGAGGCGGACAAAGCTGTATTTACTACAGCTTCATTTTTAGTGACATTACTATTTGAAGACTTTCTAATGATAGAAGATATCAAATTATCTAACCTCTTAATAGACTTTTTAGTGTCCTGAATCTCTTTCCTAATTTGCTTTTCTTGTTTTGCTAATTGGGCTACCGTTAATGACTGTTCTCTTTTTAGAGAAGACAATTTATTGGTTTCACCTTTCTTTTGGGTTAAAACACTCTGTTTCTGCACTTTTTTTTGTGACAAATCCTTTTGCCTAGTTGCAAGAGTTTCCGAAACAGTATTTATTTGAGCCACCTGAATTTTCCGGTTATCAGTGTATTGTTCCAGGTATTTATATCGCATAATAAGGTCATTAAATGACCTTGCAGAAAAAAGAAAGCTTAGTTTATTTAGCTTTCCACTTGATTTGGAAGCTATATAAAGCATTTCGGCATACTCCTTTTTTAATGCGGATAGTTTCTTTTGAAGCTCAGCATTTGCCAGCTCTAACTCACTAATTTCTGTATTGATAAGGTTAATGTCTTCAGAGAAAAGGTCAATCTGCTTTTGCTGATTTATTATTTGGGTATTTAGTGCTTTTACTTTCCCTAGTGAGGCCTTCTTCTTAGAGCTAGTTTGGTTTAAAACCCTTTCTGCTCGCTTGATGTTTTCAAGGTTAGCCTTTTTTTCTTGTTCTAACTGTTCTCTTGACTTTTGACCCAAAACAGAGAAGCCTACACATAAAAATGTGATAAAGAGGGCTGCCTTTTTGAGATTGAAATTCATATTCAAAATTAAAGCTAATTTTTAAAGAATGTAGTTCCTTTTAAAAGACTATTACACCCTTCTGATAACTTTTAGGAATGGCGTAAGGAAAGCGGAGTTCGCTATCTAAGAATTCAAATTTAGTATGTTTGAAGTCAAGTGTGGAAGTTTTTATGATATCTCCTCTATAAACATCAATTTTTGCAAAGATTGCATGAGGCACCACACCACCGTTTACTTCTTGAAAAAAGTCAGAGTATGAAACGCCAAGCTTACTTTTGCCTCCTAAATCCTCAGCAAGAACAGTAGTTAGTTTATGACTAACGTTATCAATTTGGTTCTCAATTTTAATATTCCTTGCTTGTTGAAACAAGCTGGTGTACAAACTATTTAAAATCACTTGGTCTTTGTCTCGTTTGTTAAAAGGCAGGTTACCTATGAGTAGCGATTGTAAAATACTAAAGTTAAAGTCAAAATTGAACTGTTCACTTAGCTCTGTGATGCTTAGTTCGTAATATTTACGATTGATTCTATCTAAAAACTGAATAGAGTCTTGTGTTATTAGGCATCTAGCGGCTTCTATTCCCACAGAAACAGAAATCCAAATGACACTATCTTTTTTGATATGAATATTGGCAGGGAAAGATTGTGATAGGTTTTCAGATTGGAAATCAATTTTACTCTTAAGTTTAAGATATTGAAAATCGGACTCTTGAATTACTAAATCTGAAACACTGGGAGCTATTAAAGTAGAGTCAATTCCAGCAATATCTGATTTTGGTAATTCTGCAATGGATTTTTGAATTTTACTTCGCTTGCAGGAAAACTGTACAAATAGAAGGCAAAAGAGAATTAGAAGGCGAACTAACTTAAGGGCCATGAAAAAGGATTATTCTATGTATTTCTGTTCTGAAATTTTTTGGTCAATCGTTTTGCTGTTTTCACCTAATAGTTTGGCTTTTTTCCATTGCTCTAAGGCTTGAGGTTTGTCTCCTAGTTTGTACAAAATATCTCCGTAATGTTCTAAGACAGTTCCGTTGACATCTTTGGCATAAATCACAGCACTTTCAATGACTTCTTTAGCGTGTAGGTAGTTTTCGGCTCTAAATAAAACCCAAGCTCTGGTGTCCAAATAATCGACATTGGAAGGAGAAAGACTTACGAGCCTTTTAGACATTTCTTGGGCTTTCGGGAGGTTTTTGTTTCTTAAAGCCAAGAAATAACTATAGTTGTTTAAAACGGGTAAGTACTCAGGATCCATTTTCAGTGCCTCCTCATAGGCTCTTTCTGAATCAGTGTATTGCTTGGTGGCGTTATAAGAATCTCCTAATAAAGATAAGATATGTTTTAAGAGCTCAGGCTTGTCAAAGGAGAGGTTTCTAGCCTCTTCTAGTGCATAAATAGCTTCTTCGTAATCTTTAATTAAAACGTTTCCATACCCAAAGTGATACCAGAAAAATGCTTGATTCGGGAAGTATTCCGCTGCTTTTCCTGCATCTTTTACTAAGTTTTGTAGATTTTCTGTTTTAGTGTCTAATTCTACTATGGCTAACCAAACTTCAAAAACAGACTTGTCAAACTCTGTAGACTTAACATAATTTTCTCTAGCCTCTTCCAGTCTACCCTTTTTCATAAGTAGATCACCCATGAAAACATAGGCTCCAGCCAATTTAGGGTCAATGTCAATTAGGTCTTGCGTTAAGGAAATAGCATTATTGATACTTTCGGTATCTGGTTTTTCTTCTACTAATTTTATAAAAGAGCCAAGCACTTTAAGTTTTATCTCAGATTCTAATGATGGATTCTCAAAGGCAAGTTCCAATTGTTCGTGACAGGCATTAATGTCTCCAAAGCGTCTATAAATATCAGCCAATAGTACGTGGCCTTCAGCTAAGTTTGGGTCGTTTTTAAGGTGGTTTAAAAGTAGCTTTTCGGCATCAGGTAATTTCTGATTGCCAATCATTATCTGAGCTTGGTTTAAAACATATTCAGGGTCTAATGGTTGACTTTCCATAAGTCTATCACCTTCTTTTATGGCTTCATCTACCTTGTTTTGCCTCAAATAGAGCATTTGCTTCCTGTGAGATATTTCTTCGTCAGAGCCAATGTTTTTCTCAACCTGATTGTAAAGCTTTATGGCATCATCATACTCCTCTTGTACTATATAAATTTCACTTAAAAGAATATAAGTAGCTATGTCTAAAGGGTTTTTTCGGATTACCTTTTTGTATAAATCAATGGCACCGTCATAGTCTAAAAGTTGCGTTAGTATATCTGCATAAAACGTTTGATAGTAGGTGTTATCTTTTTCTAGGTTTAGCGTCTCTTTTGCAGCTACAGATGCGTCATTCAAGTTGTTTAGTTGGAGGTAGGCTTTGCTAAGCATGTGATACATTCCTGCCGTGGGTGTGTGCTTCTTAATGACGCCTTCAAATATATTAGCCGATTTAGCATAGTTTTCGGCAATGTATTCTTTCATACCTTCTATGAAAGAGGCTTCAGCCGAAATGTCTTCGTCGTTTTTTACCACATCTTCTGTTATATCTTGGGCTAAAGACATAAAAGGAGTAAGTATTGAAGCAAGAAAGAAAAGCCTTTTTAACATTAAAGATTTCGTTTTTAGTGAGTTAGCAGAAGCTTTTTAAAGCTTTGCAATAGTACTGCCAAATCAGAACGCAAAGTACCTCATTTTGTTACAATTAGCCAAAATATGATTTTATAGGGCATGGAAGGATGGAAATGTCACATTTTTATACAAATTTGTAATAATTACAATTTGTTGAAGACAGCGTTTAGATGGCAAAAAATAGGTATCAAAAGAATAAAAAGGCTTCAGAAGCTAAAAAGGAAGTAAGTTCAGTACCAGTTGAGCAGGCTAGTTTTGAAATTGATCAAAAGTGGGTTTTACTTATTTTGATAGGTGGAATCTTTTTGTCATATGCTCAAATTTGGTCAAATGGCTTGGTTTGGGATGATGACCCTTATATTACCCTTAATGAGGCGGTTAAAACATTTGACCTTAATGCTCTTTTGACGGGCTTTCATGTTGGTAACTTTCATCCTTTAACTATGCTCTCTTTGGCTATAGAGTACGCACTAGTTGGGGAAAGCCCCTGGCTTTACCACTTTAATAACCTATGGCTTCATGGCTTAAATAGTTTTTTGGTTTATCTTCTTATTAAGAAGTTGAATAAGAATACTTGGGTAGCACTTTTAACGGCAGGTTTCTTTGCTTTACACCCTATGCACGTAGAGTCAGTTGCTTGGGCGGCAGAGAGGAAAGATGTGCTTTATACACTCTTCCTACTTCTTTCCATATGGACTTATTTGAAGTACGATGCCGAAAAGAACAAACTTCAATATGGTCTTTCGCTCTTGTTTTTTGTTTTGTCATGTTTATCAAAAGGAATGGCAGTAGTTCTGCCGGCTTTATTAATCATCACCGATTGGTGGTTTTTGGGTAAAAAGCTGTCAATAAAAAACTTGTTGGATAAGATTCCATACTTCATAATCACTTTATCTTTTGCTTATATAGCCACCACTGCACAGAAAGATGCAGGGGCAGATGCCACATCAGTTATTTCGGCTGCATACACGGTTTCAGAACGAGCAAGAATAGCTTGTTATTCTTTTCTTTTCTATTGGGTTAAAACATTGATTCCGTATAATCTATTACCTTTTTATCCTTATCCTGGAAAATCAAACGGAGCTATCCCCGGTATTTTCAATTTGGCGGCAGCCGCTCTTCCTGTCTTCTTAGGTGTGATGTATTTTTTAGGAAGAAAAGATAAAAGAGTTTGGTGGGCAGTAGCATTCTTCACTATTGCTATTTCTACCGTTTTACAGATTTTACCAGTAGGAAGTGCCATAGTGGCTGATAGATACTATTATTTATCTTCTATTGGGCCACTCTTTTTGATAAGCTTATTTCTCGGAAATAAAATAGCAAAAGGCGTTTCTTGGAAATACATAAGTTATGGCCTTTTGGGTATTTATGCTGTATTGACTTTTGTTCAAGTGCCCCATTGGAAAAATGGTTACACACTATTTAAGCCGGCTGAAAAAGTTTACCCACAAGATGCCATGGTACTTAGTAATATTGGTTGGTACCATTTAGGGGAGAAAGACTTTACACTGGCAAAGCAATACCTAACACAGGCAGATAATAATGGTTTTAAGAATGCCGACGTTTGTCGAACCATTGGCTCTATGTATATTGACGAAGGGCAGTATGATTTAGCCTTACCTTATATACAGCGAGCTTATAATTACATGCCGGTTAAAACTAGAACGGATTGGTTAATGGCTTTGATTCTGAGCAAAACTGACAGAAATGAAGAGGCTTATCAGTATGCGAAACTAGCGGCAGAAGCTGAACCTGATAATTTTGAATATATGCATACTTATGGTTCTATTCTTTCTTCTGTAGGAAGAGGGGAAGAGGCTAGGGTACTTTATGATAAATTGATTTTAGAAAACCCTGATAATCTTGATTTATTGCTAAATCATTCTTTTAGCTATAGACAAGAAGGAAACCTTACGAAGGAGATAGAGGAATTGGAGGCTTTGATTAAGAAAGCACCTGATTTTTTAGTGGCCTATAAAAATATTGGTTTAAGTTTGGCCGAAACAGGTAGGAATGATGAAGCTTTGGCATATTGGGCAAAGGCTGCTGAGTTGGACCCTAGTGGCGATTATGAGTATAATATAGGAATTAACCACGCTAACCGTGGTTTAATAAATGATGCCATAGAATGGTATAAAAAGGCGGCAAAAAAAGGTAAGCAGGAAGCTATCGATATATTAACGCAGAATGGTATTTCATTCTAGCTTATTTATATTGTTCAATAATTCTGAAAAGAGCTTTTTGTGTCTTTAAGTTTGGAAAGAAGGGATAGATCTGCTCGTGAGCATCAAAGTCTAAATTCAAACCATCTTGAAGGTATTTATAGGCCTCATTATAGGTACCATCATATACTAAATAAACGGTAGCTCTGTAGTAAAGGTCGGCTTCGTCAGGAACTTCTTCTATGGCGTTATAGATAATTTCAAAGGCTTTATGATACTCTTTTTGATCAAAATATAGTAGGGACCAGTTTAACCATATGTCTATGTTTTCGGGGTCAATGCTAGCGGCACGATTATAGGCTTCAATGCTTGAAGCTACATTTCCTAGTTGAGCTTCTATATCACCTTGAATAAGCCAATAGTCACTATTTGTTTCATTTATTTTGGTTGCTTTTTTTGCAAAATGAATAGCTTCCATCCATTTTTTCTGCTCAAAAAGCACCGATGCCATTCCATACCAGGCCTCTTCCCAATTTTCTTCTATTTCTGTCGCTTTTTTGAAATTTTGAAAAGCTCCTAAAAAGTCACCAAGTTTTTCTAAACTAGAGGCTAAATAAGTCAATACTTCTGCAGACGGCTTTTCTAGGCTTAATGTTTTTTCGTAAGACTCTTTTGCTTTTTCATAGTTTTCCTCATTCATGTAATTATGTCCAAGGTTAAACCATCCACTGGCAAAGTCTTCTTTTATAACTACGGAAAAATCAAAAGCTCTTATAGCGTCTGGGTATTTTTTTAGTCTGCTATAGGCTAGGCCAAGGCAATACCAAGCATAATGAGAATATGGCTTCTCGTCGGTTAAATTTTTGAAATACGGAATACTTGCTTCTAAAACATTCAAGTATTCCAAGTTATAAATAAGCTCTAAGTATGCTATTTCATTGTCGTAGCCCAGCTTTATGGCCTCTTTATAATGAAATACGGCCTTTTGAAATTCGCCAATATTTTGAAAAGTTTGTGCTAACTGAAAGTGAATGTCATCTTTTTGATCAGAAAGAAGCAAGGCTCTTTCTAGTAATTCAAGAGCGGTTTTGTGCTCGCCCATCAAATTAAATATCACCCCTTTCATATACAGTATTTCTGTATCAGCAGGAAAAAAAGTGGCTGCCTTCTCCAAAAGCTCTATACCCTCTTCATATTCTAGTTCATTAACATGAAGTTGGGTTCTGTTTAAAAGGAGCTCTAAAGAATAAGGATATTGATTTAAGCCTAGTTGACACGCTTTTTTAGCCAAAACCCAATCAGACTTTTCTATGTAAAACTCAGATAGTGATTCGTAAGTATCTTCGTTTAGGTAGTGTGACTCGTCATTAAGAACCATGGCCTCAAATTTCTTTGCGGTTTGGTTAATGCCTTTGTCTCCTACTTCATCAAAATTATCGTTAAATTCAATATTCATTTATAGGCTTAAAGGTTTCTGGGTTTTCCTGTTTAACATGAAATTAAAATTAATTATTCTAGCATCACAATTAATTTTAAGGAAATGTAACTTTTTGCTATTTATGTGAAACTTTAAACACAAATATCTAAAAATAAAGTTCATATAATTTGCTTGATGGTAGTGCCATCTATTTGTTTCGCATAAAATTAGCCTTTGGCAATAGAAAATGACTAGAAATATCCTTTTAATGGAAGGACCAGACTCAAAAGGTTTGGTTTATCACGTGACAAAAGTTCTTTATAAAAACGAGTGCAACATTATCAATCAAGATGAGTATGTGAGTCCTGCGGGGCAGTTTTTTATGAGAACGGAGTTTGAAAGTGAGGAAGGTTTTGACACTGAAAGAGTTATTCCTGACTTGAGAAAAAGGGTGCCAAATGAAGAAATCAAGTTCCGGTTAAATCCTAAAAAGAAAAAGGATATTGTTATTCTGTGTACCAAAGAGCATCATTGCCTTTCTGATTTACT
Organism: uncultured Arcticibacterium sp.; assembly: GCF_964021845.1. Lineage (NCBI taxonomy): Bacteria > Pseudomonadati > Bacteroidota > Cytophagia > Cytophagales > Leadbetterellaceae > Arcticibacterium > uncultured Arcticibacterium sp. The sequence continues at coordinate 58,082 of NZ_CAXHZC010000003.1, read as the reverse complement.
TACACGCTATCACTTTGGCGAGTTGAACGCTAATATCCTGGCGGTGATTAGTAATTACGACAGCCTTAAGCCTTTTGTTGACAAATTTGACATTCCTTTTCATCATGTGAGTCATGTAGGGCTCTCAAGAGAAGACCATGAGTTGGAAATTATGAAGGTGGTAAATTGTTATAAACCAGAATATCTTGTTTTGGCAAAATACATGCGGATTTTGACACCTTACTTTGTGGCCAAGTTTTCAAATAAGATTGTCAATATTCATCATTCTTTTTTACCAGCATTTATCGGAGCAAATCCATACAAGCAGGCTTTTGACCGAGGTGTTAAGATTATTGGAGCTACAGCTCATTTTGTCAATAACAATTTGGACGAAGGACCTATCATTGCCCAAGACGTGAAAAAGGTTGACCATAGGTTTAGCTCAAAAGACATGTCAAGAGAAGGTAAGGACGTGGAGAAAATGGTACTCACCAAAGCACTAAAACTAGTCTTTAATGACCGTGTCTTTATTTTCGGGAATAAGACAATTATCCTTTAAAAGAAGAATCCTAAGCGTAGAACTAAAGGAGAATCACTGCCGCCTAAACCTTGGGGAGAAACAAACCCTTTGCCATAGGAGTGACCAATGTTATACATTACGGAGATAAAACTTCCGGCTTGTTGTCTATTTCCTCCTTGATAAAAACCTAAGCCAACTAAAGGGGAACCTTCCCATTTTCTTTGGATAGTGGTAGGAGGATTATTTCTGTCAAATGAATAAAACTGACTTTCTGGAGCATTTATAATTTCATATTCTGCATGAGCAAATATGCTTCGCCAAATAGGCTGACGAATAAATAACCTTGGTCCAGCCATGGCTACACCTGTTCCATCTACATAGTATCTTCCTTGATAAATAAATGTAGCACCTAAACCTCCAATGGTTCCCGATTCGTTTAGTTCATAACCCGCCATTGGTGAAAGATCTGCGTAAAAAGAGCCAAAAAAACCTAACCAAAGATTACCTCCATAGTGCAAGTTTTCTTTGAAATTTGATTTTGGTTGCTCAAAATAAATAGGCTTATCTTCCTCGGGCTGTGGCATTTCTTGAGAAAAAACTTGAAAGCCTATAAGGAATGCGAATATGGTTATAAGTGATCTTTGCATTAATAATGGTTATTCTGTTGCTAATAACGCAAAATCTTAATGAGTTATTGATTTTTTAACACTGAATCTAGTTTAGGAGCAAAGCAAAAGGCTCATTTCAGCAAATAAGCCTTCTGTTAAAACTTTTAAGTTCTTCAAGTATCTGATATTTTCTGCTTAAGCATATTTGGTATAGGCTCTTCTTCCGTAAAACACTACTACAATGAAGCAAACTAAAGGAACAGTGAAAGATAAATTCACAGAAGAATTGTCAATAATAGAAGCTTGAACTAATGGTAATAGTGCACCACCGCCAATAGCTGCTACTAAACCTGCTGCACCTAACTTGGCGTCGTCTCCTACTCCTTTTAATGCAATACCGTAAATGGTAGGGAACATTAAAGACATACAGCCAGAAACCCCAACAATGCAATACATGCCTATTTCTCCACCTATAAATATTACGGGAAGCAATAAGGCAATGGCCAATGTGGCTAAAAGCATTAGTAAGAAACCGGGCTGCATAAATTTCATTAGGAACGTAAAAACAAATCGACTTGCTGCAAATAGGACTAAAGCGTATATCTGGATACCACTGGACTTTTCTACTGCTTCGGCTTCAATCATGCCAAGGTTCATATAAACCTCCGTTCCATATTGCACTATAAAAGTCCACATAGCTATTTGTGCACCTACATAAAAAGCTTGTGCTATTACGCCTTCTTTATATCTGCCATTTTTCATTAATCGCTGAAAAGTGCCTTTGATATCTAGCCCTTTAGAGGTGTCCGCTTCTTTGTATTCTGGCATTTTATAGATCAAGAACAATACAAACATGATTATCAGAACTAAACCTATAATCACGTAAGGACCTTTAACTATTTCTAAGTCGGCCATTTTTACTGCGTCAAAGTCTGTAGCAGATAGTTCGCTACGCTCTTGTGTACCCATTTTATTCATTTTGCCCAAAATAAAATTAGTAGCTATGTATGCACCCGTAATAGAGCCAATAGGATTAAAAGCTTGTGCTAAGTTTAGCCTTTGTGTGCTTGTCTCTTCTTCGCCCATGGCCAAAATATATGGGTTAGCACTAGTTTCTAAGAAACTCAAACCACAAGTCATGATAAAATAGGCGACTAAGAAAACCTGGAAAACACCTAACTGGGCAGCAGGAATAAATGCTAAACAGCCTAAACCGTAAAGAGCAAGACCTATTAAAAGCCCTTTTTTGTAAGAGTATTTCTTTATAAAAATAGCGGCAGGAATAGCCATTAAGCAGTATCCACCATAAAATGCTACTTGTACAAAAGTGCTTATGGTTTGACTTTGATTAAAAATAGTACCGAAGGCTTTTACCAAAGGATTGGTAATGTCATTGGCAAATCCCCACAGAGCGAAAAGGCTTGTGGTGAGAATAAACGGAATGATAGGAGTTTTCTTTAGCATTTTAATTAGGGTTGTTAATGCTAAAATAGAAATTCTATTTGATTAGAAAGCTCATCTTTTAAGAATCTGCTCAATTAGCATCAGGAAATGTAAAAGGAGTAATAGAGGAAGTGGCTTTTTGGCTTTGGGTCTAAATTGTTTTTCTTTAACCCCTAATAGAGTATTGTCACTTTCCTTAAAAAGGGAGGATAAAGAAATGTATTTTAATGGTCAGAATTATTTTTGTTTCAAATGAAACTAAAAGCACTCAGTTGTATAGTAGTAATGAGTCATTTACTGATTAATTCGCATGTCACTGCTCAGAACACTGCACCTTTTTCCTCATCAATTAATTTTGTAAAGAAGTATACCATTAATAGTGTCTCAGGAGTAAAATCTAAAAGACTTTATTATCGGGAGGACTTTATTTTATCAATTGACACTTACTTCACTGCGACAACAGTGAATCTAAAAAATCGTGAACTTAATTTAAATTATGGATTAAATATTGGTCGATTTGGCGGTTTCAACAATAAGTCGATTAATGAAAGAGGAAATTCAGGATGGCTTTTGAACCCTTCAATAAACTTGAATTATAACTTAATTAAGAGGGAAAGGTTTATTTCCAATATCTTGTTAAATATTAACTTTTTGATAAATCAAAAAGCCTTAAATAAGGTATCTGAATTTGAAAAATATCGATTTGTAAATTCTTCAATGGGGCTTTTACTTTCTCTTCCTCGTAGAAGTAATACTATTGCCCTTAAAATAGAGAATGCTATTAATGTATTTAGTGTTCTGCACATTGATAATCCGTCGATAAGTAGAAAAAATTATTGGACAAGTATCGGCTTAAATTACTATTGGAATAAACGAAAGAATAGGACTAAAAAAGTAAAATGAGATTCGTTTTTTCGCTGTGCGGAAGGAAATATCGATACTCATGTATTAAGAGATAGAGGGAAATAGCAAGTTATTAGGTTTATTAAAGTGGTTCAAAAAGGAGGACCCACCGTCAAAACTTCGAAGGTCTTGCTGATGAAGTGGCTTTATTAGAAAATGGAGCCATAAAAAAGCCGAAACCCTTACGGCTTCGGCTTGATATAAAGATTTAAGATTCTACTACACCCCAGTAAAAGTAAAAGGCGTAATGGCTTTTAGCTCATATTTTACTTTATCAGAAATATCTAGCGACTCTATAAATTCTTTGATTGACTTTTCTGTAATCTTTTCGTTTTTACGCGTTAAGTCTTTCAATGCTTCGTAAGGTTTTGGGAAACCTTCTCTTCTTAAAACAGTTTGAATGGCCTCGGCCACTACTGCCCAGTTGTTTTCCAAATCTCTATCAATGGCATCTTTGTTCAACTGTAATTTGCCAATTCCTTTTTCTAAAGATTTAAGTGCTATTACGGCATGGCCAATTGGTACACCTACATTTCTAAGTACTGTAGAGTCTGTTAAGTCTCTTTGTAGTCTTGATATTGGCAGCTTAGCAGCAAAGTGCTCTAATAAGGCATTTGCTACGCCTAAGTTTCCTTCTGCATTTTCAAAATCAATAGGGTTTACCTTATGCGGCATGGCCGATGAACCAATTTCTCCAGCTTTGATTTTCTGTTTGAAATACTCCATCATCACATAAGTCCAGATGTCTCTTGAGAAATCTATCAATATGTTATTGATTCGTTTTAGAGCATCGGAATATGCTGCAAAATTATCGTAATGCTCTATTTGCGTAGTTTTCTGGCTTCTGTTTAAACCAAGAATATTATTGACAAAGTTATTTCCAAATTCCACCCAGTCATGTTCGCCATAAGCTACGTGATGAGCATTGAAATTACCCGTGGCTCCGCCAAACTTAGCAGAGAACGGAATAGCTTTTAATTGGTCAAACTGAACGGAAAGGCGTTCTACAAAAACCGCCATTTCTTTTCCTAAACGAGTAGGAGAGGCTGGCTGACCATGTGTTTTAGCAAGCATAGAAATATCTTTCCATTCTTCTGCCAATGCGGTTAAATTTTCAATTACACCTGCTATTGCTGGGAATAGCACTTGCTCAGAAGCATCCTTTAATGTCCAAGGAATGGAGGTATTATTAATATCTTGAGAAGTTAGGCCAAAGTGAATGAACTCAGAAAACTGAGCAATTTCCATTTTTTCGAACCTCGCTTTGATAAAGTATTCTACGGCTTTTACGTCGTGATTGGTTACTTTTTCAGTCTCTTTAATTTCTATGGCGTCAGCTTCGCTGAAGTTTTCATATATAGCTCTTAGAGCAGGGAAAAGGGCTTTGTTAAACTCTGCCAGCTGTGGCAAAGGCTTTTCACAAAGTGCTATGAAGTACTCTATTTCAACTTTGACACGGTAGTGTATCAAGCCAAATTCTGAAAAGAAAGGAGCTAGGCTCTCAGTATGACGTCTATATCGACCGTCTACAGGAGAAATGGCCGTAAGGGAATTTAATTGCATGCTATTATTATTAAGTCGCGAAATTACTAAATTGCAAGAATAACAACCCTAAAAACCTATTGAAATGGAGACAACAAACTTTATCGGCGAGCTCGTCGGGACATTTATGCTTATACTTTTTGGTGGAGGCGTAAATGCTAATACTTCTTTAGCAAAAACTTATGGAAATAATTCTGGCTGGATTGTGACAGCTACAGGTTGGGGCTTTGCCGTGGCACTTGGTGTTTTTGTCGCCCAAAAATTTGGAAGTCAGGGGGCTCATTTAAACCCCGCGGTGACTATTGGTTTGGCGGTGCATTCCGGTGAATATGCTAATGTGGCTTCTTTTATAATAGCTCAGTTTATTGGAGCCTTTTTAGGGGCTTGCATGGTTTGGCTTATGTATTTGCCACATTGGAAAGAAACCGAAGACCAAGGAGCAAAACTTGGAATTTTCTGTACTGGGCCTGCGGTACCTCATACTTTAGGAAACGTACTGAGTGAGGTAATCGGCACCTTTGTTTTAATTATTGGTGTGATGTCTATTTACGCTGACGCTGATTCTGGCTTAAAACCTCTTTTGGTAGGTGTTTTAGTTTGGGGAATAGGACTTTCTTTAGGAGGAACTACTGGATATGCTATAAACCCTGCCAGAGATTTAGGCCCTAGAATAGCTCATGCTATACTTCCTATTGCAGGGAAAGGTGGAAATAACTGGTCTTATGCCTGGATTCCTGTGGTTGGACCTATCATCGGCTGTATTATTGCGGCCTACTTTTTATGTGCTTTTGGCATATAATTATTTGATAATATTATAGAATAAATTATTAATTGTATATTTGACACTTATTATTTCATAACATAAAAAATCATTTGCAATGAGCAGCCATTTGAACCTGACCTTAGGGGACAAAGAATTTTTTCCTTTTATAAAGGAGCCTATCAAATTTGAAGGAAAGGAATCGGATAATCCGATGGCCTTTAAATTTTACGATGAAAACAGAGTGGTAGCAGGTAAAACCATGCGTGACCACTTGAAATTTGCAGTCGCTTACTGGCATACTTTCTGTGGAACTGGTGGTGACCCATTTGGTCCAGGAACGAAAGCTTTTCCTTGGGATAGCAATGCAAATGCAATGACAGCTGCTCATGATAAAATGGATGCAGCTTTTGAATTCTTCACAAAGCTAGGTGCTGGCTGGTGGTGTTTTCATGATGTGGATATGTCTCCAGAGGGTAATTCTTTAAAAGAATACGAGAGCAACATGGCTACTATAGTAGAGTACGCCAAGAAGAAGCAAGCTGCTTCTGGTGTGAAGTTACTATGGGGAACGGCTAACTTGTTTTCTAACCCAAGATACATGAATGGTGCTTCTACCAACCCAAACTTTGAGGTTGTGGCTCATTCTGGTTTACAGGTTAAAACGTGTATTGACGCTACTATAGAACTTGGTGGAACTGGATACACTTTCTGGGGAGGTAGAGAAGGTTATATGTCTTTATTAAATACCAACACTAAGAGAGAATTAGACCACCTAGGTCAGTTTTTAAGAACAGCCTCTGAGTACGGAAGAAAGCAAGGTTTCACAGGTAAATATTACATTGAGCCAAAACCAGCTGAGCCATCTAAACATCAATATGATTTTGATTCTCAAACGGTAATTGGTTTCTTAAGAGACCAAGGTTTAGATAAAGATTTCGCTATCAATGCAGAGGTGAATCACGCTACATTAGCTGGTCACACTTTCGCTCATGAATTACAAATGGCAGCTGATGCTGGTATGTTGGGTTCTATTGATGCCAACCGTGGAGATTATCAAAATGGATGGGATACAGACCAATTCCCTGTTGACTTATTTGAGGTAACTGAAGCTATGTTAGTAATTCTTGAAACTGAAGGATTCACTACAGGTGGTGTAAACTTTGATGCAAAAACGAGAAGAAACTCTACGGACCTAGAAGATATCTTTATTGCTCACATTGGCGGAATGGATGTTTTTGCTAGAGCTCTTTTGATTGCTGATAATATTTTGACCAAATCTCCTTACAAGAAAATGAGAGCAGACAGATATGCTTCGTTTGATTCTGGAAATGGTGCTAAATTTGAGAAAGGAGAGTTAAGTCTTGAAGACTTAGCTAAAATAGCTCACGAAGTAGGGGAGCCAGCTCAAATTAGTGGTAAGCAAGAATTATTTGAGATGATTATCAATCAGTATATTTAAGTCTGACTTTAATAAGAATTAAAACGCCCGAACTCAATAGAGTTCGGGCGTTTTTCTTACCAAATGTTTTTTAAATCATCTGCCGTGTACTTATGATTCCTTTCGGCAAAGGTTGTTTTCTCAGGCTTTTTGAGGTTTAAAGCACTTTCTCCACTAAAAATTCTCATTAAAAAAGCTATCGGTGTTAAAACCAGAAAGAAAATAATAGAAAGCAGGATAGAGCCATTTATCCTGCCCAAAACCTCCGCGAACTTTAACCAAACTTTACTCACCAAACCTGCAAATGCAGAGAACAACAAACCTAAAAGCCCTATAACTCCTGCCGCATATAAGAAGCCCTGAATATCAAAAATGAAATGTAGAGCTAGAAAACCTATTACTATTGATAGGATAATTTCAGCGTTATTTTGTTTTTCCATATTAGAAGAGGGTATAGATAAATGGTGCCAAAGAAGAGCCCCCGCCAATTACTATAAGTACGCCTATCAGCAGCAATACCAATATTACTGGTGCTAGCCACCACTTCTTCCTTTCTTTTAGAAAATTGAGTAAATCCTTTAAAAACTCCATGGTTGTTTCTTCTTTCCTCAAAAAAGAAGGTTTTGTTATTGCCCATTTGAGGTGGGTATAAATTTTAATCTAATGTAAATTCTTTTTGCCAATCATCCTTTTCTAACCATTCAGGTTGCTCTGCTTTGCTGAAAAGATAATTTCCTATCACAAGATAATCCATTTCTGTTCTCATTAGGCATTTATATGCATCTAATGGCGTGCATACTATAGGCTCTCCACGTACATTGAAACTAGTATTTACCAGAACACCTACACCCGTTTCCTTTTTAAAATCGGAGATTAACTTATGGTATCTAGGGTTAGTCTCTGTATGAACCGTTTGAATTCTGGCGGAATAATCAATGTGTGTTATGGACGGAAGGTCAGACCTAAGGAAGTACAATTTATCCATGAGATCTAAATCTTCATAGTTGGCAGGAACTTGGTTTCTTCTGCTTTCTTTTACACCATGAACCAATAGCATGTAAGGAGAAGAGGTTTTACATTCAAAATATTCTTCTACATCCTCAGCTAAAACAGATGGAGCAAATGGCCTAAAGCCCTCTCTATACTTTATTTTTAGATTGAGTTTTTTCTGCATTTCAGGATTTCTTGGGTCTGCCAGAATACTTCTGCCACCAAGAGCCCTGGGCCCAAATTCCATTTTCCCTTGGAACCACCCTATAATATTTCCGTCTGAGATAAGCTTGGCAACCTTTCCCGATAATTCATCAAAGCTTTCTGAAAACTCAAATTTGGCTTTAAACTTTTTGGCCATTAATTCTATATCCAATCCAGAGTATTCGGGCCCTAAATAAGATCCTTTCATGGCATCCATTTTAGAACTGTCCACTACTCTTTCCTGACCAAAATATAAATGATGAGCTGCCAAGGCCGCCCCTAATGCTCCGCCGGCATCGCCAGCAGCAGGTTGGATATATACATTCTCAAAAATCTCTGCATTTTGAAGTTTACCATTAACTACGCAGTTTAAAGCCACTCCTCCGGCTAATACCAAGTTTTTACTACCTGTAAGCAGCTGAGCTTCTTTCGCCATTAATATGACTATCTCTTCAGTTACTTCCTGGATAGCTTTGGCCAAGTCACAGTGATGTTGTTCTAGGTTTGATTCCGCAGGTCTTTTTGGAAAGCCAAAAAGAGTTTCCCATTTGTCATCATAAACCATTCGGAGACCCGTGGCATAGTTGAAGTATTTTTGATTTAGCCAGATAGAGCCATCTTCATAAATTTCTATTAATTCTGATGCTATGGTTTTCTTATAACGTTTTACTTCTTCAGAGTTTGAACGACCATAAGGAGCTAAACCCATAAGTTTATACTCTCCGGAATTTACTTTAAAACCTAAAAAGTAGGTGAAAGCGGAATAGAGTAGACCCAAGGAATGTGGAAATTTTAGCTCTTTTAGAATTTCAATTTCTTTTCCCTTACCATGCCCAATGGAAGCGGTAGCCCATTCTCCAACACCGTCTAAAGTCATTATGGCGGCATCCTGATATGGTGAAGGGTAAAATGCACTGGCGGCATGAGATAAGTGATGTTCTGGAAAAAGGAATTTCACTTTCTTTGAGTCGTATTCGCCTATTTTTTGAAGGCCCTTTTTCAATGTCCTTTTTAAAAACATTTTTTCTTTTAACCAAACAGGAATGGCCGTTAAAAAGGAGCGAAGACCACTTGGAGAAAACGCATAGTATGTTTCTAGAAGACGCTCCATTTTAAGCAATGGTTTATCATAAAAGACGATTGCATCCAAGTCTTTAAGTTCAAGACCACCATATTCAAGGCAATGCTTAATAGCATTTTCTGGGAAGCTGGAGTCCTGCTTTTTGCGGGTAAATCTTTCTTCTTGTGCGGCGGCTATAATTTCACCGTTTTCTAATAAAGCTGCTGCGGAATCATGGTAATAAGCAGAAATTCCTAAAATTTTCAACATTGGCTAAAGTTAATTAGTCGATTAATTGATTGGCAAATAAAGAGAAATAAGAGTATTAAATTGTTATGCCTTTTTAATTAAAGGTTAAGTTTTTTATTTACTGGCTTTTAGTTTCATTATAAAGCTGGTAAGAAAACGTTTTTACTCTAAATTTCAGAATTCAAATAGCGAAGATAATGGAATTTTTAACCAATTCTACTCCAGTTAAGTCTAGGAGTTTTTCTTTTATCGACGAAAGCCTTAATCATAGCGTGCTGCTCTTGTGCCAGTTCTGGGTCTTGGTCTAGAATTTCTAAAGCTGATTCTCTGGCGAACTTTAGGATTGTTCCATCGGTGGCTAAATTGGCAATTTTTAAGTCAACTAATCCACTTTGTTGTGTGCCAGACATGTCTCCTGGGCCTCTTAATTCTAGGTCAACTTCGGATATTTTAAAACCATCATTGGTTTCTACCATGGTTTCTATTCGCTTTCTAGATTCTTTGGAAAGTTTAAAGTCTGACATCAAAATGCAGTAAGATTGTTCAGCTCCACGGCCTACTCTTCCTCTTAATTGATGAAGCTGTGCTAGACCAAACCTTTCTGAGTTCTCAATAATCATTAAGCTGGCATTTGGAACATTGACACCAACCTCTATTACCGTAGTGGCTACCATGATTTCTGTTTCGCCTTTGACAAAACGCTGCATTTCATAATCCTTGTCTTTGGCCTTCATTTTACCATGGACTATACTTAAAGGACTGTCAGGAAAAGCCCGAGAAATGCTTTCATAACCATCCATAAGATTTTTGAAATCCATCTGTTCTGATTCCTCAATAAGCGGATAAACTATATAAACTTGTCTACCTTTTAAGATTTCTTCTCTTATAAATTGGAATACTTCTAGCCTTTTTGAGTCATAGCGATGCACTGTTTTGATTGGCTTTCTTCCTGCTGGTAATTCGTCAATTACCGATACATCCAAATCTCCATAAAGTGTCATAGCTAATGTCCTAGGAATTGGCGTAGCCGTCATGACCAAAATATGTGGGTGAATTCGCTTGTTTTTATTCCAAAGTTTGGCCCTTTGGGCAACACCAAAACGATGCTGCTCGTCAATCACACATAATCCTAGGTTCTGGAACTGAACCTTATCCTCAATAAGAGCGTGCGTTCCTATAATGATATTTATAGTACCGTTTAAGAGCTCTTCATGAATGACTGTTCTTTCTTTTTTCTTAGTAGAACCTGTTAATAAAGCTATTTTGAGCCCAATTTCTTCCGCAAAAATTTTCAGCCCATGAAAATGTTGGATAGCTAGAATTTCTGTGGGAGCCATTAGGCAACATTGAGCATTACCATCAATAGCCATAAGCATGCAAATAAAGCTTACAATGGTTTTACCAGAACCCACATCACCTTGAAGAAGGCGGTTCATTTGCATTTGAGATTTAAAGTCGAAGAATATTTCTTTGATGACTTTCTTTTGAGCATTTGTTAATTCAAAAGGAAGGTGGTTTTCGTAAAAGTTAGTTAGTAGTTCGGTTTTGGTAAAAAGGTGTCCTTCAAATTCGTTTTTACGCAGTAGCTTTTGATTTATTAGTGAGAGCTGATTATAGAAAAGCTCTTCAAATTTTAGCCTACGTAGTGCATGTTTTACATGACTATAGTTTTTCGGATGATGAATCAGTTGATATGCCTGAAAACGCGGTATCATCTTATACTTCACCAATAGGCTTTCTGGTAAGTTCTCTGGGATGTTGGTTCCAATGTCTCTAAGTGCGTTTTGTGTAATTTGACCAATAACCCTGCTGTCAATAAATTTTTTCCGAAGTTTTTCGGTCAAAGAATAAACAGGTTTTAAGCCTGTAGGTTTTTCTAAGGCAGGTGTTAGGGCAGTTATTTCGGGATGACTAAAATTGAAAGAATGGCCAAAAATGGTGGGTTTCCCATAAAGTATATAGTCAGCCCCGGTGATTAATTTTTTCTCCACCCATTTAATGCCTTGAAACCAAATAAGATCTACAGACCCAGTTCCGTCGGTAAATTTGGCTACTAAACGCTCTTTACGACCAGTTCCTGCTTTATTTACACTTGTGATTTTTCCTTTTAATTGAATATTATCAAGGTCTTCAGAAAGCGAAGAAATTTGATAGAACTTACTTCTGTCTTCATATCGGAAAGGATAATGCTCTATAAGTTCCGTATATGTGAATATTCCCAACTCCGTATTTAGAAGGCTGGCTCTTGTGGTACCAACACCTGGGAGGAAGTCAATTTTTTTGTCTAAAACGGAGTGCATAGAACAAAAATAGAAAGGCTTTGGTAATTTCACGTAGAATATGAAAAAGAGCATGACAAAATATTACAAAGAACGCTTAGAAGAAGAAGGAGCTAGCTTAGTGGAGCTTGAGAAAAAAAGTAGCACAACGTCCAACATTCGCTTGTTTGCCATTATAGCAGGAGCGGTATTACTTTATTTCCTTTTTAAAACTTCAGCAATTATTGCTTTTGGAACCATTTTAGGAATATTAGCTGGATTTTACTTTTTGGTGAGATATCATGAAAGTGTTCAGGAGAAGGTAGAGTTAAAGAAAGTTCTGATTGATGTTTTAAGAAATGAGTTAGAAGTATGTTCAGGTGGCAAAAATAAATATGCCGAAGGAGCGGATTTCTATGATGAGAAACATGACTATACTGCCGACTTGGATGTTTTCGGTAATTTTTCTCTCTTTCATTTAATAAATAGAGCCAAGACTAGGCTTGGTCAACTGAAATTGGCAAATGCTTTTTTAGAAACGCATAATTCTGAAATTATTCAAAAAAGGCAAGCAGCTTCAAAAGAGCTTTTAGGTAAAACCGTTTGGCGTCAGAGCTTTCAGGCTTCTTTGTTTGAGTTAAGTGGTTCGTCGGTTACCGAGTTGAGTATTTTAGGAGAGCCTCCTGCCATTAAGTTAGAAGGATTAATTAAGTACTATGCTTTCCTTAAATGGATTTTTGTGGGTGGCGTGGTAGCCGTTTTCTATTTTTATGGAGTCACCAACGGGATGATTGCTTTGGTTGGATTACTGGCTCTTAACTATTCTTTGGTAGGGATAAATAAAAAAGTTACGGAGCCATATTTTAATAAAATAAAGGGTCTGAGCCGAGACATGGCAAAGTATAAAACTGCTACTCAACTTGTTTTGGAGGAAAACTGGGAGACGGAGTTATTGAAAAATGCTCAAGTTCTATTGCCTGTTGATGGTAAAAACCCAATTGAAGAGTTTCAGCTGATATCAACTAAGATTGATATGAAGAACAATCAGTTTGCTTCATTCTTTCTTTATGCTTTTTCTCCATTCGATTTGGTACAGTTGGTAAAACTTAGAGCATGGGTTAAAAAGAACCCTAGTTTCTTTGAAGAAATCTTTGAGTGCTTAGGCACTTTTGAGCAATTTGCTAGTGTGGCTACTTTAGCTTTTAATAGACCAAACTGGACTTTTCCAGAGCTTAAAGATGATGACCAAGTAAGTGTCTCTGCTTCGGAAATAGGGCATCCTTTAATGCCAGAATCGGTAAGTAACAGTTATATTTTAAGTCCTCAGAATAGGTTGAGCCTTATTACTGGTTCTAACATGTCTGGGAAGAGTACCTTTTTGAGAACCTTGGGTTCCAATATTTTACTTGCTTATGCGGGTGCACCTATTTTTGCCGAGCGTTTTGTGTTAAACTCAGGAATTAAGCTTTTCGCTTATATGCGAATTAAAGATTCTTTAGAGCAGAACTCTTCTACTTTCAAGGCGGAGATTGACCGTATTAAAATTTTGCTCGAAGCTATGAGCTTGGAATCAAAGGCACTGTTATTAGTGGATGAAATGTTAAGAGGAACTAATTCTGAAGATAAACTGAAAGGTTCTATTGCATTTTTAGAAAGAGTTATTAAATCTGATTCTTATGCTTTAGTGGCTACACATGATTTAAGAATGACAGAAATAGCTGATAAATATCCAGAGAAAAGTAAGAATTACTTTTTTGAATATGATGCTAAAGATGGTGAGCTCACCTTTGATTATAAATTGAAGCCTGGGATTTGTGAAAGCTTTAATGCTTCGGAATTACTTAGAAGTGTTGGTTTAGATGTTTAATTGGAAAAAGTGCAAAAGCTAATAAATCAAATATATCAATTCGATTTTCTTAAGGGAGCGGTCTTGACCATTGCTTTAGTGCTTCCGCTTTATTTAGGTATTCGTTTTGACCAAATGGGTTATGGTTTGGCTTTTGCCATGGGCGTCTTTTTTACTTTTCTTCCTAATACTGATGGCAGCAATAGACATAGAATGCTGGGGATAGTTTTTGCCCTTTTGCTGAGTATATTAATTACCCTGCTTTGCCATTTTACTCGAATGGCCTCTGAATGGCTGTTTTATATATTTTTTGGTGTTTGTATATTTTGGGTCAGTATGCTTTCAGTTTATGGCTTTAGAGCTTCTATGGTGGCTTTTTCTGGTCATTTTGCCATGATAATGAGTTTTGCTCTGCTAAAAACAGATTTGACCATAGGATTAAAGCTTGGTCTTATTTTCAGTGGAGGTATCTGGTATTTGCTGTGGGCTAGTTTCTCTCATTGGATTTTTCAAAACAAAAGTACGGCTCAGAAACTAGCCGAATGTGTGGAGTCAACAGCAGATTTTTTGAAGGTGAAATATCAGTTGCTTTGGAACAACCCTGATAACAGACTTGAACTAGAGCAGAAACTCCTAAAACTTCAAATTGACCTTAATGAGGAGCATGAGCTTTTAAGAGAGCTTTTATTTAAGAAAAGAGTTAATGAGGGCCAGTCTAATAAAACGAGCAGGCATTTACTGATTTTTTTAGAGATGCTTGACATTTATGAATTGGCTTTAGCAAAAGATACTGACCCTACAGAGTATAAAGAGGCTCTAGGGCTTCATTTTGATAAAACACAGACTTTTCAATCCTTTGCTGCCAGCACCATTGTACACTTATATGCTTTGGCAGAAGCTATTAGAACGGATAAGAAGCTACCATTAGAAGAAAAGCCTACCGAAAATCAGGAGTTTTGTGAGTCGAGTATTAAGTCTTATGTAGATGCAATTGGCTTGCCAGAGGCAAGAGAAGGGGCTCTTATTCTCAGGAATTTGCTTGATTATGAGCGAAGGAAGGAGGAGAAAACATTTGCAGCGAAAAGAGTTTACGCAAACATTCTGGAAGGTTCGGATAGTTCTTTAAGAAAAAAAGACCGTCAATTATTTATTACCACCCAAGATTATAATATCAAAACGCTAAAAGCGAATTTGAACTTTAAGTCATCTGTTTTTAAACATGCACTAAGGCTGACTATAGCTATGTATGTGGCCTTATTTGTCGGGAAGGTTTTTGAGCATCAAAATGCCTATTGGGTTTTATTAACTGTAGCTGTGATTCTTCGTCCTAATTTTGGTTTAACCAAAAAAAGGGGCTTGAATAGAATTTACGGAACGCTGATGGGAGCTGGGGGTGCTGTCCTTGTTATTTTACTTTTTGATAGCAATACCATTTATGGCTGCTTTGCTATTCCTTCATTGTTTTTAGGTTTTGTGAATTTGCAAAAGAACTATAAGGTCGCTGCCACTTTCATAACGTCGGCCGTGATTCTTCTTTATGCTATTTTGGTTGAAAATGCTCTCAATATAGTGCAGTATCGGGTTATAGACACTCTGATAGGTGCCGGCATAGCATTCTTGGCTATTTACTTACTTTGGCCGGTTTGGGAAGAGGGAAGTATCAAAAATTCTATTCAGAAGGCTATAGAAGCATCAAGAGCTTATATGGAAAATATTGACAGGATATACCATTCGAAAGAAAAGCCAGATACGGTTTATCGTTTGGCTAGAAAAAAGGCTTTTTTGGAAAGTGGAAACCTGATGGCCGCTTTTCAGCGTCAAACGGAAGACCCAAAATCTAGGCAAGGGCATCAAGCTCAGGTATATGCTAATGTGGTGCTTAATCAAACATTTTTAACAGCCTTGGCGGCATTGGGCACTTATATTCAAGATCATGAAACCACGGAAGCTTCCAAAGAATATGAAACTGTCATGAGGCATATTCTAGAAAATTTAGAAGCCGCATTAACTTCATTGGGAGGTGGTGAATTGACAAATGAAGAGGATATTGATGAGCTTTTTCAGGCTACCGGTGTATTGGAAGAAAAGTTTGTAAAACTTTCAAAAGAGAGAGATGTAGAACTTGAAAAAGGATTTACACCCATGAGTCAAGAAATGAGAAACAAACTTCAGGAAGGAAAACTAATGACAGACCACCTGAAATGGTTGCACAGTATTTCTGATAGTATGAAGCAGACGGTTATGGGTCTTGCTAACCCATAAAAGCTCTAATTATCTCTTCCTTATCATCAAAATGGCTTTTAACACCTTTGATGTCTTGGTAGTTTTCATGCCCTTTTCCGGCTACCAAAATTATATCACCTTCGTTAGATAACATTACTGCGGTTTTGATGGCCTCTCTCCTGTCTAAAATTGCTAGTACCTTTTTGCGTTTTGTGATACTCACGCCTTCTTGCATGTCTTTCAATATAGCTTCAGGCTCCTCGTTTCTTGGATTGTCAGATGTTAATATGACTTTGTCACTTAATTCACAAGCAATTTTTGCCATCAAGGGCCTTTTACCTTTGTCTCTGTTGCCACCACAGCCAACCACACAAATGACTTGTTGATTTCCTTCTTTTAGGTCTTTTATAGTCTCTAAGACGTTTTTCAGTGCATCGGGCGTATGGGCATAATCTACAATTCCTACCTTATGGTCTGTAGAGTGAATTTGTTCAAACCTACCCGGAGGAGGTTGTAATTGAGATAGTTCTGTTAAAATAGCCTCAGGCTCTTCTCCTAATAAAGTGGCTGTGCCATAAACCGCCAAGAGGTTGTAAGCGTTAAATCTGCCAATAAGCTTAAACCAAACTTCCTGCTCGTTTATGGTCATATTTAAGCCATACAAACCACAGTCTAGCACCTTCCCTTTAAATGCTCCCACACCGCGTAGGGTATATGCATGTTTTTCCGCTACGCTATTTTGAAGCATTACTTTGCCGTTTTTATCATCGGAGTTGGTTAGGGCAAAGGCTGTTTTAGGTAACCTATCAAAGAATCCCTTCTTTGCGTCTATATAATTTTTGAACGTTTCGTGGAAGTCTAAGTGGTCTTGGGTGATATTGGTAAATACGCCTCCAGTAAAACTCAATCCTGCAATTCGTTCCATTACTACGGCATGAGAACTAACCTCCATAAAAACATAATTGCAGCCCTTTTTATGCATTAAAGCCAGAAGCTCATTTATTTTTACGGAGTCAGGCGTAGTATGCGTTGAGGGAATTATTTCATCTTCTATTTGATTTTGTACGGTCGATAGTAAACCACAGGTATATCCAAGTTTTCTAAACAAGTCAAAAAGCAAGGTGGCTACAGAGGTTTTACCGTTGGTCCCGGTTATTCCTACAAGCTTTATTTTTGAAGAAGGATTGTCATAGAAATTTGAGGCGGCCAAGCCCATGGAATTTGCAGAGCTTTCAACTTTAAGATAAGTTACTTCATCCGAAAGCTCTTCTGGTAGTATTTCACATAAGATGGCTTTAGCTCCTAGTTCTATAGCTTTAGAGATATAGTCGTGGCCATTAACCTGTGTGCCAGGAATGGCAATAAACAGTGAGCCAGTATCTACTTTACGGCTATCAAACTGTAAGTTAGAAATCTCAATATCAGTTCTACCTGAAACCGTAAGCAGAGATACTTTATAGAGGATATCGCTTAAAAGCATATTTTTAGATGAAGTGTTCTAGTTTGTCTTTAATTCTGAGAAGGTCTTTCTTTCCATAAAATAAACTACGGTTAAGAAAGCTGCACACAAAATTAAATGAACTGGCACAGAATACTGCAATCCAGCGTATTGTATTTGCGAATCAATTATGATTATTGCTGCTGCCACAGCAATGTAGATTAAGACTTTGACAAGGCTATATGGGACAGGAAAGTGTTTTTGACCATAATAATAACAGGCTACCACCATTAGAAGTGAGCTGATAGCAAAAGTGATAGCACAGCCTAAATACCCGTATTTGGGAATCAAAATTATATTTAATATAACCGTAAGAGCCATTCCGCCAAGGGTTATCCAGGTACCATAGAAGGTTTTATCTGTTAGTTTGTACCAGATAGAGACATTGCCGTAAACTCCAATCATGAGGTTGGCGAACAATAATATAGGCACTACAATAAGCCCGGAACGATAAGTGCTTCCAATGAGCAGGCCAATCCAATCAAGATTAATAGAAACCGCTATCCAGATAAAAATGCAGGCAATGGTAAACCATTTAGTGCTGAGAGCTATCATGTTTGGGGAGTTTTTCTCTCCCATTTTAGAAAAGAAAAACGGGTCTGCGGCATAGCGATAAGCCTGAACCACCAAGGTCATGAAAATTGAAAATTTATAAACATTGGCATAAATACTGAAAGCGTCTTCTGTGTTAAAACCTTCATAAAAACCTTCGGGCAGCAAGCCTCTAAACATTAACCTATCTGCTGTAAGGTTGATGGCACCAGCCATTCCCATAATTAGCAGTGGATATGCGTAGTTTAAAACGGTCTTTAATTTTGCCCAATCCCATGTGAATTTAAAGCCAACAAACTCTTTCCAAAGCAATAAAAGTGTAACAACACTGGCTACATAATTTGCCCAAATAATATAGTCTGGTCCAATGGCGGGATTATAAAAATAGGCTGCAAAAGGTTTTAAGTCTGGTAAGAAGAGGTCTTGTAAAATGTAATTACAAAACATCAGGTAAAACACATTTAGCCCTATATTGATGAAGATATTAGTCAATCTTATCCCTACAAATCGCTTAACCTTGTTTTGTGCTCGGAGTTTGACAAAAGCAATGGCAGAAATGGCATCAACTACTAATATAACCGACAACCAAACTATTAATCGTTCTTTACCAGGGTAGCCAATGGCATCAATAAGTGGCGTAGCTCCTAGAATAAATAGGGTAGATAGCGTGCCTCCCAACAGCATTATAAAGGTGAGTATGATATTAAAATACTCTGATTGATTCTCCTTTTTACTGGCATACCTAAAAAAAGCCGTTTCCATACCGAAGGTATAGATGACGTTCAGGGCAATCACATAAGTGTAAAGCTGAGCATTGTCTGAAAGTAAACGTGGCTGTTCAAAAACACGGGTATGAACTATAAATAATAGCCAATTCAATAATCTGCCCACTATGCTACTTAAGCCATATAAAACAGTATCACCAGCAAGTTTTTTAAGGAAAGACATTTATTGATTTTGCAGTTCAGAATTCTTGGAAGAGCCTATGCCCTTGAAATAATATGCAATGTTAGCATTTATCTTTTAATCTTTCTCAAAACGATGAGTTCATCATTGTTTCTAGCAACAATGTAATTTGTTCGGCCTTTTACTTTAATAGGAGTAATGGAACGCACTTGACCCTTTATTTTGAGATTATTGAGGCTTGAGTGAGTGATAGTAGTATCATTTTTCAAATGAATAGTTCCTCCAAAATCAGCATCATACCTTCCTAGTTGAATATTGGCATCATAAAAATTACCCATTAGCAAGTAGTTCTTATTATCAATTTTACTGGCGGCAGCCATGGGTGCTAATTGTGAAGTGGTTGGGAGTTTTTTTAGTTCAAAATTCCAATTGCCATTATTTACCAAAACTGCATTACTGAAGTAGTTGGCTTCAAAAGTTTTAGCATTCTTGATTTTTTCTTTTCCAAGAATGTCAGCAAAGTGTGCATTGGCAAAATCTCTGGAAAGGTTGTATTTTTTTCTTATAAACGGCATTTGCTTTTCAAGCTCCTTTTTATCTGCAAATAGCCCTTCTTTACCATTCATGTAATGGGTGATTATTTGGTCTGGCCGGCCATTATCGTCATAATCATTGACATACATTCTTACAGGCTCATTATCACTTGCTTTTATTCGGCTATTTTCTCCTAGATTTCCAACTATAAAATCTATGTCACCATCTTCATCAATATCTGTAGGATAGAGCATGTTCCACCAGCCTTTTTTGTCGCTTAGTTCTCTTTTTGAGAAAACTCCTTTTTCGTTTTCAAAACAGTATATCCCATCCCATTGAATTGCTAGAATTAAGTCTTGATCACCATCTTGGTCAATATCGAGCCAGTTGGCATCTCTGACCATGCCGATTGTTTTTAGAGGTTCAGGTGTTTTATCAATGAAGCTTCCGCTACCATCATTAAGGAGTAAATAGGAATTTGGTGTTTGGCCATAGCCCCAAGAAATAGTTTTCCCACCAATGAATATGTCTATGTCACCATCTTGGTCAAAATCTGCGGTTTTAAGACAAGCTTGTGTTTCAAAGATTTGAGGAAGTGCGTTTTCTTTTTTTGTCAAAACTCCTTTGCCGTTGTTCAGGTAAATTCTTGGTTTTAGAAACGGTGTTTTTCCTGAGTATTCATTACCGCCATCGGCTACCAAAAGGTCAGGGTATCTATCACCATTTATATCAGCCCACTGGGCACTGGAGGCTTCGTAAGTACTATCTTTTTGTAGTTCTTGTTGCTCCATTTGAGTGAAAAATCCAGACGTGTTTTGTAAAAAAATTTTATCTTTTTCCCACTTAGAACTTCCTATAAAAATGTCTTCTAATCCGTCATTATTGATGTCTGCCACGGCTATGGCAGGACCAGGAGTAGAATTCATTGCCGGAATGAGTGCTTCTCTATCAAATTCATTAAATCGGTTTTCTTTGTGAGTTATTTTTAAGCCAAGGGAGGCCGCCACATCTTCAAAAGAGATTTCACTTTCTTCAGGCTTCAGCTTTTCGTAGTCAAACTTTGGCAGTCCGTCTTGATAACTCAGTTCGATAAGGCTGTCCTGTACACTAAAAAGCGTTTGGAAGGTATTATTTGGCCAAATAATACAAAGAGAATCTATTTTTTGGTCGCTAGGTATTCCAAATAATAGACTTGTTTCTGAACTTGATTGAAAACCACGGACAGGAAACTTTTCTTGGTATTGAACATTTCCACTCAAATATAAAAGGGCTTTGGCTCCAATAGCATTTCTATTTTTAGGAGAACCTTCAAGGTTAATTTTAATATGCTGATTTGCCGTGTTTAAATTCTCATAAAGAAAAGCCTTTTCGTTGATGTTGTTGGTTACTACATCTAGATCACCGTCGTTGTCTAAATCGGCGTAGATAGCTCCATTAGAAAATGAAGAAATATTATTTTCTATGGATGATGTTAAGTCTAGATAGTTCAAATCACCCCCGTTTTTGAAAAATTTATTAGGTATTTTCACTTCGGGTAGTAGGTCTGTCAATAGTTCGTCAGACTCATTAAAATCATTTTTATTGATACGTTCTTGAATAGCGTCGTTTGATACATAATTCATGTAATCCGTATCATTCATTCGCTTGTTTATGCCGTTTGAGATGAATAAATCTTTCAGGCCGTCATTGTCAAAGTCAAATAAAAGTGAACTCCAAGACCAGTCCGTGGCATGAACGCCAGAAAACATGGCAATTTCACTAAAAGAGCCATTTCTGTTATTTAGCTGTAGTGCGTTTCTTGAAAACTGAAAATTATAACCTTGGTCTAGTTTGAAATTAAAATTATAAAATACGTCTTCGCCATCCGCCATTTTTATGAGCTTATAGTCATATGGAAGCATGTCTAGTGAAACTATCTCAGGGAAGAGGTCATTATTAATATCGGCAATATCCACACCCATACTGAAACGGCTGGTATGGGGCATTTGGCTCTCTGTTTCATCATTAAAAGTCCCATTGCCATTATTTATGTAGAGGTAGTCGTTTTCATGAAAATCATTTCCAATGTATAAATCTGGCAAGCCATCCATATTTATATCGCCTGCGGCAATTCCAAGGCCATAACCAAGGGCATTGCTGTGAATACCAGATTCCTTAGTTTTATCAATATAGAAGCCGTCTTGGTTTTCAAAATATCTATCGCCGGCATCTGGGTGAAAAGTGTTTAGAAAGTTTTTTCTTGCTCCGAATGTTCCATTTCGGTGGGCAGAATGATTTAAAAGATAAAAATCTAAATCTCCATCTAAGTCAAAGTCAACAAAAGCTGCTTGGGTTGCTAAAGACTTTATAGCTAAACCATATTCGGCCGCAGCCTCTTTATAAACAGGATGACCATCCTCAATTTTTTTGCAAACAAATAGTTGGTTAACTCCTTGCAGCTTGTCGTAATTTCCTACTTGTGAAACATAGATATCTAAAAGACCGTCATTGTTGATATCAACAATAGAGACCCCATTTGACCAACCGCCATTTGAGGTGAAGTTGGCCTGTTTGGTAATATCCTCAAATTTGAGGTTTCCTGTGTTTTTAAAGATTTTGTTTTCTCCAAGGTTTGACGTGAAAACAAGATCTATGAGTCCGTCATTATTAAGGTCACCAGCTCCAACTCCTCCCCCGTTGTAGAAATATAGGTAGCTGAATATGTTTAGGTCAGGGCTAGGTATTAAGGTATTTTCAAAATTTAAACCTGTTCTTTCCGCTTCTAGTAAACGGAAGTTTGGGGATTTGTTTTCCTTATTACAGGCAATTAAAAGGCAAAGGGAAGATAATATGAGGAGAAGCCTTTTCATTTGAAATGATACATTTTTGGTGTTTCATTGTTTCTCAAAATTAACATATTCCGATTTTCCAAAGGAAGTATTTGGCGTACTTGCCCTGAAAGCTTTAAGTCTGAAATATATTTGAAAGTATCTCCACCAATATTCTTTAAAATTTTTCCACGACAAGCATCTAATGTACCAAACTGAGGAATCATTTGAGAACTATTCCCACCTACAATAATATCTTGAAAACCATCTTTATCAATATCAATGATACCGATATCATTGACACAAGAAAACTGCACTTCGGTTGGAAGTTCTTTAATACTGAAATATCCTTTCCCATCATTTATGGCTACAATGCTTTTATTAAAGTTGAAGAGCATTGGTTCAACTTCTTCGTTCTCTATCATGTCAAATAAGTCTTGAACCGACTTTTTTGCATATTCAGAATGTTTCAGACTTGTGTTTTTTAAGGCAGGAAATTGCTCTGTAAGGTCTCTTTTAAGAAAAACTGGGCTGTCTTTACCGTCTATGGTTTTAGAAATCACTTTATCTAGTGTTCCGTTTTTGTCTAAATCGGCTACCCAGAGTTTAAGAGGTTTGTTTGGAGATATCTCCAAAGAGAAGTTTTCTCCCAGGTTTCCAAGTATTAAATCTTGGTCACCATCATTATCAATATCAACAGCTTTACAAGCAGACCAAAACCCAGATAATTTTTCTAGTCCAGTTGACTTCCATTCTTCAATTAAGCCTTTTTTATTCTTAAAAATTTTAGGAGTCATCCAGTCCCCCACTATAACTAGTTCATTTTTTCCATCAAGGTCGATGTCGGTCCATAAAGCATCATTCACCAAGCCTAAGCCGCTTATTTCAGATGAAACACTAAACTCTCCTTTACCATTGTTTTTTAATATAAAGCTAGGCGTTGACTTTCCATATTCTTGAGGTGTATTTCTGGTACCAACAAATAAATCTAGGAAACCGTCTCCATCAATATCTTCAGCTTTTACCACTGCAGTATTTAAACTAGTTAATGGTAGGGCAGAGCCATTTATTTTAAAATTACCATTGCCGTCGTTTAGGAATAGCCGGTCCATTAGTTCTTTACTTCTTGCTTTGTATTCGTTTCCTCCTGAGCCAATATATAAGTCTAAGTCTCCATCATTGTCAGCATCAAAAAGCTCTAAAGTAGTGTCTTCAAATCTAGCGAACCTTTCAAAGTCGGGTTGTTTTACTTTTTGGTATCCTTTTTTACTACTTGTATATATTTGTGTTGCTTGACCACTTGCTCCACAAATTATAAGGTCTTGTTTCCCGTCATTATTTATATCGCCATATACCGCTTTGGGGCCTTCCGCTGAAAGATTAAAAGGGATGTTTTTTTCGGAATAATAATCTAAATAATCGTTTTCTTGATGTTTGTCGAATGGATTGTCAACAATATCAAAATATTGATTTGATGACTGGTTTGTTTTTTTTAGGATAACGTTTTTTGAGGCAGCAATATCGATAGAAATGGTAGTATCAACAGGGGTGTTTCCGAGAACGGTTTTATTGTCATTTGGCCAATTTATAGTAATGGAATCTATTTCAAAATTTTTCCCAAGACCCAAGGTCAAAGTATAGTCAGAAGAGGACTGAAAACCTCTTGAAGGAATTAGCTGTGAACTATAGTTTTTGCCTTTAGCGTATACAGCAACTTCCGAGCCTATTGCAAAAGTATTTTGTCCTTCTCCCTTTAATTTTAATTTTAGGTAATGGTTTTTTTTGTCACTTTGGTTTTCATAAACAAAACTCTCTTGATTTATATTATTTACCACCAAATCTAAATCACCGTCATTGTCAAGGTCAACATACATGGCACCATTGGAAAAAGATTCTTCTCTAAATCCGAAATCATAAGAGCTATCCTCAAATTTAAGGTCTCCTTTATTTTTGAAAAAATTATTAACAATGGGTTTACTTGGCATCTTCTCTAATATTTTTTCAATACTTTCTTTCTGCCCAGAGAGAGCCATTTTTTGATTTAGTTCATTTGTGAAGAAGTCAATAAAGTCTTGGTCAATCACATCATGGCGGATGCCATTACTTACATAGATGTCGTTTAAGCCATCATTATCAGCGTCAAAAAGTAAAGCCCCCCAGCTCCAGTCACTTTTGGCCACACCAGAAAACTGCCCTATTTCTGAAAAATAGCCATCTCCATCGTTTAGCTGAAGGCTGTTTTGCATATATTGATTATAGAAACCTCGCTCTCTCTTCAAGGCCTGAATATAATGGCTTTCATAAGAAGCGGTGGTTTTTAATCGCTCTTCATTACCTGGAAGCATATCGGTAACAAAAATTTCAGGCTTGCCATCTTGGTTGAGGTCTGCCATGTCTGCTCCCATGGAAGCCATGCTGGTATGGCCAATTCTGTTTTCTAAGTCTTCTTTAAATGTACCGTCCTTTTGGTTAATGTAGAGGTAGTCTTTTTCGAAAAAATCATTGGAAACATACATATCCGGCCAGTTGTCATTATTGACATCGCCAACGGTAATTCCGAGCCCAAAGCCAATTAAGCTTCCGTAAATTCCTGCAGCCTCACTAACATCAACAAACTGTCCATTATCATTTTTAAGGAGCTTATCTCCTCCTCCTTTCATGAAATCTTTTACTGGCCAGTCTTTAGCTCGTAATTCACGATTGTTGGCATAGTTTAAAGTATTTACCGGAATAAAACTATTGTTAAGAATGTATGCATCAAGGTCACCATCTTTATCATAATCAAAAAATGCTGTATGTGTGGTATAGCCATTTTCGTTTAGACCATATTCTGCGGCCTTTTCTGTAAAAGTTAAATCGCCGTTATTGATGAATAAAGCATTTTCAGAACTTATTCCTTTTCTATAACCAGCATTACAAATATATATGTCAAGTAGATTGTCGGCGTTAATGTCTACCATCACTACACCTGTACTCCACTTTTCTAATTCTCCTATTCCTGCCTTTTCAGTTATATCTTCAAAAACCATGTTTCCTTTATTGAGATATAACTTATTTGAGCCCATATTGGCAGTAAATAGTAGATCCGTGAGGCCATCGTTATTAATGTCGCCAGCGGCTACACCTCCTCCGTTATAAAAGTTACGGTAGTTAAAGATGTTAAATTTATCAGTATTATAAATGTCGTTCGAAAATGTAATCCCGGTCTTTGTACTGTCAAGAAGGACAAACACACTTTTTTCCTCGTTTTTGCAGGAAAAAAGATTCAAAAGAAGAATTAACAGGATGTAGGGTTTTCTGAGCATGATTTAATTGAAAAAGAAAGTTTTTACTCTTTCTTGAGAATTTAACGTTGCTGGCTTCTTCCAAACAATGAACCCTTCGATAGGTTTTATGATACTTTGATCAAAAGGACTTTTTACGTTTCCTTTTATTGTGACAATACAGGCTTCATTATTTAACTGCTTAAGCTGGAAACTACCGTCATTTATGATGTAACCCTCACCCTTTAATTCGTCTTTTCGGCCTATTAAAAAGGAGCCGTGCATTGATTCTACTTCGGTTAAACCTTCTTTAAAGTAAACGGTTTTGTCTCCTGCTTTATACCAATCATTCTCTTCTAAGCTTATAACTATATTCCCTCCATCTAAGTTTCTAAGATTAATAAAGCAGGAAGGCTCGTTTAGCGTAATAGTACCATTAAAAGGGACTTGTGTTGGATAAAAAGCTTCTTCGTCAATTTTTATGTTTACAGTCATCTGGTCGGCCTCTAGTTTTTGTAAAGCCTCAAAAATTTGAGTATCCCATTTTGACTCTGAACTGCTTTGACATTGGCTAAAAAGAAAGAAGGAGAAAAGAAAAAGGAGGTAGTTTTTCATTTTTAATTTGGAATTCAAGTCAAATAAAATAAAAATGCTCGAAACTAGTTCGAGCATTTTTAAATATTAAAGAAAAGGCGATATTAATATCCTTCGTTTTGCTCTAAGTTTGGATTAGATACAATGGCTGATGATGGAATTGGATATAAAATAGTATAGTCATCCTGAATCAAAGTTCCGGTTCCTGTGGTATACTTACCAAACCTTACTTCAGTTGTTCTTTTTCCTCCTTCCCAGTATAGTTCACGACCAATTTCTTCAAACATTGAATTTTCATCAAGGCTAGATAATGACTGAGCATCACGCTTAGCTCTTAAGTCATTAATCATTGCCAGTGCTCCAGATGTATCACCAGAACGCATCATTGCTTCTGCTTTCATAAGATAAGCTTCTGCAAATCTCATTAGAATATATTTTCCTGCCCTAGCTGGGTGATACTTAATAGCTCGAATTCCTTTATCAGTAGGAGTACCGGCTAAGGTTACATCACGCGTAAACTTCAGAAGGTTTTTAGATCTTGAATCGGTAATTGGGTCACCATTATCGTCATACTGCTGACCAATTAAGAAACCAAAACCAATACCTGACATGTCAGTTCCGTCAGCTTCTGCCGGAAGTCCTTTTCTTATATCTCCATCTTCAAAGGTATCGTAGAAGTCGGCTAAAGTAGTAAAACCATTCCATCCTGAAGGATTTTGATCATAATGCAATGTCATCATCCATCGGTTTTGTGGGGTTCCCTCCGCAGAGTTAAGAATAGTTTCTGTATTGCCCTCATCTTCAGTAAAGTTAGAGAAAAAGTCGTCATTGATAGCATACCCGTCTGCAATGATAGCATCTACATATCCAATAACTTTTGCCATATCTCCATTGTCAAAGCTATATGGTCCAGCCGGAGATGCGGCAGTGTATACAGCCTTGTTTAAGTAAAGCTTAGCTAACAAGAAGTTAGCAGCTGCTTTGTTTGCTTTTGCTTGAAGAGGTTGTGGACCCATTGCGTCAAGGCCAGAAACTGCTGCTTCTAAATCAGAAACTATAAAGTCAAAAGCCTCTGTTCTTGTTAGTACTCGCGGATCTACATCAACACCCTCTGTAACTTCTCTAAAAGGTACTTTACCCCAATAGTCCATTACATGAAACATATTTAATGCTCTCAAAAATTGAGCTTCTGCCTTTTGGGCAGGAGATGGGTTTGAGGCAATGATTTCATTACACTTATAAGCTCTTTCGTTTAATTGATTCCAAGCTCCTAAAACCGCTGAGTGCGTAGCATCCCAAGTATGTTGGTCTAAGGTTCTCCAAACTCCGTTGTCACCCCAGTCAACTCCTCTAGTAGGAGGAATCATTTCAGCTGTTGGGTGTTGACCCAGAGCGTAAATGTTACCTTGGTCTGTGTAAGCACCTAAATCTTTGTAAGCTGAAATTAAAAGTTCTGTTGGGTCACCGGCTGCAAAACCGTCTCCATCACTTACTGCA
This sequence comes from uncultured Arcticibacterium sp., assembly GCF_964021845.1. Classification (NCBI taxonomy): domain Bacteria; kingdom Pseudomonadati; phylum Bacteroidota; class Cytophagia; order Cytophagales; family Leadbetterellaceae; genus Arcticibacterium; species uncultured Arcticibacterium sp. The sequence continues at coordinate 30,405 of NZ_CAXHZC010000003.1, read as the reverse complement.
ACAATTGTATCTTTTTCGTTATTTATTAGGTCTGTACATGCAGTCATCATGAAGATGCCGCAGCTCGCTAATAATATATTTTTTATTTCTTTATTTTTCATTTTTTCTAATATTTATAGTTTTTCTTAGAATGAAATATTTGCTCCAAGCGTCCAAGTTCTAGCTCTAGGATAAGCTGTATAATCTATACCGAACGAAGGAATACCATTAAGAGATTTGTTGGTACTTACTTCAGGATCCTGACCGCTGTACTTCGTAAAGGTCATTAGGTTTTGACCTGTAACGAATAATCTAAGGCTTGATATTGCATTACCTGCACTTAAAGGTACGCGATATCCAAGGTTAAGGTTCTGAAGTCTTACAAAGTCACCTTTCTCTAAGAAACGAGTAGAAACGTCTGGAGCATTCCAAGGTCCTTCGTTAGTATCAAGAACGTCTTTTGTTACGTTACCTCCGTTATTTAAAGCACCTTTAGTGAAGAATGCATTTCTTGTGTTTGAGTATATATAGTTTCCAAATACACCATTAAAGAAGACACTTGCATCAAAGTTACCAAAAGTGAAATTATTAGTTAATCCAGCTGTTAAAGTTGGAAGTGGACTAGAGCCTACAAATTGCTGGAAGTCACCTTGAGGGTATATGGAGTTTCCGTTTTCGTCAAATCCACCAAACTCACGTAAGAAGTAGGCAAACATTGGTTGACCTTCAGCTAAACGCTGAGCAAAGGCACCTGTTAAACCTTGACCATTTATTTCTCCTGTGTCATACACACCTTTCAAGTTTTTGATAAGGTTCTTGTTATATGCACCATTTGCTAATACTTCCCAAGTAAATTTCTGATTGTCAACAGCAATTACATTTAAGCCTAACTCAACACCTCTGTTTTGAACATCGGTATCTAAGTTTTCCCAAGAGAAAGGGTTTGGAGCTGGCTGGGCAGAGTTAACTTGGAATAAAAGGTCTTTCGTATGCTTATCGTAGAATTCGATATTACCACTTACTCTGTTATTTGCAAAAGCAAAATCTAAACCAACATTAAGAGCGGCAGTTGATTCCCATTTAAGATCTGGATTTTGGAATGCTACAAAATATTGACCTCCACCTGTAATAGTGGTAGCTCCTTGGTCTGCAGACCAGTTACCATAACGAACTCTTTTCTGAAATAGGTTGTGAGGTATGTTTTGATTACCAACCACACCGTAACCAACTCTAAGAGCTAAGTCTGAGAATACGTTTTTAGGAACGAAGTCTTCGTCTATTAACTTCCATTTAAATGCTCCAGAAGGGAAATAACCATATTTGTTGTTTCCACCAAATTTAGTAGAACCGTCAATTCTTAAAGTTCCAGTTACTAAGAATTTGCCCATATTTAAGTTTAAACGACCAAAATATGACTGTAATTCGTCTTTTTCAGAAGAAGAGTTAGACACAAAGTTATTTACCGCCTGAGATGCATCAGCGGAAGCAAGGTTATTCACCATAAGGTCTAAATCAGAAGTACTGAAGTTAGCTAAGTTTGAACCTTTGTAGTATCCATCAAAGCTTTGGTAAGAGTACCCTAATAAAGCATTAAGCGTTACGTTTCCTAAATCTTTGTCATACGTAAAATAGTTTTCCCAAAGATTGTTGTCTGTTTCTATATCTGTAATATAAAGACGTCCAATGTCAACAACACCATCTAGTACTAAGTCTCTAGAAAACGCATTTTTTCTACTAGAGAATGACTTGTCAAACCCTAAAACAGTTTTGAATTTTAAACCTTCTACTATCTCTAACTCAGCGGCTAAGTTACCTAAAGCTCTAAGAGTGTTCGTTCTGTCTTTATTTAAATTGATGATTGCTACCGGATTGGCTAAAGTAATTCCAAGCTGGGTATAGTCACCATTTGTATATACAGGCATTGTTGGGTTTGATTTTAAGATTCCTCCTAAAAGGTCACCCGTATATCCAGAGTTTTCAGAAATACCTACTCCTTTGTCCTGTGTGTTTGCAAGGTTAATATTAGAAGTAATGTTCAATTTATTATTGATGAATTTCTTTCCGCCAGTAAAACCTACAGAGTATCTTTTAATAGATGAAGTTTCGATGATACCATTTTGGTCTAGATAACCTAATGAAAATCTATAGTTTCCTGTAGCATCACCGCCGCCATAAGAAAGGTTGTGCTGATGGGCAACACCCGTTCTGAATAGTTCATCTTGCCAGTCTGTAGAGCCACCTAAATCTTGAGCTGGGTTTGCAGCTGCAAATTCCTCAGAAGATAGAAGGTCATATTTTTTAGTGATATTACTAAATCCTAAAGAGTATCCGTAATCTAGTGTTCCTTTACCTTTACCTTTCTTAGTGGTGATTAAAACTACACCTTGAGCTCCACGAGCACCATATATAGCCGTAGCAGAAGCATCTTTAAGGATATCAATACTTTGAATGTCTGCAGGGTTAAGGAAGTTTAATGGGTTTTTTGCCGCTTGACGACCAAGCCCTTGGGAGTCTCCTCCACCTGATGTATTATCTCCACTAAGGGGTACACCATCAATTACAAATAATGGGTTATTACCACCATAAACAGAAGATGTTCCTCTAATACGAACGTTGATTCCACCACCTGGCTCACCAGAACTTTGCGTGATTTGAACCCCTGCTACCCTTCCTTGCATTAATTGCTCAGGAGATGTAACCACACCCTTTTGGAAGTCTTTTGTTCCAATAGCGTTAACTGCTCCCGTTAAATCTTTCTTTTTCACAGTACCATAACCAATTACAACAACTTCTTCTAAAAGTTGATCATCGTTTGCTAAAGTTACGTTGATAACAGAACGACCTTGAACAGCAACTTCTTGAGCTTGCATCCCAACAAAACTATATACCAAAGTTCCGTTTGAAGGAACGTTATTAATGGTATAATTTCCGTCAACACTTGTTGAAGTCCCTGTGGTACTTCCTTTCAATTGAATACTGACACCTGGCATTTCTTCGCCAGTGGCGTCAATCACTTTTCCACTTACATTAATGTTTTGAGCAAACGCCGTTAATGAGATAACACATAGCGTTAGTGTTGTAGCCACTAGCTTTGTGATTGACATCCCACCCTTTTGGAGTGTGCTCAGGCTTTTTTGGTAGAGCTGATTAATCATACTTGTTTAGTTTAATTTAGAATGTGTTTTGAATTCAACCTAACTCATCAATCCTTTGGGAGGAATTATGAGACCTATAATTTCGTAGACAAACGTACAAAAAGAAGAAGTCAACAAGCAAATATAGAAGCCGCAAAAATTGTATTTTTTGTAGAAATAATGTTTGCAAACGATTGCAATTTCTCGCAAACGTTTGCGAAAATTGAATTTTACAAAGGAATTACTTGAGAATTCTGTGATTTCGGAGTCTTTAGGTATTTAATGAGTTTTCTATGTATTTAAAAAGTAAAGAGGACTGCCCAAATTAATTGACAGTCCTCATAGAAAAGGAAGGTTTATTTAGGTTTGTGCCTTATTCTTTTATGGATGAAGTTGATTTTACTAAGCTCACTAAAACACCGCCAATAAATAAAAAAGCACCAGCTCCCATTAGTGCTAATTGAGGATCACTTTTTAGTAAATTTTTATAAATAAAAGGGAAAGTGAAGGTTTCAATCAACATGGGTATTACAATAAAGAGATTAAAGATTCCCATGTACACGCCAGTTTTGTTAGAAGTGATAGCATTTGAAAGTATAATATAAGGATTTCCCATCATACTCGCCCACGCTAAGCCTAGTCCAAGCATAGGAATAAATATTTGCCACTGCTCCCCTAAAAAAGGGATAGAAAATAGGCTAAGTCCTGCTAATATTAGGCAAACTTGGTGGAGGTATTTAGGACTAAACCTTTTTGCTACTGCTGCCATTCCAAAAGCTGCAGCAAAAGCAATGAAGTTATAAAAAGCTCCAATTTGACCTGTGAGTATTTCTGAACTTCTAAACCCAACCGTAGATGGGTCAGTGGTGCCATAAAAAGTTTTAGATAAACCAAGAGTAATAAATTGCCAATAGATAAACATGGCGTACCAGCTGAAAAACATCATTGGTATCATTAGTCTCATATTTAATGGCATTGTTTTCACAGCTTCCCATATTTCGCTCAATGTTTTGGCTACGCCACCTTTCTCCGCTTTTATTTTTTTTATCTCTTCTTCTGTTAATGGAATTTCCTTTGTGGTTTTTAATGACCATAAGATACTACCAATAGAAACTACAGAACCAATCAAAAATGCAATGTAAGTGGTAGTGGGTATCCCGCTATCGCTTTTTGCGGCTTGACTCATGCCGAAAAATATTAAAATACTTGGGGTTAGATAGGATAAAGTTTGCCCTAATCCTGTAAATGCACTTTGAGAAAGGTAACCAATGGAATGTTGTGACTTGTCTAGCTTGTCACTTACAAAAGCTCTGTATGGCTCTTGTGTAATATTATTTGCCGCATCAAGAATCCATAAAACACTCGCAGCCATCCATACAGTACTACTAAATGGCATGATGAAAAGCATTAAGCTACATAGTATGGCACCAACAAAGAAATATGGTCTACGTCTTCCCCATTTGGAAACAGTTTTGTCAGAAATAGCACCAATAATAGGTTGGACTATCAAGCCTGTCATAGGTCCAGCTAGCCAAAGAAAAGGTAAATTGTGCTCCTCAGCTCCCAAGTAGGAGTAAATAGGACTCATGTTAGCCTGCTGTAAGCCGAAACTGTATTGCAAACCAAAGAAGCCAAAATTCATATTGATGATTTCTCGAAAGCCAAGAAGGGGTTTTACCTTTTTAAGCATATTTTTTTTCAATGTTATAATTGCTGTCAATAACTATGTCAGCATGCGATTTATATTTTTTTATAATGTTGTGCTCTATGCTCAAAACCTTTTCTATAAATGGGTCAAAGGCTTCACGACCTCTCTCCATTCTGTTTTTTAAAGTTTCTTTATAATCTCTGTTTATAAATACCAATACATCTAATTTTTCCAGTTCTCCTATATATGTACCTTCTACTATTAAGATTTTTTTATCCTTAAAGCTAATCGTTTTTTCCAGAAATTGATTTTCAGAAAATACACATTCTCGCCCAAGTGTTTCCTGATCATTAAAGAATGAAGTTATATGTCTATCGAGTTCATGTAAATCAACTTCATGCGGGCCTATATTATCGAAACTTTTAAGTCTGTTTTGATGATTTGTGAGTGGTGGTAGATGAAAATAATCATCCATTTGAAGGTAAGCTACTTCTAAGCCTTTTGTCTTAAAAGCTTCCTTTAAACCTAAGCCTGTGACAGATTTTCCACTACCAGATTCGCCGGTAATTCCTATTACCAGTTTGTCTTTTTTCCATTCAGAACTAATTTTATTGCAAAGCTTTAAAGCAAACTCTATGTAGTCTTTTTTTAAGGAAATTCTCTCTTTCATTTGAATGTTTTAGGGGTGATTTCAGGGTAAAAACAATGCTGTAGGAGGTTAGGTGCATTATATGAAACATTTAATCTCTTATATGATAAAGCCTTTGGTAGCAACACTTTTACCATGAGCGTTTAAAGTAGAAACTCCTAACCAAAAGTTTATTCTGTTGAGAAATCCATTACTTTTTATATCATATTTTTCTCTGGGCTTTTGGTTATGAAAAAAAACTGTGACTAGTGGCCACAGTTTTTAACTCTTTAACGTAAATTATCCTCGTAATTGAAAACAATTCATTTATTCAACCATTTATATGTCAAAAGTATATCTTGAATTTGTACAAAAAAAAAGAATTACATTGCAAACGATTGTGCAAACGTTCTTTGTGGGAAACTTTTTACAATAATCCGTATCTAAGAGAAAATTTGAATGAAAAGAGTAACAATAAAGGAGTTAGCTAAGGTTTTAAACCTCTCTATTTCAACAGTATCCAGGGCTCTTTCTGACCACCCAGATATTAGCCAAGACACAAAAAAGAAGGTTAGAGAAGCTAGCGAATTATATAATTATACGCCAAACTTAAGGGCGAGATACCTTAGAACAAAAAGCTCTGGTCTTATAGGCTTAATCCTGCCAGAATACCACATGTTCTTTATTCCTGAGATGATGAAAAGCATTTCTGAAGCGGTAAGTAAAAAAGGTTATTCACTCTTAGTTTTTCAATCAGACGACTCCTATCAAAAAGAGTTGGATTTGATAGAATATTGTAATCAGTTATCTGTGGACGGTATTATGATTTCGATAAGCTCTGGCTTTATTAATTCCGAAGAACTTTCAAAATTAAATAAAGACGGAGCTCCATTAGTGCTTTTAGATAAAATTCAAGAGAATGATGATATGAGTTCCGTAGGTATAGATGGAGCTGGTATTGCAAAAGAATCTATCAATTATCTTATAAAAAATGGGCATAGAAAAATGGGTGGTGTATTTTCTGACAGCAGTCAAATGATTACAGAAACGCGTTTGGCTGGCTTTAAGCAGGCTTGTGAAGAAAATAATATTGAACCTCTTATATTGATGATAAGTGATCTTGACCGTTTTGATGAAACGTTATTGAATTTTCTTAATGTAAACAAAGGCGTTTCTGCCCTTTTTGCAATGACAGATGAGCTTATGATGAGATGTCATAGCGGTTTACAGCGACATTCTTACAAAATCCCAGAAGATATTTCTCTCATAGTTATTAGTGACGGGGTGATGCCTAAAATTTTACATCCCAGAATTACACATTATTTTCATTCGCCTAAATTGGTGGGAGAAACCGCTGTGAATCTCCTTTTAGAACGAATTAAAGATAAAACCTGTCAAACTAAAACACTGAAGATAGATTGCAGTTTGGTTGAACTAGAGTCTGTTAAAGACTTAAACTAAACATTTGCTTACTATCTAATTTTCAAAGAATATTTAGTGTCTAAACTTTTAGCAATACATTTGCTTTAGGAAATTTAAAGGACACTATTACATGAACTTCAGCCAGATTACCAATAGCTTCAAAGGCGAATTTTTAGACGACAAAATAACCAAGACTTTATACGCCACAGACGCTTCGGCTTATCGAGAAGTGCCATTAGCGGTAGCTTTTCCTAAGGATGAAGAGGATATCAAAACCTTGATAAAGTTCGCCAACAAAAAGAAGGTGACACTTATTCCAAGAACGGCTGGAACTTCACTCGCCGGTCAGGTAGTGGGTAAAGGTATTGTGGTGGATGTGTCCAGAACTTTCACAAAAATATTAGAAGTTAATAAAGAGGAGTCATGGGTTAGGTTGCAGCCCGCTGTTGTTCGTGATGAGCTTAATCACCACCTAAAAGATTTTGATTTGTTCTTTGGCCCAGAAACCTCTACGGCAAATAGAGCCATGATTGGTGGTATGGTTGGTAATAATTCTTGTGGAACAAACTCTGTGATTTACGGCAGTACCAGAGATCATCTTCTCTCCGTAAAAGGTTTTTTGAGCGATGGTTCAGAGGTAGAATTCAAAAGTTTGACCACAGACGATTTTGAAGAGATAATTGAGAAGAAAAGGGTTATTCCTACGGCTAAGTTATCCTTAGAAGACAAGATTTATTTGAATGTCTTTGATATGCTTTCAAACAGTGAAGTTGCAGAAGAAATTAGAGAGCAGTTTCCTAAAAGAAGTATTCCAAGAAGAAATACGGGCTACGCTATTGATGAACTTTTAGAAACAAAGCCTTTCAATTCAGAAGCTAAAGATAACTTCAATTTCTGCAAACTGATAGCTGGTTCTGAAGGGACTTTAATGTTTATCACAGAAATCAAAATTCATGTCAATGAAATGCCACCAAAACATAAAGGCGTGGTGGCTGGGCATTTCAAAACTATTGACAATTCCCTACGAGCTAATATTATAGCATTAAAGTATAACCCGTCTGCGGTAGAACTGATGGACCATTATATTTTAGAATGTACCAAAGCCAATAAAGAACAAATGGCTAATAGGTTCTTTGTAGAAGGAGACCCTGCCGCTTTGTTATGCATTGAACTTTTTGGTGAGACCATAGAAGAAGTAAATGATAAAGCCGCTGCCATGGAAGCAGAAATGCGAGCAGCAGGTTTTGGCTATCACTTTCCTATTCTGTTTGGTGATGACATCAAAAAGGTATGGACCCTCAGAAAAGCAGGTCTTGGACTTTTGTCTAATTTACCGGGGGATGAAAAAGCAGTACCTGTAATTGAAGACACGGCAGTTGATGTAAATGATTTGCCTGCTTTTATAGAAGAGTTTAATGTGACTTTGGCAAAAAGAGGACTTAGCTGTGTGCATTATGCTCATGCAGGCTCAGGGGAGTTACATTTAAGACCGATTATCAATCTTAAAACTAAAGAAGGAAATCAACAGTTTAGAGATGTGGCTCAAGATATTTCTACGTTGGTGAAAAAACATAAGGGCTCCCTTTCTGGTGAGCATGGTGATGGTAGACTGAGAGCGGAGTTTATTCCTGAGCAAATAGGAGAGAAAAACTATCAGTTGCTTCGCAAACTCAAATATACATGGGACCCAAAAGGTGTTTTTAATGCCAATAAAATAGTGGACACTCCAGCCATGAACGAAATGCTTAGGTATGAGCCAGGGCAAATAGTGCCTAAGTTTGAGACCGTTTTTAGGTTCAAAGACCAAGACATTTTACAGCACGCGGAGCAATGTAATGGCTCTGGCGACTGCCGTAAAACAGAAATTAGCGGAGGTACCATGTGTCCAAGTTTCATGGCCACTAAAAACGAAAAAGATACCACTAGGGCCAGAGCAAATATTCTTCGTGAGGCTTTGACCAGAGAAAACGGTGAAGTTTCTTTTGAGACTATTTTAGGAAATGGCGAAGAGCGTTTTGATAGTAAAGAAGCTAAGGAAGTGTTAGACTTATGTTTGCTGTGTAAAGGATGCAAATCGGAGTGCCCGAGTAATGTAGATATGGCTAAGCTCAAAATGGAGTTTATGTACCATTACCAAAAGAAAAATGGTGTACCTGTTAGGTCAAAAATGATAGCCAATTTCTCAAAAATGAGCAAATTGGGTGCTATCATGCCTAGTGCTTATAATTTCCTTTTCAAAACGGAGAGCCTGCGTAGGCTGGGTAACAAGTTAGTAGGTTTTCACCCAGACCGCACCATGCCGCTGCTTCATGAAACTACCCTGAAGAAATGGTATGATAAAAATGCGTCGCAATTTCAAAGTGGGGATAAGGGCAAGGTTTATCTTTTCTGTGACGAGTTTACCAATTATAATGATGTGACCATTGGTCAAACAGCCATAAAGCTCCTGTCAAAATTGGGTTATGCTGTCATTATTCCTGAGCATGTGGACTCCGGAAGGCCGTATTTGTCAAAAGGGATGCTAGACGAAGGAAAAGAAAGAGCAAACCTAAACGTGGAAATGCTGCATGACATTATTTCTGAGGAAACGCCTTTAATAGGTGTGGAGCCATCTTGTATTTTAGCTTTCAGAGATGATTATCCAGAACTGGTCAATGAGGAACTGGCTGAAAAAGCCGAAAAACTAGCAAAAAATGCTCTGATGATAGACGAGTTTATTGCCAGAGAAATAGATAAAAAGAAGCTAGACAAGTCCATATTTACAGACGAAGAAAGGCTTATCAAACTGCATGGCCACTGCCAACAAAAAGCAGTAAGCTCTATGGTGCCGACAAAGAAAATGCTGTCGCTGCCGCCAAATTATAATGTGCAGTTAATACCAAGCGGCTGCTGTGGTATGTCGGGTTCTTTCGGATATGAAAAAGAGCATTACGATATCTCTATGAAAATAGGGGAGTTGGTGTTATTCCCAACGGTGCGTCAGCAACCAGAAGAAGTTATTATAGCAGCACCAGGAACCAGCTGCCGCCACCAAATCCATGATGGAACAGGGAGAAAAGCTTTGCATCCTGTGGAGGTTCTTTGGGGGGCTTTGAGGTAGGAGATGTTTTACTCCTTCCCATACTCAAGCACCTTAAAGTTGGTCACCTCCCATTTTGAGCCCTCTTTTTTGCATTGGATAATGCCCGTCATGAAGTAGTTGATTTCTGTGTTATAGTCCACTAGGTCGAAGTCGATTTTTGCTTCCCAGTAGGTTTCATCTTGTTTTTCTTCTATAATTCTAATATCAAGAAACTCAGAAAGGTCTACGAAAGTCCATTTGGTCTCGTCTTCATCATTACCGCTTGGGCTGTAATACACGGTTTTCTCTAGTAAGCCATTCATGATTTCATCTTCAGAAGGCTTATCGTTTTCTAGAGTACTTTCTTCAGATGAATCTGTCTCATTGTTTTGACAAGCCGAAAAACTGACTAAAAGAGCCAGGAGATAAAGTGGAAGTGTTTTTTTTAGCATTTGGTTGTATTATTTGTGTTCGAATATAGCTAATAAACTAATGTGTTTCGATAGGTAGGTGTTTCTGCAATCTGAAACTTTAACTTTCAAAATGCATGATTCCGATAGCTAAAACCTGCAAATTGAAACTCAAAGAAGCTCAGTCAGGCACCCTGTGAAACCTAAATTTCAAAATGCCTTGTAGATAAAAACCCATGAAATTTCTTCCTAAACCTGGGGTATATTTGAAGCCCTCTAATTGATTATTGAATGGACTGATTCCTGCTTGAATACCAGGCTCAATGCCTAATGGGGTGTTTTGAGGAGGATTTATGCCAAGACTTATTCCTAAACCACTGATATAAGATAATTTACTTGCCTTCTCGCCCTCGCCCGGTGTAGGATATGGATTGTAGGGCTGGTAGATTCCTTTTTCAAACCCTAATCCATTGCTGACAAAAACACCGAAATACGGACCAAGTTTATCTTCGAATTTTCGTGCTATAAACTTCTTTGAAACTTTAAGGTAAAGCCCAGACCGCTGAGAGATTTCGTAAGATGTTCCTGCTTTATGATATTGCTTTAAGTGATTGCTGTTAATGACTATTCCTCCGGCAATGTCAAAAGCCCTATTCTTTTTAAAAGAATATTCTTGCCCGACTTCAATAGATGTGGCAATTAGCGGAGGTAGATTAATATAAGTTGCACTTAAATTTTTCTGTGCATTGAGGGTGGCAATTGAAAGCAGAGCGAAAACTGCTTTGACAATGTGTTTCATTTTTAGTGTGAGTTCAATATGTAAAGCTATGCTTTTTAGTGTAGAGCTTGTTCTCACAAGTTGAAATTATTAAATGAGGCTAACTAGCAGAAAACTGTCTAAATTTGGAATCCAATTCCAGAAAAAGACAAAAAATGAAGATAAACACCATCACCAAACTAGAATCAGCTAAAACACTCATCATTCCATTTTTAAAAGATGAGAAGCTAGAAGATCAATTAATAAAACGAGCAAAGCTCATTGGTTATGAAATGGAAGAGCTTGGCAATGGCTTTTCAGCGGCTGCTAAGGAAACGTTGATAGTGGCTACACCACGTAAAAAATATAACAAAGTTATATTCTTTGGTCTTGGGAAGAACCCTACCACTAAAGAAGTCATTACCGCTTTCAGGTTATTGTTTAAAAACAATAAGAAGAAGCTCAGCGGCGAAGTTGTGGTTGATTTAAAAGGAAATGCTGATTTAGCAGAATTAATTGCCAACGGAATTTGCCTTGCTTCGTATGAAATAGGCATGTTGAAAACACGTGAAGAGGAAGAGAAAACTGTTTTTAATAACGGAACAAAGTTCAGTTTGTGGGTAACGGCAAACCAAGAAGATAAAATTAAGAAAAGTATAGCGAGAGGCTTGGCAACCGCCGAAACGCAGATGAATATTATGGGATTGGTGGATGCTCCATCAAACTATAAAACGCCACAAATGATGGCGGATTTCATAGAAAAATCAGGCAAGAAAAATGGCTTCAAAGTAACCGTTTATGACGAAAAAGCTTGCGAGAAAATGGGCTTTCAAGCATTACTAGCCGTAGGAAGAGGAAGTGTAGACAGACCAGCCAAAATGGTGGTGATGGAATACAAGTCTTCTAAAGATGCTAAGAAAGTAGGTTTGGTAGGTAAAGGAGTAACTTTTGACACTGGAGGAGTTTCTTTGAAGCCAGGGAACGGCATGGAAGACATGAAGATGGATATGGGTGGCTCTGCTGCTGTAATAGGTGCGGTAGAGTTAGCTGCTAAATTAAAATTAGATGTCAACCTTGTTGGAATAGTGGCCATTACAGAAAACTGTGTGGATGCCCTAGCTATAAAACCGGGTGATGTTATCAATTCTTATGCAAGAAAAACCATAGAAATTATCAATACAGATGCAGAAGGAAGGTTGATACTTGCAGACGCCGTTCATTATATGGCTACGGAATTTGAACCAGAGGTTATGATAGATTTAGCTACGCTTACAGGCAGTTGTATTAGAACCTTGGGTCATGTGGCATCAGGAATGATGACCAATAATGATAAACTAGCCACTCAACTGGAAAAAGCTGCCGAATCAACGGGCGAAAAAGTTTGGCGTTTACCACTTTGGGATGATTTTAAATCAGAGTTAGATTCTGACGTAGCGGATATCAAAAACTTAGGTGGTCCTTATGCAGGAGCTACTACGGCAGGTAAATTCATCGAGTATTTCACCGATGAGCATCCAAACTGGGCTCACCTTGATATTGCTGGTACAGCATTTCACAAAGGCGAGTTCTCAAAAGGAGGTTCAGCTACGGCCTATGGTGTGCGATTATTGACAGAGTTTATGGAGAGGTATTAATATTTAAAACTTTCGATCAACAATTCGCAGAGTAGTTTGGAAGTGGCAATGTCTAATTTACCTAGCTTTTTGACCAGTCTTAATTTGTCAACAGCCCTTATTTGGTCAATTACGATTTGACCGGGTTCTTTATTAAAAAGACAGTCTAACCTTGTGGGATATGACTTTTTGGTATGTGTTAGGAGAGCTACCGTAATTGTATTGAGATATCGATTTTGAATATCGGGAGAAATTATGATACATGGCCTTGTCTTGGCTATTTCGCTACCTTTTGTAGGGTTTAGTTGAACTAGCCAGATGTCAAATCTTTTATAGGATTTTACCATTCTTCTGTATCAAAGTCGTTCTCAAGGTTTTCAAATAAGTCATTTTCTGCTAACTCCCCATTTTCGATAGCCTTCTCAAATTTGGCCGACCAATCTTCCCTAGGTTCAATTTTTATTGGGGATATAATTATTTCGTTATTCCGTAATTCTAACTGAACGTTGTTGTCAATATTTAGAGCATCAAGGAATGCTTTAGGGAGGATAATCCCGTTTGAGTTTCCTATTTTTCTTATTTGCTGTATCATCTCTGTTTTGAAAATGTTATAACAAAAGTATAACATTTTCAAAACAATTCCAAAACCCCATTTGCAATTCTATTCTCATGTTCTAAGAGCCATTTTTTGCGATGCAAGCCTCCGGCATAACCGGTCAAACTTCCATCTTTTCCTATCACTCTGTGGCAGGGAATAATAATGGAGATTGGGTTTTTACCATTGGCAGATGCAGCTGCTCTAATAACCTTTGGGTCGCCCAGTTTATTAGCCATGTCTTGGTAAGACGCTTTTTTGCCAAAATCAATATTCGTCAATTTTTTCCAAACGCGTTTCTGGAAATCTGTACCTTGTGGGTCAAGTTTTAAATCAAACTTCAGAAGAGAGCCATCAAAATATCCTTTTAGTTGCTTTACTAATGCTTTGGCTATTTCTGGTAATTCCGTATCGGAGTTTTCTGTATTCTCCACAAATATTACTGCAAGCACGGCATCTTCGCTGGTTTTTAGTTCCAATGTCCCGACAGGGCTTTCTAAATACGTAGTAAAGGTTTTGGACATTTATTCAAAGTATTGAATCTTCAAATTAGAAAAATTAAGCGAACTTTGGGGCAAAGATGAGCAGCATGAGCATAGAAGAAATATATCAGCGATTTAAAAACTCCAACAAGGTTTGTACAGACACCCGAAAAATTGAAAAGTACGACCTCTTTTTTGCCTTAAAAGGAGGTAATTTTAACGGTAACGAGTATGCTGAAAAAGCCATAGCTGATGGAGCTAACTATGCCATAATTGATGAAGAAGCTTTTAATACTTCCGACCAATGTATTTTGGTGGATGATGTTTTGGAAACATTACAGTTGTTAGCAAATCACCATAGAAAAATCTTTGACATTCCTGTAATCGGTTTGACAGGTTCTAACGGAAAAACCACGAATAAGGAATTGCTAAAAGCGGCCCTTTCTACTAAATATAAGGTTCACGCTACTTTGGGTAATCTGAATAATCATATTGGCGTGCCGCTAACCTTGCTTTCTATGCCAGAAGATACCGAAATGGCGATTATTGAAATGGGTGCAAATCATCAGAAAGAGATAGCGGCTTTATCTAAAATAGCAGAACCAACGCATGGGCTAATCACCAATATTGGGAAATCTCACTTAGAAGGTTTTGGAGGAGTAGAAGGTGTAAGAAAAGGAAAAGGGGAGTTGCTTGATTTCCTAAAAAAATCAAATGGCTATGTTTTTATAAACGAAAATGATGCTACCTTATGTAGTATGGCAAGAGAAAGGGCTATGATGCAGGTCATTTATCATGGCAAAACGAATCATTTATTAGAAATGAAGTCGGAAAGTCCTGTGGTTTCTTGGACATGTTCGGATTCTAAAAAAACGTACAAGGCTCAAATTTCTGGAAAATATAACTTTGAGAATATCCAGGCCGCCTATGCTATTTCAAGTTTTTTTAATGTAGAGGCTGATGTTGCTTGTCAGGCTTTGGCAGATTATGCACCAGATAATAATCGGTCTCAAACAATGGAAAAGGGGAGTAATGTAGTTTATCTTGATGCCTATAACGCTAATCCATCTAGTATGGAAGCTTCTTTAAAGAACTTCATGAACTTAGAAACTACCAAGGGGAAAGTGGTTTTTCTAGGAGATATGTTTGAATTAGGAGAATATTCTGAAGCGGAACACGAAGCGTTAGGGAAACTAGTGGCTGAGGGGAATTTTGAAACGGTGGTACTTTATGGGGAGAACATGAAGTATGCTTTGAAACACTTGCCAAAGGCTTACTATTTCACAGATAAATTCTCTGTTCATAATTGGGTGCATGATAAGAAATTTGAAAACAAAGCCGTCCTTATCAAAGGTAGTAGGGGAGTGAAGCTTGAGACCATTCTTAACTTTATCTAAGTAAGTTAATCTTACCATTTTGGTTTTTGATGGTAGTGCCTCCTTCATCATCAAACCTAGCGTTTAAGAAATACTGATAAACACCAATAGGTGCGGGTATTCCATTATAGTAGCCATCCCACAGCTGAATAGGCTTTCCAGGGTACTCTTGTTCGCTTTGGGCCTCCATAATAGTCCCTTTTCTGTCAATTATTTGATAGTCAAAAGTAAAATCACCGTTTGCTATTAAATCTAAGGTTTCATTAATGCCGTCACCATTTGGCGTAAAAGCGGTTGGTAAGAAAAGCCTGAAACAACCTTCACGCACTTCAATAGTGTCAGAAGAAAAACATGCACCTTCGCCTATTTGGGCCATGTAGGTACCATAAGAATTGGCTGAAAAAGTCATGGCATTTGTCACGAAATTCTCATTGAAAAACCAGTTGATATTAGTAGAAGGTTCATTCTTTAAAGGCAAGGAGACTTCCGTGCTGAAGTCAAAACAGGGGTTCAAGCTTTCATTGAGAAATTCAATCTTTTCTTTCTTCTGAATATTAATATCAAACTTGGCAGGGTAGCTTTCACAGCCAGAAATGGTATTAGTCACATAAAAAGATAGCAAGCCCTCTCTATTGGCATCAATATTTGGCTGGAGTGTTTTGTTATTGCTAATTATGTTGGAGAGGGAGGCATTGTCGTACCATTTTAGGTTTACACCAGTGGCCTCTAATTCACTTATCTCAGCACCCTGACAATATGTAAAAACCTCGTCCATGGCAGGGGCTTCTACTAGGAGCTCAACTAGTATCTTTTTGCTGTTACTTAGTACTTCTTGACAGCCATCTATTACCTGTACCTCATATTCGCCGGTTTCTTTTATTTTTAAGGTCTCTGAATTAACGCCATCAAGAGGCACACCGTCTTTTATCCATTGGTATTTTAATGAGGTGTTGTCTGTATTGTTAACCTCTACTTTTAATGTAGGGTTGCAGGCAAGGCTATCTGCCGTAAAAACCAGTTCGGCTTCAGGTATTTTATAACTTGCCGACACAGTATTTGGAAGTTGTGCTTTTCCTATTTTTCCATTCAAACTAAAGTTTCGGTAAGAAAAATTGGAAGCATCGCCTTCCCCATTAGGATTATGAATGACCGAGAGAAAACCGTCGTCAATGTGAGCTAAGTATACCTTACCATTTGGGCCAAGTTTAAGATTACCGAAGGAGCCTGGCTCTACCAGGAAGTCGCCCAAGCCTGTTTGACTTTGTCCTATGTATGACTTAGAGGTAATTAGTCTTCTGTAGGAAGGAGCATGACTTGTTCTAAATTGGAGCAATTCATAATCATTTGCTAGTCCGCCATCCACACTTCGTTGGTTTAGGTATATTGTTACATAAATTAACTTACCGTCTGGAGAGAAAGCGACTCCTTTAATTTTACTTAGGGCTTTTTGGGTGGTGATACTTCTAATTACTTCTCCCGTGGCATTATCAAAACTAAATATTTCTAAGAAGCCAAATTCTGGGTTTACAGGTTTTGTGACAGCTATTTTACTGCCATCTTCAGAAGCTACTATTTCTTGCTGAAGGCCTAATGAAGAGCCTGAGAAAGGAATCCCTACCTGACTTTCAACGGGTTCGTCGAACTGAATGCCATCTTTAGTGATAAGATAAGTATAAAACCTATTCCCTTCTCCGGAATGAAGCACTAGCCAGTAATCAACATTATTACAGTGTTTGACTGTGGTGAGTCCATAAGAAGATTCGCCTAAAAGCATTTTGGTGTCACCAACCTTTTGCCCTTCGCCGTTATTTGCATTGAGGTCAATTAAGGAGTAGAAAATAGGAAATACCACTGTGCCAGGATTATTATTCCCTGAGAAATCGTCTACAGAAAAAACATAGAATTGATTTTCGGTTTCGGGTATAGGCACTATCAAACCCGGATAACTTGGGTCAAAAGCTGTGATTAAGTTTTCCGCTCCTGGCACGGTGTTTCCGTTTCCATTCCAAACCCTACTTCCATTTGAATACAGTACCAGATTGCCTTCTGCATCAGTATAGGTCATGCTGGCTTTTTCGGTATTCATGTTATTCAGTGTAGAAACCCCTGGATTATCTCCATTAGGAAACTCCATGCCCGCATTGCTACCAAATAGCCAAAAGTTGGCGTGCATATCTGGCCGCTGTGCATTCACAGTGAAATAGCAAGACAACAAGACAAAAATGGAAATTATGACTTTCAATTAAGGCATATTATAGTTAAGTATCTGTAAATCTAAGCTTTCAAAAACAATTGTCTTTGCTTAGGCCATTTGTTTATTAGCTATTTAAATACGCTAATATTTCTGTTTCAGCTCTATTATAGCTTGGTGTTAAATAGATAAAATAAACAATAATATTTGATTTTGTAGGTAATATGACGTAATTTTGGCACTGTATTAGATAATTTGTTTAGTGATTGTCAATTTTAGTAGATAAAATAACTTTTTATATGTCTGTAGCAACAAAAACTTATGTTCCTTACAAAGTCAAAGACATTTCTTTGGCAGATTGGGGTAGAAAAGAAATCACATTAGCTGAAGCAGAAATGCCAGGTCTAATGGAAATTAGAAAAGAATATGGCCCTTCTAAGCCTCTTGCGGGTGCTAGAATAGCTGGATGTCTTCACATGACTATCCAAACTGCCGTTTTAATTGAAACACTTGTAGAGCTAGGAGCTGATGTTACTTGGTCTTCATGTAATATATTCTCTACACAAGACCACGCTGCCGCTGCAATAGCTGCTGCTGGTATTCCGGTTTATGCTTGGAAAGGTATGAACGAGGAAGAGTTTAACTGGTGTATTGAGCAAACTATCTTCTTCGGTGAAGACAGAACACCTCTTAACCTTATCTTAGATGATGGTGGAGACTTGACAAACATGGTGCTTGACGAATTCCCAGAATTAGCGGCAGGTATTAAAGGTCTTTCTGAAGAAACTACTACGGGAGTTCACAGATTGATTGAAAGAGAAAAGAATGGGACATTGGTTATGCCAGCCATAAACGTGAACGATTCTGTTACGAAGTCTAAATTTGACAACAAATATGGCTGTAGAGAATCATTAGTAGATGCTATCAGAAGAGCTACCGATTTAATGCTTGCTGGTAAAGTAGCTGTAGTAGCTGGTTTTGGTGATGTAGGAAAAGGTTCTGCGGAGTCTTTAAGAAATGCAGGATGTAGAGTATTGGTAACAGAAGTAGACCCAATATGTGCTCTTCAAGCGGCAATGGAAGGTTTTGAAGTAGTTACCATGGAAGAAGCTTGTGAGCGAGCATCTATCTTTGTGACGGCTACTGGTAATTATAACATTATCCAGCCTAAGCACTTCAAAGCAATGAAAGACAAGTCTATTGTATGTAACATTGGTCATTTCGACAATGAGATTGACATGGCTTGGTTAAATGGAGAGTCTGGTGCTACTAAAGTAGAAATCAAACCTCAAGTTGATTTATATAACTTGAACGGAAATGATATCATCGTTTTAGCAGAAGGACGTTTAGTGAATCTTGGATGTGCTACTGGCCACCCATCTTTCGTAATGTCTTGTTCTTTCTCAAACCAAACTTTAGCTCAGCTAGAACTTTGGAATAATACAGACGCTTATGAAAACAAAGTATATGTATTGCCTAAGCATTTAGATGAGAAAGTAGCTGCTTTCCACTTAAATCATGTGGGTGCTGCACTTACTAAGTTAACTTCTGAGCAAGCGGAGTATATAGGTGTAACTGTAGAGGGACCTTATAAGCCAGAAGCTTATAGATATTAAGAGTTTCTTAATAACATAGATTTAAAAAACCTCTTTCAGGAAACTGGAAGAGGTTTTTTTATGACAATCTTCTGGGTTATTTTTGAAGAATAATTCAACCATTCCGATCATGAAATTCAAATTAGTTACTCTCCTACTTTTAACCATTACATGTCAAGCCTTCGGTCAATATCAAGGAATTGAAAAAGATATCAATGAAAACCGAAAAGGGCAATTAATCATCAAAGCTAAACCTGGAGCAAAAGTATCTGTAGAACAACTTAGCCATGATTTTTGGTTTGGTGCAGCCATAAGTAATGGTCTTGCCGGAGATTATTGGTCTGAAGAAGATCAAAAGCAATACAGAGAGAAGTTTCTTGAAAACTTCAACTCTGCTGTTACCGAAAATGCTGTAAAATGGTTAAGTATGGAACGTGAGCAAGGAAAAGTAAATTATGCCACGGTAGACGGAATTTTAGAATGGGCAGATGCTAATGAGATTAGAATTCGTGGTCATAATATTTATTGGGGCATTAATAAGTTTGTTCAGCCTTGGCTAAAAGAAATGGACGATAAAGAGCTTGAAACTACTTTGAAAAATAGAGCCTATGATATTGCTGAAAGGTATAAAGGTCGTTTTGTGGAATATGACCTGAACAATGAAATGATTCATGGAAATTTCTATGAAGATAGGCTAGGCGATGGCATCACCAAGAAAATGACGGACTGGTTTCATGAGAAAGACCCTAATGCCAAATTGTGGTTAAATGATTATGATATTCTGACCGGAAAACGTCTTGATGATTACATGGCTCAAATTAGAAAATTACTTGGTCAGGGAGTACCAATAGCAGGAATAGGTGTTCAAGGGCACTTGCACGCCGAAACTTTTGATAGAACAGAATTGAAAAGGTCATTGGATTCATTAGCAACGTTTGGTTTACCAATTAGAATTACGGAATTCAATGTACCTGGTCAGCGTTCCAAGTGGGTTGATAATAAAACTGATAAATTGACTCCTGAGCAAGAATTGGTAAAAGCACAAGAGTTGGTAGACTACTATAAAATTTGTTTTGCCCATCCTTCCGTTACGGGAATATTACAGTGGGGTTTCTGGGAAGGGTCAAACTGGATTCCAGCGTCTTCTATGTACAGAAAGGATTGGTCGCCAACTCCTGCGGTAGATGCATATCAAAACCTGATTTTCAAACAATGGTGGACTACAACCTCAGGAGTTTTAGGAGAAGAGGGAGTCTCAGAGGTTCCTGCTTTCTATGGTAAGTATAAGGTGGTGGTAGATGGCGTGGAGAAAGAAGTTGATTTAAGTAAAGAGAAAGGAAGGGTAGAAGTAGAATTTTAATGATAGAAATAGTAAAAGCGAAAAGGGACGAAGATTTGAGAGGGATTTTGGCACTTCAAGCGGCCAACTTACGTCAAAACCTCAGTCAAGAAGAAATGGAGACACAGGGTTTTGTAACCTTGGAGTATGACTTCGACTTCCTAAAAGTGATGCCGGCTAATAATCATCACATCATAGCTAAAGATGGTGATAAAGTGGTGGGCTATGTTCTTTTAATGGATAGGTCTACCAATCATTTAATGAAGGAGGGTGCTGGTATTTTCCCTATTTTCCATGAAGTGGTTTATAAAGGGAAACAATTTGGAGACACCAATTATGTTTCAGTAGGGCAAGTGTGCGTTGATAAAAACTATGCAGGGCAAGGCCTAATGCGTAGAATGTATAATCAATACAGAGATTCCTACAAGGGTATTTATGACTTAGCGATGACAGACGTATCTAGCAAAAATGCTCGCTCGCTAAATGCTCATCTAAAAACAGGCTTTGAGATAGTCAAAACCTTCGACGAACCTGATGCAGGCGAGCCGTGGGAGATTATTGTTTGGGATTGGCGTAAGGAAAGATAGCACTCTCTCCACCGGAGAGGGCGGGGGGTGAGGTCAAATTTCAATCACATTAAACTGATAATCTAGGGGGTCAAAACTTGCTATCAGTTTCTCTATAAGATCATTCCCTTCTCCGTAAAAATTTAACATGTTGTCCTTTCTTTCCTGTAAGCCGCCAGCTGGACATAGATGCTCTCTTAGTTTTTCAATTTTTGAAAGTGCTTCGCTATAGTTTCTTTTTTCAGCTCTCAGTAGTTTTTTCTCTAGCCTTTCTAGCATGTCTACACTTTTCGTTTCAAAAGCTTTAGTTGTTCTACTCAGGGTAATATCTATTTCATCTGCCTTTTTGAGTACGTCTGCATATATTGTTTGCAGGCTTTCCAACTCTTTTTGCAGGCTTAATTCTTTTTCAGATTCTCTTTTTACATACTGAGCTTTAAGCGAATCTGTAGTCTTGAAAATATCTTCTAAGCCAAAATTTAGTTTCTCTAAGCTTTGAGCACTCCTTTCGTCCAATAAAAGACCAAAGTTTCTTGGCATCAAAGCAGGAAACGCCTCCTTATAAAAATCAAAAACAGGCTTTAATTGTAACCAGTAAGGAACTTCCGAAGGACCACCGATATAAGCCAAGTTTGGCAAAATCCACTCTTCATATAAAGGACGCAGCACTACGTTCGGACTTAGCTTTTCTGGTTCGTTCTCTATTATCGCAAGAATCTCCTCTTTCGAAAACTTGATATCAGTATTAAATACGTCAAAACCGGCATCCGTTTTTACTAATCGCTCTCTTAAACTGTCTTCCAAATAAAAGAAGTTGATTTCTCTTGGGCTAATTTGTGTTTTGTAGCCTAAAGCATCTATAGTGGCTGTTCTCTCATTAACTAAACCAAAGGCTGTATTATTAAAAATGTCATCTTTCATGACAGATGCAAACTGCGACTTTAAAGCACGAGAATCGGCATCTAGTGTTATTAAATCATATTCACCAAAAAGATGATGCATGTATTGACGTACAGCATCGCCTAATTTTTCACTGTTTTGATACGCTTCTTTGAAAAATTCAGCACCTTTCCCTAATTGAGCAGCTAGCTCAGGAAGACCCTCCGTGGTCATTCTTCCTACAGCACCCGTTTGAGCGGTAGCCCACTTTCTTTTTTGACCAAAAGCCCTACAAACCTGAATTTCTTCTAAATCATGGTCTTCGGTCGCCATCCAATACACTGGAACAAAATTGGAATCAGGATAAGCCTCTTTAAGTTTCTTGGCTAAGTTAATGACCGTAATTATTTTAAAAATAATGTAAAGTGGGCCGGTGAATATGTTAAGCTGATGACCTGTGGTAACCGTGTAGGTATTTGGCTCAAGCAAAATGTCAATATTTGGCTTGTTTTCAATATTTGCATATTGATTATGTAACTCAGAAACTAAATTCTCTCTTTTTTGACTGTTAAAGCTTTTGTCTTTTATGAGGTTTTTAAAATTCCCAATAGAGGGATATTGATTGTAAAAAGGCTTTAAAGCTTCTTCTTGATTGATATAGTCTAGAAATAGTTGCGAAAACGCTCCTATTTTTTCCAAAGGTAATTTTTGACAGCCTGGTTCCACGTAATAGCTTTTGATTGGATTGTAAACGATTCAATTTAGTTAAGGGTTCGCAGAAATCCTTGCTTGTTGCATAAGCTTTGTAATTTTGCGTATTAAATTTCCAGAAATGATAAAGCTAACCGCCGACGGAACAACAACTATTTATAGCGAATGTTTTAATCAATATTACCACTCACTTTTTGGTGCTAGACTAGAAGCTGAAAAAGTTTTCATAGAACTAGGTTTAGACTACGCTTTAGAAAAATTTGCGGAGGTGGATATTTTGGAAATGGGCTTTGGGACCGGTTTTAATGCCTTATTAACGAGCCAAAAGGCGGAGGAAGAAAAACGACAGGTTGATTATACTTCACTAGAAGCTTTTCCTATGGAAAAGGAATTGGAAAAAGGGTTGAATTTTGACGTCCAACACCTTCATGACATGGACTGGGAGGTGAGAATTAAAGTCAATGATTTTTTTACTTTAACCAAGAAGAAGGTCACCTTAGAGGAATATGTGAGTGATAAAAAATTCAACCTTGTTTACTATGACGCCTTTGCCCCGTCTTCGCAGCCTGAGCTATGGACAGAAGAAATTTTTCAAAGAGTTGCCGGTTTTATGAATAGTGGTGGCGTTTTGGTAACCTATTGTTCTAAGAGTTATGTCCAAAGAAACCTGCGTTCAGCCGGTTTTGTAGTGGAAAAACATCAGGGCCCTCCAAGGAAAAGAGAGGTTTTGCGAGCGATTCTGAAATAAGACTTGCAAATGTTATGCAAGCATACTAATTTTGAATATACCTTATATAAAGAGAAATGACAGAAGAACTAACTTTCAAAGTGCCTACAATGGCAGACCTTTCAGCAGCAGGAAAAGAGCCAGAAATACTTTTTTGGGTAGGCTGTGCTGGTTCTTTTGATGATAGATATAAGAAAGTAACAGTTTCCTTTGCCAAGATTCTTAATAAAATAGGAGTAGACTTTGCCGTTTTAGGTACTGAAGAGGCCTGTACTGGCGACCCAGCCAGAAGAGCAGGGAATGAATTTTCTTTTCAAATGCTCGCTATGCAGAACATTGAGGTTTTGAATTCCTATGGAATCAAAAGAATAGTAACGGCCTGTCCGCATTGTTTTAATACGTTAAAGAATGAGTATCCAGAACTTGGAGGAAATTATGATGTGGTACACCATTCAGAATACCTTCAAGAATTATTAGATACAGGAAGGTTGGTAGTAAAAGGTGGAGGCTTTAAAGGAGAAAAAATAACTTTCCATGATAGCTGTTATTTAGGACGGGCAAACGACGTGTTTGAAGCCCCGAGAGAGTTAATAAAAGCTTTGGATGCGGAATTGGTAGAGATGAAACGTTGCCGTTCAAATGGCCTATGCTGTGGAGCAGGTGGAGGTCAAATGTTTAAAGAACCAGAGACAGGAAAGAAAGATGTCAATGTAGAGCGTATTGAAGATGCCCTAGAGACAGGTGCTAAAACTATTGCCGTAGGTTGCCCTTTTTGCATGACCATGATGTCAGATGGTGTTAAGAATAAGGAGAGAGAGCATGAAGTCAAAGTTTTTGACCTTGCAGAATTACTTCTGGAGCATATCTAAAGATTCTCGTATATAACAAAAGCTAGATTGTAAGGTCTAGCGAGGCTTTTATCCACAGTTTACAACCTTCTACAAAATATTAGCTTCCTTATAGAATGAAATCAGGAGTGATTGCGTTTACCTGAGTGGAAGTAAAATAAGAACTTTATGTATCAAGACTTTGATAAAATGCCTATCCAATCTCGCGTTTGGATTTATCAGGCGAACCGGAAATTGAGTGCAAAGGAAGAAAATATGACTTCATATTTTTTGAAGAACGCGGTGGAAAATTGGGCGGCTCACGGCTCTCCTTTATTGGGCTCTGCATCAGTTTTTGAAAACCGTTTTGTGGTGGTCGCTCTTGATGAAAATCAAAAACAAGCAAGTGGTTGTTCTATTGACTCATCTACACATTGGTTCAAAGAGCTTGGGTCTGAGCTAGGTGTTGATTTCTTTGATAGGTCTATTGCCTACTTAGAAGACAACGAGGTAAAAACTATTCCTATTTTTAAGGTTAAATCGGCAGTGGAGAATGAATTAATTTCTGCAGGAACTACTGTTTTTAACAATAATGTACCAACATTACAGGAGTTTAAGACTAATTGGAAAACTACTGCAGAGAAGTTACCTTTTATAGCAAAACATATTCAGAAGGTACCAGCAGCGTAAAAAAACTAAGGCCTCTCTTATTTTAATAAGGAAGGCCTTAATCGTTAATCCATCATCAAATATGCCTTGATGAAATCATTGATGTTTCCATCCATCACACTCTGAACATCAGAAGTTTCATGAGCGGTTCTAGCATCTTTCACCATTTTGTAGGGGTGAAAAACATAGTTTCTGATCTGTGAGCCCCATTCTATATTCTTTTTTGAAGCTTCAATGTCCGCTCGGGCAGCATTTCTCTTTTCCAACTCTATCTGGTAGAGTTTAGATTTAAGCATGTTCATTGCATGTTCTTTGTTAGCCAACTGGCTTCTTTCAGCAGAACAAACAATTACTATTCCTGATGGTTTATGGGTAAGTTGAACCTTGGTTTCTACTTTATTTACATTTTGACCGCCAGCTCCTCCAGAACGAGATGTTTGAATTTCAATATCGGCTGGTTTTACTTCCACCTCAATCGTATCATCCACTAAAGGATAGGCATACACGGAAGCAAAAGACGTATGTCTTCTGGCATTACTATCAAATGGAGAAATCCGAACTAAACGATGAACCCCATTCTCTGATTTTAAATAGCCATATGCCTGTGGCCCATCTATCTGCATGGAGGCAGATTTTATTCCGGCACCATCACCGTCAGTCCATTCCAACTGACTTACTTTATAGCCATTTTTCTGAGCCCACATGAGGTACATGCGGTATAACATGCTTGCCCAGTCTTGACTTTCGGTTCCACCTGCTCCAGAGTTTATTTCAATAATAGCGGAGAACTGGTCTTCTTCTCCAGAAAGCATTTTCTTAAGTTCTAATTCTTCAATTATCTCTTCAGTTTTTATTGCTTCTGCATCAATTTCCGCTTCATCTACCTCACCCATTTCATGAAACTCATACAGCGTTTCTAAATCGCTGATACTCGTATCCATTTTTTCGTAAGCTTCTGTCCAGTTTTTTAATGTTTGAATTTCCTTCATTACTTTCTGAGCGTGCTCAGAATCATTCCAGAACTCAGGTTGTGCTTGTTGATTCTCTAAATCTCCTAGTTTAACTACTCTATTATCGTAGTCAAAGATACCCCCTCAAAGCCGTCACCCTGGCTCTCAAACCTTTCAACGCATCTGTTGTCATGATTTCCTTTTGGTTAATAATAATTTAATGTTGCAATTTAAGTCAAAGGCTTTAAACTGGGCCTCAGACAAACAAAAAACCACAGCTTGCAACTGTGGTTCTTGCCAGAAATAAATTTCTGTTTTAACTATCTTTCAACGCTTCTGCACCACCCACTATCTCAAGGATCTCTTTGGTAATAGCAGCTTGTCTTGTTCTATTATAAACTACTTTCAAATCTTTAAGTAGGTCGCCTCCGTTTTCAGTGGCTTTATCCATAGAGGTCATTCTAGCACCATGTTCTGAAGCATTTGATTCTAACACCGCTTTATAAAGGTGCATTTTGATAGCCTTCGGCATCAAATCTAGAATTATTTCTTCTTCACTTGGTTCAAAAATATAATCTGTATTGCTAGCAGCTGATTCATCTACTTTATTGACCAAAGGAAGCATCTGCTCAGTACGTATAATTTGGGTAGCTACGTTCTTAAATTCATTAAAAACTAGTATTACCTCGTCATACTCACCAGCTTCAAAAGCATCCATGGCTTCTTCTGCAGCTTCTCTAGCTTCAGCAAAGCTAAGCTTAGTGAAAATATCAGTATGATTGCCGTTTACGCTATAGCCTAGTCTCTTCAAACCGTCAAAGGCTTTTTTTCCTAGTGCTTTAACTGAAACATTTCCGGCAGCTAGTTGCCTCGAGTACTTTTCGTTAATTAAAGCATTGGTAGCTTTAATTATGTTTGAGTTAAAAGCACCGCATAGGCCTCTATCTGAGGTCACTGAAATAATCAGGACTTTTTCTACAGGTCTTACTGCTGTAAATGGGCTTTGGCTTCCGGTTTCGCTGTTAGCAGATACCGTAGCTATTAACTGGTTTAACTTATTGGCATAAGGACGCATCTGAGTAATAGCATCTTGAGCTCTTCGTAGCTTTGCCGCCGCCACCATTTTCATGGCTTTGGTGATTTGCATCGTTGAGTTAACTGATGTAATTCTATTCCTTACTTCTTTTAATGAAGCCATTTGTATAAATCGTATTAATTATTTCTCTGCTTCTACTAATAATGTCATCGGGAAATTTAAATCAGTTTCCCATTCTTTTCCTAAAACATTTTGGTCTATTATTTCAGGGAATCTAGTCTCTTTGGTTGCTAGACAAACTTTCACATTCTTAAAACCAACATTTTCCAAGCTTTCTTTAAGAAATGAAGGCGTGAGAATTGTTAGGTGCTCTTGCCTACAGATTAAAAAGTTTTCAAGCTTCCCACCAATACTCTCTCTCTCATCAGGAAAGTTTATAAACCAAGCATGGTCGTTTTCAAGGTACTTTCTAATAGCCGTATCTCCATTGGGTCCACCAATTCTTATTTTCCCATCTTTTTTAAGAGCTCTATACATATCTTTCAAATGGAAAGTTAGGTCTGGAAGATGCTCAATAACATGATGAGAATAAAAGAAATCAACCGATTCATCCTTAAAAGGAAGGGTGTATCGTATGTCAGACCAAACGTCTACTTTTGCCGTAAAGAGATTTGAATCTACATTTATCCAACCAGCTAGATAGTTTTTTTGGCCAGGACCCAACTGAACTTTAATAAGATTATCGTTATTTTTTCTGGGTGCCCTTATTGTCCTATATAGTGTCCCATTAATTCTCATAACGGGGCTGAAAAAGGTATAAAATAATTCTTTACTTCGCCTAGATAACATAGAGTTTTACAAAATGGTTAGGTTTAAGCGTATTTAGTAGCAAGGTTTTTACCTTCCTTAAGAATCCACTCAGTAATTTCTTTTTCTAATTTTCCAGCAGCTAAAGTTGCAAGGAACTCAGGCTTACTAGCATTCATTAAAGAAATAAACTCAGCTTCAAACTCTTTAACTCGCTCTACAGGTACTTTATCCATGATTCCATTAATAGAACCATAAATCATAGCAACTTGCTCTCCTACTGGGGCAGGTTGAAACTGAGCTTGCTTAAGAATCTCTTGGTTTCTTCTACCTCTGTCAATTACCAGTTTGGTTGCAGCATCTAAGTCAGAGCCAAATTTGGCAAATGCTTCTAGTTCACGGAACTGAGCTTGATCAAGCTTAAGTGTTCCAGAGACTTTCTTCATTGATTTAACCTGAGCATTACCCCCAACACGTGATACCGAGATACCAACGTTAATAGCAGGACGAATACCTGCGTTAAACAAGTTTTGCTCCAAGAATATCTGACCGTCTGTAATAGATATTACGTTAGTTGGAATATATGCAGAAACATCACCAGCTTGTGTTTCAATGATTGGAAGTGCTGTTAGTGATCCACCACCTTTAACCTTTCCTTTTAAAGAAGGAGGAAGATCATTCATTTGCTGAGCAATTTCATCAGAAGAGTTCACTTTCGCAGCTCTTTCCAATAATCTTGAGTGAAGGTAAAAAACATCACCAGGGTAAGCCTCACGTCCTGGAGGACGACGAAGCAATAATGATACTTCACGGTATGCCACAGCTTGTTTAGATAAATCATCATAGACTACTAATGCAGGTCTTCCGGTATCTCTAAAGTACTCACCAATGGCAGCACCAGTAAATGGCGAGAAAAATTGCATGGCCGAAGGGTCCGCAGCACCTGCCGATACAATTACTGTATAGGCCATAGCTCCGTATTTTCTTAAAGTTTGTTCTACTGCTTTTACAGTAGAGGCTTTTTGACCACAGGCAACATATATACAGAATACAGGCTCGCCTTTATCATAAAATTCTTTTTGATTCAGAATAGTATCAATACAAACAGCCGTTTTTCCGGTTTGACGGTCACCAATTACTAACTCTCTTTGGCCACGACCAATAGGAATCATAGCATCAATTGCTTTAATTCCAGTTTGAAGAGGTTCTGTAACAGGCTCTCTATAAATTACACCAGGAGCTTTACGCTCAAGTGGCATTTCAAAAGTCTCTCCTACAATAGGGCCATTGCCATCGATTGGCTCAGCAAGGGTGTTGACTACACGGCCTATGATTCCTTCACCAACTTTTACAGAAGCAATTTCGCCAGTACGTTTTACTGTGGCACCTTCTTTTATGTCAGAAGATTCGCCAAGCAATACGGCTCCTACATTATCTTCTTCTAGGTTAAGAGCTAATGCTTTTAATCCGTTTTCAAAGGCAAGTAATTCACCTGCTTGTACTTTTGATAAACCGTAAATACGTGCAACTCCGTCACCGATTTGCAATACTGTACCTACTTCTTCCAATTCTGCTTCGGTTTTTGCCCCTGCAAGTTGCTCACGCAAAATGGCTGAAACTTCGTCTGGTCTAACTGATGCCATGTTTATTTAAAATATGTTTTTTGCATTTTATTAAAACCCGAAATAGCCATTTCAAAGGCGTTTGGCCAAATTGAGGGGCTATTTCAGGCTGCGAAATAACTAAGAAAATTTCATAATTCCCATAAAAAGTCATAAAACGGATACTTTTCCTTGCATTATTCTGGGAATGATAGATTTATTATGACATTTCCTTTAGAAAATCTTGTTAGTTTATAACTCGCATATTTATAATGTATAATAATTATTTAAGCTCCCTAAGATATTGAGAAACTCTTTCAATTGTTTTCTCTGGACTTTGGAATTTTATGTCCAACGTGCTCTTTGCTTTAGTATTGTCATACAGGAAATTACTCTTAGCAGAGATTGACGTTTCTTTTGTTATGAGTGGCTTAGCCCCAGTAAGAAAGGAACGAACGGCTTCTACTCGCCATAAGAAGGCAATGAGCTTATCTTTCAATAAGATGCTTGTTGCTGGCTTTTGTAGATGTTTTGCAATTAAGGCAAAGAACTCTTTGTAAGTAAGTTTGCCAGCACTTAGAATGAATCGCTCTGCGTTTATATTGTTTTCCAATAGTTTGACAATCGATGTTGCCACATCTTGCACATCAACATAGTTGATTGAACCATTTGAATAGAACTTGTTTCCCTTTTTGACATAATTGAATAATTGTGTACTGCTTTTCTGCCACTCCCCTTCTCCTAAGATTACGGAAGGGTTAACTATTGCGATCTTTAGTCCTTCCGCCTGTGCTCTCCAAACCTCGAGTTCTGCCAAATATTTGCTTTTCCCATAAGATGAATTTAATGGGGAGTCTTGCCATTTGTTTTCTTCATTGATTATAGTTTCTCTTAGAGGGTCGAGTATGTTTTCTGGTTTACCCAAAGCAGCCACCGAACTTACATGTATAAACTTTTTAATTTTATTGTTATCACAGGCGTTTACCATATTCGCAGTGCCTTCTACATTAGTTAAAAAAAGTTTTTCCTTATCTTTTTTGTGGAAAGATACCATGGCCGCAGCATGAATTACTAGTTCGATACCATCTAGGGCTTTATTGAGAGAGGGCAAGTCTAGTATGTCTCCTTCGACTTGTTCAATGTTAGGCGAAAGTTGACTATTTATACTTCGGACAAGGCATCTCAACTGATATTTGTCGGTTTTAGACAGTTGTCTGCAAATTTCTTTCCCTAACAATCCAGTTGCCCCAGTGATTAGAACCTTCATAAACTCCTTGATATGTATAATGAAAGGGCAAAAATACGTATTTGAGATGGATTATAGGTGTGAGGAATAATCTGATATAGTATAACAATTTAAAGAAGAATCATAAAAGTTAGAATTAGTTAATAATGTTTGGTA
>NZ_CAXHZC010000002.1:0-666949 GCF_964021845.1 uncultured Arcticibacterium sp. | reverse complement strand
AGGGTATTTAGCACGAAAAAAGGCCATCTCATTTTTTAATATGAGACAGCCTCTTCTGACGAAAGTATTATTGTCTTATAGACTAAGGTCTTTAATGAAAACATTTCTAAAAGATAGTACTTCACCATGTCCTAAAAATCCAACATGACCACTAGTTCTTGCCAGGCCAGGATGTTCTTTACCATCTAAAGTGCCATTCTTGCTTGCTTCTAAGTAATCGCCATCTAAAATAGTAGTGCCATTTAAAACCACTTTAATTTTAGAACCCTCTACGGTTACAATCTCTTCGTTCCATTCTCCAACAGGCTTAAGGAAACCTCTTTTGGCCGGAATTAAACCATAAACTGAACCGTGATATTGATAATCATGAAGGTCTGCATATTTCTCTGCAGTGTTATCTAAAATTTGTAATTCTATACCTTCATAGGCTGCATCACCTTCTAATGGAGCATGAATTCCTAATCCGTTATTTGCACCTGGTGTTAATTGAAATTCAAATTTGAAAACGAAATCGCTATACTCTTTTTCTGTCAATAGGTTTCCACCGCTTCCTTCTGTTCCTTTTTCTTCTGGGTTTACAGAAATTACGCCATCAGTAATAGTATAAACAGCTTTATCGCCAATCCAGCCATCCAAATTTTCGCTTAAAGCAACAAAACCGTCATCGGTACTAAGGGTTTCATCGGTAGTTTCCATTGTCTCAGTAGATTCTGTAGTGCTACTAGAACAAGAGTAAAGTGCAACTGGTAGGGCGATGGCTAAGCCAAGCGTAGTTAATTTCATAAGTAATTTTAGTCTATTTTTATTTAAAGTGTAAGTTAAAAAAAACAGCTCGGTTCTATGTTTACCGAGCTGTTTAAAATATTGAAAATTATACTTCCCAGCCTTTTCTGTAAGTTCTTCCTACAAACTGGTTTGCTGCTTCAAGGTTAGTGATACGCATGTTTTCACCGTCCCAAAGAAGTTTCTTTCTAGCGTAAAAATCCATTTTTCCTTTGCTGTCTTCTTTTCTTAGCATATAACTTCTGATGGCTAAATTACCCATCAATACAGTTTCTGTCATAGGACCTGCATAATCAAAAGAAGATGTTAGTGCTAAGTGTTCAGAGCTCTTGAAACCTGCTTTACACGCATCAACCCATTTTCTATGGTGGCCGTATTCTGGTTCGTCGCTTTTCTCTACTTCTGGACCAAATTCTGTAGTCCCATCATTTAAGTAAAGTTTTGGCATTAATGGAGAGCTATCATTAATGTTGGTAGAAATTATTCCTTTTTCACCAATAATTAAAACACCATTTTGACTGTCTTTACCGCCTATATCATCATTTGCTGGTATGATGTCTGGATGCGAAGGTCTTATACCGCCATCGCTCCATGTCATTTCTATTGGAGATTGGCTTTTTGCAGTAGCACCAAACTTTAAAGTAATGAACGAAGATGGAGGACAACCTTCTGGGTGATAGTCTGCATTCCACATTTCGGAATAAATAGAAGCTACAGAGCATTCTGCTGCGGTAGGGTATTTTAAGCCTAATGTTCTGAAAGGAATGTCTATTAAGTGACATCCCACATCTCCTAAAGCTCCAGTACCATAATCCCACCAACCTCTCCAGTTAAATGGATGCATTTTAGGGGTGTATGGTTTTAGCTCATTTGGTCCTAACCATAAATCCCAATTTAGGTCATCTGGTTTTAAGCTAGCATTTGGCTCAGGCATAGCGTTTCCTTGTGGCCATACAGGTCTGTTTGTCCATATTTGTACTTTAGCTATTTTGCCCATTACACCAGAATCCACCCATTTTTGAACCATACCTAATAGTTCGTTAGAACCTCCTTGGTTACCCATTTGTGTAACAATCTTGTTAGTTCTGGCAAGCTCTGTAAGAATTCTAGCTTCACGGATGTTATGTGTCATTGGTTTTTGCACATAAACGTGTTTGTTTCTATCCATGGCATATTTAGCAGCAGGACCATGCACGTGGTCAGGGGTAGAAATAGTAACAGCGTCAATATCTTTTTCCTTATCTAACATTTCTCTATAATCCGCATAGAGTTTAGCTTTCGGGAATCTTTTAACAGATGCCGCCGCAGAACCTGAGAAATCTACGTCACATAGAGCAACTACTCTTTCACGACCATTAACAGATGCGTTTCTTATATCGCTGGCACCTTTACCTCCGGCACCTATTGCTGCTATGTTTAATTGGTCACTTGGTGCTGTGTAGCCTACACCACCTAAAACGTGTCTTGGCACTACAAAGATGGAAGAAGCCAAAGCTCCTTGTTTGATGAAGTCTCTTCTTGAAGAGTTAGTTTTTTTCGTTTTCATTTTTAATAGGTTGAATAAAAGAATAAATTAAAGTATTTCATTCATTGAGTTTTTACCTTCAAATCCTTCTTAAAATTAGTGAAAATTATACTATGCTCAGTTTTATAGTTGTTAATGTTGCGGTCTGAAATCAGGGTTTTGTCTAGGGATTTAGCTTAATAGATGTTTTCAAGGTACTTTTTGGTCTTACATAGCTAAAGCTAGACAGTATAGTGTATTGCCTAGCTTATTAAATTCTTAAAGATTTCTTTATAAAGCTCTTTTATGGAAACCAAAACGCCACAATTAAATGTCAGGAATGGCATCTTCTGGTTTAATGATTTCGCCCTCCCAGATGGGTGTTCCATTTTCGTATTGCAACACTCTAAAACCATTTCCAAAATATGGTAGATGATTCTTTTTAGGAAGCCATTTAGCCAAGTCTTCTTTTATCGCCTTTGTTTCTAAACTACTTGCTATATTTTCCCACTCGTTAGGGTCTTTTGCTAAGTCATATAATTCTTCGCTTCCATCGGCATATTGAATGTATCGCCATTCATTGGTTCTAATACTGTGGTTTTTATAGTTATTAGTTGTAATTGCTGGTCGTGTTTCCTCTGTTTTTTTGCCTTGCAATTCCGCTAAAAGAGAGACTCCTTCTAGTTCAGATTTTTCGGGTAAGTTACATAATGCATTTAGGGTAGGGTATATGTCTAGCAGTTCTACAGGGTTGTCAAATTTTATGTTCTTGTTTATTCCTGGTCCTGCAAATATTAAAGGAACGTGGGTGGAACGCTCCCAAAGAGTGTTTTTGCCACTAATTTCTTTCTCTCCTAAATGGTATCCGTGGTCTGACCACAGCACCACAATGGTATTATCAGCAAAACCGTTTTCATCTAAAGCATCTAGCAATCTACCCACTTGGCTGTCTATAAAGCTTATGGCTGCCAAGTATGACCTTACCAATGGTTTTACTTGTTGACTTTCTTTCATCCATTTAAGTCTTGGCTCAGGCACCTTCCAATGATTATACCATGAAGCTCTGGGTGTATCTTCTCTATCGTTTTCTAACATAGGAGGCATTACCAATGTTTCATAAGGATACATGTTAAACCATTTTTCGGTCACGTAAACAGGGACATGAGGCAGGAAAAAACCGCATGATAAAAAGAAAGGGTCTTCAGGCTTACTGTTGAGCACATCTACAGCCCAACTTGCTATTTGGAAGTCATTTTTGTCTTCATCGTTATGTGGAAAAGTTCCCCAATCCATTAAGGGATGATTTCCGCCAGGAGTAAACTTTGTGATTTTCTCCGCAGGTTTTGCTTTAATAGTGGTGCCTGGGCCTAAAACATCAAATTCATGGTCGTTTTCTCCTCTTCCATTATTGCCATGGAAAATTTTTCCAGTACTGTAATTGGTATAGCCGTTTTGTGAGAAATATTGCGGAAGTGTAACCAAGTGTTTTAAGGAGTCTACATTTCTAATCCATGGCGAAAGACCATATACGCCTGTGGTTGATGGTCTCAATCCGGTAAGTAGACTAGTTCTAGATGGATTGCAAATAGGAGATTGTGTATGAGCATTGGTGAAAAGTATTCCCCTTGCGGCCAATTTGTCAATATTCGGAGTTTTTATTTGTGGGTGCCCGTCCAAACACCCTATCCAGTCATTAAGGTCGTCAATAGAAATAAAGAGCACGTTTGGTTTTTCTACCTTTTCCGGTTTTATGCTGCAAGAAAAAAATAGAAATACTAATGCGGGTAGGAGTAGTAATTTGGGTTTCATGCAAAGGAAGATCTTATAGGGTTTTGAATAAATCAATAGGTTTAGATGCTCAATTTACCCATTCATTTATTGATTAAGCCAAAGCTTTAAAGAAAACTTGTTTTTATTGACATAGGTCAGCTTTTCTTAGAAAGAGACCTATCACTCGGATTTCTCTGCTTCTTTGCCTTCGGTAATAATTTCTTCTACCTCTTCTTTCTCGGTCTTTTTCATTGATTTCGGACTTTCTGTTTTAGAACGATGAACACTAAACTCTGAGTAAAGAGGAAGGTGGTCAGAGCCAATTTCCGGTAGGGTGTTCATGTGGTAAATCTTTATTTCTTCAGAATGGTAAAGTAAATCAATAGGAAACCTCATGAAGAAAGGTTTGACAGGAAATGTTGAAAAAAAACCTCTTCTCTTTCGAGCGTCTTTTAAATCAGAAGTTTTTGCAAAAAGGGTGGAAACGTTTGACCAACAAACGCTATTGAAATCGCCAATAACCAAACTAGGAGTTTTTGATTTCCTTATAAGTTTGGCAATACTAAGCAGCTCCCCATCTTTCTTCTTTGAGGTTACCTCTTCAGTAGGGCTGGGTGGTGGTGGATGAATGCCCCAAAAGACAAACTTATTGTTTTCTCGATCTTCTAAATGTGCTTCAATTGTTGGTCTTTCGTCGGTTAAAAAGTAATGCACCTTTATGTTGTCTGCTTTTAAATTGGTGTAAAAGTGCATTCCATAGGTGTTTTCTTTGGGTACCTTTTCGCTATATTGATAATCATTTTCAATCTCTTCTAAAGCATCTTCCCAAGCTTTATTACTCTCAATAGTTAGTAGGATATCTGGTTGTAGCTTTTTTACCAGCTCTATAAGTTTGTGGTAACAGTCATTGCTTTGTAAAACGTTGACACTAAGTATTGTTAGCTTCTGCGAGTCTCCTGAACTAGGTTTATGCTTTTCGTTTTTTAAGATGATGTAAGGAGAAATGATTTTAATTTGAGTAATAAGGGCTATAAGTAATGTGAACTGAACAAACCTCACTAAAATAGAGGCATCAGTAATTAGTATGAAACTAAACAAAAAGGTTACCGTAAGCACTACTGCAGATTGGATTCTGATAAAATCAAAACCTCTTATAAGCCAATGTTTCCCTCCACTTAAGGGGAGAAATGTCCCGATTATAAAAGGAAGGGAAATTAGAAGTAAAATGATTTCCTCGCTTGTCATGAAATATTTTTTTCGCTTTAATACTGTACTTCTAAGTCTAATTGCCTGCCCTCAGTGGCAGCTTTTTTATCCATCTGAGTTCCAATAGCTACGCCAATGGCCATACCTATAGGCATTCCAATTCCAATAAAAGCCATGTTACCTAAAATAGACCCTAATGCTACACCCAAAGGAACACCAAATGCTCCAACGCCAATGGCTAGCCATAAATTTCTATAATAGTTTTTAGTAACTATTTTAAGATCTTTTTCTAGGAGCTTGATTATTTTAGCTAAGGAAGTTTTTATCTGCTTGGCTAGCTTTTTTC
Organism: uncultured Arcticibacterium sp.; assembly: GCF_964021845.1. Lineage (NCBI taxonomy): Bacteria > Pseudomonadati > Bacteroidota > Cytophagia > Cytophagales > Leadbetterellaceae > Arcticibacterium > uncultured Arcticibacterium sp. The sequence goes on along the minus strand of NZ_CAXHZC010000002.1, from coordinate 661,340 downwards.
CTAATTCAAGGGTACTGTTGATAGCATCTACTTCCAAGTTTATGGTTTTAATGGTATGCTCTGGAAGTGTACGAGCCTTTAATTCTCTAATCAGTTTATCAAATTGCACAAACTGTTTTAATTCTCGGCTTTTTTCTTCTAAGTCTGGCTTTTTGAGGAGGTCTTTAATGTTCATGGTCGACTTGCAATTAGCTTTTATTAATGTCTAAGATACTGTTTTCTTCGTATGTTGGGTACAAAGCTATCGCAGATTTCTTTTTGAATAAGTGTGAAGTAGCGGTAATTTCATTGTCAAACATAACAGACTCAAAATTATGACACCATCATCTATTTTCTCTTTCGGAAATTCTTTTGTGATTTTAGGATGGTTGCTCTTACTGATTTTACCTCATTGGAAATACACACAAACCTTGGTGTTGAATGGTGTTATTCTGCTTTTATCATTGATATATGCTTTTATGGTTATATCAGATTTAGGGAGTTTTGAGGCAGATAGTTTCAATTCTTTAGCTAGTGTAAAGGCATTATTTACTTCTGATACCGCCATTGTTATTGGCTGGTTTCATTATTTAGCTTTTGATTTATTTGTGGGAGCTTATGTAGTTAGAAAATCCAAAGAAACTGGCTTGGCGAGATGGATATATAGCCTAATCCTTCCTTTTGTATTTATGTTTGGGCCAGTTGGGTATTTAATTTTTGTTATAGCAAAAACAGTTAAGACTAGGTCTTTAATGGAATAAAAGATTACCTGAGATTATTCTTTAAGGTTCTATGATAGTTAATTACATCCACCAATTTGAGCTTTAAAGACAGCTCCATTTTTTGCCTCGAACCCTGGATTCATTTCTACTTTTTTCCCAGCATCGTAGGTTGTGTTACCTCCTGTTATTTTGTTGGTAGCTGTTATTAGTCCAGGATTCACGGTATTACTAGTTTGATAAGTTGAAGTTCCTGAAGAAATATCGTTTGTGGTAGAAACTAAATTTAAGGTACTAGGGCATGGTCCCGCTATAATTATCAATGTCTTGGAATTATTGCTAAATAAAATACACGAGCCTGTGCTATAGGCAGCTGCTTCTGAGCCTCCAACAAATGCGGCGGTGTTCGTTCCATTGGCATATGAGAGACCTTTGATAGTGTAAGTCCCACCAGATAAACTCGTGAAGTTGGCTGTTGAGGACACGGCAGCAACATTTCCTGTTACATTGTTTATTGCTGCATAGGTATAAGAAAAACCTCCTGGGTAGGCACTAGTTTGTATAATATCACCTCCGCCAGAAAAAGTAATGGAGACATTAGTTAAAGAGAATACATTATACAAAACTAAATAATAAGTAGTACAGGTATTTAAGGTAATGGAAGATACTTCATTATAGAAATCATTACCTTTTATACTGGAGCCAATAAAGCCTGTACAATTAATAGCAGAAGAAGATAAGATCGTCATTCCCACACTGTTATCCGAATTTAATGAATAGGTGCCACTTGAGGTTACTTGAAAGGGAAGGATAACAGAATTGCTAGAATAACCGGGGGTTTCACAAGCAGTTTCTGCAGCATTGCTTCTTACAAAATTTCTAAGGCTTTGACTGGCAAAATTTGTAGTGAATGTTTTACTGGCTAATTCGGAACCTGTAAAATTTGAAAGTGATAAATTAAAAGCTGGATTTCCAGGGCTTCCTGAAACGGTATTGGTTGGACAAATAAAGGATGCTACCGCTGCACAAGTAGAGGTGATAGTTAAATTAGCATTATTGATATCAAACCATTCAAACCCATTACCTCCTATACTTGATACTTTAATTCTGGCTTTAGTACTTGCTGGGAAATTAGCGGGTAACGTAACCGATTGACTTCCGTCATTAGGTGTGGAAGCGGCCAGAACAAATGGGAAACTAGAGCCGTCTATTGACATTGAAATTTTAACATTGGCAGACAGAGCATTAGTGCTATTTACTGCCCAGTTTACGTTGATGTTGCTACCAGCAGCAATAGTTGAATTAGTATTGTGACTAGTTAGTTGAAAAGGACCAGCAGCGTTAACAATTACAACTAAAGCTTCAGAGTCCACACCACCACCATTTGCTTTATTATCTCTAACAGTTAGTCTGAAATTCATAGTTCTGGCTACTTGTGGTAAATCTTCACCTTCGTTATCATCTGGGTTATTAGCATTGTTAAGTATGAAATTAATGTCTGGAAAGATCCGAGTTGGTGAACTAGATATTCTACTTCTAAACAAAGGAGCAGACGCGGCACTGTTTACTGCCGGGTAGCCTCCTGTGCCATTTATAGAGCTACCTAATGCTCCTTGGTCACTAGCAGAAGCATTATCCATTTGTTCCCATGCATAGCTTAATACATCGCCAGCATTGGCATCTGTGGCACTTCCAGTAAGGGAGAATGGGGTTCCTTTTGGAATGGTAGCTGCAGAGCCTACACTTACTATAGGGGGCGTGTTTCCTGTGGCAGCTGCGGTAAAACAATTACTAACTCCGCTCATTTTAGTGAAAATCTGGTCTAAGCTTTTTGCGTGGAAGTAAGATTCGTTATTTGGTGAGGTTAAAACATAATTTGTAGGAGAGGAGCAATTGTCTCCGTAAGCCATGAGCGTGCTACCACTTCCTGGCTCTACGGCGGTTTCGTTGTCCCACCCACTCGTGCAAAAAGTAGGACTACTTACGCTTCCTCCTACGGCATTGTATGTATGCCATGCATTAAACTGATGCCCTACTTCGTGGGCAAATACCCCAACAATAGTTCCTAGGGAGGAGCCGATGCCAAATTCTGTCCAGCCTACAGATTTGCTAGCATTTACACAGGGAGAACCTCCTCCTGTTCCTCTAGCACCTCCATACGGACCATAATCATTAAAAGTGTGTCCCATGTCATATTCAGTATAAGACAAAGAAGCGTTTCCATTCAATGTATTAAAACCATTTTGGCCATCATAAGCATCTCCAAAATTGGTGTTCACACTGAAAGGGTCAGTATTGGGGTCGGTGAAGATTAATGATAGATTTGTAGTTTTGGTTATGACGCTGAATTGCATAGATGCCTCCACCTGATATATTAAGTTAGTGGCATTCATGATAGCTACTATTCTATTTCTGGCGGCTGCTTGGCTGCCATAAGCAGTTGTCATTTCACCTGTGGCGGCTCCTGCAAAACGGTAGGTTCTCATTTGGGTGCCAACAGGAAAGTTAGTAGCACTAAGTATCTTACCATTGGCATCGGTAATTCCATTTTCTTTTGGGTTTGAAATGCCACATTCTCCAGTCGGGCTTTCATTTATATTGTATAATTTATACCTGCCCTCTTTGCTGTCAATAGGCTCTATGATGTAATAGCCATTTTGATACCGCATTATGGCATTAAACCCACTAGAGGTTAAACTACAACGCAGAATTGCACTTTCATCAGCATTTTTTGCAGAAAATGTCAAAATATCAGTAGGTTGAGACTCCATAATGGCGGAGTAATCAAGCCTAAAAGAGACCATTTCACCTGTCGGCAAAGGAAGCTTTAAGTCTGAAGACAGTGTTTCAATGGAAGCGGTGTGCTGAGTAGCCGCCTGATTAATAGCTTCAATGTTTATAGAAATCTCTTTTCCGAATTCTATTTGTTGAGCATTTGATACTTTAGGGAAAGATATTGCAATGATGCAAAGAAAGGTAATTATTGTTTTCATGTTAAGGAGGTTAAGGGCTTAACATCTAAGGTAGTTTTTTTTATATAGAGTCTTATGAAGAGTATGAGAATTTTAGGGAGTGGTAAAGTTTTATGTTAACGTGTTAAAATATAGCTCATTACTTCAGTTGGTATCCTTGTACAGGTTTCTAAAACCTATACCTAACCTGCAGCTTTACATCTGTTCTGTGCGGTACGTCAATCTCATTATTTCCAGAACTGATGGTGTCTCTGTCTGTGAGAGAGGTGCGGGCTATTCTGGCCCAAACGTCTATTTTTCGGGTAAGGCTGTATCGGCTAACTAAATAAAGGCGTGTTCCTTTGCCAAAGTATGCAGGGAAAGAAACGGTATAAAGTACGTCGTTTTCGTAAGCGTAAATTCTGGAATCAAAAGAATCGGTACTAAACAGTGCAATACGGCTTTTGAGCTGTAAGCGACCAATGCTCCCCTCTATGTCCTGAATTAATGCGTAGCCATTTGAACGGTCTAAGGTTTCGTATTGAAAGGAATTGTACTGTACCCTTGTTTGAGATTTGAAGTTTTTGAAAATATTAAATTCAAATTGAGCAAGTAGGTTTTGTCGAGTAGTTTTGACTAGATAATCGCTTACAGATTCATTTCCTGGGAAATTCTTTTGTTTTTGTTCTCTATGATATTGGGTATAAAAAATCCATTTTTTGGTAGGTTTAAGCGTAAATCGGAGGAGGTAATCGTCGCCGTCAGACGGCCCATCTACTAAGTATCTTAGCCATGGGAATTTAAATTTGTCGTAAAAGGCTGCAAAAGTATAGCCTCTTTTTGGCGTGTATTTAAAGCCAGTGTAAATCCCTTTTTCATTAATAGTTCTGCTTCCCTCGCCAAAAGCATTAGAATAGAAACTATGGAAGTCTTTATCATAATTTCTGAAGTTTAATGCCCATTCTACTTGTGGGCTAAGTGATGCTACAAAACCCCCAATAGCTCCAATACCTCCACTACTAGAACGAGCTGCTTCGCCAAAGAAATTGAAGTTCTGCCACGAATATGAAAAGTTGGGACCCATTACGGTGTTTTGTGTGCCCTTAAACTCATGTACTGCATATTCCCTTGAGTTACGCTCTAAAGGATTGCTATAATTTGTGTTTAAAACAGTGAATCCAATATGTCCATCCCCATGCTGCCATTTGGCATTAATTCCCGTACTTGTTTCGTTTACTAGCCCTTTTTTATCAATTTCTGATTGCGTTCTGTGTAAGCCGGAAGATAAGATAGAGCTGAAAACATCTTCTCTTTCTTCTACATCAGTGTTTATGCTGGCATCTCTTTTGGTATAAGAACCAAAAGCAGTAAGCGATATTTGACCGGTTTGGTAGGTAGCAGCAGCACCACGTAAAAAGCCTCCTTCTAGAACAGAGTTGTGCGGTCTTATGCCTAAATCACTTCTTCGGGTGGTGTAAATAGGTTCACCACCTTTACCAGCAGCATAACCACCAGACATTACTAGGCCTTGCCCAAATTGTAATTGATAATCACCAATAATAGCGTTTTTAAGCTTGCCCTTATTCTGTAGTTGAAAATGGAATGTTGTGTAGTCTGCTATGTTTGGTTCGCCTTGGTCTTTCTCCATGATAAAGCCTAAACTAAAATCTTTAGGATGCTGTAGTCTGTACCGAGCGTATAGTTTTTGCGGTGAGCCTAAATATTTCCCTTCTTTATAACCATCTGCTTTTTCTAAGGTTTGCTCTGTTCTAATAACCAAAAAGTGGTCAGTAGCTCTATTGAAAATCCCTTTAACGTCATTTACAGATACGCCGTTACTTAACCTGATAAAAGGTCTAAGCGTTTGAATAGTTTCGGCATCAAAACCTTCAATTGTTTGTAGCTCATAAAGGCTTAATAAATTTCCAAAACGATTTTTATGCTCAAAGAAATTTTGAATCTGAGATTCCGAAAGAAGAAATAAACTTCGCAGTTCGTCTGGTTTAGCAGCGTTAAGATTGATGGGGTTTAAGTAAAATTGAAGCAATGCTTCATACAAGTCTTCGTAATTTATATCTTCTTGTTGTGTGGCGGCTAGTCGCTGAATAAAATTGTCAAGATCTATCTCTACAGGAGGTGCTTCCAACCTGGGAGCTTGACCTATGGCAAGGTTTACTTGGAGTAAAATTAAAATTAAGAGGAGGTATCTTTTCATTTTAATTTCTTTGGAAGGTTTAGTTGTAAACTAAAATGATGCGATAAACCCAAGGTAGGGTGCGTATTTACCGCGTAATCAAATATCCATTTTTTATAAGTGTAGCCCACGCCAAAATGATTGGTCCTAATTCCTGAATTTATCCCAGTTCTGAGATGAAAATTTTCAAATATCATATATTCTAGACCTGCTTTGAAAAAAGGCTTTTCTGAAGGAATATATTCTGTTTCTGCCGCTATAGTTATTTTGGTGGTTGGCTGAAAGGCCGCACCAAGTCGTAGCGTAGTTGGTATCTTTTCAAAGTCGTAAAGCGAGGCTCCTGTAAGGTTATATGCATGCATTCCTATGCTTACTTTGGGCGAGAGATAAGCCATTACGCCAAATTCTGTTACCAATGTATTTCTGGAAGAGTAGCCTTCGGCATAATTCCCGAGATAAGATATTTTGACGCCGAGCGATACCCTTTCGGTACTTTTTGCTATCGCAATTCCTGCCTTGTTTTCATTATAAAGTTGGTCGCCAAATCGTTCGGCTCCTATGGCCACGGTAGCCCACTTTTCTGCTAACACAGCCGACAGTGACATGGTAGACAGTCCAGCTATATCAAACCTTGAATCAAAAGAGGAGTTGACAAAGGAGTTTTGAACAAAGCCCAACCCAGCTGGATTGTAAAAGAAAGTTTGCGAATGTGGGAGGGCCACCATAGCATGTCCCATACCCCAACTTTTACCACCCACGCCACTGAGGCTATTTTGTGCAAAAGTGAAAGTGCTTGATAATAAAAAGTAGAATAGGGTTTTTCGCATAAAAATGAAAAATAGCCCTTTTTTAAATTAATTGAAAAGAAACCTATGATTGATTTTTGATACGTATATCCATAGAATATGTTTTTTTGGAGGCTAACTAGTGCTTTTTAGCTACAATTTTGGTATACAAATAGTTGAACTTTAGAAGAAAAGAACGAACTTACTTGTTCTAAATCAAACACATTTACTAAATGGAAAACACACTTTACCTTTCAGAAGACGGAAAGCAGGATTTACTAGAATCTGCAAAATGGGCTAAATTTCTAGCTATAGTTGGTTTTGTTGGAAGTGCTTTATTGGTTGTTTTTGCCCTAGGTCTTAGCACCATAATGAGTTTTTTACCTAACGGAGAGCATTTTGAAAGCCTAGGCCCTAGTTATTTTTTGGGTATGGCGTTTATTTATGTTGTGATGGCGGTCATATATTTTTTCCCATGCCTTTATCTTTTCAGATTTTCAAAAAGCACTAAAGAAGCGATTTTAAAAGAAGATAATAAACAGCTCCATTTAGCACTTTTTAACATGAGAAAAATGTTCAAATTTGTAGGAGTAATGACCCTTACTATGTTGATAATTTATGGCATTATAATAGTTTTTGGACTGTTAGCTGGGGGGGCAGCCATGATGATGGTTTAGCTAAACTTCCTTTCTATTAAGGCATAAAACTCTTCTGCTTCGGCAGAGTTGCTGTCCCACTGATATTTTACTGCAAGTTCATGGTTTGTATAATTCATGGCTTCGGTAAGGCTACTGCAGGCATCCAGCGTTTCCATGCTTCTTCCGTAATTATCTTGATTTCCTCCAAAGAGATTATTTATAAATAAGAAACGTTGATTAAGCGATATACCACTTTTCAAACTATTAATTTTGGACCTACTATGTGAGTCCAAAAGATTGGCCACTTTAGCACTTTCTTTACTGTCGTTTAAAGTCTTGCTGCCATTTAATAATCTATCATTCAAAGTCATTGGTTCTTTGATAACAGCTTTTACTGCTTGCGGAGCTGTAACAGGTTGCACTGCTTTTTGAACTGGAGCAGGACTTGGTGACGGAGCTGGAGCTGGTGCAGCAACAACTGGTTGTCTTATCTGCGTTGCTATTTCTGGTTTTTCCTGACTCGGCTCTAAAGTTCTTCTGGAAACTGTTGGTGCAGCGTCTAATGCTTCGTCAAAGAAAGATTTGTTTGAGGCTGAGGCCGTTCCAAGATTAAGTTTTAAAATACCATCAAAGTCTTCTAAAAGCTCTGATGGGTCTTCGCCATTAAAACTCTCAAAAATTACTTTTAACCAGTCTATGCCTTGATTGGCAAAAACAGAGCCTCCATTTAATTTGTTTTCTAAAGCATCCAAAACAGGTTTATTGATTTGGAAATATTTTTTATTGGCCGTAATCCACTCTGCTGTGAGTTTAAACTCAGGGAGGTTTCGCATTAAGTTATCAAAATACCCTTTAGGTTCTAAGGCCAGCTGAAGCGTGTCTTGTGTTGATTTTGCCAAAAGAATTTCAAATTTATCTCTACCGACAGAAATAAATCTGGATAGTGTATTCATAAAAGAGGCTAAAGCAGTTTTGACTTCTGCGTTTTCAAAGTCAAAATAAGGGCTTTGAAGTCGGCTACTTTCTTCTTGCCATTTTTCGAACAAGTTTCTTATTACAAGAAGATTGAGTTGTTTAATCTCTGTTATTTTTAAAATGTCACCACCAGAAATTGTTTTCTGATTGCTGAAATATTCGTCGCAAATAAGGCTAGAGAAAGCTTTAGCGTAAGTTTCGACATCTGTCGAATTCCATTTGTAGGTCATTTTCAAATTCGTTTCTTTTGTAGGAGCATGTAAGTGATATAAAGTTACAAACTTTGCACCACTTTTAGCTAAACGAAAAAAAAATGCATTTATGTTTATAGAGCCGAAAAGAGGTAGGTCAAATGACCAAAAGATGGGTTGGGTGGAATTGATATGTGGCTCTATGTTTAGCGGAAAAACCGAAGAACTTATCAGAAGGCTTAATAGGGCTAAAATTGCTCGGCAAAATGTAGAAATATTTAAGCCAGGGATAGATACTCGCTATGATGAGGAAGATATAGTTTCTCATAATAAAAATGCTATCAGGTCTACACCAGTAAACTCAGCTGCCGAGATACTTCTTTATACAGGAAACTGTGATGTGGTGGGCATAGATGAAGCTCAGTTTTTAGATAAAGGCGTGGTAGAGGTTGTTAACAAACTTGCTAACTCGGGAAAAAGAGTAATAATAGCTGGTTTAGATATGGACTCAAAAGGAGAACCATTTGGGCCTATGCCTGCTCTTATGGCAGTGGCAGAATATGTTACCAAGGTACACGCTATCTGTGTCAAATGTGGCGATATAGCACATTATTCTTACAGAACTGCCGCAGACGAAAAACAAGTGCTTTTGGGCGAATTAGAAAGCTATGAAGCTAGATGCCGCAGGTGTTACAATTTACCCAAAAACACTGAACCAGCTGTAGGAACAAACTAGGCTACCGCCGAAATTTGGACTCTAACATTGCTAAAAGCAGCATTTCCTGTTAGTTGGTCTATCAGCATATCATCTGTTAGGTCGTTTGCACTTACTCCGGGGTTTCTTTCTGCTACGGTTAGTTTAATGTTTCCTTTTCCGTGCCCATAACCATGCGGAATTACCAATACGCCTGGCATAATGTCCGTAGTTAAATGTGCCTCAATTTTTACTTCTCCTACTCTTGATTTGACCGCTACTTTATCTCCTGTTTTAATTCCTTCTTTTTTCCCATCCGCAGGGTTCATTAAGACCAAACATCTGTTTTTCCCTTTTTGAAGTAAATCAGAATTATGCATCCAACTATTGTTGTCGCGTAAATGTCTTTTGCCTATCAGCGTATAACCTTTTTCGTCGGTAGCTTCTTTTAAACGCTTTAAGTCATTTACAAGGAGTTCTGGGCAAAGATTAATTCGCTTATTCTCGTTTCCTAAACGTGCTGGGAGCTGTGGTTTTAAAGAGCCAAGGTCAAAACCATGAGTTTGCTCTTGCAAATCTTTAAAGCTTATATTATAGTCATTGTTTTTCAAACTTATGCTAAGCATCTCTTCTGGTGAATAAACCTTTCCGCCATTTGAGGGTTCTACGCCTGCTGCTTTGGCTAGTGCATGACCTAGTTCTTGGAAAATCTCCCAATCATATTTGGCTTCTTTTTCTTTTTCAAAAAGGGCAGGGGAGTATTTAGCGGTGTTTCTCACGGCTAGAACATTAAAAGTTAAATCATAATGAGGTACTTCTAGGCCTGTAGCCGGAGGCAAAATGATGTCAGCATGTTTGGTGGTTTCGTTAAGATAAATATCAAAACTCACCATGTAATCAAGAGTTTTAAGAGCCGCATCTAAACGATTTCCATTGGTAATAGAAAGTACCGGATTTCCGCAGCTAGTCATGAGCATTTTGATTTGCCCTTTGCCTTCGGTTTCTATTTCTTCTGATAGGCAGGCTACGGGAAGTTCGCCTAAAAACTCTGGAAACTTTCTAACCCTACTTTGCCATCTGTTATATCGGTTTTTAGGTTTGGCTTTGCCAATGAAATCTATCAGTGGCTTGGTGAAAAGTAAGCCACCTTCTAAATCTAAATTGCCTGAAACTATGTTTATGGCATTTATTAACCAATTATTTAAGCCACCAAAAGCCTGGGTACTAACGCCCATTCTTCCGTAAAGGGCTGCTTTTTTAGTTGTTGCTATTTGCTTAGCTAAGGTTTTTATTGCGTTTTGGTCAATGCCCGTTTTCTCCTCAGCAGTAGCTATGTCAAAGTCTGCAATGGCCGCTTTTAATTCATATAAGCCGTCAGTGAAGCCTTCAAGATGTGCCATGTTAACCAAGTTTTCGTCAAAAATATGCTTCAAAATGGCTGTAAATAACCAAGCATCTGTACCAGGTTTGATAAATATATGTTGGTCTGCTTTGGCAGCTGTTTCTGTATACCTCGGGTCAATGACTATAACTTTTCCACCTCTTTCAGAAATTGACTTTAGTCTGTTTCCAATATCAGGAACAGTCATCATGCTACCGTTAGAAACTAAGGGGTTGCCGCCTGCAATTACAAAAAGCTCCGTATTATCAATGTCAGTAATTGGGACCAACATAGGATGCCCAAACATTTGCCATGAGGCAAAGTGATGAGGGATTTGGTCTGAAGAAGAAGCCGAGTAAATGTTTTTGGTTTTGAGGGCTTTGAAAAAACGTGGAGCTGTAAGAACAGTTCCTAAATTATGAATAGTGGGGTTACCCTGATAAACAGCTATGCTATCTGGACCATGCTTTATGTTTAGCTCTACTATTTTACTGGCTATTTCTTTATAGGCAGCTTCCCAAGAAATAGCTTCCCAAGCTCCATTTACTTTTTTGAGGGGCGTTTTTAGTCGGTCAGGGTCTTGGTATATTTCTTTAAGTCCGTAGGCTTTTGGGCAAATGTGACCTCTACTGAAGGTGTCTTTTTTGTCGCCTTCTATCTTAATTATTTCTTGGTTTTCGTGCGTTATTTTTAGCCCGCACATAGCTTCGCAAAGGTTGCAAGTTCTGTAATGAAAATGCTGCATTTTATTTTATTAGGTTGATGAAGAAATTAAAATTAACCATTTACATCGATAATCGGGCATAAAAAAAGGTCTGAATATTTCTATCCAGACCAGTGTTATTAGATATACTAAATTACTTATCGGTGCTTCATTTACGAAGATAGTATTTGTATTGTTACCTATATTCTAAGCCTATTGGGTATCTAATTAATTTTTTAAAATCTTACTTTACTTCCACCTTACCGTAATTTGAAGTAAGATGTACTTTGGTAGCATGTGAGGCAGCGGTGTTACCAATAATATACTGCTGTTGTGAACCGTTTGACGAATTTACAGTTTTTATATCTGGCTCTTGATTCATCACCATATTTGTGTTTTTAGTGTCTGCACTAAGGTTGTATTTTCCTTTAAGACAACGCGGTAACTCTAGATTAGTAAATGAACTTGAAATTTCTAGCGTTTCCACATCATCGCGTATTTCCGCTAGTCGGAAGTGTTTAGAGTAATTCAAATTAAACTTACATGACTCATTTACTTTGCCAATATAGCCCTTAGTATAAGTAGCTTTAATGTTTGCGTTATTTGCTTCTAAAACCTTAACTGTACCACAAATGTTGATCATGTTTACGGCCTCAACCTTGTCAATCAAAAGGGCGGTTTGATTAGATTTAAGCTCTCCGCCTGTCATTGATTTAATATAGGCTTTGCCAAAGTTGACATCAATAATCGAAGCTTTATTATTTAAGTGGTCGGCAAAGAAATTTCCGTAATCCTGTTTAATATTTAAAATGGCGTTAAACTCAGGAATATAAACATCGCCATGCGAATTGTTGACCGTTAGGTTATGGTTCTCAGGCATGTATACCTGGTAGTCTACTCTGAGGAAGTTCTTCTCCTTCTCTTTGCTGATATTGTTTTCAAAAGCAGATTTGTAGCAGTACAGCTTCGTAATAAATGAGGCTTCTCCGTCTTGCTGACTTCTTTTGATATTGACAATTTTTAAAAATGCCTCCACTTGCTCTTCGGTAGGAGCATTGGCAGTAATGGTAATATTGACTTTGACTTCGTCTTTATCCCAAAATTTTACTTTTACATCACCAAAATGATTTTCTATACGTACTGGGTCTTTAGTATCAAGTTTATAAGAGTAACTAATAGATTTTTTCTTTTCAATCAAATTATAGTTTTCTCCTGCAAAATCAAAATTAATACAACCTGCCCCAGCCATGGCCGTGCTTCCCATGAGGAGCAAAACACAAATTATGAACTGTTTCATTTTTATTATTCTTTATTATACCAGCATAGCTGGCATGTCGTCAGTATTTTCGTTTGGTGAGAAAACTATTTCAGGTTTTTCATCTTTAGCCTTCTCTTTTATAATGTCAAGTTGCTGGTCAAGAAGTTGCATTTGCCACTCCAAGTTGTCAATCATTCTTTCTAAAAGTTCTTCTTGGTTAGGATTATTAGGAAGGTCATTTTTTAAGGATTCAAAAGAATCATTTAGAGCTTCCAAATCTTCCTGAAAATCAAGCATTAACTCGGGTGCTAATTCAGCGTAGCTATTTAGCTGTTTTTTCTTTTTCTCAATAAATGAGGCGTACTGAATAACCTCAGAACCATATTTGGTACTTAGGTTTATGATTTCTTCGTTTTCAGCTACTGGGTTGTAATACTTTCCGGCTAAAAAGCCAATGCTTAAAAGCAAAATTACGGAAGCCGCTATTTGCCAACTAAACCACTTTTTGGGTTGGAAGGCAATTTCTTTTGTAGGGCTAGCTATTGGCAATTTTTTGTCAATTTTTTGCCATAAATCTTTTGAAGGCTCATGGGTGTCAAAAGCCTCTCTGTTTGTTGATATGTAATTTTTAAGCTTGTCCATTGCTCATAATTTGAAGTAATTTTTTCTTGGCTCGCATGTATTGCGTTCTTGATGTACTTTCGCTTATGCCCAAGAACTCCGCGATTTCTTCATGGTCAAAACCCTCAAATAAGTACATGTTTAAAACGGTTCTGTAACCATCTGGCAAAAGGGGCATTGCCAAGTTTATTGATTCTATTTTATACTCTTTGTCGTCGTCTTCATAAAAGAATTCGCCCTCGTCCACTATATGGTGTTTATGGTCTTCAATATCCACTAGGTCTAGTTTTTTTGACCGTAGGTAATTGATAGACTTGTTTACCACAATTTGCTTTAGCCAGAGCCCAAAAGATGCTTCCATTCTGAAAGAATCTATTTTGGTAAAAGCATCTACAAAGGCTTCTTGCAAAACGTCTTCCGCTTCGTCTTGTTGTTTTACAAAACGCATGCAGGTATTAAGCATGGCTTTTGCGTAAAGCTTATACAGTTTGTATTGGGCTTTGCGGTCTCCAAGCTTACATTGCTCCACTATTACGGAGTTTTTTTCTATGTATTTTTTAGGTGTCAATCAAATTCGCCACCCCTTCCCGGACGAGGAAATAATTAATATTTTTCATTAGTACTGTTCAAGTTCGGGAATACTGAACTCCGTAAAGCTATGTTTAAAAGTCTAATTAAAGAAAATGAAGTTGCACCAGTGGTGATATTTTTTGTTGAGAGGTAAATTAAGTTTGGGTATAAAAAAACACCCATCAATTTTTATCAATGGGTGTTTCGTTTGTAATTCTTTATTAAAGAAAATTAATTCTGAGCAGCCTCTTGCATAGGATTTAAGGAAGTACGACGCGTACTTTTATAAATTTGAAACCTTGATGGGGCTTCAGGTGCTTTTGGGAAAGTATTATTTCCTGTGTCAATGTCTGCTATTTCAATGAAAGGATCTAAAGTGAATTTGACCACTTTTTTAGTGGTTGGAATAGTTTTGACAATTTCTTCGGAGTTCTTTCTCCATATTTCTGCTGGGAAACGAACCACTTCGCTAGTTCCGTCTTCAAAATCCATTTTAACAATCACCGGCATAACTAAGCCACCTTTGTTTTTGATGCTTAAAGCATAAAAATTGGTGCCAGCGTCTATTAGTTCTTTGTGGTCATCACTTAAGTTTGCTTTGAATTTCTCATATTTTGCTCTGTCTTGAGGAGTTACAGCATATGGGTCATAAGTGCTGTAGAAATCTTGGTAGGCCTTGTCGGCCTCTTCTACAGTGACTTTTATATCAGTTTTATTTCTGTTTACAGCCATTGTATTTCTGCTCGTTTCATATTCTTTACGCTCTTCTGCTTTAGTTATTTCTGGGTTTTCAGAATCTACAGCATACCACTCTACATTAGACAGTTCTTGGTCTACTGGGTCTGTGGTATAAAACCAACCTCTCCAAAACCAATCTAAATCTACACCAGAAGCATCCTCCATGGTTCGGAAGAAATCAGCAGGTTTAGGATGTTTGAAAGCCCATCTTTGAGCGTATTCTTTAAAAGCATAATCAAATAGTTCTCTGCCCATAACGGTTTCTCTCAAAATATTGAGGGCTATGGCAGGTTTGCCGTAGGCATTATTCCCAAATTGAATTATTTGCTCCGAATTGGTCATGATAGGCTGCATTTGAGAAGGGTCAGAACGCATGTAAGAAATGATGCCTTGTGGCTCACCTCTTCTTGAAAGAAAATCTCTGTCCCATTCTTGCTCTGCTAGGTATTGCATAAAGGAGTTAAGGCCCTCATCCATCCATGTCCACTGACGCTCGTCAGAGTTGACTATCATTGGGAAGAAGTTATGACCCACTTCGTGAATAATAACACCAATCATGCCTCTTTTAGTAAACTGAGAGTAGGTGCCATCACTTTCAGGACGCCCACCATTAAAAGAAATCATAGGATATTCCATTCCTCCGCCAGCAGTGGAATGACAAGAAATAGCAACTGGGTAAGGGTACTCAAAAGTTCGCTCACCGTAAACTTTCATGGTGTGTTCTACTACCTTAGTACTGTACTGACCCCATAAAGGATTTCCCTCTTTAGGATATACAGACATGCTCCAGATTTTACGGCCGTTGTTGTAAACATCGGTTTGCATGGCATCCCATATAAATCTTCTGGAAGAAGCAAAGGCAAAGTCACGAACATTTTCTGCCTTAAATTTCCAGGTTTTCTTTTTATTAGATTTTGTTTTTGAAGCTTCAATAGCCTCTTCTTGCGTTACAATGACTACTGGTTTAGTAGCTTTGGCAGCCTCTTCCATTCTTTTTCTTTGGGTACGGCTAAGTACTTGGTTGTAGTTTTGGCACTCACCTGTAGCTACCAAAACGTGGTCGTCTGGTACGGTGATATCAACCTCATAATCACCAAAAACTAGTGCAAACTCCCCATTGCCCACAAATTGTTTGTGTTGCCAGCCGTTTACATCGTCGTAAACTGCCATTCTTGGAAACCAGTGAGCTACAAAATAGTTATAGTTTCCGTCTTCTTCGAAAAATTCAAAACCTGAACGGCCGTAGTAGGCTGCCATGTTATAAGACCAGTCAATTTTAAAAGAGAAAGTTTCGTCTTTGTTAAGTGGGGTAGGTAAATCAATACGCATCATGGTGCTGTTGATGGTGTATTTCAGGTCATTACCATTTAAGTCTTTTACCAATGTAATATCATAACCACGCTCTCTGCTTTTATCTACATCGCCAAAAACCGAACTGGCAGATTGTAAACCATTGATTTGACCTGAAGTCATTTTATCCTTTATACCACCTGTTTTAGAAAGAGCGTTGATAGAATTGTCTTTAAACATGTTCATATCAAGCTGCACCCAAATGTATTTTAATGGGTCTGGCGAGAAATTATAATAGACAATTTCTTCTGAACCAATAATTCTTTGGTTTTCGTCGTCTAGTTCTACTTTTATTTTATAGTCGGCTTTTTGTTGATAATAAGCGTGTCCTGGGGCTCCTGAACCAGTTCTATATTCGTTAGGAGTAGGAAGCTCTTCACCTAATTGTTCAAAAACTCTTGTACTTTTTGATTGAGCAGATGCTGGAAGCTGAATTAATAGAATTAATGCAATGCTTAAAATTGCTGTTAAGAATGTTTTGCTCTTAGCAAACATTATTGGTTTATGAGTCATTTTAATTGATGATTATATGATTTTTCAAAGGTACGAGTTTTGAAAAGGAATTAACAAAACGGTAATCTAGGCAATTACTAGTTTGGGTTTCTAAGTCGCCAATAAATATTTTGTAATGTCTTAAAAAAATGATGTTATTCTAATATTTTTCAATGTTTTGTAGAATGAAAGTGCCCCACTCTTGAGAAGTGGAGCATTTCATTTGTACAAGCAGATTTAGTTTTTTGTGTGGAATCAGTATTTATTAAAAGGGGTTTTAATGGTGACTTAGTCTAGCCAGAGCTGATTCAACTTCTTTTATTTTTCTTCTAGAAACGGGAATAAATAAACCATTGTTAAGAAGGAGTTCGGCGTAGTTACCAGCTTTTGAGTATTTTTTTATGTGGAACGGGTTTACCAGGTGTTTCCGGCTCGCCCGAATAAAGGAATTTAACTTTTTCTCATGACGGCTCAACGTATAACAAGAGGTGACCATGGAGCCACTTTTGAAATGGATGTTGGTATAATTAATGTCTCCTTCTAAAAAGAGAATGTTAGCGTTATTTTTATAAATGCGATTGGTCATTTTTCTTAAATATCAAAAGTAAGTTGACAGTGATAATGTAGGCAATACCCCGATCGGGGTATTTTATGCTATCACTTTTGCGGGGGTATTGATAGCGAAGCCATTAACCATTTTTATATAGGAAGTGTATTCCTGAAAAAAGGGACTTTTTATGCTATTTAAATATGCTACATCCCAAGGATTGATAAACATTTGGAAACGCAAGCCGTAATTATGCCTGATTTCGCGGTAGACTTGAAAGCCAATTTTTTGATACATTTTAATCAAATGTTCCTCAGTTTCTATTAAGGCAATATGACAACCTTCTAAAAGTGCTTGTTTATAAATGCGGGTGGTTAGGTCATAGGCCACTCTTGTTTTTCTATATGTGGGATGAATGACTAAACGGTCTACCAAGGCCACTCGAGACTTGAAACTCGGCTTCTTGGTACCCCAATAGGCTCTTATTTCGGGATTATCAAATTTGAAAGTACATCGTAAGCTTCCAATAATGGCTTCGTGCCGTTTGGCGTAAAGAATTACAGATTGTGCATCTGTCAAATCTTCATTTTTTAGTAGAAAACTCTTATGAAGCTCTTGCTGGTTAACTAGATACCTTAATGATTTTATGGCGTCTAGTTCTTCTGGGGTAGTGGCAGCGTTTATATTCATAACTAGGCTAGTTTAAATTGATTAATGAACCAGAAATAATCCAATCGTAAATACAAGAAGCGTATAACCAAGTTGCTCTTTCTGCACCATCTAAAAGCTGTTTTTGGTGTAATGTGCTAAAGCTTTCATTGGTTAAAGCATCTAAGATTTGGTCGCCATGCGGAAGTGCTTCATGCATGTGAACTTGGGTAAATGTGGTGTTCTTTTTAGATATGAATGAGGCCGAACTCATCAAGTCTTTGATAATAGGAGCAGCGAAGTTTCCGACATTCTCAAGTACTGCTGTGGCACCAAGTCTTTCTAAAGGTTTATTAATAATTGCCTGTCTTTGATATGCCCACCAAACCTCAACCAGAAAAGGGATTTCACCCGTTTGGACTCCAAGATATTTCAGGTCTTTTTCTGCCAGTTTAAAGTGCATTTCTTCTTCATAAGCAAAGTTGATTAAGAAAGGTCTTAGTTTTTTATATGCTCTAGAGTCAGGATGTGCGGCTAATGATAAAAAGGTTTCCTGAACGCCCTTTGTCAGGTGGTATTGCATTTGTAAATACCTGACGTATTGCTCTTTTTGTAAACCGTTTGGGAAGTTGGTTTTTAGTTTTTCAGCGAAAAGAAGGTTGGCTTGCTCCACTTTGTCAGAAAGCTTTGCCATGAATGGAGTAGTTTGTTTTTTAAGTAATTCCTCTGTCATGATTTTACTATTTAGTGTTAGAATTTGTATTTCAAAATTCAGACTTTATAGTGTTTCAGAACAGATGAAGAAGACCCTAAAACGGAGGGTAAAAAACCAGGGCGTTTTTCACGGATTTTGCGAAGCAAAATCTATTAATTCTGCTACATTGCTTACTCCTAGCTTGTTATAGATATTTTTTCTGTGGGTTTTTACGGTATGGAAACTTAAGAAAAGCCTTTTGGCAATTTCCTCGTTGGTTCTTCCATTTTTTAGATGGTTCATGATTTCCATCTCTCTTTCGGTGATATTGTATTTTTCTAGAAAGCTGTCTTTGAAAGTTTCACTTTCAAAAAAGTCGTTTTCCATTTCTACAAAACAAGTTCCGCCATTTAACACTTCCCGAATGCCATTTAATAATTCAGACGTTTCACAATCTTTTAGAAGGTAACCATTCAATTCGGCTTCTTTGCTTTGGGCAAGAAAAGTCAAATTTTCATACATTGTAATGATAATTATTTTTAAGTCGGGAAAGTTACTTTTTAACACTTTGCCAAGCTGAATACCATTTATGCCGTTAAGGTTGATGTCTAATAGCAGTACATGCGGCCGTAAATCAGAAATGGTATGTTTGATTTCATCTTCATGCATGATAGGGCCATGCACTTCATAGAGGGAGTCTTTTTGAAGAAGCTCTTTTAAGCCATTGCCAAAAAGCTGGTGATCGTCAGCAATAAGAATTTTAGGACTCATTTATGGGTACTTCGAGGGTAATAGTGGACTCTAATCCGTTGGAATCAAAGTTAATAAAGCCTCCTATATATTCAGCTCTCATCTTCATGTTTTTCATTCCAAGGCCAGAATGAGCTTCTTTAAAATTACTGCCATTGTCTTCCACCATCATGGTGAGCTCGTTTTCTGACCAAATGAATTGAACCAAGATTTTGGTAGCCTTACTATGTTTATTGATGTTTTGAATAATTTCAGAGACTATTCTAAAGATATTAAGCTCTATGGAGCTATGAAGTTTTTGAGCTTTGCCATGCTGTAAAAACTGTATTTTCTTTTTCTCAGAATTATTGTTTTTAAGCAATTCTTTAACAGATTCTGTTAAACCAGATATTTCAAACTCTGGTGGCATAAGGGCATGAGCAATTCTGCGAAGGTCATCGGCCGCCTTTTGGGTCAAATTTTTAATTTTGTTTGCCTCATTTTCTTTTACGTTCCCAATAAGATTATCAAAAATTAATCTTTTCAGAGTAGATAATGTGCCACCTAAATCATCATGTAAATCGCCTGAAATTCGTTTCTGTTCGGCCTCTTGTGAATCAATTTTTGACCGAAGTAATTCTAATTCTGTTTCTTTCAGTTTATTTTGAATTTGTGCTGTTAATATCTTCTCCCGATAGATATAGGCAAAAAGAATGTAAAGCATCTCAATAACAATAGATACTCTAAAAGCCTCGAAAAATTGGTTAGGTACTTTAAGAATACCAAAGACATTTGTCAAGCCCTCTACTAAACCTGAAATTATCAAAGGCATACCCATGAAAAAGTAAATTCGCGAAAGCAGACTTTTCTTGAACCTGATGCACATGTACCAAATGAGATAGGCAATGGAACCCGTAAAAAAGATGAGTTTGATGGTGTTTAAGGTATGAGCATCTGAATATTTTGGAAATAGCGAGGCCAGAACCGTTAGCAAAAAGAATATGTCAATGAAGTTTTCAATTATAGTTTTTTTGTCCTCTTTGTCTGGGTCAATGAAACGAATTCCAAATTTTACAAAAGCATAAGTGCTTATGAAAATAAAAATAGTCACGAAGTAATTAAGCAGTGGCGGATGGGCTTCTGCTATATGGGTAGGGGAGGCTATACGAATGGCGTAAAATGCCAAAAAGTTTACTGCATAGAGCATGTAGTAAATCAATATCCTATCTTTCCGAGAAAATATCAGGTTATAAAATACATACAAAATGGAGGTGATGAGAGCCATGATGACCAATCCATCAAGAAAGACATAAAAGTTAGAATGCTGATAAAACTGTACCTCACTGAAAATATGAATAGGGTACCTAACAACTTGGTATTTATTCCGAATTCGTACGAAAAACGTTTTAGTCTCCTTCGGAAGGAATTTCAAAGGGAAAACATGTAAGTAAGAGTCTGTCTTCTTTTTACTGGCTGCCAGTCCCCAACTAGATTTTTCAACATCCCAGCCTTCTTTTGTTTTACTAAAAAAGCGTACATCTTCCAGAATAACTTGGTCGGAGCTGATGTAAAACTGTTGAGCGGTGTCAGTCTTATTTTCTAAAGTAAGTTTTACCCAAAGAGCTTTTCTAAGATGCCCATAGTTTAACTCTGGTCCTGCATAAGGCTGAAATAGCTGCGGATTAGTCGAAACATCATCAATACCAAGAACATCAGAACTATCCACCAAACAGACAATCTCCTTCAAACCCACCAAGTCCGGCACCATATTTCTAACCTTTTGGTCTTTTAGGGTGCAGGAGCTCAGCAAAGCAAGCAGTATTAGATAAAGCATTGGCTTTAATGCCTTTTGAATGGATGATATGTTTTTGATTGGGTCTATCTTAGTTTTTTTGCTAAGATAGGGGGGAGGCAGAGTAAATCAGATATGCTCTTTGATTTATTACTTTAATCAGCCTCGAATTTAGTTACTCTTTATATCTACCTAACAGAAAAAATGAATACCCTACTTGTGCTTGATGAAATCCTGTTCTCCAAAAATCTCTTTGCCAATGAAGCCTATATCTAAAAAACAGTTTGCCAGAAGCTGTATTACTCAATTTGAATTTAGCTTGCATTTGCATGGTGTGATATTCACGATAATGTTTTGATTGTACTAAAGTATTTCCAAAGGTATCTATGTTACCTACTTGACTGAATCTATTATCTCTTAAACTTAACCAACTCTTTCTCCATGATAAATTAAATTCATACCTCTCATCACTTTTAATATTCCAGTTAAGCTTGTGCGAAATCTCATAGGTGTTTACTCCATATTCCTGTGGTAAGCCACCGTTAGTTGATTGAAGAGCAGTTCCATCAAAAGTCTTTAGTGTATCTGAAATCAAAGTCCTTCCAAAACGGCTTCCTAGATCAAGCGTAAATGTTGACTTAAAACTTGGCATATCTACTAAAAATAGGTTTAAATCGAAACCTGTTTCGAAATTTTGAAATTGCTTAAGTTTCAGTGTAGACGTATATTTAACGGGGCTATATGAATTATTGATAAACCTGTCTATTGTGTTTAATGTAAGTGTTTTATTGTCATCTTCAACTTTTGAAATGGCAAGTATTGGTTCAAAATATGCAAGAATTCCAAAATTCCATGCATCCTCAGAATTACCACTTGAGATAAGGCCATGAATAAGAGTAGGCACTTTTCTCCAGACATTTCGAGAGGTAATAAGTGGAATGTTTTTCGATATTTCTGTCTGAACTAACCCATTAGGTTCAGCCTTATCAAGACCAACGAAGTCACTAAAAATAGTAGCTTCAATAATTTTGTATGTTTCTTCTTTGAATAAAGGTTTACATTTCTCTATGTCAAGGCTGCTATAAGTTACCATGCCACTCATAGGACTAAAGTCTCGACGATCAACTTGGTGATTTTGGACATAAATTGTTAAAATATCTTCTAATCTAATTTCATACTGAGTACCGTTACCCCCGCGAGTATGTAATGTTCTATTTTTCGCATCTTCAAAATCTATCTTACGTGAGAAACCTATTGGTGAAAGGTTTTCGAACTTAACTTCTTTACTTCCTTTGCTAACAATGTTTTTAAGAATATCGTCAACGCTATTTGTCTTTTTATAGTTAATAACTTCGCCTAGAACTAGAATGTTTTCAATGAAACCTTTATTGAACTCAATATCAATCTTATTTACTGCGAAATCTGTTTCAGGCATCTTATTTTGAGCATTAATGAATTTTTCATGGGCTTGTATCAATTCATCTGTTAGAACTTCAAGTTCTTTAGCTTCGTCAATTATTTGTGAAGAATAATTAGAGATAAGTATATTATTCGATAGAATAAATTGAGGTAAACTTTTTTCTAGTTTCTTTAACCCTGCTAGTATATTATAAACTAGATTAAAATGTTTGTTTAAGTCGATCAGTAGGTAAGTTGATTGTTCCAACTGCTTTCTCAAATTAATCTCGAGGTCTTTTAATAGCAAGGAGTCCTTTTTATAATCATTGATTTTCAAGATAATCGAATTTGAATCCTGCTTTGTATGTGAATTTTTTAAGAAAGTTTGAAATTCTGATTTATAGCCTTCAATATGTTTCCTATGAACAGAAGTATAATCTAATTCTATTTTTAAATCATCAATTCTATTTTTTAATTCTACATGAGCATCAACAAATATTTCTTTGTACTTGTCCAGTTTTTTGTCATTACTTCTGTATTTTAAGTCAAGTAGTTTTGTGATTTCAGGTATTTTTGTAACCTCGAAGGTTCTATTCATTGACTCTAAATTGTTGCCTACGGAATCAATTTTTAATTGGGTGGATAAAATACTATTATCTATAGAATCAATCTTATCTCTGGTGATTTTTATTTCATTTTCCAATATCACAATACTGTCGCGAGCAATAGCGATAATTTTACTTTTTTTTGAATATAAGGTTTTAGTTGAGTCTAGAATAAACTTAGTGATATCGTATTCATTTTGGCGTGTTACAAGGAAGTCTTCTCGATAAGTCTCTATTAACTTATTTTTTGCTTTTTTCTTTTTGTACAGTTGTCCCCCTATATAGAAGAGTTTACTATTAGATATATTATTTCCAACGACTAGAATTTCTTCTTTTGAATCTTTAAAATTCGTGTTATATAGCTCTTTATCTGTAATATTTACTTCAGATGTTTCATTTATCACCACCTGAGTTTTAGCGAATTTATATCTATCTAAATTTGCTTGAGCCTTTAGCTTTAAAAGTTTAGAGTTTTTCTCATACAAATTTATTCGCCGTACTTGGGCATCCCTGTTAAAACACAGATTGCCAGCGTTTGGTTTGTTAGCATAGCTTGAAATAGCAATATCACTTGCTTTAAGATTGAAGAATATAGGGTCTATAAGGGAGTCTTTAATTGAAGCTTTTGGTAGAGTCTGCGTGAGAGGGAATAAATAATCTCTAAATGTATTTCGAAAAGCTTGAAGCGTAAATGGTCTCAGAATCCATACTTTTTCAGGTTCTTCATCATTTATATTATCAAGTGTGATTTCGAAGGTTTCGTAGGCAGTAACTTTTGCTGAAATTATTAATGTATCTACGTTTAAAACATTAAAAACTGGAAGCTGACGTGGATAAACGGGTTTTTCATTTGATTGTGAAAAACTGGACAAGCTAATTAGTAAGAGCGTAATGACAAGTAGGAAAAAATGAAATGTATTTTTCATGACAATTAATTCTGCTGTTTTATTAAAGTGAAGTTAACCCAACTAGAAGTATCAACTTTTGGGAATTTATTTATGAAAAGGGAAAAGATAAGGGAGTCTTGAATACTCTTAAAAGTGGAGTCCTTATTGGTTATAAGTTCCTCCAAGATAGTTCCATCTTGTTTTTCACAAGTTCCGCTAAAAACACCTTTAGAAGTGACGTTTCCTTTTATCATGGATATATCATTTTGATATGGCAAAAACAATTGAATGGTTCCAATTCGGTCTATATGACTAGAAACAAACCCGCCAAGCTTCACCCCTTCTGAATCCCTATAATCGAATTCACCTTCATACACGCCACTAAACTTATTTGTTGGTTTTGTGTCAACTTTAATAATATGAATTTGAACATTACTTTCATTCAGCAAACTTTCCAATGTAGAATTCCAAAATATAGAATCAGATTTTGTAAAAGGTGAGATGTTAGCCGTGTAAGTATTTGTGTAGGTTACTATTCGCTTGTTAAAATTGATATGGCCTGTTTCAAATGCATTGATTACAAATTCTACGGAATCTATATTTTCGTTTGATGTATTTGTTATTATTACATAGTTTTCAACGTAATTATAACTAAGGTCTTTTCCAGGTAGTACCTTTTGAACCAGTTCAAAGCTCAGGAAATCTTTGTCAATTGTAAACCGATTGGGAGGTGGGATGTATTCTTGAAAGTTATCTTCTAAAATGTTTTTGTAATCAAATACTTCACAAGAAGAAGTGAAAAGCAATAAAAGGATTAGTACTGTGCTTGATAAGCTATTAACTATTTTCATATGAGAAATTATTTCTTTATAACAAATTTCCCATATTGCTATTAGATATAGTAGGAGGGAAAGACCCTTTTAAATAGGGTGTTTTTCCCGTTTTTTTTTATTGATATTGTAATGTTATTGCATCTTTGAATTGAAAAAAGACGAATAACTATGGCAATAGCATTAACTGAAAATTATAAAAGTCACCTTGTCAACAAAGGCATCTCAACAGTTGAGATTGAAGGAAAAGTTGTTTCAAGGGAATTTGTTAGAAAGTTTCATCAAGATTATCTAGAAAGAAGGAGCAATTCTGATAATGTTGTGGTTTACTTTAAGAATGATTATCATTTCTGCTCATTTAGAACTCAGGATATAATTGATTTAGTATTTAGTTCGGAAGTTAATGATTTAGATTATCTGGTCTTCAGAAGTATTTGCCGTCCAAATGAAAAAAAATATTCTCGAATGGACGTAACATTGTGCGTTATGGAAAAAGGCAATTGTGAAATCAAGAAAAACCTTTATAAAAGAGGGTTTCCTAAATGGGCCAACGCTATAGCTGTATTAGAACTATTGAATGGGTTTAATCCGACCAATCATTTGAATCAGTTTAAAGAAAGGAGGGAAAGTTTGACTAATTCAAGTACTCAAGGGTATAAAAATGAATGGCATGGTGTGGCTCATAAAATTGAGGATATAAAACAGATTTTGGATCATAGGATATCTTCAGAGTTCCCCTTTTTTAATATTCTTTATGCTTTAGTTCCTGATAATAAACCAAATGATACAAATTACGATTGGGATACAGAGAATCTAAAATGTAGGACAAATTTTATGTTTTACGTATCTAAAGATCGTTTTTATGATAATAAAGATCGTTTTTACAATCAATTTATAGAAAAAAATGGTTTAGTGGCTTATGACAATGGGACAGAATGCTGTCCTCCCAATTAAAAATGGTTTTACTTTATTTTTATCTTTCCACTCTTCTTATTGAGTTTGCTCTGGTTTCGTACATTAAGGCCTATAGGTTCCATTCATTAAATTTGATTTATTTTGTATTCCTTTCAAGTGTAATAACTGAAATGATTGGACTATATAATTTGAAAATGGAGGGAAGTTTTTTTAAGTCGGTGTTTTATGTTTATCAACCTTTCACATATATTTTAATTTCGATTTATTTTCTGCAAATGCTCCAAAATGGAATGATAAAAAGAGCTATTATTATTTCAATTCCAATTGTGATATTTTTAACTCCGCTTCTTTATTATGGTCAGATAGAATATGATTGGTCTAGATATTACAAATTTGTTCTCGTTGCCGTGTTTTTAATAGGATGGGCGGTTCTTTATTTCTATGAATTGCTAAATAGTGAAAATGTTTTTAACTTATTGGATGTACCACATTTTTGGATTGTTACGGGAATTGCACTTTTTCATACGGGTACTTTCATGGTAATGGGTTTAGTTAATTATACCTATTCTATTGACCCAGAGATGGCAACTAATATCTATTCCATCAACCACATCCTAAACATCATCTACTATAGCTTAATAGCTTACGGTTTTTATATCCAATGGAAGTCAACGAAGTCGTCATTGTCATCATAGGGGGAACCTTGATTATGCTGGTGCTGATGATATTCATTGTCAGCTTTTTCTTCATACATTCTAAACGCCAACAAACCCACAAACTAGAAAAAGCCGCCCTCCAGTCACAATTCCAAGAAGAGATCTTAACGGCTAAAAACGAGGTTCAGGAGAATACCATGAAGCATATTGCTCGGGAGCTGCATGATAATATTGGGCAACTTTTGAGTTTGGTGAAAATTCAGTTGAATACTATAGATGAAGAAAATCCAGGTATAAAAAGGGTTGGGGATAGTAAAGAATTTTTGGGTAAGGCTTTGAAAGATTTAAGGGCTTTGTCTAAGACCTTAAATTCTGATAATGTATTGAACGCTGGGCTTATTAAGGCTATAGCCTTTGAGTTAGACAGAGTAAGAAGGACTGAGGTTTATGAGGTTAATTTTAGAAATGATATAGAGCAACTAGGTGTTAATCCTAAAATAGAGATTATCGTTTTTAGGATATTTCAAGAAGTGATTCAAAATATTTTTAAACATTCCGGTGCTAAAAACATAAATGTAAGTTTGCAGGAACTGCCAGAAGTGTATACTTTAGAGGTGCTTGACGATGGCAGTGGATTTGATGTACAGGTAAAATCTAACCAAAAAAGTTTCAATTCGGGGTCTGGACTTAGTAATCTAGCTCACCGTGCAGAGCTTATTAGTGGAGATTTTGAGATAGAAAGTGCCATTGGAAAAGGAACCAAAGTAAAGCTTACTATCCCTAAAACAACCACTAGCCATGACGAAAGTCGCCTTAATAGACGATCACAGCCTTATACGTAATGCTTTAGGAGAGCTTATCTGTCGTTTTGACGACTATGAGGTAACGCACCAAGCTTCTAACGGTAAAGAGTTTATTTCTAGTCTAGACATTGATAAACTTCCGGATATAGCCCTTGTTGATATAAACATGCCAGTAATGGATGGCTTTCAAACTGCCGAGGCTTTATCTAAAGAGTTTCCTTTCATTAAAATAATGGCTCTCTCTGTGGAGGATGAAGAGGAGTCTATTATAAAGATGCTTCGCTGTGGGGCAAAGGGGTACTTACTTAAAGATTCTGATACTCAGGACTTAAGGCTGGCCCTGGATGAACTAAGTTCAAAAGGTTATTATCACAGTGATTTAGTGGCAAATACGCTTTTGTCTTCTTTGAATGGAAATAAGAAAGCGGTAAAAGTTTCACAAATAAACTATCAAGCTCGTGAGTTTGAATTTCTTCAAATGGCCTGTTCAGAACTTACTTATAAAGAAATAGCAGATAAAATGTGTATTTCGCCAAGAACTGTAGATGGCTACCGAGAAAATCTATTCTATAAACTTGATGTAAAGAGCAGGGTAGGTATGGTGCTTTTCGCTATTAAGAATGGCATAGTCCAAGTATAAGGCAACTCCGGGAAGTAGGGGTTTAATTCTTTTAGACACAGGACACAGGACACAGGACACAAAAAACAAAAAACCACCCTGATTTCTCAAGGTGGCTGTATTATAGATTCAATCCGTAGAATTATTTTAGCGTAGCTATTTCTTTTTCTAATTTCTCAATTCGCTTATTAGCGTCTATTAAATATAGCGTAAGTTCTTCAATTTTTTCCATTTGTTTGGCTGCCATTTCTGCCATGTCAATTCCTGTATCCGCTACCTCGTCTGCTGATGGTACATTTGGCAGGTGGTCGTTTTCGTTAATGAATTTTTCAACTTCGTGTAAAGGCATCAAATTGTAATCATCTTTGAATACATAATCTGCCCATTTAGAAGAAGTGGATACTGCTACTCTTACTCTTTCTGCTAAGATCCCTTTCTTAACATAAAGTAAGTAACCATCAGGAAGCGTTTGAAGACCAGAACCTATAGCTACTTTATTATCTCCAGGCGTAAAAATGATGTTTCCAGATTGACTCCATTTACTGTCTCCGCTGCCTGAACTTGCTCCAGTGCCTCCATCAGAATTTTTTGTTAAAATTACATTTCCATATTCATCTAATGAGAGAGCCAAGCCATTTGATGGGAATGGGGTCGCATAGGTCGAATTTAATTCAGTAAACTTAATTCCACCCCAAGCTACACTCATTCCAAACATTTGAACTCTGTTAGAATGGCCTATGGTGGAGATTAAATCTCCGGCTCCATCTACATACCAAAAGTCTGAACCTGTACCAGAACCGCCACCTGTGTTAGCTGTTGGCATATTTACTGTGATTACGTTACCGTCATTATCAAGGCCCAATATTTTATTAGATTGATTTTCAAAAGGAAGTTTTAATCCTCCAGAGCCTAAGGTTAATTTATTGGCAGCTAAATTACCTCCAACGTTAAGGTTATTTTTAATTCCAACAATTCCAGAATTGCTGTTTTCAATATTGTTTCCAGTAATGTTCCAGAAAGTAGACGTAGATTGACCAACCAAATCAGAAGTTAGAATTACTTCTCCGTTTGCATTTACAGTTAGCACTTTTCCTGAAGGATTAGCAGCAGGCGACTGACTATTTAGTTTTAGAAAACGCAAGCCACTAGCATTCGCTTCGTTGCTATTAATATTTACAGTAGATGTTAATTCTTGAGTATTAAATCCGATTTTTCCTGAGAGGAAATCACCGTATATCAATGGTGTTCTGTTGGCGTCGTTAGAAATAACTAATTTATTACTGCCTTGCTCTGAGTATCCAGATTGAAAACCAAGAAACACATTACTGCTTCCAGTAGCTTTATAACCAGAGAGGGAACCTATGGCTACATTATTATTTCCTGTAATATTCGAAACTAAGGTACCTGTTCCTATCCCAATGTTATGTCCACCACTTTCATTGTTAAACATTGATTGGAAACCAAGTGCAATATTATTGCCACTTGAATTGGCCTTTTGCATGGCTAGCGAGCCAAGAACGACAGAGTTATATGCTGCGGAATTTTGTCCTGAACGATATCCTAAAAACAGGTTGCCTCTTTCAGGGTCAATTAAACCCGACTTATAATTATTAACTTTGAAAACAAGAGCTGTCTCGTCTGTTGTTCCTATAAAATTGTTGTCAGCACTTAAGCCTGCATTTCCAAGGGTACTCCATATAGAAGTGTCTTCTGCCGTTAATCTTGCTTCATTTTGGTTTACACTTGACCAATTTTTGCCATCGTAAACGTACAGCCCTGACATGAAATTAGTTTGGTAAACAATCAAACCTTTAGCGGGTTCTACTATAGCGGCTCTTTCTTTTAAAGACATTCTAGGCAATAGTAAACCTTTGTTATTTGAACTTAGATCTAGTATTGCTGAGTTGTCTGGATCGGTAGTCCCAATCCCTACACCTCCACTGCTCTGAGCCTTAACTTGCTTATTTACAAGTGTTAGGCTAGATATTAACAGTGTTAGGATAGCACTTTTCTGTAATAATCTATTCATTTTCCCTTTTTGACGTAAATCTTTTTATTTGACATTTTTTAGCGTACGGGAATGCAAATCCCAAAAAGCGTGCCAAGGGATAGTAAAAGGAAAAGAAGTATGGTCAGATAATTGTTTTTGGATTAAAAATTTGGTATTCCAGCATAATGATTTGAGTCTTGATGGTGATAATCCCCAATTCTCATTATTTTTGCGACGTTTGTTGAAACCATATTACGTTAAATGAAGAAAGTAGCAATTTTTACATCGGGTGGTGACGCCCCAGGGATGAACGCTTGTATAAGAGCGGTAGTGAGAGGTGGTATTTACCATGGTTTGGATATGTATGGTATAGTACGTGGGTATTCTGGTATGATTTCCGGTGATATTAAAAAGATGGATTCACGCTCTGTTAGTAACATTGTGCAGCGTGGTGGAACGGTTTTGAAATCAGCGAGAAGTATGGAGTTCATGACTCCTGAAGGAAGAAAGAAAGCTTATGATACCTTAATGTCTCATGGAATTGATGGTCTTATCGCTATTGGCGGTAATGGTACATTTACAGGAGCAGAGGTTTTTTATAATGAGTATCAAATCCCTACTGTAGGCTGTCCAGGTACTATTGATAATGATTTATACGGAACAGACTATACCATAGGTTTTGATACTGCAGTAAACACCTCTTTAGAGGCTATTGATAAAATTAGAGATACTGCAGATTCGCATGATAGAGTTTTCTTTATTGAGGTAATGGGTAGAGACTCTGGTTATATAGCTATTCAGTCTGGTATTGGCGGAGGTGCCGAAATAGTGATGGTGCCGGAAACTCATACACCACTAAAGAAAGTTATTTCTACACTTAAGGATGGTTGGAAAAGGTCTAAGTCTTCTTCAATAGTTGTGGTGGCCGAAGGTGATGAAGAAGGACATGCTCCTGAGATTGCTGAAAAAATAAAAAAACAAGTAGGAGATAAACTGGATATTCGAGTAACTACATTAGGACACATTCAGCGTGGAGGTGGCCCAACAGCTTATGATAGAATCTTGGCAAGTAGGTTAGGCCTTGGGGCTATTGAAGGTTTAATAAATGGAGAAAAGAATGTAATGGCGGGTATTGTTAATAATAACCTCGTTTACACGCCATTTATTGACACTATTCAGAGACCAAAGCCTATCCATGAAGATTTATTAAGAATGGTACATATTCTTAGTATTTAATTAAGCATAGCCCATAATCTTATAGATAGTTAAGCCTATTATTTCTTTAAATATTCTACTATTGACAAGTAGCGAATCGGTAGAAGGAAGAAAATCTAGGATAAAGGTATTACGATAAGAACTTATAACATTTGAAGGAAAAGAGGAGACACTGACTCCTCTTTTTTTGAAACAAGCCACTGCTCTTTTCATATGAAAAGCTGAGGTAATGATAAGGCAAGATGCGTCTTTAAATTTCTCATTTAAAATTGTGCTTGAGTTTATGGCGTTCTCATTCGTGTTTCTAGCTTTCTTGTCTAAAAGAATAAGCTCTTTAGCTACTCCATTTTTTATTAAAAACTGGTAGGCATACTCTATCTCGGTTCTTTCTGACTTATTTATGAGAGAAATGTTTCCTCCAGAAATTATGATGTGTTTTATTTTACCTTCTTTAAACAAATGAAGTGTTTGCCAAAGCCTATCGCCAGAAGTATCAAGGTTGAGGTTGTCGGGGTATTTGGTACTTGAGTTAATTAAACCTCCAGTAAGTAATATGCCAACTTCATACGTTGCCAGGTTGTCTATATTCTTTTGAGGAGTTTCCCAATATTTAACCAATGCGTTTTCCAAGATTGGGACACTGAAAAGATATGTTAACAATAAGGTAAGAAAACCGAGTTTTTTAGCTTTGGTACGATTTTTACAAACTATTACACAAAAGGTTAAAACCATGATAATGCCAAGTGGCATCAATAGAAAGGTAAAGAGCTTAGAAACAATGTAGAACATAAAGAAATGTTAATATTGAGAAAAAGTTTTCGTTAATAATTAAATTTGTAAGACTGCATTCTGTTTTTTTAAAAGTGTGGGAAAACAAAAATACATGTCAACTATAATAGTTTTAAAATCAAACCAATGAAAAGATTTACAGTAAGTGCTATTCTAATATTCTCTCTGATCTTTAGTTTATCTGCACAGGAAGGATATGACATCAAAATTAAGTTAGACGGTGGGCCTAAAGATAAGATGGTTTATCTAGCTCACTTTTTTGGTTACAACCAATATATAAAAGTGGACTCTACCATGCAGCAAGATGGTGTATATCATTTTAAAGGAGAAGAGCCTCTTAAAGGTGGTATTTACCTTATAGTCTTGAATCCATCAAAGTACTATGATTTTATTGTGAGCGGAGGAGAACCACAGTTTTCAATGGCTGCCGATACCGTCAATTTTGTGAAGTCGGTATCTTTTACTGGTTCTCCAGAAAACGAAATACTGTTTGGATATAGGAAGTTTTTATCATCAATGAACGATAAGGCCTCGGCAATTAACGCGAGTATTAAAGCTGACGACCCAAATGCAAGTACGCTCAAAAGAGAAAAAATGATGGAGCTGCAGGAAGAAGTAGCAAACTATATTGACAAAACCACAACGGATAATGAAGGCACTTTTGCTGCTAAGGTAATTGCGGCAAATAAGGAGATAGAAGTTCCGAAAGAAATACCTTTAAATGCAGATGGTACCAAAGACAGTACTTTTGCTTTCAGGTATTATAAAGCTCATTATTGGGATAACATAGACTTTAGTGACCCAAGGAATTTAAGAACGCCTTTTTTCTTGTCAAAACTTGAAAAATATTTTAAAGACCTAGTATATCAAGTTCAGGATAGTATTATCACCAACGCCGATCATGTAATCACTCTATCTAAGCAAGATCCAGAGATGTATCGTTATGTGCTTTGGTGGGTAACTAATAAGTATGAAAACAGTGAGATAGTGGGGCTTGATGGGGTTTTTGTTCACTTAGCAGAAGAGTATTACCTTAAAGATGCCGATTGGTTAGATGATGAGCAGAGAAAGAAGTTTCAGGATCGTGTCAAAATTTTAAAACCATTAAGAACAGGTGAAGTCTTCCCTAGGTTGCTGGTTTATGATTTAGAGGGTAATGCTCGGACTGTTCAAGACAGTAAGGGGAAATATACCATTGTGTATTTTTATAGCCCAGACTGCGGTCACTGTAAAGATGCGGCCCCAGAGTTAGTGGAGTATAATGCAAAAGCAAAAGAAAAAGGTATTGTCATCTATAATGTATCTGTGGATTACGAAACTGAAAAGTTGAAAGAGTTTATTGATAAATATAAAACTGGTGACATGTTAAACCTTTGGGATAAAGGGCATCACTACTATTTTAGAGAGAATTATGATGTTTATGCCACGCCTACATCTTTTATTCTAGATTCCGAAAAAAGGATAATAGGTAAGCGAATTCCTATTGAGGAGTTTGATAGGTTTATAGAATTTCATGAAAAACAAATGGCTCGTAAAAGTCAAACTAAGTAAGGAATAAACTTACTTTGTAATTGAGAGTCGCTCCAGGGTGACTCTTTTTTTGTTAATTATCTTCTCAACTTAAGTATTTATTATATTTGGGTAAACTGAGAACCACTCAATGCTGTCAAATTTGTCATACATTTTTTGTATTTTATTAACGCTACTTTCTGGTGGGTGCCGGTCTGATAGCACAGGGGAAACTTTAGAGCGTCCGCCAAGTTTCAAAGAGCTTCTAACTAAAATTAGAGAGCAGGAAATCACGCCAACGGAGGCAGAGACCGAGTTTAAAAGAATAATGGCCGATTGGAACGCCAAGTATCCTAGTCAACCTTACGATTCGCTAAGTATGGATCTAGTTTTTCCTTTAAAAAGGAAGAATTATAAATCTGTAGGTGGGCGTGGTAGGGGTTTTTATGGAAGACATTTTGACCTTTTTGATCATTCAATAGCCAAAAGCCATCCAGCACACGACATCTTTATTTATGATTTAGATAAGGATGATAAAGATGATACTGAGAATGCTTATGTTGATGTTTTAGCGGTGAATGAGGGAGTTGTTATAGCTACAGAAAAGAATTGGACAGAGGGGAATGGATTTAAAGGAGGTAACTATGTTTGGCTTTACGATTTTAAGTCTGGTGGGCTGTGGTATTATGCCCATCAGCGGGAGGTTTTTGTGGTAGAGGGCCAGTTGGTAGAGCAAGGTGATAAGATAGGAGAGGTAGGTAGGACAGGCTTTAGTGCGAAAACGAATAGGTCAGATACGCACTTACATTTAATGTTTTTAAAATTAGATAGTGCTTTTAATCCAACACCTGTAAATCATTACCCGTGGCTTAAAAAAGCTAGAACAGTATTTAAAACGCAGCTGCCAAAGCATTACCCAAGAGAGAGTCTTTCTGCTTCTGAACTAGATGAAATTGAAATGAAACCTTTCAGAAACTCTTTTAAATTAAATCTAGGAAGCGTCTTGGTTAGTCCTAAATAGTAAAGACAAGGCGATGTAAAGAGCTAAGATTATTGGAATAGCTTTAAACTGAAAAAAGACCAAAAGGATTAGTGAACTTATAAGAAAGAGGTACCTGATTTTATTTGGGACCCACTGAAAATTCTTAAACTTTAAAGCTAACATTGGTATGTCTGAGATAAGAATGAAACTTATTAGGACAGAATATATGGCCAAGGTTAAATTTAGGGTATCTGGCCCTAAGAAAGAAAGATCATTATCAAGTATATATGGGAATGAAGCCACTACCATGGCATTAGCTGGGGTAGGCAAGCCTCTAAAGCCATTTGTCTGTCTTGTGTCAATGTTAAACTTTGCAAGCCTTAAAGCGGAGGAAAGAGCAGGTAGGAAGCTTAAATACTTAAGATATTCCGAGTCTTTGAATAAATAAAATAGGATTAAGCTAGGTAGTACACCAAAACTCACCATATCAGCAAGTGAATCTAGTTGTTTGCCAATTTCAGAGTGAGAATTAGTGATTCTGGCTACAAAACCGTCGAGGAAATCTAGAATTAGTGCTATCAGAATTAAAATGGCAGCTTCCTTAATTTGGCCGTTATGGAGAAAAATAATTCCATAAATGCCACAAAGGAGGTTTCCTAGGGTAATGAAATTGGGAATAGTAAATATTTTCATTAGCTAAAAAAGGGGTTACTTTTCTTTTCTTCACCAATAGTGGTTGGTTCCATATGTCCGGCATATACCACGTATTCATCTGGCAATGTAAAGAATTTGGTTTGAATACTTTTCATCAGCTCGGCAGCACTACAAAGTGGAAAATCTGTTCTACCAACACTTCTTTTAAATAAACAGTCTCCACCAATTATATACTTTTCTTCATGATTGATGAAAGCTATGTGTCCAGGTGCGTGCCCCGGAACAAAAACTACATCTAATTTAGTATTACCAAAAGTAAAAGTATCGCCTTCATCTAAAAAGGAATCTGGCTCTACGGGTTCATAACCGGGTATTCCCCATGTTTTACATCGAAGTTCTACATCTGCTAAAACGGGTAAGTCTGCCTTATGCATGTACATTTTTATGCCATATTTTCTTTTGACAAAAGCACTCCCGAAAACATGGTCTAGGTGGGTATGGGTTTGTAGCAAAGCTACAGGCTTGAGGCCTTCTTTACTTATATAAGCATGAAGTTCTTCCTTCTCCGCTTGCGATAGACATCCAGGGTCTATAATTACGGATTCATCTTTTTCGTCTGATATGACGTATGTGTTTTCGCTGAAAGGTGAAAATGTAAAAATTTTTATTCGATGCATGTTACGTTTAACTAAAATCAGAGTCAAAAGAACAAATTAACGAAATGAAATTAGCACAATAGTAATATGATGTTTCATTTAATTTTGGAATGTTGTCGCCGTTTAATAATTTTGTCTCTTTAGTTTTCACAATATCAATCATTTAGCTAACTAGCACTTTAATAAAAAAAATAAACCCCAAAATGATCCAGCCCAACCATACCGGTGAGCAATGGCAAAGAATTATTATTGATGTTCCAGATTTAGAAAATCCACCACATTATGAGGTATCTAGTTTTGGAAGATTGAAAAGTTTCCAGAATAGTCCAGAAGGAAAACTCCTGAAGGGCTCTGTAATACAAGGATATCGTTCTTTGAATATTCGGCTTCCAAAAGGTAAATCCTTCAACCGCTACATTCATAAATTAGTGGCTACTTTCTTCACAGAGAAACCCTCTGATGAACATAATTTTGTCATTCACCTTGATTTTGACAAATTGAATAACATTAATTCCAACCTTAAATGGGTAACAAAGGAAGAAATGCTAGAGCATAATAGGAGTAATCCTAATGTTATTAATAGACCAAGACCTGTTAAATCAAAAAATTACAAGCTTAATGAGTCAAAGGTTCGCATGATTAAGAAGATGCTAAAGTCAGATAAGTCTAGACTTAAGATGATAGCAAAGCAATTTGGTATTACACATACACAACTTAATAGGATTAGATCAGGTGAAAACTGGGGTCACGTGAAATTAGAGGTAGAGGAGGCTTAGGCCTCGTTTGCCAGCGGTAAGTCTACATAAAAAGTGGTGCCTTGCCCTATTTCCGTTTCGAACCAGATGTTTCCACCGCTATGTTCTACGCCACGTTTAGCCATTGCTAAACCTAGGCCGGAGCCACCTATTTTAGTACTGAAGTTAGGAATAAAGACTTTGTTTCTAACATTTTCAGGTATTCCGCTTCCATTATCTTTTACCTCAATAATGGCAAATTTGTCTTTATCGTTTCGATAAACCTTGATTTCTATCTTTGGTTTTCTGTCTTCGGTTACAGATTGTATACCATTAATAACCAGATTAGTCACTACTCTGTTTATTAGTTGATGGTCGCTTCTCACATAAAGTTCTTTCTCTTCTGAAGTGAAAGAAACGTCCACTTTATTGTTTTGAGCATATAGATATGAGGTTTTTTGGACTAGACTAGCTAGTTCAAAAACCTCACTTCGTGGAACGGGCATTTTAGCAAACTCTGAAAAGGAGTTGGCTATTTCTGAAATATTGTCAATTTGTTCAGTTAATGAACCAAGAGCTCTTTCTATTCTTTTTTGAGATTTCTCATCTAAGGATGGAAGAGTTCTTTGTAGTTGTTGGATTGATAGCTTCATAGGAGTTAGTGGATTTTTAATCTCATGTGCTACCTGTTTAGCCATTTCCCTCCAGGCTGTTTGTTTCTCACTTTGTGAGAGAGCATCTTTACTTTCCTCTAACATTTTGAGCATGTTATTATAGGATTTAGTAAGTACACCTATTTCATCATCTGCTTCCCATACTATAGGCTCATTCTGCTTGTTTAAGCTAGTTTTAGTTATTTTTCGAGCCACCATTTTTAGGGGGTTGGTCAGATGGTTTGAGGCAAAATATGATAAAACTAAAAGTATCAAGAAAAGGGCAATACAAATACTTAGAATAGTTGTAAAAACCTCTTTTAATTGCAATTCTAAAGTGTTAGATGAATCAAAAAATGGTATTCCAATAACACCTAAGGGTTTATTTACCTTATCTTTTATTGATAAATAAACAGCCTTATATTTTAGCTCTCCTAAAGATTCTTTAAGCAGAATCTCATTTTCATGTTCCTCAATTATTGCCTGATAGGCACTTGAGTTAACTCTATTAGAAAGTAGGTTGTATTCATAAATTAATGGCCTTGAGCTATACGCTAGTCTACCATCTAAGTCAAAATAGTTAATATCAGATTTAGTATCTTGAGCTAGTTTGTTAATTTCTTGTTTGAAAAATTCAGGACTACTTTTTCCTTCATCTAGATTTTGTAAATGAAGCCTTACTGTAGAGCCTATGTTCTTAGTGTTTTCTAAATAAAAGTTACTCTGAATAGTCAGTAATGTACTTCTTATGACACCAATAATGGCAAATAAGATAAGTAAGAACGGTAACAAAAAGGCTGCATTAAGGTATATCTGAATTTTGGTTGAGAAGTTCATTCTAAGTCTTCTAAGTCCAATTCTTATAGCGTAAATTAAAATCAAGAATGAAATAATAAGAACCAAGAATAGGTATAAGAAAGAAAAGTCAGATAGTAATGAAATAATAATATTCCGCTCGGACGAAATGATGATCTTTCTCCCGTTTTGACCTTTTACGCCTAAATGGTCGTAGTCGTCTATTTGTAGACCTGTTGTAAATAGTTTTGGGTTACTTAGTATTTTTGTGTCGGTTGATTTTAAATAATTAAACCTTCCACTGGTGAAAACCAATTCATCTTTTTCATTGAAAATAGCGTAACTGTAATTCTTAGAGTCCGGGTTTTGAACAAACCTCTTTTCCATCAAGAGCTCAGGATATACGCTTTCGGCGTAGCCATCTCTTTGCTTTAAATCTAAAACTACCGTTCCTGAGCTTTCTTTTAGAGGGACAAAAACGATATATTGTTTTATAAACTGAATGCCTGTTTCGTTTACAAAATAGATGTTAGGATTATCAGTTTTATACTTCTCTTGCTTGTATTTACTTACAAAATCAAGCAAGTTTGGTAGATCTTCTTCTATGCCTAGCTGTTTGCCGTTTCGGTCAAACGAAAGGACACTGGTATTATACTTATCGAAGTAAAGGTCTAGGTGTTTCTCTTTTACAAGAGCCTCAACGGCTTGTTTGGGAAGTAATTCCCTCTTTATACTATTTTGTACATTGGTGTCAGCTTTAATTCCTTGAATAACCTTAGTCAGTAGGCCTTCTCCTAGGGCGTCATTTTCGGCAAGGTACCTTAATCCATAATTCTGTTTGTCAAAAACATTCTTTTTTACAGACTCATTTCTAATAACTAATACAGTTATTAAAGTGTAAACAAAAGCTCCAAGAAAGAAGTAGATAGAAGTATTATACTTAAACGAGTGGAGGAATCTAGTAAGTTTAAAATAATAAACTATAAGGAAATAGAGAGCCCCTAATAGGTAAACCCAAGAAATCTGGTCTAAATAAATTAAGATAAAGAAGGCAAGTAAAGACCCATAAAGCCAATGGATAAAGCCTGTTTTTTTGTTGACATTTATCCTTGAAAAAGTGTTTATCAAAAAATGCTGCGTCAAGAAAAAGACAAAACCTAATAAAATAAAAAAGAGGATTGCGGCTATCTTTAAGTTACTGAATGACGTACTAAATGATAAGTCTAAAAGGAATGACGAATTCTCATATATAGACGATAGACGGTTGAAAATATAGTAAGTACAAGTGACGCTTAATACAATATTAATTACTGATATGACACTTTTAAAAGTACTAGACGACCTTATTAAGTTCTGATGAATTTTTGATCTATAAAAGTATGCAACAAAGAAGAAAACGAATATTCCTAGAAACGCGACATTGACAATGAGGTCACCTAGAGAAGGTGAAATGCTATTAATGGCAAAGAACTTAGGATTGAATAAATCCCACTCATATGAAGAGAAAGGTAAACTATTGGCTAGCATAAACCATCTGGTCAGTACCAAATAGCTTAATAATATAAACGCCGCCAGTTCTATGTTCTGGGTCGTTATTAGTTTGCGAATCAAGAGAAAACAATAAATGCCCAAAAAAGCAAAACCCAAAATCATTAGAATAAGTGTTTCTAAGGTGATTTCGCTCGAGTTTAAATTCTCGGTTCTTGGAGGAACCACAGAAAATAGAAACCTTTCATTTGCATCATGAATGTTGAGATATGAAAAACTACTTGCTGTATTTTCTATCGTTAGCGGACTGGTCGGTAAGATCCTTTTTTCAAATCCAGACTTTAAGTAGTCGTTTTCATTTCTATATTTTTGATATACAGGAATTAAAGAGACCAGTTCTACTTTTTCTTTACGGTAATAAAACGACTGTTTCTTAACTAGGCTGATATGATTGCTCTTAGCTAAAAGGCCATCATTGAAAATTCCAGAAATCCAGTTATACTCTGGTATGTAGCGATGGTCAGACCAATAGATTAACTTACCAGCTTTAAAAATGAAATAAGGAAAGGTGGTTTCTGAGTTCAAAGCCGCAAAATTAACAGTATTGCTCTTTTGAAATAAACCCGTGATCTCGGTAAGTTCAGTGTCGGCTAGTTTTAAGCTCTGTAATACTTTTTTTTGAACAGCTTCTCCGTAGTGTTTTTCGGAAGCTTTTGGGCTATTCTCCTCTAATAGCTGGCTACTCACCAATGCCGTAGCAAAACTGAGTAAAGCCAGAATTAAAAAAATATGTTTTTTTACCAATGAGGAGATCATGTAAATGCTTAACCTAGCTAATTCTATGTACCAATCGAAAAAATCGTGCCAATGGGAGATGTATATACTTATTAGCGAAATTATTTAGATTGATTAGAAAACGAGGGTAGCAAATAGTTATTAAGAAAAGCGTGTAATAGTTTCAGAGAAAGGAATATTATAGGAAATTTAGGCTCAATTGATTTGATATGGAAATAATGGTAGAACTCTTAAAAACAATAATCCCTTTAGGCTTATTGATGATGGGAATGTACTTTTTGGCGAAGACTTTTTTAAACAAACAGTACGAGCAAAGAAAATTAGAATTAAATAGTAAATCGAAGGAGGTTATAACCCCTTTGAAGTTACAAGCTTATGAAAGAATGACGCTTTTTTTAGAGCGAATTACGCCCAATTATATGCTTTTAAGGTTGTACGAAAGGGCAGAGTTAGTTGGTGACTTTCAGGCTATTT
The DNA here is from genome assembly GCF_964021845.1 of uncultured Arcticibacterium sp. Taxonomy (NCBI): domain Bacteria; kingdom Pseudomonadati; phylum Bacteroidota; class Cytophagia; order Cytophagales; family Leadbetterellaceae; genus Arcticibacterium; species uncultured Arcticibacterium sp. The sequence goes on along the minus strand of NZ_CAXHZC010000002.1, from coordinate 621,244 downwards.
TATTGAAAGAAATAAGAGAAGAATATTATCATAACTTAGCACAGCAAATATATGTTTCTCCTGAAGTTTGGGAAGAAATAAAAACTGCAATGAATGACATACTTTCTTTAGTAAATCAATCTGCTGCTGAACTTAAACCTGACGATGGTGCAATAAACTTATCGAAAAGGATATTTGATAAAGTAGTTAATGAAGACATTGACCCTACCAAAAAACCTTTGTTAATGTTAAAACAAGAAGTACAAGAGCTATTTGAATAGTGATTATTAAATGTTTTTTGACTAAATTACTAAAAACAAAGAAGTGAATTAATATGGCGGTTACATCAAAACATTTAGCAACATTTATCCTTGGAGCCGCGGCTGGCGTGGCTATGCATAAGTACCTTCAAACGGAGGAGGGAGAAAAGCTTATGGAGGATTTAAAAACAAAAGGAAACCAACTGAAAGACGAGGCCGAAGATGCTATTGAAAAGGCCCCCGAATATTTTGAGGAATTAAAAGGCGAAGCCTCAAATAAGCTTGCTGATACATTGGCCATGCTAAAAGAAAAATTTCCAGAAGCAGAGGAAATGATAAAGGAGATTATTGGAGGTGCCAAGCCTAAGGCCGTTTAATGCTAAACAAAAGGCGAGCCTTTAAACTCGCCTTTTGTTTTAAAGGTATTTCTCCCACCATTTGTCATTTGGCAGTAACTCTTCATTTATAGCTATAGTTTGCCCAATTTGTGGCAATACCATTTTTACATTCTTTTTTTCAGCTGCTGCTGTAGCTCTTTCTACAGACTCTTGCCACGGATGTAAGGCAAGTGTAAAAGCTCCCCAGTGAATAGGCATCATTTGCTGAGCTTTGATGTCAATACTGGCTTGTACAGTTTCTTCTGGCATCATGTGAATGTTGTCCCAGCGTTCATTATATTGTCCACATTCCATCATAGCAAAATTAAAAGGACCATATTTTTCGCCAATTTCTTTAAAATGCGGGCCATAGCCACTGTCACCACTAAAGTAAATGTTATCTTCTGTTCCTTTTATAACCCATGATGCCCAGAGGGTGGTAAATCTATCGGCAACTCCTCTTCCAGAAAAATGCCTAGCAGGAGTGCAGGCGAGTTTTAAGCCTTTATAATCTGCTTCATCCCACCAGTCAAATTCTTTTATTTTTTCTGGTAAAACGCCCCATTTCTCTAAATGACTTGCCAAACCAAGTGGTACGTAAAACTGTTTTACTTTGTCTTTTAAAAGTAAAATAGATTCATAATCGAGGTGGTCGTAGTGGTCATGGGAAAAGATTACTAAGTCAATTTCGGGAAGTTGTGCTATCTCTATTGGTAATTCTTTACTGTATCTTTTTGAACCTAGAATGGCAACAGGAGAAGGGGTAGCTCCCAGCATGGGGTCAAGTAGTATTTTTAGGCTTTCCATTTCTAAAAGAAAAGAGGAATGCCCAAACCATGTAATTTGAGTACTGTCGCCTATCCTTTTTTGAATGTCTAAAGAGTCTATTTTTAGAACTGGTATGTCAACTTTAGGTTCTCGTCCTTCTTTACTAAGATATTCTGGAATCATTTTGATGGCTTCCCAGGTGCCCATTTCCATATTAGTTTCTATGGCATTTTTAAAGAGTCCGTTGGTATAGTTGTCAGATTTCTTGTAGGATTCCTTTTGAGCTACTGTTGGCTTTCCGCCAAAAACTGGATGGAAATTCATAAATATAGCTGTTCCAGCTATGAGCATAACTAGAATAACCGCAATCGAGAGAAATACCATTTTAAGTGTTTTTTTCATTAGTATGTGAGTAATCACTTACAAAAAGGTTTTTTATATTCTATTAGTTCATTTGTGCTGTCAAATTATTAAAATAATATTTCTATAGTGCGAGATTGTCAAAAAGAAAAAACTCCCTGTCAAAGAATTATGACCGGGAGTTTTATGAAAAGGGAGTGGGTATTTACTTACTATTCTGGATATCCAGTGTTTTGAGGTCTCAAATTAGGATTATTCAGCATTTCTTGTTTTCCTAATGGAAGTAGTAGGTGTTTTTCCTGAAGTGCTTGATTCGAACTCAAATTGATATGCCCTACAAAGGCGTCAAAACCATCAGTGTTTTCATTGTACACCTGTCTTAGTCTCACCATATCAAACCAAGTGATTTGCTCGTAACACAGCTCATGCCACCTTTCTTTCCATACAGCTTCTCTGAAAGAACTTTGGTTAAACTCTCCTAAAGCTGGGGTAGATAAAGTGGCTCGGTCTCTAATTTTCTTTAGAGCGTCATAAGCTTCCTGGGTAGGAGAGCCTAATTCGTTTTGTGCTTCAGCAAATAATAACAATACTTCAGCATATCTTATTTGAGGTACGTTCAGGTTATTTGTTCTAGAGCCTGGAGCATCTTTAGTTCCATTGGCAGTTCTATTAAAGTGTTTGAAGATATAAGAAGCCCCTAGGTCAAACTCTTCACCACTACCATTTGTATAATAAGTGTTATAGAAGTATCCCTCTTGGTTTTTTGCTCTTAGGTCACCGTCTTCATAAGAGTTGTAAAAAGCGGATGTAGGTACTGTACTTCCTGTTCCTGAAGGTCCGTTATAAGTTACAGGCTTAAAGTTTGGGTACATATTACCCATAGGGTTACTTGCCACCACATTGTTATACTGAAGCATGAATAAGTGTTCTACAGTATTTTTTAGGTTTTCTTGATGAACTTCTTCATATGTATCGAAAAGACCTATGGAAGACGGATTGCTATTAGCGTAGTCAATTATCTCCTTAGCTTTTGATGCAGCTAATTGATAATGCGACGCCCCTTTTTGTAAAGGAAAACCAGCCATAGTTAAGTATACACGGGCTAGTTGAGCTTTTACAGCTGCTAGTGATATTCTACCACTTGGGTCCATCCATGCTAGGCCAGCAGATTCAGCAGTTTTTAAATCAGATTCAATTAAGGCATAGATTTCTTCTTGAGAAGTTCTACCAGGCAAGAAATCTTCGGAAGCGGCAGTCTGAGGGTCTGTAATTAAAGGTATGTCACCCCATAATCTTACCGCAGTGAAATAGGCAGTAGCTCTTAAAAAACTGGCTTCACCCAGAATTTTCTTTTTTTGACTTTCATCCATTGGGCTAATGTCTGGAACCTTAGCAAGTACTTGATTTGCCTGAGCAATGACCTTATAAAGACCGTTCCAATAGTTTACTACATGGGCAGTGTTGCCATCATGAACTAAACCATAAAGGTTGTTCAAGTCTGAGTTTTGAGCAGTTTCCGTGGTAGATGTGCCTGAAAGTGCTTCTAAAAGTTGCCAGTTAGAAGAAAAAATTCCAGCACCATTTCCCATGAATCGCATGTCAGCATATACCGAAGCTAAGGCGGCTTCTGCGTGGTCAGGAATTTGGTAGAAACTATCTGGGCTTAAATTTGAGGGAGCCACCTCATCTAGGAAGTCGGAGCAGCTCACTGTGCTGAATAAAATGATAGCACTAAGCATCATTTTACCAATTTGGTTATTTATTAAAAATCTCATTTTGTCGTTCTTTTTGATACTTTAGAAATATTATAATGTTACCTGAAGACCTAGCATAAATGTGGTAGGTTTTGGGTAATTGTGCCATATCATCCCTTGAGAGAATGCACTGTTTCCGTTTCCTTGGTTAAGAGGAGCCGTTTCTGGGTCACCCACAATAGGGTCTTCCACCAATAAGAAGAAGTTTTGGACTGAAGTATAAATTCTTAGTCTATCTAATTTGAGTTTTTCAACAGTTGCTGATGGGAAAGTATAACCAATCATGGCATTTTTTCCTCTTAAGAAAGAACCGTTTTTAATCCAGTGAGAGTCTACATTGGTTACATAACCTGCACGTGTATCTCTAATTTCGGCAATCATTGTGTTTTGGTTATCAGGCGTCCAAGCATCTAATACAGAAGTATAACTGTTAGCAAGAGCTTGACGATCTTCACTAGGGTGAAGGTTCATCATCATAACATCATTTCCGTACATAAACTGCATTTCAAACAATAAGTCAAAACCTTTGTATCTAAGATTATTAGTTATTGCTCCCCATCCTTTAGGGCTACCATTTCCAATGATAGAACGGTCAGCATCTGTAATGGCTTTGTCGCCGTTTACATCAAGGTATTTGATGTCACCAGGTAGCATAGTAAGACCATTTCTATAACTTGTAAATTGAGCTGCTTCATCACGTTCTGCTTCGCTCCAAACGCCTAATCTTGTCAATCCCCAGAAAGAACCTACTGGCTCACCCACTCTAATAATATTTGTAGGGTTGGTAAAGTTTGGTCCACCTACATTAAATATATCAGATGGCGTAGCAAGCGATAGGACTTTGTTCTTATTGAAAGAGATATTGAACGAAGTAGTCCATTCTAGCGGGCCATTAACAATATTGTTAGAGTTAATAGCTAGCTCCACACCTTTGTTTTCCATTGAACCCACGTTCCTACGAATGGTTGCGTAACCGCTTGTTTGCGGCACGGGTGCATCCAAAAGCATGTCAGTAGTTTTTCTGTAGTAGTAATCAGCTTCAATGTTGATTCTTCCTTTGAAGAGACCAAGTTCTACACCGAAGTCGGTTTGAGCTGTTTTTTCCCAACGTAAATCTGGGTTAGCTAATCTAGAAATACCTGTTCCTGATACTCTGCTGTCATTATAGATGGTAGAGTAGTTTGAGCTAAGTAGTGAAAGCGATGAGTATGCAGGAATTTCCGAGTTACCCGTTAAACCATAACTTGTTCTCAATTTCAAGTTTGAGATAACATTATTACCCTGTAAGAAACTCTCTTCAGATACACGCCATGCTAATGCACCAGACGGGAAGAAAGAGAATTTATGGTTTTCTCCAAATTTAGAAGAACCATCAGCACGACCAGTAAATGTTACCAAATACTTGTTTTTTAAGCCATAGTTTAATCTGCCGAAGTAAGAGTTAAAGGCATTTCTACTAGCACCAGAACCTACTGATGGATTAAGAGCACCTGCCCCTAAGTTATTGTAAGTGAAATAATCGGTTGCAAAGCCAGAAACGCTAGCACGCATGTCAAAGAAATTGGTCTCTTGCCATGAAATACCCAAAAGACCTGTGATAGAGTGGATGTCTTTAAAGTCTTTAGTGTATGTCAAATAGTTCTCAAGTGACCAAAAACTCTCTTTAGCATTATATGTAGAGGCGTTACCCTGAGAGCCAATGTTTAGTGTTCTCGTTTGAGACTCGTTAATTTCTTGAGTTTTGATATTTGCACCCAATACCGTTCTCATTTCAAGACCTTCCATAAACTTGATATTGGAGTAGATACTACCAATAGAAGTTTGTGTGTTCATTACATATCTTCTGTTTGTCGATCTATGGACAGAACTCATAGTACCTTCAGCAAAAGGGAAGTCTCTGTTGTTAGCAAATGTGCCGTCTTCGTATCTTACTGGGAGGAAAGGGAAATCTTCTACTATTTGACGAGCCACAGCATCGTTAATGTCTACTACATTTTCTGTTTGGTTATTATAGCTCAAAGTTCCACCTACTTTTAACCAGCTAGTAATGTTATCATCAATAGTAAACCTAGCAGAATATCTTTTAAGGTAAGAGTTTATCAAAAGACCTTGGTCATCTCTGTATCCTAAAGAAAGGGAGTGCTGCGTTTTTTGATTTCCGCCGCTAAATCCTAATTGGTGATTTTGAGATATTTTATTTTGAACATTTGCCTCCAACCAGTTAGTATCATATTTAGGATTGCCGTTAGCATCAAATACTCTTGGGTCGGTACGGCGTAGTGCAGGGTTTAGGTATTCCCATTTTCCTGCAGCCCAGCCATCTGGGTCATATTTTGCCATGTTTGCCCAAGCTAAATCTTCTACAGCCATGTATTGTTCTGCGTTAAGAACTTGTGGCGGATTTGGACCAATGACGTTTAAAGAGAAGTCTGAATTATAGGTAACGTGGCTGTCTCCAGCTTTACCTTTCTTTGTAGTTACCAAAATCACACCATTAGCACCTCTTGCACCGTAAATGGCGGTGGAAGAAGCATCTTTCAATACTTCAACAGATACGATGTCATTCGGATTAATGTAATCAATGGCTGAAGTAAACTGAGATTGATTTCCCTGAGGAAGCATTACACCATCTACTACGTAAAGCGGATTGTTAGAAGAGTTAATGGAGCTAAAACCTCTAATTCTTATTTGAGTTCTTCCGCCTGGTCTTCCAGAGTTAGAACTAACCTGAACACCTGCCATTCTTCCTGATAAACCTTGGGCTAAAGAAGGAGCTGGTCTTTCAAGGAGTTGTTCCTCTTTAACAGTACTTACCGAGCCGGTTAAATCAGATTTTTTAAGTGTACCATAACCAATAACTACTACTTCTTCTAGTACTTTATCGTCTGGTGACATAGATACATTCACTAGTGTTTGGTTTCCAACCAAAACCTCTTGAGTACCATAGCCTATAAGTGAGAATATTAGCGTAGCACCGCTGTCTGGCACGTCAATTTGATACGTTCCGTCGGCATTAGTGATAGTACCTCTCGTGGTACCTTTCAAAACGATACTAACACCAGGTATACCTGTGTCTGTTTCGTCTTTAACTGTTCCGGTTATTTTTTTTTCTACCGCTGTACTAGTCGTGGTTTTAATGTTTAGGTTACTGTTGTAACCTTCTGCAATAGAGTTGGTTGTGGAGCTTAGTAAGAGGGCTGATACAGCCATAGTTACTTTAATTCCTCTAAACCACAATTTGCGGGTCGAGTATAATTTTAGCATAGCTAGGGTAAATTAATTAAGAGTGATTGAATTGAATAATTTTAACTAAAAGTAGTCCATTATTAACATTTCTTAAAAAATACTAGATTGTATTATGCTTAAATAGTACACAAATATCTTTTCTGAATACCAAACTTATGAAAGTGTATATGACTGGAAATAGACGAATTAGGAGTGTATTTTTGTCATTTTAGCTGGGAGTAATGACTTTTTTTGATGTAGCCGCTTAATAATCAATTAGTTTCGTTTTTGTGTTAAATTGATACTTTTGTTTAGAGTTCGTTATTTACGGACTAGTTGGCTATGGGGAATCTGGAAAAATACATTTGTTTTTTTGGAGAGCTCAGTTTAAGCTTGATTTGAATTCTAATCTATGTTAGCTTTTCTTATATTAAGTACTTATAAATGTAATTTCATGCAAGTAATTAATTATTCTGACTTCAGAAGTCACCTGAAAGCAAATCTTGACCAAGTCAGTCAAGATAACGAAACGGTAACTGTTAGTCGACCAAGAAATGAGAATGTAGTGGTTATTTCTCTAAAAGAGTATAATGCCATGCAAGAGACTCTTCATCTTTTAAGCTCAGACAACAATAGGGAACGATTGTTAGAAGCTGTGGAAAGAGATAAGGCGGGTTATCAAGAATCATATGAGTTAATTGAAGATTAGAATGACGCTTTCTTGGGATTCTAATACTTGGCAAGATTATACTTACTGGCAGGGCATTGACAAGAAAATGGTCAAACGCATCAACGAACTTATCAAAGAATGTGTAAGGACACCATTTGAAGGAAAAGGAAAGCCAGAAGCATTAAAGGCTAATTTAAGAGGCTACTGGTCTAGAAGAATAACCGATGAACATAGATTGGTTTATCGCGTTCATGACAACCGAATTCATGTTTTACAGTGTCGCTATCATTATTGACATAAAAAAACTGGCAGGAAGATTCCGTACCAGTTTTAAATAACTTTAAATATATTTTCTATACGTACTGACACATATAAGAAGTCTGCGTGTCTACTTTTACATTGAAAGATGAATCTCCAATCACATTAAAGTGCTCTCCACCTTTAAATGTTTTCCATTCTGTTTCGCCAGGTAAAAGTACTGTAAGGGCTCCCTGAATCACATTCATGATTTCTGGTGCACCTGTGCCAAAAGTGTATTCTCCGGGCTCCATTACACCAATAGAAGATTTTCCTTCCGGAGTTTCATAGCCTAGTGATTTTACATTGTTGTCGAAATATACGTTTGCTTCTATCATTCTTTCTTATTTATATGATTTTTATCGGTTGTTTTTTGTCACGTGCTAGATGTCGGATGCGGGATGTTTTATGTAAGTGAAAATCACCTAACATCAGGCATCAAACATCTAACATTCAAATTGCCACACTTACATTCAGAATAAGAAGGTATTCTTCCATCTCAATTTCAGTACTATCGGCTACAGAAGGGTTCACTTCTAAGGTAAGAGCTTGCACTTCTTCACAGATGTATGCTTTATTGGCCTGTATAGCAGCTGCTAGTTCTTCATTGTTATTCTGAAGCTTAATATTGATTTTATCAGTTACTTCAAAGCCGCTGTCTTTACGGTAGTTTTGAATTTTATTGACAAAGTCTCTTGCTATTCCTTCATGTTTTAGTTCTTCAGAAATATGCACATCCAAGGCTACCGTAAGGCTGCCATCTTGTGCCGTTAAGTATCCTGGTAGGTCTTCTGTTAGTATTTCTACGTCGGAAAGTTCTATTTCTCCTACAGCCAATGTCAGTTTTCCATTAGCTTCTATTTCCTTAATAGCTGCTGCGTCCATTCCTGATATTGCCCCAGCTACAGCCTTCATTTCTTTACCAAATTTAGGTCCTAAGGTTTTGAAGTTAGGCTTCACCTTTTTGCTTAATACACCCGAGGCGTCATCTAGGTATTCTATAGCCTTTATGTTTACTTCCGTTTTGATGAGGTCTTCTACAGAGGTAATTTGAGTTCTAACTTTTTCAGATAAAACTGGAATTAAGATTTTAGCTAATGGCTGGCGAACCTTCAATTGATTTCCTTTTCTCAAACCATGTACCATAGAACTCAGTCGCTGAGCATAGTCCATAGACTCTTGAAGGTTTTCATCTATCCAAGCCTCATTGGCCACTGGGAAATCGGAAAGGTGTACAGATATTTTATCAGCTTCTCCACCTAGGTTTTTATAAAGCCAGTCACTATAAAAAGGAGCAATAGGCGACATCAATTTAGCTACAGTTTTAAGGCAAACGCCTAAAGTTTCATAAGCCAGTTTTTTGTCATCGCTCAGTTCACCCTTCCAAAAACGCCTTCTTCCCAAACGCACATACCAGTTTGAAAGCTGGTCTGTCACAAAACTCTGAATAGCTCTACCTGCCTTGGTGGGTTCATAAGTTTCGTAGGCTTCGTCTACTTCTTTTATAAGAGTCTGAAGCTTAGAAAGCACCCATTTGTCTAGTTCTGTTGCTTTTGAAAAGTCAATTTCACCTGTGAAAGCATACTTATCAAGGTTGGCATATAGGGCAAAGAAATTATAAGTGTTAGTCAATGTTCCGAAGAACTTGTTTCTCACTTCTGTAACGCCGTCCAAATTGAATTTCAGGTTATCCCAAGGCTGAGCATTGGTAATCATGTACCACCTGGTAGGGTCGGCACCATAATTTTTTAATGTCTCAAATGGGTCAACGGCATTGCCTAATCTCTTAGACATCTTATTGCCTTTGGCATCCAAAACAAGACCTGTAGAAACTACATTTTTAAAGGCTACAGAGTCAAACAGCATTCCGGAAATGGCATGAAGTGTAAAGAACCAACCACGAGTTTGGTCTACACCTTCTGAAATGAAATCTGCCGGGAATGACTTGTCAAAAGTACCTTCATTCTCAAATGGATAATGCCACTGAGCGTAAGGCATGGCTCCTGAGTCAAACCAAACATCTATCAAATCAGGCTCTCTTGCATAGACAAGATATTTTCTTTTTGTTCCGTTTGAATTTTCACCAATTAATCCATCCCTATTAAATATGTCAAATTCTTCAATAAGCTGATTATCCTGGATTACTTCTCTTTCGATATTGTCCAAAGTATCAATGAAGAAAATATTGTCAACAAATGGACGATGAAGATCTATCTCTCCACTATCTAAAAAAGCAGATGCAGGTTCCGTAAATTCAAGGAACTTTTCAATGAATTCATTTCCGGCTTTATAAAAACAGAAATCTTTAAAATCGTCTAATTTGTAATTTTCCTCTTTCCATTTTATTATATCCTTCTTAAGTAAATCGTCAGAATCTGTCTGATTGAGTAATATATTTTCAAAATTTTTAATTAGCCTTTCAAACGCTTCTTCACTTAAATACTTAAAGCCTCTATGTCTCAGGTCATCTATAGAGCCAGCCATTTTTAAAAGAATATTGTCTGAAGCGATTGCAGTGGTTTTGATAAAAATAGACGCTCTCCAAATTGGTAAAGGGGTTCCCCAATAGCGTGAACGAGAAAGATTCCAGTCCACTAGGTTTTCTAACCAGTTTCCAAACCTCCCAGAACCAGTTGATTCTGGTTTCCAGTTGATTTCTTTGTTTAGCTTCGCCAATTTTTCTTTGACAGAGGTGGTTTTTACAAACCAGCTATCTAGTGGATAGTATAAAATTGGCTTGTCTGTACGCCAGCAATGCGGGTAGGAGTGCTCATAACGCTGTACGTTAAAAGCTCTGTTTTCCTCTTTAAGTTTTATAGAAATCCTTTCGTCTACAGAAAGATACTTATCTCTTTCTTGCTTTTTCTTTTCTATTTCTATTTCAGCGTCGGTGTAATATTCTGCCTTTACATATTCTAAAGCGAAATCAGTAACTTCTTTTACAAAACGGCCTTTACGGTCAACTAAGGGCATGTCTTTGCCTGTCTCATCCTTTACCATAACGGCTCCAATACCATTTTGCTGTGCTACTTTAAAGTCATCAGCACCGAAAGTAGGAGCAGTGTGAACAATTCCTGTACCATCTTCTGTAGTAACAAAATCACCGATGATAATCTTAAAAGCATCACCATTTGGCTGAACATAAGGAAGTAACTGTTCGTAGTTTATACCTTCAATTTCTGAACCTTTAAAAGTAGCCTCCACTGTCCATGGAATTACTTTTTTGTTAGATGATTCAAATCCATCAAAATCGCCATCTTTTCCTTTTGCAGAGAAATTTTTGCCTATTAAGTCCTTAGCAAGAATCAGGTTGACTGGTAAGAAAGTATATGGGTTGAAGGTTTTTACTAAAGCGTATTCTATGTTTTTACCTACGGTCAATGCCGTGTTAGAAGGCAGAGTCCAAGGCGTAGTGGTCCATGCCAAAACAAAGACCTCTTCATTGCTGGCAGCATCAAAAATAAAGGATGATTTGGCATCTTTTATCATTTTGAACTGTGCAGTCATGGAGGTATCTTTCACATTTTGATAGGCTCCGGGCTGGTTTATTTCGTGTGAAGATAATCCCGTACCTGCAGCTGGCGAATATGGCTGAATGGTATAGCCTTTATAAAGCAAGTCTTTGTCGTACAGTTTCTTCAGAAGACTCCATACAGATTCTATGTACTCGTTTTTGTAAGTGATATATGGGTCGTCCATGTCTACCCAGTAGCCCATTTTATCTGTCATGTCCTGCCAGATACCCGTAAATCTCATGACCGCTTCACGGCATTTTTGATTATACTCGGCTACAGATATTTTCTTGCCAATATCTTCCTTCGTTATTCCAAGTTCTTTCTCTACCTGAAGCTCCACAGGAAGTCCGTGTGTATCCCAGCCACCTTTACGGTTTACTTGGAATCCTTTTAGGGTTTGGTACCGACAAAAAATATCTTTAATAGTTCTAGCCATCACATGGTGAATACCAGGCGTTCCATTGGCAGAAGGAGGTCCTTCATAGAAAGTGAAAGTCTTATTTCCTTCACGCTCTTCAATAGACTTTTTGAAGACATTCTCAGATTTCCAAAATGCTAAAACTTCGTCTGCTACATCGGCATAATTGACCGATTTATACTCAGGATATTTCATCTAAAAACTAACCAATTTGGTGTAAAAACATTTGCCAGTACTCTGGCCTTTGAAATAGTGGGCAAAGATAGGGAATTCAATATTATAAAGGTTTCAAACTTGGCATATGTGGTATATTTGTGTTTAATTTTTTTAAATGACTTTCATTCTAGACATACTTTATTCAATTTCCATCCATTTTTTCAATTTGGGAATCAAGTTAGCGAGCTTATTCAGCTCAAAAGCTAAGCTTCGTTCCGAGGGTCAAAACAACTGGAAGAAGGAAGTTTCAAAAAGAGATTTAAACAGACCTTTGGCTTGGTTTCATTGTGCTTCTTTAGGGGAGTTTGAACAAGGGAGACCTGTAATAGAAGCTTTTAAAAGTAAAAAGCCTAACCATCAGATTCTATTGACATTTTTTTCGCCTTCTGGTTATGAGGTTAGAAAAAACTATACAGAAGCGGACATCATTTGTTATTTACCTTTGGATACAAAATCTAATGTAGAAGAGTTTTTAGAAGCTTTTCAGCCAAATATTGCATTTTTTGTCAAATATGAGTTTTGGCGAAACTTCATTGCTGGATTGAAAGAAAGAGATATTCCGGTGATTTCGTTTTCAACCATTTTCAGGGCAAGTCAAATGTACTTTAAGCCATTTAGTGGCTTTGCTAGAAAACCACTTTTGCAGATTGATAAGTTTTTTGTTCAAAATCAAGAGTCAGCAAATCTGTTAAAGAAGATAGGTCAACATAATGTTGAAATAGCTGGTGATACAAGGTTTGACCGTGTGGCGGATACTTTAAAAAACATCCGAGAGATAGAAGTTGCTAAACGTTTTAAAAATGATAGGAAGACGCTAATAGGAGGTTCCGTTTGGCCGGAAGACATGGAAGTTTTGATTCCTTTTATTAATGCTTCGTCGGATTTGAAATTTATTTTGGCTCCACATGAAATCAAGGATAAACAAATAAGTGAATGGGAGGGGCAAATGAAAAACAAAAAGGTTATTCGCTTTTCTGCGGCAGCTAAAACGCCAGATTTAGAAGGTTTTGATGTTCTGATAATTGATAATGTAGGAATGCTTTCTTCACTTTATCAATACGGCGAATTTGCATTTATTGGTGGAGGTTTTGCCACCGGACTTCATAATATATTAGAGGCAGCTACTTTCGGTATGCCTATATTTTTTGGAGATAAGGCTTTTGAGAAGTTTCAAGAAGCCAGAGAATTGATAGAAGAAAAAGGAGCGTTTAGTGTAAAAGGCTTTGATGATTTTAAGCAGATTATGGAGAGACTTCTTGAAGATACTACTTTCTTTAAGGAGACTAAAAACATCACATCCAAATACGTAAAAAATCACACCGGAGCTACCGATGTGATTTTAAATTGGCTTCAGAGATATCAATAAGAACTGAATCCGAATCGCTCGTTCAAATAGTTCATGGTCATTCCGTTGGCCTCCTTGGTGGCCTTTGCGTCATGTTTTGGGTTGCTAGGGTTGGCAAAACCATGCACAGCATCAAATATCTTGTAAGTCAATTTTTTGTCAGCTCTTCTCATATTGGCCGCAAATTTTTCAATGACCTCTTTGCTAATCCATTTCTCGGTAGCAAAAAGCCCAAGAACATCAGAATTTAAGGTTTTTAGTTGCTCTACGTCATCAACTGGCATTCCGTAATACATAACAGTTCCTACTGCTTGCTGCCCTTCTAATAAAGCCGATCTAAGTGATAAACCACCACCAAAACACCAGCCTACACTTGCTATTTTGGCATCTTTGCCAGCGTAATTGATACCCGCTTTCATGATGTTTTCTAGTCTAGTTTGGTCTGCACCACTCATTAGTTTTCCTGCTTCATCTGGGCTTGTGGTAGTTTTGCCATCGTACATATCAAGAGCTAAAACATTGACTTGGCCGTTAAAATTTTTGAAATAGGAGTTTGCTTCGTTTTTGATATTATCATTAAGTCCCCACCATTCTTGATATACCAAAAGCCATTTATTTGACTTTGATGTGGCTTTGATAAAATATGCTCCTGCGTCTTTGCCATCTGGAGAGCTTATTTTAATTTCTTCTCCTAAAGCTTCTAGGTTAATTTGAATAGGAGTAGGATGCATTTTGACAAATTCAGGGTCATTAACAAAATCTGCCATGCTTTCTGGCATAACATTATGACACATGGTTATTTCTGAGTTATCTTCTGGTTCATTTTTAAAACCTAAGAATGTCCAGAATAAGAGAAAGAAAGCGGATAGTTTGAACATAGATAAAATGATTTTTGGTTAAAAAAGGTACGGACTGTTTCTCGCTTGAGATTTAATCTTAAAACAAATTTGTGAAACAAAGGTTCTCGGCTAGTGGTCGTTTTTAATATGATTGGCTATCACATCTTCTCCCCAGTCGTTCGTTAAATCTCTCACCACAGAATGCACATGGTTGTTATTATTTTGGGTGCAGTCATATTCTATGAGTAAAACAGGATTATGAATTCTATAATAATGACCTTCGCCCCATTTTTCTCCACCCATCCATACAAAATGTAAGTTTTCTAAGCCTGCTTTTTCCGTTTTTAGTATCAATTCTTTGGCAAAACCCTGTGGTGATCTTTTGATATGATGACTTATTATTTTCATTAATTGCAATTGTTGCGGTTGCGTCATCTCACTGAATGGCAAACCTTCATTTTGTTTTATTTCTGCCAATGCACTATTTGAATTTACCATGTCATAAGGGGCTTTGTCGTTTATTTTGGCTTTATCATGTTGCTTTTTATTTAATGCATTTATAAATGCAAAACCCATGGCTGTTTCATCTTTTAAAACCTCTGTACCTTCTGGTAGTGGCATGTTGGCAGGAACTCGTGCAGGATTTGTTCCAAAAAATAGCGGGGTAGCGGAGTCAATTTTACCATTTTCGGAAGAATAGTTTAATGATAAATGATGTCCTTCTATTCGCCATGCCCATGTTTCACTTTGGTCTGGGGTTCCAAAAAATGAAAAGAAGTATTTTTCAGGGTCGCGACGGTCATTATCTTCAGGTAGCTTTTCTAGTATTTTTAAAACACTTTCTAGCTGCATTATGGCTAAAGCCGTTTTATAACCAGTTTCGCTTAATGATGCTTTCAGCATATTTTTGGCGAGTATTTTTTGGGGCTCAGAGAGTTTCCTGTAGTCCAGGCCTTTTCTCGGTACTGGTGTGTAAAACCATGATTTACGTTCTGGGCTTTCAAAATCAAACTGAGCTTCAGATTTTAAATCCTCAGAAAGGGAAGCTAAAAACTGCTTTGAAGCGTTTAATACTTCAGTATTGACGTTTTTTTGACCAAAGCACGGGGCTATTGTTCCTAATAAAAGGAATAGGATAATTTTTTTCATATGTGTTAATAGGATGGAATACTTGTTCAATCTATAGATATTAACTTGAAAAAAATACCTTTGAATTATAATTAAAGTAATAACATCAAATGACAGTTAGCATTATTGGAGCTGGAAATTTAGCTTGGCATTTAGTTAATGTTTTTGAAGAACTGGATGTTCGGGTGGCTGAGGTGTATGCTAGGAAAAAGAAAAACGCCGAATCTATAACTGGTTATTTGTATGATGTTAATGTAAAAACGGACTTAGATTTTTCTGATAGTCCTTCTAAATTATTCGTTTTGGCGGTTTCGGATGATGCTATTGAAATAGTTGCTAAACAAATAATACTTCCCAATGATAGTATTTTAGTGCATACTTCAGGAGCCAAGGGAATGGATGTCTTGAATTTTGCTAAGTTTCAAAACCTAAGTTTAAATGTTGGTGTGTTTTATCCACTTATGACTTTTAGCAAGGGCATAAAGGTTGATTTTAAACTAATTCCACTATGTATAGAAGCAGAAAACGAATCAAGCCTGAAAATTTTAAGGAAGTTAGCCCTGTCAATTTCTGATAAAGTAGACGTAATAGATTCCGAACAAAGGGTTATTCTTCATGTAGCAGCGGTTTTTTCTTGTAATTTTACTAATCATATGTGGGCTCTAGGGAAAGAGATAGCGGATGATGCCGCTCTGGATTTTGAAATGCTCAAACCGCTAATTAATGAAACATTTAAGAAAGCTATGAAAGCAGTGCATCCTGCTAATGTGCAGACTGGACCGGCGGTAAGAGATGATTTTAGTACCATCGAAAAGCATAGAAATATTATAAAAGAAGACGAAGAACTTCTAAGGGTATATGATTCTTTAACAAAAAGTATTCAAGACTGGTATCAATGAAAAATGTATTAAGTGTATTGTTTTTAGGTTTAGTGATTTTAGGCTGTAACTCTTCCGAGCAAAAAGAAGAAACTAGTGAAAAGCCTTCTTTTAACCCAAGGGCGGAGTTACCGAGTACGGTTCTTTATGTGGGATTAAAAGAACCTGAGCAGAATGAGATTGTGAATATTGAAGAAACGGTTCCTGAAAACATGATTGCTATTTCTGGGGGGAATGTAAGAATAGGTTCGGAAGAAGGTTTCGCTCATGAGCGTCCTATGTTTTGGGCTACGCTTAAACCATTCTTTATGGATAAGTCGCCTGTGACAGTTGGCCAGTTTAGAGCGTTTGTTTTGGCTACAGATTATAAAACAGAGGCTGATAAGTTTGGTAACGCCGGTATTATTCATGAAAGCACCGATAAGAATTGGATTTTAAAAGATGGTGCGAACTGGGAGTATCCTTTAGGAAAAGACTTTCCAAAAGCAGAAGACAATCATCCTGTTACGCAGGTTTCATGGAACGATGCAACGGCTTATGCCAAATGGGCTGGGAAAAGGTTACCGCATGAAATAGAGTGGGAGCATGCTGCAAGAAATGGAAAGAATACCAGAGATATTTATGCTTGGGGAAATGAAATAGCCGAAAATGACAAATATTTAGCCAATGTTTGGCAAGGGACTTTTCCAAATTTTAATGAAAATACCGACGCCTTTACAGAGACATCGCCGGTAGGTGCCTTTGGCGAAAGCCCAATAGGCTTGACAGACTTATCCGGAAATGTATGGGAGTGGTGCTCTAATTATGTTTTTGATTACAGGTCTTTAATAATGGAAGACGTACCTTCAGACTTTAAAGGAGAAAAGGCCGAAAGAGGTGGTTCTTTCCTTTGTGAGCCTAGTTGGTGTCATGGATATCGGGTTTCTGGACGATCTTCATCTTCTCCGGAAACTAGTCTGTTTCATGTAGGTTTTAGATGTGTGAAAGATATTTAAATTGTTAGTAAAGAGATGTCTTACTTTACCTTATTCCCATTTGGGAATCATTACATTTGTTTAACGACTTGTCCATGAAAATGAATTAGGAGTAATTCAAATGAACTAATACCGTTATTAGTACCAAGAATTTAAGGCTCTTAAGAATTGAAGTCAGCTTTCTGAATGATACCAAAAGTAATAGCAATTTCTAATCAAAAAGGTGGAGTAGGTAAAACTACTACCAGCGTCAATTTATCTGTTGGCCTTGCTATGCGTGGCTATAAAGTGCTGCTTATTGATACCGATTATCAAGCCTCCTGCACGGTGGCATTGGGTATTGATTTAGAATACGATAATAAAAGTATTTATGCCGCTTTGGTAGGTTTAGCTCCAATTCAAGATTGTATTGTGCCGTCTGGTAGAAAAAATCTTGATGTTATTCCATCAACACAGCACCTAGTAGGTGCAGAAATTGAGCTTATAACTGCTACTGAGCGAGAGTTTATTCTTTCTGAAAAATTGGAAATCATAAAGCCACTCTACGATTTCATTTTTATTGATTGTCCACCTTCTTTGGGTATAGTTCCTATAAATAGTCTGGTGGCATCCGACTCTATTATTATTCCACTGCAGTGCGAGTTTTTTGGATTGGAGGGAATGCAAATGCTACTTGATACCATAAAAATTCTTCAAAGCAGACTAAGACCTGAGCTATATGTTGAAGGTATCTTAATGACCATGTTTGATGACGAAGCTGAGTTTTCAAGAAAAATTATGGCACTTATGAGAACGGAATTTAAAGATGAGGTTTTTGATACTTTTATTCCTAGAGACCCAGATTTCATTGATTCCACAGCCAGTCAAATACCGGTTATTGCTACAGGTAAAACAGATTCCATAGGCTTAAAGGCGTATGAAAGGTTAATATTAGAATTTCTGGAAAAATATAATTTAAGGAAAAGAAAACGAGCTTAGTTACATCTGATTTGCCTTACTACCGGCCACTGTAAATCCTGCTCTTTCTTCGTACTCATCAGCAGATACACTGAAACCGTCAAACTCAGCAAAGCGGGTATATTTTCCAATAAACTTTAGTTTAACATCGTCTATACTACCGCTTCGGTTTTTAGCAATAATCATCTCAGCCATACCCGTAGTGCTGGTGCCATCTTCCAGCGTATCAATATCGTAATACTCTGGTCTGTAAAGGAACATTACCACATCAGCATCTTGCTCAATAGAACCTGATTCTCTCAAATCTGACAGCTGTGGTCTTTTGTCTCCACCTCTAGTTTCTACCGACCTACTTAGCTGAGAAAGAGCAATTACTGGGATGTTTAGCTCCTTCGCCAAAGTTTTTAATCCTCGGGAAATTGCTGCAATTTCCTGCTCACGATTCATACCTTGCTTTTGACTACCTGCTGTCATTAACTGCAAATAATCTACAATAAGAATCTTAATATTATGAAATGCTTTTAGCCTTCTGGCCTTAGTTCTAAGTTCTAGAATAGAAAGTGCAGGCGTGTCATCAATATAAATAGGAGCAGTAGAAAGATTATTTAGCCTGCCATGCAGTGCATGCCAGTCATTTTCATCTAAATCGCCTTTTCTTAGTTTATGACTGTCAATTTCAGCTTCGGCAGATATAAGCCTAAGCATAACCTGCTGGGCAGACATCTCTAAAGAAAAAAGTGCGGCAGGTAAATGAAAGTCGATAGCCGCATTTCTAAGAGCAGATATTACAAAGGCAGTTTTACCCATACCAGGTCTAGCCGCAATGATTATAAGCTCGGTATTGTGAAAACCACCAGTCAACAAATCTAAAGAAGGAAAACCCGATGGCACATTGGAGTGGTCAGAGTTTTCGTCGGTCTTGTTTTTTATTTCTTGAATAGTCTTTTGAACCACCGCACTCAGTTCAGGAATATTCTTATTTAAGTTTCCTTCCTGAATATCTCTAAGGCTTTGCTCGGTGCTGTCCATTAAGCCATACACATCGGTGGTGTCTTCATAGGCTTTGGTTTTTACGTTATCCAGCGTGTCCACTATTTTTCTACGAATAGCATATTGTACAATTATCCTAGCGTCTTGCTCAATGTGAGCTACGGTAGAATTAGCCATGATATTAGCCGCATAAGAGGCTCCGCCAATAAATTCTAGCTCGCCGTTCAGCCTTAGCTGATTAGTTACAGTAAGCAGGTCAATGGGCTCAGTTTTACCAAATAACTGCAAAATGGCTTGATAAATAGCCACATGCCTTTCGTCTTGAAAACTATCTGGTTTTAAAATGTCAATGACAGAAGTCAGTGCATCTTTTTCTTTAATAACGCCACCTAAAACGTTTGCCTCTAGGGTTCTGACATGAGAAAGCTGCTGAAAGAGCGGCTGCTTTTTCTCTGTGTTTTTATCAGGAAAACGTCTTCTGGCTTTAGCCATTAAATGTTTTTTTAAGTAGTATTGAAAATATTATTTAAGCCAGACCAAGTGTTTCCACTATTTCGGCTAATTGTTCTTCGTTGTCAAAAGGCAGAGAAATCACCCCTTTATCTACCGCATTAACTTTTATCTTAAGCGGCACTAAGGTTTTTCCTTTGAGTGATATTTCTTCAATTCTCATATCTTCTCTAAAACCTTCTAAAGGAGATAGGTTAGCACCAAAAGCGTTTTCTTGTTTTACTAGTTCTTCCACTTTTCTGGCAGAAAGCCCTTGAGAAATTATTTTTTGGAATAACTCTAATTGAAAAGCTTGGTCTTCTAAAGTTATAAGAGGCCTAGCTTGTCCCATTGTTAATTGGCCTAAAACTATTCCAGATTGAATAGCAGCAGGTAATTGTAACAAACGCAGGTAATTGTTTACAGTAGTTCTGTTTTTTCCTACACGTCCACCCAGCTCTTCTTGTTTAAGACTACACTCTTTTATCATTCTTTCAAATGAAAGTGCTACTTCAATGGCATTTAAGTTTTGTCTCTGAATATTTTCAATTAGAGCCATTTCCAAAGAACGCTGGTCGTCTACATTTCTAATGTAGGCGGGCACCTTTTCAAGGCCTACTATCTTTATTGCTCTTAATCTTCTTTCTCCGGAGATTAATTCATAAGAACCATCCTTAGACTCCCTTACGGTCAATGGCTGAATAATGCCATGAATCTTAATAGAATCGGCTAATTCATTAAGAGCCGTTTCGTCAAAGTCTGTTCTTGGTTGGTGTGGGTTTATTTTAATCTTATTCACTAAGACCTCTTTCACTCCTCTAAATGAAGTTAGCTTCTGGCTCACCACCGAATTACTATCACTCAATAAGGAGTTTAGGCCTTTTCCCATATCATTCGACATTTTCTAATTCAGCTTTAAACTCAGGCAAATTATTTCTTCTTAAGAGTTCTTTAGCTAGGTCAATATAGCTAATCGCTCCTTTGTTTTCTAAGAATTTGATATCAAACTCTTCCGCTTTCTCTCCAGAGAACATTAATAAAGCGGGCAGTCCGTAACTAGGAGCCTCTGCTAACTTCACGTTTCTAGGTACTATGGTTTCAAAACATAGTTCGTTAAAATACTTTCTAACGTCTTCCACCACCATTTTAGATAAATTAGTACGTCCATCATACATGGTTAGTATATAACCTTCAGACTCCAGTTCAGGGTTAAGGCGTTTTTGAATAATATCAATGGTGTTTTTAAGCTTCGCAATACCCTCAAGAGCAAAATACTCACACTGAACTGGTATCAAAACCGAGTCAGAAGCTACTATGGAGTTAATTACCATCAAACCTAAAGAAGGAGAGCAGTCTATAAATATAAAGTCGTAATCATCTTTTAATGGCTGAACCAAATCTTTCAAAATGTATTCTCTAGCTACCTGATTAACTATCTCTAATTCAAAACCTGCCAAATCTATATGGGAAGGTATCACGTCTAAATTAGGTATCTGAGTAGAGACTATGCAGTCTTTGATTTCAGACTCGCCTATTAAAGCCGAGTAAATATTATCTTTTTGCTCCTTACTGTCAATACCTAAACCCGAACCAGCATTTGCTTGAGGGTCAGTGTCCACTATCAGGATTTTGTAATCCAAAACAGCTAAGGAAGCAGATAAATTAATAGCGGTCGTAGTTTTACCAACACCACCTTTTTGGTTTACAATAGAAATTATTTTACCCATATTTTTGATTTTTGCGGAAACAAATATAATCGTTTTTAAGGCTAGATGAGGTTTGTGAAATGGGATTGTAGATAAGTTTCGAAAATGTGGATAAGTGTTTTCGAAGTCAAATTAAATCAAGGATTTGTTATATCAAATTCGGGTAAAGTTGGTTACAGTATGCCTTATGGAGGCAAATAGGCTACTTTCCGCCAGTTTACTTATGATTTAGGGTAAAAGAAAATCCCCACCGCCAGAAGCAGTGGGGATTGTTATTTAGCATATCTAACCACTATTTTACATTTTTAATAAAGCTTATAACATTATCAGTAATACCTCCCATCTTATCTCCTAAATCATGCGTCGCTTCTGGTATTACTAAAAACTCAGTTTTAACATTTTTACTTTGCAAAACTGCGTTGAGTTTTTCGCCTTGTTCTTTCTTTACTAAATTATCGTTCCCTCCGTATATAAGAATGGTGCTTACACTATTCTTATTGGCAAAATAATAGGGGCTCGCTTCGTGATAGGCGTCAGGGTTTTCACTGTATGGCTTGCCTATTAAAAGCTCTGTTAAGTTTCTGTTTTTATCATCAAAAATTCCTTGATGAATGTAGTCATCTGTTAGGTCTGTAGGAGCTACTAAAGCAGCCACTGCGTCTATCTTTACTTTAGAAAATTGGTAAGCATAACTTAGTGCCAAATGCCCTCCTGAGCTATAACCCCAAAGTATAACATCGTCAGATAAGTTAAGGTCAGTTTTTAAACTATCGTGATGTTCAAAGAACAGGTCGAAGTCATGCATGATGTCTGCAAAGCGAACCCCGTCAATACCTGCTAAACGATGATTTATATTGAAAATAGTAAGGTTTAAGTTCTTTTTCTTGTATTCTTCTACCACAGAATTTAGGAAACTTTTATCCAGAATACTCCAGCCACCACCATGAACCATTACCATGGTTACAGATTTCATATTGCTTATACTAGTGTCAATTTTGGGTGTATATAGATCGTATTTTTGAAATCTATTTTCGCCGTAAGATTGGTCCATTTTGACCTCGTAACCTTGAACGTTATTGGCTGTTAGTTTTTCTTCAAAACTGATAGTTTTTTTGTTTGAAGTTAGGGGGCTTATTATATCGAAATTACTACAAGAAATAAGCCCTAAAAACGATAGGAAAATCGCGGAGGTATATATTGTTTTCATTTCTTAAAATAGATTGGTTTACATATTAATGTATAAAATGTGTTCCCTACTTAAATTGGAATATTTGGGAAAAAATGGGGAAGTAGGCTCTACAAAATTCCCCAAAAAATACATGCTCGCTAGTATTTCCGCGAATTGCCCCAATCCGCCACAAATGGGAAATAGTTGACCCAAAGAAAGTCTGCATTACTACTGTTTCAGCTCAGGAATAGAAATTTTAGAACGGTTAGCAGAAACCAAAAAATATAAACAATACATAATATGGAAAATTCTAACGTAAAAGGTTCTGGGATAGCAACGATACTATTAGGAGCCGCTTTTGTAGCAGCAGCAGCTGTAGGTGTTTATCAATACCAAAATGTAAAAGAAACAGAGCAAGAGATAATCGCTTTAAATAATCAAGCGGAAGAGCTGTCTTCTAATAAGGTGGTTCTTGAAGGCGAGGTGGAAAGCCTTTCAGAAAAATTAAGAATGAAGATTGCGGAAGCGGAAGCATCTGCCGCAGAACTTGAAGAAATTAAGGAAGCAAGTAAGAAAAGTAAAGCTTACTCTTTCAAAGCAGCCAATAGAAGAAAAGAACTGGAAGCTGATTTGGTTACAAAGAATGAGGAAATCGGAGTTCTTCAAAACGAAATTTCTTCTTTACAAGAAACAAATATGAAGCTGGAGAAAGACCTAGAAGTAGTTCCAGTTTTAGAAGCTGAAGTAGTAGACCTTAAAGGTCAAGTGGCTGAGTGGGAAGAGAAATATGCATTATTAGAAAAAGACTTCATGGATTTAGATACCAGGTATCAAAAACTTATTTATGATGCTCCTGCTGATAATTTCAAAGTAGAAATAATGACTTCTAAAGGTAAACTTACATCTAGAGCTAGAAGAGCTGATCAAATTAATATCTCTTTCTTAATGCCAGATTACCTGCAGAAAGAAATGGGCGAAAATGAGACAATTTACTTGAGCCTTTTTGATGAAAAAATTAACCCAATAGAAGGTTGGTTAGAAGAAGTAAGTGTTAACACTACAGAAGGTGCAATTCCCGTACAGGTTCATGCAGTAAAAGAGATAGATTATAGTAAAAATCCTCAAGTGGTTACTTTCACAGTAAACACAGAAGATAAATTTGAACAAGGTTTTTACAAAGGAAAAGTTTACACTAAAGGTGATTACTTAGGAACTGTAGACTTCAGATTAAGATAATAGAGACAAGGTTTTTAATCAATAATTCAAATGCAATGCTTTAAAAGTCTGCCAGATTCTGGCAGACTTTTTTTTATGCCTGGCTTAAGGTAGCAGCGTTAAAATAAAATGAAGTAAGATGATTTATCAGTTTCAGTAGGTCGTCATAGTTAGCTGGTTTTACTAAGTAGGCTGCAGCTCCTAAATTATATACATTTTTGACCTCAGCCACAGCACTAGATGTTGATATTATCATGGTAGGAATATGACGATAAACCTCGGAGTCTTTGATTATTTTAAGCACGGCTTTACCATCTACTTTAGGCATGTTTAAATCTAAAAGTATTAGTGAAGGGATGGTTTCACTCGCTTCTAGGTATTCCATGAGCTTTTCACCATCAGGCACAAACTCCAATTGGCATTCAACCTTATTGTCTTTAAAAGCAGACTTCATAAGCATTTGGTCGTCTTCGTCGTCTTCTGCTATTAATATAAGTGGTAATTTCTTCATATTGTTTTATTCATGGGGGAAATACAAATGAAAGGTAGCTCCTGCATTCACGGCACCTTCAGCATCTAATTCCCCTTCGTGGTTTTGCATAATTCTGGAGCAGATTGATAATCCTATTCCAGTACCAGCTATATCAGAGGTCTTGTCCAATCGCCCAAAAATGGTGAACATCTTATTTTTAAATTCATTATCAAAACCTTTACCATTATCTCTCACTGCTATATGGTGGTAGTTATAAGAAATGTCTCCTTCCCATTTAGTGACTACATAATTTCTAACAGAAATCTCTAAAGGAATATCTTCTCTTCTAAATTTAATGGCATTGCCAATCAAATTTTGGAAAAGCTGATGAAGTTGTCCAGCATAGCCATCAATACTCGGTAGGTCTGAATGGCTGAAATCAATACTATTTTCCTTTATGATATCTTCAAACTCTAGAGCAACCTCATCTACAATGTTGTTTAGGTTTACTTTTTCTGGAGCAGGATTTTCGGAGGTCAAGCTTGACAGACTAAGTAAATCTTTTATCAAGATAGTCATTTTTTCTGCCGAGTTATTCATTCGGAGCAGCATATCTTTCCCGTCGCTTTCTAGGGCTTCTCCGTAATCGCCCAGCAGTTTATTACTAAAAAGCCTGATTTTTCGGAGTGGTTCCTGAAGGTCATGCGATGCTACATAGGCATATTGTTCCAGGTCTGTATTTGATTTATTAAGTTCTTCTATACTCTGTTCTAAGAGTTTGGTGGTTTCGTCGCGTTTTTTGAGCTCCGCTCCAATAATCACAAAAGAGTATATGATTATTCCCATGGCTATTAAAGCCAAAATAAAAAGTAAAAATGGAGTAAATTCCTCTTCAAATTCTTTTATGACCAGCCTACGGCTCAATAGTTGTTTTTCATGATTGTCAACGGTCTCTAAGAGGTCAAAAAAGTTTTTATTGATTTCGTCATTGGCCGAAATAAGCTCTAATTGATTGTATTTGTATTTAGCACTTGAGGTATCATTAATTATTTCTAATAGTAAGCTTTGAATCCTATTATCAGACTCTTCTTCTATTTTTTTAATATAGTGTTGATGTACTTTATTTCCACGTGTTAGTTTTTTGAATAGCTGAATACTATGACGTAAAGAGTCTTTTTCTGACTGAAACTCATTATAGTAAGCCACATTTTTGGTCAATAGATAGCTACGCTGCTCAGCTATGGATGTATTAAAACCAGAACGCATGTTTGAAATGACCAGCAAAACTTTGTGGCTGTTGTCAATAATCTTTGTGTATTTATTGAAATTACTTAACCTGTCAAAGGTCATTATACAGAGTAGAAGAAGAATTCCGAGTGAAATTCCGAAAATAAGATTGACCAGTTTTTTGTTCATCACTATTTGTATTTGAAATACCTCATTTTGGGGAATTACTTCCCCGTTAACTTAACGTAATATACGGCGTATTTTCACTCTCGTATTTTTTTGAAAGTGAATTTAGATTTTAATGTACTGTGGCTCTGTTTGTTATTGGAATATTATTTTTTGGCTGTGCTCAAATTTAAATAAATGGACTCCAAATTGAATAATGTTATTACAAAACACTACCACTTATGCCGAGTCAAAAACTAGTACTAAGTCAAAAACAAGGTCTTAAAATAAGTCCTCGTCAAATTCAGTTTCTTCACTTTCTTCAGTTTAACGAAGCTGAATTAGAGCAAGAAATAAAAAAAGAATTAGAAGAAAACCCTGTGTTAGATTTTGAAGAAGAAAATGATTCTGAGATTTACGATTTTCAAAGAAAGCCCCAGCACACCGCCAACGAAAAACCGCTTAACTTTTTAGAGAATAATCAGGCGGTTGGTTTTAACATCATTGCGGAGTTGAAAGAGCATTTTAGGTACTTAAATTTATCTGAAAAAACAGAACAAATAGCCGACTTCATTTTAGACTCTGTGGATGAAAAAGGATACCTAAATTACTCTTTAGAAGAGCTAGAGGATGTTCTTTCCTTTGGGATGAACATGCTGGTAGGTGAAGGAGAAATAGCAAAAGTGATTGAGCAAATAAAGCATCTGGAGCCCAATGGAGTAGGCTGTAAAAACTTGCAAGAATTTATGCTTTTTCAAGCCCAAAAACTTAAAAGCTCAGAAACGTTATTAACAGTTTTAGGTGAACACTTTGACTTATTAGCCGAAAGGAAATTTGATGAAATGTGTGAGCATTTAGAAATATCAAATGACGACTTAAAGTTGGCATTAGAGGGTATTGTAAATTTAAAACCTTACCCACTACATGGTTTTGAACTAGCTACTATGCAAAAAAATGAAAGTATTGTTCCAGAATATAAGGTTGATTTTAGAGACGGAGAATTAGTATATGGAACACTTTCTAAAAGTGGTAAGAAACTGGTTTTTAATGAGAACTACGGCAAAGAATTTAAGGTGAAGTCTGACAAGAAGCTGCATAGGTTTCTAATGGAAAAAAGAGAGTCGGCAGTTTGGTTTATGCAGGCTGTGGAGGAGCGTGAGCATACCATGAATGTTTGTATTGAGGCTGTAGTGAAGCTTCAGGAATCTTATTTTAAGTCTGGAAGCACATCAGATCTAAAACCAATGGTGCTGAAAGACGTAGCTATGCTCACAGGAAAAACCATTTCAACACTTTCTAGAGTAACCAGCCAGAAATATGTGCAAACCCATTTTGGGCTAGTACCTATGAAGAGCTTATTTACAGAGGCTATCCAGAAAAATGATGGGCAATTAATCAGTAATAAAGAAGTTCAAGAAATTGTGAGTAAATTAGTATCGGATGAAAACAAACAAAAGCCTTTGACAGATGCGGAAATCTGTAGGAAATTAGTTTCTGACGGATTTTCATTGACAAGGAGAACCATTACAAAATACAGGGAGAATATGAACATCCCTTCCTCAAAACTAAGAAGAGCACTTTAATATATGCCAAAAATATTAGTCATAGACGACGACCAAGACATTTGTCTTTTGATGAACCGTTTCCTTACTAAAAACGGATATGAGGTAGAAACTGCCATTTCAGGACTTTTAGGGCTTAAAAAATTAAAAGAATTTAAGCCAGATTTATTGTTGACAGATTTTAAATTGGGCGATATAGATGGCTCGGAGGTTTTGAAAAAAGCCAAAGAAATGATGCCAAGTTTGCCTGTAATAGTGATTACAGGATATTCTGATATTAAGGTGGCCATTAATGTTATGAAAATGGGTGCCTTTGACTACGTCACAAAACCGCTTTTTCCTGATGAGATATTACTTAATATAAAGAAAGCTCTTCATACGGAATCTGTATCCGAGGCTACACCAAAGACCTCAAAAAGTAAAACTAGCGGAAAGGAGTCTAATTATATTTTTGGGAAAAGTGCCATTGCGAAAAACTTGGTCAAACAAGTTAACCTAGTGGCTCCCACTAATTTTAGCGTAATTATTTACGGAGAAAGTGGTTCTGGAAAAGAGGCTATTGCCAAAACTATTCATAAAAAGAGTAAGAGAAAAGACGGGCCTTTTGTAGCGATGGACTGTGGAGCTATTTCTAACGAACTGGCTGGTAGTGAGCTTTTTGGTCATGAAAAAGGTTCTTTTACAGGAGCTATTCAGCAGAAAATTGGTCATTTTGAATTGGCAAATGGCGGTACGCTGTTTCTAGACGAAGTAGCCAATCTTTCTTATGAGGTGCAGGTGTCTTTATTAAGGGTGGTGCAGGAGCAAAAAGTAAAACGTATAGGAGGTAATAAAGAGATAAACCTAGACGTAAGAATTTTGGTGGCCAGTAATGAAAAACTTAGCGAAGCCATTAGTAAAGGAAAGTTTAGAGAAGACCTTTACCACAGGTTTAATGAATTTAATGTGGAGGTGCCAGCCTTGAGAGAGCGGGGAAATGATGTTTTTGAATTTGCGGAACACTTTTTAAAGGAGACTAATGCCGAGTTAGAAAAGAACGTGAAGGGATTTTCTGAGGAAGTTAAAAAGCATCTTTTAGATTATCCATGGTACGGTAATTTACGAGAGCTTAACAATGTCATAAAAAGAGCAACATTACTGACCGAAGGAGAGCTTATAGAAGCTGCTAGCTTACCTTTCGAAATAGTCAATCATGAAAAAATGCTTTTTGCAGAGAAAAAAGATGAAACTGATAAAAGCGATTCCCCAGCAAATGCTGGTTCGGGTCACTTAAAAATGGCGGCCTCGGAGGCGGAATATCAGATGATTTTAGAAGCTCTAAAAAAAGTTAATTTTAATAAAAGTAAAGCAGCAGCACTCTTAGACATTGACAGGAAAACGCTTTACAATAAAATGAAAAGACTGAAAATTTAATGAGTGACTTTACAACTATAGAAAAGGAAGTTCCTGAAGAAGTATTGGCTCTTCAAAATGAGTTTGATGAGTTTATTTATTTGGCTTCTCATGATTTAAAGGAACCTGCCCGAAAGATTACAACTTTTGGCCAGAGGCTAAGTAAAAGTCTTAAAGGTAAATTAAGTGAAGAAGAGGAAGATTTCTTTGCCAGAATGATGGATGCCGCCAATAGGCAGCAGGCTATGATTGATGATTTATTAAAGCTGTCTAGAATTAATACGGCAGACTTTAAGAGGCAACGGATAATGCTTCATGAATTAGTAGAAGAACTAAATATTGATGAAAGAACAGAGTTCAAATATCAATGTCCAAAAATTGCTTATGGCGATAGGCCACAGCTGAAAATTGCCTTACAAGAGGTGATTGACAATGCCGAGAAATTTAATATTGGGAAAGTTAAAATTAAGCTTTCGACCAAATCTATTTTTTCTACCGTAATAGCTTCAAAAGGCTTAAATCCTTCAAGAAACTATGCATATTTGATATTTTCAGATAATGGAATAGGAATTCCTGAAGACCAAATGTCAGACATTTTCAGACCTTTTTATAGGGTTAATGGAAGGTCGGAGTATGATGGGGCAGGAATGGGGCTTTCTATAGCCAAAGCCATTTTGGAAAAAATGGGTGGAGCCATTTGGATGGAAAAACCATTTTCTTCAGGAACATCGGTGCATATTCTTTTACCAGCCGCTTAATGAGTGCAAAATTGAAAATTTTATTAGTAGAAGATGATGAGGACGATTACCTCATTACTCGGTCTATTTTAAGAGAAATAGTACATCTTTCTTATGATTTAGAATGGGTCAAATCTTACGAAATGGCGGAAAAAACCATTTTAGAAAAAAATCATGATATATACCTTTTTGACTATTTACTTGGTCGAAAATCAGGATTGGAATTACTCAAACTTTTGAAAACTAAAAACGAAGATTTGCCCGCCATTTTACTAACGGGGAAGGGCGATGAAAAAATTGACCAACAAGCTATTGAGCTTGGGGCTTATGATTATATAGAAAAAACTTCTTTAGATGCAGACTCCCTGGGGCGTAGTATTAGATATGCAGTAAAACATGCGAATACGCTGAAAGCACTACGTGAAAGTGAGAAGAAATATAGACGGGTTTTTGAGGGCTCTAAAGAAATAATTTTCATAGCCAATGAAGATTTTAACATTATTCATGTGAGTAAGGCGGTGGAGGCCTATATGGGTTATACACCAGAGGAGGTGTATGCTATGCAGAGTCATGAATATTTTGAGAATCCACTTCAGATAGTGGAAATGCAAGACCAAATGACTGATGGAAGCATAAAAGATTATTTAATTCATTTAAAAGCCAAAAATGGAGAGGTTAAGTCTGGATTAGTATCTGTAGTGGTTGAATATGATGCCGACGAACGCTTCTTTTTACATGGAATATTTTCTGACCAAACAGAAAAACTTAAAGCCGAAAGAGCTTTAAGACAAACCAGAAAACTGGAGTCTACGGCCCGACTGATGCAGGTGCTAGCTCATGAGGTTAGAAACCCGCTGATGAATATTAACCTTTCTTTAGAAAGTCTTACAGACAAAGTGTCGGAAGAAGACGAGTCTGTTTTAGAGATTATTCAAAGAAATGCCAGAAGAATAGATAAACTTATTAACGAAGTTCTTCATGCGGCTTCTGAAAAAGAGGTTACCAAGCAATCAACGGATTTGTCGAAGGTAATTAAAAAGGCCATAGCTCAAATAAAAGACCGAGCAGACATGGTGGGTGTCAAAATAGAGACCGACATTAATAAATGTCCAAAACTAAAACTTAACGCAGAGCAAGTTTGTACCGCTTTGGTCAATATCATACTGAACGGCATAGAGGCTTTAGAAGGTATTGAAAATCCGAAAGTAAGTGTCAAAAGTTTCGCAAAAAATGATAGGGTGATTGTGGTGATTGAAGATAATGGCATCGGAATGGATGAGAAATTACAGTCAAAACTATTTGAGCCATTTTATACTGCTAAAACAAATGGCGTAGGTTTGGGTTTAGCATCTACATTAGGTATTCTAAAAGCTCATGATGCGGAAATAGAGGTAGACTCTGAAATAGGAAAGGGTTCTACATTTACTATAGAGTTTGGCTTGAATTGATTAATTATAGTCATAAGCTGTTGCTTGTGTTCTACTATTTTTTATCAAATTCCACACTTTCTGAAATGGAATAAGTTTTTAAGCTCTTAGGTAAAAACTTAAAAATATGCATCCATCAGAAATTTTATATTATACCGTATTCGGTCTATCATTTTTAGTAGTAGTGGTTAGTTCAGAAATCATTGTTAATTCAGAAGATGAGGAATAAGTTACCTCAATTCTCACTTCTATATTTTGACAAGATGAAATCCATAATCCACTTTTGGGTAGAATCCATTTGAGCTTGCTGAGCATCTATAAAACCATGATTTACTTTTTCTAACACATGAATTTCGTTTTCTACTTTCAGCGAATCTAAAAGCTTCTTAAGACTTAAAGACTGCGTAATAGGAACCACTTGGTCGGCGTCTCCATGAATCATCAGGATAGGAGGAGAGTGTTTCGTCAAATAACGATATGGCGAATATAAACGCATGATACTATCGGCCTTTACGCTATCTGCCTTAGGGTCAAAGCCAAAAATACGCTTCGCTATATCAAAATCATCTCGGAAATATTCGGGCAAAGTAGCCACTATGTTTCCTAAACTGTCTGCCAATTTACTTCTATAAATACCTTTAAGGTCGTTTGGCCCGTATACATCTACCACATAATTAAACTTTATGCTGTAAAAAGTACTATCAAAACTTAATTTGGTAGGAAATGCATTCATCATGGCTATATGTGCTCCTGCTGATTCTCCAAAAATCCCAAAATTATCCAAGTCAAGTTTTAAAGAATCTGCATTTTCTGCCGTCCATTTAATCGCCTGATTTATATCAATAATACAATCTGGGAACGCTCCTTTACCGTTTACTGCCACGCTGTAGTTTGGACTTATGACAGTATAACCTTTTTCACGAAGTTGGTTTATGGCAGCATTAAATCTGTTGTTATTTATAGATTCTTTTACGCCACCTATCCAAGCTCCTCCGTGAATGTAAAGCACCACCGGAGATTTCTCGTAAACTCTTTTAGTAGGTGTATAGATGTCTAGGTCGAGGTTTTCTTTATAAAGTTGGCTATAAATAACATCGCCATTAAGAATGGGAGCTTCATTTTTTACGAAGAAATAGACCAGCCATAAGGCCAGTAGCAGAAATAAAAGCACAAGGCTAATACCCGTTTTTTTGAAGAAGCCTTTTAAGGTTATATTTTTCAATGACAAAGTGTTTTATTTATCTCACTAAACATCAAAAAGTTATACTAAGGTTCAAATTTGATGGATATAGCTTTTCTAGA
Source organism: uncultured Arcticibacterium sp. (assembly GCF_964021845.1). Classification (NCBI taxonomy): domain Bacteria; kingdom Pseudomonadati; phylum Bacteroidota; class Cytophagia; order Cytophagales; family Leadbetterellaceae; genus Arcticibacterium; species uncultured Arcticibacterium sp. Next base: position 589,432 of record NZ_CAXHZC010000002.1, on the reverse strand, counting down.
AATAAATCAATTTTTTCAAACCCTATATTTGCCAAACAGAAAATCTAAATACTGCTGCTTGTCTTTTAGCTCTCCTCTGACGAGCGAAAGCGAGATAGACTCTACCAATTGATTTAGGGCTTTAGCTTCAAATTCAGGATGTTTAGCACCTAACTTTTTGAAGGCTTCTATGAGTTTATCAGTTAAGGGTGCCATTTTGTTAGGATTGTAATAGGCAGAATCCCACTTCAGTTTCATTTGTAATCTCCAGAAAGCGTATTCGGACTCATCTACTGAAAAAGGAAGTTCCAAAGTCTTTTTGATGATTTCCTTTGGCGAATTCTGCAAAAGAATAGGCCCCATGAACTCCATAAATTTTTTCTCGCCTTGCTCAAAAATAGCATCCAAAAGCCCCTTTTTATTCTTGAAATGACGAAATATCAAGGCCTCCGAAACCCCAGCTTTTTTAGCAACCGAGCTAGTAGAAGTCGCAGCAAATCCCTCATTAGCAAATAGCTGAAGAGCAGTGGATAATATGTTGGCTTTTTTGTCTGTCAATGAATGTAAGTATTTACTCACAAATATAATTCATCAAAACTCCGACAACAAATCAAGAACTCCCTAAACTTTTATCAAGAAACCTCGTATTTTAATTAATGAAAATGAATAAATAAAAGTGAAATCAAGATTCCTTATAAAGCCCTGTGCTGTTTGAGCACGGTCAAAATTTAATTTGATAAGTTACTTGCAACTTTTTTGAATTTACAATTTTGATTGTGTGAGTTTACAGGGTTGTGTTTTTTGCTTCGTTTTTCAAAAAACGACGTCCCTGCTGGAAGGCAAACCAAGGAAAAGAAAGCGATAAACTTAACTAAGATTAAGTATCTAGGTTGAGGTGGGTTTTGTCAGTTGAATCGGAAGTGAATTGCTAATATTGAAACAAGTAAAACGATGAACATAAAAAAACAAATACTAATCCTATCATTACCCTTAACAGCATTACTATTTAACTTCAGCCAATCAAAGAAAGAAGAAGTTGAACCTGTAAAAACAGAATTGATAGAAGAACAACCTTTTGACACCATGATGAAGGTGTTGACCCATAAAAGATGCATGAATTGTCATCCATCAGGAGATAAACCAAGGCAAGGGGAAGATAGCCATTTCCATAATTTTGGGGTAAAAAGAGGTCCAGACGATCATGGGCATCCTGCAGCGAAATGTAGCACCTGTCACCAATCAAAGAACAATGACAATTCGGGAGTTCCGGGTGCACCACATTGGGGTTTAGCTCCCCTGAGTATGGCTTGGGAAGGTAAATCTAGGGTGGAGATTGCTAAAATAATTTTAGATAAATCAAGAAACGGAAATAAGTCAGTAAAGGAAATAGAGAAGCATTTGACAGAAGACGACTTAGTACTTTGGGCTTTTGAGCCTGGTATTAATGCGAATAAAGAGGAAAGAGAAAAACCTCCAGTCTCTAAAGAAGATTTTATAGTCGCCGTGAAAACTTGGATAGCTGATGGGGCTCAGATTCCAGAAGAATAATTGTACCTTTTATCCAGTCTAGCACTTCATAATAAACAGAAATGAAAATAAACTTCACAATAAACGGAAAACCACAAACCGTAGAGACGGATGGTAGTACGCCACTTCTCTGGGTGGTAAGAGATATTTTAGACTTGAAAGGCACTAAATATGGTTGCGGTAAAGCGGCCTGCGGTGCTTGCACTTTACACATTGACGGTGAAGCCGTACGCTCCTGCTCTTTTCAGGTAGAGTTTGCAGAAGGAAAAGCCGTGACCACTATTGAAGGTTTATCAGACTCAGAAGAAAATTTGCACCCTGTGCAGCAAGCCTGGATAGAAGAAGTAGTGCCGCAGTGTGGCTACTGTCAGCCTGGTTTTATGATGGCCACGGCTGCATTGCTGAATAAAGTACCCAAACCTACGGACGAGGACATTGACAATAACATCATCAACGTATGCCGCTGTGCCACGTATTATAGAATGCGTAAGGCCATTCACCGAGCTGCTGAAATTCAAAACACTAAATCCTAAGTCATGGCTAAACAATCGAGAAGAAAATTTATAGTAAGGTCTATTTTGGGTGGAACGGGGCTTTTGGTGGGTGCCACCTATGTTTTTAATGGCTGCATCAGACGTGGTTTGGCAGGAATGGTAAACACTACCGAGTCGCCGTATGCTGGTAATACATCTGACCCTGAGGTTTGGTTTGAAATAAGTGCCTATAATCAGGTGACTTTATACAGTCCTAAAGTAGAAATGGGGCAGGGGACTTTTACGGGCATGGCTCAGTTAGCGGCAGAAGAATTAGAGATAAACATAAGTCAAATTCAAGTAAAACATGCTCCCTCTAGCATGCAGGTAGATAAATTTGCCACTGGCGGAAGTACCTCTATTTCTAGCTTGTGGGTGCCTTTGAGAGAGTTGGCTGCCACTACCAGAGAAATAATCAAAGCAGAAGCTGCTAATAAAATGGGTGTGGCTTTAGCTTCGCTCAAAGTTACGGATGGAGTCATAAGTTCAGGTGCCAAAACGATGACTTACGGCGAAGCTGTAAAGGGCATCACAAAATGGGAAATAGGAGATAAACCTGCTCTAAAAAGTCTCAAAGAGTATAAATACATAGGAAAGCCCGTTAGCCGGGTAGATTTAAAAGATAAAGTGCTAGGCAAACCAATGTATGGAATGGATGCCGCCATGCCAGACATGCTTTTTGGTGCCGTGGTGCGTCCGTCTGCCATTGGAGCAAAATATATTAGTGCTGACACTACAGCCGCAGAGAAAATGCCTGGCGTAGTAAAAGTGGTAAAAGAAAAGGACTTTGTAGGTGTGGTGGCCACATCCAGAATGGAGGCAGAAAATGCCAAAGAAGCCATAAAAGTGACATGGAAAACAGAAAAGAAATGGCAGACCAAAGACATAACCGACATGATAAAAGTGGGCCAAGGGAAAGCCTACGTGATACAGAAAGAAGGTAAACCTAAAAGCTCTTTAGAAGAGGAGGATGGACTGATTACCGCTGAATTTACAAGTCCGCTGGGTGCTCACGCACAAATAGAACCAAATGGTGCGGTAGCGTATGTAGAGAAAGATAATGCCACGCTAATGCTATCAACCCAGGTGGTAGATATTACCAGAAAAGAGGTGGCAAAAAGGCTGGGTTTTGATAAAGAGCAAGTAGAAATTATTCCTACCTTTTTAGGTGGAGGTTTTGGGCGGAGACTGCATACGCCAAATGCTATTCAGGCAGCGGTGCTTTCAAAAGCTGTAGGAAAACCTGTCAAATGCTTTTTTAACAGGAAAGAAGAGTTTCAAAACGATACTTTCAGACCGCCAACGCACCATGTTTTAAAAGGTAAATTAGATGCTAAGGGAAACATAGAAGCTCTGGAGCATAATGTGTCTAGTGGTGATGTGGCTTATGGGTCTGCCATAGTGCCGCATATAGCTAATCTGGCTCTAGGGGCAGATTTGGGAGCTTGGCGTGGTGGTATGATTCAGTATGGTGCTATCCCAAATTATCAGGCCATTTCTTGGCGTGTGAAACTACCTTTTGCTACTAGTTGGTGGCGAAGTTTGGGGCTATTAGCCAATACTTTTGCCATAGAGAGTTTCATGGACGAACTCGCCGTAAAGGCGGGCAAAAATCCATTAGATTTTAGATTAGCTCATATTCAAGACGACACCGCAGGTTTCAGACTAAAAGAAGTATTAAAGGCAGCTGCCGCAAAGGCAAATTATAAAGATGAAGTGGTAGACGGAGTAGCCATGGGATTGGCCTGCTCTACCGATGTAAATACGCCTGTGGCTCAAATAGCGGAGGTTTCTATAGTAGATGGCGAAATAAAAGTACATAAAGTAACCTGTGTTATAGACCCAGGTTTGGCGGTAAACCCAGACCAAATAAGAGCTCAGTGCGAAGGAGCCATCATCATGGGCATGAGTGCAGCCATGTTTGAAAAAATGGAAGTAGTAGATGGACAACTAGACCCAATCATTTACGGGCCATACCAAATGGCCATGATGCGTCATGCACCTAAAGATATAGACGTAGTGATTCTAGAAAATGGAGAAAGCCCAGGTGCCGTAGGCGAACCACCACTAGGCCCAATTGGTGCTGCTATAGCCAATGCCGTTTTTCGCTTAACTGGTGAGAGGGTGAGGGATATGCCTTTTGGGGTGGGGTAGGGTTTATTTGTTGAAGATGTGGTCTAAATGATATTTTATAAACTCTTGGTTTGGAGGATATTTCGATGGTATTGCTAATTGATGTCCTTCGTGCTTTTCGAAAGTTTCATTGAAGAAATTTTTTTTCGAGAATTCCTTCAATTTTGGGGAAAATATAATGGTTAGGTCAGAGTCAATACCAATAAAGCCTCTATCAAAAGCCTTGTCGAATGTAGCGGAAAGGCAAAGGCCATTCTCGGGATTTAATCTTTCTTTTTCATTCTTTGACCATGGAATGATATGACTAGCCAAAAGTAATTCTGGAACTTCAATACCTGTTATGGCACATTTAGAATTATAATTAGCCAAAACCATTTGTCTGAAAACGGACTGGTTCACTCTAGTTTTGACTGTCCTTAAAACGGTTTCACCTATTAAGCCTTTTAAATCGTATAATTGCTCTTGATATTTATCTTCAAGACTGATGTTTTCTTTTCTGGCGAGTATTTCTTCACTTAGGAATATTAATTCTTCTTGATTATTGAAGAACTCGTCCCAAATTGGTTGTACCTGTTTTTTACCTCCTTTCAAACCTGATATGCCTCTTTCTTGGTGATAAGGGTCTACGCTTGCAAAATTTCCTAGTCTCATACTTATTGAACTAGGTGTACGACCTATCAAATTTGCTAAAACTATTATGTCAGGATTATGCTTGTGCATTTTACCAAAAGGAATTTTTAAGTATAAATTAAAGGCAAGAATTAATTCCTCTTTCGTCCAGTTTCTTCTCATTAGTTCCTACGGATAAAATTGTGTTGCTATTTATATTCTAAGTGAATATAGAAACAAAATGTAAATTGAGCGTGTCTTTTCCTGTTGAATAAAAAATGAGAATGTTTTATACGCTAATTGCCAATTTGTTAAAGAATATGCTTTTGGTCAAGACGAGGTATATTCCCTATTGCTAAAAATTTAAGCAGAAAAATCGAAACATTACCGTTAAGTTTGTAACCATGTATAATGTTGTATAAGTTGGTTATGAGTGATTACTATTCTATTTCTGAAGTTGCTGAAATTCTTGGCAAAAATACCGAAACTTTACGTCGTTGGGACAGAGAGGGCAAATTGACTGCTGCTCGGGAGCCTATGAGTAATTATCGGGTCTATAAAAGAGAGTCTTTAGAGCTTTTTCCTGAGTTTAGAAACTATGTAAATGCAGGTGACAGATTAGATAATTTTGAAGAAACACAGCATAATTATTCTGTTTTAGAATTGTTTGCAGGAGCAGGTGGCTTGGCTATAGGTATGGAGCAGGCTGGTTTAAAGTGCGTAGCACTTAATGAAATAGACAAATGGGCTTGCCAGACTTTACGTCAAAACAGACCAAACTGGAATGTTTTAGAAGGCGATATCAAGAATTTCGATTTCAAAGATTTAGAAAACAAAGTTGATGTAGTTACTGGCGGTTTTCCATGTCAGGCTTTTAGCTATGCAGGGAAAAAATTAGGTCTTGATGATGCCAGAGGGACTTTGTTTTATGAGTTTGCCAGAGTAGTTCAGGAGACTAAACCTGCTATCTGTATTGGAGAGAATGTTCGCGGTTTACTTTCGCACGAAAAGGGCAAAACCTTAGAAGGGATGATTTCTATTTTGGACGAAATCGGATATAATGTGGTAAGCCCTGTGAGAGTGTTGAAGGCCATTCACTATAATGTTCCTCAAAAGCGAGAACGTTTGATTTTGGTGGGTGTCAGAAAAGATATTGATTTAGAATATGCTTATCCGCTGCCAAGCGAAAAGATTTATAATTTAAGTGATGCCTTAAAAAAAGGAGAATTATATAATTCTGATGTGCCAGATTCTCCTGGTACAAAATATCCAGAGCATAAAAAGAAAATTCTTGATTTAATTCCTCAGAAGGGTTATTGGAGAGATTTGCCGCTTGATTTGCAAAAAGAATACATGCAAAAGAGCTTCTATTTAGGAGGCGGTAAAACAGGAATGGCAAGAAGAATTGGTTGGGATGAACCATGTTTAACACTTACTTGTAGTCCTGCTCAAAAACAAACAGAGCGATGTCACCCAGAAGAAACAAGACCTTTTACGGTGAGGGAATATGCAAGAATTCAAACCTTTCCAGACGATTGGAAATTTGCAGGTGCGGTTTCTCAGCAATACAAACAAATAGGGAACGCAGTGCCTTGCAACCTCGGAAAGGAGATAGGCTTTTCTATTATTAAGTTTTTGAATGCTTATTACTCAAAATCAAAAAGTGTCGAAGCTTCGATTTCTACCGCAAGTTTTTGACAGCCTTCTTCAAAGAAATTCTCAGTATCTAGTTCGAGGATCATTTTATCTAAAATTGAGACAAGTTTGGCGTAAAAGTCAGAGTAGCCAGTTATTCTATGCCAAAACTCAGTGCCTATATATACAGGATATGTAGCATCAATCTTTTTATAATGTTGGCTCAGTTGACTCTGTTCTCCATATAAAACTCCAAGAATTAAGTCTGAGTTATTTAGACTCATTGTATTTGTTCTGGCAAGATTTGAAACTTTTGAGAATTTTCGAATTAACGGGCCAACGTCTCCTGCGTTAATAGTATTTGGTCCAGACTTAAGTTGACAATATTTTTTTCGATTATCGACTTTGTCGACAAATTCAATGTCCATTTCTGGAATAAGTGAACCTTTTGCTAGATTCAGTTCAACAAACATTTTCTGAATTCTTGTTCCAAAAGAGGTAGAAATTGACGTCCCTAAAACTCTGGGGTAATATAAAGCCTTTGCTATACCTAATGGAGTAAAGTTGTCTTCAAGAATTTTAGATAAGTATTTTACAAGAATTGGATTAATTTGATAAGAACTTAGTTTCGTGTGGTTTTTTAATACATTGTTTTTGTGGTTTTCAAAGATGACTTCTTTGAAATATTTCGTTATGGCTTCTAGTAACTGATTTTCATTCATATGTAAATATAGAAAATTGGAATTGATAGAGAAGGTAATATTGACCCGAAAGTTAATCCCCACCTTTCCCCAAACCACCTCAAATTCATGCGAAAAGAAAACGGAACAGTTTTGTTGAATCGTCAAGGAGAGCCATAAGCTTTCTGGGAAGGCTTACGTGCTTTTGTAGTCACTTCCCCTTTTATTAAATCTGCAGGAAGAAGCCGAGAGGCTTCTTTTTTGTGGGTTTACTTCTTTAGGTCTTGTATCGTGATGTTTCTATAAAACACTTCTGAGCCTTCAGCTTGAAGAAGAATCTGGCCTTTGGTGAGCGGTACCCAAGTTTTGGTGCTTTCGTCGTAACGCTGCATATTAATGGCTTCGTTAACTAATTTTCCGTTGATGAAAAATTTGGCATTATTGCCGTCTACGGTCACCATTACGTTATTCCAGCCTGTGTGCTCCCATGAGTTTATTCGTGATATACGGCTATAAGTATCTTTTTCCCCCTTGGTTATAAGCTTGCCTTTCGGACTATAGTTATTGTTTCCGTTGCCATCTACTTTAGAGCTGGCTCTGGCCTTTATTATCCATAAATCGCCGCTGTCACCTTCCTGTATTTGACATTCTATGCCCGATGGCCATATTTCTCTCTTGCCAAAAATGTGAAATAGCACACCAGCGTCTCTTACATCGTTTTCTCTGGGAGCAAATTTCTTGTCACCCCATTTATACTCTAGTTTTAAAATGTAGTTTTCATACTCCTTTTCTGTGATAATAGCCGCAAATGGCTGTTTGCTGTTTGCCTGTTGGTTAGGATATGCGTGTATGGCATTATCTTTTACACCAAAATAGTCTTCGCCAGGAGAATCGTCTTGCGATATCATGTACCAGCCATCTAAGTCGCTTCCGTTAAAAAGTGAAGTAACCGGTAAAACTTGAGCTTGAGACAGCAAAGAGGAGGCTATAAGGATTAGCGAAAGGAATTTCATTTGGCTTGCATTTTATTTCAATGCAACAATGTACAAAAAAATGAAATTAATCTTCCAGTTTTAATTCTGGCTTTTTGATATGATAAATGATACCAAAAAGGGAGATAACCGCCGTAATAAAAGAGAAAAGGAAACCTACTGTAACGGCCAGTGTACTATCAAAAGCAAAGAATACGGCAGCTTGGTAAAAGATGAGTTCTCTAATACCAATGCCAGAGAAAGAGAAGATAGAAAGTGCCGAAGAAACCAAAAAAACAACAGCGTAAACAATGCTATCGGTAGGTTCAGAAATACTGTAGAGTAAGGCTATCAAACTTAAAACCTGTAAAGCCTGAATGAGGAGTGAAAGAAGTAAAGGGCGTAATAATATGTCTTTGAAAGACGCGAAAAACCTTTTGATAATAAGATAGAATAAAGCCAAACCTACTGGTATGGCAATAATAAGGAGTGCCGCTAAAGGCATGGTTTGAAATAGTGGCAGGCTCAGAGCCAGCAGGCAAGTCAAAACTCCTATGGCGGCCAAACCCGTAAGACGGTCTATAAAGAGTACGGAAGTTAGTTTTTTTGCCGACCAGCCAAACTTTTTGTGCATGGCATAGACCTTGTAAGCATCGCCACCTATTCCGCCCGGAATAAAGAAATTATAAAACATCCCGAGCAAATACAGGGCGTAATTGCTGGCTTTAGAGATATTGAAAGTATTTTTTGAAAGTAAATAACGAAGCCTTTCTGCCGAAACCCATTGAGAAAGAAAAAGCAATACTCCCGCTAAAACTAGCGGGAGTATCTGTGCATCTGCCAATACAGACTTAATTTTTTCAAATTCAATTTTGGTGAATACCACATACAGCAGCACCAACGTAAATAAAATCTTAAGAGCCGTTATAAGTGATTTCTTATTCAAAAGTGGAGACTTTTCTAATGTTATATGGTTTTTTATCCTGCGACTCGTAATAGGTTTTCATCAGCAAATCAGACACTATACCGATGGTGAAAAACTGAATACCCACCAACACTAATAGCACTCCAAGAATAAGTAATGGTCGGCCGCCAATGTCTTCTCCCATCAGTTTAACCACAAGTAGGTAAAAGTTTATCAAGGCACCAATTCCAAAGAATGTCATTCCCAAATTACCAAAAAAGTGCAGCGGTTTCTGCATGTATTTCTGTTGGAAAAGAATAAGCAGTACATCATTTATAACCTTGAAGGTTCTTCCCAATCCGTATTTTGAAACCCCAAACTGACGAGCATGATGTTTTACAGGAACTTCCGTAATTCTAGCACCTTCTATATGAGCATTTAGAGCTATAAACCGATGAAGTTCGCCATAAAGTGGAACACTCTTGGCGGTTTCGGCAGTCATCACTTTTAGGGCACAGCCGGCATCTGTAATATGAAATTTGGTGGCTTTTCTAATAATGTAATTGGCAATTTTGCTTGGCAGTGTTCTTAGGAAGTTATCCTGTCTTTTCTGCCTTTGTCCTGTCACCATGTCCCATTCTTCATTGATAGCTTTATTCAGCATCATGGTAATGTCAGAAGGGTCGTTTTGCATGTCACCGTCCATCGTGATTACATAATCACCAGTGGCATATTCTATTCCTGCGGCTAGTGCAGAACTTTGCCCGTAGTTTCTTTTAAGCTCTATCAGCACCACATTTGGGTTTTTGAATCCTTTTATTTCTTCTCTTGTGCCATCGGTAGAGAAGTCGTCCACAAAAATGATTTCATATTCGTAGGCACTAAGTTCTTTCCCTATGGCTTCGCATAGTAAAGCGTTGTTTCCCTCTTCGTTAAAAACAGGAATTACAATGGATAGTTTGGGAGATTTATTCATGAAAATATGTTATTGGCTAGCTTTAGATGCTCTTTTTAATATTTAATTTTACACTCGGAATAGAGAAATAATTTACTTTCAAATTCATCTTAATATTTGCCCTTTTAAGACTAATCTGACAAAAAATGAAGAGTATTACTTCTAAAGACAATTATAATCTTCTGTACTTTTTACTGGCCGCGGTATACTTGGTGGGCTTGTTTATTCCTTTAATGGAAAATGACTCTGCCCAGCATGCCACTATGGCCATGCAAATATACCTAGATAATGATTTTCTACACCTCTTTAAGGGTGGGATTCCTTATTTAGATAAGCCGCACATGCACTTTTGGCTTTCAGCCATTTCATTCAAAATTTTCGGTATTTCACATATTGCTTACCGTTTACCTGCTATTTTGTTTACGGCTATTGGTGCTTATTCATGTTATAAATTAGCTAAAGAGTTTTATGGAGAACATGCCGCTCAAATAGCTCCATTGATTTTTCTTTCTACTTATGCCATTATTTTGGCAAATCATGACGTCCGTACAGATGCTGTTTTGACAGGTGCTTCTATTTGGAGTGTTTGGCAGTTAGTCAGGTATATTCATACCTCTCAGCTTAAATATTTGGTGGTGGGTGCTTTTGCTGCTGCTATTGCTTTTTCGTGCAAAGGGCATTTGAGTGTTTTTATTACAGGTGTGGTTTTATTGGCCTATATGGCTTATGCCAGAAAATGGTCGGCCTTTTTTAGCTGGAAATCGCTTTTAGGTTTGGTGGTTTTCGGTTTGGGAATATTACCTGTAGTTTATGCCTATTATGTGCAGTATGATTTACATCCAGAATTAGTTATTGAGGGTCAAAGAAATGTTTCAGGTGTTAAATTTATACTCTGGGACCAAAATTTCAATAGGCTTACCGCCAAAGGTTTTGGAGAAAATAACCCTGATTACCTTTTCTTTTTTCATAACCTCCTTTGGGCTTTTATTCCTTGGTCATTCATTGTTTATCTTGCCTTTTTTGACAGAATAAAATCTTTGGTCAAAAACAGATTAAAGTATGAAAAGGGTTTAGAGGTTCTGACTTCTGTCGGAGTAATAATTGTCTTGTTTGTTATAAGTACTTCTAAATTCAAATTGCCGCATTATTTGAACAGTCTATTGCCTATTTTGTCGGTTTTGGTGGCGGGTTTTCTTATCAATCTAAAAGATAGGAATAGCCTGAAAACATTGAAAACAATATTGATAGTGCAGTATGTTTCTTTGACGCTCATAGCGGGAGGCGTTCTTTATCTTACCTTTTGGGCTTTTGGCGTGCCTTCGCCCATTTTACTTGGAGTTCTTGGGCTTTTCACTGTAGTACTTGTTTTTATTATTAAAGAGAAGATGGAGCTTTGGCGAAAAATAATCTTTGTTTCAGTCTCTTATGTGGCCATTATAAATTTCTGTTTAAGCACGCATTATTACCCAAACATTATGCCCTTTCAAGCCGGAATTCAAGCTGCGGAAGTTATTGAAGAAGAAGGCATTCCTACCCAAGATGTTTTTCTGCTTTTTGGGAAATATAGTTGGTCTTTAGACTTTTATACGGAAAGAAATACACCTAGAATTCCTTTGGATGAAGTTAAAGAAACCGTGAAACCTGGACAATGGCTGTTTTTCTATGGAGAAGATTTAGAAGCGGTAGAAGGTGCTGAGATAAAATGGAATAAGAAATTTCATTTCAAACACTTTAGAGTATCCAAGCCGCGGATTGATTTTTTAAATCCTAATAACAGAACATCAGTTTTAGAGTCGGCTTACTTGGTTCAGGTGAAATAATATGATTAAGCTTTAGCATTGTAGGTTTTAAACCAATCTGCAAAATGCTTAACACCATTTTTTAGAGAGGTGTTTGGGGTGTATTCAATAGCTTTTTCTAAACTTGAAATGTCGGCATAAGTTCTTTTGACATCGCCTGGCTGCATAGGCATCATGTCTTTTTTACTTTCTATTCCAAGGTTCTCTTCTAGTTCATGAATGAAGTCTAATAATTTAATTGGCTGGCTGTTTCCTATATTATGGAGCGTGTAAGGCGGCTCATTATTTTCGGAAACTGGTGCTTTTATACATAGTCTAGAGATTCCTTCTACTATGTCGCCCACGTAAGTGAAATCTCTTTCCATTTCGCCATTATTAAATACTTTGATGGAGCGTCCGTTGGTCATGGCGTCTGCAAAAAGCGTAGGAGCCATGTCTGGTCTTCCCCATGGGCCATAAACGGTAAAAAATCTTAAACCAGTAGTAGGTATTTGGTACAAATGGCTGTAGGAATGAGCCATTAGTTCATTACTCTTTTTTGAAGCGGCGTATATACTTACTGGATGGTCTACTTTGTCTTCTACCGAAAACGGAATCTTGGCATTATTACCATAAACCGAAGAACTAGAAGCATAAATTAAGTGCTTAACAGGATATTTTTTGCAGGCTTCTAATACATTCAAAAAAGCATCAACATTGTTTTTGATATAGGTTCTTGGGTTTTCTATGCTATATCTTACGCCAGTTTGTGCTGCCAGATTTATAACTACCTCAAACTTTTCTTTTTCAAAAAGATGTTCCAGTTTCTCGCTGTCTAAGAGGTCACCTTTAATAAATGTATAATTCGGATATTTGGAAGAATTGACAATGCTATTTAAGGGTAAATCTTCATTTGCAGAAATTCCATTTTCAGCCAGTCTGTCAAATTTGAGTTTAGTAGAATAGTACTTGTTTATACTGTCAAAACCCACTACCTCATGCCCTTCACTTATTAGTTTTTTTATAAGATGAAGTCCGATAAAACCCGCCGCCCCTGTAACTAGAATTTTCATTTATAAGAATCTTTGACTCATAAAATCCTTTTGGAAAGAAAATGGTTCGTGATTTGTACTTATTCTTTATGAAGAGTCACTTTATGAGTACCAACGGCTTTTAGTAGGACTATATCAATGTCTAATAAGAGAGCTTATACTCTATTAAAGATGATTCCGGCTCAGCTTGGCGATTAATAATAACCTTAGACACTCTTTCTAACTCGTCGTATTCATAAGAGAAAGCTAGCGTGTAGTCATAGTCCAAATCTTCGTCGTGAAATACGGCAGTTTTCAAAAGGTTCGTACTAAAGTTTCCTAAATATTTATCTCTAAAAGACCAATGGAAGGTAAGTGGTGTTAAAATTTCTTGTCTAATGTTGTTAGTAGTAGAGTCAATATACGTATAGTCTGCCGTGAGAGAGCCATTTTGATAATGAATCAAGTTTCCATCGGTAGAGTATTCCATATTATATCTTGAAACTTCTGTTGTTTTTAATAAATAATCATTTTTAAAATAGTATTTGAATTCATTTGTGAGTCCTTGTTCTTGTCTCGCAATACCATCGTCGTTAAGGTAAATAGTTTTGCTTATTCCATTTTCAAGAACATTAACTCGGTCAGCTTGATAGTTGTAAGAATAGAGCGTGTCATTCTCCATATAGACACTTTTTAAACGATTGCTGTCATCATAATCTAGTAATAGATTATAAGTGCTTGTGACATTGTTTATAGTTAATCCAACATCCATTTTGGTGAAATTAATTTGCTCTATTTCGGAGACTGTAATTTCAGGGAGTAAATCGATTTCGTTTTGAATTGCATCTTCCTGGCTTATAGGTTCTTGGTCTATCGGCTCAGTTGAGTTGTCTTTTTTACAAGAGAATATTATTATGCTTAAAAAGAGGAATAGTAGACTTTTATTTTTCATAGTGTTGAGATGGTTTTTAATCCTAACGACAATTTGTTTTAGAATATTTCTTCTGTCTCAATATTTATGCCTTTCAGTCTTCTAGATAATCTAAATCTTTATGAAAGGTTTCTGGTAAAGCATAGTTGGCATATATAGCCAATGAAAAACAAAGTAAACCCGTAATGATGGCAGCTTGAATTATGTTAAATTCATTCATAGAGCCTATGAAGGCATAAAGCATACTGATAGGAATGGCTGCTCCTCTAACAAAATTTGGAATGGTGGTAGCCACCGTGGAGCGTATATTTGTGCCAAACTGCTCCGCACCCATGGTTATCATCACTATCCAGTATCCGGTAGAAATTCCCATCAAAACACAAACCACGTAAAATACATAAGCGGACTGCCCATGGAGGTTTAAATAAACCAAAGAAATTATCAAACTGCTTATTTGAAAGATGCCAATGGCCTTTTTTCTGCTTTGGAGCTTTTGACTAACCACGCCGCAGAGCACATCACCAAAGGCAAGTCCTAAGTAAATAAATGCCACAGCTTTACCAGTAGTTATGGCTCCTTTGATGCCTAGTTCTTCTGCCAATGATGGAGCCATTTGCATCAAAATAGTTACCACGAAAAACACTGGAATGCCCACGAGCAAGCTCAGGATATAGATTTTTCTACTTTTGGGGTTTCTAATGAGTTTAAGAATATTCCCTCTTTCTTTTTTACTGGCACTGGCGTGCAAAAACATTTCAGATTCGTAAGTGCCTATACGTAAAAGCAAAAGGAGTATTCCGAGTGCTCCACCAATAAAGAATGCGTATCGCCAATAAAAAGTATCTCCAATGAGACCTGCCACCACAGCACCTAAAACACCTGTGGCTGCCAAAATAGATGTACCGTATCCTCTGATTTTCTGAGGCATGGTTTCCGCTACTATTGTTACGCCCACACCTAATTCACCTGCCAAACCTACACCAGCTAAAAACCTAAGTGCGGAGTAAGAATAAATGTCAGAGATAAAGCCGTTAATGATATTACAAACCGAGTAAAGTATAATGGAGGCAAAAAGCACTGAAAGTCGACCTTTTTTATCGCCAAGAATACCGAAAACTACACCACCGATTAGTAAACCTACCATTTGAATATCAAATAGTAAAAGCCTCATATGGTCTAAGGAGGCTCCAGAATAACCCATTTCGGCCAAACTACTTTTGCCAATAACCACAAAAAGCACCAAGTCAAAGGTGTCAACAAAGTAACCTAATGAGGCAACAAGGAGTAGGAGCCAGGTAGACTTTTTCATTTATTGAAATCTTCGGAAAGAATGGCGTACATGTAATTATCAGACCATCCTGATTTTAAAGGTAGTACTTTTCGTTTTCTACCCTCCTTCTCCATTTTTACTTTTTCCAACACTCGAATTGATGCTTGATTTTCTACGGCTACTCCTGCTTCTATTCTATGAAGCTTTAGTTTACTAAAGCCAAAGCTTAAGACATTTTCGAGGGCTTCGCTTGCGTATCCTTTGCCCCAAAAATCAGGATGTAGTTTATACCATACTTCTGCTTTTTTATGTTTTTTAGCTCCAGAAGTAATTAAGGCTATCAATCCTACAAATTGATGAGTTTTTGTTAGTTCAATAGAAAATGTATGATTTTCAATACTATCCTTCTTGTTCTCAGAAATCCACGGTTTTATAGTGCCTTCTGTCTCCTTAATATCCTTTGGTATTCCTAGTGTGTTAAAGTGGTCTACCTCAGGTCTTGCATGCAATGCATGTATGGCCTCTAAATCGGAATTGTCTATCAGTTTAAGGGTTATCCTTTCACTGAAAATGTTCATTTGTCCTTTGTTGCTCACGATAGGTTGCCTAGTTTAAATTGTTCTGCGGCATAGTTTGCGGCTCTAGCCGTTAACGCCATATAAGTTAATGAAGGGTTTACACAAGAAGAAGATGTCATGGCAGCTCCGTCTGTTACAAAAACATTTTCAGCTCCCCACACTTGATTCCATTTATTAAGTACAGACGTTTTGGGGTCTCTACCCATTCTGGCGGTGCCCATTTCATGAATACCTACACCAGGGCTTTTTTCTTTATTATTATTTCCAACCACATCTTTTAGCCCAGCAGCTTCTAACATGTCTACAGCTTCCTTCATTATCGTTTCACGCATCAGGATTTCGTTTTTACCCCATCCTGCATCAAATTCAATTTGTGGTAAACCATTTTTATCTTTTTTACCTGAAAGGGTCATTCTGTTATTTGGGTCTGGAAGTGTTTCTCCAAAACCCCATAAACTAAACTTCCAAGAACCTGGTAAACTCATGTTTTCTTTAAATTCAGCTCCAAAGGTAGGAGCACCTTCTTGGTATTGCCCTTGGCCTCTAGCTGCCTGTCCTTGGAAACCAAAGCCTCTTAGAAATTCTCTTTTGTCATTACCCCAGTTAGCAAATCTTGGAATATAAATACCGTTTGGTCTACGACCGTAATAATATTTGTCATCCATGCCTTCAAACCTTCCATCGGCTCCTACGGCCAAATGGTGGTCCATAATGTTTCGGCCTAGTTGGTCGCTATCATTTCCTAAACCATTCACATGTTTTGAAGATTTAGACTGCATCATTATCCATGCAGAATTCATAGCAGAAGCATTAAGGAATATGATTTTAGCAAAATACTCTACCTCTTCGTTTGTTTTTTCATCAATGGCTTTAACGCCAATTACCTTATCTGTTTCTTTATCAAAAATGGTTTGATAAACTATTTTGTCATTGACTACCGTCAGGTTTTTAGTTTTTTTAGCAGCTGGTAATGTAGACGCCTGCGTACTGAAATAGGCTCCATATGGGCATCCTCTTTTGCATAGATTTCTGTTTTGACAAGTACTTCTACCCAAAGCTAATTGTTCCTCGGTTGGGTTGGTCAAATGAGCGGCACGCCCTATAATAAGGTGCCTATTCTCAAAATTAGATTCTATTCCTTTTTTGACTTCTTTTTCTACACAGTTAAGCTCCATTGGTGTTTGAAAAACTCCGTCTGGCAAAACATCTAAGCCCTCTTTGCTGCCACTAATTCCAGCAAATCGTTCTACATAGTCATACCAAGGTGCTAAATCATCATACCTGATGGGCCAGTCTACCCCATGACCATCTTCTAAGTTTGCTTCAAAATCTCTTTTATTCCATCTATAACTCTGTTTTCCCCATGTTAAAGATCTACCACCAGTCTGGTATCCTCTTACCCAGTCAAACCTTCTCTTTTCGGCAAAAGGGTAATCTACATCTTTAACAAAATGGGGGAGTATGTCTTGAGCATTTGCAAAACCGGCTCTAGCTCCGGAGTAATATTCCTCTTTTTCTTTATTGGTTAGTTGCCCTCTATGTGGAAAATCCCAGGGGTTCTTCATGGCATTTTCATAACCAGTAATATGCTGTATATCTCGTCCTCGCTCTATCATGAGCACTTTTAGGCCTTTTTCAGTCAATTCTTTGGCCGCCCAGCCTCCAGATATTCCAGAGCCTACCACTATGGCGTCAAAAGTTACTGCCTCTTTGGCATTTCCTTGTATGTACATTTTATGGGTTGAATATGGTTAGTTCTAAAATGGAAATTATAAAAAGTAGTAGTGGATAGAACGAACAAAACTAGGGGTAAATATTTTTCACATTAAACTAAAAGCATTGAGGTTTTATGAAAAAGAACTAGGGAATTATAAATTCCCTAGTTTTAATTGTTCTACTGCATAATTAGCGGCTCTGGCCGTCAATGCCATGTACGTAAGCGATGGATTTACACAGGAAGAAGAAGTCATGGCAGCTCCATCTGTAACAAAGACATTTTCAGCTCCCCATACTTGATTCCATTTGTTTAGTACAGATGTTTTAGGGTCTCTGCCCATTCTTGCAGTGCCCATTTCATGAATACCAACACCCATACTTTTTTCAGCCTCATTATATCCTACTACATCTACCAAGCCAGCTGCTTCCAGCATCTCTACAGCTTCTTTCATGATGGTTTCTCTCATTTTTAGCTCGTTTTGCCCCCAACTTGCGTCAAATTCAATTTGTTGTAGACCGTTTTTATCTTTTTTATCAGATAACCTTATTCTATTATTTGGGTCAGGTAAAGTCTCTCCAAAACCTCTCATGCTAAAAGACCATGGCCCAGGTACAGACATTTTTTCTTTAAAATCAGCTCCAAAAGTTGCATCATTTATTCTTGGATCGCCTTGTGCTCTACTAGCTCCACCTTGATATCCGAAACCTCTTAAGAAATCTCTTTTGTCATCGGCCCAGTTGGCAAACCTTGGAATATAAATCCCGTTTGGCCTGCGGCCATAATAGTATTTGTCTTCATGCCCTTCGTATCGACCTCGTGCCCCTGCATTTAGGTGGTGGTCCATGATGTTTCTTCCTAGTTGGTCAGATTCATTACCTAATCCATTCGGATGTTTTGAAGAGGTAGACTGCATCATTATCCAAGCTGAATTCATAGCAGAAGCATTGATGAAGATGATTTTCGCAAAGTATTCTACTTCCTCATTAGTTTTCTCATCAATGGCTTTAACTCCTATTACTTTATCAGTTTCTTTGTCAAAAATGGTTTGGTAAACTATTTTATCATTTACCACTGTTAGGTTTTCTGTTCTTTTAGCAGCTGGCAATGTAGCAGACTGTGTACTGAAATAGGCTCCGTATGGACACCCCCTTTTACAAAGATTTCTGTTTTGGCATGTGGCTCTTCCTAGAGCCAGTTGTTCTTCCGTTGGGTTTGTTAAGTGTGCGGCTCTACCTATAAAAAGGTGTCTGTTTTCATAACTAGATTCTATCCCTTTTTTTATTTCTTTTTCAACGCAGTTAAGTTCCATGGGTGTTTGAAAAATACCATCGGGAAGTACATCAAGGCCTTCTTTGCTTCCGCTAATACCAGCAAAACGCTCGACGTGGTCATACCAAGGAGCTAAGTCTTCATATCTAATTGGCCAGTCTACACCATGACCATCTTCTAAGTTTGCTTCAAAATCTCTTTTATTCCATCGGTAGCTTTGCTTACCCCAAGTTAGGGAGCGGCCACCGGTTTGATATCCTCGAACCCAGTCAAATCTTTTTTGCTCCTGAAAAGGATAATCTACGTCTTTTACAAAATGTGGGAGTATATCTTGAGCATTTGCAAAACCAGCTCTGGAGCCTGAGTAGTATTCCTCTTTTTCTTTATTCGAAAGTTGGCCTCTGTATTCAAAGTCCCATGGGTTTTTCATGGCATTTTCATAACCGGTAATGTGTTCAATGTGCCTGCCTCTTTCAATCATTAACACCTTCAGACCTTTTTCAGTCAATTCTTTGGCAGCCCAACCACCAGAAACTCCTGAACCAACTACTATAGCGTCAAAAGTCATTGCCTCTTTGGCTTTTCCTTGTATATACATTCTTAATAGGTTTTCTTCTATATGCTAAAATGACAATTAAATTTTAAAACGTATATCATAAAGCCGTGTTTTCTCAGAATTGCTTTTCTGATAACAAAAAAATCCTGACCAGAAGGCCAGGATTTAGTTTTGGTAGTAACCAAACTAATTAGTCTAGTTTTATAAACTTCTTAGTTGAAATGTCTTTTGAGTTTTCTGCTTGTAAGAAGTAAGTACCAGTTGGAATGCTTCCGAACTCTACTGTGTATTCTGTTGAGCTATTTTTGGTCGTATTTATTTTTATCCCTACACCATTTATGTTGAGTAACCTGAAAGAAAGCTCTTCGGCGTTTCCTTTTGTTTTAATATTTATTTCTTTTGACCCAGCCTCCACAGGGTTGGGGTACAAAGACCATTTTAAAGCGTCTGTTTCTCTAAAGTCAATCGCGATTATTTTGGAATAACTAGTAGCCCCATCAATGTCAATACTTTTAAGTCTGTAGTAATTTACTTTTGCCTTAGGAGACTTGTCAGTAAAAATATAGCTGTGTTTTTCTAATAAATTTTCAGCTGCTACTTTTCCAATTCTTTCAAATGATATGGCATCAAAACCTCTTTCTATATCGAAGTGGCTAACACCTATTTCGTTAGAAACGGTCCAAACCAATTCGGCAGTTTCATTAATTTTCTGTCCAGAGAAAGAAACCAGCTCTAGTGGAAAGCTATTAGCAGCAGCTACAGAACAGTCAGAAGAACTATATGGCTGAGATGTTTCACAGCCATTTTCGTTAACAGTAACAGTGAAGTTGGTTGAGTTTGGAATGTTCTCAATTACCCAAACTGTTCTTGAATCATTTTCTCTGCCGTCATTATCAAAGCTTGCAGTTAAACCATTACTTACAGAAACTGTACTATTAGAGCCTCTAGAAGTTTGAATGGCCATCATTGAAACACTTCCGTCGTTGCAACTGGGTGCTAAGATGTCTGTGATAGTAGGTAGGGCTTTTACTATAATTGGTTCTTCATCAGACTCAATTGATGGACAGGTAGTTCCAGGAGATTCACATACGGCATAATATCCTGTAGAAATAGCAGGCGAAAGAAGAACAGATGCAGTGCTTGCAAAACTGATTGTACTTCCACTTTCATACCAAGAAACCCCATCATTACAGCCTACTGCCGTCAAAGTGCTACTTCCACCGGGGCAAATAGATGGAGACGAATTTGTGATTGTTGGTTCAAAAGGCGGAAGTATAACCGTTATTACTAAATCTGAACTGCTTAAACTAGTACAGCTATTGGCATCAGTACAAGTGGCTGTATAAGTTGTGGTTCTGTTTGGAGTTACTGTAATGGTATTTCCTGTTTCTCCTGTAGACCAAGTAACAGTACCCGTACAGCTTGCTGCTGCTAAGTTAGAAGAAGAACCTTCGCAAATTGTATTTTCATCTGCCGACAAAGTAGGTGCCGCTGGTAGCGGGTTTACATTTATTATTTGAGCAGCTCCAAGGCTTTTACATGTTCCATTTTCACAGGCAGCATAATAAGTGATGGTACTTGTAGGATTAACAATTGTGCTTGCCAAAGGTGTATTTAGTGCAGCATCTTCATACCAAACTAAATTTCCCAAAGTACATGCACCGCTAAGTTCACTTCTATCTCCTGCACAAACAGTGCTTGGGCTTGCAGATGTAGAACTTGGTGCGGCTGGTGTTTCTGTAACTTCTACAGTATGAGATGCCGAAGAACTTTGACATGTATTTAAAGTGCAAATGGCATAGTAAGTAGAAGTTTCTGTTGGGCTAACTGGGCTTGTTACACTTGTAGTCAATGCAGCATCAGAAAACCAACTAATGCTACTTCCGTTAGTACAGGTACCGCTTAAGGTACTACTTTCTCCGCTACAGATAGCTGGCCCTGCTAAGCTTGAAGGTGTTTCAGGAATGGCCGTTACTTGAATAGCAACTATCGTAGATTTATCACTTTCACAGCCATTAAGTACGCAAACTGCTTGGTAGTCTGTACTTGTTGTTGGAGATACTGTTATGCTAGCACCTGTTTGTCCATCAGACCATTTGACAGAGCCACTGCCACAGTTTGTAGCATTTAATGTGGTGCTTTCGCCTTCGCAAATGGCATTGTCTGTTGTACTTATTGAAGGTATATTGGGTAATGAATTTACCGTTACTTCAATAGGGTCGGCAGCTCCTGATTCACATTGTACCGCCACTTCATTACTAGTAGTTGTGACACAGTTTGCGGTATATGATGCGGTTCCCGAGACTGTTGGGATATGGTTTATTGAAGTACCAGAACCAATGCTGTTCATAGATTCAAACCAATTGACAACAGGATTGTCACCTGTACAATTAAATGATGTTAATGTAACAGACTCTCCAAGACATAGCTGAGTTTTATTTGCTGAAATACTTGGGATTGGCGGGGGGAATACTACATTTATTGTGCTTACAGCACTGACAGGACTTATGCAGCCAGTGTTTGGGTTTGTACATGTAGCACTATAACTCGTGGTATCTGCTGGTGTTTCGGTAATGCTTGCGGTTGTTTTTCCGTTAGACCAGGTTATGTTTCCAACACAGCCACTTGCCGTTAAAACTAAACTAGCTCCTTGGCATAAATTACGGCTACCAGGTTCTATGGTAGGGGCGGCAGGTAGTTCATTTACTTCTACAGTCTGACTCACATATGGACTTTTACAAACTCCATCTATACAAGAAGCATAGTACGTAGTAGTATTAGTTGGACTTACGGTGGTACTTCCTAAGGTAGTCGAGAGAGCTTGGTCAGTGTACCAAGTTAAAGTTCCGCTGGCACAGGTAGCAGTTAATGTGGTGGAGCTTCCTTCGCAAATAGTACTTGAAGATGACATTACTGATGTCGGGTTCGGAGGGATGGCTGTTACAGTTATTTCAACAGAACCTGCTGCACTTTTACAAGAGCCGCTAACGCAACTTGCATAATATGTGGCGGTAGCACTAGGGCTTACAGTACTGCCTACAGCGGTAGTTAATGCAGCATCTGAAAACCAAGTTAAAGTTCCGGTAGCACAAGTAGCACTTAAAGTACTGCTCTCGCTGTCACAAATACTTGTTGGACTGGCAGTAACAGATGTAGGTGCTACGGGTGTTGGCGAGACATTGATGGTGATGTTTTGAGAAAGAGATTGACAAGAACTTAAAACACAACTGGCATAATACGTCGTGGTAGAAGTTGGGCTTACTGTTGAGGCAGTTACTGTAGTAAGTCCAGCATCTTCATACCAAGTTAAAGTTCCGGTTGAGCATGTACCAGCTAAGTCACTTGATTCTCCACTGCAAATAGAAGAAGGTGTAGCTGTAAGGTTAGTTGGATTATTTGGTCTGTCTTTTACTGAAATTTTAATGTCCGCTCCTTTAGGGCTTTCGCAATTAGTTGAGTTGTTTTTACAGGTAGCAATGTAAATAGTAGTTTCAGTAGGACTTACACTCTGCGGACTAACAGTACCAACCAGTGTGCTAGGTGAAATAACAGATAAGTACCACTGAATTGTGTTGCCAGCCTCACATGCACCTATTAGGTCATAAGAGTCGTCCTTACAAATATCAGTGGATGTACTTAAACCTGTAGGAGCCGCAGGTGCAGGAGAAACCGTTATAGTGATACTTTTTGAAGTACTAAGGCAAATTCCATTTTGGCAAGCTGCGTAGTAAGTAGTAGTGCTGGTTGGTGAAACAGTGGTAGATGCTAGTTCGTTAGTTAAAAGGGCATCTGTAAACCATTTAAGGTTTGCGGTGCCACTACATGTGGAACCAATAACTACGCTTTCACCTTCACAAATACTTGTTCCAGTAGTTGAAATGTCAGAAGGGGCTGAAGGAGTAGTTGTTACGTTAACATTTATAGATGATGGAGCACTAGAACAGCCATTTTCTGAACAAACACCATAGTAGGTGGTATTGCTAGTGGGCGAAACTGGTAGTGTTACCAGGTTTGTTAAAGCGTCTTCTTCATACCATGTTAATGTACTTGTTCCAGAGCACATTCCGTTTAGAGGGCTACTGTCACCTGAACAAATATTGACAGAAGATATTCCGCTTGGGGCGTCTGGTATTGGATTTACAGCTACATCTACGCCAGTAGAACTAGGGCTAGTACATCCGTTTTCAGTACATGTTGCAGTGTAGGTTGTTGGTGACACTGACGGGCTCACGGTTATGGAAGTACCTGTTTGTGAATTTGACCACGACACCGTTCCTGAGCAACCCGTGGCTTCTAAGGTTGTAGTTTCGCCAGTACAAATGGTACTGTTACCGGTGATTGAAATGCTAGGAGCACTAGGTACATTATTTACGATAACGTCAATATTAGAACCTGATGAAGAGCAGTAAGCGGCTTGTGAAGCGTCACATAAAGCATTATAGGCTGTTGTGCTTGAAGGGCTTTGAGAAAGACTGGCTGTGTTTCCTATAGGAACTACATTTCCTACTTCAAACCAAGATATGGTACCTGAACAATTAGACATTAACAGATTAACAGTTTCTCCATTACAAATAGTGTTTTTGTCAATGGAGATAGTAACTCCAGAACTTGATACTACAGTAACTGTTATGGTATTCGAATTTGTACTAACACAGCTGGTAGTTGTATTCGTACAAGTGGCAGTATAATCGGTGTTGACCGCAGGACTTACAGTAACACTAGAACCTGTATCCCCACTAGACCAATTAATAGTTCCGCTACATCCGGTAGCGGTAAGTTTAGTACTGTTTCCTTGACAAATTTGCGTATTTCCTGCAGTTATGGTTGGTGCTGTTGGAGTAGGATTTACTGTCACTGTAATGGCAGAAGAGGGAGAACTTTCACATGCTGGGGAAGCAGATTTACAAGTAGCTACATAATTGGTGGTGGCAGATGGGCTTACTGATAAGGGGCTTCCTGTACCTACTAAAGTACCAGAAGTGTTATTCTGATACCAGTTAATAGTTCCTACACTGCAGGTTCCTGTTAAGTTGCTAGATGCTCCTTCACAAATACTTGAAGGGCTAGCGTTTAATGAGGAAGGCGTAGTAGGTACATTGACTATTGTTACGGTTACCATGGTGTTGGAAGCACTATAACAGTCATTTTCTGAGTCATAGAAAGTTGCGTAATAGGTTCCGCTGCTTGATATGTTTAGATTTGAAATTTTGTTGGCATTTGTTGGTGGTGAAGCTGTATGCCAGGTTAATACAGTTCCATCTGGCGTGTTGTCTGCCGAAATTGTTCCTAAATTAACGCTGGTTTCGCCACAGCCATTTGAAATATTTGTTGAGCTTAAGTTAGGTGCTGTATTACCTACCTTACATAGTGGGGCAGTTACACATCTAGCACCATCATTGGTTCCTGATTTTGTAGCTTGTGAAAAGAAAACAGCATTTGATGGGCTGCCTGTAGTTAATGTACTGTGACTAATTGTAAATATTTTACCGTTTGAATTACCATTGAGGTATAGTGTCCCATTTGCGTCAAAATAGACCGCTCCATACGTTTGTCTATCTAAACCAGTTACGGTAGTTGTGATAGTTCGAGCTCCATTGGCAGGATTAAATTGATATACACGCCCTCTATTATCTACACCATACAAGAAACCATCTATTGGGTTAAATGCATAATCGGCAATTGAAGTTTTCGTAGTAGTGAGGCTTGATATTGGAGCAGGAGGATCTACGTTTAAATCATATCGAATTATTTTAGTAGTGTTGCCTTTATACATATACATGATTCCATTTGCATCTATATCGGCATTATATAAACCTGTATTGATACCGAGGTTATAGGTTGTGAAATTCCAGTTTTTATCAACCTTATAAAGGTTCCCTGTTTGTTTCCCATTTAAATAAATGAAGTTATCTGCCCTATTGTATCCAGCGGATACATCTTCACCAAACAAATTGCTTGCTACCTCCGTGCTGTTTCCAGTTTGTAAATCAATCTGAATAATATCAGTGGGTCTGTTTTGAAATAAATAGGCGAATGATTCACATTCGAAAGGGACTGATGCTGGGATTGGCTCTTGTGAGAAGACGAGTCTTGAAGATACAAATAGCAAAAATATTACTGTAGAGAGTCTCATCAGATTGTTATAGGTTTGTCGATTTACTTTAATACTTCTTTTTTTAGAAAAAGTCACTTTTAGAGTAACTTATATTCTGTGCAGTAGTTATTTACAAAAGTACGTAAATATGAAGTAAAAGGCTTAAATAAACTTTTTAGAGATGAGCTTTAGACTTGACTAGTTTTTCTGCCGATAAAGTGTAAGTTTCTCAGTATGAATATAGTTTTTACCTTAATTATTTTAAGTAACTGTAATCCAGAAAAAACTACAGGTTGTTTTTGTTTCAAAGTGAACCCTTGAATTTCTTCTGAGTAAGTGTGTTTTTATGTTTGTGATTTTTTTAGGTTTTAGTCTTATGTTACATAAGACTAAACCAAATTTTGATTTAAAGGCTTTTTCTTATTTTCTCCATTAAGGCAGTTACTTTTTGCCCTACATCGCCATCTCCTAAGGTTTCAATTGGGATATATCCTTTATAACAGGATTTTTTAATAACATCTAGTAGTTTGGGGATATCGGTATCCATTTCTTGCCCATTTACAAAGATTTTTTCTTTGATTTGCCAATTGACAGCATACTTAATAGTACTCGCAATGTCTTCATAGGTTTTGCCACTTCTGTATCCACCAGTGTCCATTATAAGTCCGAACCAAGGGTTGTCCACTTTCTTAAAAAGATAATGCACATGCTCTGGTGTTCTGATAAAATCATTGTGATTTTGAACGGCTACCACCACCCCGTGTTTCTTGCCAAAGTTTACACATTCTTTAAAGTCTTCCACCATCCATTCTGCCGTTTCTTCCCAAGTATAACCATCGGGTATGTCATTTCCTGCAAAAATTCTAATAACGGGTGCTCCGAGCTTTTGAGCTACTTGTATCCAATTTTTTACCAGCTGAATGTGCTCATTTCTTATCGTTTTATCTGGATTAGTAAAATCATTCCTAACACCTGTTCCGCTTATTTCCAATCCATTATCTTGTGCTTTCTTTTTGATAGCAAATATGTAATCATCAGAAGGAACCTTTGGGTACTCTGGGAAATAATAACCTGTAATATCTATAGCATCAAATTTCTGTTTTACGCAGTAGTCAATAACTTGAAATAAATTAATCTCACCTTTTGTTAGGGGATTGTTAAAAGAAAAGGCATTAAGGCTAGTTTTTAGGTTGAAGCATTCTGCCGATTGACCATAAAGTTTTGATGAATACATCAAAACTGGTAGTGTAGCCAAGGTCTTTAAAGCTTTTCTTCTTGATTGCATTATTCAATAGGTCGTTTAGGTTTCAATAGTTCTTTAGTCAGGCAGCATTTATAATCATCATAAGAGTCATGCCAAATACTATTCCGCTAAGAATTAAATTCCATGTTTTTCTTCTTAAATCAAGTATGGAAATCATGAGGAAGTTTATTAGTAAGATGGCCATTACAATAATTATTTGACCAAACTCTAAACCTATGTTAAAGGCTAGTAGAGGTTTAACTATGCTATTCTCAGCTCCGAGTAAACTTCTTAGGTAATTGGAGAAGCCGAGCCCATGAATCAATCCAAAAAGAGAAGCAATGACATACCTGATAAATTGCTTGTTTTTTGGTTCGGTATAAATGCTCTTTTTGAATTTATGGAAAAAGTTGACCACACAGGTGATCAGTATGGTTATAGGAATAAGAAGCTCAATAAGCTCAGAATTAACATTAACTAAACCGGTGGTAGAAAGAGCCAGTGTAATGGAATGACCAAGAGTAAAAGCAGTAATTAAAATTAAAACACTTTTCCATTGTTTTACGGAAGAGATAGCACAAAGTGCAATAATGAATAAAATATGGTCAAAGCCATTTAAATCTGTTATATGCTGATAACCAAGTTTTAAGTATATAAGAAATTCCTGCATAAAGTATTTTGGGTTGAAATTGTCTTGAAGGTACTAAATGGCATCTAGCAAGGCAAAGTAACCGTTACTTTTAGTAAAAAACTTATTGGATGGAGGGCAGTGGATATCTGACCTCTATTTATAATACTTGGTGCTTTTATAAAACGGAGTTTTCTGGTTTTCCACCGAGTTTATATGGATAATCTGTAGTGAAATGGAGCCCTCGACTTTCCTTACGTATTTGAGCACATTTTATGACCATTTCGGCACATAAAATAAGATTTCTGAGTTCGCAGAGCTTTACGGAGAGTTTAGTTTTTTTGTAGAATTCTTCCGTTTCTTCTTGAAGCAAATGGAGCCTTCTCATAGCTCTTTCTAATCTGAAATCAGAACGAACTATACCTACATAATCAGACATCATTCGTTGTAACTCTCTTAAATTATGTGTTACCAGTACAGCTTCTTTTGGTTGCTCTGCTCCAAATTCATTCCAGTCTGGAATTTGCATATTGAACTCTACACCTTCGATGTTTTCAAGTGCTTTTTGAGCTATTCTATTTCCAAATACGGCAGCCTCTACCAGTGAGTTTGATGCAAGTCTATTGGCCCCATGAAGCCCAGAAGAAGAACATTCGCCACAAGAAAATAGATTTGATATGCTTGACTGACCATTTATGTCAACCATGATTCCACCACATAAATAATGTGCGGCAGGAGTTACTGGGATGTAATCCTTTGTCATGTCAATACCAATACTAAGGCACTTCTCATAAATGTTAGGGAAATGGTCTAAAATCATTTCTTTAGACTTATGTGTGATGTCTAAATAAACAAACTCTTCTCCCGATTTCTTCATCTCCGCATCTATGCATCGTGCTACTATATCACGAGGAGCTAAGGAGCCACGTTCGTCATAGTCGTACATGAATTCTCTGCCATTCTTATCTCTTAAGACACCACCTTCACCACGAACAGCCTCCGTAACCAGGAAACTAGGAAAAGAACCTGGGTTATAAAGCGAAGTAGGATGAAACTGAATCATCTCCATGTCTCTCACCTTGCCTTTTGCTCTATAAACCATCGCTATACCGTCTCCCGTAGCTATCACCGGATTAGTAGTAGCTGCATAAATATGACCAGCTCCACCAGTAGCCATGAGTGTCATTTTTGATAGAATCTTTTCTACTTTCCCAGAGTTCACATCTAAAGCGTAAATCCCGTAAGAAGTAACATCTTTAGTTTCACGTGTAATCTCAATTCCCAAGTGATGTTGTGTAATAACTTCAACAGCATAGTAATGGGTTAGTATTTCAATATTAGGGTTTTTAGAAACCTCTTCCAGTAAGGCTCTTTCTATTTCCCAGCCAGTAATGTCTTTATAGTGAAGAATTCTTTTTTCCGAATGACCACCTTCACGGGTCAAATCGTAAGAGCCGTCTTCGTCTTTGTCAAAGTTTGCACCGTAGTCAATTAATTCACGAATTCTGTCAGGGCCTTCTTTTATTACTACTTCTACAGTTTCTCTATCGCATAATCCATCACCAGCTATCAGTGTGTCGCTAATGTGTTTCTCATACGTATCTACCTCTGGGTTAAATACGGCTGCAATACCGCCTTGAGCATACTTAGTATTGGTTTCTTCGGCATTTACTTTGGTTAGCACCAGTACTTTACCTTTTTTTGCTGCTTTTAAAGCAAAGCTAAGACCAGCTATTCCAGAACCTATGACTAAAAAATCTGTTTGACGCATATTCGTGTTTAAGACTATTCAACAAAAAAAAGAAGAAAATTCCGTAATGTCACTGCCTAGGTCAATCCCTCTTTAAGTAAATCGTGTAAATGAATAAAACCAAGTAGTTTTTTGTCTTCGG
This sequence comes from uncultured Arcticibacterium sp., assembly GCF_964021845.1. Classification (NCBI taxonomy): domain Bacteria; kingdom Pseudomonadati; phylum Bacteroidota; class Cytophagia; order Cytophagales; family Leadbetterellaceae; genus Arcticibacterium; species uncultured Arcticibacterium sp. The sequence goes on along the minus strand of NZ_CAXHZC010000002.1, from coordinate 560,519 downwards.
AAACTATGAGCTGCGTAATGCTGCACTCTCGCATAAATGCGAGTGCTTTTGTACCTAAAACTTCAGGTGCAATAGTTTTTGGACTTTTGCCCATGATATCTTTCGCTTTAAGTTTGCTGAAGTTTTCATGCTTTTCTAGCATCCTTCTCAGGTCACCATCCGTAATGATTCCTACAAGGTCGTTTGTGCCGTTTATTACAGCTGTGGCTCCTAGTCTTTTAGACGTTATTTCTAGAATAACTTGGTTAATACTGTCGTTTTCTGAAACTTTAGGGATTGCATTTTTTGTATATAAATCGGCCACCTTTAATAGCATGATTTTGCCTAATGTTCCTGAGGGATGGTTTCTGGCAAAGTCATTTTCGTCAAAATTTCGAACCTCCATTAAACATACAGCAAGAGCATCTCCCATGACCATGGCTGTGGTGGTGGAAGATGTGGGAGCTAAATTATTAATACAAGCTTCTCTTTCCACAAATACATCTAAAGTGCAATTTGCGGCTGTGGCTAATGCAGAGTCTTTATTTCCTGTAATGGCGATAAGGGGTGAGCCAACTTCCTTTATATAAGGTAAAAGGTTTACTATCTCTGGACTATTTCCACTTTTTGATAAACAAATTAAAACATCGTTTTTGTCCAATATTCCTAAGTCACCATGAAGAGCATCTACGGCATGCATAAAAACAGAACTTTGACCAGTAGAATTAAAAGTAGCAGATATTTTCTGGGCAATTATTGCACTTTTGCCAATTCCTGTAATAACAGCCTTGCCTTTGGTGTTGATAATCAGATCTATAGCTTTTGTGAACTCTTCTCCAATTGTATTTTTCAAAGAATCTATTGCCCTTGACTCAGCAGCAAAGACATTTATGGCTAAGTCGGTAATTTTTTTCTTTAATTTCGTATCCACTTATAAATTTTAGTAATAATTATTTGACAAAAGTATAAAATCTTTGTCAGCAAAATATTTAAAGCTTCATGAGGTGAATTGAGTCAGAAACTACTTTAAAAAGTGATTTTTTTTGGCTAAATTTAGAAAGAAGAATTTTGCATCCCTGAAATATGGATGTAATGGAGCAGGTACTTAGTGATTTATCATGATTGATATTAAAATAGAAAACAAACTTAAGCAGAACCTAAAAGACGTATTTGGTTTTGACAAGTTTCGCGGAGAACAAGACAAAATTATTCACAGTGTAGTTTCAGGACAAAACACTTTTGTGATTATGCCCACTGGTGCTGGTAAATCTTTATGTTACCAATTACCAGCAATTACCCTAGACGGCACGGCTGTGGTTATTAGTCCTTTGATTGCCTTGATGAAAAATCAGGTTGATCAAATGGTGGCTTTTGGCATAAACGCTCAGTTTTTAAACTCAACACTCAATAAGTCAGAAATGACTAGAGTAAAAAGAGATGTACTTAGTGGTGAATGCAAGCTGCTTTATATAGCACCGGAGTCTCTTACCAAAGAAGATAACCTTGTTTTTCTGAAACAGGCGAAACTGTCTTTTGTAGCAGTAGATGAAGCACACTGTATCTCTGAATGGGGGCATGATTTCAGACCCGAATACAGAAAGATTAGAAGCATCATAGAAAGCATTGATATCAACCTTCCAATAATAGCTCTGACAGCCACGGCCACTCCAAAGGTGCAAATGGATATCAAGAAGAATCTGGACATGGATGATTCTACGCTGTTCAAAACTTCATTTAATAGGGCCAACCTTTATTATGAGGTTAGACCCAAGATGAATCCTAAAAAACAACTGATTCAATTTGTGAGTCAGTACAAGGGTAAAGGTGGAATTGTATATTGCTTAAGTAGGAAAAAGGTAGAGGAGATAGCCAGTTTATTGGCGGTAAATGGCGTAAAAGCATTGCCGTATCATGCAGGTCTAGACCCTGATGTTAGAATTAAAAACCAAGACGCCTTTCTGAAAGGAGACTGCGATGTAGTTTGTGCTACCATTGCTTTCGGAATGGGTATTGATAAGCCCGATGTGAGATTTGTGGTGCACTATGACGCTCCTAAGTCTTTAGAAGGGTATTATCAAGAAACAGGTAGAGCAGGTAGAGATGGTCTTGACGGAACATGTCTTATGTTTTATGCATATGATGATGTCTTAAAGTTGGAGAAATTCAATAAAGATAAAACTGTAGTAGAAAGAGAGAATGCCAAAGCTTTGCTGATGGAAATAGTTTCTTATTCTACTTTAGGTGTTTGCCGTAGAAGACAGCTTTTGGGCTACTTTGGTGAATACATGGACGAAGATTGTGGTTTTTGTGACAACTGTAAAAACAAAACACGTTCGTTCACTGTCAAAGATGAAGTCACCTTAGCATTAAATACTATTCTAGCTACCGAAGAGCGATTCCCATTACAGCATATTGCAGATTTACTTACCGCTAATACTTCTAAAAACGATTATATAGAAAGCCATGACCATCATAAACTTAAAGAGTTTGGTGCTGGTCTTGAGTATTTTAAAGGAGATAAAGTAGATTTTTTTAAGCCTAACGGCAAAGATGATACCGAGAAAGAAAAGTTTGGGCCAACCGATAGATGGGTTTCTGTAATTCGTCAATTGATGGTTTATGGTATCATTGAAAAGGATATTGAAAATTACGGAGTCATAAAACTTTCTGATGCCGGAAGAGCCTTTTTGAAGAAACCGTATGAAATAGAAATGCGTGACGACCACGACCTTTCAAAAGCCGAAGGAAGTAGAGATGATGGTATTCAATCATCCGCCCCTACTGGTGGAGGTGCGGCTGCTGACGAAGCTCTTTTAGAAATGCTAAAAGGACTTTGTAAAAAAGTGGGTAACGCAAACGGAATTCCTCCATACGCTGTTTTTCAAGAACCTTCTTTGTTAGAGATGGCTACAGTTTATCCTGTAAATATTGAGTCACTTACCCAGATTCAAGGGGTAGGGATGGGAAAAGCGAAGAAGTTTGGTAAGGCGTTTATTGAGATGATTTCTCAATATGTAGAGGAAAACGATATAGAAATTACACAAGACTTTGTAGTAAAATCTGCCGTTAATAAATCAAAAGCTAAGATTGTTATTATTCAGCAAGTAGATAGGAAAGTAAGTTTGCCAGAAATTGCAGATTCACTAAAAATATCCTTTGATGAGTTATTAACAGAAATAGAAAACATCTGTTATTCTGGAACTAAGTTAAATATTGATTATTACTTAGAGCAAGAAATGGATGAAGACAAACAAGACGACCTCTATGATTATTTTATGACGTCTGCATCTGATGCCGTTGACGAAGCTTTGGCCGAGTTTGAGGATTATGATGAAGAAGTGACGGAAGACGACATAAGACTGGTTAGAGTGAAGTTTTTGAGCGAAGTCGCTAATTAAATTTTAAAGATTTTGAAGGAAGGGTTGCTGGATATATTTCAGCAACCCTTTTTCGTTTATACGGCTAATTCTAGATATTATAATTCTTAAATTGCCATTTGTTAAAATGATGATATGGAGGTAATACAAGGAAACGTTGTAAATATTTTTGATAATACCATTCTGTGGGGTGAAATCATTGTGAAAGATGGTAGAATATTTACTATTAAGAATTTTGGTGAAGAAAAGAAGGGGGAAAGTTATTTGCTCCCTGGTTTTGTAGATGCTCATGTGCATATTGAAAGTTCTATGCTAAGTCCAGCTTCTTTTGGTAGAGTAGCTTTGACACACGGAACAGTTGGTTCTGTTTCTGACCCACATGAGATAGCTAATGTTTTGGGCATTGATGGTGTCAAATACATGATAGAAGATGCTCGTCAAACACCTTTCAAAGTTTCTTTTGGTGCACCTTCTTGTGTGCCAGCCACTTCTTTTGAAACGGCAGGAGCAGTTATCGGACCTAAAGGAATAGAAGAGCTTCTAAATATGCCAGAAATATCTTATTTGGCAGAAATGATGAATTTTCCCGGTGTAATATTTAAGGATGAGGAGGTTATAGAAAAATTAAATATTGCCAAGCAATTAGGCAAGCCAATAGACGGGCATGCACCTGCAGTTAGGGGAGAAGATGCTGTCAAATATTTTAGCCAAGGAATAAGCACAGACCACGAATGTTTTACGTATGATGAGGCTTTAGAAAAGCTCAAGCTTGGAGTTAAAATATTGATAAGAGAAGGTAGTGCAGCTAAGAACTTTGAGGCACTTATTCCTTTAGCAAAAGAATGGTCTCATCAGATGATGTTTTGTTCTGATGATAAACACCCTGACGAGTTAATTAAAAGTCATATAAATACTTTGGTGGCAAGGGCTATTGATGCAGGTGTAGGTCTCTTTGAAGCTTTGAGGATGGCCTCGCTAAATCCAGTAAAGCATTATTCACTGCCAATAGGTTTGCTTTTAGAAGGTGACCCAGCTGACTTTATTAGAGTGGGTAACTTAAGAGATTTTCATGTTCAAGAAACCTATATAGACGGTAAGCTGGTAGCAGAAAGAGGGCAGTCTAAGCTTCCTCAAACTAAAAGTAAGGTAGTCAATAACTTTTCAGCAGTAAACCTGGAAAGCAAAAACTTGAAAGTACTTTGCGATGATCCGTTTAAGAAAATAAATGTCATTAAAGTAAATGACGGGCAGCTAATAACGGACTTTATCAAAAGAGACATGAAACTGGAAGGTAAAGAAATAGTGGCAGATGTAGAAAATGATATTTTAAAATTGGTGGTATATAATAGATATACCGCGAGCCCAGTTTCTGTAGGTTTTATCCACGGTTTTGGTTTAAAAGAAGGAGCTATTGCGTCTTCAGTGGCTCATGATTCACATAATATTATAGCAGTTGGTATTGATGATGCCGCCATTGCTGATGCTGTCAATCTTGTGATTAGAGAAAAGGGCGGAGTTTCTGCCGTTTCACTCGAAAAAATGGGTGTCTTAGGTTTACCAATTGCAGGCTTGATGAGCAATAAAGAACCGCAAGAAGTAGCTGCAGATTACGAGCAAATAGACCGTTTTTCAAAGGATGTACTCGGTGCTACATTAGCGGCTCCATTTATGTCACTATCTTTTATGGCTTTATTGGTGATTCCTTCATTAAAACTTTCTGATAAGGGGCTTTTTGATGGTCAAAAATTTCAATTTGTAGATTTAGTAGGAGCGTAATTATGGTGATAAATATTATTAAAATTGGCGGAAATGTTATCAATGATGATGCAAAATTAGAAGCATTTTTAACTTCTTTTTCTGCTCTTTCTGGTGAGAAAGTTTTGGTGCATGGTGGAGGTAAAGTAGCTACCAAAATAGCTAAGGATTTAGGCGTAGAAACTGAAATGGTAGAAGGCCGAAGAATTACCAATGCCGAAATGAGAGATGTGGTTACCATGGTATATGGTGGCTTAATAAATAAAAAAATAGTGGCTTCGCTTCAATCATTAGATTGTAATGCTATAGGGCTAACAGGAGCTGATGCGTGCGTTATAAAAGCTCACAAAAGAGCAGTAAAGACTATTGATTACGGTTATGTGGGTGATATTGATAGTGTAAATGCAGTTTTTGTATCGAGTTTATTAAGTCAAAAGATTACGCCAGTTTTTGCTCCATTGTCCTTTGACAAAGACTTCGGTATTTTAAATACCAATGCCGATACACAAGCTTCAGCCATTGCTACGGCCCTCTCTGAAGAGCATGAGGTTAATTTAATTTATTGCTTTGAAAAAAGAGGCGTTTTGTTAGATGCCGAGGATGATGACTCTGTGATTTCAGTATTGAAACCAAAGCTTTATGAGGAGTATAAAGCAAGCGGCGTAATTTATGACGGTATGATACCAAAATTAGATAACGCTTTTGACGCAGTTAATAAAGGAGTTAAGAAGGTTATTATTTGCGAAGCCAATGAGCTTTTGGCGGCCGTAGAAAGAGGGGAAACCGGGACACAAATTTTGATGTAAGTTTATTAAAAGAATAAGTTTTAGAAAGGATTGAAAGCCATGAATATAGATAACACTATAACTGACGGAGCCATTGCATTGCTTCAAAAACTAATTTCCACACCATCTTTAAGTAGAGAAGAAGATAATACAGCACTGGCTATTGAAGAATTTTTTAGAGAGCGGAACATTCCGTTTTCAAGGTTCCTTAATAATGTATGGGCACGGAATAAGTTTTTTGATAAAGAAAAACCGACAATACTTTTAAACAGCCATCATGATACGGTAAAGCCAAACGCCTCTTATACCAAAGACCCATTTTCTCCAATAATTGAGGGAGATGTACTTTATGGCTTAGGTAGTAATGATGCAGGAGGGCCTTTGGTTTCTTTAATGGCTACGTTTGAGCAGTTCTATTACCGGTCCGATTTGAGTTATAACCTTGTTTTGGCGGCTTCTGCCGAAGAAGAAGTTTCTGGTAAAAATGGTGTGGAAGCACTTTTGGCAAAGCTGCCTAAAATAGACTTTGGAATAGTAGGTGAGCCTACTAGCATGGATTTAGCCATTGCCGAAAAAGGTCTGATGGTACTAGACTGCTATAGCAAAGGTAAGCCTGGCCATGCCGCTCGGGAGGAAGGTGAAAATGCTATTTACAAGGCATTGAAAGATATGGAGTGGTTTAAAGATTATGAATTTTCTGAGGTTTCGCCTTCGCTAGGTAAGGTCAAAATGTCTTTGACCATTATAAATGCAGGGAGTCAACATAATGTGGTGCCAGATTCATGCAAGTTTACTGTCGACGTAAGAGTAACGGATGCTTATTCCCTGCAAGATTGTTTAGATATAATCAAAGAAAACGTGGACTGTGAGGTTGTACCTAGGTCACTAAGATTAAACTCATCCGGTATAGCTCCTAGTCACCCTTTGCTTAAAGTAGCCACAGATTTAGGTTTTAAAACTTATGGCTCTCCTACACTATCAGACCAAGCCCTAATGCCCTTTGAAACAGTTAAATTAGGTCCGGGAGAATCGGCTAGATCTCACTCGGCAGATGAGTTTATAAAGCTCAGTGAAATAAAGTATGGGGTTCAGAGGTACTGTCAACTTTTAGAAAGCCTAAATAATAAGCTTTAGATAAAAAATATATTAGCCGCTCTACATAATCTTTTAGGCATAGTTCTTGTTTTTCTTAAACGGAGTAAGAATGAATTTATCAATTCGACAGAACTGAAATACTATAATGGAAATTATAAATGGCTTAAAGTCTAAGATTGGAGTAGCAGAAATAGAGAAGATTAGCAATTTTTTAGGCGAATCTGCTGAAGCGGTGAGCAAGTCTTTGGATTTGTCTTTAAATGCAATGTTGGGAGGCTTAAAAGGAGTGTCAACAAATGATGGAAACGCTGCCAAAATTCTTAAAGTTATTAATGACGGCGGACACTCTGGTGATTTAACGGACGATCTTCCAAGACTTTTTAACAACCCTGATAAAGTTCAGCTTTTAATTACTATTGGGAAGAATATTAATAACCATTTCTTTAATAGTAAAGCAGGTGTTTTGATTGATAAAATTGCAGAAATAGGTGCTTTAAGTAAGACATCAGCATCTTCTCTCTTTAGTTTATCAGCCCCCCTCATATTAGGAGTTTTAGGCAAAAGCATAAAAACAGAAGGCCTAAATTTAGATGGATTTACTGCGAAATTAAGTAATGCTGGATTAAGTACGGAAGCTGGTACGTCGGCAGTTCTTTTGGGAAGTTTAGGCTTCTCTGGTACTTCCTCTGTACCTCCAAAAGAAATTTATGTACCTACCCCAGAAATATCAAAACCAGCACCTGCTATTGCTCCAGCTCCAGTGGTAAAAGAACCATCTCAAACAGTTAACAAACAAAAAAGTAAAAAAGAAGGAAATTCAGAAGGTTCTATAAATTGGTTGGCTTGGGTGTTTTTAGCCATCTTAGGTTTGGCTGCTATGTTTTATACTTTTAGAGGTAAATATCAAGGAACTCCAAAAACTGCGGACGAAATCAGTTCAAAAGATTCTTCCTTTTACGAATCTGAAAAGAAGATGTTTGAAAACTTAGAGACAGATAGAAATAAAATGGCAACAATAGGTTCTACTGGTAATACTGGCTTAAATGACCTATCTGTTAAAGAAGGAGCAAATGCAGCATCCAACGCTGACCTTAAAACAGACGCAGATGAGGATTTTGATAGTCCAGCATTTTCTAATAATAAAGTGGTTTCAGAAAAAACAGCTCCCAAAACAGAGACTCCAGTGAGAAGTGCTCCTGAGCCAGCAAGAAATACCTCACCAAGCCAAAATAAGCAGCCTACGGTAACGCCAGAAAGAGCAACTTCGGACACCAGACCTATGTCGGTAAAACTTGGTGAATCTAATAGTTTTTCTGGAATAAATGGTTTGAGCTTTAAAAGTAACAGTGCCGAAATTAGAAGTAAAGGGGCTTTGAATGATGTGGTTTCTTATTTGAAAAGCAACCCGGCAAAATCAATTCAAATAGCAGGAACGGGTTCTTCAGTCCGTGTAGCAGAAGATAGAGCCTACGGGCTTCAAGGAGCTTTGTATGAAGCAGGAATAAGCACTTCTCGTATTCAGGTATTATCAAATCCTGTTCAGGGAGATGGTCCTGTGGTGGTGAAAGTGAAATAATTAAGAGTTTTCTCTAGACGGAAAGCCCTCGATGAAAATCGGGGGCTTTTTTTGATCTTAACAAAACTTAAAAGAATTGGATATTAACAATATTTTTTATTCTTAAAAGTTTATTACGTAATTCGCAACTTATTTTTAAGTCAACAAATTAAAACTGGATGAAGAAGTCAATTTTAGCTTCGCTGTGTGTGTGCCTTTTTGTGGGAGCCTCTGCCCAAGACCTTAAAACCAAAGCAAATTGGTTTAATCTTGATTATGAACAAGATGGGGTTAGAGGAATGAGTGTAGAAAAAGCTTATAACGAACTTCTTAAAGATAGAACTAGCAAAACTGTTATAGTGGGTGTGGTTGATTCCGGAGTAGATATTGAGCATGAAGACTTGAAAGGAAAGATTTGGGTCAATGAAGGCGAAATTCCGAATAATGGAAAAGATGATGATAACAACGGTTTTGTAGATGATATAAACGGTTGGGACTTTATTGGCGGGGCCGACGGCACAGATGTAGAGCAAGAGCAATTAGAGGCCGCAAGGTTGTTTATTAAGTATAGTGAGCTTTTTGGTGAGAATCCAAAAAAGAGACTGCTCAGGAAGTATAAAGAGGAGTACAACACTTTACAAAAAATAAAAAGCGAGATAGCTGAAAATAGGAAAGAGGCGGAGCAGTATCTTCCTATGTATGAATCGCTTAAGGAGAATCTTACTATTACGGAAGAAATTTTAGGTGATGTTTTAGGTGTTGAAACCTTTGGTAAATCAGAAGTAGAAGGTATTGATGATTCCAAAGTCGATTTGAGAGTGCGTCAGGCTAAACAATATTGGTTAAGAATGAATGAAATGGGAGCCGATTTAGCTGGAATTAATGAAGGTATTGAGCACTTTAAAGACCAGTTAAATTTCAATTATAATACAGATATTAACCCAAGAGCAGTAGTGGGAGATAATCCTGACAAATTGGAGTATGGCAAATATGGGAATAATGAGGTTAGGGGGCCAAGAGCACTACATGGTACGCACGTTTCAGGAATTATAGCGGCAAATAGAAATAATGAACTTGGAGTAAAAGGGGTGGCAAATGATGCCAAAATCATGGTAGTGAGAACCGTGCCTGGCGGTGATGAAAGAGATAAAGATGTGGCTAATGCCATAAGATATGCCGTAGACAATGGAGCTAAAATTATCAACATGAGTTTTGGTAAGCCCTATTCTCCAGAAAAAGGATGGGTAGATGATGCCATCAAATATGCTGAAGAAAATGATGTACTTCTAATTTCAGCTGCAGGTAATGATAATGCAAATGTGGACGTGGAAACACACTATCCTACTAAATACTACAAGAAAGGTGGTGAGGCCAAAAATTGGATTGGAGTAGGAGCCTCTTCTTATGAAGATGGACTTAAAATGGTTGCCGACTTTAGTAATTATGGTAAAAAGTCGGTTGATGTTTTTGCTCCTGGAGTAGCTATTTACAGTACTGAACCAGATTCAAAGTACGGCGAAAAGCAAGGTACCAGTATGGCAGCCCCCGCAGTTACTGGGGTAGCGGCATTGTTAAAGTCTTATTTTCCTACTTTAACAGCGGTTCAGTTGAAAGAAATAATTTTGCAATCTTCTGTGAAATTAAAAGACCAAGAAGTGATATTGCCAGGTGGTGAGAAAGAAGGCCGTTTTGGCTCTTTAAGTAGTACTGGGGGGCTTGTGAATGCATATGAAGCTGTTAAGATGGCTATTGAACTTACGACCGAACAATAAGCTGAAATAATTTATATGGGAGCCTCATTGGTGCTATGCCAATGAGGCTTTATTTTTGCTTTATGAACATTATTCTTTTCGAAGATACCACATACCGTAATCAGCTAAAGCCGCTTACTCTTACCAGACCCATAGGAAACCTCAGGGTTGGAATTTTGACCATTAATGAGAAATGGGAGCGGCGTTTAAAAGCTAAAGTTTCATTTCTGACAGAAGCTTACCTCCAAAAAAAGTTTGCCTACCATGCTGTCAAGGAAAATATCTATATCAATGCCTCATTTTTACCTACTACGGGTTTTGAAAGACTTTTGAGAAGTTTGTCATTTGGCGAGTGTATTAAATTTGGAGAGGAAGTAGTGGCCTATGCTTCTGACAGATTTGGCGATTTTGATAATGAAAAAGTAAAAACCTTAAAAGAAAATGATGCTCATGTTTTAAGAGAACTACCAGATTTGTTTCATCAAAATAGAACGGAGATAGCATATGATTTTGCCTTAATTACCAAAGGCAGGTTATCGGAGAAAATAAGTGACCCATACACCAAGGTCTACTCGTCCAATAATATTTTTATTGAAAAAGGAGCAAAATTTAAAGCTTGTATTTTAAATGCCGAAGAAGGCCCTATTTATATTGGCAAGAATGCCGTAGTTCAGGAGGGTGCCGTCATAATAGGGCCCGCTGCTATTTGTGAAAAAAGCATGGTGGCTTTTGGTGCTAGAATAAGGCCCAATACTACTTTAGGACCCGTGAGCAGAGTAGGAGGAGAGGTTGGTAATACTGTTTTTTATGGTTTTAGTAATAAAGCACATGATGGCTTTTTGGGCAATTCATATATAGGAGAGTGGTGTAATTTGGGAGCCAATACCAACAACTCGAATTTAAAGAATGACTATAAAGAAGTGAAGCTTTATAATTATGCCCAAGAAGCTCTAGTCAAAACAGGTGAGCTTTTTTGTGGAACATTTATGGGCGATTTTACTAAAGCCGGCATAAGTACCATGTTTAATACAGGTACTGTAATAGGCGTTAGTTCTAATGTATTTGGAGCAGGATTTCAAGAGAAATTTATACCTTCATTTACATGGGGTGGCAAATTGGAAGGATACAGCCCGTATAGATTTGATAAAGCCAAAGAAGTGATAAACGCTACCATGGGCAGAAGAGACATGGAACTCTCAGCCGAAGATGAGAAAATACTAGTACACATTCTGGAGGATAAAAAAACTCAAATATAGTAGATGCGTTTTTCAGACATCATAGGGCTAGAAGAAGAAAAAGCAACTTTAGTAGCTGCCGTTAAGAAAAATCATGTGGCTCATGCCCAATTATTTCATGGTGCAGAAGGCTCTGGGAACTTAGCATTGGCTCTTGCTTTTGGTGCTTATGTTAACTGTGAAAAACCTACTGAAACTGATTCATGCGGAGCCTGCCCTTCATGCTCAAAAATTGATAAGCTTGCTCACCCTGATATTTCTTTTATTTTTCCTACCGCTGGAGGTAAAAAAATATCGTCAGAAACCTTTATGGCCGAGTGGCGTTCTTTTGTTCAAGAGAACGTTTACGGAAATTTGACAGATTGGTTAGAGAAAATTCAAATCAAGCAAGGTAATATCCCAGTAGAAGAGGCACGGAAACTGATTCAAAACTTATCTTTAAAATCTTACGAAGGTGGTTATAAATTGGTTTATATCTGGCTGCCAGAATTACTCAGTATTTCTACAGCTAACGCTATTCTCAAGGTTCTAGAAGAACCACCAGAAAAAACCTTCTTTCTTTTGGTTTGTAATAATTCACAGTCTTTACTTACCACCATATTATCTAGAGTACAGCGTTTTGCGGTGCCTAAATTTAAAGATGAAGATGTCAAAGCTTATTTGACACAAAAAGGAATTACAGAAGATAGGGTTCAAGAATTAACCATTTTGGCCAATGGGAATTTAAATAGAGCCATTAAACTATCAAGTGCTAATAATACCAACGAGCACGACTGGTTTGCTAGCTGGATGAGATACTGTTTTGCCTTTAATTTGACCCAACTGGTGAACTGTTCAGAGGAGTTTGACAGCTTTTCTAAGGAACAACAGAAAAATATGTTAGAATATTCTTTAACTATTTTTAGAGAGATTTTTTTAGTTGCCGGAGGCAATGAGAACATGGTTAAGCTGGAAAAAAAACAATTAGAATTTGTACGTAATTTTTCTAAAGTTTTTAATATCAATAACCTCCAAAAGATTTCTGAACTAGTAGACGAAGGCATTTTTCATATAGAGCGAAACGTTCGTGCGAAGATGGTTTTCCTTGATACGTCTCTTCAATTGGCTAAGCTTATCAAGTAAGCTTTTTTATTTATACTTTATTAGCTAGATTGAACTCGAATAATTCAATCATTATACAGAATGAAATCTTTTCAGATAAAAGAAACTGCTAAAGAATTTGACGTTTTAATCGTTGGTTCGGGTGCAGGAGGCGGTATGGCCGCTCATCAATTAACTAAAGCAGGAGCTAAAGTTTGCATGTTAGAAGCAGGTGGATATTATGACCCTGCCGACCCCAAATACATTACTCAATTAAAAAATCCTTGGGAATCTGCTCGGCGTGGTGCCAGTAGTAAATTCAGAAACTTTGGAGACTTTGACGCCGCTTGGGGCGGCTGGCAGCTAGAAGGAGAGCCTTATACCCAGAAAGACGGCTCCAAGTTTAATTGGTTTCGCTCAAGAATGCTTGGAGGAAGAACTAATCACTGGGGAAGAATCTCGCTGCGGTTTGGTCCTAAAGATTTTAAAAGAAAAGATATAGATGGCTTGGGTGAAAACTGGCCAATATCCTATGAAGATGTAGCACCTTATTATGATGAGGTAGAAAAACTAGTAGGCGTTTTTGGTAGTTATGAAGGTTTGCCAGATGACCCAGATAGTATTTTCTTACCTGCTCCTAAACCTCGTTTGCACGAGTTAATGTTTATGGAGGCCAATAAAAAAATGGGAGTAACCACCATTCCTTCAAGGTTATCTATTTTAACTAAGCCTATTAACGAGCAGCGTGGTCAATGTTTTTATTGCCACCAGTGTAACCGTGGATGTCAGGCTTATGCCGATTTTTCGGCCAGTTCTGTATTATGCATACCAGCAGCCAAAACCGGTAACCTGACATTAATTAACAATGCCATGGCTAGAGAGGTATTGACGGATGAAAACGGGAAAGCAATAGGCGTGTCTTATGTAGATAAGCATACTAAAGAAGAAGTGACTGTTAGGGCCAAGATTGTTATTTTGGCCGCCAGTGCCTGCGAGTCTTCTAGATTATTATTAAACTCTAAATCATCCAGATTCCAAAACGGACTAGCTAACTCTTCTGGAGTGGTTGGAAAGTATCTTCATGATTCTACGGGTGCATCTAGAAGCGGTTTTGTGCCAGGCCTTACAGATAGAAAAAGATATAATGAAGATGGTGTAGGTGGACTTCACGTTTACTCACCGTGGTGGTTAGATAATTCTAAATTAGATTTCCCTCGTGGTTACCATATTGAGTATGGTGGCGGTATGACACAGCCATCTTACGGTTTTGGTTTTGGTATGGAAAATATCAATGGCCGATTCCCAGATAGAGACGGTAACATGAAAAGAGGTGGAGGTTATGGTGCTTCTTTGAAAGATGACTATAGAAGGTTTTATGGTTCTATGATTCATATGGCTGGAAGAGGAGAAGCTGTGGCTAGAGAAGATAATTATTGTGAGATTGACCCTAATGTGGTAGATAAATGGGGTATTCCTGTTTTAAAGTTTCATTACAAGTGGAGTGATCATGAGCGTAAACAAGCTAAGCATATGCATGACACTTTTGAGCAAATTATAGAATCTATGGGTGGCGTGGCATTAGGAAATAAGCCAGGAGCCAGCCAAGATTATGGCCTAGCTAACCCAGGTGAAATTATTCACGAAGTGGGTACTGTTAGAATGGGCTCAGACCCTAATAAGTCTGTTTTAAATGGTTATAACCAGGCACATGATGTTAAGAATCTTTTTGTGGTAGACGGTGGTGCTTTTGTGTCTCAGGCAGATAAAAATCCAACCTGGACCATCTTAGCACTTTCTATGAGAGCTTCAGAGTACATCATGAAAGGTGTTAAAAGCGGAGGTCTTTAATGTAAGACCTTATTGAAACATTCATTCACTGCTAAATTCACTTTTTAGTGCGTTTGGCATCAGATTTCAAATTTATGAAAAGAAGAGACGTCTTAAAGAATATAGGTTTAGGAACTGCTGGAGTAGCGGTTTCTGGAAAAGCAATAGCTCAAAACGAACCTAAAAAAATAGTAGAAGAATTACCAGATTCTAGAAATGGGCAGCTCAAAGAAGAAATTTTGCATGAGCAAAAACTCAAGGCAGAAACCTTTTTTGATAAGCATGAAATGGCAACCATAGCTGTTTTGGCAGATATCATTATTCCGGCAGATGATAAATCTGGGAGTGCTACAGACTCTGGAGTACCAGAGTTTATTGAGTTTATTGTAAAAGATATGCCGCACCATCAAGTTCCTATGAGGGGCGGTTTGATGTGGCTTGATTTAGAGTGCAATAGGCAGTTTGGTAAGAAGTTTATAAAACTATCTAAATCTGATAAAACCAAAATGTTAGACCAAATAGCTTACCCAGCAGAGGCGAAACCAGAAATGTCGCAGGGGGTAGCTTTTTTCAATAAAATGAGAGACTTAACAGCCACAGGTTTCTTTACCTCGAAAATGGGCGTTAAGGATTTAGATTATAGAGGAAATACACCAAATGCCTGGGATGGTGCTCCAGAGGAAGATTTAAAGAAATTTGGCTTAAGTTACGACGAATGGCGTAAGCACGTACCTGCAGAGGAAGATTAACGAAAACTTAAAACGGCATTACGGTTACAATTTCAATGGTACAGGCGAAAGCTTGTACCATTGTCATATATTTGTGTTTCTAAAAATCGAATAAAATGACAATGTCAAAAATCACCAGTTTCATCGTATTATTATTTTCTGTATTCATGCTTTCGTGTGATAAAGATGGATTTAGTGGCTCTGAAGATAGCCAAATACAGCAGTATATTGAATCTAAGAATATTGTAATAACAGAAAAAACAGATTCGGGTTTGGTTTACATCTTAACCGAAGAAAACTTAGATGGTGAAAGTTTAGAAAGAGGACAAATAGTAGGGGTAAATTATACGGGAAGGTTGCTTAATGATAAGGAGTTTGACTCAGGAAGCTTTAGTTTTCAACTAGGTGTGGGTAGAGTGGTTAAAGGTTTTGACGAAGGAATAGCCAAAATGAGAGTAGGTGAGAAAGCTACTATTATTTTCCCATCAAGCTTAGGTTATGGAAATCAAAAACAAGGTTCTATCCCTAAAAATTCGCCCTTAGTTTTTGATGTGGAAGTGGTAGGAGCCAAATAGTTTCTATTCTATCCATTTGATGTTACAGCCCATACTTGGGTATTGTATTTCTGAAACATAATCACCCGCCACCACGGCACGTAGAGCTCCCCTTAAGTCTGTACCCGTTAGAGGTATGTCATTTCCTGGGGTAGAGCCGTCTAGTCGGCCTCGGTAAACGAGCTTTAATTCTTTGTCAAAAACATAGAAGTCTGGTGTACAAGCAGCATCATAGGCTTTAGCTATTTCTTGAGATTCATCATAAAGGTATGGGAAATCATAAGCCAGAGCTTTAGCGGTTTTTGTCATTTCTTCGGGGGCATCTTCCGGGAAATTGATGATGTCATTAGAGCTAATTCCTACAAATTTTACACCTTTAGGCTTGAATTTAGACACTATCTCTACAATCTTAGGATTAACATGCTTTACATATTTACAGTGGTTGCAGATAAACATGATTACAGTAGCCACTTCCGATTTTACGTCAGTTAAGCTAATGTTTTTACCAGATACGGTATCGGGTAGTGTGAAGTCGGGAGCTTGCGTGCCTATCGGCAACATCTTGGATTCTGTACGTGCCATATTTCTTCTTTTATCAAAAATAAGGATTCCATTTAAATCAATAAATAAAAAAGGAAGCTTCTATCATTTTGATTTTAATTTGAAAGCAATACTCTAATTTTACATCATGGATTTAGAAAAAATCATCAACAGCAGATTCTTCGAGTTTTCGATATCTGTAGCAGCTATTTTAATCTTTATTGTTTTAAGGGTTATTTCTAGAAGCTTAATTAGGAAACAAGAAAAGAAACATGGCTTAGATAGAGCTAGATCTATTTATGCCAATAAGTTTTTTGATATTACTTGGTTAGCTTTCTTGCTTTTGGCTTTCGGTTTTATTTGGAATGTTTCCTTTAAAGGTATATTTGCTTCTTTTTTTGCAGTAGCTGGTGTGGCTCTTTTTGCCTCTTGGTCTATGCTGAGCAATATCACGGCATCTGTCTTATTGTTTTTTAACTTCCCTTTTAAAATAGGTTCCAAAATAAAAATCATGGATGGGGATAACTCTGTAACAGGCATTGTTAAAGATATTACGTTTTTTGCAATTCAGATTCAGATAGAAAACGGTGACTTAGTATCTTATCCAAATAATGTGGCTATTCAGAAGCCAATTATTCAAATGACCAATAAGCCGATAAGAAAGAAAGCGTCAAAAGAGCAATAATCGGGTTCATTGCTTATTCTTTAGATTTTACCTTTGTTTCATAATGTTAATATTATGAGTGAGCAAGAGTGTATAAATTTTGAGAGGATTGCAGAAGCAATAGCTTATATTCAACTAAACTTCAAAAGCCAACCAAGTTTAGATGAGGTGGCAGAAAAGGTTAACCTTAGTCCTTTTCATTTCCAAAGAGTATTTAAAGAATGGGCCGGCGTTACGCCAAAGAAGTTTCTTCAGTATATTTCTGTTAATCATGCTAAATCTATATTGGCGACTAACAGCCAAAGTCTTTTTAATACCGCCGAAGATGTAGGCCTGTCAGGTACGGGGAGGCTTCATGATTTGTTTGTCAATATTGAGGGTATGACGCCAGGCGAGTTTAAGAATGGTGGTGAAAACCTTACCATAAATTATAGCTACGCCAATACTAATTTTGGCCAAATATTAACAGCAGCTACTTCAAAGGGACTTTGTTACATGGGTTTCGCTGATGAAAATGAGGTGGCTTTTAATGAGTTAAAAGGACGATTTCCTAAAGCGAACTTTCGACAATCTTCGGACCATTTTCAAAAAAGTGGAATAGCAGTTTTTGGAGAAGATTGGTCAAAAATGAATAAAGTCAAACTACATTTGAAGGGTACGGCCTTCCAGTTAAAAGTTTGGGAAACTTTACTAAAAATACCATTAGGGAAGCTATCTACCTATGGAGAAATAGCAAACCAAATAGAGAAACCCAAAGCAGCAAGAGCAGTAGGCACAGCCATAGGCGGAAATCCAATAGCCTTTTTGATTCCATGTCACAGAGTAATTCAGTCAAGTGGAGTTTTTGGTGGCTACATGTGGGGGCCAAACAGAAAAGCTGCAATCATAGGTTACGAAGCAGCACAAATAGAGAATCAAAATTAAATTATCCTTATATCGCTCTGCACTGTTTGAACATTAAAAAGTTAATTAGAATTATATTGTAACAAGAGATATGGAAGTTTTAGGAAATAAAAGAGACTAACCTTATAACTCCCCATACTGTCTGAGTACAGGTAAAAGTATGGGGTTAAGCTGCAACAATTATAAAATTAGGCTTTTACATGTACGAGTTTATGGGGTGTGGGCTTTTTTGATTACTATTTTGCCCAACAAAAAAGTAATGCCGGCCCGGCAAGGGCAGCCAGGAAAATAGATATGGGAAATACTATGACTAAGAAGAGGAAGTAATAGGGTAAACAATGCAATAGCAATGAAAATGAACAAAAATCTTTTACCCTACGAAGGAATAGTAAACTACCACGGTAAAGTCCTTTCAGAAGAGAAGACAGAAGACTATCTAAAATATCTATTAGAAGAAATCCCATGGAAAAACGACGAAGCCCACATATTTGGTAAACACATTATCACCAAAAGAAAAGTAGCTTGGTACGCCGATGGCGACTACCCATATCACTATTCAAATACGACTAAAGTTCCACTTAAGTTAACGCCTGAATTATTGACTTTGAAAGAGCTTGTAGAAGAAAAGTGCAAGGTCAAATTTAACTCTGTACTCCTAAATTTATACCATGACGGTGATGAGGGAATGGGCTGGCACAGAGATGATGAGAAAACATTGGTTAAGGATTCTCCGATTGCTTCACTGAGTTTTGGAGCGGAAAGAAGGTTTGACCTGAAACATATTAAAACCAAAGAGAAGGTACAGGTAGTTTTAGAATCAGGAAGCCTTTTAGTGATGGCTGGTACTACACAAACGCATTGGCATCATGCCTTACCCAAAACCAAGAAAGTTAAGACGGCTAGGGTTAATTTGACGTTTAGGTGTATGGAGGTGTGATTGGTAGGTGACCATTGGGATATGTTAGCTCTAAGGTTATTTCTTTAAACGAAAATATGAGTAATAATATGTCACCCCTAAGGGGTTCTCCATATTTTTATTTCAAAATTACTATTGACATGTCGCCCCGCTGGGGCTCACATTTCCAAAGCGTTTTAATTGAAAATATCTTTAGCTCCGTAGGAGCGGAATATTAATAGAAAAGGGAGAACAGCGAATATTAAAAGCTCCATAGGAGAGATATAATAATGGAGACTCCAAGAAGCTTTATTTTTACGGAAGCCCGAACAATAACATGCCATCCCTATGGAGTTCTTAACTTCTTAAATTGAGAGTTGTTATTGACATGTCGCCCCGCTGGGGTTCACATTCCAAAGTACATTTTGATGGAAAAAATCTTTAGCTCCAGAGGAGCGGAATGTTAATAGAAAAGGTAGAACAGCGAATATTAAAAGCTCCATAGGAGCCATATAATAATGGAGTCTTCAAGAAGCTTTATTTTTTACGAAGGCCCGTGCAATAACATGCCACCCAATGGGGTTCTTAACTTCTCAAATTGAGAGTTGTTATTGACATGTCGCCCCGCCGGGGCTCTCATTCCAAAGTACATTTTGATAGAAAGTATCTTTAGCTCCAGAGGAGCGGAATGTTAATAGAAAAGGTAGAACAGCGAATGTTAAAAGCTCCATAGGAGCGGTATGTTATTGGAAAGGCTAGAGACCTTTCTTTAGCTTGGTGTTATTTGGTCTAGTAAACCCAAATAATGCCCATTTCCTCCTTCTTTCAACTATTCGTTCTACAATGTCGCCGCCAAACCGCCATCTACTGGTAAATTGACCCCATTGATAGAGAAAGCTGCTGGAGAAGCTAAAAAAGCCACTGCCGCAGCTACTTCTTCAGGTGTAGCAAAACGCCCAGAAGGTACATTTGCTTGCATTTCTTCCTCTAGTTTTTCTATAGATTTGCTTTCGTTTTTGGCTCGCATTTTATTGACTTGCTCTAGTCTTCCTGTTTTTGTATAGCCAGGTAAAACGTTATTGACCGTGATGCCAGTATGGCTTAATTCTTTTGATAAAGTTTTTGCCCAAGCCGCCACAGCCCATCTAATAGTATTTGAAACACCTAAACCCATGATAGGTTGCTTTACAGAGATAGAGATAATATTGATAATTCTACCAAATTTCTCCGCTTTCATGAAAGGCACTACCGCTTGGGTAATGATTTGATTCATAACTAAGTGCTGCTGGAAAGTCTCTTGGAATTTTTCTGGGGCTTCTTCTAAAATAGCTCCGCCGGCTGGCCCTCCAGTGTTATTTACCAACACATGAAATTGACATTTATTGCTAGCAAGAGCAGCTTCTACGCTAGCTCTATCAGTAAAGTCAGCCACTAGAAATCTATGCTTTTGACCTTTGGAAATGTCTAAAAGAGCCACCTTTTGCTTTAGTTTTTCCTTGTTTCTGGCAAATAACCAAACATTGGCTCCCATTTTAGCCAATTCTATGGCAGATGCCCAACCTATTCCGTCTGTTCCGCCACAGACTAAAGCGTACTTGTTTTTCAGATTCAAATTCATGCTGGAAAATTACGAATTCGATATTAAGAATGACAGACTTATTTGTTCGAATAGTAAGAAATTCGAGCCGGCAGTAGGTATTAATTAAAATATCGCCAAGGATGTCAAATTTTGACTAGAAATGCTTCCTTGTTTATAGCAAGCATACCAATCGTTGGCATTTGGGATATTGACCATATCTTTTTCAGAGGCTTTTGCAGCTTCTTTTGATTCCCAAGAAACTATGTCAGTATAGCTGCCATTGCTATTCGCGTTAATTTCCCAACTGATAAAGCCTGGTTGTTTTTTCATCCAGTCATTTACTATTTGCCCAGCTACTTTTAAAAGCTGTTCTTTCGTAACATTTTCAGCCAATTCGTAAGATATGATGTCTTTATACATGTATTTAATGATTTGTTCTAATTATACCAGACTGCGTACCGCTGTCTTTTTAAGTCTAAAGCCAAACTTTCTTCCAGCTTCAAAGCTTCGGCTCTTGTATTAACTGGTTCAATATAGTTATAAAGGCTCGGTCTAAGATACATGCCGTATTTCTGAACAATGTTTGCGGAGAGTTTGAGCCCTTTTTTGTTTCTATAACCAGTTTTGTGCTGAAGAAAACGCTCCTTTGGTGTTTTACTCGTCATGCCTACATATAAGCACTCTAGCACACCATTAAACTGTGGATTGGCCTCACGGAATTTCTTGTTTAGCGTAAATACCTTTTTGTTTAATTCTATGACGTAAACTTGATAGGTGTTTTTGGGCATTCTTTAGAATTATTTTTTAGCGAGTTTAGCCCCAAGCCAAGCCATTGGCAAATAGGCTAGAACTAAGTCTAAAACATTGAACCACATAGGCGAACCTGGAAGCATTTGAATATTCATAATACCGCCAATAAGAAAGAAGAAACCTATGGTCATAGCCAGTTGAATTTGACGCGTAGTGGCAATTCTGAATGCTAGATATGCACCTATTAACGTGCCCAAGGAATGAGCTAAAAAAGGAAAGATAAAATGTTTAGGCTGCATTAAAGGCATGGCGGCAAGTAGACCTTCCATGGTGGTAGTGTCAGTACCTTCAGGTGGCGGAATAAGTAATGGGCCTAGGGTAATTAAGCCCATATTTACAGGACTGCCAACAATCACACCGACTACTACGGCAAGAATATTTTTAAGAATTGGATTCATTTTGAGAGGCGTTTGTTTCTGTAAATTATAAAATCTCAGTTAAACCTCGCTAATCTCTTCTTCGGTTTTTTCTTTTTCAGGTTTAGCTATCAAACCAATAGCCATAATGATGGCGGATAAAAGGATGATTTGAATTATTAGTGAATTATTAACCAAAGGGATATTGTCTTTAGGGTCAATGGAAAGGAACAAAAGCACCGTTATAAGGCCTCTCGGAGCAATGTATAACAGAGGAGTAAAGTCAAAATTGGATATCTTTAGTTGTCCCGCCCTTATCAAAAATGCAATTCCTACAATAAGCATCGCCCAAAAAATGGTGTCCTGATTCAGAATTTCGGCCGTTTCTATAGTATAACCGAAAAGGATAAAAAATAAGGCCCTAACTAAAAAAGCCCCTTCAATGGTGATTTCTTCAAATCGTTTAATTTCATTTTTGAGGTTATCGGTATTTACATTTTTAAACCATTTTATCTTTTTGAATTGGTCTAGATTACCAATAGCCAAACCAAATAAAAGTATGAAAAGAAGTGCCGGGAGGTGGTATGCTTTAAGCACTGCATACACCAGCACTATCAAAAGAATGATGGGGATAAATTTTATATGATGTTCTATTCGGTTTAGTAAAAGAGATAAACCAATGGTCCCGATAATGGAGACTACTAACATGATTATCAAATGCAGTCCAAAGTTCCCAAAAGCGGCAAGGTCTAGTGTCTCATTTAGAGCGATAAAATTGAAGAATAAAATACCAATTATATCAGAAAAACTACTTTCATAAACAATGAATTCTTTTTCTCTAGAATCTAAATTTATAACGCTAGGGATGGCTATGGCACTACTTATTACACATAAAGGGATGGCGTTTATTAGGCTTATTTTTAAGGAGTAGTTTCCAAAATAATGAAAGGCATAGGCCAAGAGAGCTGCTAGTAAAATCATAGGAAGCAATGCTCCTAGTACGGACTTTTTAAGAAGCGGAATCTTGGAAGAGTTGAGTTTTAGTTCTAAAGAACCTTCTAAAACTATAAGAATTAACCCAATGGTGGCTAAAACAGGTAAAAGGGTGGAAAAGTCAACGAGGGTAAAACCCAAAAAGAGACTTATTTCCTTCATGCCCCAGCCTACCAGCAGCAGTAGAATAACAGAAGGTATCTTAGTTTTGGCCGATGTGATATCAAATAAATAGGCAATCAGCATCAACGAACAAAATGTAATGAGGATAGTGGTTGTCATTTAATGGAATCTAGTTTAATGTTGGTTTTAGAAAATTGTATTGAAGTAAATACAAAATAGCTACGTTCAATTAGATTTAATAGTTTTTTTTCAGGGAAAGAGTAATCTTTACTGCCGAACAAAGGTCTTGGTACATATTGATATAACCTATTTGAAAATCATACTTATATCGAGTGTGATATTTTTTTGGCGTTTCTAATTCTATATTTCCTTTTCTTTATTTTTAGGGCTTTAAATACAAAAAAACAAGAGATGAAAATATTAGCCATTGGCAAAAACTACGTTAACCCAGGTGAAGATAAAAATGAGGGTAAAACCGGCAATCAGATTATCTTTTCAAAACCAGAAAGTAGCTTGGTTACAGGAAATGTAAATGTGGAGTACCCGTCATTTACTAAGGACTTACGTTATGAAGCTGAACTCGTTATAAAAATAGGCACCAAAGGCAAAAATATTAGTGAAGCAGATGCAGCCAGTTATATTTCAGAAATAGGCATCGGGATAGATTATACCGCCAAAGATATTTTTGATGAAAGTCGTGGAGGAAAAGGCCCATGGGATTTGGGTAAAGGTTTTGATGGTGCTGCACCTATGTCCACATTTAAACCTGTTTCGGCTTTTCCAGATTTAGACAATATTAATTTCGATCTAAAAATAAACGGTGAGCAAAAGCAAATAGGAAACACCAGCCTAATGGTTTACAATTTTGCTGAGATAATTGCCTTTACATCAAAATTCATGACCCTAGAGCCAGGCGATTTAATCTTCACAGGAACACCAGCTTCAGGAACAGGCCAAATCCATAGAGGAGACCATCTGCAGGCGAGTATAGAAGGGGATTTAGTTTTGGATTTTAAGATGGTGTAGGTTTTGTTGATACTTAGCTGACTTTGTCAATGCTATTTCGCGGCGTATTCAATAGTCTTAATAGATTCAATCTCCTTAGACTTTCGGCTTTCTTCTTCTTCTAAGTCGTAATCATCTTGAAGGCCGAGCCAAAATTTTGCGGAGGTTCCAAAGAACTTAGAAAAACGAAGTGCAGAATCTGCCGTTATTCTTCTGTTACCCTTAATAATTTCACTGATTCTGGTTTGTGGAATAAAGGTCTCTTTGGATAATCTATAGGCCGATATTTCAAGAGGAATCAAGAACTCCTCTTTTAATATTTCACCCGGATGTATGTTGTTTGATTTTTCCATTTTACGTCAAGAAAGTCAGCTAAAAATTTGTTGATATAATAAAAGACTTCATTAAAATTTTTCCATAATAATGGGTCTTTTCGTCCGTGAAAAAGATTGCACCTAAATTTGAATAAAACTAACAAAATGAATTTTAGTTTTTCTTCAGGTGTTGGGTTTTGCTTTCTTAATATGGCCTTAGTTAGTTTCAGCCACTTATTGTCAAAATTTAGATTGGCGAAAAATCTAGTTGTTTTACCTTTCTGGAAATATCTTTTGTGTAGGAATCCGTACATCGTATCGATGTCTATTTTTTTAATAGGAAACTTTGCTGAAATGTCAATAAGCTGGTCATTGTACTTTTTGAAATCTCTACTGTCCCTTAAATATTTGTGTTCAAATATTGCCCATACCCAAATGAATTCTAAAGAATTATTCGCATTGTCTAAGGTCTTGTCAGTAGACCTTAGTCCAAAATATTTTTTTACCCAGGATTTTACGTCGAATTTTGATTTTGACATTGCTGTTTTCTTTCATTGTACTGCAATATAACTAAATGCCCGTTTTGAACTTATTGGAAAGCCTAAAACGGGCACTGAATCTAGGAAAGGATTACTTCTTAGCCGTCTTACTAGGCCTAACTTCAATTTTACTCGGAAGCGTTCTAGCTGGCATTTTGATCAAGTCAGACACTATTTGACCAATATCTTCTGGCTGTATTTTCCATGCATCGGCGTCAGATGGGGTATGACCTGCAAAGTATGTAGAAACAGAACCAGGCATAATGGTGGTCACTTTGATATCGTCATTTCTTACATCCATCATCATGGCTTGTGAGAAACCTACCGCACCAAACTTAGAGGCATTATAGGCCGCACCTTTCGCAAAGAAATTTGTTCCCGCTAAACTAGAAATGGTAATGAAGTAGCCTTTTGTTGCTTTTAGAGCATCTAAACTAGCTTTGGCAGAGAAAAATAAACCAGTAAGGTTAATGTCAATGGTTTGTTGCCACTGCTCGGCTGTCATTTCTTGAATGGGAGCAAAATGCCCAACACCAGCATTTGCGATGAAATAATCTATCTGTCCCCAAGTGTCTAAAACTTGTTTGACGGCGGCTTCTTGAGATGCTAAACCTTTCACATCAGAGACTATGCCTATAGCGTAGCCATCTTTTATTTTATTGAGATTGGCGGCAGCTTCTATCACATCCACTTCTGTTCTGGCGGTTATGGCTACTTTGATGCCGTCGTTAATTAGTTTTTCTGCTACGGCGTATCCTATTCCTTTACTTCCGCCTGTTATTAATGCTGTTTTCATTTTGTATGTGTTATGAGTGAAAAGTAATAATTGCTTACCTCTTAAAATTAGAGATAAGCAATATTAGTTCGGAAATACAGCGAATTTATTGTTGATGAAGGTAATTGTTAATAAGTAAGAGTCTTGTTTACGCCGTTCTCTGAAAATGTAATTTGAAAAGTATAATGCTGAAGGTCCGCTATTAAATGAGCAGTTTCTGCTCCATTTTTCCATAAAATATCTATAATGTTTTCTGTGGCGTCATTGATGGTGGCTTCACCAGAAAATGCTTCAGAGGTATTACGCAAACGTATAATTTCTAATTGATTTTTAACAATGTCTTTTTGGAGTCCTTGCTCTATATCGGCATTAGACAAATTGGTTCTATTGATTTCTTTGTGGCCACCGCTTCCTCCTTTGTCGGCAGCGGCATAGTCATTTTTACCAGCAAATATGTCAAGATACCACACCTGAGGAATTCCCGGCATAAACAGCTGAATAGCTCTGGCAAGTAGCATTTTGCGGTCGTCTTCGCCCAAGGCACTGTAAAAAGTGGCGTTTATTTGGTAGTAGGAAATCTTATTTCCGGCAGGGTCATAAAGGTTTTTTACGCGGCCACCACGTTCCATTATGGTACTCATGATACTTTCTATTTCAGTATCTTCCAGCAGTCCTTTATTATAAATACCGTTTACCTCTTTTCCTTTTAGGTCTAAAACCGGAATGCCGTCATGGCAGCCTAGCATATTTACCGTTTTGTATCCTTTGGTTATAATTTCCTTTGCCCACTTTATGATGGCGGTATTGCTTCCTTTTTCAATGGCATGAATACATAAGCCTGGTAAGAAGAAATCATAAATATAGTAGCCTTTACTCGCTACTTCGTCATGCAGGTGCAAACCATATTCTGCATGAATTTCAGGTAGCAGGAGCAAGTTATTATTGGTAGCTATTCCTTTAATTTCTTCCAAATAATCCCAAGTACCGGGTTTATTGAAAAAGTTAGATTGACCTATTTCTTTATGTAAGTACGCAAAGGCGTCTAAGCGAAGTATTTTACCACCAAAGCCGCTTACTTTTTTGAGCGTTTCTTTATAAAAGTCCCATAC
Source organism: uncultured Arcticibacterium sp. (assembly GCF_964021845.1). Taxonomy (NCBI): domain Bacteria; kingdom Pseudomonadati; phylum Bacteroidota; class Cytophagia; order Cytophagales; family Leadbetterellaceae; genus Arcticibacterium; species uncultured Arcticibacterium sp. The sequence goes on along the minus strand of NZ_CAXHZC010000002.1, from coordinate 534,193 downwards.
CAATGGCGATTTTCCATTGACATCCATTTGACCCAAATAAGAACGGTTTTGCTCCACAATTTGAAGAACTTCTTTTGTGAAGTTTCCCAAGTCTAAGTTTTTGAAAGGCTCTTTGTTTTGGATGGCCGTGTTAACTTTATCCGAAATAGTTTTAGCCTCATCAGTGCTTAAACCGTTAATGTTTTCTAATGCTTCTGGTTTTATTTCTTCATAAGAAATTTGCTGATAAAAGGTATTCCAGTAAGGTTTTTCAGAGCCATCAGGAAAGCGAACTTTCAAAATGGGCAAACCAGGCTTTCTCATGAAAAGCTTACTGAGAAACTCTTCATTGGGTGTTATCACACCATCAGCATTTATGGTGCCATGGCCTTCCCAAAACTCATTCCAGTTAATGAAAAAGTCTTTATACTTTGATTTGTTTCCGTATTTTAATAGGTCCTTAAATTGGGGCGAAGCCACCGAAAGATGATTTAAGACGATGTCAAATTTTAGCTTAATATTAAGTTTTTCTAGTGCTTCTAAATCCTCGGGAGCGACTAATTCTTGATTTAGGTCATAGTCTATAATAGAAAAGCCGCGGTCTAGGTCACTATTGAAAAAAGTTGGTAGTACATAAAAAAGCGAAAAGGCGTTTTTAAACTCCTCTAGATTCAGCATTCTTACTGTATCTGCTAATTTTTCACCAATACTATCTGGGTATGCATTTAGCATTACACCATTCGGAATACCATTATCCATAGACTATTTATTTCAACGTGATTAGCGAATCTAGTTAAAATAAATAGTCTTTATCTGGTGAGTTTTGGTATCCAATGCTTTTCGAGGTTTCGAAAACGATTGTTGTGGAAATCAAATTCAGAAAAGTTTTAAAATCAACCATTTCTGAATAAAAATTGACCAGTTTCAATCTTAAAGATGATGAGCTTTTACTGCCTTAATTTCCCCAAAGGTCTTCTGCCGCTACCTTCCACACCTGTATTTTCATCGCCTAGGTCGGCCCTTATTTTTTCGGCGTAAGCTTGCAGTTCTTTTACTATTTCTGGGTGCTGTCTTTGTACATCATATTCTTCACCAGCATCTCGCCTTAAGTCGTAAAGGGCTAAAGGTTCTTCGTGTTTTTCGGTGTTAGGACCTGGGTAGCCATCGTTACCAGGCAAAAAACCTTTATAGGTTCTTCCGGTATGCGGAAGTACCAATTTCCAGTGGTCTTTTCTAACAGCTTCTAGGTTGTTTTTTCTATAGTAATAGGCAAAGAATTCTCTTGGTTTTGCATCCATATTTCCTTCTAAAATTTCAGAAAGGTTCACTCCGTCAATCTTGTGATTAGGAAGTGAAGCACCAGTAATAGATGCCAAAGTAGGGAAGATGTCAATGGTTGATGATAATTGGTTACATACCATACCTGCTGGTACCTGTCCTTTCCATCGCATAATTCCTGGTACTCGTTGCCCACCTTCATAGCTTACGCCTTTTCCTTCTCTCAGTCCTCCTGTAGAGCCTGCGTGGTTACCGTAATTTATCCATGGTCCATTATCACTCGTGAAAATCACCAATGTGTTATCGTCCAAACCTTGGGTTTTAAGTTCGTTCATTATTTCACCTACAGACCAGTCAATTTCCATCATCAAATCTGCATAAAGACCCTGTCCACTTTTACCTTTAAATTTTGAAGAAACATCAATAGGCACATGGGGCATGGTGTGTGGTACGTATAGGAAAAAAGGTTTCTTCGCATTTCGTTTGATGAAATCTGTCGCTTTTTCGGTGTAAAGTGTGGTTAGTTCGGCTTGCTCTTCTAGTGTTGTTATAGGCCTTGTTTCTTCATTTCCTTCAATTAAGTGAAGTGTAGGCCAGTGTTCTTTAAATGTTCCTTTTTCATGTTTTCCATTATACCAAATAGGCCACATATCGTTAGAGTAGGCGAGTCCTGTATATTCGTCAAAACCGTGTTGAAGTGGTAAAAACTGTTTTTCATGTCCTAAATGCCATTTTCCGAAGATTGCTGTAGCATAACCTTTTTGTTTTAACATCTCTGCCATAGTAGTTTCTTGGTCGGCTATTCCTACACCTGCATTAGGAAAAAACGCTCCCGAAACACCTATTCTATTTGGGTAAGTTCCTGTCATTAAACCGGCTCTGGAAGCGGAGCAAACGGCCTGAGCACTTAAGAAATTAGTAAATCTTATTCCTTCAGCCGCTAATCGGTCAATATTGGGAGTACGATAAGTGGAGGCACCATAAGAGCTTAGGTCGCCATAACCCATGTCATCCATAAAAATTAGGACAATGTTTGGCGTTTTTGGAGCTTTAAAAGAAACGGCACTCTGGAGTAAAAATGCAATAGGAAGTAGAAAGAGAAGTTTTTTCATTTGAAGGGTCTGGTTGAAGTTATGAAGCAATTTAAGGAAGAAATGTTAATTGGATATCGAAATTGAACCGCAAATAGCTGAATGGTTAATAGTTGGCGTTGAAAGCCTAGGTATTCGTGGAATAGAAGCTTACCACTAACTTATCGGGCTAATGCCTAGCGTGCTCCTGTTTTAGCGGTTGAAGAACTAAGCGTGAAGAAGTGTAGCAATTAATCCTTAGCCAACTCTAAAAAACAATCCATACGCATTCTTCTTACTAAATCTTAAAATACCTACTTTTGCAGCCCAAAATTATCAAGAATATAGATGTCAGTACGCGTACGTTTTGCTCCAAGTCCTACAGGTCCACTTCATATTGGTGGTGTTAGAACAGCCCTTTATAATTACCTTTTTGCCAAGAAAAATGGTGGTGAACTAATTCTTAGAATAGAAGATACCGATCAAACAAGGTATGTAGAAGGTGCAGAAGAGTACATAGTTGACAGTTTAGCTTGGTTAGGAATAAACTTTGACGAAGGCCCGAAAGATGGTCCAAACGCTCCTTACCGTCAGTCTGAAAGAAAAGAGCTTTATCAAAGACATGCTCAGCAATTAATTGATTCTGGAAAGGCATATTATGCTTTTGATACTTCAGATGAACTAGCGGCTTTAAGAAAAGAACTAGAAGAAGCCAAGGTTGACAACCCTTCGTATAATTCGGTAACACGAATGAAAATGAAGAACTCTATTACGCTAGGAGCAGATGCTACTAAGGAGTTGATAGAAAATGGAACACCTTATGTGATTCGTCTTAAAGTGCCTTTGAAGGAAGAAATTCGTTTTCAAGATGCTATTAGAGACTGGGTGGTGGTTCATTCTTCTACCATTGATGATAAAGTGCTCCTGAAAGCTGATGGTATGCCAACCTATCATTTGGCGAATATTGTGGATGACCATGAAATGGCCATTACACATGTAATTAGAGGAGAAGAGTGGTTGCCGTCGGCTCCATTACACATATTGTTATATAAGGCCTTTGGTTGGGAGCATCCTAAATTTGCTCACCTACCTTTATTGCTTAAACCAGAAGGACCAGGTAAACTGAGTAAACGTGATGGCGATTTAGGAGATTTTCCTGTTTTTCCTACCGCGTGGAATGATGGAAAAGGTGAGGTAATGAGAGGTTTTAGAGAAGATGGCTATTTGCCAGAGGCTGTTCTAAATTTCTTAGCTTTATTAGGCTGGAATCCTGGAACAGAACAAGAGATATTTACTCTGGAAGGGCTTGTAGAAGCTTTTTCTTTAGATAGAATTAATAAGTCGGGTGCTCGTTTTGATGTGGCTAAAGCCAAATGGTTTAACCAACATTACATTAAAGAGATGGACGATGCCACTTTGACTGCAATGGTTAATGAGAAAGTAAAGGACGAAGCTTTAGCGGCTAATTTGGTTAAGCTAAACAAGGACAGGGTTACTTTTGTAGCGGAAATAGTGACACTAGTTCCTTATCTTTTTGAAGCTCCTGCGGCCTATGATGAAAAAGTAGCTGGAAAAGCGTGGAGCGATTTAGCTAAGCAAGGAATGCCAGTTATTATAGACTTGGTTAATGGAATGGCTGATGCAGATTTCAAATCTGAGGCTATTCATAATACGCTTTGGGAAGGCTTAGCTGGCAAAGAAATAAAGCCAGGCAAAGTAATGCAGGCACTAAGACTAGCATTAACAGGAGAAGGAAAAGGACCAGATTTAATGCTAATGTTAGAAATACTTGGCAAAGAAGAAGTAGTCAAAAGAATTCAGACTGCTTTGGAGAAGCTGGGAGCTTAGTTTTTTCAATTAATAACTAGAACTAAATACTTTGGTTTTCTTGTTCTAATATAGCAATTAGCTTAAATTGAGTTAATTAAAGAAAGTTCGAGATGAAAATGAAACTATTTGAACAAGTAAGTTTTGATTCGGAGGTTGATGCTTGTTATATCACCCTTTCGAACGAAGAAGTAGTGGAAACAGAGCAAAGAGGGGAAAATTGCTGGGTAGATATTTCACAGTCTGGTGGACTAGTAGGAATTGAAATACTTAAAGTGTCACAAAACTATCCCTTGATTAATAGTATTTTACTGTCGAATAAAGAAGTTTCTGAGTGCGTATAATTTTAAGCAATCATGCTAGAATACGTGCTCAAATGAGGAATATATCTTTTGAGGAAATAGTGGAATGTATTCTCAATCCTGATAAAATCACGCTGGAAGAAGATTCGAAAGTCTGTTACAAGAAATTGACAAATGAAAATAAGAAATTATTAATAACGTATACTTCAGATTCTGAAGGAGTGATTAAGGTTATTACTGTAATAAAAACCTCCAAAGTGAATAAGTACTTATAATTGTAAATCTCCCACTTATCAAGCAAAAGGAACTCACCATCATAATTTACGTTATGTCGGTGAGTTTTTTTATATTTTAGTCTTAACATTATTCAAAACAAGATTATGGGAAAGAAAAAAGAATTAAACGACGATAAGCCAAAGGTGCACAAAGACCTTGATGGTTTCGATATCAAAATCAACACCTTCGGTGAAATTCAGATGTCATACGATGTTGAGAAAATCAATAATTTCTTAAATGACAACGTAGACGACAAAAAACTAAAAGATATAGACCCACCAAAAACAAAAAAGAAGAAATGAGAAGTCATGAAATAGATTATGAAATCTTGGGTGAAGATATCCAAGTAGTAGAAATAGAATTAGACCCGAGCGAAACCGTTATAGCCGAAGCAGGAAGTATGCTTTTTATGGAAGACGGCATTCAGTTTGAAACCAAAATGGGTGATGGCAGCAATGCCAACGAAAGTGTTTTAGGCAAACTTTTCAAAGCTGGAAGCAGGGTTTTGATGGGAGAATCCCTTTTTATGACTCACTTTACTAACCGTGGACATGGTAAAAAGAAAGTAGCCTTTGCTGCTCCGTATCCTGGCACCATAAAGCCTGTAGATTTATCTGAAATAAAAGGAAATACACTCATAGTTCAGAAGGACGCATTTCTGTGTGCGGCTATGGGGACACAAATTTCGATTCACTTTAATAAGCGTTTTGGAGCAGGACTTTTTGGTGGCGAAGGTTTTATTTTGGAAAGAATTCAAGGTGACGGACTTGCTTTTATACACTCAGGTGGCGTAGTAATGGAGCGTACCTTAAATAATGAAACATTAAGAATAGACACAGGCTGCATAGTAGGTTATGAACCTCAGCTTAATTTTGATATTCAGCGTGCTGGTGGACTAAAATCAATGGTTTTTGGAGGTGAAGGAATGTTCTTAGCAACACTTTCTGGTACAGGAAAAGTATGGATTCAGTCATTACCTATTTCTAAATTGATAAGACGTTTATCTCCAGCGGGTGGAAATGCAAATAAAGAAGGAGGCTCCGTTATTGGAGGTTTGGCGGATATGTTTGAGAGTTAGGAAGGCATGCCCGCGATTCTCAAAAAGCGGCTATTTGTCTATTAATTTGAACGAAGGTTTTCTACTCGGTTTACTCTTGCCTTTTATTTCAATATCTTTACTTTTCAATAAATAACTGAATTAGTTTAAATATATCTAACCCAATGAAAAGAAGAGATTTTATATACCAAGGTAGTGCTGCTCTAGCTTTAGCTATGACATCCGGTAATTTACTTGCAAGTAGTAATAACCTGGGTACTGTAAAGAAGTTTGGATGTCAATTATATAGTGTGCGTGACCTGATGCCAAAAGACGCAAAAGGAACCATGGAGAAATTGGCAGGAATGGGTTATAGGTTATTTGAAAGCTATTCTGCAGACCCGTTTTGGGGAATGAGTCCGAAAGAATGTAAGAAGTTCTTAAAGGATATTGACGTGAAAATGATAAGCACGCACATGCGTTTAGATGGCATTACGGATGAGCTAGCGGCTAATGCTGCTGAAGCTGGTCTTAAATATGTGATGTGTCCGTTTATTGGTATGCAACCTAGCATGGATGCTTGGAAAAAAGTGGCTGATAAATTTAATGCTGCAGGAGATATTTGTAATAGACACGGTATAAAGTTTGGGTATCATAATCACTCTTATTCTTTCGCTTTTGTGAGTGGAATGAAGGGGCAGATGGTGCTTTTAGAAAATACAGACCCGGAAAAAGTTTGCTTTGAATTGGACATGTGTTGGTCAGAAGCGGCCGGAGAAAATACCATAGCACACTTACAGAAATATGGTAAAAGATATGAACTATGCCATATCAAACAGCTTATATCAAAAGAACCTAAAGAAGGTGAGAAGCGACCAGTTCAAACAGATTTGGCAGATGGTGTTATAGATTATGCAAAACTATTAAGAGTGGCTAAAGATAATGGTATGAAATACTATTTGGTGGAGCAGGAGCAATACCCAAAAGACAGCATCACTAGCATGGCAAACGATGCTGAGTTTATGAAGAACTTAATTTTTTAAGCTTTTTAAAGAGAAAAGAATTGAAAAGCAGAAGCCAAATGGCTTCTGCTTTTTTTATGCTGGTACCTGATGCATTAATGCCGATACGGACTTGTATTCTTCTGGGTACTTTTTCAGAATAGCTAATTCTCCTTTCGTTTGGTCGTCTACTAAACTCAATAAAGGCTGATTTACATCAAACAGAAAGAAAATAGACTCCTTGATTTTGGCATCCCAATCTTGGTAATATTTGCTGAAATCATCTGGTGCTATTTTTTTTCGACAGCAGGTTTCTCCACAGCTGAGTGGCATTTCTTCTTTTAAATTAAATATGCCGTATTCGTCAGTAATTTGCTCGTCGGGGTAAATGTCTCTAATGGCCATTTCAAAGCCGTAGCCAGTACTTATGGTGTTACAGTTGCAGCAGTGGTTAACATACTTTGCAAAGTCCCAGCTTATGATGTTATCGCCGTTTTGATCTCTGTAAGAATATTTTTCTATTATTTCCTTAACCTCTGGCGTATGCTCTTTAAAACGTTCATCAGAAATGATGATTTCTAAGGCATCTTTGACGTAAGTGATGGTACCTTTTGGGATAAATCTGGTGGCAAAAACACCGTATCCTATTTGCTCATTGATGAACACTAATTTCGTATGAGGATGAATCATTTTAACCTGTTTTTGTAATCAATATTTGAATACAATTTTACAGATAATTTCAAACGAAAATGTAAAACTATTCTTAATTATTTATTGGTATAAACTACTGGTTTTTAGTAAAATAGTTCCTTGATGTTTTGTGATTCTTATCTTATTCTAGAAGATTCAAAATATCCTCCTGATTAAGAGATTTCATGAAAGTCTCTTCGGTGGTGATGAGTTCGTCAAATAATCTTTTTTTCTTGTTTTGGAGAGCCAATATTTTTTCTTCTACTGTATTTCGGCTAATGAACTTGTAAGTAAATACAGTGTTTTTCTGACCTATTCTGTGGGCTCTATCTACAGCTTGGGCTTCTATGGCGGGGTTCCACCATGGGTCTAGCAGGAACACATATTCTGCTGCCGTTAGGTTTAGACCTACACCACCAGCTTTTAACGAAATTAAGAAGACTTTGATGTTTTCATCATTCTGAAAATTATCAACTTCTTGTTCTCTGTTTTTTGTACTTCCGTCTAGATATGAGTGGCTTATTTTATTATCATTGAGGTACTTTCTGATAATGGTTAGGTGTTTAACGAATTGACTAAATACTAAAACCTTAGAACCACTTTCTATAATACTTTTTAGCTTATGAATTACGTCAGAGTCTTTTCCTGAGTCGCCATCGTATTCAGGGTCTACCATTAAGGGGTTGTTGGCCATTTGACGAAGTTTAGACAAGCCCTGCAAGACCACTAATTGCGATTTATTGACACCCTTTTCTTGAATATGATCAATGATCATATTTCGGTAATAGGCCTTTGTTTCCTCATAAAGCTTCTCTTGAGCTTTTGACATGTCACAGTATTGCACACTTTCTATTTTCTCGGGAAGCTCAGTGGCTACTTGAGATTTATGCCTACGAAGCATGAAAGGCTTAATTTTACTGTAAAGCCTTTTAGAAGCCTCTTCATCACGCTTTTTTTCTATCGGTAGTTGGTATTTATCTTTAAAATATGCCTGCGAACCGAGTAGCCCAGGGTTTATGAAAGTCATTTGACTCCATAAGTCCATCGTGCTATTTTCTAATGGAGTTCCAGTTAGAATAAGCCTATTTTTACAGTTTAAAAGCCTTACGGATTTCGAAATATTTGACGAAGGATTCTTTATAGCCTGCGACTCATCCAAAATCACGTACTCAAATCTGAATTTTTCTATGAATTTAATATCTAGTCTCAAGACACCATAAGAAGTCAGAATGAGATCGTAATCTTTAAAGTGCTCCGTCTTCTTTATTCTTTGTCCACCAGTATGCTTAAGTGTTTTTAGTTCAGGTGTAAAACGCTCCGCCTCTTTTTCCCAGTTATAAATTAAGGAAGTAGGCATTACCAAAAGTATAGGATTTTTGATACCATCATTTTTGATTGATTGCAAAAACGCTAAAGTCATCACCGTTTTTCCTAAGCCCATGTCATCGGCTAGGCAGCCGCCAAGGTTGAAATCTCGTAAGAAATTTATCCAGTCATAACCTGCTTTTTGATAAGGCCTAAGTTCTCCCTGGAAACCCTCGGGAACCTCATAAGATTTAATTGACTCAAAATTATTTAGCCCTTGAAGCTTCCTTCCAATGACGGTGGTTGCTAATCCATCCTCTTCTAAATTTTGAACCAGATTTAGGTGATGTTTTTTCAGAATAAGTTCATCTTCTTCGCCAATGTCTGTTAAAGTGAAAAGCTCATGATACCTAATAAACCACTCTTCAGGAATAACCGCAATATGTCCGTTAGGGAGCTTAAACTCACGAATGTTAGCCAAAACTAGCTCGCGAAGTTTCAAGAAAGGAACTTCAAAGGAGCCAAATTGCACTTTTGTTTTTATGTCAAACCAGTCAGCGTTTTCTTCAATGCTAACTTCTATGGAAGATGTGCCCAGATGATATTTTTTTTCCGAGTCGGCAGATTGTTTGACGGCTATTCCTGCATCTTCTAAAGCTTTGGCATTAAGCTGTAACCAGCTGAAACCTTCATTCTTGTTAAGAGCTTTTCTGCCGTGAATAAGGTCTTGTCCTAAAGCTTTTATTTGATTGATAATATCTTTCTCAAAGTCTAAATCTCTTTTAATCTTATGAAAAACCCAGCCATCTCCTTTTTCTTCCACTTTTACATTGGCATTAGCTGCTAGGCTATCAAACCTAAAAGTGGAATTTCCGTAAACAAAACTCAGGTCAAAGTTAATTTTATCTGGACTGTCTGCAGCTTTTGCTGGTGTGTCAAATAGGGTAGGAGATTGCTTTTTTGTACTTAAGTCTGTGATGAGTAGCTCCGGCGAAGCGGTTGCTCTTTCTTCTGTAATTTCAAAACCCTCTCCATGGCCAAAGACATTAAACTGAGCTATTAGTGGCCCAACAAATTTCCTGAAATAGGTCTTTTCAATTCTGCGTTCTATCCTGATATTGTTTTTGTCAAAAAACGGACGCAGTTTTTTTCCGTCAATATGCTTATCGAAATAGTGAAGCCTGTTTTCGCTTAAAAGAAAAGCTGGGGAGTCGCTGAGCATTTGAGCTCCTACATGCTGTAATCTAACTTTTTCACCAGCACATTTTAGTACTGGAAAGTAAATGGTGTGGTCTTCTTTACGGTGAAAATTCATGAAAACCTTCGTTTTCTCACCCATAACTTTTACTTCTTGTCTAGTAGGGTCACCGTCTTCACCCATGATGAAAAAACGTTTGCCTACCAGTTTGGGTAAAATTGCCGCCCTATAATTATTCAGGTACTCTTCTATGGCAGCCTGCATGCCAAGGTCGGGTCTTTCGCCAGCATATACTTTAGTGAAATAGTCGAAGGGTTTTAGTTTTTTAGGGTTGAACTTTTGAAGTATGGTATCTTGGTGAATAGCGTCCATTAAGTTTACCAATTCAATATCAACATCGTCAATACCTTTAGAAAACTCTTCAATATTTCTTGACGATACATTTTGATGAGCAAAAGTCAGCTCACCTCGCTGATTTAACTGCACCATAAACGACTCAAACAGGTAGCCTAAATACTGGTGTTGATAGAGGGAGTAAATGATGCTAAACGGTTCCGAAGTAGATACCTTCATGTCTTCAAAAAGATAGGCTAAAGTACATTTTAACCTTCCTTTGAAGGTTAGTAAACTCCGAAATTAATCAGCAAGATTTGGGTGGGCAAATAAACTTATCAACAGCTGAAATTTAAAAGAAGATGTCAAAGGTATTATAGCAACAGATATTGAATTCTAAGATGAAATTAGGAGAGCTTAGCATATGATATGTAATCTCGTTGAAAGTAATCTATAATGAATTCGAAATATCAAGAGCATAAGAGTCCCGTGAGGGACTAAACATAGGTAGCCCGAAGGTCGAATAAATAAAGAGGTTGATGTTCAGACGTCCCTTAGTGACGATACATTGGTTTGATGCAGTTTGTTACTTTTTTTGTATTCTTACAAAGAGGCGTCTGAATAAGAAAATGTTAGAATTAGCGAATCACCTCGGAACAATTGTAGAATGTAATAACTCCAGTTTCCAACCTTCTTTAGTTTTGATGGCAGAGCCACTTTCTAGCCAGTGAAGTTTTACCACAGACTTACCATCAATCTTTATGTTGGCATAATTTTGATAAGCTACCCAGGCCAATTTACCTTTTACTTTGATATCTAGAAAATCAAAAGTGTTGATTCTTTCTGGCTTTATTTTTCTGGCATTTGCTCTATCTATATAAGAGTAAACTGAGTCAAGGTTCCAAACTATGCCAGCTTCTAAAAGAAGAAAATCGCTCGTATAATATTGAGTTACCTTTTCTTTCTTTTGTTTACTGAAAATATCATCAAAAGAGTTTTGAATTAAGGCTTTTAATTGTTCTTCGTTACTTCCCTTTTGAGCTTTAAGCGAAAAGGGAAGAACAAAGAGTAAAAGAATAAAAGCTATTCTATTTACAGCCATAACATTCCAAACTGTTTAATTCTGGGCTTCCACCGGCATTTCCTACACCTGAAGAGATATAAACCTTGTTACCAATTTTAGCTGCCCCACTAGCATGTCTTCCTCTAATCAAATGAGGAAGTGTGCTCCATTTCATGGTTTTTAGGTCAAAAGCCTCTACCTCATTATGAGCGAGCTTTTGGTCGGCGGCTTCTCCTCCCATAAAAAGAACTTTAGAGCCAATGGTTGCCACGCCTGGCCCAGCTCTTAATGTTGGAATGTTAGCACCTTCTATAGTAGTCCAGGTATTCGTTTTAAAATCATAAACGTCGGTATAAGGAACAGTAAGTGTCATTACTTCACCTGTCCTATGTCTTGACTTTCTACCTGCGGCTATCACCACTTTGTTTTTGACTACTCCTGCCACCACGTGGTCTCTAGCATGAGGCGAATCAGGTAATTCTCTCCATGTTCCTGTTTTTGGGTCAAACTCATCAAACCAAGCTACATGACCATCCCAGTGTCCGTCTATAATTCCATTTACTACATAGATTTTGTCTTTGTACACAAACACGGCAGCAGAGCCTCTTTTTCTAGGGACTTCAGGTCCCACTCGCCATTCGTCCTTTTCAGGATTATAGATGTATACATTAGGTATAGGAGTTTCATGAGGGAAAGGGCCTGTTAACGCACCTAAGACATAAATCTCCCCATCATATGCCACGGCTTGAAAATGATGTATTTCTAAAGGTAGTTCTCCTTTTTTCTCCCAGGTGTTGGTTTCGGTGTCATAAACCTCCATCGGTTTCAATCCTCTTCCACCAAATAGGTATAGTTTTTTACCAATAGCCACCATAGAGTTTTCACCACGCGGGGTGCTTTCGCCAATAGTTTCTAAAGTTGTCCATTCCTGAGCAAATCCGGTAAAAGAAACGCTCAGGGCAACTAGTAATAAGATTTTTTTCATTTCAATAGGGTTGAATAAATAAGAATTATTGAGGCAATAACTTGTAAACTACGCCAGGCTTTTCTACGCCCACATAAATGAAGCCATCGGCTCCTTGTGTAACACTTCTAAGTCTACCGATATTAGGCAGAAGTTTTTCTTCATTGCCAACTACTCCATCTTTCAGGCTTACTTTATTTAAGTATTTGAAGCGAAGCGAACCTGCTAAAATATCTCCTTGCCAAGCTCCATATTTATCTGAAGTGACGTAAGTCATTCCACATGGGGCTATTGATGGAATCCAGTACAATTCTGGCTGTAACATGTCTTCTTTTTCAGTAATGTCTGTAAAGGTGGTAGCGTCATAGTTAATACCATAAGATATCACTGGCCAGCCGTAGTTTTTCCCTTTTAAAATAATGTTCAGTTCATCTCCACCTCTAGGGCCATGCTCATGCTCCCAAAGAGTGTTAGTGGCTCTGTCAATATCCAGTCCTTGAGGGTTTCTATGACCATAACTCCAAATAGACTTTATAGCATCTGGTGTATTATAGAAAGGATTATCTTCTGGAATGCTTCCGTCGTCTTTGATTCTATGAATTTTTCCACAAGCATTGTCTAAAGATTGAGGGTTCTTATCTCTATTTCCTCTGTCTCCAACAGAAACAAAAAGGTATCCGTCATTGTCAAAAATCATTCTAGCTCCATAATGATGACGGGTTGATGAATAAGGCACGGCCTCAAAAATATCTTCTTTACTCACTAAGGTATTTCCCTGTAACTTTCCACGAGTCATGGCTGTGGTAGAAACAATCCTTCCATTTTCGTTTTTATGTTTGGCATAAGTAAGGTAAATCCAGCCATTTTCTTCATAGTTAGGGTGAAGTTTAACGTCAAACATTCCTCCTTGACCTGTAGCCAAAACTTCAGGAACTCCTGTAATCTTAGATTTACTTTTATCTGGAGCTATTTTCCAAAGGTCGCCTTCTCTGTCTGTAACCAATAGGCTGCCGTCAGGAAGAGTTGTGATTCCCCATGGACTGTCCAAACCATCAATTACTGTTTCTAGTTTGACAGTAATCCCTTTTGATTTATAGGTGTCTGTTTTTTCTACGTCCTCAAAATCATATTGGTCTACAGTTTCTAGACTGCTAACTATTAAGTCGGCTAATTTGGCAATGTCTTCTGGCTGAATGGTATTTTTCCAGATTGGCATTCCAGCGTCAATATATCCGTTGCTAATACTAGCTATAATGGCATCTTTGGTTTTGCCGTGTAGCCATTTTCTGTCTACAAATGCTTCAACTTTTTCACCATGACAGGAGGAACAGTATCTGTCATAAATGGCTCTGGTATCAGCAAATTGTTTTGTGTCATCAGAACCTGTATTTAGGCCAGATTTTTTAGAGCAACTAGCTAAAGCAGCTAGGCATAAAAGGAAAGAACAAATTCTTAACATTAATAATAAGGTTTATTTTCGTGTGAATTTAGTTATTAGATTGGCAATGAAGAAATTTGTGCTGTTAGAAAGTAGCTTAGTGTAGAATAACAGTGCTTATTATTTCATTTTTTGTTAAAAATAAGGTATTAAATGGCAAAACCGTTTTTGAAATGGGCAGGCGGGAAAAGTCAATTGATTGACGAGATAGAGCATCGGTTGCCTGAAAGGTTAATCGAGAGTTCATTTGTTTTTGTTGAGCCATTTGTAGGAAGCGGAGCTGTTTTGTTTTGGGTACTGCAGCGTTTTCCTAATTTAAAAAAAGCAGTGATTAATGATGTCAATAAAGACCTTTGTAACTGTTATGAAGTTATAAAGTCAGATGTAGAAAGTTTGATACTAATTTTGACCAAATGGCAGGAAGAGTACTATGCGATATTGAAGGATGAAGTAGCATGTAAGAAGTATTTTTATAGCAAAAGGACGCTATTAAATATGAATACTTCTGAAAAAGTAATTCAGGCAGCTTTGTTTATCTTTCTGAACAAAACATGTTTTAATGGCCTATACAGAGTTAATAGGAAAAATGAATTCAATGTCCCGATAGGGCGATATAAAAAACCTCGGATTTGTGACGAGAAGAACTTGAGAGCAGTATCTAAATTGCTAAAGAAGGTGGTAATTTTAAACAGTGATTATACTGACACCTTGAAGCATGCGGGTAAATTTGCTTTCTACTACTTAGACCCACCATATAAGCCATTGAGCAAAACCTCAAGTTTTAATTCGTATGCCAATGTCATTTTTGATGATGTAGAGCAAACAAGACTAAAGAAGTTTTGTGACCTTTTAGACAAAAAGGGCCATTTATGGCTTCAGAGTAACTCTGATCCTAAAAATACAGAGCCCGATAATAATTTCTTTGACTTTCTTTACAAAGCATACTCCATACAAAGAGTTAAGGCCAACCGAAGAATAAATGCAGACCCTATCAAAAGGGGTGATTTGACAGAGCTGCTTATCTCCAATTTTTAGTATTAAGTCTCAAAACGCATGTGCTTCACAGACTTACCTGACTCGGCGAGTTCGTTTAAGGCGTCAATACCTATCTGAATGTGCTTTTGAACAAAATTAGTGGTAACCTTTTTGTCACTTGCTTCGGTTTTTACACCGTCAGGAGTCATTGGGTTATCAGAAACTAAAAGTAAGGCTCCATGCGGAATAGAGTTAACAAAACCAACAATGAATATAGTGGCTGTTTCCATGTCAATACCTAAAGCTCTAATATCTCTAAGGTAATCTTTGAATTTTTCATCATGCTCCCATACGCGTCTGTTGGTGGTGTAAATGGTACCAGTCCAGTAGTCCATGTTATGCTTGATAATGGCTTCAGAAACCGAACGCTGTAATCTAAAAGAAGGCAATGCAGGAATTTCAGGTAGAGCATAGTCGTTACTTGTTCCTTCTCCTCTTATAGCGGCTATAGGAAGTATGAAATCTCCTAAGCTTGTAATTTCTTTTAAGCCCCCACATTTCCCTAAAAATAGTACTGCTTTTGGCATTACGGCAGAAAGTAAATCCATTACTGTGGCTGCCATGGCACTTCCCATACCAAAATTGATAATGGTAATGTTACCATAAGAGGCCGTTTGCATGGCTCTGTCTTTTCCTTTAACCTCTACACCAAATTGCTCTGCAAACATTTCCACGTAGTTACCAAAGTTTGTTAGTAATACGTAAGGTTTGAACTCGCTTAGCTCTGTACCAGTATATCTTGGGAGCCAGTTTTTAACTATGTCTTCTTTGTTTTTCAATAAATATATTATGTTTGATAAAATGAATATGACAAAGCTTAATTTGCCATCTATAGATTGCAAAATTACTGAAATTGAGGGTAAAATTCAGATTTTTGATATTATCAGAAAGAAAAATATAGTGCTAACTCCGGAGGAATGGGTTAGGCAGCATCTAGTTCATTTATTGATAAACCAGCTGTACTTTCCGAGAAGCTTAATTAGGGTAGAAGGTGGTTTGTCATATCATGGTATGGCAAAACGCAGTGATATTGTGGTTTTTGACCAAAAAGCTAAACCTTACCTTTTAATAGAGTGCAAAGCCCCAGATGTCAAATTAGATAAGAAAACAATTAGTCAAGCCTCCATATATAATAAAACATTAAATGCTCCTTTTTTAGCTATAAGCAATGGTCTTAAAACGTATTGTTTTGAAATGGGTAGTAATGGAGAAAACTCTTCTCAGATGAACGGTTTTCCAGAGTCACCTAGAGTGAAAAAATGAAGTAGTCTGTCGTTTTTTTGATAATAATCTAAAATAATATTTCCTTTATTTAGATTGATTATCAATAATTTCTACACTATTAGGTGGGTTGAACAAAAATATGAACCTTTATTCGAGGTCTTCAATAGGTTGATAGCGTATTATTTTTTCTAAATTGTATTATATTTTATCCCTAGCAGGGTTTACCCTTTTGCAATATTTCTTTTCATGTCCTGTTTTAACCACTATTAAATGCTAAGTAGAATTAGTTCAACTTCGTTTGTGATAGTGCGTAGCATTGCTATTCTGGTAATTATAATAAGCGTTATAGTGATGTCTGGATGGCTTTTTAAGTCCTCCGAAATAATAACGATATTTTCGGATACGGCTACCATGAAGTTTAATACTGCATTAGCTTTTAGTTTGACAGGTTTTAGCCTGTTATTTTTTTCTGCTAAACGTAGCTTTTTTCAGAAAGTAGCCATTCAGTTTATCTTTATTATTTGTGCTTACACTGTTTTAGCTTATTTTTTTAAACTTCCCTTTAGTATTGACAACTTATTAGTTCAAGATACCCTTTCAGAAAGTTATCCTGGTAGAATGTCTTTGGGTACAGCTCTATGTTTCATGCTGATGGCTGCGGCTATGTTTTTTTCAAATTATAGAGCAATAAAATTAAAACGCAAAGCCATATATTTTTTGGGTGGAGTTATTCTCATTTGTATTCTTTCTGTTATAACCTTTGTTCTTCAAACCCCTGTACAGCTAAAAATGTCTTTTATTGACAGTATGTCTATCAGTACTGCAAGTCTTTTTCTGCTGCTTGTTTTTGCGTTGTACAAAAAGAATAATGCTTACGGTATGGAGAGGGCTTATCTTAAAGGTTTAGCGGGTAATAGGCTAATGAAGTTTCTTCTCCCTTTTGTGTTATTAGTCCCACTCAGCTTAAGTTATATTTTACTAAGATTAATAGGCTCAGGAAAAGTGGGTATAGAGCTCGGCATTATTATTTATACCATCTCATTTACCTTAGGCGGAATCCTTTATGTGGCATTTTTGGGCATTAGGTTAAATAAAATAGACTTTAAAAGAAAAAAGCTTCAAGAATTTTTTGAGAACTCAAACCAAGAGTTATCTCAATTTAAGTATGCATTAGATAAGAGTTCTTTAATTACTATTACAAATGCAGATGGCACTATTACCTACGCCAATGATAAGTTTTGTGAAATTTCGAAATATAGTAGAGAGGAGATTATAGGTCAAACCAACGAAATAGTAGATGCTGGGTATCATTCAAAAAGTTTTTTTGAAAATTTGTTTAAGACCATAAGGTCAGGAGAGGTTTGGACGGGCGGAATAAAGAGTAGAGCAAAAGACGGTTCTTTTTATTGGGTACATACGTCAATTGTACCTTTTAAAAATAGTGAGGGAGAGGTTTATCAATTTTTAGATATGCGTCAAGATATCACTGCAGAAAGAACACTTTCTGAACAGTATGAAAATCTAAAATTACGGAATCAGGAAATTGAACAATTCTCTTTTATAGCCTCTCATGACCTGCAAGAGCCACTTAATACCTTGAAGTCTGTGGTATCACTGTTAACAGATGAGTACGGTGATAAGCTTGATGATGATGCTAAAAGATACTTTGGTTTCATGACCCAAACCACCACGAGGATGGAGAATTTAATTAAGGGTTTGTTAGATTACTCAAGACTGGGTAATCATAAAGAAATTCAAATGTTGGATTCTCAAGAAATAGTGAGCAATGTTTTAGCTGAATTATCAAACTCAATTAAAGAATCAAATGCCGTTATTTCTTTTAAAACATTACCAGAGCTAAGAGTATACGGTAAAGAGTTTAGACTTTTGATGTGGAATTTGATTGTAAACGCTATTAAGTTTTCGCGTAAGGGCGTTCCTCCTGAAGTAAATATAAGTGCCATAGAAAAAGACGCTTATTGGGAATTCGGAATTTCTGACAATGGAATTGGTATTGAAAAAGAACATAGTCAAAAAGTTTTTGCGATATTTACCAGACTCAATGATAGAGAAGACTTTGATGGGGCAGGAATTGGCCTAGCTCATTGTGAAAAAATAGTCCGACTTCATGGAGGCACTATTTGGTTCGAGTCTGAAGTTGGTATAGGGACTACTTTCCACTTCACAATTAGTAAAAACCTAACTTAGGATTAGAATGGGAGTTAAACTTGACAGTATTTTGTTGGTAGATGATGACCATATTACCAATTTTATACATCAGAAAATTATAGACAATCTAAAGTGTGCTAATAATGTTAAAGTTGTTAAGAATGGTTTAGACGCTATAGACTATCTAAGTCAAGATTTACCTAAGCTTCCTGATTTGATATTTTTGGATATTAACATGCCCAAAATGAATGGTTGGGAGTTTTTGGAAGCTTTTGGTACCCTGAAAAGAGCTGATAAAAAGAAAACAATAATAGTTATTTTAACTACTTCGCAAAACCCTGACGATTTTGAGCGAGCAAAGGCAAGCCCTTTTGTTAAAGTAATTGAGAATAAGCCACTTACTAAAGACATGATAGCTAACATTGTTACCTATTATTTTGGCTAAGTAGTGCTTATATAAGATTTACTAGCTTGCTCTCTGTCAAGTTTAGTCTTAACTTCATTCTTTTATTTCTTTGTGAATGAGGCTTATCATATTATTTTACTTCCTTTTGGTTTCTGGAGGTTCTTTTGCTCAAGAGCCTAAAGAGATACTGCGAAGTATTTATTTTGGAGGCGGAAGTTGGTACATAGACGCTGAACAAAAGCAAAGTTTAGAGGAACTCATTCAAAGTATTCCAAATTTAGAATATTACGAAATTAAAATTACCAGTCATACTGATAATATTGGAGGGAGAGAGTTTAATGAGTATTTGAGTAGAATGCGAAGTTCTTCTGTTATTCAGCAACTTATAGATTTTAAAGTTCCCCAAGAAATAATCAGATATAAAGACTTTGCCTCTGATGCTCCAGTTTTTGACAACACTACAAATGAAGGTAGAATGCGAAATAGGCGTGTTGATATTCTATTTACACCCATTCCATTTTAGTTAAACATTTTTTTCTAAGCTATTTCAATTCTTGTCTCTAGGCTTTCTTCTAAAAAGTGATGAATTCTAAAAGTTTGCTCTACGCCTAGTTTTTGACCGGTTTGAGAGGCAATGTAAAGCCCAAGAATAAACAGAGACAAAACGGGTAGAATCCATAGTATTTGAGCATCTTGGTTTAAGCTTAATTTGACTAAACCGGCCATTGCGGTAAATAAAAAGGAAATACCAAGACTAGAGTATAAGAAGGCAAAGATTGCCCATAGGCTAGGTTTGGGGCCATACTTTCCTCTTATTATAGTTCCTTCACTTGTACTTTCTAGCGTTACATTTAAATGGGGAGACCAAAAATGCTTATCCTTTTGGACAATTTCCAAATGAAAGTGATTGCTATACACACCGCCCTTTATTCCCTGAGAGTTGTCTTTAAGTTTAGATAGAATTTTACCTTTTAAAGCTTCTTCTTCAAGTGAGATGTTTTTTTTAAAACGTGGCCTGCTTCGTATGCTAGTCATTTCAGTTAGGGTTAAATCGGTTACAAGTTAGATTAAACCGAAATTAAATAATATGATTTTTGGCATGTCTTTTCTTTATTAGGGACTAGCCATGAAATTAGCTTTGTTTAAAGTTGATTTTTTATCAATTTCAAAGTTCATTTAAAAAATTAGCATGCCTTTCAAAATAATTGGATTGTATATCCTAGTCATAGTTTTAACTTCTTGTGACTCTGAGCAAATTGATAGAGAAAAACTCGTTTCACGCCATAATGTCCATCTCACCCAAGCCGATTCTTTAAATTCATTGACCGTAGGTAATGGTAGTTTTGCCATGACGGTAGATGTCACAGGTTTACAGTCTTTTCCTGACTATTACGAAAAAGGTGTGCCACTAGGTTTGCAGTCGGAGTGGGGTTGGCATGCTTTCCCAACAGAACGAGCGTACGATATCTCCGAAACTGATGTGTTATTAAAATCTCATGGACGAGAGGTACCTTATGCAAGGCAATGGCCTGCAAATACCGAACAAGGAAAGGCTGGAGATTATATTCGTCAAAATCCACATCGAGTTCATTTGGCCCAGTTAGGTTTTGAGTTTATCAAAAAAAATGGTGAAGTGGTTTCTTTAGATGAAATAAGAAATATTGACCAAACTTTAAATGTTTGGACGGGTGAAATACACAGCAATTTTGAAATTGAAGGTGTTACTGCTGAGGTGTTGACGGTATGTAACCAAAAGGCTGATATAGTTGGTGTGAAAGTCAAGTCAAAATTAATAGAGGCCGGTAGAATACGTCTTAGATTAAATTTTCCAACACCCAGCACGTCATGGCGAGATAATGGCAATTTTTATGACAATAAGGAAGACGCTCGTCTTCAAATGGATTCGTTTTCACCAAAGCACTACGCTATTGAAAGAGAAATAGATAATCTGAAATATAAGCTTGTTTATAATACAAATCTCGATATCAAAGATGCTAAAAGTACCAGCAAAGGTGTAGTGCTTTATCCAGCTCTTAAAGCTCAAGAATGGTCTTTTACATGCTCCTTTATGCAAGATTCTTCTTTGGAAGACGATTCTGATTTTGATACTATGGCTTCGGAAAACCAACTGGCTTGGAAGGGCTTTTGGAATAGCGGAGGAATAATTGATTTTAGCAATGTTAAGGATGAACGTGCCAAAGAATTGGAGCGAAGGATGGTGCTGTCTATGTATTTGACAAAAGTTAACTGCGGGGGTATTACTCCACCGCAAGAAACGGGATTGACTTTTAACTCATGGTATGGAAAACCTCACATGGAAATGATATGGTGGCATGGCGTGCACAATCCCTTATGGGGAAGGATTGAGGTTTTAGAGAAACAAGTTGATTGGTACCTGAGAAATGAAAAAAAAGCGGAAGATTTAGCGAAAAGACAAGGTTTTAAAGGTGTTCGCTGGCAAAAAATGACTGACCCTTGGGGAGGGGAAACACCTTCTTCTGTAGGAGCTTATTTGATTTGGCAACAGCCACATCCTATTTATTTTGCGGAGTTAATTTATGGTCAGAATACTTCAAAAGAAGTTTTGGATAAGTACGCTGATTTGGTTGAGAGCACTGCTACGTTTATGGCCGACTTTGCCTATTATGAGCCAACCTTAGAAAGATACATTCTTGGCCCTGGTGTAATTCCAGCACAAGAACGTTTCAAGCCCGAAGAAACTTTTAATCCTACTTATGAGCTGGCCTACTGGCGTTGGGCTTTAGAAAAGGCTCAGGACTGGCGAGAGCGACTAGGTAAAGAAAGAAATAAAAAATGGGATGAGGTCATAACTGGCCTATCACCCTTACCTCAGAAAGATGGCCTTTATTTAGCTACAGAAAATGCCGAAGATTCTTATACCAATGAGCATTTTATGACTGACCATCCGAGTGTTTTTGGGACCTATGGAATGCTGCCGGTCACTGATGGTTTAGATAAAGAAGTTATGAAAGCCACTTTTGATAAAATATGGACAGACTGGCAATGGCATGACACATGGGGCTGGGATTTCCCTATGACTGCCATGACCGCTACTCGCTTAGGATTACCGGAAAAAGCAGTGGATGCTTTGCTGATGCCAATTACCACAAACACCTATTTGGCAAATGGTCATAATTATCAAACACCAAGATTAACTATTTATTTACCTGGAAATGGCGGTTTTTTAACCGCTTTGGGAATGATGGCAGCTGGAACTTTAGAAAATCCAGAAGCTAATCAAGGTTTTCCTAAAACTTGGGATGTGAAATGGGAAGGTTTGAGTAAAATGCCTTAAGGTTTATGCTAAATAGCTTAGTAATAAGGAGTGTTTTATGGACCTATAAAAAACAAATTTATAACTTAGATTTTCTATATGGCAGCTTTACTTGGGTTAGCTTTAGAGGCAATGAATACGAAATTTTGAATAATCATGACAGCAATAGCAAAGGACACGTTTCAGTTTTTAACCGAATTAAAGGCCAACAATAACAAAGATTGGTTTACAGAAAATAAACCAAGATATTTAGTGACCAAGGAAAACTTTGAAGCTTTTATTGACGACTTAATTAAAGAAATTACAAAATTCGACCCTAGCATAGCTCATCATACAGGAAAAGGTTGTGTTTTTAGAATTTATAGAGACGTCCGTTTCTCGAAAGACAAGTCTCCATATAAAACGCATATGGGAGCACACATTACATCTGCACTGAAAAAATCTGATATACATTCTCGGTCTGGTTATTATATTCATATAGGTGCAGGGGAGTGCATGTTGGCTGGTGGAGCATACATGCCGCAGGGCGATTGGATTAAGGCTATAAGGCAGGAGATTGACTATAATGGAGATGATTTAAGGAGTATAATTGAGAATGAAAAGTTCAAAGAAACCTTTGGTGAGTTAATGGGAGAGAGCCTAAAAAGACCACCAAAAGGTTATGATGCAGAACATAAACATCTGGATTTATTGAAAAGGAAAAGCTTTTTGGCTCAGCATAGTTTAGTAGATAAAGAGGTGACACAACCTGACTTTTTAGCTAAAGCCGCTGATGTTTTCAAAACTTTAAAGCCTTTAGGAGATTTCTTGAATGTCGCCTCGAAATAGGATTTTTTTTAGTTCACCCACTTAAATAGTTTAATCATCGACAAAAGCGTGGCATCTATCTAAGTAATTGGGTAATGAGTCCAAACATAGTTTGACTTTCAGAATATTTAAAGACCTTTGGAGTGATTACTGCATTTTTTATTCTCCATTTAGGAGGAAATGCAGTTTTAAATTCTAACTCACTCAATAAATAAATGAGACTAGCAATTAGCATTGTTTTAGGCCTGGTTCTTCTGACAGGATCATACTTATTATATCAAAACCTGGCAGATAGTAAAAAGCCTCCGAGAGGAAAATCTAATAAAACCACTAATACGGTTTTTGTAAAAACTGTAGAAAATGGAGACTCACCCATTTTTATAGAGACTAATGGTACTATTAAAGCACAAGAGCGAATAGAGCTTTTTTCTGAAGTTCAAGGTGTTTTAAAACCAACAAAAACGCCTTTCAAACCTGGTCAAAGGTACAGCAAAGGAGAAATGCTCTTGCAAATGGACGCAAATGAGTTTTACTCTAGCTTGGTGGCTCAGCGAAGTGTTCTTTATAATAATATAGTTTCTATAATGCCAGATTTGAAGTTTGACTTGCCTGAGTCTTTTCAACAATGGCAAACTTACCTAGACGAATTTGATATTCAAGGCACCTTAAAGGAATTGCCAAAGGCATTAAACGAAAAAGAGAAGTACTTTATAAATGCTAAACAGATAGTCTCTACCTATTATACTATCAAAAACCTTGAAGAAAGACTGATTAAATATGAAATAAGAGCTCCGTTTGCGGGAATTCTTACGGAGGCTTTAGTAGACCCAGGAACGCTCGTAAGAACTGGTCAAAAGTTAGGAGCTTTGATTAACCCATCTGTATTTGAATTAGAAGCGAATATAAATGCTGAGTATCTAGAATTCTTAAAAGTAGGAAAGCGAGTAAGTGTTTCAGATTTAAAAGGGGAAAAAACATGGACTGGTTTTGTGAAGAGAATAAATGGGGTAATAGACCCAGCTACCCAAACTGTTCAAGCATTTATTCAAATAAGTGGTAAAAATCTTACAGAAGGAATGTTTCTGGAGGCTTCTGTGATGGCAAATACCGAGGCGAATGTCTTGGAGATTGAACGTTCCTTGTTATCAACGGATAATTCGGTTTTTGTGGTAGAAAATGATTCAGTACTTACTGCACATCCTGTAGAGGTGGTTCACTTTTCTGATAAAACAGCATTAGTGCGTGGTTTGAATAATGGGGCTTTCTTAATGAGTAAACCTTTGCCAGGAGCTTATGATGGAATGATTGTTAAGGTTTCAAATCAATAATTTAAGATGAGAAAAGTAATAGCGTATTTTATAAAATACCCAGTGGCTGTTAATGTAGTGATAGCGGCTTTTGTCATCTTTGGTATTATTGGAATAAAGAGCATGAAGTCTTCTTACTTTCCGCTCACGGAGTCTAGAATCATTACCATTTCTGCTATATATCCTGGTGCTTCGCCATTAGAAATAGAGGAAGGCGTAGTTTTAAAGATTGAAGATAATCTCAAAGGTTTAGTAGGGATAGATAGAGTTACATCAGTTTCAAAAGAGAGCTCAGGCTCTGTGGTTGTAGAAATTGAAAAAGGGCAGGATATCAATATTATTTTGGCGGAGGTTAAAAATGCTGTGGATAGGGTTCCTTCTTTTCCTACAGGTATGGAACCGCTGGTAGTAGAAAAAACGGAAAATATTCGTGAGACCATAAACTTTGCGGTTACGGGTAAAAACTTACCCTTAAAAACGCTTAAAACTATAGCCAGAGATGTTGAAAATGACCTTAGAGCCATGGATGGTATTTCTCAGGTTGAAATATCTGGTTATCCGGAAGAGGAAATAGAAATAGCTCTTAGAGAGAAAGACCTACTAGCTTATGGTATTACTTTTCAAGAAGTAGCTCAGGCTGTTTCTAGAGAAAACATATTGGTAACTGGTGGTAATATTAAAACTTCTGAAGAGGAATATTTAATAAGAGCAAACGGAAGAACTTATAAAGCAAGCGACTTAGATAACCTAATAGTAAGAAGTAATGCAAACGGTAAAATTATTCGCCTAAGAGAGGTGGCTGATGTTACAGATAGGTTTTCGGAAACCCCTAACGCATCTTATTACAATGGAAGTTTGGCTGTAAATGTGGCCATCAGTAATACTAATGACGAGGATTTGGTGTCGGCTGCAGAACGTATCAAAGAATACATAGAAAACTATAATTATAATAATGAGAATGTAGAGCTGGCTGTGCTTTCTGATGCTTCCATTAGATTAAATCAGCGAACAGACCTCTTGGTAGAAAATGCTGCGGTAGGAATGCTCTTGGTTTTAGTTTTTCTTTCGCTTTTCCTTAATACGAGGTTGGCGTTTTGGGTGGCGGCAGGTTTACCTATCTCTTTCTTAGGGATGTTTATTTTCGCATCTTTCTTTAATGTTACTATAAACGTATTATCCCTTTTCGGAATGATTATCGTTATCGGTATTCTGGTGGATGACGGAATTGTGATTGCTGAGAATATTTATGACCACTTTGAAAAAGGAAAAAGTAAGGTAGATGCGGCTATTGACGGTACCATGGAGGTAATTCCACCTATTGTATCTGCCATTATTACTACTTTGTTGGCTTTCAGTACATTCTTGTTTTTAGATAGTAGAATTGGAGAGTTCTTTGGTGAGGTTGCGGTCATTGTAATTTTGACCTTAACTGTTTCTCTAGTAGAGGCTCTTATCATTTTACCAGCTCACTTGGCTCATTCTAAAGCTTTAGAGGTAAAAGATGAAACCATTGAAAGAACCGGGATGTCCTTAGTGTTTTCAAAGCTTAGATATATCAATAAATTCGGAGATTCTTTCATCAATTTTGTTAGGAGCAGAGTTTATTTGCCTGTTCTTAAATTCGGACTGAAGTATAAGTTTTTTACGGCTTCCATTTTCCTTGGATTATTATTTATAACCATAGGTGCTGTAAATGGCGGTATCATAAGACAAACTTTCTTTCCTAACGTGGCGTCTGACCGTGTGAGTATAAAGCTAAAAATGGAGGAAGGTACTAATGTGGCCATTACGGATTCCATCATATCCTATATAGAAGAGAAAGCTTGGGAAGTAAATGAAGAGTACACTGAAAAACAGGGTACAGGCGAGCAAGTGTTTCAGAATATTGTTAGAACTATAGGCCCTGGTTCTGCTAATGCTGGTTTGGCTATAAACTTACTTCCGGGTGAGTTAAGAGCAGCTTCTTCTATAGATATCACAAACGATATTAGAGAGCGAGTAGGGCCTGTTTATGGTACGGAACTCTTGACTTTTGGTTCGGGAGGTAACTTTGGTGGTAGCCCGGTTTCGGTTTCTTTATTAGGAAATAATATTACCGAACTAAAGAATGCCAAGAATGAGCTCAAAGAAGAAATGACTAGAAATCCTATTTTAAAGGATGTTTCAGATAACGACCCGAAGGGTATCAAAGAAATCAAAATTAAGCTAAAGCAAACTGCTTTTCCTTTGGGTTTGAATACGCAAGATGTAATGTCTCAGGTGCGTAGTGCATTCTTTGGCTTTCAAGCTCAGCGTTTCCAAAGAGGGCAAGACGAAATCAAAGTTTGGGTAAGGTATGATTTAGAGAATCGCTCTAGTATTAATAACCTTGACAAAATGAAAATTCTTACCCCTGGAGGGCAAAGAGTGCCATTTAAAGAGATAGCCACTTATTCTATAGAAAGGGGAGAAATAGCTATTAATCACTTAGATGGTAGAAGAGAAATTCAAGTTTCTGCAGATTTAAAAGATGCCAAAGCCTCAGCTACAGATATACTGGCTGATTTACAAGCAAACGTAATTCCGGGTATTTTATCAAAGTACCCAAGTGTTACAGCACTTTATGAAGGACAGAATAGAGAGTCTGACAAATTAGCAAAATCAGCAGCTTTAATTATTCCAATTATTCTATTTCTGATGTATGCTACTATAGCCTTTACTTTTAGATCTTATGGGCAGCCGTTTTTACTATTAATAATGATTCCGCTGAGTCTTATAGGCATAGCATGGGGTCACTGGTTACATGATTTTTCTATAAATATTCTTTCTGCTTTAGGTATCATTGCCTTAATCGGTATTATGGTGAATGATGGGCTGGTACTCATTGGTAAGTTTAATAGTTACCTTAAAGATGGACTCGCCTTTGATGATGCTCTCATAAAAGCAGGCAGCTCAAGGTTTAGAGCCATTTTCTTAACCTCACTTACCACAGTGGCAGGTTTGGCTCCATTGATTTTTGAAACCAGTAGGCAGGCTCAGTTTTTAATTCCAATGGCCATCAGTATTGCTTATGGAATAGCCATTGCTACGGTTTTGACCTTGCTGTTTTTACCTATTTTACTTTCAACTAGTAATAGCTTTAAAGTGGGTTTTAAATGGTGGAGAACCGGAAATGACATAACAAAAGAAGAGGTAGAAAGAGCAGTAATAGAACAAAAAAGTGAGATTCATGCGTATTAAGGGATTTATAGTATTATTAACTTCTTTATCGTTTTTTGATGGGCAAAGCCAAGAGTTCTTGACCAAAGAAGAGGCTGTTCAGATTGCATTGGAGAAAAACTTCAATATCAAAATAGCGAAGAACAACATTGACATAGCAGAAGGGAATGCTTCAAAGGCAAACCTTGGGTTTAATCCTACAGTTACGGCTACTGCAGGTGCAAATTATAACCTTGACAACTCTACCGCTATTTTTCAAAGCGGTGACGAAACTAATCTGAGTTTTGCGGCTTCTAATAGTGCAAATACAGGTGTAGGTGTTAATTATGTATTGTTTGATGGTTTTAACCGACAGTATAATTTAGAGCGAAACCTACAGACTTTATCGGCTTCGCAATTAAATGCTCGTTTTGCTCTTGAAAGTGTACTTCTAGAGCTGTTTAATGCCTATTATGAAGTAGCAAGAATAGAGGTGGATTATGAGAATTTAGTGGAGATATTGGCCATTTCAAAAGAAAGGTTGGAAAGAGCCAAAGTTTCTTATGATTATGGTGTTTCTACATTACTTGATATTTCAAATGCCGAAGTTGATGTAAACACCGACAGTATTGCCATTTTGGACCAACAGCAGCTGTTGACCAACGCAAGACATAATCTTAATTTCGTTTTGAATGGAAATATTGTTGACAACTTTGCTGTAGAAACAGACGTTATCTTTGCTCCTTTCTTGAGCAAAGAAGCTTTGCTAGAAGATTTGAAACTTGCGAATGTAAATTTACTTTTAGCTTCTTCTGATATTCGTTTAAGCCAAATTGACCAGAAACTAACCACTACTTCTAGACTTCCTACGGTAAGTTTAAACGGGGAATATGGTTTTAATAGGTCTCAAAATAATAAGGCGTCCTTTTTAGATAGAGCCAATTCTAATGGCTTTACCGGTGGAATTAGCCTCAACTGGTCTGTTTTTGACGGTGGAAGACGTAATGTGCAAGAGCAAAATGCTAAAATTACCAGCCTAAACCAGCAGCTAAATTATGATTTAACATACCAGCAAATACTCAGAGATTTTGAAAATGCATGGAGCGACTATCAAAATAGACTGGTGATATGGAAAGCTTTAGAGCAAAATGTGGTTACTAGTAAATTGAATTTCGAACGCTCAGAAGAACGATATAAACTTCGTCAAATAACGAATCTAGAGTTTCGTGAAGCTCAGTCAAATATGATAAACGCCCTTACGGCCCAAAATAGAGCCAAGTTCACAGCTAAACTCAGCGAGCTTCAAGTTTATAGTGTAGCTGGCAAGATTCAGGAGGCTGTTTATTAATCATCTATTAAACTTTGGATGTTATTGATTGCGAGGGTTTTTACCCTCGCAATTTTTGTATAGCTATTTTGGTCGAATAACTAAGTTCACAATAGTTTTTCCTACGTAAGACATGTTACCTACAAAGTCATATTTCTTTGACTTTTATACTCTTTTTGTATCCCTTTTATCAGTTATTTTGGGCTTCTAAGCACTAGTTTGGTACTAAAATTGTGCTTTAAAACTATACATATCCCATATATCTAAATAAAGGTGAAGTTCAGCTGCTGTAGATGCTTTTTCAAACATCTGGAGCGTTAGGAAGGCTTTAAGGATTTGGCAGATGTAGAACAATTTTGTCCAACTGGTAATCATGAAATATAATCTTCTCCTTTTTGTCTTATGCTCCTTAGGTTTTAGTGCCCACGCTCAAGAGAAGTATAGTTTAGAAGATTGTATCAATATCGCCATGCAAAATGATTATGATTTGAAGAATAAAAACTCTGAGATTCAGATTTCTGAAAGAGTTTATCGTCAGTCAAAATCAGAAAAATATCCTTCTTTAACTACCGGCTTTTCGCAGGGTCTACACCTAGGTCGAAACATAGACCCATATAGCAATCATTTTGTAGATCAAACATTTAATTCTGCTCGTCTCGCTCTTTCTTCTGAGTTTACGCTGTTTGATGGCAAGGTGACTAAAAACACTTCAAGATTAAAAAGAGAAAATAAAGCCATTAACGAATTGGAGCTAGAAAGCTTGAGCTTAGAGCTTAAGAAGATTGTTACTTTAGCATATTTGGAGCTTATTCTAAAACAACAAACCTTAGCACTTAAATACGAGCAAAAGGATATACTTCAGATTCAATTGGATAGAATAGCTCTATTAGATAGCACGCAGGCTGAGCTTGATAGTATTTCTACTGATGTTATAGCTCAGTTGGAAAATGAAAAATACTACATAGTTCAGGAAAAGGCAGGCTTAACCGTGGCTAGGAATAGACTTTTAGCCTTGATGAACCTAAGAACCGACACAGAGATTGATGTGGAAGAACCCTTAGTTCCTAATTTGCTTTCTTCTGGTATTGATAATAGGCAAGACCATATACTTAAGCTATCTTACTTAAGGCAAAAGGAACTTGAAATTCAACGCTCAAACCTTAATTTATTGATTAAAAAAGGTGCGAAGAAACCATACTTGTCATTAAATGGTGGTTTGAATTCTATCTACTCAAGCTTGGTTAATACTAAGATTAACACCCTTGATGGCGAGCCTTTGGAGTTTTTACAAGAGTCGCGAAGTGAGTTTGTGCAAATTGATGGTCAAAACATTCCATTAAATAGGTTAGTAATTCAGCCTAAGACCGAGGAGGTTAAATTTGGCTATTTTTCACAACTTTTTTCAAATTCAGGCCTTTCATTTGCTTTAAATTTCTCCTATCCTATCTACGACAAACAGTCGAGAAACACCGAAATTCAAGTAGCTAAAATTGAAAAGATAATGGCTCAGAATGATTTAATGCGGACGCAAAGTGAGGTTCAAGCTGAGCTAACGGAAATCAAAAGCTCCATCTATTCTTCAGAAGATCAATATTTGCAGGCATTAAAACAAGAAGAAACTCAATCAAAAGCTTTTGACTTATCACTAAGGCGTTTCGAAAAAGGTTTAATAAGCTTTAGCGAGTTTAATCAGGCTAAAATTAACCTAGAACGTGCTAAGTCAAACATTCTTCAAAACAGATATACCCGCTATTTCTATAATTTGATTTACAGGTATTATACAGGAAAGTAAAACGGCCTATTCAGCCGCTTCTTTCTGCATTCTTTTGTATTCCTTTTGAGATACTAGCACACTTACTTCATAAAGTATATAAAGAGGAATAGCCACTAATATCTGAGAAATCATATCAGGTGAAGGCGTAATGATGGCCGCTACTATAAGTAAAACTACTATAGCGTGCTTTCTATATTCTCTTAAGAATTTTGGAGTAACCACACCCACTTTAGTTAAAACAAAAATGGCCATTGGTAACTGGAATGTAATACCACAAGCCAAGGTAAGCGTAGCCAAAACACCTATATAAGACTGTATGTCAAATTGGTTTTCTATACTCGGGTCTATTTGGAAGTTTACCAAGAAATTGATAGCAAACGGAGCTACAATATAGTAACCAAACATGATGCCCATGAAAAATAACAAAGTCACAAAGAAAACCGCTCCGCGGCTAGCTTTCTTCTCTGTCATTTTTAAACCAGGCTTTATAAATCGCCATATTTCCCAGAAAATATAAGGAAAGGCAAATAAAAGGCCGATGATTGCAGAAGCTGTTAAGGCCATCATAAACTGGCCAGATACCTCTCGACTCATTAAGCTAAAGTTTAGCTTATCAACACATAAACTTGGAATGCCAACCATGTCGCCTATCTCACAAAGTTTCCTGTAAGTCCAAAACTCAGGCTGAGCCGGCCCTAGTATTACTTTGTTAAAAATAAAGCCCATAGAAAACCAGGCTCCTATCATGAAAACTAGTATAGCCGCAATAGCCCTAATCAAATGCCACCTTAGAGCTTCTAGATGCTCTATAAAAGTCATTTCGGTGCCATCACCCTCGTTTTCTTCTTCGTCGTCGTATTCTATTTCTGGAGATTGATCTAATGCCATTTTCTTAGTTTGAGTCGGTCAAATTTAAACAAAAAACCTTGTTGATGTTAGGCTCAACAAGGTTTTAAATAGATTCATTCAATAAAAGTAGATTATTGGAAGAGTGGATAGTTTTGCATCCATTCGTTAATCTCACCTCTTACCGAAGTAATGATAGCGTCGTTATCGTGATTTGTCAAAACTTTATCCACTAAACCTACTACTCTCACAAAGTCATCTTCTTTCAAACCTCTAGTAGTCATAGCAGCAGCACCTATTCGCATACCGCTGGTTACCATGGCTTTAGCGTCATCAAAAGGAACCATGTTTTTGTTAACGGTAATATCAGCTTTAATCAAAGTGTTTTCTGCTAATTTACCTGTAATTCCCTTAGGTCTAAGATCAATTAGAGCCAAATGGTTATCAGTTCCGCCTGAAATTACTTTATATCCTTTTTTGACAAATTCAGCAGCCATCACATTGGCATTTTTCTGAACTTGCACTACATAGTCTTTATATTGGTCTGTAAGAGCTTCGCCGAAAGCAACAGCTTTCCCTGCAATAGCGTGCTCTAATGGTCCACCTTGCGTTCCAGGAAATACACCAGAATCTAATAAAGAAGACATTGTTCTAGTTTTTCCTTTCATGGTAGTTTTACCATATGGGTTTTCAAAATCATTACGCATCATGATTACACCACCACGTGTTCCTCTTAAGGTTTTGTGCGTAGTAGTAGTAACTATATGACAGTGGTCAAATGGGTCAGCCAAGAGACCTTTCGCAATCAAACCAGCTGGGTGAGAAATATCGGCCAAAAGAATAGCTCCTACTTTATCCGCAATGTTTCTAAGTCTGGCGTAATCCCAATCTCTAGAGTAAGCAGATGCTCCACAAATAATCAATTTTGGTTTTTCAGCAACAGCTTTTTGCTCTACTTTATCCCAATCAATAAGGCCAGTTTCTCTTTCTACACCATAAAAGTGAGGCTCAAAATATTTACCTGAAATATTTACTTTAGAACCATGAGAAAGGTGACCACCGTGAGAAAGGTCAAATCCTAAAATCTTATCACCTGGGTTTAGGCAGGCCAAAAATACCGCTGTGTTAGCTTGTGCTCCTGAGTGAGGTTGCACGTTTGCCCATGTAAGACCAAAAAGCTCTTTAAGTCTGTCAATAGCTAAAGTCTCTATTTCGTCCACCACTTCACAGCCACCATAGTAACGTTTGCCAGGAAGTCCTTCTGCATATTTATTAGTTAAAACACTCCCTGTAGCTTCCATTACTTGTTCAGAAACAAAGTTTTCAGATGCAATAAGCTCAATACCGTGAAGCTGTCTTTTATGTTCCTTGTTAATAAGGTCAAAAATGGTGTTATCTCTTGAAATTGAAGTAGCCATTAAAACAAAAATTTGATGTTATTATAAATTCACAATGAAATGAATACAAAAATACTTTATTGATTCTAAGAACCTTAAATATTAAAGCCCTTTTAGTAAGAAAAGAGAATTTATCTACTCTTCTAAGTTTTCTTCTACTGCCGCTAATGCAGCATCAGATGGTTCAGGTTCTGCTGCTACCACTTCATTCATAGGTTTGAAATTACCTTGTGAAAGAATTTGCTCCGGTGTCTGCTCATAAGGAATCACCTCAAGAATCTTCGTAACGTTAATATCAGAAATGATGTAATCTTCTACAGTTCCTAATCTTTCTTTTAAAGACTCATATGCATGCTTAATGTCTTTTGCATTCATTAGCATCATTACGGCTGTTTTCTTTTCGGTTTTCGTCTTTTCATCAAAAATGATGTACTGAACACGGCATTTAAACCAAAAGTCTTCTTCTACTTCTTGTGTAAAAACCTCAACCAATTTCATTTTAGTAATAGAAAACAGCTGAAAATCCTGTCGGCCGTTGGCCAAATACTGATACCCTCTGGTTTCTGCATCTGTATAAGAAACTGCATCAAAAAGATATGCCTCTGTAACGTTGATTACTTTGTCGCCTTCGGCAACTTGTTGAAATTTTATTTTGACTTGGAACCAAGAAGTGTTCATATAGAAAAGATTCAATGTATTAAAAAATGAAGCTGCAAAATTACGGTTTCATAGCCAATTTAGTGTCCTAAAGTTTGAATAAAACCGAAGGTTTTTCCTTACCAGCCTTCGGTCAAGGTTTGAATCATATTTGCATTCCACTTTTCAAATAAATTTGATTTTAAAACTTTATTTTTGCGACTCATTTCCAGTTTAAAAGAATGTCTAGAGAAAAAATATTTTTCACGCCAGGTCCATCAGAGTTGTATCCAAAATTCGAGGAGTTTTTAAAAGACTTTGTCGATAATCAATTTGGTTCTATTTCACATAGAAGTGCAGCGTATAAAAAAATACATCAACATACAGATGAGCAGCTTAGAGAGCTTTTGGCTATTCCGGCGGAGCATGGCGTTATGTTTACAGGTTCGGCCTCAGAAATTTGGGAAAGAATACTGATGAACTGCACCGAACTAGAGACATTCCACTTAGTGAATGGTTCCTTTTCTAAGAAATTTTATAGCTATGCTACATCAATTGGAAGGCATGCTCATAAGTTTGAAAAACCTATGGGAGAGGGCTTTTCTTACGGAGAAATTGAAGTTCCTGAGTATGCTGAGCTAATTTCTACCACGCAAAACGAAACAAGTACAGGTGTTCAAATGCCGGAAGCCGATATTCATAAACTAAAGAGGAGTAATCCAAAGAAATTAGTTTCGGTAGATATGGTTTCCTCGGCACCAATTCCTGAAATAGATTTAAATTTGGTGGATACGGCTTACTTTTCAGTACAAAAATCTTTTGGCTTGCCTGCAGGCTTAGGCGTATGGATAGCTAATGAGTTTTGTTTAGAAAGGGCAGAGGGTATCAATAAAAAAGGAAGTATAGGTTCACATCATACTTTGCCAGACCTTTGGAAGCAAAGCAAAGCTTTTCAAACACCATCTACACCAAATGTTTTGGGCATTTATCTATTAGGTAGAGTGGCAGAAGATATGAATAAGCGAGGAAGAGCAACACTTCAAAAAGAAGTAGACCAAAAAGTTAAAAAGCTTTATTCCTACTTTGATAAGAAGGATGGTTTTTCTCTTGGCGTAGCCAAAGCCGAGCATCGATCTAGAACAGTAGCTGTAATTAATACAGAGCGAGCGTCTTCGGAGGTTATAGGAGCTTTGAAAGAAAAAAACTTAATTGTGGGAGCAGGTTATGGACCAAATAAAGAGTCTCAAATTAGAATTGCGAATTTTATTGCAAATACACCTGAACAGATTGATACGCTTTTAAAGGCTTTTGACCTACTCTTTTAATTAGACTAAGGGCTTTCAGGATGAGAGATTTAAGCTTTTTAATAAAAGCTAATAAAATTTCAATTCAATGTTCCTGAAAAAGAAAAGATTTCTTATCTTTGCAGCCCGTTATAAGAAAATATTTGTTTTTTAAAGATATATAGTAATGCAAAAAGACATTCATCCAAATTATAGAGAAGTGGTTTTCTGGGATCTTTCTTCTGATCACAAATTCATCACTCGTTCTTGTGTAGAATCAGCTGAAACCATCACTTGGGAAGATGGCAAAGAATATCCTGTATGTAAAGTAGAGGTTAGCTCTAAGTCTCACCCTTTTTACACAGGTAAAAATGTATTATTAGATACTGCAGGACGTGTTGACAAGTTCAAGAAACGTTACGGTATGAAGTAATTCTTCTTTTACGAAGAATTAAAGGCCTTCTCTACTGATGTTAATCAGTTAGAGAAGGCTTTTTTGTGTT
Source organism: uncultured Arcticibacterium sp. (assembly GCF_964021845.1). Lineage (NCBI taxonomy): Bacteria > Pseudomonadati > Bacteroidota > Cytophagia > Cytophagales > Leadbetterellaceae > Arcticibacterium > uncultured Arcticibacterium sp. The sequence continues at coordinate 499,247 of NZ_CAXHZC010000002.1, read as the reverse complement.
CCAGTAATGGTTTAAAATCAAAGAAAGAATAATAAGACCAGACCCTACGTAAAAGCCTGAGGTCATTTTTTCCTCAGCTCCAAAAACTAACCAAGCCAATATTATTCCGTAAATGGGCTCCATGTTTATCACAAGGTTTACAGAGAAAGCAGATAGGGTTTTAAGTAATCTTACCAGCTCTAGGTAAGGCAAAACAGTACACAAAAGACTGAGTATAATCAAATACAACGCATCAATCTTGGTGAAGTTTATAGATGCAATTTCAATAGCTCCCGTGTTTAGCCTAAAGACTATAACCAAAAGTGAGATTAAGTATGCTCCACTGAGCTGGAAGAAGTTAATGGTGATAGGCTTGAACTTTTTAGTAAAGTGTACATTAGCTACAGAATAAATAGAAGCCAAGATAGCTCCTATAAGCCCTACCAAAATGGCAAGAGCATGCTCTTGCTCAAACTGGAAGATAATTCCCATTCCAAAAACTACCAATAAGCCCAGAATTAGTTCTTTCATCTGAATACTTTTCTTTTGACTAATGGGCTCTATAATGGAAGTGAAAAAGGCTGTGGTAGACATGGTAACCAAACCTAAAGAAACAGTAGCTAAACGAGCAGAACCAAAAAAACAAAACCAATGCACGCCCAATATAGCTCCAACTCCCATGAGTTTTAGGGCCTCAATCTTGTTGATTCTGGTTTGCGTCTTTATTAAATAAAGAATACCAAATACCAAAGACGCTAGAAGAGTTCGATAGAGAACCATGCCAACCGTAGAAACCGAGATTAATTTTCCTAAAATGGCTGTAAGACTAAATAATAGTACTATGCCATGTAGCCTTAGGTAATCTGATTTCATGACGTTAAAGTAATGAAGTATTTTTAAACCTTCTTTTTAATTAAGATACGCTGTTTCATGGCAAGCCATTTTTCATAAAGGGATGATTCCTTCACAAATTCCCAAGTTTCTCTCTTTTCGTTCTTAGGCTCTTTGGCATTGTATTTCATACCTGTACATAGGCAGTGCGACCTATTAGTACGGGTTAAAATATCGTAGTTTTTACAGGTTTGGCAGCCTTTCCAGAAAGCGTCGTCTTGTGGCAGTTCACTAAATGAAACGGGTTCATAACCGAGCTCAGAATTTATTTTCATTACTGCCATACTGGTAGTAAGTCCTATAAGGTTTGCATCAGGGTATTTCTGTCTAGACAGTCTAAATGCTTTGGCTTTTATAGCTGTGGCAACCCCACTTTTTCTGTAGTCGGGATGTACAATAAGCCCTGAGTTAGCCACAAAGCGACCGTGTTCCCAGGTTTCTATATAGCAGAATCCAGCCCATTCATTATCTTTGGTAAGAGCAATTATGGCTTTGCCTTCCTGCATCTTTAGAATAATGTATTCTGGAGTTCTTTTAGCAATACCGGTTCCTCTGGCGGCAGCACTGCTGGCCATTTCGTCGGTGATAGTTTCAGCCCATTTTTCATGTTCACTGGTAGCTACCTGTACTATAAATTCTTTGTAAAACGTTTTTTCTAAAACTTTCATCGTCATTTGTGAGGGGCTTACCCTCTCGGCGGGAGACGCTGTATCCTTAAGTGTAAAATAATTGATTTAGGTGAATTAGAAGATTCACCTCGGCAAGGTGTTAATACTTCCTATTGGGTCCTTGCGGACCTCATTCGTCGAGTACGAGTAGGTGATATGGGAAGTTTTATTTGAGTCATTATGTTATTAACGTAGCAAATATATAGCTATTGGCAAAATACAGCAATAAAACAGCTTTATTTAAAAATAACTTTATGATTTATCTTCTGTTATCATCGTTTTCAAGCATGCTTAAATAGCTGATGTACCTACTCTCTGCTATTTCTTGATTGCCCACAGCATCTTTGATACGGCATTTTGGCTCATTGGTATGCTCACAATTATTGAATTTACATTGACCTAAAAATGCTCTCATTTCGGGAAAATAATGGCTAATCTCTTTGTTCTCCATTTCCATGAGTCCTAATTCCTTTATTCCAGGGCTATCAATAATGTAAGTATTTGGGCTTGACTCAAACATTTCGGCAAACGTAGTGGTATGAACTCCCTTGTTTGCAAACGTTGAAACCTCTGAAGTGGCTTGGTCTAACTCCGGAACTAATCTATTAATGAGCTGAGACTTTCCTACACCAGAATGTCCCGAAAATAAGGAGGTTTTGTTCTCAATAAGCTTTTCTACTAAGTCAATATTGTCGCCTTTCAATGCTGAAATACTATAACAAGGGTAACCAATAGCCTCATACATTTTTATGACAGCATCTTGGTAGGCTTCAGTTTCTTGGTCCAGAAGGTCTTTTTTATTGAAAAGCAATATTGCTGGTATTCTAAAAGCCTCTGCCGAAACTAAAAACCTATCAATAAAACCTAGTGATGTTTTAGGAAAGTGTAATGTTACTACACAAATGGCTTGGTCTATATTACAGGCTATAAGATGACCATGAGCAGTTTTATGAACAGACTTACGGATAAGGTAGTTTTTTCGAGGAAGAATTTGGTGAATAATACCTAAATCTTCGTCTTTTTCTTCTAGGTCAAAGATAACATCATCGCCAACGGCTAATGGGTTAGTTACTTTTAGCCCTTTTATCTTAAATTTTCCTTTGAGTCGGCATCTGGTAAGCCCGTACTCTTCCGACCTGACTTCATACCAAGAACCTGTAGATCTCCAGACTTTACCTTTAATGTTCTTCAAACTTAAAATTTTCTTAATAAACAGTGTCTGATATAAAAAAACAGATGCTGATGAGGGTATAAAGTTCCTATAAAATGATACGATTAACTAGTATAAGTGTATAAATGCGTTCCATAAAATAAATAATTGACCGTTAAATCATATTTTAAGATAATTTTAAGAAACGTTGCAACAAAAAAACACTTCCAATAGTTATTTTAGTAGTATAGAAAAAGCACAAAATAACAGCTAAATTTTACAAAAATGAAAAAGGGCGTATTATTCGGAATTGCAGCTTTAGCCATGGGAGTGGTAGTAGCTAGTTTAGGAGGGAAAAAAGTAAAACCATCTAACGCACAAGGAACGAATAAACCATACTGGAAATAAGTTTGATTTATTCATCCTACGTATTTATTGATTTTAGGCAATCTCCTGCCAGGAAAACCTGTGCTCCACTCTAACTTAAGATTGGTCGCAGGTCATCCTCGTTTGCGGCTATCCATTCTGTAATTTCCTCTACAATTTGCTTTATCCCTATTTCTGGTTTCCAGCCAGTTTTCTCTGTTACTTTTGAGTTATCGGTCACGTAAAGTTTAATATCTGCTGGTCTGTTTTCTAAAACTTTATCTATTGGGATACTCTTACCTGTAACCTCTTGACAGATCTTAGTTAATTCCTGTAACGATGTACTAACCTCTACACCACCACCTACGTTATATGTTTCGCCGTTTACCTCATCTAGATTATGCATTTGCCAATCTATTAATCGGTAAAGGTCTTTTACATGAAGCATATCACGGGTTTGTTTTCCGCTTCCTTCATAGCCAATGAAAGATAGTTTCTTTTCAAAATAATGCTTCGCAATCCATAGAACCATTACCCCTTGGTCTACTTTTCCCATTTGCCATGGGCCTGTCAAAACGCCACACCTGTTTGTGATAGTTTTTAGACCATAAAACTCATTATACTCTTGAATGATTAGTTCAGATGCTAGCTTGGTTGTACCATATAAAGACCTAGCCCCTTCCAGTGGGAAGTTTTCCGCAATCCCTTTATCAGAAACACCTGTTACTTTTTGAGCATTTGACAATGCAAAACGGGTAGCTTCTTCTTCAAAATTTAAGGTTTCTATGGTTTTGATAGGATAAACTCTACTTGTTGATAAAAAGATAAACGCGGCTTTTGACCTGACTGCATAGTTTAGGCAGTTTACCGTTCCAAATAAATTGGTGTTCATCAGGTAGTCTGGTGTTCCGCCACTCAAACCAGCCAAAACAGATGGTTCAGCAGATGCTTCCAAAACGAAATCTACATCTGGTAAAGTATCAAAATCTTCTTTGTTTCTAATATCTCCATGAACAAACTCAATTCCCTTCTTTGTTAATCTAGAAACATTAAGTTCAGAACCTTTCCTTCTTAAATTATCAAGACAAATGATATGATAAGCAGGGTAGTTGCTTTTTAATTCTAAGGCTAAAGAAGAGCCCACAAATCCGGCACCGCCGGTAATAAGGATTTTCATAGAGTATGTTTGATTTGAAAACAAAAATACGAGTTTGTTTTAAAGTCTTCGGTCAGATATCTTTCTTAATCTTCCCAAGGTATTTCTGTCAACGGAATATTTTCAACTGGTTTGATAATTATAGGGACATATTCTGTCTTTACGGAGGAGGAGTCTAAACCAAACCAACTTTCTTCTGACATAGTAAACTGTTTGATAAAGAAATAGGCTTTCATAACCAAGTTTTCCCAAAATGGAAGTTCATTGTTATAAGACAAGAATTTCTTCAATACTACAAAACGGAAGTCGCCTATGACATTATGTTTGTTTAAAGATTCATACCTACTTCTAATATCTACTTGGCCATTCTTAACCATCTCTTCTAGCACATGTCTGAAGTAAAGGTTGACTTTGTGGGGAACTCTAAAACCTAGTCGGAAGGTGACTTTATACACATCATCTTGAGCACATTGCTTGACCTTATATTCTAAAGTATTTGGCTCATCAGTTGTGTCTACATGTACAAACCAATAGACATCGGCTCTCTTGGGTCTTTTCTGGAAAATTGAGTAAATGATTTTAGACTCAATTTCACTTTCTCGAGAAGCATTACTCATAAAGATGAGGTGTGTGGTATACTTTGGAACTGTAATATCTTTTGACAGCTCTTTTAAAGACTCCAAATATTTATCAAGCTTATAATACTCTGTGAGACGAAGTTTGATTTCATTGGCTTTGAGCCAAATATACATGACAGCACCCAAAACCCCACTTATCAAAATAGAAACCCATCCACCATGAGGGAATTTTTCAAGGTTTGCATATAAGAAAGCGGATTCGAGAGCTAAGAATACTAAGAGAAATATGAATACAAATCGTTTTTTGGAACGGTGTGTATATAGAAAATAGCTCATCATGATGGTATCCATGAGCATAGTAATTGTAATGGAAAGTCCATACGCCGCCTCCATATTTTCGGAGCGTTTGAAATATAACACCACGGCTATACAGCCCAAATAAAGTAGGATATTAGTGCTCGGAATATATAATTGTCCTCTTTCATTAGAGGGATAATGGATTTTCACTTTTGGCCAGAAATTCAAACGAATAGCTGCAGAAATTAAACTGAAAGAACCACTTATCATGGCTTGACTGGCAATGATGGTAGCTAGGGTAGCTATACAAATTCCAGGAAGAATAAACCACTCAGGCATTAATTGGAAAAATGGCTTACGCTCACCAAGTTTTTCACCTACATGAAGTAGCAGCCAAGCAGACTGACCGAAGTAGTTAAGGAGCAAGCATATTTTCACATAAACCCAGCTAATTCTGATATTTCCTCGCCCGCAGTGACCAAGGTCAGAATATAGGGCTTCTGCACCGGTGGTGCATAAAAAAACGGCTCCTAATAACCAGAAGCCGCCAGGGTAATTTGCTAATAAATTAAAGGCATAATATGGGTTAACTGCTTTTAAAACCTCAGGAAACTGTACAATTGCTATTCCCCCAAGTATGGCTAACGTAGTAAACCAAACGGCCATTACAGGACCAAAAGCATACCCTACTACTTTGGTTCCAAATATCTGTATAAGGAAGAGTATGGTTAAAATAGCTATGACTATAGGAATAGTCTGAATATCAGGATATAAAATTTCTAAACCTTCTACAGCAGATGATACAGAAATGGGTGGAGCAATAATACCATCAGCAAGTAGTGCCGCACCTCCAATCATGGTAGGGATGGTGAGCCATTTGGCATGCCGTCTCACTAATGCATAGAGGGCTAAAGTGCCTCCTTCGCCATTATTATCTGCTTTTAGAATTAAAATGACGTATTTAACAGTAGTAATTAGTGTCAAAGTCCAAAAAACGCAGGAGACGCCACCCAGAACCAATTCTTCTGAAATAGGGCTGTCGCCCACAATGGCCTTCATCACATAAAGGGGAGAGGTTCCTATATCACCATAAATAATTCCCATTGCCACTAAAAGTCCAGCTGCGGAAATTTTATCAAGATTGCTTTTATTCTCCATTAAACTAGTGCCTTGTCTGTATTCTGAATTTGGCCGCTTAAATGTCTTAAAAAATGTTTGGAATGATAAATAATTGTTAAAATTCTACAATTAAAACATGAATATATTCTTGGCTTATTTTTATTAATTTGCATCAAACGAACTCATCAACAAATAAATGAATTACGAAAATTTACTAGTAGAAAACAAAGAAGGCGTGTGCTCCATAACGCTAAACAGACCGCAAGTTTTCAATGCTTTAAATGGTGGACTTTTGAAAGAGCTAGCTACAGTGGTTAATCTGGCTAAGGTAGACAAGGACATAAGAGTAGTACTTTTGACCGGTTCTGGTGAGAAGGCATTTTGTTCAGGTGCGGATCTTAAAGAAGGAGCAATGAATGCAGGGAAACCTTTAGGCGACACACTAAAAGAAAACTATGAGCCTGCTATTTTTGCTATCAGAAACTGTCCTAAACCCGTAATTTGTAAGCTGAACGGCGTAGCCGCTGGTGCTGGAATGTCATTGGCGATTGCCTGTGACTTGATTATTGCGGATGAAAATACCTATATGTCTGAGCTCTTTGTGGGCATTGGTCTTATGCCGGATGCTGGCTCTATGTTCTTTTTGCCACGCATAGTAGGTATGCAAAGAGCCTTTGAAATTTTTAGTACTGGCAGAAAAATCTTTATGAAAGAGGCTTTTGAGCTAGGTTTGGTGAGCAAAGCGGTGCCAACAGAAACTTTGGATGATGAAGTGAATAAGCTTTTAGCGTATTACAAAAACGCACCAACTTTTGCCATAGGTCAAATGAAAAAAGTATTGAACGTAAGTTATGGCTTAAAGCTTTCCGAAGTAATGGATTTAGAAGCTTACGGTCAAACGAAATGTGGAGTAAGTGCTGATTTTGCCGAAGGCGTTACATCATTTTTACAAAAAAGAAAACCGATGTTTAAAGGAGAGTAGCAGATGGTTGACTGGTTTAGGAAAAATTAAGAAGAGTTAAAGTAGCTGTTAGCTTTTCTTAGCATTCATTATGCTTATAGCTTCAACCTTGGAGTTTATTTCTAACTTTCGGTAACAACTTTTTAAGTGGGTTTTTACCGTATTTGGACTTATCAAGAAGGAGCTACTTATTTCACTATAAGAAAAGCCATTGCAGTATGCCGTAAAAATGTCTAGCTCCCGTGGACTAAGAATGTCTAACAAACTATTGTACTCCTCCACCTTTATTGATTCAGCTGGAGGTAGGTCTATGTCGTTTTCATAGATGCTGGATTCCTGAGTTTTAAAAACTTCCTTCAGTAAAAGCCAAAACATGTAGATAAGCTGAGCGGTGATACCGAAAAGCAAGTGCTTTGGTTTCAAAAATGCAGAAGGGAAATCGGAAGGGCTCAAAAGGAATTTTCCTATCAATGAAATAGCAAAAAGGAGTGCGAATGAAGTTTGAAACTTGAAGAAATTGAGATTTTTACGAGAACTTAAAACAAGCCAGGCAAGCGACGGTATTCCTAGTAAACCCAAAAACACCCAAAAAATGCCCTGGACTAGTTTGAAATTATTCACAATTAAGTCAACATCCCAAAAGCTAAGCAAGGTTACTAAGGCAAGATAGCTAACGGATAGTCTGAGGAAGACTGTGAAAATTCTTTCAAAAATCTGATAATCTCTGGTCTGCAAGACTGTCACAGCTTTTGTGATAATTAAATACACCACCAAGGGTACGCTTTGCAAAATGAAAAAATAGATACTGTGATAAGGACTGCCGTCAAGGCTAGGAAAAAGCACAAAGGCGTAACCAGACCGCCATATGTATAGCGTAAGGATACTCATAAACCAAAAACTACAGAGTATATAGGGTTTTATTTTGGCCAACACTGAAAGAGTAAGATAGATCAAGAGCAGCCCAGTAAGCAAGCCAACCAGTAATATCTCTTCATGCTCGATGGGTAGTTGGCTTATTTGACCATAGCCAACATCCTGAGTTTGTAAGTTCAAGTTTTGAGCACCAGCAAATGCCTGAAAACTAAATAGAATTAGGCAAAGAAAGATGTACTTTTTTAACATAAACAGTTTGCACTTCAATTGGGATAAAAATATCCGCCTAGCCTATTATTTATTTTAGTGAGCTTATTTCTCCTGAAATTTTAACAAATATACCAAAATCACCCAAATGGGTGATAAGCTTCACCCAATTGGGTTAGGTCTTTTTATGGCTTGAAAGGCTTTATTTGTAACAATGCTTGACTATATCCTCACAGGTCAAAAAAAGCTAAGTCTGCACCACGTTAAAACAGTCTCAAACTATACATAATACAAAATGACAAGGATTTTACTGTGTTCTGCTTTTTTGGTTTTCGGTGTTATTGGAGCTAATGCCCAATCTTTTGAGATTCGGCCTGATGCTGGTTACATAAAAGGAGCAAATCCTGATCTTGATTTAACTGGATCTGATGAGCCTCAAATCCGAGGTATAAGGAGCAGGGGTACATTAACATCACCTAATGCTCTTAGTTTGGGTAGTGGTTTATTAGACTTAACTGCTCTAGGTCATAATGGAACATCATTCACGGGCGATAGAGTTGGAGTTAGATTTACAGCGGCGGAAAATTGGACAGAATCAGCAAATGGCACAGATATCCGATTTTCAACTACATCAAACGGTACAATATCACCAGAAGAGCGGATGCGATTAACTCATAAGGGATATCTGGGGTTAAATATAGATGATCCAGCAGTGCCACTACACATAAACTATTTTACAACAGGTATTAATTCAACCTCTGGTACAGCTATTTTTGGTCAATTGTCTTTGGCACATACAAACATAAGCGGTTCCTCTATAAATGCGTGGAATAGTACAAATGGTACTACACTTTTTTTAAATAGTAGTGCAGGTGCTAAAGTGCAGATTGGTGGAACCTCAGGAGCGACACAATCAGATTTAGATGTTAATGGTTTCTCTAAACTGGGTTCTTCTGCTCCTAAAATTAAAATGAAAGAGATTTCTGGTACCACCTCCTCTCTAGAAGGAGGTTTAACAAATGTATCCCATGGTATTAGTAATGCAGAGAAGATACTGGCTATTGATATAACGGTAAATGCAGCTGCACCAAGTGCTAATGATTTTGTTCCACCTAGTTATACTTATCATCTTGGACATGAATTTAATTACCACTATGATGATGGTGCCATAAGTGTAAGGAATATACCCGGAAATAGTGCCAATATTTTAAGCAAACCTATTAAGATTTTGGTAACGTATAAAGAGTAGAAGTGACTGGCCAAATTGAAATACTCTTAACTGTCAAAAGTGAAGCTGATTTAGCAAAACAGCCCTAACATAATAAAACCCCTTTTTAGAATTCTTATTTGTCAGAAATACATAAATGAAATTCCAAATGAAAAGTCTACAAATCATCCTTTCCCTTTTCTTAATTCACAGCACTTCTTTTTCTCAAATTCAAAGTTTAACAAGTGACGCTGACGGCTCCGTGACGATTATACCGCAGGGTATTACTTCCTCAAAAACCGACCCTTCAAAAACAACAAGTAATGTAGGTCTAGGCTATAACACTCTTTTTTTTAATACAACTGGAAGTAGTAACACCGCCATAGGAACTTCAGCACTTTATAAGAATACCTCTGGTATTGAAAACTCTGCAAGTGGAGCTAGTGCACTTTATAATAATACAGAGGGGAATGGAAATACTGCAAACGGAACTTATGCACTTAATAGCAACACCACGGCTTCTTTTAATACCGCTACCGGAAGCTATGCACTATACAATAATACCACAGGAATTAATAATACTGCCAATGGGGCTTTAGCACTTTATAGTAACACTACTGGGGGTAGAAATGTGGCTGTCGGGAGGGCTGCACTTTATTATACAACCATAGGTGAGGGGAATTCGGCAATTGGAGCTTCCGCACTGTATAGAAATACAGAGGGTTCATTTAATACTGCAAATGGAAACCAGGCACTTTATTACAACTTAACAGGGGACAATAATACTGCCAATGGAAGTAAGGCACTTTACTTTACTACTACTGGATCAGGTAATACCGCAAATGGTTATCAGGCACTGTACAGGAACACAACGGCTTCAAACAATACCGCTACTGGAACTGATGCACTTTATAATACTACTACAGGGTCAAATAATACGGCAATGGGTTATCAAGCACTTTATTCTAACACCACAGGTTCAAGTAATATGGCCAGCGGTGGAAGTGCTTTATATTTAAACACTTCCGGTCAATATAATACCGCCGACGGCAGTTTAGCACTTTATGCTAACACTACTGGAGAGCGAAATACTGCAATAGGATTTGCTGCACTTTTAGGCAACTCAACAGGGAATAATAATACTGCGATTGGTAATGCAGCAGGGGTGACCTCGTCAAACCTCTCAAATACTATAGCAGTGGGTTCTGGTGCAACTGTGAATGCGAGTAATAAAATTAGGATGGGAAATGCAAGTATAACTTCTGCAGCAATACAGGTAGCCTGGAACGTGACATCTGACAGAAGATGGAAAGAAGCTATAGAACCTCTGCCATTGGGTTTAAAATTTATCAATGATCTAAATCCAGTTAGCTATCACCGAAAAAATAACGAAAATCAAGATGTAGAGTTCGGGGTAGTTGCTCAAGAACTAGAAGAGACGCTAAAAAAGTATGGGTTCTCAGAAAAACAGCTAGGACTATTAGATAAAGATCAAGATGGTTATTACTCGGTGCGGTACAATGATTTGATAGCCACACTGATTAAAGCGGTACAGGAACAACAGCAAGTTATTGACAAACAAAAAGAAACAATAGTTGGGCATGAGCTAAGGTTTGAACAGCAAGAAACTCAGATGACAGTATTAGCTTCAAAGTTGGCAAATATTGTTACCAAACTATCCGCAAATTCGATTAGTGAAAAAGGTACCAAGTAACAGAATTGTTCAATGATTTTTATCAATTCTCCATCATGAATTGATTTTTTCTTTCAAAACACTAAAGTCAATTTATTATGAAAGCCATCGCCTCGTTTTTACTCTTTTTTGTCATAAGTCTAAGTACTTTTAGCCAACTTCAAACTATCACAAACTTATCTTATGGTTCTTTGACCATCATTCCTCAGGGGATTTCTTCATCAAACACTGACCCTTCAAAGACAACATCAAATGTAGCAATAGGACGATTTACTTTAAACGCTAACACCACGGGAAATTTCAATACTGCTATTGGAGGTGCGGCTCTTGGTAACAACACATCTGGATACGAGAATGCCGCAAGTGGTATAGGAAGCCTCAGCAGTAACATAAGCGGAAATAATAATACAGCAAGCGGGGCTTATTCGCTTGCTCAAAATACCGCAGGAAATAATAATACCGCTACTGGTTATTATTCGCTAGTTGCTAACAGTTCAGGAAGTTATAATACTGCCAACGGAGAGCGGTCCCTTGGTCAAAACGAAACAGGAAATTACAATACCGCCTCTGGGAACTATACACTCCTTCAGAATACATCGGGAGATAGAAATACTGCTATGGGGTATAGGGCTCTTGTTCTAAACCAGACAGGAGAACACAACACGGCAACCGGACTCCTAGCACTCGATGCTAATACAACGGGCAATTACAATTCAGCTACTGGGCTTTTTGCACTTTCAGAAAATACCACAGGTTCTCATAATATAGCTATCGGAAACAGGGCACTTTTTCAAAGTATAAACGGAGAAAACAATTCTGCGATAGGAAATGAAGCACTTTTGGGAAACAAGTCTGGAAGTAATAATACGGCACATGGAAGCTATGCACTTAACAGGCATATTTCTGGCGATTACAATACAGGAACTGGCTATTTAGCCCTTTATTTAGATACCACAGGAAATTATAATACTGCTGTGGGTTCTGGAGCACTTTACGAAAACGGAAGCGGTAATTACAACACGGCTGCCAGTAATTCTCTTTTTTCAAATATAACAGGTCATAGAAATACGGCCATCGGTTATAATGCAGATGTGGACTCTGTAAACCTAAGTAATGCCACTGCCATTGGATTCACCGCAAAGGCCCTTTATAGTAATAGTATTAGGATAGGAAACTCGTCGATTACGGCTGCGGATATTCAGGTAGCGTGGTCTGTATCTTCAGACAAACGCTGGAAAGATAACGTTAGAACAATACCACTTGGGCTAGATTTCATAAAAGAACTAAAACCTGTAAGCTATTACCGTAAAAACAATGAAAAGAAAGAACTAGAGTTCGGCTTAATAGCTCAAGAGCTTGAAGCAACCTTGAATGAGTATGGCTTTGCGACAAATGAGTTGGGATTACTTAATAAAGGGTCTGATGGTTATTTTTCGGTGCGGTATAATGACTTTATTCCCATAGTTATTAAAGCCGTTCAAGAGCAACAAGTACTGCTGAATGGTCATAAGGAATTGATTGAAAAACACGATTCGCAGTTTCAGGAGCAAGAAATTAGGCTAAGTCAATTGACTGCAGAGATAGGAGAAATAGAAGCCTTGCTTTCATTGAACGAAGCAAAGTTTAAAGCTTCAAATAAGTATAAGTAGCCGTTCATATTGGTTTAAAGCCGAATGGGAATTGAATAACTTGTCTTAATCAATTAGTTAATATACACTTTCATGAAAAACTTACAAATCACCATTTCTTTGCTTTTAATTAGTATCTGTTCTTTTGGCCAAATTCAAAGCTATACAGGCTCAGGAACAGATGGCTCTATCACCATTACACCTGATGGTTTGAGTTCTAGGTATACTGGTAAAAAGTTTGACCCTTCTAATGTGGCTTTAGGCCCCAATGCCCTTATCAGTATCGTGACAGGAGAAGAAGACTACGAATCAAAGGAAAATACAGCTATTGGTTCTAACGCATTAAGAAATAATACTACGGGATATTATAATTCTGCAGTTGGGTATAATACACTTTCTCGAAATACAATTGGAAGATATAATACGGCAAGCGGTAGAGGTGCTTTGTATAGTAATATTAATGGGATGTTTAATACAGCCATCGGTGTTTCATCATTATACAGGAACACTTTAGGGAGTTCTAATACCGCAATTGGTCGTGAGGCTCTATACCATAATATTTCAGGAGGAGCGAATACCGCAAGTGGAGGTTTGGCATTATATAGGAATACCACAGGACATAACAATACATCAAATGGTTTTTATTCATTGTTGAACAACACCTCAGGAAGTAGTAATACAGCAAATGGTAGCTATTCTTTATTCGAGAATACTACTGGTCGTAACAATACCGCAAGTGGACGGAATTCATTATACTCGAACACTAATGGCTACTCCAATACAGCCACTGGTCATAGTGCCCTATACTATAATACTGCAGGACATCACAATACTGCATTAGGAGATAGTGCTTTGTATCATAACACAACTGGAAATTATAATACTGCAAATGGTACTTTCTCCTTATTAGACAATACTACAGGTAAGGATAATGCGGCTTTTGGCTCTTATTCGCTGCTCAATAATACTTCAGGGGATGGTAATGCTACAAATGGAGCTTATGCTTTACTTCTTAACACAACAGGCGATAAAAATACAGCAACTGGTACGAGTGCATTAATAGTAAATTCCACAGGTATTCAAAACACTGCCTTAGGGCATTCTGCATTAAGTAGCAATACCACTGGGTATAATAATACTGGCCTCGGTTATCAATCTGATGTTAGCTCCAATAATCTACATAATGCTACCGCCATAGGCTACGAAGCAAAAGTAAACGCCAGCAATAAAATAAGAATTGGTAATACTTCAATAACAGCAGCAGATATTCAAGTAGCATGGAATGTAACCTCAGACAAACGTTGGAAAGAAAACATAGTTACAGTACCACTAGGTTTAGATTTCATCAAAGACCTAAAGCCAGTGGCCTACCATCGTAAAAATAATGAGAAGGATGACGTAGAGTTTGGGCTAATAGCCCAAGAAATAGTAGAAACGCTTGCGAAATATGGTTTGACTGAAAAAGACTTGGGCTTATTAGACAAAGACCAAGACGGCTACTATTCGGTACGTTATAATGATTTACTAGCTCCCATGATAAAAGCTATGCAGGAGCAGCAGCTTATGATAGAAAAACTGAAGGAGGTTAATTCTAAACAAGCGAGTGCCATGCTAGAACAGCAGAAAGTAAATGATTGGCAAACCACTGCCTTAAATGCATTACTCAAGCGTGTTGAAAGTCTAGAAACCGAAGGAGTAATACTAAGTTCTAAGAAATAAAAGTACCTAAAATCGAAAAATATATTTTCATGAAAAACTTAATAAAAACACTCGTTTTATTCTTTATAAGTACCTTTTCTTTTGCTCAAATTCAAAGTTATACTGGTTCAGATGCCGATGGCTCTATCACCATTATGCCCAATGGCCTGAGTTCAAAGTATTCAGGAAATATAACAGATACTTCAAATGTTGCCCTTGGCCCATATTCGTTAAATAGTAATACATCAGGCATAAACAATACAGCGATTGGTGTCAGGGCTTTAAATAATAATTTAGCAGGTCACAGTAATACCTCTACTGGTGCTTTTTCTTTGAGAAGTAATGGCTCTGGGCATAACAATACAGCTTATGGAGTAAGTGCTTTATACAATAATACCTCAGGGTACTATAACACGGCTAGTGGTAGAAACGCCCTTTATAGTAATACCATAGGAAACAATAATACCGCAATGGGCGTAAATTCTTTATTTAAAAATAGCACAGGAAGTTTTAATACTGCTATTGGCCGTAGTGCCCTATATAGTAACACCACAGCAGATAGAAATACCGCACTGGGCGATAGTTCGCTCTATTATAATAGCATAGGAGATAATAATACTGCAATTGGAGCAAAATCTTTATATTCGAATTCTACTGGAAACTACAATACTGCGATTGGTGCAAACTCATTGCAAAATAACACCACTGGTGATAACAATACTGCCACAGGAAGAAATTCGCTAAATAGCAATACAACCGGATTTAGAAATACTGCAACTGGAACATTGGCATTGAGCGACAACACGATCGGTGTAGAAAATACTGCAACTGGAGTCTATGTTTTGGGAACAAATAGCACAGGTCAAAATAATACCGCAACTGGTGCTTGGGCTATGCATTATAATGTCTCAGGAAGTGGTAATACGGCTATCGGTCATTATGCTATGTTTAATAATAATACTGGTGAAGAAAATGTAGCTGTAGGCCAGAGAGCATTAAGGAATAACATATCTGGTAGTAAAAATACGGCTGTTGGAGTTATGACACTTAGTGGACTTAACTACACAGGAGATAAAAATACCGCTATTGGCTCATATGCATTGTCAAGCAATAAGTCTGGTGTAGGAAACACTGCAAGTGGTTATAGTGCATTGTTTAGTAATACCACTGGAAAGCAGAATGTAGCTTCCGGTGATAGTGCTCTTTCATCTAATGTCTCTGGAAACTACAATACGGCTATTGGTGCTAATTCCATGGTGAAAAATAGCTCAGGGAAAGAAAATACCGCCAATGGCTCTTTTTCTCTTTTAAATAATACTTCTGGCGACGGTAATTCGGCAAACGGTTCTTATGCCTTGTTTTTTAATTCAACAGGACATAAAAATACAGCATCGGGCACCAGTGCATTAGTTGTTAATTCCACAGGAAATCAAAACACGGCCTTAGGACACTCATCACTTGGCTCTAACACTACTGGTTATAATAATACGGCCATAGGATATCAGGCAGATGTTACCACTAATAACCTATTCAATACAATCGCTATTGGGTATAATGCTTCGGTAAACGCCAGCAATAAAATAAGAATGGGTAATACTTCAATTACTGCTGCAGATATTCAAGTAGCCTGGAATGTAACCTCAGACAGACGTTGGAAAGAAAACATAGTAACAGTACCGTTAGGTCTGGATTTTATTAAAGACCTAAAGCCGGTGGCCTACCATCGTAAAAACAATGAGAATGATGACGTAGAGTTTGGTCTTATAGCCCAAGAAATTGTAGAAACGTTAGGAGAATATGGATTGACTGAAAAAGATTTGGGCTTATTAAACAAAGACCAAGACGGTTACTATTCTGTAAGATATAATGATTTACTAGCTCCCATGATTAAAGCTATGCAGGAGCAGCAGCTTATGATAGAAAAACAACAAGCGATTAACAATCAACAAGCGAGCGTTTTAAATTCCGTATTACAACGCCTTGAAAAACTAGAAGGAGAGAAAACAATTTTGACGGCCAATAATTAATAATACTTAAGGTTTATCTTCCAGTAATTCAGGTGTCTTTACAATGCTCTTATAATATTTAAATAAAATTCCAGCATGAGAAGCGTCTACCACGCGGTGGTCAAGAGCTGCGGCAAGGGTGATTACAGTTCTGATTTTGACTTCGTCATCAATTACCAAAGGGGTTTTCTTTACACCGCCCATGATTAATACGAACGAAACATTGGTAGCTGGAAAAAGGGCAGGGTAACCAGTATCAAGGCCTAAGCTTCCGATGTTTGAGACGATATATGAACCCATATCATTGGCAGATATACCACCAATAGATAAACCCCAATCCACCAGCATTTTTCTGATAAACCAATAAAACAGATTTCTGAATGGCCACGGAATAGAAGCCATGGTTTCTTTTAGTTTCATGGTGCCGTTTTCAGTTCCCTTTCTGGCTTCCTTTATTTTAGTATTAAGAATAGGGACTAAGTCTGAAAAACTTAGGGTATTGACTTTGTCAATTTTGACAGAACCCATTTCATTTTCTCTCAGTAGCACACTTACTGTGGCATTTATGTCGTCATAAGATTTGACATTCCCTCGTTTGATATAGGTGTTGAGTTCGGGAAGTTTGTCATTTATGGCTCTTGCGGTAGCTAGAGTAAAGAAATGAGTCAAAGTGATTTTGAGACCTTCCTTTCTTTTTTTGTTGATGTATTCTTGTAAATCAGTGATATCTAGCTCCACTGAGCCAAGGATTTTTGAGTCTTCTGGTTTTTTATATAGGGTACTGGCAGTTTTACGCCAGGCATTGTTGAGGTCTTTTATCATCACACGAAATAACGTTTTTATACGCTATCACAGAAATTTACTTTAGCTTAACATAGTGTTGGGCATATTAGGCCTGTTTTTTTGTCAAAAAAACCTCACTCTTTAGAATATTGAAGAGCTGCAAGATGAGCTAAAAATGAAAAGCATAATCTATAGATTGCTATTTGAATACTTTAAGGTGTTGTGATACTGAGAACCGCTCCCGCTTGAACATCAAAGACAGCTCCATATTGTACATCGATGGTCTTACAGACTGCCGTAGTGCCTGTTAAAACTGTCAAATTAGAAGTACTAGGAATGATGACTTCGTCTGTGGAAACAGGAATAGAGCCTTTACTCCAATAACTGTTACTTCCGTTCCAGTCACCATGTGTTGGTCCAATCCATATGTTTTTAGTAGCGGTAGGAGTAGGAGATGGGGTCAAAGATGGGCTTGGCGTCGGCGTTGGTGTTGAAGTAAGAGAAAGACTAGGTGTCGGCGTTGGAGTTGAAGTTAGCGATAAACTTGGTGTTGGCGTCGGTGTTGAAGTAAGAGAAAGACTAGGAGTCGGCGTCGGTGTTGAAGTAAGCGATAGACTAGGTGTCGGCGTTGGTGTTGAAGTAAGCGATAAACTAGGTGTTGGCGTCGGTGTTGAAGTAAGCGATAGACTAGGTGTCGGGGTCGGTGTTAAAGTTAGCGATAGACTTGGCGTTGGTGACGGCGTCAAAGTAGCAGACAAACTTGGCGTCGGCGTCGGCATAAATGTCTGAGATGGCGTGGGTGTGGGAGTTAAGGTAGAATATTGACTTGCTGTTGGCGTCGGCGTTAATGTTTGAGATGGCGTAGGCGTAGGTGATGCTGCAAACGGAGTATTCGAAGGAGACGGTTGCGGTGCCCAAGGGGTATTCGAAGGCGTAGGTGTAGGGCCTAGCGACGGAAATGGTGTCAGGTAAAACGTAGGAAAAGGGGACGTGAATACTGGAAAAGTCAGGCTTGGCGTTTGGGCTGAATTAGCATTCCCAAGGGCATTTAATAAACTTGTATCTTTAGTTTTCCTCCATGCGGTAAATTGAGAAGGTTTATCTACCAACATGACTGATGAACCTAGGAATAACTCTTTAATTGCAAGCCTTCTGTTTAAGCCCTTTTCGTTTTTTTTATCGTCTTTGCTCATGAACTATAAATGTTTGTCAATCAAATCTAATCGTCCTTCAAACAGGATTAAATTTGTCAAGTTAACAAATATAAAAAAAATAAAAGATCGACTATTAGGTTAGTGTTTTTAAGTTTAGTTTTAGCAATTCGGTTTTTGTCTTTTTTAGTTTTACTTTAAAAGAGGAGCGATTTTAAAAACGTTTAACAAATTTAGACGGTAAGCTTGTTCTGGTTTTAAATGATTAGTTGTTTCGTTTCAAAGTTTCTTTGAATTAGTAATTATGATAGATTGGATTGATGCTGAATGTGGTTAGTATCTTCATAAGAATGATATGATTAAAATAGGTAAACGCATTATATGTTGATAAAGGATTCTAATACAGGAGAGAATACAATATTTGTACAGATAGCAAGCTATAGAGATCCACAATTAGTACCTACATTAGATGATTTGTTTGAGAAGGCAGAACACGATGAAAATCTAAGAGTTACTGTGGCTTGGCAAACTTCTGATGAAGATACATGGGATAATTTAGATAAATACCTTTCGGATGAAAGAGTAAATGTAGTTAAGGTTCCTTATCAAGAAGCGAAGGGGGTTTGTTGGGCAAGAAACTTAGTTCAGCAGCACTATAATGGGGAAAAATATACCTTACAGTTAGACTCCCACCATAGGTTTGTTGAAGGATGGGATGTGCTTTTAATTGATATGTTAGAGTCTCTACGAAATAATGGCATAAAAAAGCCACTGCTAACTGCTTATATACCTTCTTTTGACCCAGAAAATGACCCAGAAGGGAGAGCCAAGGAGCCTTGGAAAATGGATTTTGATAGATTTACGCCAGAAGGAGTGGTCTTTTTTTTGCCTTCCACTATAGAGCATGCCGAAAGCCTTACGCTTCCAGTGCCTGCTAGATTTTATTCGGCACACTTTGCGTTTACAATTGGTTTGTTTTCACAGGAAGTTCAGCACGACCCTTCATTTTACTTTCACGGAGAAGAAATTAGTATAGCTGTAAGGGCTTATACACATGGCTATGACCTATTTCATCCACATAAAATTGTTGCTTGGCACGAGTACACCAGAAAAGGTAGAATTAAGCATTGGGATGACGAAAAAGAATGGTTTGTAACAAATACATATACTCATAAGCGGGTGAAACAGTTATTCGGCATAGATGGCGAAGAGAAAACGAATGATTTTGGACTCTATGGGTTCGGAAGGGTACGTACTGTTGCAGATTATGAGAAATTTGCCGGAATAAGGTTTAAGGATAGAGGTGTACAAAAACATACGCTTGACAATAATTTAGCTCCAAATCCAGAGGTAGAGGATTATGAGAATTCATTTTATAATATTTTTGAGCATTGTATAGACGTGCATAAAACTTCCTTGCCAGAAAAGGATTACGAATTTTTAGTAGTCGCTTTTCTCGATGAAAAAGGAGCTGATATTTATAGAAAAGATGCGGATAAAGATGAAATAAAAGAACTTTTCAATACAACCGGTGAATGGTTAAATATCTGGAGAAAATATACTGGACCTGTTCCGTCAAAATGGTTAATATGGCCGTATTCAACTTCCAAAGGATGGTGTGATAGAATAGAACGCAGTTTGTAGTATGGCAAATATTTCATTTTATGGTTCTCATAATGCTGCTATAGCCGTAGAAAAGGATGGAGAACTTATTACCGTAATAGAAGTAGAAAGGTTTATATCAAGTAAAAATGCGGGTTATTCTCAATACCTCCCTTCTTATTCCAGACCGTTTTTAGTTAAACATATTCTTAAATATATTGAGGAAGAGCATAATATTTCAGCGTATGAAACTTGCTACTTTTTAAACACAGATACCTATGATGGTAATGGTTTTACGCATTATCAAAACCTGATTCCTGCGGAAAAGTATGTTCAGTGTTTTCATCACTACAGCCATGCGGCTTGCGGACTATATCAAACGGATTATAAGAAGGCTCTAATTATATCATTTGATGGAGGAGGTAATGATGGCTTTTTTAATGTTTACAAAGCCGAAGAACGCACCTCTATTAAATTATTAGATAAGTATGATCTAGATTTAGGGTTCCCTTACATGAGTTTTGGAGAATTTTTAAAGGATATTAGAAAGGAGGATGCTCTTAGTGTTGGAAACTTGGTTTATCCAGGTAAAATAATGGGCTTAAGTTCATATGGGGTTTTGAATACTGAATGGCTGCCTTATTTTGAACAATTTTACCGAAGGAAACCAGATGGAAGAAATTACATTGAATATCTAGGAGATTTAAGTAATCAAACGGGGATAGTTTTTGACATTGATAATAGGTTAGAGGGACAGTTGGCATGGGATATAGCTAAAACATCCCAAGTTGCTTTTGAAAATGTCTTTATGCAAATGGCTCAGCCCTTCTTAGAAAGCTACCCTAACTTACCACTTATTATGGTTGGGGGTTGTGCTTTAAACATTCTCTTAAATACTAAGCTTAAAGAAACATTAAACCGTCCGGTTTTTGTGCCGCCCAACCCTAACGATTGTGGAATAGCCACGGGCATGATACTGAATCTTATAAAGCCAAATCGGGCAATAGATGTAACGTATGCTGGTATTGGGGTACTAGACCGAAATATCTTAATGACTTACGTAGAAGAAAGGAGAGCAACAGCATTAGATATATCTCAACTTTCAAGAGATCTTTCTATGGGCAAAATTGTAGGTGTTGTAAGAGGGTCAGCAGAACATGGTCCGCGAGCACTAGGAAACCGAAGTATTTTGTGTAACCCTACTTTCCCAGATATGAAAGAGGTATTAAATACCAAAGTGAAAAATAGGGAATGGTATAGGCCTTTTGCTCCAGTAGTGAGGTTAGAAGAGGTAGAAAAGTATTTTAATTTTTCTGGTGAAAGCAGGTGGATGAGCTTTTGCCCTACTGTCAAAGAAGAATGGAGAGAAAAACTTATATCCGTCACACATGTGGATGGCACAGCCAGAGTGCAAACAGTAACGCAGGAGCAAAACCCTTGGCTATATAAGCTTTTAGGAGAATTTGAAAAGCATTCAGGAATTGGCGTATTGATAAACACTTCCTTTAATATTAATGGCAAACCAATTTTAAGTAGATATTCTGATGCATTAGCTGTATATGATAATACTAAACTTGACTGCTTAGTACTATCAGATTATTATTTTAGTAAATAAGAAATGAATAACACCGGAGTTACGCTTGTTACTGGATTATGGGATATAAAAAGGGATGCTCTCACTGAAGGCTGGTCGCGTAGTTATGAGTTTTACTTAGAAAAATTCGGTCAATTACTAGAAGCTCCAAACAACATGATAATTTTTGGAGACAAGAACTTGAGGGATTTTGTGTTCAATGTGAGAACCGAAGAAAATACACAGTTTATAGAAAGGTCAGAAGATTGGTTTATCAACGAGTTCTTTGAGGTAATTCAATCTATAAGGACAAATAAAGAATGGTATGGGCAAGTGGGCTGGTTAGGAGAATCTACCCAAGCTAAATTAGAAATGTATAATCCACTGGTATTATCAAAACCTTTTATTCTTCATGATGCCAAACTACTGGATAAATTTAAATCTACCCATCTCTTTTGGATAGACGCAGGGATTACGAATACAGTCCATCCGGGGTACTTTACGCATGATTTAGTAGTGGATAAGCTTAATAAGTTAAATAAAATATCTTTTCTTGCTTTCCCTTACATTGCTTCTAGCGAAATACATGGGTTTAATTATAAAAGACTTAATGAGTTAGCTGGTTCTAAAGTAAATAAAGTATGTAGAGGTGGCTTTTTCGGTGGGCCTGTGGAAGAAATCCCATCCTTTAATGGTCAATACTATGAACTACTTGGAAGTACATTGCATGAAGGTTATATGGGGACAGAAGAGTCCCTCTTTACCATTTTGTTGTACAGATACCCAGAGAAGTATCAATACTTTCCTATTGAAGGAAACGGGCTTGTTTCTAAATACTTTGAGGATCTTAAAAATGATTTAGACCTACCGCTAAACGAAAGTGTTTCAGAACTAAGTACTGGAAATATAGACAATACAGCACTCTACATTATTACCTATAATAGCCCTAAGCAGTTAGAAACCTTAATAGCGTCAATGAGAATGTATGATGAACATTTCATTACTAAACCTAAATGGATACTCTTAAATAATTCCACAGACAAGTCAACTTTTCCAGAATATGAAAAGCTTTGCAAAACGTATAATATAGAGCATATTCAAAAAGACAATATAGGAATATGCGGAGGAAGGCAGTGGGTGGCCGAGCATGCAGCGGAAAATGACTTTGACTATTATTTCTTTTTTGAGGACGATATGTTCTTTTATAATGGAGAACGTCAAACTTGCCGAAATGGATTCGCTAGAAAAATTGACCAGCTTTACAGGAAATCGCTACAAATTATAAAAAATGAAAATTTTGATTTCTTGAAATTGAATTTTACAGAGTTCTATGGCGATAATCAATTACAATGGAGTTGGCATAATGTTCCTCAACAAATAAGGGAGGAGTTTTTTAAAGATAAGCCTGAGAAAATCTCGAATGATACTTCAGATGCACCGTATTTAAAATTTAGTAATATTAAAGTTACAAATGGACTTCCTTACGCTACAGGGGAGGTGTTCTATTGTAATTGGCCCCAAATAGTTTCCAAAGAAGGAAATAAAAAAATGTTCCTTGAAGTAAAATGGGATAGGCCTTACGAACAAACTTGGATGTCTCATATTTACCAAGAAACCGTAAAGAATAATATTAAGCCTGGTATTCTTTTAGCTACACCGACAGAGCATAATAGATTTGACTTTTATCCTGTAGAAGAAAGAAGGGAGAGTTAACATTATCAAAAATTAGTTTTTTGAAAGTTAATTGCTAGGCTAAGAAGTAATGGAAAGCCGTCTGGCCTATGACAATATTTCATTTTTTCTGTTACTATTTCATTCGTTATAAGCCGTTTTGTCATGTTAGGTATTGGTAATTAGTGCTTTATCTGTCAATTTTTCCGAAAAATGGAGGTCGCATACTTTTTGATGATATATCACTGAAAAAGCGATTACAAAACACATAGAAATCAACAACCATGAATTTAAATCAATATACCATTAAAGCACAGGAGGCCATTCAGTTGGCAGTGCAAATAGCCCAAGGAAATCAGCAGCAAGCCGTAGAACCTGGACATTTATTAAAAGCTTTGATAGAGCAAGACCCTAATACTTCGTCTTATCTGTTTGGTCAAATGGGCATTTCTGAAAGTTTAATTTCACAGCAACTGGAAGATTTGGTCAATACCTATCCAAAAGTTAGCGGAGCGGGTGGGCAGCCTTATCTTGGCAACGATTTGTCGGTGACATTGGCGGCAGCAACAAATAAAATTAAGGATTTTGGAGACGAATATATAAGTGTAGAGATTCTTTACTGGGCTTTAGCGGCTGGTAAAGAGAAAGTGGCTCAGCTATTGAAAAAGGTGGGCTTTGTGCAGAAGGAAATAGAAAAAGCAATCGTAGAATTAAGAGGAAAAGATAATCCAGTGAAAGACCAAAACGCAGAGAATAAATATCAAGCCCTGTCTAGATACAGTATAAATCTGAATGAGCAGGCAAAGAAGGGGAAGATTGACCCAGTGATAGGAAGAGACGAGGAGGTTAGGCGTGTGCTTCAGATTTTGGCTAGAAGAACCAAAAACAATCCCATACTATTAGGAGAGCCGGGTGTGGGTAAAACCGCGATAGTAGAAGGTTTGGCCCAAAGAATAGTGCAAGGTGATGTGCCTGAAAACTTAAAATCAAAAACGCTGATATCTTTAGATATGGGGCTGTTGGTGGCAGGAGCTAAATATAAAGGTGAGTTTGAGGAACGTCTGAAATCTGTCATCAAAGAAGTGAGTGATTCTGAAGGCGAAATTATATTGTTCATTGACGAGATTCACACCCTTGTAGGAGCAGGTGGAGGTGAGGGTGCTATGGATGCAGCCAATCTTTTAAAACCAGCTTTGGCCAGAGGCGAACTACATGCCATAGGTGCCACTACACTAAAAGAGTATCAAAAATACATAGAGAAAGACAAAGCTCTAGAGAGACGTTTTCAGGCCGTAGTGGTGGATGAACCTAGTGTGACAGATGCTATCTCAATTTTGAGGGGTATCAAAGAAAAATACGAAGTTCACCATGGTGTGCGTATTCAAGATGATGCGGTTATTTCCGCGGTGGAGCTGTCAAACAGATATATTTCTGATAGGTTTTTGCCTGATAAGGCTATTGACTTAATGGATGAAGCAGCTTCAAAACTGCGACTAGAAATGGACTCCATGCCAGAGGAAATGGATGAACTCAGAAGACGCATCATGCAGCTAGAAATAGAGCGTGAGGCCATCAGGAGAGAGAAAGACAAAGAAAAAGAAGCGGTGCTGTCAAAGGAATTAGCCGAGCTGAATCAGAGTTTTGATGCTTACAAAGCTCAGTGGGAGAACGAGAAAGGTAAGGTTGATGAAATAAGAACTTTAAAAGAGAAGATAGACCATTTGAAGTTTGAAGCGGAGCAGGCGGAGCGTTCTGGTGACTTTGGCTTAGTGGCTGAAATTCGTTACGGAAAAATTCCAGCATCGGAAGAGAAACTAAAAGAGCTGGCGGCTTCTCATAAACAAGATAACGTGGAAGGCTTAATAAATGAGGAAGTTACTGCGGAAGATATAGCGGAAGTTGTAGGGAAATGGACTGGAATTCCAGTGTCAAAAATGCTGCAAAGTGAGCGTGAGAAGCTTTTATACTTGGAAGATGAACTCAAAAAACGAGTAGCAGGGCAAGAAGAAGCGATAGGTTTAGTGGCTGATGCTGTGAGAAGGTCAAGAGCAGGTATGCAAGACCCTAAAAAGCCAATTGGTAGTTTCTTGTTTTTAGGAACCACGGGTGTAGGTAAAACAGAACTAGCAAGAACCTTGGCTCAGTATCTCTTTAACGATGACACGGCCATGGTAAGAATAGACATGAGTGAGTACCAGGAAAGGCACGCGGTAAGCAGGCTGGTAGGAGCTCCTCCAGGCTATGTAGGTTATGACGAAGGTGGTCAGCTTACAGAAGCTGTGAGACGCAAACCTTATTCTGTAGTGCTGTTAGATGAGATAGAAAAAGCTCACCCAGACGTTTGGAATGTGCTGCTCCAAGTGTTAGACGATGGAAGACTGACCGATAATAAAGGAAGGGTGGCCAACTTTAAGAATACCATCATTATCATGACCTCTAATATTGGATCGCAGGTGATTCAAGAAAAATATTTAGAGACAAAAGGTGACGAATCTGCTTGGCATACGTACTATAAACAGGAAGCCAAAGATGGTGTGATGGATTTACTGAAAGTTTCGGTAAGACCAGAGTTTTTGAACAGAATAGACGAGATAGTGTTGTTTGACCCATTAAGTAAAACGAATATCCGTCAGATAGTAGAAATTCAGTTCAACGGCATCAAAAATAGGCTGGCAGAGCAAGGAATAACTTTAGAAGCATCTGTGGAGGTTTTAGATAAACTTGGTGAGCAAGGTTTTGACCCAGTTTTTGGAGCTAGGCCGCTCAAAAGAGTTATTCAGCGAATGATTTTGAATGAATTGTCAAAGAAGATTTTGGCAAATGAAATTGATAAAGATTCGGTAATCATGATGGAGCTTTCTCCTAGTGGAGAGATAATTTTCCAAAATGTAATAGCTGCCGAAGTAGTTTAAAAGAAATGGTTAGGATTGAATAGATGCGAAAGCCGTCACAGATTCTGTGGCGGTTTTTTTTATACTTCAAACTCGGAGACTAGTTTTATTAATTCAGTTACCTTGTTTATTTTAAGTTTCTTATGAATGTTTTTTCGATGGGCTTCTATGGTGTGAAAGCTTAGACCTAGCTGCTCTGCAATGGTTTTAGTGGTTTTGCCATTGGTTATAAGAGTTATGATTTCCATTTCACGCTTACTAAGCTTATACTTTTCTTCAAAACTTATGTCTTTTTCATTCTCACCATAATTACCTCTGTCAAAGAACTCCCCACCATTTTTTACTATTTTAATAGTAGCCATTAATAGTTCTATAGGTGACGATTTTAAAATATAACCTGAAATGCCATTGTCCTTAGCCATGTCTAGGTGAATGGGGTCATTATTATTGGCTAGTATGATGGTCTTTATTTGCGGGGTGTTAGTCCGAATTTCATATAAGAAATTCCAAACTTTTTTACCCATGCTATTGGCATCAACCAAAAGAAGTGCGGGGTCTTCATTTTTTATGATATTGGTAGCTTGAGGATTTGACATTAATATTCCTTTGCAGCTTAGCTGGCTTTCTGAGTTAAAAAGACTTTTAAGTGCTTCAAGGTATAAAAGTTGGTTGCAGAGAACCATTATGTTAAGGGGGCTTATTTTGTTCATAGTAAAGTAGTTTTAAATGGCTTTTGTAGCTTTAGTGGAGCTAAAGCTGGTTTGTGTCAATGAGAGGGTATTGCATAAGAGAATTTATTTCAAGTGCTCCCTCATTTGTTTTTTATAAGAAAAGTATATTACTCTTTTTGACTTGTATATGGCATTTAGTGCTTAATTGCGACATATTTTATTATAGCCGCCAGATTTATGTTTAGCTTTTTTAGCAAAAAGAATACGTACGAAAATGCCTTCAACTTTTTAAAAACCGATATGCACTCCCATTTGATTCCTGGTGTGGATGACGGATGTGCTTCATTATCAGATTCTATTAATTTGTTAAATGGGTTGGCCGAGCTAGGTTTTGAAAAAGTAATAACCACTCCGCATATTTATCAGGGCTTTTATGAGAATGATAAAACAACCTTAAACGCACCTTTTAATGAGGTACTTGGCCAAATTGGTACAAGCATTCCAATGCTCGATCTTTCTTATGCTGCTGAGTATTTTGCGGATGAGTTTTTTGAAAAGAAAATTGAGCAAGAAGAATTACTTTCATTCTCGGATAAGTATGTTCTTGTCGAAATCTCATTTGTAGCTTATTCTCCGCGTATTGAACATGTTATTTTTGACCTATTAACTAAGGGTTATAAACCTATATTAGCTCATCCAGAGCGGTATTTATATCTTCAGAAATCTATCAAGACTTTTAGAAAACTTAAACAATTAGGCTGCGAACTTCAGGTAAATATTAATTCTCTTGCTGGTTATTATGGTTCGGGTAGTAAAGAGCTTGCTAATAAATTGTTAGACGAAAAACTAGTGTCGTTCTTGGGTACCGACATGCATCATGAAAGACACCTGAATTTTTTAAGAGAAATGGGTAATGACAAGAAATTAATGAAGAAACTTCAAGCTTATGAATGGAAAAATTCATTGCTATAAATAGCACGCTTAATAAGCATTTTCTTCTCCTTTCATCATATTGTAAACGGTCATGAGTATGATTTTTAAGTCAAACCAAAAGGTCCAGTTTTCAATATAGTAAATGTCAAAATCTATACGCTTTTGCATGGCTTCATTTGTTTTTGTTTCTCCTCTGTAGCCATTTACCTGAGCCCAGCCACTAATACCAGGTTTTACCCAGTGTCTTATCATGTATTTGTCAATGAGGTCTTTTGTTCTAACATTATGCTCATGAGCGTGTGGTCTCGGCCCTATTACTGACATTTCTCCTTTAAGTACATTTATAAATTGGGGAACCTCGTCTAAGTTTGTTTTTCTTAAGAAGGCTCCAATCTTAGTAATTCTTGGGTCATTTTGTGTAGCCTGATTAAAAGCTCCAGACTTTTTGACATCTTGACTGTCTACTACCATGGATCTAAATTTATAGCATTTAAACTTTTTACCATTTTCTCCCCATCGGTCTTGTTTGAAAAATACGGGGCCTTTGGAATTTAATTTTATCAAAAGGGCAAGAATAGGGAAAAGCCATGAAAAGATTAAAAGAAACACTAATCCAGAGAATATGATATCGAACGCTCTTTTAAGAAATAACCAATGTGTTTGCTGTAAAGGCTCGCTGCGTAAGGTAATTAGGGGGTAGTTTCCAAAAAGCTGAAATTGAACCCTGTTTAAATAGTAGTTGCTATAGTTTGGAACAAACTTTAATCGTACCCCTTTATTTTCGCAGCAATTATAAAGACCTTGGAGAATGTCTTTATTCAAATGGTCGGTAGTGACAATGATGTCATCAACAATAACATCGGGATTGTTTTTGTAGAATTTCTCTAGTTCTTTTAAATCCGAAAATGATTTATTTTCTTCTTCGTTAGAAATAACGCCCAACACTTTCATGCCATAGTGTGGATTCTTTTCTATTCTACTTATTAGGTCGTCAGTAATCTTATTATAGCCCACAAAAACCACATAACGTGTGTTGCCACCACCTTGTCTGTAGTGAAGGAGTGCCTTTTTTGTAATGTAATTTTTAGTGATTAGGCATATCAGTATGGTTATGGAATAATAAAGTACAAAAGTACGGGCAAAATGACTCTGATTTAGTAGGAAGAACAGTTGGCCGGCTATGAATACCTGTATCACTACATTTTGGAGAATTAAAAGGAGCTCTCCAACAAAAGTTTCTGTTCTGAATTCATCATACAAGTTGGATATTTTGGTAGAAAAATACCAGCTAGATAGCAGTACTATCAAAATAATAATGTCGGATTCCAAAATCCCTCTTCCGCTTAATTGCATGGAGAGAAAGAAGCATCCGGTCAGGAAAAGGCCGTCTGTGACTA
This sequence comes from uncultured Arcticibacterium sp., assembly GCF_964021845.1. Lineage (NCBI taxonomy): Bacteria > Pseudomonadati > Bacteroidota > Cytophagia > Cytophagales > Leadbetterellaceae > Arcticibacterium > uncultured Arcticibacterium sp. The sequence goes on along the minus strand of NZ_CAXHZC010000002.1, from coordinate 470,098 downwards.
ATTTAACGTAGCCTACTTTTGTTATAGTTCTCATGGTTTATATGCAGTAATTATCAGCTGAAATTAGGAATTGCCATCGCTGATTTTCTATGAGGTAATTGTTTTGTTTATAGGGCCAGGTTACGCCACCATCTGTACTTACTCTAAAATCGTATGTTTCACCAATTTTAAGTTTATAGGTTTTTACTTGGCGGGTTTCTGGTGTGAATGTTGTAAGTGTGCGATAGCTGTTTTCTCCTGCCAAACTGAATTGAGCACGCATCTCTTTTGGTAGGCTCTCAGGGTTGAAATCCGTTCCACTAGGGCACTGAACTACAAATTTGACGTCTACAAAGTCAGGAGCGTCAAGTTTAAAGAGGTCCATGACGTTTTCGCTGTCTTCACAGTTCTTAATAATTTTAGAGGTCCAAAAGGGTTCATTGGAATTACCGCCATGATAATTTGAGTAATCATACAGCTCCACAAAGACCGCTTCTGTTTCTTTAGGCAGGTAGTTTATTCTGAGTCTGTTTTGAAAATTGATATTGCTGTATAAAGTTTTGACCACCGCATTAGTCTCCGCATCACGTACACGTGTTAGGTATTGAATGTCGAGGTCGGTGTACTTACTTATTACTGATAGCCAAAGGCCTTCTCGGCATAGAGCCCTTATTTTTCCTGCATACCAGTAGCCAGGCTTATTTATGTTTAAATCTATGTAATGTCTGTTTCCGTCTGTTTTTACGGCCTGCGTACCAAAGTGAGTTACACGGCGGGTGAAAGTGTCATAGTGCATGATATCTTCAGCGTTTTCATTTACACTTAGCTCTAAATGAATAGGAGATGACCAGTTTTCGGCTTCCTTGAAGTCATGATAACCTTGCAGATAAATACCGCCTGAGAATTCAGCAAGGTCAAAACTGTAATCCAAAGCATCTCCATTTTCATTAAAAGGTTGGGTAGCTGCTCCAGCATTTGGTATAAAGCCTTTTGCATTTTCATTATAGTAATGACTGATAAAAGAAAGCTCTTTAGTATCCGTATTTCCCTGTAGGCTAGTCCATGTATTGTTTTCTGGAATTTCTGATTTTATTAGAATAGTACCATTGTTGCCTGATGCTACATTCGTACCGTTTTTCAGGTAAAATCCTTGTGTATTATTTTGTAATATTCCAAGATTTGCAATTCTCGCGGTGGAGGTAAAGTTGGCTCTGTTTTGTAATTGAAATTCTTTTAAATAAGGAAGGTGGTCTTCGTCAGACTTTATCCTTACCGAGAAGTTAATAAGGGAGTCTTTAGAGGGTGAAATATCTCTTCTTAAAGCAAGTGATAAATTTCCGTCTTCGTTGATTTCTAATTTCTCATCATTGAGCGTATTTACTATTAAATTGGCATCTGGCCCTAGTACCTCAAAGTTTAAGTTTTCAGGAACTTTATTTTCATAATCTCTTATATAAAAAGTATATCTGCCGCTTGTTACAGGCTCTTTAAAAGCAAGGTTTATGCCTTCTAGAGGGCTGGTACATGCATGGTTTAATGCACATAGGAGTAGTGTGCTAATGTAGTACAGCCTTTTCAATTGCGATTATCCTTTACCTTGTATGATATGTTGATGCCTATTGCCGGGAAGAAACTGTAGTTTCTCATGTTATGTTCTATCATAGGCAGTGCATCTTGCAAAGTGGTGGTTTCCAGAAATCCTTCATAGCGGAGGCTAACTTTTGGGCCTCCCATATAGTAGGTAGCTATGTTGGCAGCTACGTTCCACGTATTTTCTGGTTTGTTTTTTCCTAATAGAATCCCTATTCCTGGCTGTAAACTCCACCATTTTAGAGAAGCGTCAATGGTGCCGAAGTCATCGGCTTCTAAGCTTAAGCCGTTTAAGTCGATACTATTATCTGTGCTAAGATTTAAGTGCCATTTTTGATGAAGCATAAACCTGCTCTCGGCATAAATAGTTAGCCAATTTAATAGTGGCTTTTCTGCTGCAAAGGAAACGCCGTATGCTTGAAAATTTGGCCTTAAATTGATGCTGCTATTTTCTGCTAAATTGATGCCTATAGGTTTCTTGAATTGTAAAAAAAAGAGGCCTGTTTTTAGGCGGATATCTTGCTCTAATTTGATGGGCAATGTGTATGCTATTTGAACGCCTGAGCTACCTAAGTTTAGTCTAATTTCATGGTCGCTGCTGTTTTGGGCTTTGTCTTGGCAAAATACTATTTTTGAGCAAAATAATGGGGCTAGAAATAGCAATATATATCTTGATTGAGAACTTATTCGCCCTGCCTGAATAAAGGTATAATAAAACTGTGAAATCACTTTAGCTGCTGTATTTAAACTGTTTTCTGTTACTTTTATTACAAATATTCCTTGTTCAAATAGGACTATACGAATGAGTAGGATGCCGAATAATAAATAGTGGGAAAATTATATTGCTGGTTTACTAATATACCCTAAATTCATACTCAATTCTTACTAAAAGAAAATACCATGAAAACAGAACAAGTACAAACCGAAAAGAATTGGGGAAGAGCCATAGTGTTAGTGGTTTTAATACTAGCCACCTTAGCTACCTTTTTGTGATTCATTTTGCCAGAAACTGTTATGAAATTGTCGCAGTTTTTGGTCTAGTTTATAATGTAATCTAAAACGCTCTGCTATCTTAAATCCTCGGGAGTATATGTATTCCCATCTAAAATCTTCTATGGTGCGGAGCCTAAGTCTCTTAGACTCTAAAGCACCAGAAGGTGGAATTTTTATGGCAAGATTTGCACCTATGGTGGCTCCGTTTTCTGTAAAGCTGCCAAAGAAGCCTATCTCTGCTTTGCTAAATTGCCTTATTAAGTCTAGTCTAAAGCCTTTATCCTGGTGAAGGAATTGACCTGCCGTGAGGTTTATTGTTAAATCATTCTTAGGAAATCTATAGGCAAGATTGGCTAAAGCTAGTAGTTCTCTTAAGTCTGTGTATTTGTAAGAAGTAGGGTATAGGTAATAATAACCCGTATAAGATACCTCTGCTCCATAAGACCATTTTTTGTTAAAGTCCATGTGTTGGTACTCTACGTTTATGCCATAGCGGTCGTTAAAGAAGAGGCCGACAGAACTAGCAAAGAAATTTGAGTTTTTTCCATGATAGAAGTGGTTTAGATAAGTTGGAGCTAGCCGTATGTTTAATGGTTGTGGGTCTAAGTCGTTTATTAAAGGGAAAGTAATTCCGGTATAAAAAGAAAGACCTTTGCCTAATATTAAATGTGTGTTTAGTAAGATGCTAGTTTTACTTTCTACTGATTGGTCTTTATTTCCAAAATAAGCCTGGAATACTGGCTGTGCCCAAAAGTCTAATTTATATTGCTTGCCAAAGGGTTTTGTAGTTTTCGCCTTCACTTTCTCACCGCTGTAATTTATGCTACCATTTTGAAAGCTGTATGTACCCATTGACACACCCTGGAATAGGGGTGAATACCCTTTCATAGACGGGTAGGTAGCATGCACAGCTTCAAAATACTTAAACTGGTTTCTATGTACACGCTGTTCATACAAGAAAATTGAATCTTTTAGTTGTATGTTTTCTAATGATTTTAATAAACGGTCTTGTCCAGAAACTAGGGCAGGTAGTAGACTGAAAAAGATAATGCTGCTAATTATATGCTTCTTAATACTCATGGCCGTGTTTTAAGATTGGTAGCATACGAAAAACCAAAAGAGACTTGGTCAAAGTTTAATAGGCTTACTTGAGCATTTAGTTTTTTAAAGAATGTGGCACTAATGCCAGCATTGACTTTTTGGCCATCCCATTCTGCTAGGAGATGGTAGTTTTCATATAAGGAGCATTTAAGCCCACCAAAAAGACCCACTAGGTATTTGTTATTGAAGTTATCTTCGGATTTTTTTTGAAGCGTGAGCTCTGAAAAAATGTTTCCATTATTTAGGTTGTCTTCTGCTCTGTAAAAATAATAGGGGCTTCCGAATCCTAAGCTTGGTGTTATATTGAAATGGTTTTTCTTAAAAGTTTTAGAGGCAACCAGTACATGTGTTTGTAATGCAGCGTCAATGGTAAAGGGAGAAGACATAAGTAGAGCCAAGGCTGGCTTTTTCTTTGTTTCTCGAATTATTTGATAGCGAAGATCTAATTGACGGTCGCCTATACCGTCTCGTTCTTTTCTTTTCCCATCTCGCCTTTGTTGTAAAAGAAGAAAGGAAACTTGAAACCTAGGAAGTAAATTAATATTAGTGAAGAGGATTTGTTCTGCCCATACGCCATTTCCTCTTAGGCTATAGTCTATGGGGTTGTATATATAACCCACACTCCATTCTCCGTCTTGGCTTTCCTCTGCCGATGGAACATAAATTAAGCCTTTCTTTCCTGAAAGGTTTCTTTGGGCGTAGCCATAAAGCGTGAAAGTCAGGAGAAATAGCGTTAGAAAGAGCTTTTTCAGAGGAGAAGGCATTTTTTTTATTAAGTCAACAAAAAGGAGGCGAAAAATTCACCTCCTTTTGTTATCCATATAAAGCAAATTGAAAACTCACTTTATTAGTTAGAACCGCCTTGGTTATGGCATGATGCAGCAGCAGCAGCGGCAGTAGCAGTGGCATTGTTTAAGGCAGTGGTGTAGTTGCTAGCAGAAGTAGCTAAATCGGCGTCTTTTGCGGCGGTAGCATTTGCTAAAGCCGTAGTGCTTACCTTGTTTTTAGCTGCTATATCTTTAGCCTCTGCTATATTTATGGCTGCAAGTTGAGCTTTGTAAATTCCATTAAAAAGTACTCTAATAAATGGATTATTAATGCTGGCAAATAGGTTATCTCTGAATGTTTTAGCTTCAGCACGTTGGGTGGCCCATTTTTCGGTTACGGCAGCTAAATCTGTGGCAAGCGTTGCAGCAATGGCCGTTTGCCTTGCAGTAAAGGTTGCGTTAATGGTTGCATCTTGAGAAGCTTTAGCTGCATCTAAAGTGGCTTTAACTGCGTTAAAAGAGGCTGTAGCAGCATCAGAGCATTCATCAGAAACACCTAATAACATCTCTGTTAAATTTAATAAGGTAACCTGTTTGGTGCTGTTTGTGCTTTTTCTTGCGTTCACTTCTACGCCATCTACCGTAGGAGCTACAGAAGCAGGTAAGAATGAGGCAAAAGTGTTACTGGCTAATATGGCATCAAGTTGAGCTTGCTGAGCTGGCGTTAATTCACCATCCGCTTCTAATGTAGCAGATATAGCAGCGGCTTCATCTTCAGATAATGTACTGGCTATTTCATCTTTTGCTGCTGTAAGCTCGGCGGTTTCTGTGCCATTTATCAAAGCTTGGGCAGCTGCTTCTGTGGATGCAGATGTTGTTACGCTAGCTTCTGTGCTTTCTACAGCGGCTGGTTCTGTTTCTGTAACAGCCTCTACTTTAATGTCTTTAAAGTCATCATCAAAGTTGTAAACGATAGGTTCTTCTACGGCATCGTCTTTACAGTTGGTAAGGCCAAACGCCATTAAGAGGCATAAAGCAATAAGGGGTATACGGGTGTTCATTTTGCTTAACATGATTAAAGGAATTTAAATAAATGACTATATAGATTTGTGTTAAAATTGATTATACGAACATATCGAAAAAACTTGTACTTTAAGAAGATTTAAAGGTTTATTTATTGTTCGGTAAGGATATGTTAAAACTTCCTAAATGCACTATAAAAAATATTAGAATAATTCAATTTTACACTTAACTGAAAGCAGTTAAGTGTCTGATTTTCTTATAATTGTATCTTTTAGACTTAAGATCGCCGTTGCTAATAATAGGCCAGTCAGAGTGCCCAAAGTAGTGGACATAATGTCTTTCCAGTTGAAGGTTCTCTTGGGTAGAATTAATTATCCAATTTACAGTGTTCTTGAATTTTGAAGTACTGATTTTTTATGCCTGGGAAATATGCTTAGCTTAAACTTTTCTTTTACTATCAAATAGATAAAAAGTGAATTTGTTATAAAGTACCTTTTAAAAAGGCGTTTGGGTTCTTGTGATAACCTAAATAGCCACTCAAGACTGGCATCTTGCATCCAGTTTGGGGCTCTTTTTTGCAAACCCGCAAAAACAGGGAGAGCACCTCCTATGCCAATCATTGTAGCTTGTATTTGACCTTTCATGCTAGCCATCCATTTCTCTTGTTTTGGGCAGCCTAGTGCAACGAATAGAAGCTCAATTTCGGCCTTATTCATTTGGGTAATATATTCTTCTTGTTCTTTTTGACTTAAAGTTCTAAATGGAGGAGATATAAATAAAGGCTCTATTAAGTTAGGGTATAGCTTTTGACATTTTTGCTTAACTACTTCTAGGCCTTCTTCGGTATAGCCGTAAAACCCAACTTTTACCTTTTTTCTTTCAGATTCTTGGAGCAATACTGGTAATAAATCCATTCCTGCTGCACGTTCTTGTGAAATTCCATATAGCCATTTTAGAGCTAAACAAAGAGGTTTACCATCTGGTGTTACCAAATCTGCCTCATTAATGATTTTAAGAAATGCTAAATCGTTTTGAGCTTCAATAAACATATGAACATTGGCTACGCAGATATAATTAGTTTTTTTTTTCTCAGATAAATCGAAAATCTCATTTACTAAAAAATGAAAGCTGTACCTACTTAGCTGAAAATTAATTAGCTGCATTTTTATAATCGTTTATAGTTTCCTCGTAGATATTAATTAATAGCTCGTAGTTTTTTTGCGAGGTATACTTTTCTTCATATTCTTTTCTGGCACCAGAATACAAGTAAGAATTATCTATTTTTTCAAACCTTCTAATTGTTTCAGATAGAGATTTATGAGAGCCAGTTTTGAAGTGTAGACCAGTTTTATTGTTTAAAATAATCTCATTGATATTGTCTATATCTGATGAAATAACGGGCGTACCGCAAGAGTAGGCCTCCAAGATTGTCATAGGCATACCCTCATACCAAATGGAGGGGAAAACTAATGCCTTGCTTGTTTTCATGTAGTGAATAACTTCTTTTTTATCTTTCAGACCTAAAAATGAAATATTAGATACTCCCCGTGAAGCCGCTTGAATTGTTTCTTCTAATGGGCCAGTGCCTATTATGTTTAGGTGGTAAGGCAAGGTTTTAAAAGCTTCTATAAGTATATCAACACCTTTTTCTTTAGATAACCTTCCAACAAATAGGTAGGAGTTGCTTCTTGATAGTATTTCAGGATTTCCAGAATCGGAAACAAAATTGGGCTTAACAGTACACTTCTTTAAATCCAAGTTTAAAGAGGAACTAGATATTTTTTGTTTAGCAAAGTCGGTTAAGAAAATATATTTGGAGACTTTGTCTTTCCAAGTTCCTTTAATTTTGTGAAGCCCAGTTATTAAACTTAATTGGGCTGATTTGAGCTTAGATTCTTGAAAACAAGCATTTTTAATTCCTGAGAGAGGAAATGTCTTTTGTATACATTTTTCACAAACAGCCCCATCTCTTAGTAAAGTTGCGGCATTACATACCAATCTGTAGTTATGAACAGTCATTATCACAGGAACTTTTAATTCTTTAGCAGCATAAAGTATAGATGGAGAAGCGGCGTAAAATAAATTGTGAATATGGATAACGTCAGGTTTAATATCACTCAGTTTTCTATGTAGTCTTTTATAGGAAACGGTATTGTATATACTAGAGGCGAAAAGTTTTAATTTATTCTTAGGTAATTCGTCATTGTCAAATTTTAAGATATCTACTTTAACTCCATTTGACTTTAATAGATCGTATTCTTGCTCAACTACGGAGTCTTCTCCTCCTTTAAACTTGTAGGCGTTATGGATGATTAAAATTTTCAAGAGTTTACAAAAGATTGTAGTTCATCTATATTGATTGTATTTATTGAGCTAATTCTCTCAATTTTTTCTTGTTCAAATAAACCATATACTTTGCCTTTTCCACTTGATGAGTAATCTATACCTATAGTTTTAATTCCTAGGGAAGAAGAAAAGATGCAGGCATGAAACCTCATACATATACTTAGATGGCAAGATGTCATTACAGTTATACACTCTTTGAAATTAAGTTCTCTTTCGATGATTGTAAAGTTAGTTGTCTTGTTAGCAAGTTTAGACTTGAGTTTAATTGCAGGTTCCATATCGGAAAAGCCATAATGATCAAAATTAAAGGGTATATAAACAAAGTGTTTATCTGGGTTTGTATTAATCAACTCAGATAAAACGTTTATTATATTCTCACTGACTTCATTTAGGTTTTCATTGGTAGCATATTTAGACCATAATGGTCTCAAATTAACTATAACGTTGCTTTTGTTAAGCTTTAGTTGGGAGCATATGTCAATGATAGATTTGTCAATTCTGGTTGTAGCTAGATCAGTAGATTTAATATAGTCAAAGGCAGGGTCATGCTCTAGCACATAATCCAAGTCATACTTAACTTTCTCCCTTAATGTTAGATGATCACCTTTTGTTAGAATGGATTTACCCAAAAACTCACCAAATGGATTATTAAAGGGTCCAAATCCGCAACCTTCAATTATAAATGGGATTTTTCTATATTTGAAATTATTTATAGTTGTCAAGTGCATAAATAGATCTTGATATAGTTCCATTATTGGACCTCCTGCATAGACCAATAACTCTTTACCTTTTATTGCTTCAGTGGAAATCGCTTCATCTTTAGCTACGGAAACTTTTATTCCGTCATTGAATATTAGGCCATCAAGCCACACCTTAGTTCTATCTGGTCTTGTTGAAAGAACAAGAAAATCATGGACACCATACTTTTTGTTAATTCTATTGATTACTCCTCCAAGTATAGCACTATCACCTACATGTTCTCCACCATAAGCTCCAATAATTGTAGCGTATTCATAAGCTTCGGAAACGCTGATATTTTTATCTCTAAAAAAATATTTTAATTCAGACCAGAGATAAGATGAGGTTAAACCGAATAGTTTTTTTATTTTTTTTGTGTTTTGGAAGACTCTAGGGACTTTATGCTCTAAGATTTCGAGGGCAAGCTTGAATGGTGACCAAGCTCCGGATTGGTCATGCAAGCACTTTGGACAAGTATTTTGTAGTAGGCTTTGTCTAATACTTTTGCTCTTCTCGCTAAAGTATAATTTATGAGCGTCCTCGCTTAAAGCATTTCCAATTGAATTTTCGCTTATACTACAATGATACAATTCACCTGTTGCAGTAACCACTAAACCTTCGTTTTGGTAATAACAAGGAGCTTTTCTAGAGCTACCACGAGAAAGTCTTTTTGCTAAGTCTTTATAAAATAACCTCCTGGCGGGATTGGCTGTTAGAGACAATAATTTTGAGTTTAGAATAAAATCTGAGAATACTGAATTTAACCTATCGTAAGCACCCAATTCTTTGATTGTATTTTTGTTGTCCAATCTAGCAACCTCTACTGAACGTCTTAAAACGAAATCATTTGAAAGACCTTTAATTGACTTTAATGAACTATTTAGGCCATTAAAGTTTACTGGAGTAACCGTGTGTTGAATCTGAGCTTGAATCCCATTTTGTTTTAAAGTTTCAATAGTTTTTGTAGCTTTTTTGAAAGCACTTTTAGTTCCACGATTAATATTATGTAATGTTTTATCACCATCAATTGAAACATTTATTTTCAATTCTACAGAGTGCTGGTTTGTTAGGGATTTTAATTTACCAATTATTGAATTCCATATTTCGTTATGGTAACCATGCGAAGTAATACTTATTGTTTTTAGCTTAGGTAAGGTTTCTAGGAGAATATCTACTATTTCAACTAAGTCCTTTCTGAGAGTCGGTTCGCCTCCGCTTAAGCCTATATGTTTAACTTTTTTGAAAAGCTTGTTGTCAAAAATAGTTCTTATTTGAATAGGTGAAATGTCCTTGTCGGACTTCTCTTTCCAAACATCGCACATGACGCATTTGGAATTGCAGTTATCAGTTATTGGGAAATTAATGTTTACTGGATACCGTAGATCGTTTAGAAGTTTATTTCTAACGTATTTATTTGTATAGGAAATGATTTTGAGCATGTTAATTATTTTAAAAGTTTTCTTTTAAAGTTTGATATTCTTTCTTGCAGATATTTATTTGACATTAGTTTGTCAAACTTGCTCCCTGATTCTTCAATCAAATGAATTGGTTGAGTTAATTTTCCAAAAGGAACGGATTCGTTATTAGCACTATCTTTCGAATAGTTTGTTCCACCCTCCATTCCAATATTAGTTATTAAATTTGCTTCAGGTTGAATACACAATCCATTCCTAAATACGATGTTTAAGTGCCACTGATACCCCCAAGACCTTGCTTGAATTCCATTAGCTAAGCTTGTATAATACTTTTGCCAAATGATATACCGAATTATAGCCTCGATGAATCCAAATCTCTTTATAAGAGCAAGGGGTTTTTTCCTTAGGTCTTTCCAATTGTTCATTTGAAAATCATTAGTTATCCAAGAGCTTCTCCATGTGGCCCAGCCCCATACTCTTGGGTATTTTGTAAAGAAGTAGTCTCCAGACTCTTTGTGACCGCCAAACTGGTTGAAACCATTTATTTGAAAGACATCATCATTAAATTCATACTTTTCTAGACAAAATTTACAGAATAAGAAAAAATCCTCTGTTGGGTAACAATCATCTTCTAAAATTATTCCTGATGGAACACTAGAAAAAAACCAATCAATTGAACTGCTAACGGCTTTTCCGCATCCTAAATTCTCATCTCGAAAAAGAAGGGATAGCTCACAGTCCCAGTCAATTAGTTTTGCGATTGTTCTAGTTTCATCACACAATATTTTTTCGTTAGAATTTCTTGGACCATCCGCTGCTATAAATAATGTTTTAGGTTTTAGTTCTCGTATTTTATTGAAAACTTTAAAAGTATGCTCTGGTCTATTAAAAATGAGGAGGAGTATTGGTACATCAAAATTATTCATGGACTATGTTTTATAGGTTATAATCTGAATCTATGCTTTTATGGGAGGATTAAAACTGAAAGTGTTTCTAGACGTTCTATCTCGAATCTTTCAAAAGATTCGAGATACTGAAGGTATTTTTTAGTTTAAATAGCCAGTTTTAAAAGTTACGATTTTGTCATTTTATTGATAAAGTGACAAGATTTTGGAGTATAAATCTACATACCTTTGAGATATAGACTCAGAACTATATTTATCTAATACTTCATTCCTAAGTTTTGAAGCACTATAAATTTCTATATTTATAATTATATTTTTCATTGCGTTTGCTAGTTCTTCAACGGTTCTGTTAACAAGTGTACCTGTTACTTTATTAACAATATCTTCAGGACCTCCAGATCTAGTAGCAATTACAGGTATTCCGCAAGACAACGCTTCTATTAATACCACTCCAAATGTTTCAATATCACTAGATAATACAAAGCAATCCGATTCCTGCATTAAATTCCTTACATCTTCTCTTGAAGCTTGACCATGAAATAATATTTTATTCTCAAGTCGCAATTGACAAACACGGTTTCTTAAAGAATCAAATTGATCACCCATTCCCGCTATTTTTAATTCAATTTGCGGGAACTCATCAATGAGTTTGGAAAAGGCATCTATAACCCTGTCAACTCTCTTTTTTGAGACTAAATGGCATACAATGAGGAATTTAAAAGAACTTCTCTTCTTTTTGTAACTTGGTATAAAAAAGTCAGTATCAATAAAGTTAGGAATAACTTTAATGGTCTTTGGGGGTAGGTCTAGTTGTACTTCCAGAAGTTTTTTGAATGGTGAGCTAACAGCAATTGCTTGATCTGCATTTAAGAATATATTTCTTATGTTGTTTTTTAATTCTTTTTTGTAAATTCCTTTAGCGTAGCCAGTAGAATGCTCCGTTAGAACATATGGAATGTTATATTTTTCTTTTATTTTCATAGCTGCAGCCCCAGCTCCTAGTGCACAGTGAGCATGTATTAAATCGGGCTTGCCGTGTGATTTAATATAATTAACACACATTTGATAACATGCTTCTATCCAAAGTCTTTGACCTAACCCTAAATCGAATTTTGTTTTGAAAAAGTTAATCCTATGCTTTCTATACGTAATAATTCCCTCATCCTCACTAGAAGTATATTGAAACCGATAATCTAAAATATTCGACAAAGTAATATCTCTAATACTTCTCAATTCTGGAAATATAATGGATAGGGAGTTTACTCTTTTAGAAATTGCAATACTTTGTTCTCTAAAAAAACTTCCTCGCAAAGGATGGAGATCTGTTGGGTAGAATGATGGTAAGACAATTATCTTCACATTTTTACTATTTACTGTTTTCGGATTTTGCGATTCCTATACTAGAATTTAAGAATAAAAGAGATTCTTTTCTTAACTCATTTAATTTCAAATGAACTTTATTATAGTCTATTTCTTCTTTCCAATGTTCATCTAAATAAATGTCATTGATGCTGTTGTAATACCTGTTATCGAGATTCAAAATTTTTAAAATTGATCGCATCCTACTTATTCTTTTGGGGTTAGCTGGTAATGCTATAAACTGCTTTTTAAGAATAATTGAAAATAGCATACAATGATAAGAGTCTGTAATAATAAATGAAGCCTTATTTAGATGAGAGAGCCAATTCTTTACACTTGGCATTCTTACAGATTGAATTCCATTTATTTTTTTATTTTCATTTAATGAAAGAGCCTTAACTCCATATTGAGATGCTACATATTTAATACAATCATACCATTCTTTTCCTTTCTCAAACTTAAATCCCACAACTGCATCTTTGACACCTGTATTACTCTTTAGCAAATTAGTATAGTCGTTTAATAATAGTGTTGGGTCTAAAACCAGGTGGGAGTTGGAATTTAATTGTTCCTTTAAGATTTTTCCGCCCTCAATTTCTCGAACGCCTATCGATATAAATTTTTTAAGATATGATTGTATTTCTTCTCTCTTTGAGCCTACTTCCCATTTTTCTAATCCAAAGCTTGCTGCGTAGGCCATCCGTGGTGTTTCATTTCTTAAAAAATTAAAAAAAAATATTTCACTATGTTTACTTGTTATGTCATAGTTCCAAACTTGATCGCTGCCAACTATAAATAAATCGGCTTTAGGAGGTTTTTCAAGAAGGTCATTTAAACTAGAATATTTGATAGTAACCGCAGGAAGTTCCTCTTTTCTGAAATTATTTAATCTTCTTATGAATATTACTCTTTTAATAATAGACTTAATACTAGCCCCCGCAGCTTTTTTTGAAGGAATAAAGTTTAATAATTCGACGGTATGACCTTTTTCTTTTAATACTTTACTTAAAGCGTAGCATTGGAGAAGAGCTCCATAGTTATTTGCGTTATGGAAAGTTAAGATTGAAATTTTCATAGTGTATTTTATGAGATTTTAGTTCTGCTTATTAGGAAGAGCCCAAGTGCCTGTATTCCGAAAATTCCTGCTCTGTAAAGTTCGGCTGTAGTAAAGCAAGCAATAAAAATATAAAGGAAATATGCACTGAGGTAATAATACTCTCGGTCAGTTTTTATTCGAATAGCTTTTATAAGTATTAAGAGGAAGAATAATGTTGCGATTAAGCCATAAATAATGGCAAAACCAACGATTCCCAGGTCTGCGAAAATATAACCATACAGTTTTGAACCGCTATGAGTTATTTTACCATATTTACTATTTTCTTGAGGGAAACCATTTCCAAAAAGTAAACTTATCTCATCAATGTTTACTTTCTCCATGTAGAATTTGAAAGTTCTTTTTCTGATATAATCGTCACCAGAGTTTATTTGTTTTTCACTAATCTCTGTCATCTCAGTAATGTATGAGTTGACCTCGTCTACAAGTAATAAAGGGGAACTAAGAGCAATTGAAATAATTGTATTTCGAACTATCAGCGAAGGTTTTTTTGAGAGTTTAATAATGAGATAAAAAGAAGAGATTATTCCGGCTACAAGTAGTGTTCGGAATCCTAGCATAAAAAGAAAAACCATTCCGATTGTGTAAAAAATAAGAAACTTTATACTTCGTTTTTCTATAAATCTATTCAGTGCCAAAAATGTAGCTAGCATTAGAAATCCTGCACCTTCTATTCGAAAACGTAAAAGCCCTCTTTCCATTTCTGTTATACTACCATAATCCAAAATCTTAAATGGAAATAATATGTATTGAAGAGTAAAAGCAGACATATATAAAATTGCACCAATTATTATTCCCTTTTCAATCCAATCAATTGTGAGATGTACTTTCTGAAGTTGGAAGTATATCAAGAGGTAGATAAAGTACCTCATAGCGATTGTTGTTGAGATTATGTCTTGGTCATGATAAAAAAAGCATGAAACAGCACTTAACCCAATAGCTACAAAAAGGCCTATAAATAGAAATTTAAAAGGATCTTTATTGTGGTATTTTCTTTTTTTAGATATTAAATCTGCAAAAATCAAAGAAAAACCTAATGCGTCTAAAATAAAATAAAATGAGGGACCAAAGTTGTGGTGTAAGCCAAAAAGATGGATAGAGCAAATAAGGCTAATGAATATGAGATGTCTAGATTTCAATAATGATTTTATTTTTTAATGGAAGTGATAAGTTCGTTCAATTTTGACATTGCATTTATATTCATATATTTTTTGAAATAATAATTCATCCAGAGTAAGAGAGCTATCAGGGTTAGGACGCCGGCGAATAAATGCGGAAGACCAGTCAGTAAGAAGGAAATTATAAAGGACAGAACTAAGAAGCATGAGGAGATTGTGAAAATCTTAATAAGTAGCTTTGAAGGTTTAAAATTAACTAGTTTATAAGTTACGGTTCCTGCAAGTAACAAGTAAATAATATATGAGAAGAAATAGTTTAGACCTAAAAATTTAAAGCCGAGGGTATTAGATATTAGAACGAGTAGTAGGTAGTCACTTACCCAGAAAATAATTTGAACTGCTATATAGTGGTATGATTTTTTTTTGGCCATAATTGCGTAACTCAAAGGGAAACCGATTACTCTAAAGAATACGCCGAAAGCTTGCCATCGAATTATTTCTGTGGCTTCCTGAAATGCATCACTGTATAAAAGTGTTATTATTGTTTTAGAGAAAATTAGAATAAATGCGATACCAAAACTTGCCAGTAATGTACCAAACTCCATCTGTTCATTAATAAGTGACGATGCTTTATCTTTTTGAGTTATAGATTTGGTTAATCTTGGCATAAAATCAACGCCCATCGCTGATAAGATTATTCCGATGTATAAATTGGAGATATTCCAGCTTGCTTGGTAAATACCAAGACTTTCTAAGTTATACTCTTTTAATAAGAATGTTCTTGCTAGATAAGTTGATGCTGCAGCAACAATAGCAGCAATAAAAAAACCAAAACCCACTTTGAAGAATATTTGGTATTTTTTTTTGAAAACATCAAAAGGAATGTTTGGAGATATTTTATAATTTTTTCTTAAGAAGTAATAGGAAGTTAACCATTCAGAGATAGCAATCAGTAATAGAAAATATGGTATACCTGATAGTCCAACAGAATAAACAAGAGTAATTACTGAACAAGTGCCTATTGCAGCTCCTAATATCTGGCTGCTAGCTAATGGTTTTAATAATTGTAAACCATTTAATATTGTGGAGTTACACGTAGCGGCTCCTTTGAATAGAAAAACAACAGAAACAATCATGATACCTGAGCTATATTTATCACTTTGAAACAGTGATTGACTAATTGTCTTGGAAAAAAAAAGACAAGTAGCAAAAGTGACGATTGATAAAATCCAAATTAAAATTTGGAGGACTTGAGTAGTTTCATTTATTTCTTTTTTGTTTTTTGATTCAATTATTGCTATTTCACGAACCCCACTTTTATCTACACCTAATAGGCTGAAATTGTATATTATTTCGATTAAAGTTTGATATAGACCCCAAATTCCAAAGCCAAAAGTTCCTAGAGCAATGGCGATGACTTTATTACGAACCATTGAGAATGCCATCTTAAGGATTTGGGCTGAAGCAATAAGCCCACTAGATTTTGCTATTTTTTTATAGGAATTCAAGATTGATTGTTTTGGTAAAAGGGTATCAGTTTTTTTATAGAGTTTGCTTGACCTTTAATTTCAATCTCAATTAAAAGAGTATTTTCGGACAGATTGTATAATAAATTGAGATATTCTAGGAATATAGCCTCGGGCGTTTCTTTATCCCAACAGAATCGGTTAAGTGTGTCACAATGGGGGGCAAACTTTGACATTCCTAAGAAATAGAATTCTAGAGTTTTATTGGCTCTTTTTTTGTCTTTATAGTTTTTATGAAGAATGCTATAAAATTTGTAAAGTATTTTCTTAACAATGAGTCGAATAGCATGTTTTTTTCGGAAGTGTTTATAGGAGTCTGATATGAATATACTACCTAAACTATGCTTATCGCTGTCAATACTTGTTCGTCGTTTAAGGACAATGCTATCGGCAATAGTACGTAACTCGTTTAAATCTGCTTTTTTTGAAGTGTCAAAGGTTACTGATAGTATTATACTAGTATCTTTTTTAGTCTTAAAGATGCTATTCCGATGGCTGAATTCTAATTCAGAATTTGATAAAGTATGAATACCTTTTAAAGGAGTATAAACTGAAACGCTTTTTACGACTTTTTCCATAACTGACGTATATGCTCCGCTGTTATTTACAGTGGCTCCACCAACAGTGCCAGGAATTCCAAGGAAGCCTTCATAGCCTGAGATACCATTATTTACACAATATCTACTTAGTTTGTTGAGATTGTACCCACATGAACAGGTTACAGAGTCGTTAGTAATTTCTATTTGTTTTACACCTTTGGTAGAAATAATTACCTCAAAAAGGGAATTATCTAAAAGATAGACATTTGAACAATCACCTAGTATTAAGAACTTAGTGTTGGTAGAATCTAATAAACAAATGAGATGTTTAAGTTCCTCCTCGGTTTCTGGTTTAAAAAAGAACCTGCAAGAACCAGCTCTGTTTCGTTTCGTTATTTGTCTTAAGGAGACATTTGTTCTATAAGTAAAGTTGAAACTTTTAAGGCTTTCTTCAAAATTTGTTTTTTTTCTATCCATTTTGTGAAAAAATATGAATTAGTAATTCAAGTTTAAACACCTCATAGTCTATATTGAGGGTGGCCTGAAAGTGATATTGAGTGATATTGGCAATAATTTTTGAAGAAATTGTTAGAGTAGGATACTTTCTTTTTTATTAGAAATTCTGCTTGACGTTTATCCCAGATAATTTATTTAAGGCTAGGAAAATTGGACTAGCGGACTTTGATTCTACCTAATAATTGATTTAGACTTGGAAAATAGTTGACTAAAATTAGGTATGTGAAAACCTTTTTTCTTCTCTGTACTATTGCCATATCCATATCCATATCCGTACCCGTACCCATATTCTGAAGAGTTTTTGTAATTAACTGCATTGAAGATTAGGTTAAGCGACTTAAATGCTTTCTTTTCTTTGAGGTTTTTGATATGTGTTAAAAACACTTTTGGCGTTTTTTCATGCCTTATTATATAGAAACAAGCATCTGCGAGCGGTGCCATAAGTTCGGCATCGGTGACCATGGTAGTAGGTGGTGTATCTATCAGTATATAATCAAAAGAAGGTTTTAAAACTTCTATTAATTCTTCTAATCGGCCATTGGCTATTAGCTCTGATGGGTTAGGAGGAATAGGCCCTGACGGTATTATGTATACGTTCTCCATTTTCGTGGGTAGAATCAAATCCGCTTCATCAGCCTTTGAAATTAAGAAAGTAGATATTCCTTTGGCATTGGTGACTTCTAGGTATTCATTAATCTTAGGTTTTCTTAAGTCTAGACCTAGTATAACTATTTTCTTATTGAGTAAACCTAAGGAGGCAGCTACATTTGCTGTGA
Organism: uncultured Arcticibacterium sp.; assembly: GCF_964021845.1. NCBI lineage: Bacteria > Pseudomonadati > Bacteroidota > Cytophagia > Cytophagales > Leadbetterellaceae > Arcticibacterium > uncultured Arcticibacterium sp. The sequence continues at coordinate 452,293 of NZ_CAXHZC010000002.1, read as the reverse complement.
CAAAGCTTTTACCTTCACCTCCAGTAGAAGAGGTGATTAGTATGGTTTTGCATTTTTCTGCTTCAGAGCCCGCAAAAAGGTATTGCATGTTGGAGCGTATCATGCGTACCTGTTCTGATACAAAAGAGCGGCTATGTACATCTAGTATTTCCCCTTTTTCATCAGCTGGTTTTTGACCTATCTCGCCAAAAATGGTGAGTCCTACCTTGTCTTCTATTTCCTTTTTACTCTGTACAGTATTGGTCAGGAGTTCTTTAATGTTTATGATACCTGCTGGAATTATTAAACCCAAGAGTAAACCTAAGAGGGCCACTATTTTCTTTTTAGGTTTTATAGGTTTGTTAGAAGTATAAGGGAAATCTACCACGCGGCTATCTGTCACGGTACTGGCATAGGAGAGTGCCGTTTCCTCTCTTTTCTTTAAAAGTAGTAGGTATAGATTTTCTTTAATGCTCGCCTGTCTTTTTATTTCTACATACTCCCTTTCTTTTCTTGGAATGCTGCTGATGGCTCCTTCTAGTCTAGCATTTAAAGCTTCTAAACTGCTTTGCGTTACTTGCAAGCCAGATTTTTGGTTGCGTAGGTTTTCTTTAATGGCCTGTTTTATATTGCTCATCTGGGTGTTTACCGTTTCCAAAAAGGGATTGGAGGCGGTGGTACTTCTAGCTAATTTTTCACGCTCTAATTCCAAACTAGATAGTTGGCTTATATAGCCCGTAAGCACAGGGTCGCTCACCATTAAGGTAGAAGGAGATATGTTTCCTATCTGGTTAGAGGCTAAGTATCTTTCTACACCTTCCATAACTCTTAACTGTATGTTTACCTCATTAAGCTTGGTGTCATTGTCTTTTACTTTTTCTAAGAAAAGATTGGCCTCCGTACTCAGGTCGGTAATGCCTGCTGAGCGGCGGTACTGCTCCACGTCTTGTTCTACATCACCCAGTTCGGAGGTGATTAGCTTAAGTCGATCCTCTATAAAGTTTAGCGTGCTGGTGGCTTCTCTATTTTTGTCTTCTAAAGAGGCGAAGGCATATTCATCTAGTAATTTATGCATGATCACCTTCCCTTTTTCTGGCAAGGCATTTTCGGCACTTAGTTTAATCACCGTGCTTTTCTGATTAATGAGCTCTATGCCTAAGCCAGTAATCATATTACTCACCAAGGCATCTTTATTAGCAAATTGCACTTTGATAAGTTCTTGCTTAAAGTCGATACTTGTTTGGGCTCTAGCATTAGAGTCTGCCTGAAATACGCGTAGAGAACCATAAGGACTATCTACCCTGTCGGAATATAAAAACTCACCCATATTCGCCTTGCTTTCATCCAGCATGGCATACCTAGAGCTGTCTAATAATTTAATATAGAGTGCGTTGCCATAAGCAAATGGTGTTAATTCCGTGGCGTTAATTTTAATAGGAGCGTTGCTGTGAAGTTCCACATCTCTTACGCTGCCCTCATGCCAATAGCTAACGGTAAGGTTAAGGTCATCCACCACTTTTTCAATGAGGGAGCGAGAACGTAAAATTTCTATTTCGTTTTCTACCAGTTTGCTGCCGCTCATGATGTCTAATTCCGCCATCATTTCCATGCCGGAGCTCATGCCTTTGTCTTCGTCTTTTACCAAAAGCGTAGCAGAAACCTCATATATGGGTGTGCTGTACCTTAAATAAAGGTAGGCAGCAGATAAACAAATGATTAATGATAATACAAACCAAAGCCAGTGGCGTAAGTATTTAAAGAGGAAGTTACGCAGGTCAAAATCGTCTTCTTGATCTTGCCAAATGTTAGTGTCGCTGTTCATGCTTTAAAATGTGGTTTTGTTGTGGTTTATTTAAGGAAGATGTTTAGCAATACGGCTATGGTGGTGGCTATACCCGTAAAAATAGGTACCAGCTGCACACGCTGCTCCGTACTGGTTACCTTTCCTTTAATAGGTTGTACGTATATCACGTCACCATTCTTAACATAAAAGTAGGGGCTATTGAAAATCTCTCTGTTAAGCAAATTTACCGTACCCACTTCTCTAATCCCATGCAAATCTCTAATGATGGTAATGCTGTCTCTTTTTCCGTAAATGGAGAGGTCTCCTGCCATGGCAAGGGCTTCAGGGAGGGTGGTTTTGTCGTCCAATAAGTTGTAAGTACCTACTTTGTTCACCTCACCCAAAACAGAAAATTTATGATTTAAAAACCTGACATTTACAGCGGGTTCTTTTAAGTAGACTTCTACCGCAGTTTTTATTTTGTCACTTGCCTGCATAAGCGTAAGGTCTTTTACAAATTGCTTCCCTATAAAGGGGATCACCACATTTCCTGTGGAGTCTACCCGATACCCTAAAGGCTGTCTAGCCCCCATGGCACCACCACTTTGGCCCGGGAAGGTTGACATTTGCAATGTATTAATGTTTTGAAAGTTCAAAATTTGGTTTGATTCCTCATTTAAGCTACTAACGGTAATGGCCAAAATGTCGCCCTGTGTTATTTTGGCTACAGGTGCGGGTGGTGTTTCCAAATAAGAAGGATTGGAAGCGGTATTGCCTCCTTGAAAATAAACGAACTCTTTGGTATTGACACAGCCGCTAATACAGGCTACTGCAATTAAAAGTAGGGGTAATATTTTTTTTCTATGGTACATGTTGTCTATCCGGTAAAATGGGGTCTATACTTTTATTGCGTAATGGTTTTTAGTTTGTTTTGACTCGTGTCTACGTAAATTTTCATTTGTAGGTCTTTTAAAAATACCTCACATTTTTTACCAGAGGTAGCGAGTACCTTCCCTTCGGCATGTATGAAAGGCCCAGACTCAAAAACCACGGTGGCATTCAAATCATAGTTTTGCATCTTTATCTTACTGTGGTCAAAATCATTAAGCATGTTTTTGATGCAGGTTATTTCTTCGTCTTTTACCACGGCTGGCCTCTTTAGCCAGTAGAGGTAGCGTACCACCCCTGGGCTTTTAAAGACGTCATGCATTCGTTTTTCTTCAATGTTCACAAACAGGTAAGACTTAAAAAGTGGCTCCAAAACTATTTTTTTTCTGTCGGACCATTGTTTCTCTTTTTTTAAAACTGGGCAGTACGCTTCTATGCCCCTTTCATTTAATCTTTCAGCCGTGATCTTTTCGTTTCGTGATTTCGTATAAAGTACATACCAAGGCATAGTTTCTAAGTTTTTTTGTTTTTCAAATCTTACGGCTTCGCCCTTTCAGTCCCATGTCTGGACCTAGCGAGCTTTTTTTTTAAAATGAGCTAAGGGGGAGCTCCTGTCTATTTTAAATTGTTGAGAAGTGAAATTAAAGTTTGTGTGCTTTTATTTGGTTTCTATTTCATGGCTATAAAATATCTTAATACATTTCTATTGGGTCACCCGTTCGCTTTTCATTAAAAAGCTTTACGTCTGCCCATACCATGTCTTTCACAAGAGCGGCTAGGTCATACTTAGGTTTCCAGTTTAGTTTTTCTTTACATTTTGTAGGGTCGCCTATTAAAAGGTCTACCTCGGTAGGTCTAAAGTATTTTGGGTCTATCGCTATTACTTTTTTTCCTAATTCTAATTGATAATCAGGATTAGCACAGCTTTCTACTAAGCCCACTTCGTTTATGCCTTCACCTTCAAACCTTAAGGTAATGCCAAGTTCTGCAAATGCCATGCGAATAAACTCTCTAATGGTGGTGGTAACGCCGGTGGCAATTACAAAATCTTCAGGTTTGTCTTGCTGAAGAATAAGCCACATAGCTTCAATATAGTCTTTGGCATGTCCCCAGTCTCTTTTAGAGTCTAGATTTCCCATGTAAAGGCAGTCAGAATATCCCAGTACCATTTGTGCCAGACCTCTTGTTATTTTTCTAGTCACAAAAGTTTCTCCTCTTAATGGAGATTCGTGATTAAAAAGTATACCATTACAGGCAAACATTTTATAGGCTTCGCGGTAGTTTACGGTAATCCAATAAGCATACATTTTGGCTACAGCATACGGCGAACGAGGGTAGAAAGGAGTGGTTTCAGACTGCGGTACTTGCTGTACCAGTCCATAAAGCTCAGAGGTAGAGGCTTGGTAGATTTTGGTTTTTTCAATTAAGCCCAATATTCTAACAGCCTCGAGTATACGTAAGGTGCCTATGCCATCTACGTTGGCTACATATTCTGGTTGGTCAAAACTCACTTTTACATGAGACATAGCCCCCAAGTTATAAATCTCATCGGGCTGTACTTCCTGTATGATTCGAATAAGATTGGTAGAGTCACTCAAGTCGCCATAATGAAGCTTAAATCTTACTTGAGCCTCATGTAAATCTTGGTAAAGATGGTCTATTCTTGCAGTGTTAAAAAGAGACGATCTTCTTTTAATACCATGTACTTCATAACCCTTATCTAAAAGGAACTCAGCTAGATACGCTCCATCTTGCCCCGTTATTCCGGTAATTAATGCTTTTTTCATTTGGCTTATTCTGAGAGATATTAAGTTTTTAGTTTTCATTGGTACCACTTCTGATACGCTTAGCAAAGATGTGTTTTTGATATGGTTTTCAAAAAAAAGAAAGCGTCTATTTATTATGCGGTCAATGATTCATTCAATAATTAAACTTAATATTAGATAAGTGTAATTAGACCTCTCGGCAAAATATTATTTGGTACGGGTTGTCACTTCCAAATTAACGGTTGGTTATTTAATGATTTGATAATCTTTATTTGTTAGTTCATGCTAGTATGAATTGCTTCTTTAAGCGTGCTAAAGCTCTTAGGTGACATATGAAAATGAGTAAATCTAAAGGCTGTAGAGGCTTAAGCTTTGAGCGTCAGTTTCTTAGGTGTTACCGTTGGTGCCTTTTTAGGGTATAGGTTTGTAGAATAGCTGTAAAATGGTACTGTATTACATTGTTTAACGGTTTTCAGTTTAGTCGCTTTTTTGCTATTTCTTGGTGTTTTTGGTTAAGCCTTATAGCGTGGGAATATTAGAAAAGTACAAAAAATAAATATGCTTCAGAGGCTAAAGATGGAGGTGTGATTTTTCAGTAAATTTTCGCGAACAAAAATATAGCAGACATAGCGGATTAATGAGCAGAACGAACTCCTTCAGGCTTATCAAAACTGCTATTATAAGATGGTTTGAAAAATGTAGTCTAACCTAGTAAAACAATAGTGTTCCATAAGTAAGACCGACTATACATTTGGATTGTATAGCTGAAAAATGGGATGCTGGAATTTCACCCTTTTAATGGGTGAAATAATGCTTAGACCTAAGTTTGTAGAAGGAGCTACTTAGTTTTCAAATTCAGAGGTTAACTTAATCAGTTCTGTGACTTTGTTTATCCTAAGTTTTTTGTAAATATTTTTCCTATGTGCTTCTATGGTGTGAAAGCTTAAACCCAACTGATCGGCAATAGACTTGGTGGTGTTGGCATCAGTTATAAGGGTTATGATTTCCATTTCTCTCCCGCTTAGTTTGTATCTTTTTTCTAAGCTTAGTTCGGTTTTGTTATTGCTTGAAGTAAAGTCTCTTGTGTCAAAGAAGTGACTTCCGTTTTGAATAATCTTAATGGCTGCTAGAAGTAACTCTAATGGCGATGACTTCAGAATAAAGCCAGAAGCTCCATTCTTTTTAGCAAACTCAATATAAATAGATTCGTTGCTATTTGCCAACATGATGATCTTAACATTTGGAAGCTTTTTGTGAATCTTGTTTAATGTCTCCCAGATGTCTTTTCCCATCCCATTTGCATCCATTAGGATAAGTTCAGGACTGAAGTTTCCTATGCTATTACAAAGGTCAGTGTTTGATGTTGGTATTCCATCTGCACTGAAAGTGTCTTGAGAGTTAAGTAAGCTTTTAAGGGCTTCAATATAGAGTAACTGGTTACTAAGCACCAGTATTTTAGTGGATAGGGCTGTTGTCATTATGTTTTCTTTTTTGGCTAGGGTTGGATAGTTAATTGTGTCTTTCGTATACAAGAAACTTATATTCATCCTCTTAGTCAAATTTCTACGCTCATATTTATTATTCGGTAGTTATAAGGGGCTTTTTGGAAGTTTACTTTAACTAAATGTTTGATGCATAGATAGGTGTATACCAATATTCAGGTACTACATACCGTCTTTACGATTCTAGATTACCCCTTAAAGGGAATTGCCCCATTTCGGTCTTTAGAGCACCTTTGTTTTCCGCATTTTCTACTAAAAACAAACGGAACCATGAACTACTATTTAAAGCGTAACGACTCTATTCAAACCGAAAAGGTAATGCTCTTAGAAGCTCTTGAAAATTACACACTATTTCATTTGAATGATGGTCGTAAAATTATCTCTTCACTTACTTTAAAAAGACATCAGGAGAAACTTGAAATCGAATTCTTCGTAAGGGTGAATCGGTCTACCATTATCAATAAGAATTTTGTTAAAAAAATATTACTTAAAGACCGCACCAATTTTATCCGCTTAAAAAACGGAAAGGAGATTAAAGTCTCCAGAAGAAGGCAAGACACCTTAAGTCAACTAGCCTCCTAAAATCATTAATCTATTCTACAATTATATAGCATTCTTCTAAACCTAACCTGTCAAATATGAATTTAACATTTACCTCAACCCGTTTATTTGGACCCTTTAATAGGGCCGCTAAGATTTATTCATCAGTCTTAAATTGTGTTGCCTATTTAGGCTTGGTAACACTTTTATTTATCTCAAATTCCTTAAAAGCTCAAGTGCCTTTAGTTAGTTGGGATGTAAATGGTATTGAAAATTATGGCGAAAGCCCTTTGGCTCCAGTTGCTAATGGAAATATTGAAAATATTGTAGGTTTTACACGAGGAACAGGCGTAAATGCTGGTTCTGGTGGTGTTACTGGTGGCTGGGGAGGAACCAATTGGGAAAGCACTTATGCAGGAGCTATAGCCGATGAGAGTGTAATCAATTTTGGTTTTAAACCTAAACCTGGCTTTGCAGTTTCACTTTTAAGTTTGGAGCCATTTTCTTATCGACGTTCGGGCACAGGTCCACAAGATGGAAGATTAGAGTATACTATAAATGGAGGTACAAGTTTCTCAGGGATTACGCAAGGTCCTTTTTTCTTTGGGAGTTCATCTGTTGGCGGTGCTGCTGTATCTCCTACACGTACTCTTACAGGGGATCTAGATTTACAAGAAACATCTGAAGAAATAGGCTTCAAGCTTATTCCTTATAATTCTACGAGTGCTAGTGGCTCATTCTATATATATGATGTGGCTTCAGGTTCAGATTTTTCCATAAATGGAAGGGTACTCGGAACTACTGAGACTGCATTAGCCTTAGATGCTTGTTTAGATTTTGATGGAACGGCTAAAACTTTTGAGGTTAAAGGAGATGGTCTTACAGTGGCCGATGTTACAATTACAGCTCCAGCTTCTTTTGAAATATCTCTTGACGGAATTACTTATGCTGCTAGTTTGACATTGTCTCCGGTAGGAGGGAGTGTATCGGAAACATATTTTGTACGATTAAAAAGTGGTTTAGCTCCTGGTACATATAATGAAAAAGTAACTGTAGCTGGTGGAGGTTTTAGTTTAGGAGCGAATTTAGGTGTTGATGTAAACGGAACGGTACATGCATTACCAACAGCTTTTGTGAATGCGGTATCCCCTATATGTATAGGTGATGATTTTCCAACAGTATCAATAGATTTAACAGGTAATGCCCCTTTTAATTTAACTTATTCTGATGGTACTAGTTCCACAGGTCCCATCACAACATCCGATAACCCTTATGAGGTTTTAAGTACAGCAGATGGTGAATCTTTTACAGCTACAGGTCTCACAGATGCAAAGGGATGTGTGGCTTTAGAAGCTGGGCTTACAGGAAGTGCTACGGTGGTAGTCAATAGTTTGCCAGAAGTTTCGGTAGTAGCTAGCACTGGTTCCACATCTGGTTTATCCGGAGTATATAACGAAGGAGAAAGTATAGTTTTAAATGCAACAATAGATGTAGGCTCTGGAGCATATAGCTGGGAAGGTCCTGATGGTTTCACCGCTGGCGATAATAATAGTCAAACTATTTTAAGCTCAAACTCTAGTAAGGCAGGCGTATATACTGTAACGGTAACAAATGGAAACTCATGTGAAGGAACAGCTACGGCTAATGTAATAGTTTATGATAATATATTATTTGTAGATGATTCAGGTGATAACAGTAATACAGGAAGTGGAAGTAGTCCTCTTGCAACTATTCAGAAGGCTGTGGATGTTTCAATTTCAGGAGGAATCATTCAAGTAGGGGCAGGTACTTATGCAGAAAATATAGTAGTTGATAAAGAACTGGATATTAGAGGCCCAAATTACGGAATATCTCCAAATACGGGGATTAGAGATGCTGAGGCTATCATTGTTCCTGCTACTTCGGGCTCTGACGCTTTGTTTACTATTAAAGCCAGCGATATCACTATTGATGGTTTTAAATTAGATGGAGACAATGTTAACCTTAGTTCTGGTTGGGCTGGTACTAACGGTGCAGATATAGATGTTTATGAAGGAATTGTATATTATGATGCAGGGAATTCTTTAGTTGTGAACGGTTTAAAGGTGGAAAATAATATTCTTCAAAATATTCAATATTTTGGTATTGACCTTTTTGGCTGGAAAAATTATAATAACCCGTCAACAACTGGTCATCTTATAAGCAATAACTTATTTAATGATTTAGGTACTTACAATGCTGGAAACGGTTATGATAAATGGGGTGGAGCAATTTTACTTTACAATGATAACTATGCTCATGTCACAGACAATGTGATGAACAATGTAAGAATGGGAGTTCAGACTGGTAATTTCCATGATGCAAATCCAGGAGATGTTATTTATCAGACGATTGAAAACAACAATATCCAAACACGAAGACTTGGCGTTTTCTTCAATTTACACACAGGACCAAATGTGGCTCCAATGACAGTTTCGAATAATACAATTACTGCGATAGCTAACAGTGGAGAACTTAAATGGAATGGTATGTTGCTTTCAAGTTTGAGTGATGCTGCCGGAACTGTTAGTGGTAACGTCATAGACGGAACAGGGACTGACGCGGCCACTGCTACCGTAAACGGAATTGAAGTTTGGAATGTAAAAAATGACGCTCCAGTGGCTATATCCGAAGGAACTATTTCAAATGTTAATACGGGTATTTTTCTTAACAATTTTGATGGTTATAGTACAGACGCTAGTAATGGTGCCCATGCTTCAATTTCAGATATTACTATTTCACCTAATACATCTGGTACAGGAATTCGATTATTAGATAGTCCTAAGAGTTCTCATGTGGCGGTTGAGGCCACTTTAGGTGCTGATATAATCATTAACGGCGGTGCTATTGGAATTGAGGTAGACAGTGCATCAGCTAAAGTTAATTCGCCGCTTGGTAATGTGAGTTTTACAGGACAAACTGGAGATTATATTAAAACAAGAGTTAACACTAATAATATGGATGCCACTGCGGCCTCTTTCGATGGTAAAACTGGTGCTACGGCATCAAAAGCTGAGAATTTTGCTATTGAAGATAAAATCACTCATAAGATTGACAATGCAGCACTTGGTTTAGTACGAGTGAAAGCTGCAGAATTATTTGTAACAACTAACTCTGGTAATATTCAAAGAGCGGTCGATGCCGCTTCGGTTTCCGATATTGTCAATGTTAATGAAGGAACATTTAATGAGCAGGTGATTGTGAACAAGTCGCTTACTATTTTGGGACCTAATGATGGAGTTTCGCCAAATACAGGTGATAGGGGTGATGAGGCGGTTTTAGTGAACAGTGCAGCAGGTAGAGCATTCTCTATATCAAACGGAAATACGGATGTAACCATTAGCGGATTTAAGTTTGACGGAGGGTCGCCTATTCACGACGGGAATGCTACCGGTAATCCAAACACGTCGGATGTAACATTCAGTAAAAATTTGATAGTAAATGGCAATGCCATATATGCAGCAAATGGTACATCATGGGCAGATCTCATAATTACTGATAATAAATTTGAAGATATTAATGCTACCGCAACATCAAGTGGAATGCAGGTATCTCATACGCTGACTACTACCATAACAGATAATACATTTATAAATATTAACTATGCGGCAATGGTTATTGATGCCACACCAACTGTTAATATTTCGGGTAATACAGTCGATGGTACGGGGTATCAGGGGATTCAGATTGCAGGTGCTGTAGGAGATGTAACTATTGAAAACAACAAAATAAGTAATGCCAATAATGTAGCTCAAGCTGTAGATAGAGGAGCTATTCGTTTATACGGTTCCGATTTTGTAGGTACCGTGTTGATTGCCAATAACGAAATCACAGGAGGATATAACGGTATAGCCATAAAGGATGGCCAAAACATAAGTGGTAAAAATATTACTATTTCGGAGAATAGCATAACTAACCTTACTGCCGGTAATGCTATTTATCACGGTGGTATAGGTGCGTTAAACGCTACTTGTAACTGGTTTGGTAGTACAGAAGCAGCAACTGTCAATATTCAAGTTACTGGTGATGTTAATTTCTTACCTTTTGGAACTAACGGGACAGATGATGATGTGAATACACTTGGTTTTCAGCCAGTATCTGGAAGCTGTGATGGCTATGGTCCAGTTATAGTTTACGAAGGTTCTACTACTAATGTAAGAAGTAGCCACATGACTATTCAAGGGGCGATTGATGCTGCTACAGCTAATGATGTTGTTGAAATAGGCGTAGCATCACATACGGAAGGTCAAATTATTGTAAACAAATCATTGACAATCCAAGGTAAAGGAAGTGCCAACACAACAGTTCATTCTAACTATAACACACTTACTTCAAATCATGCTAATGATGCTTCAGCATGGATTAGGACTACAGCAGGAACTACAGTTAATATAAAGAATTTAACCTTAGACGCTTTAGGAATGACTAGCCATGTAGCTGTTCGTTTTCAATCAGATGGTTCTGTTGAAGGTGTTGCATTTAACGAGATTAAAAGTGCCCCAGTAAATGGAACAGCTATTCAAATAGTAAATGGTAATGTTGATATCGAAAATTCGGTCTTTACCAATATTGGTCGAATTGGAGCACATTTTAGAAGTGGAGTGATTCCGGCAGCAATTATATCTGGTTCATTTAAGAATAATACTTACACAGGTAAAGGAGCAGGTAATTGGTTAGATTACGCCTTAGATATTTCCGGGGGAGTTGATCCTTTATTGGTTGAAGGAAATACTATAACAAACAATTTAGGTATTGCCGAATCTGATGGTTCTACATCAGCTGGTATTTTGGTAACTTCATATTTCCCGTTGCCGGCTAATAGTGTCGCTAATAATGTTACCATTCAAGGTAACACATTAAGCGGTAACTATGCAGGAGTTACGGCTGGTTATCTTGCAGGAGATATAAGCGTTCTGAAAATTGAAGGTAATGATATTGTTGGTAATACACATGGGGTTACTACAAATGGTCCCCTTGTAAATGCTGCTAAAAACTACTGGGGCTCTCCAGATGGTCCTTCCGGAAGTGGAAGCGGATCTGGTAACTCTATTGCTGATGGCATAGATGCTTGTCCTTTTTATAATGGTCCTGTAGCAACAGGAACTTTGGTTGATTGCCCAGTATTGAATACAAATACTTCCGAATCCTTTGTTTCCATTCAAGCAGCCTTAGATGACTCTGATACAGACAATGGCCATGTGATTACTGTGGCAGCAGGTACTTATAATGAGAATATAGTTGTAAACAAAGAGGTAGTAATTCTAGGAGCCAACGCCGACACAGACTGTAGCGGAACCAGAAACTTAGAGTCTATTATTTCGGTGTCATCAGGACTACCATTTAATATTACTGCAGATAATGTAGTTATTAATGGTTTTGAAATTACTGCACCATCGAGTTCTAATGCTATTAGAGTTGGAGATGCATCACATGTAGATGTTGTTTTTAATAATATACATGAAATAGGAACCACTTATACAGGAGGGAACATTCATTCAATTATTTATACAGTTCCAAGTACTAATAATAGCGATATTAATATCTCAGACAATTGCATAAATGATATAAGTAGTACAAACCTTACAGGTTATAGTTCTAGTGCCATTGGTATTTTACAATCTACCTCAACGGGTGTTTTAACGGGATTAAATATTGAGAGAAACATCATCAGCAATGTTACGGTTAATGATGGAGACTGGCCAACAGGAAAGATAGCCTACGGTATTCAAATAAATGTTGGTGGGAATTCTAATTATCTCAGCAATACTGGAAAAGTAGTGAACGCTTCAATAAGCAATAATGAAATATCTAATATTTCTGGTTTTGTAGCGACTGGTATTGGTTTGGAAGGAAACACAGAAGACGCGATTGTAACTGGAAATAAAGTTTCAAACCTTACTAGTTCAAAAAGCTCAGATAAAGCTGGTGGAGGTTATGATTTGAATGGCTTGAAGTTTGAAAACAATGCATTTGTATCAACAGTTACGGTAGAAAATAACAGTTTTGAAACAACTTCATTTACTAATAATGGTACTTCAAATCGTGGATACGGTGTTGTGAACTATGTTCCGGGTGCTACAGCCACATTGGGATGTAACTGGTTTGGAACTGCGGTTTATAATGAGATAGAGGATAATGGGATATCAGGAAAAGTCTTAAGCAAAGCTACCGCAAACATAGACTTTAGTCCTTACTTGACTGACGGTGGGGATGGAGCAGGAATAGGCTTCCAGCCAACAGGAGATTGCTCAGGTTCACCTCTAGTAATTACTAGTGCTATATCAAGCCCCGAATTATGTGAATCTAAAGGTTCAATTGAATTTACCTTCACCGGTGGGACTGCACCATTTGCCTTCTCATGGACAGGTGGTGGTTCTGCTAGTGAAGTAACCAGCCCTTATTTTATTACAGGATTAGATGCAGGTGCTTATACCGTTACTGTTTCAGATGATAATGGTTCTAGTGTAACAGCAACTGCAGAGGTCGTATTCTTACCAGTTTACAATAGCACGTCAAGTCAAGGATATGCCAATATTCAGGATGCTATTGATGCTGCTACTGCTGGCGATGTAATTGAAGTTTGTGAGGGAACATATAATGAAAGTTTAATTGTTCCGATTGCTGTTAGCCTAATAGGTCCAAATGCAGGAACATCTGGCTGTGATTCACGAGGAACCGAGGCTACAATTGATGGTTATATAAAAGTAACTTCTTCAGATGTCTCGATAAACGGTTTTAGATTACTAGATGGAGCTCAAGCACCAGCTGGGGAATTAGCGGCTGTGCATATTGTCAGTGCTTTAAGTAACGTTTCAATAACGAATAATTACGTAGAAAGGACCGGGGTGCTGGACTTTGATGTATCTAGAGGTATAGTAAATGAAATAGGCGGCACCACTAACTTAACGGTAAGTAATAACTATTTCACAGGCTGGCATACAGGTACTTATTTACAAAATGCAGACGCTGATGTTACCAATAACTGCTATGTTTTAAACCAAGTAGGGATTTCCTCAGATACGCCAATTGACGTTTTAGTTGATGGTAATGATATACATAATAATGCTTTTGAAGGTATAGGAATAGGAGGAACAGTAGGTCAAATGATAATTAGTAACAATAATATTACTGGTAATCTTGACGGCGTTCATAATTATTCCTCAACGGAGATAAATGCAGGATCAAATTGGTGGGGAGATGCATCAGGGCCTTCTGATTTTGGTCCTGGTACAGGAGATAAAGTGAGTGCTAATATTACCTTTTGCCCATTATTAAATGATGAAGTAGGAGTAGGGACTGCTGTGGATTGTAGAGTGTTGAATATATCAAATGGAGAATCATTTGTTAGCATTCAAGCGGCAATTAATGATGCGGAAACTTCAGCTGGAGATACATTAGTAGCAGAGGCAGGTACTTATAATGAGAATATAGTTGTTAACAAAGAAGTAGTAATTCTAGGAGCCAATGCCGACACCGACTGTGGGGGAACAAGAAACTTAGAGTCTATTATTTCGGTGTCATCAGGACTACCATTTAATATTACTGCAGATAATGTAGTTATTAATGGTTTTGAAATTACTGCACCATCGAGTTCTAATGCTATTAGAGTTGGAGATGCATCACATGTAGATGTTGTTTTTAATAATATACATGAAATAGGAACCACTTATACAGGAGGGAACATTCATTCAATTATTTATACAGTTCCAAGTACTAATAATAGCGATATTAATATCTCAGACAATTGCATAAATGATATAAGTAGTACAAACCTTACAGGTTATAGTTCTAGTGCCATTGGTATTTTACAATCTACCTCAACGGGTGTTTTAACGGGATTAAATATTGAGAGAAACATCATCAGCAATGTTACGGTTAATGATGGAGACTGGCCAACAGGAAAGATAGCCTACGGTATTCAAATAAATGTTGGTGGGAATTCTAATTATCTCAGCAATACTGGAAAAGTAGTGAACGCTTCAATAAGCAATAATGAAATATCTAATATTTCTGGTTTTGTAGCGACTGGTATTGGTTTGGAAGGAAACACAGAAGACGCGATTGTAACTGGAAATAAAGTTTCAAACCTTACTAGTTCAAAAAGCTCAGATAAAGCTGGTGGAGGTTATGATTTGAATGGCTTGAAGTTTGAAAACAATGCATTTGTATCAACAGTTACGGTAGAAAATAACAGTTTTGAAACAACTTCATTTACTAATAATGGTACTTCAAATCGTGGATACGGTGTTGTGAACTATGTTCCGGGTGCTACAGCCACATTGGGATGTAACTGGTTTGGAACTGCGGTTTATAATGAGATAGAGGATAATGGGATATCAGGAAAAGTCTTAAGCAAAGCTACCGCAAACATAGACTTTAGTCCTTACTTGACTGACGGTGGGGATGGAGCAGGAATAGGCTTCCAGCCAACAGGAGATTGCTCAGGTTCGCCCTTGGTAATTACTAGTGCTACTGCTGGGCCAACGGTATGTGCAACAAAGGGTTTAATAAATGTTACATTCTCGGGAGGGACTGCACCATTTGACTTCTCATGGACAGGTGATGGGTCTGCAAGTGATGTAACTAGTCCGTATTCAATTACAGAATTAGATGCAGGTGTATACACTGTTACTATTACTGATATCAATGGTTCCTCTGCCACTGCAACAGTAGAAGTGATACTATATCCAATTCCTGAAGTACCAACTATTGAAACAGATAATAGTGAACTATGTAAAGGAGAATCGGCAGTGTTAACAGGTACATGTTCTTCAAGTTCAGATATTTTCAGATGGACTACTCCTGGAGTTAACGAAGGAGATGGAGTGTCTGCATTGTCAAATACAGGAACATTGACTGTGCAAAAAGCAGGTACTTATAGCGGTTATTGTGAAACTCAAAACGGTTGTACAAGTGATATGACAAGTATGGTGATTAATGAGAAGAGTAACTGTGGAAGTAGTGCTTTCATAACTATTACTCCAGAGTTACCAGCAATTTGTCCAGGTGCGTCTATTGACCTAACCGCTACTGGGTGTACAGGTACAATAACTTGGTATGCTGATGGAGCAAGCCCAGTGACGGGTTATACTGCCACATTAAGTCCAGCAGTAACTACTTCTTATTTTGTAAGCTGTAGCTCGGGCGGTTCTAATACAGTGGATGTGAAAGTAGCAGAGCAAAACCTTATGGAAACTGGAAAAGTGACTACCGGTATGTTAAGAGTGAAGGCTTCTGAAACAATAGAGTCTACCAAGAAAATTGGAGATGCTAATTTTACGCCAGCTCCTAATGTGACTTATGAAGCAGGTAATGCTATAGTATTAATGCCAGGTTTTAGTACTGAGCATTCTACGGTGTTCAAAGCTGAAATAAAAGTCTGTGACTAAATGCTGGATTAGCTAATAATGCTTTTAAGGAAGGACTTGGGCCGCGAACTACTAATTTGGCCCAAGTCCTTTTTTGCATCTATACACAACAGAGTGGCGTAATGTTTAGATTAGTTTAAAAAGACTCTAAAGCTAAAGAATAACTTTTCCAGCTATTTCAAATGTCTTTTCAGTGCCAATGAAGAGCTCCTGATTCCCATTTATGTCGTAAGTAGAAAGGTGGCCATTTAAGAATTCTACCAAAACGTTTTTGGTAGATTTGTACAGGTAATTGTCTGTGGTATGTACCGAATTTATTTTTAATAGGTTTCCATTTTCATCTTTGAAAATTTCAAGAGATGAAACCGGTAACTTCTCACCTGCTTTTAGTTTGTAGGATATTTGGTTTAAACTATCCGT
Source organism: uncultured Arcticibacterium sp. (assembly GCF_964021845.1). Lineage (NCBI taxonomy): Bacteria > Pseudomonadati > Bacteroidota > Cytophagia > Cytophagales > Leadbetterellaceae > Arcticibacterium > uncultured Arcticibacterium sp. The sequence goes on along the minus strand of NZ_CAXHZC010000002.1, from coordinate 436,029 downwards.
TTCATCATAACTTAGTTTATAGGCAGCCTTATTAAGGTCAGACTGAATAATTATTTCTAACTCCTTTTTCCAATCAATATCATTGGTGTTAAGTTCTTCGCTTTCATCATTTATACGTACCGATTTATGAACCGTTGGTTTATTTTCGGTAAGCCAGTCTATTTCATTCTGAATGACTGTTTCTAAATCGTAGAAGGTTTTTTCTTTGACACTGCTTTCTTCGGGGTTACAAGAAATAAGGCCGAGAATTAAAAGAAAGGAAAAGTTTTTCAAAATAGCTTTAGTCATATTACAAATATAAACCTAAAGTGGGGTTTAAATAGTTCACACAAAGGATAGCATACAAACGATAAAATAATAAATAACTTGTTTGCTTTAGATTCTATACCTTATATTGGAATTTAAGAGAAAGAGCTTGCAACTATGGGAAAAGAATCATCAAAGAAAATATTTGTACTAGATACTTCGGTACTATTATTTGACCACAACGCCATTCAAAATTTTGAAGATAACGATGTAGCCATACCTATTACGGTTTTGGAAGAGTTAGATAATTTCAAAATTGGTAACGATACCAATAATTTTGAAGCTAGAGCTGTTATTCGCTTTTTAGACAAGCTCCCTATGGCATCTGGTTTTGATAACTGGGTAGAGCTGGGCGAAGGCAAAGGAAAGCTTAAGATATTGATGAAATCTGAAAAACTAAAGGTAGATGCCTCTCAGGTTTTTGGAAGTGATAAAAACGACCATAGAATTATTAATGCCGCTCTGTCACTAAAGGTTAATACGGCAGAAGCAAAGGTTATTTTAGTGACCAAAGACATCAATCTTAGAATAAAGGCTAAAGCCATAGGTTTACTTTCTGAGGATTATTTGACAGGTAAGGTCAAAAATATGGCTACCATTTCTGAAGGTTATCAGGCATTTGATAAGTTAGATTCAGAGTTTATACATAATCTATATGTTAAAGGTGTAGTTAAAGAAAGTGGTGTATTGGGCAAATCAAAAATTGCCAATAGCTATTATACCTTAAAAAACGGTACGGAGTCGGCACTGGCCAGGTATGATGTAGACACAGATATGTTTCATAGGGTGGAGTCTAATTATGCCTATGGCATCAAACCTCGAAACACGGAGCAGGCTTTTGCTTTAGATTCGCTCTTAAACGACCAAATAAAGCTGGTGGCTATTCAAGGGGTGGCAGGGACCGGAAAAACGCTTTTGGCTTTAGCAGCAGCATTAGAGCAACGAAATAAATATCATCAGATAATTCTGGCAAGGCCTATTATACCGCTGAGCAATAGAGATATTGGATTTTTGCCAGGAGGGGCGGAAGAAAAAGTTTCGCCTTATATGCAGCCACTTTTTGATAACCTTAAGTTTATTAAAGCTCAATTCAAGGAAACGGAAAAGAAGAGCAAGATACTGGACGAAATGCAGCAAAACGGGAAGCTTTCTATTACTGCTTTAGCTTTTATAAGAGGCAGAAGCCTTTCTAATGTCATGTTTATAGTAGACGAGGCTCAAAACCTAACACCGCATGAGGTCAAAACCATTATTACTAGGGCAGGGGAAGGTACCAAAATAGTTTTTACTGGAGACATAGCTCAAATAGATACACCTTATATGGATGAGCAGTCAAACGGGCTGGCCTATTTGATAGATAAACTGAAAGGGAATCACCTCTTTTCTCATATTAAATTAGCCAAAGGCGAGCGTTCGGAACTGGCAAACCTTGCTAATGAGCTTTTGTAAGTTTAAGAAAGTATTCCATTTTTCTTCATCAAGGCAGCCACCTCTTTGGCAGATTTGATAGCGTCATTGTTAAAAAAACGCCTAGCCTTGGTTAAGATATTTTTATTATAACTGTGAACGGTAGTTATACTAAGGTTCTCTTTTTTAGCAATTTCTTTGGCTGTAAATGGTTTCTCTAGGTTCTGAGCATATAGATTTAGTAAAACTATTTCTCTGTGTGTAAATGGGTTTTCGTGAGCCGGAAGATGGTTGAAAACCTTGTTTACCATTCCATTAAATATTTCTTTTATTTTAGGGTCAACATCATAAAAACGCGGTAGTGCAGCCTCATTTTCAAACTTTTTAATGATGACAAATTCTGATAAATAAGAGAGAATCTGTCCTTCTTCAGACATTTGCCAAACAGAGATGGTTCTTTTGCATAATAAGGTTTCTCCATCACTATTTGTAAGTGGTACTAGGGCCACAAATTTGGGTTTTAAGAAACCTATAAAAGTTCTTTCGGCCATTTTAAAAGTTTGTTTTCCCAGTAAAAAGAGTAGCTGTCTCATGGCTCCTTCGGGCATAAGACTGATATAATCTTTAAAAGTAAAGTGTGCTTCCTGAAAGCCAATTTCATCTAGGCCATTTGCTTCCGTTATTTCCAGATTCATAAAGTCTACCACGAAGTAAAAGGTTTCTCTTCGTCGGCCAATTTTGAGTTTTTTTAACTCGTCTTCGTGAAGCTTTTTTGGAATGATAGGTAAATGATTTTTAAAGTCTCCATAGAGCTCTTTTACAAAATCTTGAATTCCCGCTAGTTCTTCTTCTGTATTATTTTTTGTCATGTGATTTAGTTTTCACCCTAGGGTAGGGTATTTGTTAGTCGACCTTTTTGTCCACCTTTGATTAATTATTCATTTGCAGAGGAATTAGGGGCTTTTTAGGTGTTTTTATTAGAAAAGTTATGTTTTGTTTACAAATGTCTATAGTAGTACGGCCTTCCCGTTTTACTAATAATCCACAAAGTAAAAGAAAGAAAAAGGAGGCTTGAATTAAAAATTTAAGCCTCGTTTTCATTTAAGCAGTAGCACTTTCTACCACAGCTTTCATCTTAGAAATTCCCATTTTACAAGCTTCAAAGGCGTCCATTTTCCAAACGTCTTCATTGAAAATTTCTAACGAAAGGGAAATAGGTACCCCTTTCGCATTTAAGGTTCCTAAAATGTCATCCATAGGAGCATCGCCATCTCCTGGCATTACTCGCATAGCATCAGTCAGTTTTGATTTTTCAATATTTCCAGGGTAGTCATTTATATGGAACATCTGAATTTTACTTCCATTAATCATTTCTAAAGCTTCAAACGGAGAGCCGCCTCGTCTTAAATGATAAACATCAGGAAGAATTACCGCATCAGAATGACCAGATTCGGCAGCTACAAAAAGCGTTTCGCCAAACAAATGTAAGTTTTGAGAAAAACCCCAAAGTTCTAACTGTGGCAGTACACCCATTTCTTTTCCAAGGTCGCACACTACGCCGAATCTTTCTGCTGCTTTTCTTAGGTCTAAGCAGGGCTCATTAGTAGCACCAAAAGGCGGTGCAGCTATTCGCTTGCAGCCTATTTGAGCTAGCATGTCCATTTCTCTTTTGGTTTGTTCTATGGCTTTGTTTCTGACCTCGTCATTGTCTACTACCCACTGAGCAAAACCTATGGAGTCCTCTATCACTATACCCAAGTCGTCTGCTTTCTTTTTTACATCAGCTAGCTTTCCGCCGTCTTTAACAAAGGCTTCCAGTGTTCTCATCCAAATTTCAATACCATCAAAACCGGCTTTTGCAGCAAGCTCGATTTCGGTCATGAGGCCTACATTTTGCTTCATGATGGTGCTTGTATTAAGGCAAAACGTGAAATTGTGTTTTGTTTTTTTTACTGGAGCAGCCATCAATTTTGATGAACTGCCTACGGCAAGTGCCGCTGTGGTGGCAAGACCAGATTTTATAATATCTCTTCTATTCATATCTTATTTATATAGGCAGGTTTTGTAAATTTTAAAAGTCGGTATCGGCAGCTTCAAAGTCCATTTCTTTAATCCAGACATTTCTGTAAAGTACGTCATGCCCTTCGGCTTGAAGTTTTAGTCCGCCTGGTCTGTCAGTAATACCCTTACCGCCATCGTTTCCACCGTCTAGTCCTGATTTTTCTCCACCCCAAACTTGCTGAATTTCTACATTGGTATGAGCTTTTTCGCCATTAAAGTATAAGGTGACCATAGGTTTTTCACTTAGGTTTCCTTCGTCATCAAACCTTGCCGCACGAAACTGAATATCATATGCATTCCATTTCCCTATACCGTTATAAAGATGATATGGTGATTCGGATTCATTTATAACCGCAGCCATTCCATGTGTGGTGGTGTCGCCATCTAATACCTGAATTTCGTATCTGTTTTGTAAGTAAACACCAGAGTTCCCGCCTTCTGTGGCAATGAAAAATTCTACATGAGCTCTAAAGTCTTTGAATTTGTTTTTAGTGACAATGTCCACAGAGCCATATTTGCCGCCTTTTCCGCCAGGGTCATTGCTGCTAATAGCATATTGACCAGTTTCTTGGTCTTCCACTGCCATCCATTTTATAGGGTATTCGCCAGAAAAGCCTGGTCCTTCCCAATATTCCCATTTGTCGTGAAGAATTTCTTTGGTGCCATCCATGTACATTTCGGCACCATCTATGGCGGCTGCACCTACGCCTATTTCAGGTATTTCTTCTATTATTGTAGATTCTGCATTTTCAGTATTACTGGAGCAGCTAGAAATTAAAATGCTGCATGGTATAGCGAGTACTAGATTTTTGATGCTAGATTTTCTTAACATTGATTGGTTCATTTTTATAATGGTTTAGGGTTATTTTGCTCCTTCTACATTCATTTCTATGGAGTAAAAAGATTTTGAGGCAGTAATGAATAGGGTTTTGTTTTTCTTACCACCAAAAGTGATATTGGCTGTCCAACCTTCGGGTACGTCAATTTTCTCTAAGACTTCACCTTTTGGGCTGTAAATGGTAACGCCTTTTCCTACTAGATATACATTGCCGAGTTCGTCTAGCGTCATACCGTCTGAGCCTTGTTCACAGAATAGTTTCCTATTACTAAGTGTACCATTGGCAGCCATGTTATAAACATAAGTTTTTTTATCGCCAATGTCGGTGATGTACATTTTGTTTCTGGCTTTGTCTCCAATCAGTCCATTTGGACGAACGAAACTATCCGCCGCTATACTCACTTTTCCTAATGGGTTTCTATAATAAACGCGTTGTTCGTCTTGCTCGCTTTCAGTATGTTTCCAGTAATCTCTTTTGTAAAATGGGTCAGAATAATAAATACCGCCTTGGGAGTCAATCCAAAGGTCGTTTGGGCCATTTAAGCGTTTATTGTCCCAGTTTTTGACCAACACTTCTACGTTTTTGTTTTTGTCAATTTTCCATAGCTCATTGTCATTATCGGAACAGGACATAAGGTTGCCATTTTTGTCAAAAAAGAGACCGTTTGCTCTGCCAGAGCCATCCATATAAAGGCTTAACACACCCTTGGTAGTGTATTTCCAGATTTTGTCGTTTGGCTGGTCTGTGAAATATACGTTTCCTTTTTTATCGGCAGCGGGGCCTTCGGTAAAGGAAAATTGGTCTGAAATTAAAGTCAGTTTTGCTCCTTCTTTAACTAGGTTTTGGGCTGAAGCGTTTAAGGCTATTAAGCTTAGACCTAGCATTAGGGTTTTGATAAATTTGAAGTACATTTTTGATAGCGTAGGGTTGATTAAATTTTATTTACTGCGGAGGTGTAATCATAATATGTGCACGGTAGGTACCAGGAAACATAATCCAAGGAGCACCAGCACTCATTGGTCTAATAGGTAAGCCGGAGCTTTCGGCAGTAGCCCAAGGAATATAAACCACCCATCTTAGCTTAGCATCTTCTTTGGTCTCTCCACTAAGTACATATAAGGTAGATGCTTTCTCTGGCATTATTAATTTACCAGCTTTAGCTTCCTCTTCTCTAATTTTTTCTATTTCACCTCTGCTCTTTCCTTCGGCTTTAAGTGCTCGCCCTCTTGCCATAAAAGGGTCTAGGTTTTTGTGATAACAAGCCACCGAAAAACCTTCTTGCTTAGGATTGTCTGCAAGGCAGATAAGGTTGTTTGTGCCAGTTTTAATTACTTTGAAAACATCATTTTTATCATAGCCCATTACAGTGGCGTCATTTCTGTCGCCTTCATCCAAGGCTAAAATGGCATCGGCTATCTGCTGTTTTTGACTAAGGTTTTGACCCATAGCAGCGTAGGTACAAAAAGACATTAAAATCAGTAGAACTTTCATAGGCTTGTTTTATTTATTAGGTACAATTTAAGGTGATTGTTATTTAAAACATATCAATTTAGAAATATTTCGTGGTAGAATAGCCGATAGTCGACTTTCTAGGGGAATTCGGAGTTAAGGAAGACTTACTTAGTAATATTGAATTATATTCGTCCTAAAATTTACTTAACCAAAGAAATATGATAAATATTAAAAAGCAGTTAATTCTGGTGGCATCGTTTTGTTTTATGCTGGCGTTTCAGGCTCAAGCTCAAAAAGCTAAAGCAACACCATTATTTAATGGAAAAGATTTGACAGGTTGGACTATTTACGGAACCGAAAAGTGGTTTGTAGAAGATGGTCTTTTAGTATGTGAAAGTGGTCCTGATAAAGGTTATGGCTATTTAGCTACTGACGAGAGCTTTAAAGATTTTGAGGTAGAGGTTGATTTCCGTCAGCAAGCAAATGGTAACAGTGGAATTTTTATTCGTTCTTCTATAGAGGGGACCAAAATTACTGGATGGCAGGCAGAAGTAGCTCCTCCGGGACATGATACTGGTGGCGTGTATGAGTCTTACGGAAGAGGCTGGTTAATTAAACCAGACCCAGAAAAAGACAAATACCTTAAAATGGGAAAATGGAATACCATGAAAGTAAGAGTGGTAGGTCCTACCATTACTACATGGCTGAATGGTCATGAAATGATTACCCTTACAGATGATAAAATAGGTGAGGCAGAAGGTTCAATAGCCCTTCAGATTCACGACGGTGGCGGAATCAAAGTGGAGTGGAAAAATCTTAAGGTGACTAGACTTTAATTTTGACTATAGAATTTATTTTAAAGCCGCTGAGAAATATTTCTTGGCGGCTTTTTTTGTGTAAAGGGTGCTTTGATTCTAAGTTATTTTTTGAGTTGTTATCATCCGATTAAAATATTGAATTGATTTAGAAGTAACTATTGAAAGCTTTAAAAGGTGTTTCCCTTTTCTAAACAACGAACAACAAAAAAAAAAGCAGCGGCAGATACCACAGTTTTAGAGGCTGAAATAGACCAGATGGTTTATGAATTATATGATTTAACGCCAGAAGAAATAGCCATAGTAGAGGCAGGTGTGTAGCGATATGCCATGGGCTATGTAGGTTTTTGTTTCGTCAAATCACTATATTTGAAAAATTACGCTGCAAGCATACTAATTTATGGAAACTTACGCCGGAATTTTACTCATAGCCTCACCACTGTTTTTTCTCTTTGTTTTGGCAGAGAAAATTTACGGATACTTCGTAAAAGGTGACTCCTTTAAATCAATGGATGTTATTTCCAGTTTAAGCTCTGGTTATACTAATACCCTCAAAGATGTTTTAGGCATTGGTGTTTCGCTTTTGACCTATACATGGATGGTGGAGCACTGGGCTTTTATCAAAATTGAATACACTTGGTTAAATGTTTTGATAGCTTTTATGGCACTAGATTTAGCGGGGTATATAGGTCATAGGATAAACCATTCAGTCAATTTTTTCTGGAATCAGCATTTGATTCATCACTCTTCGGAGGAGTTTAATTTGGCCTGTGCTTTACGTCAAAGTATATCGGGTTTGGTAGGCTTCTTTACTATTTTTCTTGTGCCTGCTGCTTTATTAGGAGTCGATTTTAAGATAATTGCCATAGTGGCACCGCTTCATCTTTTTGCTCAGTTTTGGTATCATACCGAGTATATAGGCAAGCTAGGCTTTTTAGAGAAAATTATAGTAACGCCCTCGCATCATAGAGTGCATCATGCCATTAATCCGGAATATTTGGATAAAAACATGGGGCAAATTTTCATATTTTGGGATATGTGGTTTGGTACATTTCAGGAAGAGTTAGATGACGTGCCGCCAGTTTATGGCATTACCAGACCCGTAAGTACATGGAATCCTATAAAGATTAATTTTCAGCACTTTTGGCTCATGGTGAAAGATGCTGTTAGGGCTGATAGTTGGTGGGATAGTGTTAGAATTTGGTTAATGCCTACAGGTTGGCGGCCAGCCGATGTAGAAGCGAAATACCCTGAACCTAAAATAGAAGACCCCTATAATTTTGAAAAGTATTATCCTGAAGTTTCTCAAGGTGTTTTAATCTGGTCTTGGATTCAGTTTTTTACCACTTTTGGATTTCTGATGTATTTCTTCACGGCTTTAGGCCGTATGGACGCTGGAGGCATGGCTGCATATGGTTTGTTCTTGTTTTTATCTGTGTATGCTTACACAGAGTTTATGGGTAAGAATCCTTTAGCTATTTGGCAGGAATTAGCTAAAAACGGACTTGGTCTATTTTTGTTTGTCAATCATGATGGCTGGTTTGGCTTGGAGAGCCTGAATGCCGGACTTAACTTCGTGGTGGTGGCGTATTTTATTGTGGCCACTTTAGTTACTGGCTATTTTGTGCTTACAGAATTTCGGGAAAAGCCTCATGCTGTGCCGCTAAAATGAAAAAAACCTTCCGAGGTCATCGGAAGGAGTAAGTTTTACTTTTTCATGGCTATAACTAATTCAAAGGTACTTTTTCCATGAGTGATATTAAAGGCAAATCATACGTTTTTCTTTAAGTATTTATACGCTATTCTTCTAAATAGTCTAGTTCCTTATCGTGCGTTTCTGGAATGGTAAGCGTAGAATAAAAACCAATGGCGTAGGCAAATATGGCAGTTATAGCTCCTGCCCAAATAATACCACTAGAAGGTTTGAAGAATATGAAAATAGCAATCATAGCAGGTAAGGCACCTCTTACCATGTTTGGAATAGTGGTGGCTGCCGTAGCTCTTAAATTAGTGCCAAACTGCTCTGCACCAACTGTTACAAACATGGCCCAGTATCCAGTCCCGAGTCCTAATAAACAACAGATGGCGTATAGTTCATTGGCTGAGCTTACTCCCGCAAAAAGAAAGAGTATAACCGCTACTGCCGAAAAAGACATCATATAAAAAATAGCTTTCTTTCTTGATTGTAATTGCTGGCTAATAAAGCCGCTTAAGAAGTCTCCTGCCGAAATTCCTATATAAGCCCACATTATAGCCATTCCGGGCTCCACAGGCTCTGCTATTCCAAGGGCTTCTCCAAACTCATTACTGAAATAAGCCAAAATACCAATGCAAAACCATGTAGGTATGCCTATGCCTATACATTTTAAATATTTCACAAAACGCTCCCAATTATTAAAAAACATAAAGAAGTTACCCTTAGAAACGCTTTTGTCTTTCGTGAGGTTGGTGTAAATGCCAGATTCTATCACACCTACCCTCAGGAGTAAAAGGGCAAAACCCATAGCACCTCCTATAAAGTAAGCGATGGTCCAGTCGCCAGAAAGGCGAACCGTAAAATTACCAACCACAGCACCCATCAGGCCTATACCTGCTACCAGCGAGGTTCCAATGGCTCTGAGCCTGGTAGGTAAACTTTCTGATACCAATGTGATTCCTGCTCCTAATTCGCCTGCTAGACCTATTCCGGCAATAAACCTTAGCCATTTATAGGCCTCTACTTGGTCCATGAAGGCTATTTGCGGTATTAAACCACAGGCAACATTCGCAATGGAATAGGTAATAATAGAGCCGAAAAGTACAGATAGCCTTCCTTTTTTATCTCCCAGTGTACCCCAAAATATGCCACCCACTAGCAAACCATAACTTTGATAGCTTAGAATGGAGTTTCCGGCGGTAGCTACTTCTTCTTCAGAAAGGCCTAAAGCTCTTAAACTAGGCACTCTTACAATACCGAAAAGCTGCATATCATAGATATCGACAAAATACCCGAGGGCGGCTACAATTACTGGTAGACTGAAAAGTTTTTTCCAGTCGGCAGCAGAGAGTTTTAGAGACATATAATAGTGGTTATGATTAATTAGGGTTTAAAAATAGCTATTTGTTATTAAATCTTATCGCCGAAGGCCAAATCTCCAGCATCTCCCAAACCTGGAATTATGTAAGACTTACTGTTAAGGTCTTTGTCCAAATCTCCCAAGTATAACCTGCACTCTGGCATTCTTGCTTGTACAAATCTTGCTCCTCTAGCTGAGGCTATGGCGGCTACTATATAAGTTCTTTTAGGAATGCCATAGCGTAACATGGCGTGGTAGGCTTTTTCTATAGACTTTCCGGTGGCTATCATGGGGTCACAAATTATCAAAGTACGGCCTTGTATATCGGGACTGGTGATATAATCCATTTCAATATCAAAATCATCTTTGGCATTATGAGAGCCCCTGTAGGCTCCAATAAAAGCATTGTCTGCCTCATCAAAATAGTTTAGCATGCCATTGTGGAGGGGTAATCCCGCCCTCAATATGGTTACTAAAACGGGTTGGTCTTTTAAGGTTTTGGATTCTTTTACCCCTAATGGCGTGGTTATTTTATCGTTTTCAAAATGTAGATTCTTTGAAATTTCATAGGCCAATATTTCTCCTATGCGTTCTATGTTTCGTCTGAATTTCTGTCTGTCTTTCTGAATATTGACATCTCTAATTTGGGCAAGAAAATTATTGGCAATGGAGCTACTTTCGGCAAGAATATACATGAGTGTTTTTTGAAAAGGTTAAGATGAACCCAATATACGACGCTTAGCTCGAATATTAAATGGATTAGTATTATGAGATAATAAAATGCCATTGATATTCTACCAAGTATTGAATTGACATTAAAAAAGTTTTCAAAACCTAAAAGAAGACATTTTTACTTAGGCTGGCCTTCCGGCCGGGACTTCATTTTATGCGGGTCGCCGCACCGATTGAAAAAAAAACGAACGGCAGCGGCCAACCGTCAAAAAAAGCAACACGGCAGCGGCCGACCGCCTGTAAACTCGTACACTCAAAATTCTTATTGTTAATGAAATTTGATTAAGGAATTTGAACTGAATTTTGACCGTACTCACATAGTACAGGGCGATATAAGGAAGTCATAATAATTATGCTTTTAATCGGATGAAAATAGTAGATATTATGATTCTGAACTTACATCTTAAGAGAGTATGGTATTGTTAGAGTGAAGTCAAGCTATGATTTGATATAACAGTTGTCGATAATTTTTCTTTGTCTTAAGCTATTTTAACATAGATAGAGCAGTTTTCTTAGCTCGATTTAGATTTATTTGTATATGCATAGAATCTGTTTTTTGCTTTTACTTTCTTTCTCTTGCCTCGGGCAAAAGGCTGTTAGCTATAGAGTGCCGGCTAATGGTCAAATAACACTTAGCGACGGCATTGAAATCCCCCAAGTGGATGCTGGATACACAATTTTTTTGACTGAAAATAAGGCCATAGGGGCAGTGGTGTTTTTTCATACAGAGCTTGATACTGCCATATCAAATAGTATTATAAACTTAGCTAGACAGCGAGATTTAGCAACGCTTTTTGTCAATACCGAAAACAGTTTTGAGTTTCTTTTTGAAGTAAAAAAGATGCAAGAACTGGAAAGTTATATTTACCAAGCCTGTGTTAATTATGATGTACCCATTGATAATTTACTATTTTCTGGAATGTCTTTGGAAGGTACTCGGGCTTTGAAAATGGCTATTTTTTCTAAAAGCGATGATTCTCAAAATCATATTTTGCCAAAAGCCGTGGCCATTTGTGACGCCCCCTTAGACATGGTGCGTTTTTGGGCTGAAACAGATAAGGCCTGGCGTATGAACCTTAATGAAGTGGCTGCCAATGAAGGGCAGTGGGTGAGCCACTACCTCACAAAAAACTTGGGCGGAAAACCAGCCGAGGTTATCACCAATTATATTAATTATTCTCCTTTTTGTTATACCGCCGAGTATGGCGGAAACGCCCGTTTTTTAAAGGATATAGCTATAAGGGCCTATACCGAGCCAGACGTTATGTGGTGGATAGAAAACCGTGGCAAAGATTATTATTCTATGAATAGCATTGATGCCGCAGCACTCATTAACCAAATAAAGATAGACGGAAATGAGCATGCCGAGCTAATATTGACCGAAGGTAAAGGCATCAGACCAGACGGCAGCAGGCATCCTCATTCTTGGAGTATTGTAAACGAACCCGAGCTTTTAAATTGGTTTCTTGGGCTGTAATATGAGCTTACTCCCCATAATAAACTATCAGTTTTGCTTTAAAGGAAGCATTGTCAAAGTTTCCTAAGTATACACCGCCAAATGTTCCGTTCACGGTTCCGTCATCTCCAGGAATTACTTTGAATCCCTTATTTTGTACGCCCTGGAAAAGAATGTTTTTGAAGTATTGCGTCAGGTCAAAAGTGTAATAACTGGTAAAAACTAGGTCTTCTGGGTTATAAACATAGGTGCCCGTTATCTGGTTGCCATAAGCATCCGCCATGGCTGCCTCTATTTCGTTATTAAGATTTATGGTGTATAAAGCCAAAGAAGCAGGTGGCGTAGGCGTTTCCGTTAAACTTTTTCTAGTAGAATAAAGCACCATTTGAACCTGATGAATGCCTGCGAGGTCGGTAATTTCCTTTAACTGACTTATTCCCGGTATTTCAATTTTACCTGATAATCCAAGTCCTGCATTTAAAACAAATTCATTGTTCATTAAAGAGGCATTCACTTGTTCGCCTGGGCTTAGGCTATTTAAAGCATCAAAATCGGAAAGGTAGGTGTAATGGTTAAACTGAGCATTATTTACTATAAGTGGGAAGTCAAAAGTGTATTGAATATACGTGTTTTGTGTATGTGTATAAAGACGTATATCTGCATTAGTGGCATTAAAAACACTGAGCGAGGTATTATTTTGCCCCCCTTTTAATACCAATCCTTTTATGATTTTCAAAAGACTAGGATTGTCTTCTCTGTAGCTGGTTTGGTAATAATCCCATATTTTTGAAGCCGTGGCTGCATTTAAAGTAAGCTCTACCAAGGTGTCTTTAGAAGGTCTAAGCTTCCATATTTTTTCGGCTATGTGGTTTGTTTCCGCGGGGTAAGAAAAATTGCTCAATTGTGCATCACTTGTTGGTATTTCAGAAATAAGTTCGTGAAGCCTAATGGTTTGAAAAGCCGTGGTGTCTCCTATGTTTCCGTTTAACCTCAGCTGAATTTTGGCAGAGTCTAAAACCATACTTTCAGTAATGTTATATGCTCCGTAGTTGGTACCCGGTAAGCTCACTTGAAAATATGCCTCGGAGCTTATCGCTAGCCTACTGTTCATGGTGTAGCTACCTACTTGAAGCTGTCCCGATGCTGATGTGTAAGTACTGTCCTCTTTCACCGTGAAGCCTTCCACACGCATGGTGTCTACCATGACGGTGTTTTGATTTATCTGCGAATCTACATCGAGGGTTACGTCTAAACTACCTGAGGTACAAGACATAGCAATACCTCCGATCGCCAGAATTATGGCAATTATATATTTCATTTTCTAAAGCTTTATTTGATTTGGAGCGAGTCTATTTCTGACAATTTTATGGTGGGAGGGAACACCCCATTTTCTAATTTTAGTAGCATTAGTGATGCTACTTTTTTAGCATCTTCTTCACTAGAAAACGGCGTGTTTCCTGCTTTCCCCGGAATATATTTTTGAGTAATAAATGACTTATTACTTTTTATTATTTCATAGCCAAACTGGTCTTGGCCTAGCTCCAGTACTTTATAAGAGTAGCTGGAGCTAGGTTTACAGGCTATAAGACCGAGTGTAATTAATATGGAAAGTCCAATGTTTTTATTCATCGTCTTGAACTATGTCTGGCGTAAATTTCCAAAGGTCGTCGTATCGTGAAAGGCCGTTTGAACCTGTGGCCACGTAGCCTTCATTATTAATAGTCCATGCTACTGGGTAGTTTCTGGCACTGCCTTCAAAACTGGTTACTTCATTCCACTCACCTAGGTCATCTTCGCCTCCGGTGGTGTATTCCCAAACGGTGTTGCTAGAAGAACCTCCGGCTATAAAACCCTTATTGTTCAAAGAAAAACCAAAGCCGTATGACCTTGCCACGGTAGTTTCATCAAAGTCCAGCATTTCTATCCATGTTTCTGTAGCGGGGTCATACTGCCATAAGTCAGAAAGGTTGATGCCGTTGTTATTTCCAGTACCTACATAAGCTTTACCGTCAATCACAAAGGAAGCGGCACCCACTCTTTTAGAGCCACCAATGCTCGTTATTTTGGTCCAAGTATCTGTAGCTGGTTCGTAAGAGTAAAAGTCTTTGGTGTAGTTTCCGTCATGGCCGGTGCCTACATAACCTTTGTTAAGAAGCGTAAAGCTAACGGCGTTTCTTCTGGCAGAGCCAGGGAAATCTGATTTTTGCTCCCAAGTGTTGCTAGTAGGGTCGTATGCCCAAAAATCATTTAGTTTATTGTCTTCAATATCTAAACCGGTGCCTACGTAGCCTTTGTTTTCAATATTTAAACCTACGGCAGCTGTTCTGGCTGTTCCAGGGAAATCTGCTATTTGAGTCCAAGTGTTTTTTGATGGGTCAAACTTCCAGAAGTCACTTAGTTTGTAATTGTCTTCATCGGCTCCCATTCCTAAATATCCAAAATCGCCAATAGAAAAACCTACGGCGGCATACCTCGCTAAACCGTCTAAATCAGATAGTTTAAACCAGTCGCCATCTGCTGGGTCTACGTCGGAGGTGTCGCAGCTTTGAAGCCCAAAAATAGTGAGAAATAGTAGAGGTAAGATTAAGCGTTTTTTTTGCATTGTAAAGTTTATATGTTTCTTATTCTTGTCTACGATAGGTGCGATGCAAACGCGGCTTTAATAATCTCGGTTTTAACATTAATTAAGGACTGATTAGGTATTCAATTTTTCTAGATACCCCAGTGGGGTACATTTTTAATAGAAAAATGCCTTTTCGTTAGAAATGATTGTTTGATTTGGCGGGATTTGGCTTAAATGAAAGTCGAAATTGTGACAAATATGTTGATGAAGGCTTCTAGCAGGTGAGCTATAAAATGGCATATCAAATATTTGACTTTTTACAAAAAAAGAACCTCTCTGAAATTACAGAGAGGTCTCGAATTTATAGTTAAACCACTAACCATTGCAGTTCTTGTAAATCAACTGCGTTTATCTTTTAGGCCTGATAGGTATATGATTTTATCATAGAGCAGAAGGAATAAATTAGCGGCCCGTCTGCTGTAAAAAGGCTTTTTTTAAAATGCTCCTGAGTCGCTATCTCCACCACCTTTTTGGTCAGTGTTGTTAACAGATCTCGTTTTCTTTTTCTCTACAAATCTCATGTTTCCAAGTTTATATGAGAATGTAAGTTTTACGTTTTGGTTGTGTATGTAGTTTACACTTTTTTGACTAAAAAGGTCTGAGCTCGAAGTGGAAGTTCTAGTCATTCCGTTTACAAAATTGTCAAACGCAATACCGATACTTCCTTTTTTCTCATTGATGTCTTTTTTCACTCCTAGTGAGTAAAAAGCCATTCCGGACTCTTCTCCTTGAAGAGAAACTTTATTGCCTCTGAAGCCACTAAATGCTTGTAAACCCCAGCCTTTATTAAGGGATAATTGTGACATCATTCTACCACCCAATACTATACCATTATTGCTTGCTAATTCAAAGCCATCAATTGTTTGAACTTGACCTTCTAAGTAATTGTAATAAACGTCAAACCCTCCATTTATGCTCCATTTTTGTGTTAAGAAAACATTACCAAAGAAGTTTAGTCCTGCAACTTTCTGCTTCCCTATGTTTTCATAGGTAGTTATTAAGGCTCCTGCTACGGTGTCAGAAGGAGAAGTTAACTGCAGAATAGAGTTGTTGGTTTGTCTTCCGAAGAACGAAAGGTTGATATAACTTCTCTTTATAGACTTGCTAAAACTAAGCTCCAAGTTGTTTGATACCTCTGGTGTTAAGCTAGGATTTCCTATGGTAATAGATTGAGGATTAGACGCATTATAGTTAGGGTTTAACTGCTGAAGCCCTGGTCTTTGAATACGGTTATTATACGCGGCTTTTACCGTTAGTCCGTTCTTTAATATTTTGGAGATATTTATGCTAGGAACAAAGTTTTGGTAGCTAGATATATCCAATGGGAGTGCGTTGTCAATAGCATCAATATTAGTATGCTCATACCTTATACCTGTTTTAAACGACCATTTGTTTTTGGTAGATAGCGTATATGAAACATACCCAGCTGCTATATTTTGATTATAATTTAAATAACCAGAAGGCTGAGAAGCACTTTCTTGTAGGTTACCCAATGTCCCAAAAAGGTATTGGTAATCACTATTTACTTCTCTGAAAATTCCTTTAACACCTACTTCAAAGAGTTGTTTGGTGCCTATTGGCATCATATAATCAGTCTGAACTGTGATTTCTTTGTTTACATTCCCATTAATGTTTTGCTGGCCACTCATGAGCTCACTATTCATAGAGAATATTTCGGCATCAAAATCATTCGTTAGGTTGTTTTGACTGTACTGTGTAGAGATAGACCACTCATGACTTGGCTTGAATATTTTGATATAATCAAGGTTTACATCCACATTGTTTGACTTATTAACTGTCTCTACTAATCTATTTTGTTCTGATGTTAGAACACCATTATTAAAAGAGGAAATAATCATGTCTTGGTCTTGGTTGAAATTTCTAGTACCAAAAGAGACAGAGGCATTAAGGTATTCTGTTTTACTTAACTCCACATCCATTCCAAGATTATACCTTCCAAACATTCCAAAATCCTTAGAGTCTCCGTCTTGGATTGTTCCAAATGTATTTGCACCAGAAATGGTCGTTTGCTCTAATGTATTGGAGGCTTTATTATAAAATGACCTACCAAAACCACCTAAAGAGAAACCTACTTTACCTATTCTTAGGTTTCCATTTAAGCCGAGGTTAGAACCACGAACTCCAACACCAGAATTTAGGCTTAAGTTGAAGCCCTGGATGGTAGATTTCTTTGTGTTAATATTTATGATACCGGAAGTACCTTCGGCGTCATATTTGGCAGATGGTGAGGTGATTACCTCTACACTCTTTATTAAGTCGGCTGGAATCATCTTTAGAGCATCGGCTACAGAACTCGCCACTATGGTAGAAGGTCTGTTGTTTATCAAAACCTTGATGTTAGAACTTCCTCTTAATGATACGTTTCCGTCAAGGTCGACAGATAGCATTGGCACTTTTCTTAATACATCTGCTCCGTCTCCGCCTTTTGACGTAAGGTCATTCTCTGCATTATATATAAGCCTGTCTACCTTTTCTTCAATGATTGATTTTAGACCAGTTACGGTGACTTCGTCCAATACCTTTGATGAGATAGCAAGTTTTATAGTTCCTAAGTCAATATCGTCACCTTTTTTGATTTTGATGCTTTCTATGACTTGGTCTGTATATCCAATAAAACTGGCTTTCAATGAATATGTGCCAGGGGCAATTTTCGTAAACTCAAATTTTCCGTTTTCATCGGCCATTGCTCCATCCACTACTTTACTGTTGATTTCGTTTATAAGAGCTACATTGGCATATTCTACCGCAATTGTCACTGCTGAATCTATTACAAAACCTTTGATTTTAGCATTACCTTTAGGGGAATCCTCATTATCAAAGTCAAAAGTTTTAGTTTGTTCTGTGGAACGACTTGGTCTTCCGTTGCCATCTCCACTTGGAGGCCCTCCGCCTCTTTGTGCATAAGTAGTACTAAAAGAAAATAGAGTTATAAAACTCCAAAAGAAAAATAGCTTTTTCATAGATATATTGTTTTTGACTTTACAAATGAAATCTACTTTTAGGGCTTAATTTTTCATATTATATGCTATACCCTAAAAAGTCGACAATTGGGCTTTTTGAGAGATAAATGGACTAGTCGGGAAAAAAGGGGGAAATATCGAACTTTAATATACAAGGGTAGATATTTTGCTGATGGATTTTAAAACAAGCTTACATTGCGGCACAATATGTTTATATTATGATAGCTCAATTTTTTAGAAAGAATAGATTATTCCTTTTGCACCTAGTATTCTGGTGTGTTTACTTTTCTTTCTTTTTCTTCATAGTTTCTTGGCCTAAAAGGGGTATGGAACCTAATTATTTAAGGTCGTTTTTAGATGCCATCATGCAGGTTTCTACCATGGCTACTATTAGCTATTTTAACTATTTCGTCTTACTGCCCATTGTATTAAAGGAGAAAAAAAATGGAAAGTATGTATTGGGCTTAATTGCCAGTTTAGCTTTTATAGTAAGTGTTCAGATTTGGCTGAAGCGGATGATTTACATGGAGGCTTCTGAAAGAGCTTTTTCTTTTTTATACTCTTCTAAGTTTATTATTCAGCATGCTTTTAGTACAGTGGTAATAGTCACTTTTGTCTCTTTGTTACGTTTTTTGAAAGATTGGTTCGAATTGGACGCAAAACGTAAGGAGATTGAGAATGAGAAATTGGCTACAGAACTAAGGTTTTTGAAAGATCAGATAAACCCACATTTTCTTTTCAATACACTGAACAATTTATATTATTTAGCTCATACCAACTCCCCAAATACGAAGGAGGTTATTTCCAAACTATCGCAAATGATGCGATACATGATTTATGAGGCAAATAATGAGCTAGTTCCAGTTTCTAAAGAAATAGAGTATATCCAAAATTATATTGATTTAGAAAAGCTCCGCTTAGAAGATGACTTTCCTTTAGAGTTGAGTATTGAGGGTGAGTATATAGGCTTAAGTATTGCGCCTTTAATTTTCATTACCTTTTTAGAAAATGCCTTTAAGCACGGAACCACGCATTCCAATGAAGGTTCATGGGTAAAAGTTAAATTCAAGTTTGAAGGGGAACACTGCTATTACGAGGTCACGAATAGTAAAAATGAGAATGTATCGGAAGGTGAAAAGTCTGGAATAGGCTTGAAAAATACCATGCGAAGACTTAATCTTAGTTATGAAAACCAGCATAGATTAGATATATTGGAAGACGATAAAACTTACCAAGTTAAACTCGATATCGATTTATGAAAATCAGGTGTATAATAGTGGAAGATGAGCCTTTGGCAAGAAAGCTCATGGAGGAATATGTAAGAACTACGCCTTCATTAGAACTTTTGAAATCATTCGGGAATCCGCTGCAGGCTTTAGAGTTTTTGAGAGAAGAGGAGGTTGATTTGCTTTTTTCTGATATTCAGATGAAAGAGATTACCGGCCTTACGCTTTTGAAACTCTTACAAAAGAAACCTATGGTGGTACTTACTACGGCTTACTCGGAGTATGCTATTGAAGGTTTTGATTTAGATGTGACAGATTATCTTTTAAAACCTATCACTTTTGAGCGTTTTCTGAAAGCCGTGGAAAAGGTATCACAACGTTTTAAGGAAAAACAACCGGTCATAAAAGTGGTGGAGAGTCAGGAAAGCGTTCCTTCCAATGAATTTATCTTTATTAAAGACGGTACTAAGTTGCTTAAAATTAGACTGAAGGATATTTTATATATCCAGTCTTTAAAAGATTACGTCAAAGTCAAAACAGCCAATAAGCAGATAGTAAGTTTGCAAACAATGAAGTCCTTAGAGGAGTCTTTGCCATCTAATATGTTTATCAGGATTCATAACTCTACCATTATAGCTTTTGAGGCTATAGAAGAGATAGAACGAGATAAGGTGAAGATTCTTGACCAATTTTTCCCAATAAGCGACTCTTATAAGAAAGCATTTAAGGAATTTATCGATTCCAAAAAGGTATAAAAAAAGCCTTTCAGATTTCTCTAAAAGGCTTCTTAATATTCTTAAGAATTAAAGTTATACTTTAATCTCAACATCAACACCAGAAGGAAGCTCTAATTTCATTAGGGCGTCTACAGTTTTAGGACTTGCAGAGAAGATATCTATCAATCTCTTGTAAGTACATAATTGGAACTGCTCTCTAGACTTCTTAGATACGTGTGGAGAACGAAGTACTGTGAATTTCTCTTTACGTGTTGGTAAAGGAATAGGACCGCTAACAACTGCTCCAGTTGATTTAACTGCCTTAACAATCTTCTCTGCCGATCCGTCCAATAAATTGTGGTCGAATGACTTAAGTTTAATTCTGATTTTCTGTGCCATCAGGTTCTGCTTTTTTATTTGTTACAAATGCCGCCGCCGAAAGAACCATTCACTCCAGCTCGGTATAATGGGCTGCAAAAGTAGTGGTAATATTATAATTAAACAAAGTAAGTCTGTGAAGTTTTAAGATTTTGAAGATGAAAAGCAACCATACCTATGGTATAACCAACAATTTTAAGGTTCTTTCGACATAATTTAATATCAGAAAGATGATTTTCCTAGAAAACGACTCGCTCAAAGTTTGGATAAAACCTAAAGGAGCTGAGCTACGAAGCCTTGTTAATAAAAAAACAGGCATAGAGCATATTTGGGACGCCGACCCTGTTTTTTGGGGGAAAAGCTCACCTGTTCTTTTTCCGATTGTCGGAGGTTTGAAAGACAGTAGCTATGTATATGAGGGCAAATCTTACACTTTACCGCGTCATGGTTTTGCTAGAGATAATATGTTTGAGCAGGTCAGCAGAGATAAAAATCATGCTACCTTCAAGTTTTCTTCATCTGATGAGACTTTAAAGGTATATCCCTTTCACTTTGATTTCTATATAACCTATCAGCTAGAAGGAGCTTCCTTAAGTGTGCTATATAAGGTTGTGAATATAGGTAAGGAGAAAATGCTGTTTTCTTTAGGGGCTCACCCAGCATTTGCTGTTCCGTTTGAAAAGGGAGAAGCCGCTTATGATGATTATTCTTTGGCTTTTGACGAGGATGAAAATTTAAAGCGTTGGCCATTGAGTGCTGAAGGTCTGATAAAAACGCAACCTTCTGACTTATCGCTGGAAGAAGGGAAGCTAAACTTGACCAAAGAGTTATTTGAAGAAGACGCTTTGGTGTTTAAGAGTCTAAAGTCGGAGTCTATTTTGTTAAAGTCTGACAAGTCTGAAAACTATCTTAAGTTCACTTTTAAAGATTTTCCTTTCTTCGGGATTTGGGCAGCTAAAAACGCGAATTTTGTTTGTTTGGAGCCTTGGTGCGGTATTGCAGATTCTGTTGACCATAATCAAGACCTATCTCAAAAAGAAGGTATAAATGAATTAGCCGCTGGCCAAAGTTTTGAAAGAAGCTGGGCTGTGGAAGTCGGTTGAGTAAGATTATTTGATTGTCTTTAAAGGTATTTCATGCTCAATCATTTCAAAGTCTTTGTTTTTAAATAGAGTAAAGTGATTTGATTATGGACGGCATACCAACATTTTAGTCATTTTTTGGACTTCTCCATAATTTTAAGTCTCCCTTCCAAGATACTTTTCCTTTCATTTCAAAAAGAGCAAGTTTAGACATCTTTGCAATGTAGGCTTCTAAAGCTTGGTCCACAATATCTTTTTCGGTTTTTAGCCCAGTCAATTGCCTTAGGACTTCAATCTTTTTCTGATCTATTTCTATATTGGTTCTCATTTGTTGAAAATTCTATACACCAAAGATGCTTATTTTCATACGCTTTGAAAAATCTACTTCCTAAGCAATCCAAATTCCCTAATTTTGCGGCTTCATTTAATGGTCCTTTAAAAAGGCCTTTTTTAATAAGCAGACGGAATGGAAATTTCAAAGACGTATAATCCCAAAGAAATAGAGGATAAATGGTATGAGTATTGGATTGAAAACAAGTTTTTCGCTTCAAAACCAAACCCAGACAAAGAGCCATATAGTATTGTCATTCCTCCGCCTAACGTCACAGGAGTGCTTCATATGGGGCATATGCTCAATAATACCATCCAAGATGTGCTTATTCGTAAGGCTAGAATGGAAGGTAAAGAAGCTTGCTGGGTTCCTGGAACAGACCACGCCTCTATAGCCACAGAAGCCAAAGTGGTGGCCATGCTTAAAGAGAAAGGTATAAATAAGGACGACCTCACCAGAGAAGAGTTTATAGGGTATTGCTGGGAGTGGACAGAGAAATATGGAGGAATAATTCTTAGTCAATTAAGAAAACTAGGTGCATCGTGCGATTGGGACAGAACTCGCTTCACCATGGAAGACGCCCTCTATGAGTCTGTGATGGATGTTTTTGTAGACTTATATAATAAAGGCGATATATACCGAGGGTACCGCATGGTAAACTGGGACCCACAAGCTAAAACTACGGTTTCTGATGAAGAGGTGAATACAATAGAAAGACCTCAGAAACTTGTTTATATAAGGTATGAAGGAGCGGATGGTGATGTGGTAATAGCCACCACCAGGCCAGAAACCATCATGGCAGATGCTGCTATATGTGTAAATCCTGAAGATGAGCGTTTCCAAAAGTTGATTGGTAAAACGGTCAAAATTCCGCTTATCAATAGAGAGATAAAGATAATAGCCGACGAATACGTGGATGTGGAGTTTGGTACGGGTTGCTTAAAAGTAACGCCAGCTCATGACCAAAACGACTTTGAATTAGGCAAAAAGCATGATTTGGAAGTAATTGATTTACTTACAGACGATGCTAAGCTTAATGAGAAAGCTCAAATTTTAGTAGGTGAAGATAGGTTTGTAGCTCGTAAGAAAATTATCAAAATGCTGGACGAAGCAGGGCATTTGGTAAAAGTGGAAGACTACACTTCTAATGTGGGTACTTCAGAGAGAACTGGTGCGGTGATTGAGCCTAAAATCTCTTTGCAGTGGTTCCTTAAAATGGAAAGATTGAGCGAGCCAGCTCTGAAAAACGTAATGGATGATACCATTAAGTTAATTCCAGGTAAGTTTAAGAATACTTACAGCCACTGGATGGAAAATGTTCGTGACTGGTGTATCAGCCGTCAGCTTTGGTGGGGACATAGAATTCCAGCCTTTTATATGGAAGATGGAACATGTATAGTAGCCAAAACCAAAACAGAAGCTTTACGCATAGCAAGAGATAAATATCAATTATTTGCTCTTAGTGAAAAAGATTTGACCCAAGATGAGGACGTTCTTGATACTTGGTTTAGTTCTTGGCTCTGGCCAATGTCTGTTTTTGATGGCGTAAGAAATCCTGAAAATGAGGATATCAATTATTATTACCCAACCAATGATTTAGTAACCGCTCCCGAGATTTTATTCTTCTGGGTAGCCAGAATGATTATTGCGGGTTATGAATATAAGGGAGATAAGCCTTTTGAAAATGTTTATCTGACAGGAATTGTAAGAGATAAACAAGGCCGTAAAATGTCAAAATCTTTAGGGAATTCTCCTGACCCTATTGAGTTAATGGAAAAGTATGGTGCAGATGGTGTAAGAACAGGAATGCTTTTCAGCTCTCCTGCTGGAAACGACTTGCCATTTGACGAGAAACTATGTGAGCAAGGCCGAAACTTCTCTAACAAAATGTGGAATGCATTTAGGTTGGTGAAAGGCTGGGAAGTAGCGGATTCTGCTACTGCGGTTGAGAATCCAGCTATAAAATGGTTTAGGTCAAAACTGAATCAAACCATAGCTGAAGTAAAAGACCATTACGATAAATATCGTATGTCTGATGCTCTTTTGAGTACTTATAACCTTATCTGGAACGACTTCTGTTCTCAGTATCTTGAGATGGTAAAACCTGCTTATGTAGATGGGAAAGGATTGCCAATTGACAAAACAACCTATGAGGCAACTGTAACTTTCTTTGAAGAGTTAATGCGTTTGGTGCATCCATGGACGCCATTTATTTCGGAAGAAATTTGGCAAAATTTACAAGAAAGAGACGAGAAAGAATCTATTTGTTTGGCTCCATTTCCAGTAGGAGGAGAAGTAGACCAGACTTTAATAGGTCACTTTGATGAGCTTTTCGAAGTGGTTTCTTGGATAAGAAACACGCGTCAATCGAAACAGATTTCTCCAAAAGAGGTTTTAGACCTGAATGTTAAAACTTCAGATTCTTCTAAGTTTGAGGTATTGTCTTCTCTTTTAATTAAGTTAGGAAACCTTTCAGGGATTTCCTTTGTGGATGAGGCTTCTGGCCTTACCATGGTTCTAAAATCTGATGAGTATGGTCTAGACTTAGGCGATAATCTTGATGAAGAAGCTGAAAAGGAAAACATGTTGAAAGAGCTTCAATATGCTAAAGGCTTTAAAGTTTCTGTAGAAAAGAAATTAAGCAACGAGCGTTTTGTGAATAATGCAAAACCAGAAGTTGTGCAGCGTGAAAGAGATAAATTGGCTGATGCGGAATCTAAAATAAAAGCCTTAGAAGAGGCTTTGGCTAAGATGGGCTAATTGCCCAAAGTTTTAGCTTTTATTGTGCATTGTCTTTAGGTGATTTATATTTGAAAACGGACCTTTTAATTTTCAAGTTTGATAGGAGTTTTTGATTCTGGAATTGGTGGATTAACCTTACTTCATGAGCTTACCAAAAAGCTCCCAAAGGAAAACTTTGCGTACTATGCGGATGTTGCCAATGTTCCTTATTCTTATAAAACGCCTGAGCAAATTCTAGGTTTTGTTGAGAATGCAGTACTTTTTTTAAGAAAAAAAGGGGCTAAGATGATAGTATTGGCTTGTAATACTGCCACTAATGTAGCCATTGAGTATTTAAGAGAGAAATACAGTTTTCCTATTGTAGCTATTCAGCCTGCGGTCAAAGTAGCGGCAGACTTTGACGATTCTAAAAGGATTTTGGCGGCAGCTACCCCAGTAACATTGGCAGCTAATCGTTATAAAAACCTAGTGGCTTCTCTTGCTATAGAAGATAGAATAAGCAATGTAGCTTTACCTAAGTTGGTCGAATTTGCTGAAAAAGGTGTTTTTGATGGAGAAGAGGTGGAGGGCTATCTAAAAGAACAAATTGAAACTTATAATACCCAAGATTACCATTATATGGTTTTGGGCTGCACTCATTTTACGTTTTATGAAGATTTGATTGAAAAACTTTTCGAAAACCTGAAAACGGTTGACGGAAATGAAGGCACAGCAAATCAGGTCAAAAGGATCTTAGAAAAGGAAGGACTGCTAAAAACGGAGGGTTCTGGTTTAGTTTCTTTTTACGAGTCTGGCGAGGTGGTAACTAACCTTGGCAAATATGTTAAATTAATGCTTCGCCTTCGTGCTAATTAACCAATTGTCTTAAAACTTGAAGAGACTTTAATTCTCCAAATTCCTCTTGATGTATTCTGTAAAAGGCAAGCATAACATCTAGAAGGTGGTTTCTGAAGTTTTTGTTGACAAGAATTTGGTCAGTAAAATCTGATTGAAATAATAGATTAAGGTATTTCTTAGTCTCTGTTTCCACAGGAATATGAATTTCAAACTCGGTAAATTGTGTTTCAATTTCGTCAGAGCTTTGCGGAGCAAAACCTAAATGGTGAGAGTATTTGGCGAGAAAAGTTAAGTGAAAAGTATCAATATTTTCCTTTTGAGCATCAAGTGTCAATATAGCTTGGTATAGAAAGAAAAAGAGTTGCTCATTGTCAATATGCTCTTTTAGCGTTTTATTAAGTACTTCGTTTAAGAATATAGCAATACTAGACTTTTTGATATCATAGGGGATGCTGAGGAGGGGAGTAGTGCATTTAATCTCTGATATTCTGTGCAGGTCTTTTTTGTCATTATGGTAAACCACCAAGTCAAGAAGGGTCATGGGTTGAAAAAGAGCAATTTTATTTTTCCCTTTAGCCGTTCTTACGCCATTCTCAATATAACTCTGGATGCCAAAGTTTTCTGTATACACTTTGACAATAATGGACGTTTCCCTATAAGGAATGTAGCCAATCACTATGCCTTTGGTTTTGTGTAGCATTACAGCATTTGGCCTTGCCAAGTGGTTAAGCCTTCAAAATGTTTTTTGGTGTCAATCGTTTTATCAAAAATACCATAAACAGTAGAGCCGCTGCCTGTCATAGAGGCATAGCAGGCACCTAGTTGATATAGCTGTTCTTTGACCTCTTGAATTTTAGGGTATTTTTTTGCCAAAGGTTCCTCGAAATCATTTGTGATTAATCCTGCCCACCCTGTCATAGGTGATTTAATAGCATCTAATAAGTCTGATTTAGGAAGAATTGGTGTGATAGCCCCATAAGCTTCTGCCGTGCTGATGTGAATGTTTGGGTTAACTACAATGATTTTGTAATCTGAAAGGTCTAAATCTATTTCTTTAAACTTAATGCCTCTGTCGTAACAAAAAACAGGCTTGTTCTTAATAAAAAACGGGCAGTCGCTGCCTAGTTCAGCAGCCATACTTTCGAGCACGTCGTCGTTTAAATTTAATTTGAACAGCTCGTTGAGCAACTTTAAAGCAAAAGCTCCATCTGCAGACCCTCCACCAAGGCCAGCTCCCATTGGTATAACCTTATGAAGGTGTATTTTGACACTCTCTTCTTTAGGAATGAGATTCTTTATGAGATTATACGCTTTAATGATGAGGTTATTTTTGGTATCTCCAGGAATGTCCAAACCGGAAGAGTTAAACGCAAAACTATCAGATTTGCAGGTTTCCAAAGCATCTTGCCATGCTATTGGGTAAAAGATGGATTCGATATTATGAAAGCCGTCTTCTCGTTTATTCAGAATGTTAAGGCCGATATTGATTTTGGCGTTTGGGAAACTTATCATTGAAATTAGCTAGCTTGTAGAGCAAAGGTAAGTATTGTAAAGCTAAGTGTATGATATGGTACTTAGGATTGTATGAAGTTTTCTGGCTTAAGATTCTTTCTTGTAGACGTTTGAAATTAATTAAAAATAAATTACCTTTGCGGTCTGTTTTTAGATACGCTACATCGATTCCTGAACCGTAGCCTCTTTCTTTAGATGTTTATACTATATAATAAAGAATAAAATGAGCGATTTAATCAAAATGGTAGAGCAAGAGCTCGCCGGAGAACAAACTGAGCATCCAAAATTTAAAGCTGGAGATACAGTAAATGTTCACGTACGTATCAAAGAAGGAAACAAAGAGCGTATTCAGGTATTTCAAGGTGCTGTAATTCAAAGAAAAAATTACGGAACTAATGGTGAAACTTTCACAGTAAGAAAAATCTCTAATGGCATTGGTGTTGAGAGAATTTTCCCTATCTTGTCTCCTAGTATCGAAAAAGTAGAGGTACTTAGAAAGGGACGAGTGAGAAGAGCTAAACTTTACTACTTGAGAAACAAGCACGGTAAAGCAGCTAAAATTAGAGAGCAGAAATAAAATATTTAAGAATATAAGTAATAGCTTTTTCATAATTTGTGTTGGAAAATGCCGCCTTGATAAGGCGGCTTTTTTTATTTATAATTTTTGAAATCTATTTACATTTGCGGCATGAATTTTTTTAAATATCAAGGCACCGGAAACGACTTTATCATGATTGATGATAGAGAGCAAACTTTCAATCTTACAAAAGATGAAATAGAAGTACTGTGTCATAGAAGGTTTGGTATAGGAGCTGATGGACTCATTCTTCTTCAAAATGCAGAAGGCTACGATTTTAGAATGGTCTATTATAATGCAGATGGAGGAGAGGGGAGCATGTGTGGTAATGGTGGTCGTTGTATTGTGAGGTTTGCTCACGATTTAGGGGTTTTTGAGCATGAGACTACTTTTATAGCGGTTGACGGTAAACATGAGGCCTCAGTAAGTACAGACTTAGTTTCTTTGAAAATGACCGACACTAATGCCGTACAGGTAAAAGATGGTCTGCATTTTTATGACACAGGTTCTCCACACGTTATAAAATACATTAATAACTTAGATGAGCTTGATGTAGTTCAAGCGGGAAGTGCTATTAGGAATAGTGAGTTCTGGTCAGTTAATGGTGGTACTAATGTGAATTTTGTGGAACCACTCGGAGAACAAAAAATCAAAGTACGTACATACGAAAGAGGAGTAGAGGCAGAAACCTTTTCATGCGGTACGGGTGTAACTGCATGTGTTTTGGATCGGTTTGTGGTTGATGCTTGCCAATCTCCTATTGCAATTGTCACTAAGGGAGGAGACTTGGAAGTCTCTTTTGAAGTAAATACAGACAGAACATTCACTAATATTTACTTGAAAGGTCCTGCTAAAAGGGTTTTTGAAGGAATATTAGCTTAAATGATAGGTTTTTGTATAAATCTTTATCGAAATGTATTGACTTCTAATTTTTTTCGTTTTAACATTGCATTGGAATCTGACTAGACCTCATAGATTCCATCTCAACAACTCTAGATTTTTGCTTTTCATAGAAAATATTCGGCACTATCTAGTATCACCAATTTAATTTGAAATCAAATTTAACTTAAGTTTTAAAGTGCGTGTTAGGGTCAATGTCTATTGATTATCCTACGCTAACTTATTTTATAAAATCATTTACATGTATCAAGAATCGGATTTAAAGTCTAAGCTTTTACCAGAGTTGAAGGCTATTGCAGGCGAATTAGGAATAGACGTTAAGGGCCTTAATAAGAAAAGTATTACTGACAAAATTCTTGAAAAAGGTAATACCAAAGCTCCACAAAAAGAGGAGTCAAAGCCTGCTGCGGATAAACCTAAAGAAGAAACTCCTTCTAAAAGGCCAAGAACCAGAAAACGAATTCAAAGAGATACTAAGGATTCAGTTCCAAATGGGGAGGAAACTGTAAAAAAGGAAGAAGAAGAGGATATAGACTTGTCTGATTTAGAAGAGGAAATTCCAGATATTACGGATGAAGATTTAGGTCTTTCTGATGAAGAGGAAGATATGGATCCTGCGGAGAAGAAAAAGAGAGATGATTATTCGAAAGGGATAAAACGTCAGTTCAATAATTTGATAAAAGAATTTGACGGCTTAATTGATAATGAAGGCGTATTAGAAATAATGTCTGAAGGAAGTTACGGCTTTTTGAGGTCTCCTGATTATGATTATTTGGCTAGTCCAGATGACATTTACGTATCTCCTTCACAAATAAAGCTTTTCGGATTAAAGACTGGAGATACCATTAATGGAACCGTAAGACCACCTAAGGATGGAGAAAAATATTTCGCTTTACTTAAGGTTATTTCTGTCAATGGAAAAACGTCGGAAGAAATAAGAGATAGAGTTCCTTTTGAGTATTTGACACCACTTTTTCCAGAAGAAAAGATAAAGTTAAGTACCAAGCCTGAATTAATGTCAACAAGAGTTTTAGATCTATTTGCACCTATCGGAAAAGGGCAGAGAGGGATGATTGTGGCACAGCCTAAAACAGGTAAAACAGTTCTTCTAAAAGAAATAGCTAATGCTATTACTAGAAATCACCCTGAAATTTATTTGATTATACTTCTTATTGACGAACGTCCTGAGGAGGTGACAGATATGGCCAGAAGTGTAAGAGCGGAGGTTATTTCATCAACTTTTGATGAAACGGCAGATAAGCACGTAAAGGTTTCTGGAATGGTGCTAGAGAAGGCTAAAAGGCTTACAGAGTCTGGTCACGACGTGGTGATTTTACTTGATTCTATTACAAGATTGGCGAGAGCTCATAATACTGTAGTACCTTCTTCAGGGAAGATATTGTCTGGTGGTGTGGATGCCAAAGCACTTCATAGACCTAAACGTTTCTTTGGAGCAGCTAGAAATATAGAAAATGGAGGTTCTTTAACCATTATTGCTACGGCTTTGATTGATACGGGGTCTAAAATGGACGAAGTTATCTTTGAAGAATTTAAAGGTACAGGTAACATGGAGCTGCAGTTAGACAGAAGATTGGCGAATAAGCGAGTTTACCCTGCTATTGATATTATGACTTCAGGTACTAGAAGAGAAGACTTACTGATGCATAAAGATGAAATGAATAAGGTTTGGTTGCTGAGGAAATATATTGCGGATATGAACTCTATGGAAGCAATGGAATTCTTGTTAGATAAAATGAAAGGAACTAGAAGTAATGAAGAATTCTTGTTGACAATGAATAGGTAATTTTCATTTCAGATAGATATAATTTTTAGGTCAGGTTCTCTTTAAGTGAGAATCTGACCTATTTTTTTTAAGAGGGTCTGTATTTTTACGATGATAATTGTATATTTATCATGCTGATAGTGAAGCTTTCACGGTTGGCATTGTTTTTTAATAACTCAAACCTTTTTTAAACCCCTAAACAATCATGAACAGAATCTTGATTCCACTACTTATTGTGTTGTGGTCTCTTCTGTATAGTTGGTTTTGGAATTGCGAGCGGAAACCTCACTGTTCTACTGGAGAATATGATGGCGACAATATGGCCGTAATAGCACCAGCAGAACCAGAAGTAGAAGTTGTAGAACCAGCACCAATATTAGAAGATGCAGCAGCAGAAGAATTACTCTTCGAGCCTTTGGATGTTTATTTTGAATCTGCAAAGTCTAGTATTACACGAACTGAGGAGTTAGATAATTTTTTAGCTACCGCCAAAAAGTATTTAGCAGCACATCCCGATAGGAAACTGAATATTGTCGGTCATTCGGACAGTGACGGTACTGATGTTACTAATGATAGACTCTCTTTGGAAAGGGCCAATCTTTTGAAGAATCTCCTAATTCAGGATGGTTTTACAGCAGGACAATTAATTACTTCTGGTATGGGAGAGAAAGCCCCTATAGCCTCAAATGATACTCCTGAAGGAAAAGCAAAAAATAGAAGGGCCACAGTAAGACTGGCTGATTAATTAAGATAAACTTTAAAATTAAAACGATGGAAAATATAAAATGTCTAATCACTAATTTCCCTTGGGATATATTTTTACTCTGGTTGCTGCCTTTGTTATTGTTATGGTGGTGGCTTCAGAAACAAATCAATCGATATAAAACACATGCTTCAGAGTTACAAGATAGAATCAACTTCTTAGAAGGTGAATTAGAAGCATGCAGAAATAGCAAAGTTTCTAAAGCCGCTCCAGTAGATGTAAGTGGGTATAAAGCCACAATCAGCAAATTGGAGTCAGATTTGGCTGCTTGTAAGAAAGCAGGAATAGCTGCGGCGGCGGCGGGAGCGGCAGCAGGTGCGGTGGCCGCAACTGCTGGAGTTTCTACACCGGTAGCTTCTATGGCTCCTAAACCTACTAAAAAGGATGACCTGAAAGTAGTGGAAGGAATCGGACCTAAAATAGAAGGACTATGTCATAATGCGGGTATTTATACTTTTGGAGACTTAGCAAACGCTTCCTTTGATACTTTAAAGGGTATTCTAACGGCAGCTGGTTCAAGGTATCAAATGCATGACCCAACTACCTGGCCTGAGCAGTCGGCATTAGCTAGAGACGGAAAGTGGGACGAATTAAAGAAACTACAAGACGAGCTTAATAAAGGTCGTAAGTAATTAATTTAATAGGATAGTAAAAGAGCCGACTCAAATAATTGAGTCGGCTCTTTTTGCTGTTTTGTATCTGTATAAAGAAGTCAAACTTTTCTAGGAAACTGAGCTTCCAGAATCCAAAGAATTGTGCTAGCGTCCGTATCTCCTTCAATAATGATAGATGCAGTACGGTAGATGTCTATTCTTTTATTATAGGTATTTGTCAACGTTTCTAGAAGGTTTTCGTTTTCTAGTTTAAACATTGGTCTATTGTTTCTTCTAGAAGTCCGCATTCGCTCTTCGAGCTTGTCAGGAGAAACGTCTAAGAAAATGCTAATTCCATTTTCTTTAATGTAGTCCATGTTGTCAAAGAAACATGGTGTTCCTCCACCTAGAGCTATCACTAGCTTATCATTGACCGGGATTTTCTTGAGTTGTTCAGATTCTTTTTTTCTAAAATACTCCTCGCCCTCTAGCCTGAAAATTTCGTTGATTTTTTTTCCTTCACTCACTTCTATTTTACGATCCAAATCTATGAAATCGTAATCGAGCTCTTTTGCTAAGTTTCTTCCTAATGTGCTTTTACCTGACGAAGGCATTCCTAACATAAAAATATTAGTGGTCATTCTTTAAATCTTTGTCTTTGTTCTTGATTAATGGTTTAATAATTCTAAAACCTTTTTTTCGCTTGGAATATTGTGACTACTCCATTTTCCTTTTACAACGCCATCTTTCAACAAAATAAGAACTGAATTTGTTCTTGCCATTGCTTTTAAAACTTTTTCATCTGTATTGTAAAGTTCGGCTGGAAGAAGGTTAGCTTGATAATTAGTATTGATATTTGACAGTATTGCCGAAGTTAGCAGCAAGCTTTCTATGTTATCATTTTTGAGTTTATCCGCTAAATTTTTAAGGTCGATTAGCTCATCGTTTGATATTTTTTCAAACTTCTTAACAATTATAAAAAGTTTCTCGCCTGAGAAAGATTCTTGGGTTATGTCATTTCCTTCAATATCGCTAACGCCAAAGTCAGTAATTTTAGGGCTCAGTAAACTTTCATTTAAAACTTCAGAAGAGAGGTATTTGTATTTCGTAGTATCCATTAAATACTCCATCGAACTAATTTCTTCGTTATTAGTTTTGTCAAGAAATGTGTACTCTATTTCAGGTTTTATACCAGTAGGCTTCATTTGCTCAGGTAAGCTAAGGCCTTCAGCATACGGTAAGAAGTCAAGAAGAGGTAAGTACCTTTTAGCGTAAATACCAATACCAAAAGCTAAAAGCGTTGCAATAATGGTTGCAGTCTTAGCAAAGTCAGTTTCTTTGAAATTTTTTCTATTTATAAATATGATAAGGATAACAGCCAGACTTATGATGTCTTTATAGAAGGAATGCCATGGTTTCAATTTTAAGAAATCACCAAAGCACCCACAGTCTGTCACTTTATTAAAGTAAGCCGAATAGAAAGTAAGGAACGTGAAAAAAGCCATTAGTAGAAGTACAACCCAAGATGTCTTTTTCATTTTGAAAGAGAAGAGTAGAGCGACCCCTAATATTAGCTCAGAAGCACAAAATATTAGCGATAATAATTGACTTTGGTGAGCAAAGAATTCAAACAAGCCAGAAAAGGCAGGTAAGTCAACAGCAAAAACTTCAAAGTATTCTTGAAGTTTTAAACCTGTACCGTATGGGTCAACCACTTTAACAAAGCCAGAAAATATAAATTCTAGCCCAACAAGAACTCTAGCAATATTTGCAATTAATTTCATTCTTCAATTTTTTGATTCTGTAAGTGTATTAAACAGAAAACCGCATAATTAATTATGTCCTGATATCCAGCCTCAATGCCTTCTGAAATAAGTGTTTTACCCTGATTATCTTCAATTTGCTTTATTCTTAAAAGTTTCATCAAGATAATATCGGTCATGCTGCTTACTCGCATATGTCGCCAGGCCTCTCCATAGTCATGGTTTTTGTTGAATAACAATTCCATTACTTTATCTATTTCGTCTTGATAGGCCGCAGGCAGGTCAGTTTTGGTTTCCTCCTTTTCATCTATCAAAATTAAGGCCATTACACAGTAATTAATGATGCCTATAAACTCAGAAACTTGCCCTTCATCTACTTTCGAGAAGCCATTCTCTTGTAATGTTCTAATTCTTTGTGCTTTGATGAATATTTGGTCAGTAATGGAGGGTAATCTCAGTATTCTCCAAGATGTTCCATAATCAATGTTTTTCTTAGTGAAAATGTCTCGGCAGTTAGTGATAATGCTTTTGTATTGGTCTTGAGTTTCTTGCATTGCAGCTTTTTTTGTTGCTTTGCAAAGCTATAAAATAAAGGTAAATAAATGTCTTAAATTTACTAGCTATGGTACATTCTTTAGGCAAATGAGAAACTGGATAAACATTGAGGGGAAATTAGTAAACATGGAACAACCCAAAATAATGGGAATTCTAAACGCTACCCCAGATTCCTTTTATCAAAAAAGTAAAATTTCTCTATCAGGTAGTCTCGAGCAAAAAGTAGTGGGAATGATTGCTGAAGGAGTTGATATCTTAGATATAGGTGGTTACTCTACCAGGCCAGGAGCGGATGAGGTAGGGACTAATGAAGAATTGGATAGGGTTTTACCTATTATAGAGTTTATTCATGCTCGATGGCCAGAGATAATGGTGTCAATTGATACTTTTAGGTCAGATGTTGCAAAAGCTGCTGTTGGGCTGGGGGCTAATATTATTAATGATGTGTCTGGAGGAGTCTTAGACTCAAAAATGTATCAAACAGTTGCGGAGCTAAGTGTCCCTTATATTTTAATGCATATGAGAGGCACACCAAAAACTATGAAAAGTTTAGCCATCTATGACAATGTAGCATTGGAAGTTTTAAAGGAGTTACAATCTAAGGTTTTTGAATTGGATATACTTGGAGTAAAAGACATTATAATAGACCCTGGTTTTGGCTTCTCTAAGTCATTAAAACAAAATTATGAGTTACTAGAGCATTTAGATATTTTCAAAAGTTTAGAATTACCATTATTGGTGGGTCTTTCGAGGAAAAGGATGATTTGGGAATATTTAAATATTTCTCCTGAGGACTCTCTAAATAGTACTACTGCCTTAAACGTAAAGGCAATTATCAAGGGTGCCTCTATCCTAAGAGTTCATGATGTAAAACAGGCTGTGGAGCTTAAAAAAGTGATTTTTGAAAAGGCATGGTCTTTGTAATAAAGAGCCGTAAAATAATTTTCTTCATTTTTACTATTAAAAGCTTTTACCACACCATATAAAACCTATATCTTTACCATATCCATAAAATAAAAAAAGCTCTTAAATGAAAAATTATACTTACGTGTTGGCCAAGAATACTGTTCTGGCTTTCTTGGTCATGTTTGCATGGTCAGGTGCAGTAGCTAAAACTGTAAATTTAGCTCCATTGTTACCAGCCGATGCCCCAACTCAGGTTGCCTTTCAGACAAATGGAAATGGTATTGATGGTAGGATTCAATGGGTTTACCCTTCTACGTCTTTACTTGATGATCCTGCTTCTGCGGAGTTTGTTGTAGAACAAAGTGTTAATGCAGGTGCTTGGGTATCTGCAGGTGCTAATGTGCCATTTAATTCTGGTACAGATTACACTTTGCCACTTACTGGGATGGTAGATGGTTCTACCTATAAATTTAGAGTTAAAGTTATATCATCTACTGAAGAGTCTCCATGGGCAGAAAGTGTTGATTATCCTTACAGTGAACTTACAGGTTCTACTACTATTTCAGAGCTGAATAAAACACCAAACGCTATAGTTATCGGAATTGTAGATGGGGTTTCTGGTGAAGATGGTTATAGAATTTACATTAAGAAAGCAGGTGATGCTGCTTATCAGTTAAATAGAACATTATCTCTAGGAAGTCCAGAACAGAGTGTTACTATCTCGGGTTTAGACCCCAACACTTTTTACAAAATCTATGTAACTGCTTACAAGGGGGATAATTCTAAAATAAGTAATAATATTACCGTTAAGACTAATAGAGCACTGCCTCCAACGCCTAACTCTTTTACTTTTAGTAATTTATGTCCTGAAAAAGTGACAATTAATTTTTCTTTCGACGATATTAGTCAATTTGACGAGTGGGAATTGAGGATGAATGGAAATATAGTTGGTTTTGGAACTCCAGACGCTACATCATATCCAATCGCAGGTTTAAGTCCGGGTGTTAATTATAATTTTGTAATTACAACAAAAAATGAAACAGGAATTAGAAACTCTAGTGTTTTAGCTGTTCGTACTCCAGCATATATGGCTCCAGACGGACCTATGAACATTACGGACCCTTATGATATTACCACGAATTCAATGACTGTGGCATGGCTTAATGGTCAAGAAGATCTTGCTTGTTTAAATAAGATTCGTGATGAGATAAATTTATTTGTACACATAGAGAAACGCGATGGTACCGTTGAAGATAGAATTTATTTCACGTTTAAAGATGCTACATCTTTCACAATACCTGATTTGCCTATGAAAGCAAAGGTTACGATTACGCTTTCTGCCTTAAATAATACGCACAATTTAAGAGGTTATGGTGAAAGACAGGTGATTGGGACAACATTAGGACCTCCTATTACTCCAGTAGATTTAGGAGCTACTCCTCAAACAAACCATTTAGGTGATGAGGAAATTTTAGTAACTTGGAATGAGTATGCTGATGATGAAGAAGGAAGTATTGTTGAGGTGAAAGTTGGAGATGGTGAATATAAAGTGATTGGCAAAATCAACGCTAATATTGCAATCTTTACTTACAAGCCAGTTCAGGAGGGTGTTACTTATACTTTCAGAGTTAAAGCTTTTAACGAATATGGTGAATCTAATTACTCTGAAGAAGCAACAGCTACTCCGGAGTATTCTACTGAACCAAATGCTCCGTACAACCTTAATGTAGTATTGAATGGCACTACGGCCGTTTTAACTTGGTTAGATGACGCAAATAACGAAAGTGGTTTTGAAGTGTGGAGATCTGAAACTTTAGGTACTGCTGGAGATAAGATAGGAGAGGTTGGAAGAAATGTTACTACTTTCTCTGATGATGCTATTTCTATGGGTATGACCTATTATTACTCTGTGAAATCTGTTAACAGTGTAGGTAGTTCTGATGCCGTAACTACTAAATTTACTTATGGTACAGATGCAGGTACTGTTGGAATAGTTAATGTTTATCCTAACCCTACTGTTGATTTATTAAACTTGAGAGTGGATAATGCTAAAGCTGCTACAGTTTCTATTGTCAATCAAAGCAATAGAAGAGTACTTAGCAAAAGTGTAGACTTCGAAAATGGAGAAGTTAGTTTAGATATATCTAATTTTACTCCAGGTGCTTACCAAGTGGTAATCATGACTGGTGATAAGAAAATTTCAAGAAAGATATTCAAATACTAATAGTATAATGTCTATAAATTAAAAGGTCGACCAAACGGTCGACCTTTTTTTATGCCCTATTTTTGTGTTACTTATGAAAAATGAGGTGTTTATTTATGATTGTTTGAGAGTTCCTTCTGGGAAAAAGGGTGGGATTTATAAAAATGTTTTGAGTGAAACGCTCAGCAGTTTTCTTATAAATAAACTCTTAGAAAGAAACTATAAAGCCAAATCAGTTGTAAGTGAACTTTTGCTAGCTAATAGTATTGGTACTATGGGGAATATGGCAAGATATGCTGCTCTAAGTAGTAGTTTAGGAGAGTCTGTACTTAGTTCTACTATAGACCTTCAATGTGGTGGA
Source organism: uncultured Arcticibacterium sp. (assembly GCF_964021845.1). Lineage (NCBI taxonomy): Bacteria > Pseudomonadati > Bacteroidota > Cytophagia > Cytophagales > Leadbetterellaceae > Arcticibacterium > uncultured Arcticibacterium sp. The sequence goes on along the minus strand of NZ_CAXHZC010000002.1, from coordinate 399,073 downwards.
GCTTATCAAGCAATAAAACAAGGGGATGCTTTAATTTCAGCAGAAAGAAGTAATGCTCTCATAGTGGGAGGCATGGAAAGCAATTCTCTAATGCCAACAAGGGTTTATAATAAAAATGACCCTAGATATCAAGATGGAGAGCATATTAAGGTGGCTAGCTTTTCACCGCATAATGAGATTGATTTAAAAAAGGCAGCGGAGAATTTAGCTTTGAGATATGACTTGTCTAAGCAAGAAATGTTTAGATGGACATTAAGGAGCCATGAAAAGGCACGTGGGTATATCGATAGTGATTTATATTCAAAACATGTGTTGTCATTTAATAATTCTGGCGAACAACTGTTTAGAAAAGATTTGACTATCGAAAAGTTGGAGCGTTTGCAAACTGAACATCTCATAGATAGAACTAACTCTGCAGACTATCATGATGGTGCTGGACTTATTTTATTGGGTAATGAGGGTGCATTTGATAGTAAACCTTTGGCAAGACTTGTTGATGTACAGATTATAGGAGTTAAACCTAATTTGGCTCCAGAAGGCTGTATTTCTGGAGTAGAGGTGTTGTTAAAAAAGAATAAACTTAAGATTAATGATATTGACCTTTTTGAGGTCAATGAATCTTTTGCTTGTAAGCCACTGGCCTTTATGAAACATTTTACAATCCATGAAGGTTTGATAAATATTCTAGGAGGAAATTTAGCCTTTGGTCACCCTTTTGCCGCTTCGGGTGTTTTAAATCTTATTAATTTATTGTGTGCTTTGAAACTTAGGAGAAAAAAGTATGGTTTAGTTTCTGCTGGAGTAGCAGGAGGTTTTGGATGTGCTATTTTAATTGAAAACATCGATTGATAACAAAGAGAATACTTAGTAACGCGAAATTGTTTCCAAATAAAGACGCCGTGGTCTTTGATGGGACCACTTTGTCCTATGCGGATTTAGCAAGAAGTATTCACACAAGTATTTCGGAAGAGAAAAATGTTACTGCGAAAAGCTTTGTTTTTAATCGAAATCCTATTGAAACATTGTGTAGCGTTTTAGCTTCAAATGCTTTAAATAGAGCTGTTGTAGTAGTTCCTGCTGATTATCCAGAGAAAAATCTTGAGATTGAGCAAGAGGAACCAGTTCCTTCAGGTGCATTTATTGGTATTCTTACTTCAGGAAGTTCAGGCAAACCTAAGACCGTTTGGAAAAGTAACGACAATTGGGAGTTAGCTTTTAAACATCAAAGTGAAATTTTTGGGATAAGTAAGTCTGAAAAACTTTTTGTTTTAGATGCATTGTCTTATTCAGCCAATTTAAACGCAGCTTTACACATTCTTTGGGAGGGGGGAACCTTGGTTCTAGGTCAACTAAAAAAGGCTAGAAGGTGGAAGGAAATGTTTGAAGAAGCTAAGGTGAGCTCATGTTTCTTGGTTCCTTCACATTGTCAGTTGTTGTTAAACAATGGTATTGTAAATGATAATATAAAGTCTTTAGTGACTGCTGGTGAAAAACTCTCAGCTAAAATGGCTAAAGAACTTTTAGAGCGTTTTCCTGCAAGTAAGTTGACGGAGTATTATGGTGCTGCAGAATTAGGGCATATTACCTATCATCAAAACGCTGATATTTATAATTTTCCTCACTCAGTGGGGAAACCTTTTCCTCAAGTTAAGGTAGTAGTGAAAGACAATAAGGTTACGGTATCTAGCCCTTTTGTTTCATCGGAATATAAAGAGAATGGTACTGTAGATGATTTAGGTTACTTTGACAAGGGTGATAGGCTTGTTTTGAAAGGTAGATCAGGCAGAATGTTTAATAGACGTGCCCTGAATATTTATGCTCAAGAAATAGAGAATATTGCTTTGACGTTTGATTCAGTCCAAAAGGCTGTTTTAGTAGAAAGTGAAATCAACAAACGTTTAAATCTTTATTTTACGACCAATAGTAAAGCTTTGGGTAATGATGAAGAGGAGTTGGCAGCCTTTTTGAAACAGTGTTTGCCAAAGGCTAAGATGCCAAGTTTTGTAAAAGAGCTTGAGGAAATTCCACACTCAGAAACTGGAAAGGTAGATTTTCGTGCATTAAGTAAAATGTCTGGTGAAGGTGAAATCTTGAACATCGCTTCATAGGTTTCTAATTTACTAAACAAATATTTTATGCTTCGTAATGTACTTATAATGACTCTAATGAGTCTATATTCTTTTGGGCAAGATAGCCTACAACTTGATTTATCAGAGATAAAAGTATCCGCCAATATTAACAGGTCGGAAATTATCAAAACGGCTAGAAACGTGTCGGTGATTTCTGCTGAAGAAATAGCTAAATCTCCAACAAAAACGATTGATGGAATTTTACAGTATGCTCTTAATGTGGATGTAAGGTCACGTTCTCCATTTGGTGTTCAGGCTGATATAAGTATTAGAGGAGGGCACTTTGACCAGACCTTGATAATGATAGATGGAGTTAAGATGAATGACCCACAAACAGGACACCATACGCTTAATTTACCTATTCCAGTAGAACTGATAGACAGAATAGAGGTTTTACAAGGTGGAGCTTCTAGGGTCTATGGTCCAAATGCATTTTCCGGTTTAATAAATATTATAACCAAAACTTCTGCAAAAGGTGCTTCGAGTGTCGGTATTGCAGGAGGAGAGAATGGATTATATAAATTGGACGGTAATTTGGCTATACATGGTGCTAGGTCTAATAGTTTTGTAGCCTTATCAAAAATACATTCCGATGGTTATGCTTATAACACGGCCTTTGATAGGACTTCTATTTACGCTAAAACAAGTATTGAGGGTAAAAAGGGTTATTTAACACTTCAAGGTGGAGTTATGGACAATGGTTTCGGAGCATCTAACTTTTATCACCCTAAATTTTATGACCAATATGAAGAGACTGGAAGTAGATTTTTAGCTTTGTCAAAAACACATAACTTTTCAAATAACCTATCGGGTACGCTTATAGCCTCAGTTAGAAATCATAAAGACCTTTACGATTTTAATAATTATATCGATAGCCCTCAAACTTATAGTAGTGTCAATTTTCATAAATCGAATGTGATTGATATTGAATGGAAAATGAGGTATTTGTCTGATTTTGGAGCAAGTTCTATTGGTGCGGAATGGCGACAAGAAGGAATTGTGAGTAACAGGCTTGGTGATGAGCTTGCAGAGCCAAAAGAAGTGAAAGGTTACTCCGGTATTTTTTATGACAAATCTAAAACACGACAAAACTTTAGTGCTTATCTGGAACAACAGAAATCTTTTGGGAAATTAATGCTTTCAGGGGGAGCCTTACTAAATTTTAATTCTCAGTTTGGAACTAAACTATATCCAGGTTTAGACGTTTCTTATGCTGTGTCTAATGGCATGTCACTGTATGGTACGGTCAATAAATCCTTGCGATTTCCCACTTTTACGGAGATGTATTTGAATACCTCAACGGTAAAGGCTGACCCAAACTTGTTGCCAGAAAAAGCTATTAATTACGAACTTGGACTTAAGAAGTTTACCTCTTGGACTAATTTTACAGCTTCAGTGTTTTACAAACAAACCACCGATGCCATAGATAAAATCAAAAGACCAGATTTAGAAGTGCCTACCATGGAGAATATTGATAATATTAACATGGCAGGCTTAGAGCTGGTTGGTCAATTTGACCTATCTAAGAAATTAAACAATTCTAATTTTTGGTTTCAGAAGATTCAGTTTAACTATGCATATTTAGTGGCGGATAGGAAAGAAATAGACTTCCAATCCTTCTACACACTTAACTTTTTAAAGCATAAAGCTGGTTTAGGTACATTCTACAGGATAACTAAGGATATTTCAGCTTCTGCTTTTTACACATATAAAATGCGTGAAGGTAATTTTAGATGGGATGCTGAATCTCCTTTACAAAACTATATACCAGTTCATTTGGTTGATGTTAGAGTAGATTATTCTCGAAGTTGGTTTAAGGTTTTTGTGGATGTAAACAATCTGCTGAACTACGAGTATTTTGAGTTTGGTTTTGTGGAACAACCAAGAAGGTGGATGAGCGGGGGAATTAAATTGACTTTTTGACCGAGTAGAAAGAAAAAGGTTATAATAAAATAGTGCTACTTTTGCAGAAATTTAGGTGAAAATGATTCGAATAACTAGACGAGAGAACTTTAACGCAGCACATAGGCTTTTCAATCCTAAGTGGTCTGAAGAAAAGAACTATGAGGTTTTTGGTCCTTGTAGTAGGCTTCATGGGCATAATTGGACTCTTTATGTTACCGTTACTGGCGAAATAAATGAGGAAACTGGCTTTGTGATGGATCTTAAAAAATTGAAAGATTTAGTTCGTGAGGTGATTATCGACAAAGTAGATCACACTTATTTGAATGAAGATGTGGATTTTTTAAAAGGGAAATTGCCAAGTACCGAAATATTTTCAAGAGAAATATGGCGACTGCTATGCCCTATTTTAAAAGATAGGTATGGAGTAGAGTTATTCGAAATCAAACTGCACGAAACAGAAAATCATTACGCCCAATATTTCGGCGAATAGTATTATGAAGTATTTCATAATTGCTGGCGAAAAATCTGGTGATTTACATGGTGGAAATTTAGCCAAGGAGCTGAAAACCCAAGACGCATCTGCTGTTATGCAAGGATGGGGTGGTTCTGAGATGCAGTCTGCAGGTGTAAACTTACTTCAAGACTATTCAGAGTTGGCTTTCATGGGTTTGGACTTTCTGAAGAGCTTTGGAAGAATTAGACGTCTCTTCATAGATTGTAAAAAGCAAATTTTAAGCCTTGAGCCGGATGTTCTTATACTTATTGATTACAGTGGCTTTAATTTAAGAATTGCCAAATGGGCAAAGAATAATAATATTAAAGTGGTGTATTACATAGCCCCCAAAACGTGGGCATGGAATGCTTCCAGAAATAAATCGATAAAGAAGTTTGTAGATAGGCTATTAGTTATTCTTCCTTTTGAAGAAGCTTATTTTAACGAACATGGTATTAAGGCACTTTATGTGGGGAATCCGCTTGTAGAGCGAATTAATGCTTTTGTGCCAGACACCGCCTTTAAATCTACAATTCCGGAGGGTTATAATTCTATAGTCGCTCTTTTGCCAGGTAGTAGAAAAAAGGAGATAGAACGTGTTTCAGAGGAACTTAAAAAAGTAGCAAGGCAGTTTAAGCATACACTTTTTATAGTGGCTGCTATTTCGGAGGTAAATCAAGCACTCTATAATTGTTTTGAATGTATTCCAAATGCTATTTTGGTCTTTGACAAAACGTATGATATTCTTAGTGTGGCTGATGCGGCTATTGTGACGTCAGGAACTGCAACATTAGAAACTGCTCTTTTTAATGTGCCTCAAATAGTAGTATATAAGGCAGATAAATTGACCTACTTTATAGGAAGCAGGATGGTTAAGATTAAGCATATTTCTCTTGTTAATTTGATTCTTGACGATTTTGCAGTTCCAGAACTTATTCAGCATGAGTTTAACTCAGGTATGATAAAAAGTCATCTTAAAGAGTTGCTTTTTGATACTAAAAAGAAAGAAAAACAGTTGGATAATTATAATAAACTAAAGCTTATTTTAGGAGAACAAAAGGCTTCAAAATCGGCAGCGGTGAGTGTATTAGAATTTCTTAAATCAGAACAATGAAAAAAGTAATAATTGCATTTTTATCAGTAAGTTTTTTAATGACTTCTTGTAAAAAAGATGAAGAAGTAGATGTAGAACAAAAGGCAAGAATAGAGTTACTGACGAATAATAGCTCTAAGTCATGGAAAGTAAAAGATGGAATAGCCAAGCAAAATGGACTTGAGGTTAATTTATTAGCTTCGCAAAGCCCCTGTGTTACAGATAATATTATAACGCTGGTTAGTGATTTTACTTATGACTTTCTTGAGGGCGATATAAAATGTGAACCTTCGGACCCTGATTTAATACTTTCTGCCAATTGGAGTCTTTCTCAAGATGAGTCTATTATAACTATTGATAAATTTATTTTTCTAGGAAGAACAGTGGATAACCCAGCTTTTGCTTTGTCAGAAGTAACCGAAACTACCTTTTCAGGTACTACAAATCTGACTTTTGAAGGAGAAACATTCGATGTGGATGTCACCTTTGAGGTGGTTAATTGAGGAAGTTCCACTTAATAATTAGAATAATTCTAATTTTGAGAACATATTATGTCTAACCTATGTTAGGCTACTGAGTGATATCATTAAGAAAGAGAGCATGAGAAAAGATTTAGAGCTGCTAGAAGAAGTTACTGGCACCGAATATAAATATGGTTTTTACACAGATATTGAAGCTGATGAAGCTCCTCCAGGCTTGGATGAGAGTATAGTTCGTTTTATTTCTGCTAAAAAGAATGAGCCAGAATGGATGCTTGAGTGGCGACTTAAGGCCTTTAAAGTTTGGCAAGAAATGACTGAACCTGAATGGGCAAATGTTACTTATACTAAACCTGACTTTCAGGCTATAAAGTATTATTCCGCTCCAAAGCAAAAGAAAACGCTTGAAAGCATGGACGAAGTGGATCCAGAACTAAGAAAGACCTTTGAAAGGTTGGGGATCTCTTTAAATGAGCAAAAAAGACTTTCTGGAGTAGCAGTTGACGCAGTTATTGATTCGGTTTCTGTAGCTACTACTTTCAAAAAGGAATTAGGTGAGAAAGGAATCATTTTCTGTTCAATGTCTGAGGCTATTGAAAATCACCCAGATTTAGTGAAGAAGTACATGGGTTCGGTAGTACCTGTAAAAGATAATTTTTATGCTGCTTTAAATGCAGCGGTATTCTCAGATGGCTCTTTCTGTTATATCCCGAAAGGGGTAAGATGCCCAATGGAGCTTTCTACTTATTTCAGAATTAATGCGGCAGGTACAGGCCAGTTTGAACGTACTTTGATAGTAGCAGACGACGATTCTTACGTAAGTTACTTAGAAGGTTGCACTGCTCCTCAAAGAGACGAAAATCAATTACACGCCGCTGTGGTTGAAATTTATACGGGTGAAAACGCAGAGGTTAAATACTCCACCGTTCAAAACTGGTACCCAGGAGATAAGAATGGAAAAGGAGGCGTTTTCAATTTTGTTACGAAAAGAGGTTTATGCTTTGGTAACAACTCTAAGATTTCTTGGACGCAGGTAGAGACAGGTTCTGCCATTACTTGGAAATATCCTTCAGTTGTTTTGAAAGGAGATAATTCTATTGGTGAGTTTTATTCTGTAGCAGTTACTAATAATTATCAGCAGGCAGATACAGGAACCAAGATGATTCACTTAGGGAAGAATACTAAAAGTAGAATTGTTTCTAAAGGTATCTCGGCAGGTAAAAGTCAAAACTCTTACAGAGGTTTGGTTGATATTTCTAAAAGAGCGGTTAATTCGAGAAACTATTCTCAGTGTGATTCTATGCTTTTAGGAGACCAATGCGGGGCTCATACTTTTCCATATATTGAAGTAAACAACTCTACGGCTTCTGTGGAGCATGAGGCTACTACTTCTAAAATTGGTGAAGACCAGTTGTTTTATTGTAACCAGCGTGGAATAGATACAGAATCGGCGGTTGCTTTAATAGTTAATGGCTATGCCAAAGAAGTTTTAAAACAATTACCAATGGAGTTTGCAGTAGAAGCTCAAAAACTTCTAGAGATTTCTTTAGAAGGCTCAGTGGGTTAATGTTTACATTGAAAACTTATTAATATTTAAAAAAGCTGTCGTAAAGACGGCTTTTTTACTTTAATTCGAAGCTATGATTAAAGTGCTTACATTTTGTTTAATACTTTTTCCTTGCTTTGCCATTGGGCAAGGTCATAATAAAATTGAGGCTTTAGTTCTTGGTACTTTTCATTTTGGAGAAACACCAGATTTTCGTTCAAGTAACTACGATGATGTTTTAAAGCCTAAAAGACAAAGAGAAGTCATGCAAGTGGTGAAGAAACTTGCAGCTTATAAACCAGATAAAATCTTTGTAGAAAATACGCCTGAGGCACAGGCTTTTTGGGACAATGTTTACAGAGAATATCAGCAAAGAGTACTTCCTAGAAGTGTCACAGTTCTTCAAAACGAGATTTTTCAAATTGGGATCCGAACAGCCAGCCTTTTGAAGCTACCTTCAGGAGTTATTTGTATAAATTACATGAACGACGCTCAGAAAAAAGCGAATAGTTCGGTAGAAAAAAAATGGCTAGACTTTACGGAAGAGGTTAATGCTAAGAAACCAGACTTTAATTCTTTCTTTAAATCGAACTCATTGGCTTCAGCTAATTTTAAGGATTATCTGGAAGAGCATGAAAGCTGGAAAAACTTGCGTTTGAAAGACCATTTGGTGAAAATGAATGAAGAGGAAAGTCTAAGAAATCTTCAATATTTCAATGTGTTAGCATGGATGGATAATAATACCAATGGGGTAGGAGCTGAGCTTACATCTATGGAATATTTCAGGAATCTTAAAATTGTACAGAACCTTTACACAAAACTTGAGAACGGCGATAATAGAATATTAATAATCTTTGGAGCAGCCCATGCCCAAATTCTATCCGACGTTTTAAAGAGTCATCCGGTTTTTACTTTAGTACCCGTTTCAGAGGTTTTGAGATAATTAGTTAACTTAAGAGCTTATCATATACGAATTTGATCTCTTCCACTTTAGCGGTTTCCGAATTTTTCTTAAACGATACCATCAAATTAAGAAGTGACCTGCGTACAATTTCTAAGTTGGAACAGGGCTCGTAAAACATTTCTTCCTCTTCTATTTTCATTTGCTTTAAGTAAGAACCAATGTCTTTCCTGCTGAAAATGAGCCCTTTGTTGAAAACATTGATATAAAACTGAATCTGAGTAGATTTGAAAGTTAATATAAAAAGGCTTGGAAGGTTTACTCCAAAAATTGGTAAACCAAGTCGCTGTGCTACTAAAAGGTAAATAACGCAGAGAGAAATAGGATTACCTTTTTTAGTTTCTAAAACCTGATTTATTAATGAGTTGGCAGGCGAATGAAAGTTCTTCGTGTTAGCGGCAAATTTATATTTGTCGAAGAAAATATTATTTAAAATTTTTATGGCGTCTTTAGGGTGTATCTCATCCCTGAGCTGAAGCCAAGCTTCAAAGTAAATCTGATTAATTTCCATTTTTAAAGTTTCAAACTCTAAATCTGGATATTGATACCTAGCCACTAACCACATTCCTTCTAAAAGGTCGTGTTGCCTTTCATCTTTCCATTCAATAAGCCTAGAAGAGAAATTGTCATATTGAAGATCATGAATTAAGTCTTCAATTTTTTTCTGCATGTGAGAATCTAGGGCGTTTCTTTCCCAGTGATTTTCTAGAAAGGGAATGATGTCATCACCTAAATTTCTAATTTCCTGCTCTACATGAGATAAAACTTCTTCGTCAGTGTCATCGAGTAGAGAAACAAGTGCCTTGATTTCATTTTCGGACATAAGCTCGTAATTATATATTGAAATTTAGGAAGTCTTTGGAAAACAACAAACTTAAATTCAAAACTTTCCTATTTTTGCCAAAACGTTTTATATGAATATACTTGTTACTGGTGGGGCGGGATTTATTGGTTCACATACTGTGGTAGAATTAGTAGTCGCAGGTCATAAACCTATAATTATTGATAATTTCAGTAATTCGGATAAGTCGGTTTTGACAGGTTTGAGAAATATTCTCGGATATGATGTTGATTTTGTTGAAGGAGACTGCAATGATGAACATTTTTTAAATAAAGTATTCACAGACTTTAATATTGACGGAGTAATTCACTTTGCCGCCGCCAAAGCAGTGGGCGAGTCTGTAAAACTACCGCTCAAATACTATGAAATGAATGTGGGTTCTTTGATTACTTTAATCAAAGTGATGGAGCTTCAGAAAGTTTCCAAGCTTGTTTTTTCATCTTCTTGTACCGTTTATGGTGAGCCAGATGTGGTTCCTGTTACAGAAGAAACACCAAGAAAACCAGCTAATTCACCTTATGGTAATACAAAGACTATTGGAGAGGATATTTTAAGAGACTCAGTTATTTCTGGAGGGAACTTCCAATTTGTGGCATTAAGATATTTTAATCCTGTTGGAGCACACGAGTCTGCTGAAATAGGAGAGCTACCTAATGGAGTTCCAAGCAACTTGGTTCCTTACATAACACAGGCTGCGATAGGTCTGAGAGAAAGTTTAACCATTTTTGGTGACGATTATGACACTGCTGACGGGACTAATGTTAGAGATTTTATTCACGTGGTAGATTTGGCTAAAGCTCATGTAACGGCATTTGAGTATCTTAATAGTGCTCCTGATAACTTTTATGATGTTTTTAATGTAGGTTCAGGTCAAGGAAACTCTGTTTTGGAATTAGTCAAAACCTTTGAAAAGGTAAATGATTTAAAACTAAACTATAGTATAGGGAATAGAAGAGACGGTGATACCGTTAAAATTTATGGCGATGTAACTAAAGCCAATAATATATTAAATTGGAAAACTGAAAAAACACTGGAAGATGCATTAAGAGATGCATGGAGGTGGGAGTGCAAACTAGCAAAACAAAAATGAGCAAAAGTATTTTAATAACAGGCGGTGCCGGTTTTATTGGTAGCCATGTAGTAAGACTTTTCGTAAATAAATATCCAGACTACACCATTGTCAATCTAGATAAATTGACCTACGCAGGTAATCTAGAAAACCTGACAGACCTTAAGGATGCTTCTAATTATATTTTTGAAAAAGGAGATATAGTAAATGCTGAAGAAATGGAAGCCCTCTTTTCAAAATACAATTTTGATGGAGTAATTCATTTAGCTGCAGAATCTCACGTAGATAGATCAATTACAGACCCAATGGCTTTTGTAATGACTAACGTTATAGGAACGGTCAATCTCCTAAATGCAGCAAAGAAAAGCTGGGCAGGTAATTTTGATAATAAGCTATTCTACCATGTATCTACCGATGAGGTTTATGGAGAACTACATGAGCCAGGAACCTTCTTTTATGAAGATACAAGTTATGACCCTAGGTCACCTTATTCTTCGTCAAAAGCCAGTTCAGACCATTTTGTGAGAGCTTATAATAGTACTTATGGTTTGCCAATAGTTATTTCAAACTGTTCTAATAATTACGGTCCTAATCATTTTCCTGAGAAACTAATTCCTTTGGTGATTAATAACATCAAAAATAAGAAGCCTTTGCCTGTCTATGGAAAAGGAGAGAATGTGAGAGACTGGCTTTATGTCTTAGATCATGCCAGAGCTATTGACATGATTTTCCATAGTGGTAAAATAGGAGAGACCTTTAATATAGGTGGAAATAATGAGTGGACTAACCTAGATTTGGTTCATCTTTTGTGTGATACCATGGATAAGAAATTAGGTCATGAAATAGGTACATCTAGAGAGTTAATCACTTTTGTGACTGATAGAGCTGGCCACGATTTAAGATATGCTATTGATGCCACTAAACTAATGGAAACTTTAGACTGGGAGCCTTCTGTGACGTTTGAAGAAGGTCTTGATAAAACAGTAGATTGGTATTTAAATAATTGGGATTGGATTTCTAATATAACTTCTGGCGACTATCAGAAGTATTACGAAAAAATGTATAATTGATTCGTCAATAAAAAATAATTGAAATAATGAAGGGAATAATATTAGCAGGTGGGTCAGGAACTCGCTTACACCCGTTGACTTTGGCAGTTAGTAAACAATTAATGCCGGTTTATGATAAACCAATGATTTACTATCCCTTGTCTATTTTAATGTTATCGGGCATTAAGGAAATTCTGATTATCTCTACGCCGCATGATTTACCTCATTTTGAAAAGTTATTAGGAGATGGCTCTCAAATTGGCTGTGAAATTTCTTATGCCGAACAGCCAAGCCCAGATGGACTGGCTCAGGCCTTTATTATTGGAGAAGACTTTATAGGTTCTGACAGTGTAGCACTTATTCTTGGTGATAATATTTTCTACGGCTCAGGCTTGAGTAAGTTACTACAATCTTGTGCAGAACCTGACGGAGGAACCGTTTTTGCCTATAAGGTAAACGACCCAGAAAGATATGGTGTAGTAGAATTTGATGATGATTTTAAAGCTGTATCAATAGAAGAGAAACCTGAGAAACCTAAAAGTAATTATGCCGTTCCGGGTTTATACTTTTATGATAATAGTGTGGTAGAAGTTGCCAAGAATATAGAACCTTCACCTCGTGGCGAATTAGAAATTACGGATGTCAATAGAGTTTACTTAGAAAAAGGTAAGCTGAATGTTGGCGTAATGAATAGAGGAACTGCATGGTTAGATACAGGTACGTTTAACTCTCTTATGCAAGCTGGACAGTTTGTTCAGGTTATAGAAGAGCGTCAAGGTGTTAAAATTGGTGGTATTGAAGAAGTCGCTTATAGAATGGGCTTTATCTCAAAGAAACAATTAGAAGATATTGCTAAACCTCTGGTAAAATCAGGTTATGGTCAATACCTTCTAAATATTCTCAAGTAATTTTTTTACCAACCATCATCTACTACAGCCTCTACTTTCTTTTTAGGGGCTGTTTTTGTTTTTGGAGCAGAAGGAACACTAACATTACCTCCTTGGCTGGAAGAGCTTAGTGATTCGTCAGAATCAATTCTGGAGTAAACACGACTGACTATTCTCCATTCTCCATTTATCTTCAAAAGGTTTAAGAGGTCAATAATTTTAGAGGATGGGTAAACCGTCTCTGTAATAGCTGTTGCCGCTATTCCTGCATAGCTCCATGATAAGATACTGGTTTCTCTTGACATTGTTTTGCCAGGAGTTATTTTAGATGCTAAACTTTCAACAGACATGCCTATAATTGTTCCGTTTCTACCAATAGAACGCTGAATGGCATCTGGTACAAATGCATTTTTAAATTGATTTACATCACCATTAGTTCCACCATCTAGGTAGTCATTCACCGCCGAAAGGATTCCTACCTCATCAGATTGTGCATATGAAAAGGTGGTACAAAGAAGAAGTAAAAGAGATAAACTTAGATTTTTCATATTATTTAATATTGTAAACTTTATAACGCTTTGTTAAACTTCGATATTTCATTTGAGATTATAGTGACCAATCTTTTTTTTCTAGTCTAAAAGTTTATATTTGTAATAGTTCAAACAAAAAAACATAAAAGAAATACTATGGGATTAATGTCATTTTTTAAGGGTGTTGGTGAAAAGATTTTTCCTTCTGCAGCTAAAGAACCAGAAGTGAAAGCAGCAGCCTTATTGGCCCACGTTCAGGGATTAGCCCTACCATTTAAAAAATTAAGTATTAAAGTAGCAGAAGATATAGTTACTATCGAAGGTTCAGTGGCTGAGCAAGTTGATGCAGAGAAAATCGCTATTGCGGTTGGAAACGTTGAAGGTGTTGCTTCGGTTAATAATCTTTTAGAAGTAGAGGTGCCTAAAGAAGAAGCTAAGTTTCATACAGTAGTGAGTGGTGATACTTTAGGTAAAATTGCCAAAACATTTTATGGTAATGCTATGAAGTACCCAGTAATTTTTGAAGCTAATAAGCCAATGCTTTCTGACCCAGATAAAATTTATCCTGGTCAAATGTTGAGAATTCCTGCTTTGGAAGATTAATAACATTTTAATCAGATTAAGACCGCTTCCATTTTGGAGCGGTCTTTTTTTTGTCTATTTACTAATGAAATGATGTTTAATATTCAGCAATTAAAACCCCATATTTGTACTTATGGATATAAAATTAAGAAGTAAGCTTTCGAAGATTAAAACCTTTGTTTTTGATGTGGATGGTGTTTTTACTGATGCCCGATTAATAGTGACAGACGCCGGTGTGGATAGAGTTTTTAATGTGAGAGACGGCTATGCCGTTCAAATGGCTATAAAAGCCGGCTATAAAACGGCTGTTATCTCGGGAGGTAAGCAAGAAAGTATTCGAACTAGACTGGGCGGACTGGGTATTAGTAAAATTCATTTATCAGTGAGTACAGACGGGAAACCTGCTGTTTTTGAGAGTCTTTTAAAAGAATGGAATATTTCTGCTGATGAGGTAGTTTATATAGGAGATGATATTCCAGATTTGCTTCTTATGAAAAATAGTGAGGTCTTAAAGGCCTGCCCGGCAGATGCGGAACCGGAAGTGATAGAAGTGGCAGATTATGTTTCACCAGTAAATGGTGGTGCGGGAGTAGTGAGAGATGTGATAAAGCTAGTGATGAAAGAGCAGGATAAATGGATGAAAGTATTTTAAAACAAAAAGACGGTTTGAGGCCGTCTTTTTGTTTTTTTTATGAACACAGAGGACTGCTATAAATTCTCAATAGCACCATGAAATTTTCTAGTTACACCTATTGGATGTGTACATTTGGCCACATGTACCAAGTAGCCGGCAGCATTTCCTTCTGCTTTATATAATGCTTGAGCATTGACAAAATGGTTTTTATTCAGTTCAATGAATTGTTCATATTCATTTATTTCTTTTATAACATCTGAGGCCGAAATATCAAGGCTCTTGTTTACTGTACCTAAAATGTTTTGGTAAACAAATTCAGACTTATATTTATCAATATTGACAGAAATTAGTTGGTTTGGCACGATACTAACTTTGTCATTCGAGCCTGAAAAAACTAAAACAGGGAATGGATTACTGTTCGGCACAGGTGCAGAATAATTCTGGATTCTCTGATTTGCTGTTTCTGCTTTATCTTCAAATCTCTTTCTTAAGATCCCTTCTTTGATAAAAGCCAGGAAGATTCCCGAAAAAGTAGCGGCTGCTGTAAACTGCAAAAGGAAGATAGGTAAGTTAAAATTTGTTAAACCCGTTTGGTTTCCAAAGACCATAACCATAAGTCCTAAGAAGAAAGAACGCATGGCATAAAGAGAAATTTCTTTCATTACAGTCCAGCTAGAATTTTCGAAATAGCTCTTGAACAGACTTGGGAGTAGGAAATCGGAAATAATTAAACCAATAAAACCAGAAATTGCTGATAGAGCTATTAGGATAGTTTTGTTTTGGTTGGAGTAGTTATTGATGCCAAATGGCTCCAAGAAGAGATATAGGCCATAAATAAGACACGCAACTATTCCAGCGTTAATTAAACTCTTATAATTAAGAACGTTTAATTGAAGAGGATTTTTACTTTGAGATATGATTCGGTTAATGGTATTACTTACAAATTGTATAACCTGTACCGGAAAACTTAAAATTAACTTTAGCATAAATATGTGATTGATTAGTAAGTAATTTTCAAAAACTATACCAACTACGTAAAATGGGAGGTAAAAGTATTTTTAGTAGAGCGTAATTTTTTAGGCAATTATTGTGTTAATTAGAAGGAATCGCATAGATTCAAAAAAATAAAATAAACCAAGTTAAAAGTAAAATGAGTAAACGTCTTTCATTTATTATAACCGCCATACTTCTTTTTAATACGGCCATTTCTAAAGGTCAAGTAAGTTTAAATTCAGAATTAGATTCTTTGAGCTATGCGATAGGAGTAAATATAGGAGAGAGCTTAAAAGCTCAAAATGTTCAGCCAAACACAGAGGTATTGATAAAAGCTATTAGAGATATTTTAGGAGACCAAGAATTGTCGATTTCTTCGGCTAATTCTGGTATGTTTATTCAGCATTACTTTCAAAAAGCTGCCGCCAAAGTGGGGAATGCAAACCTAGCAGCCGGAAATGCCTTTCTTGAAAAAAATAAAGCTCGCGAAGGTGTAATGACTACGGCGAGTGGTTTGCAATATGAGGTTTTAACAGCTGGTACTGGAGAAAAGCCGCTAAGTACGCAAAAAGTCAAAGTGCATTATCATGGAACGCTTATTGACGGTACAGTCTTTGATAGTTCCGTGGAGCGAGGCTCGCCAAGTACTTTTGGTGTAACTCAAGTAATCAAAGGATGGGTGGAAGGTCTTCAGTTGATGCCAGTTGGGTCTAAATGGAAATTCTTTATTCCTTCAGATTTGGCTTACGGGCCTAGAGGTCAAGGGAAAATAGGGCCTAATTCTGCCCTGATTTTTGAAGTAGAATTGATAGAAATACTATAAATAAGAAAGTCCATGCTTCTTATTCAACCAGATAAATAATATTATGAAAAGAATACTTATAGTTTGTACAGTTTTGTTCTACAGTGTTTTGGGTTATGCCCAAAGTGATTCTGGGAAGTACAGTTACGATGACCTAGAGCCTTCAGAAACACAGCATAGAGTTGAGCAGTTTGTTACTCAATTTTTGAATAATTACCATTATCAAAAATTTAGAGTGGATGATGAGCTTTCAACCAAGGTCTTTAATAACATGATTGAAAGCATTGACGGTGGTCATTCGTATTTTACAAAATCTGATGTAGCGGAATTTGAAAAATACAGGTACTTGATTGACGATGCTTTGTTGTCGGGAGACCTAGATATTCCTTTTGAAATTTTTAATAAGTATAGAAAAGTTTATAAAAAGCGTTTTGATTACGTCATGAACTTTCTTGATCAACCTTTAGATTTTACTTCTAATGAAATGTATAGTGTTGATGATGAAGAAAAGGACTGGGCTCTGACAGAAGAGGAATTAGATAGAGAATGGGATAAAATTATTACAAGTCAAGCTTTAAGTTTAAAACTAAGTGGAAGCTCAGATAGTGCTATAGTAAGTACGTTGAAAAGGCGTTTTGATAGATATGAGTCAAGAGTGGCAAAATGGCATTCGGAAGATATTTTTCAAACTTATATGAATGCTTTTACAAGGGCTATTGACCCTCATACTAGCTATATGATTCCTAGTACAGCTGCACAGTTTAATATTGATATGAGTCAGTCTTTAGAGGGAATAGGAGCAAGGCTTCAAAATAATGATGACCATGTGATGATTATGGATATCATTCCTGGAGGGCCTTTGTTTAAAACACAGCTAGCTAATAAGGAAGATTATATATTGGCTGTAGCACAGGGAGATGATGGCGACTTCCAAGATATTGTGGGATGGCTTACTGATGATGCTGTAAACCTTATAAGAGGAAAAAAAGGCACCGTAGTTAGGCTTCTTTTAAAAGCAAAAGAAGCTCCAATAAACTCTGAGGCACGAGAGGTAAGAATAGTTCGTGATAAAATAAAATTAGAAGAAGCAGTAGCATCAGCAGAAATTCTAGAAATGAAAGATGCCGATAAAGTTTATAAAATTGGGCTTATTGATATCCCTATGTTTTATCGAGATTTTGATGGAGCTAGAAAAGGTGTCGATTTTCAGAGTACTACCAAAGATGTGGATGTTTTTCTGAAGGATTTCAATAATAAAGGTTTGGACGGGGTCATTATTGATTTAAGAAATAATGGAGGAGGCTCTTTAACCGAAGCTATTAATTTAACAGGCCTTTTTATTCCTAACGGTCCAGTGGTGCAGCGAAGAACAGGAAAAGGTAGAATAGATGTGGAAGAAGATAATAATACTTCAGTGTCTTATTCCGGTCCTCTTTTGGTTTTGCAAAACAGACATTCGGCTTCGGCTTCAGAAATTTTTGCAGGAGCTATTCAAGACTATAATAGAGGCTTAATAGTAGGGGAACAGTCTTTTGGGAAAGGAACTGTACAGCAGTTGGTTAATCTTGACCAATTTTTACTTTCGCCAAGAGTGGCTTCTAGAAAAGGTGCAGCTTCTAAAGGTATGGAAGAAGAAGAAAGGTATGGCCAGCTAAAGCTTACAACGGAGAAGTTTTATAGAATTACCGGAAATAGTACCCAGAATAAAGGTGTGGTGCCTGATATAGCCTTACCTACGCCTTGGGACTCTGAAGAAAGCGGTGAAAGTAGCATGGAGAGTGCTTTGCCTTATGACCAAATTTCAAGCTCAAACTTTACAAAACAGAATGTAATTACTAACGAGGTGTTAGCTAACATTATGGATAAGTATAATGAGCGATTGACTACTGACGAGCAAATGAAAGTACTTCTTAAAGACATAGAGATCTATAAGAAACAACGAGAGATAAAAGAATATTCTCTTAACTATGAAGTAAGGTTAAAAGAAAAGAACGATAACGAAGAAGTAATTTCTACTATCAAGAAGCTAAGAAAAACAAAAGAAGGAGATGATAGGGAAGAAGACGTCTATTTGATGGAGGCTCAGAAAATCCTTAAAGATTTAATAGCTTATCAAGAGTAATGCTTTCTCAAAATTGACATAAAAAAAGACTTCCATATGGAAGTCTTTTTTTATGTGCTATTTGCTGTTTTCTTGAGGTTTTGGGAAAACAAAATTAATTGGGTTTTCTACCTTGGTTTTTAGTAAAGCTACTTCGAGCACCTCGGGAACCAAGTCTACATAATGAAATTTCAAACCTTTGGTGTATTCTTCACCTATTTCTTCTACATCCTTTTGGTTTTTATAACAAAGGATAATTTCCTTAATATTCGCTCTTTTGGCAGCTAGTATTTTTTCTTTAATTCCGCCTACAGGTAAAACCTTACCTCTTAGGGTAATCTCACCAGTCATAGCCAAGTTGTTCTTTATTTTACGTTGTGTAAAAATAGAAGCCATGGATGTTAGCATGGTGATACCAGCAGAAGGACCATCTTTAGGTACAGCACCTTGAGGTACATGAATATGAAGGTCGTAATTTTGGAAAGTTCTATAATCAATGTTAAGACTCTCAGAGTTAGATTTAAGGTAAGACAATGCCGTCATGGCAGATTCTTTCATAACATCACCTAACTGCCCAGAGAGTGTTAATACGCCCTTACCACGGCTCAAATTAGATTCGATAAAGAGAATGTCTCCACCCACTGGAGTCCAAGCTAAGCCCGTCACTACCCCTGCCATTTCATTGCCCTCATAAAGGTCTTTGTCAAAAATTGGCTGTCCTAGTAGTCTTTCAATATCTTCGGCCTTTAGAGAGCCATTGTACTCTTCCTCCATAGCTATTGATTTAGCTATTTTCCTTACCACAGTTCCCACTTTTTGTTCTAAAGCTCTTACACCAGACTCCCTAGTATAACCTTCTACCAATTTGGTTAAAGCATCTTTATTTAATTTTAAGTCTTTAGAACTCATTCCGTGCTCTTTAAGCTGTTTTGGAAGTAAGTGCCTTTTAGCAATCTCCACTTTTTCGGCTACAGTGTAACCTGTAAGTTCAATAATTTCCATTCTGTCTCTAAGGGCAGATTGAATACTGTCTAGCGAATTTGCGGTAGCTATGAAAAGAACCTTTGAAAGGTCATAGTCAACCTCAAGGTAATTATCTTTAAAAGCACTGTTTTGTTCTGGATCCAAAACCTCTAATAATGCACTAGAAGGGTCACCTCTTTGGTCTCTAGATATTTTGTCAATTTCATCTAAAACAAATACCGGATTTGATTTCTTTGCCTTGTTAAGGTTTTGAATAATCTTTCCGGGCATAGCCCCAATATAGGTTTTTCTATGACCTCTAATTTCAGATTCGTCATGAACACCGCCTAAAGCCATTCTTACATATTCTCTTCCTAAAGCTTTGGCAATAGATTTCCCTAAAGATGTTTTACCAACACCCGGAGGGCCGTAAAAACAAAGAATGGGAGCCTTCATGTCATTTCTAAGCTTCAATACAGCCAAGTATTCTATAATACGCTCTTTGACTTTTGTTAAACCATAATGGTCGTCGTCAAGAATCTTTTTAGCTCTTTTTAAATTGAAGCTATCATCACTGGAATCATTCCAAGGCAAGTCAGAGAGTAATTCTGCATAACTCACAGCCACACCGTATTCTGGAGCCATAGAGTTTAAGCGTTGAATTTTATTCAGTTCTTTATTAAAATGCTCATTTACATCTGATGGCCACTTTTTCTTGGCACCCTTCATGCGTAATTTTTCTATCTCTTGGTCAGGAGACTCTGAGCCTAATTCCTCTTGAAGTACTTTTATTTGCTGACGTAAATAGTATTCACGCTGCTGCTGGTCAATATCTGAACTAGCTTTTGATTGAATATCTTTCTTTATTTCTAATACTTCAACCTCTTTCAGCATATGCTCCAAAAGCTTATGAGCTTGCTCTCCGCCATCATAAGTTTCTAGAAGTAATTGTTTCTCAGCAATGCCTATATTGAGGTTTGAAGAAAGGAAATGCGTCAAAAATATAGGAGACTCAATGTTATTGATGGCCAACTGGGCATCTCTAGGGATTTCAGGGTTTAGGTTTAATATATTGGCCGCAGTGTCCTTTAGAGTTGATATTAAAGCTTTTGTTTCCTTTTTCTTAGCATTAGGAAATGAGTCGGTAATGTATTCTACAGCAGCTGTTAAGTACGGGTTTGTCTTTAAAATATTAGTAATCTTAAATCTTCTTCTCCCTTGTACTATAATAGTTACGTTCCCATCAGGAAGTACTATCATTTTCAAAATGTTACCTACCGTTCCTATTTTAAATAAGTCGTCTTCTTTAGGTTCATCTTTGGTTTGTTTTACCTGAGAAATAATGCCTAAAGTTCTATCGCCACGATAAGCCTTTTTTACTAATCGAATAGCTTTAGTACGTGTTACTGTAACAGGAATTACTATTCCTGGAAAAAGTACGGTATTTCTTAATGGCAGAAGCGGTAAGCTCTCTGGAAGGTTTTCATCATTTTCCATAACCTCATCTGGTGAGGCTATTTCAATCATTTCTACGTTTTCCAAATTTGTACTGGGGTTTGCAAATTTTTCCAGTAGTTCAAAATCTTTATTCATCTAAATAGTATAGTCTTATCGTGGTATGCCAGTCTGTCATATTGAATGTACAAAAGCCACTTGATATATCAAATCTCTAATTATAGGTATAAAACGACAAGCTTAATGCCAAGTCAGGGGTATCGGCTATTTTGTCATATTATAACCTCATTGATACACCTTTGTCTTTTAAAAATGTCTTTAAATCAGGAATTCCAATCTCTTTAAAATGGAATATTGAAGCAGCTAATCCAGCATCGGCATAGCCTGTGGTGAAAACATCAAAAAAGTGTTCCATGTTACCTGCTCCTCCAGAAGCAATAATAGGAATACCTGCGTTTCTAGAAATAGTAGAGGTGAGTTCTAAAGAGAAGCCATCTTTGGTGCCATCAGCATCCATAGAGGTTAATAGTATTTCTCCGGCTCCTCTTTCTTCCACTTCTTTGGCCCAAGAAATGGTTTCTTTATCGGTAGGTGTTCTACCACCTCGAACATGAACTACATGCTTTTTACCATCTACATATCTAGTATCAATAGCGACTACAATACATTGGCTACCAAATTCTTGAGCGAGTTCAGTTATCAATTTAGGATTTTTGACAGCAGAAGAGTTAATAGAAATTTTATCTGCACCTGCATTTAATAAAGCGGAAACGTCGGCCACAGAACTAATTCCTCCACCTACAGTAAATGGTATATTTATGGTGTGAGCCACTTTATTGACTAACTCTAGTAAGGTTTTTCTTCCGTCAACTGTAGCTGTAATGTCAAGGAAAACTAGTTCATCAGCTCCGCTTTTGGCATATAAATCTGCTAATTCTACGGCATCACCTGCATCTCTTAAATTTACAAAGTTTGTTCCTTTTACAGTTCTACCTTCTTTTATGTCTAGGCAGGGAATAATTCTTTTGGTCAGCATAAGCTAGTTTTGTTTTTTGTAAACCTCTTTGTTCACTATTTCCATGAATAAGTTCGGGTTTTCTAATTTCTCCCATCCCGTTTTGTTGTAAAGAGTATGAGCATCTTTTGTTGCTAATAACCATCTCCTTAGACCTTTTAACGCAGGAATTTCTTTGAGATTGTTAATCATCCATTCGGCATAACCATGGCCTCTTTGGTCTTCAATAATAAATACGTCTGCTAGGTAAGCGAATGATGCTTGGTCAGTAATTAATCTGCAGAAACCTATTTGCTGTTCATTTTTGTATAAGCCTAAACTTAATGAGTTCTGAATTCCTTTGACTACCGTTTCTTTTGGAATTGCTTCAGACCAATAACTTTTACTTAGAAATGAATGAATTAAATCAATATTTAAAAGGTTTTTATCAGAGCTTAATAATAAGTCATCAATTCTTATCTCAAACTTTTCCATTATTTCTGAGAATGAAAGATTTTACCTGTGCCAATGATATTTTGTTCTCATAAATAGCTTTACCTACTATTACACCGTGCAGGTTTTGAGTTGCTAGTTTTTCAATATCACTCATCTGAGAAACACCGCCGCTGGCAATAATGTTTATTTCAGGGAATTGCTTTTTCAGTTTGGCATATAGTTCATAAGAAGGACCTTCTAAAAGACCATCTTTATCCACATCGGTGCTAATGATATATTTGACACCTTCTGCCACGTACTTTTCAACAAACTGGTAGATATCTTCTTTTGAGTCTTCTTCCCAACCGCTTATAGCTATTTTTTCATTTTTTGCATCAGCACCTAGGATAATTTTATCACCTCCAAAATCACTCAGCCAAGACATGAATTTATCTGGATTTTTGACAGCTATACTTCCACCGGTAACTTGTTTAGCACCAAAGTCAAAAACCTTTCTTAGGTCTTCATCAGATTGAACTCCACCGCCGAAGTCGATGGTAAGTCCAGTTTGTGAAGCTATTTTTTCAAGTACCTTATAATTGACTACTTTCTTTGCTTTTGCTCCATCTAAATCAACTAAATGCAGGCGAGTAATACCACTATCTTCAAACTCCTTAGCTACTTCTTCGGGTCTTTCGTTGTATATTTTTTTTGTGCCGTAATCACCTTTAGTCAATCTTACGCATTTGCCGTCTATTACATCAATGGCAGGAATAATTTGAAACATTCTAATCTTACTTTTTTAAAAAATTACGGAAAATTTGCTCTCCTACGTCGCCACTGATTTCAGAATGAAACTGACAGGCATAAAAATTGTCTTTTTGCAAAATGGCTGAATAAGGTACTATGTAGTCGGTTTTTGCTACAGTATGTTTGCAAATTGGAGCATAGAAAGAGTGATTATAATAGACATACTGATTTTCATCAATGCCTTTAAGTAAGTCCGATTTATAATCGTAAATATTGTTCCAGCCAGTTTGAGGGATTTTATGATGCTCTTTTTTAGGGAATTTTATAATATCGACATCAAAAACCCCTAAACAATTAGCATCGCCTTCTTCTGAATGATTGCACAGCAATTGCATGCCTATACAGGTAGCTAAAAAAGGTTGTTTAAGTGTTGGAATTAGTTTATCCAACCCATTTTCTTTTAAACTTCGCATGGCAGTAGAGGCTTCTCCAACACCTGGAAATATTATTTTTTCGGCAGAAGATAGTTCTTCAGGGTTGTCTGTTAACTTATAGGAAACACCAATTCGGTCAAGTGCATACATGACGGACATGACATTACCAGCGTTATATTTTATGATGCTTACTTCTGACATATTTTTCTCTGTGAGGTTCAAAATTAGATTAAACTAATTTAATAGAAAACAGGATGCTAGGTCTTGGTGATATTGTCCTACGAAAACTTGAAAAAACAAAATAAAACCCGACAAGTTGTCGGGCCTATTTGTTCGCTAAATTTGTCAGGAAAAAAATCTTATATAATCGGATAGTTATATTCTTGTATTTTCCAACGAAATTAAACGATTCAAATGGTAATCGCAATCTTCTTGGTAGATTTTGAAGCTTGTTTTTACGTATATGAATTAATGTTTTGATTTCTTAAAGCCTGTCTTTCAGTTTGTAGTACCGTTTAATAAGATTTTGACCAAAAAAATAAAGTACTGAATGATACAGTACTTTATTGTTCGTAACCCAAAAAGTAAAAATTATTGTCTTATTTCTATTCAGCTTTAAGCTGTTTTCATTCTTGTTTTCATCCTAATTGTAGAACCTACGTTTTGACCATTAGCGGTTAAGAATTTGCGATAGCTTTTTCTAAAGTCCGCTGCTTTTCTTCGTGATATTTCAATTACCTCGTCTTTCAGATAAATTTCACCTCCACGACAGTTAAATCGAAGGTCTTTAACATGGTCAAAATTTACCATGAAAGAGCGATGTGGCCTTACAAAATTCACCACGTCTTCTAATTCTTCTTCGAAAATTCTTAGCGTTTTACTGCTGATGACGTTTTTCCCATCTTTAAGTTTAAAAACGGTATAGTTTTTTGCACTTTGCAAATAAATTACATCATTCAGATTAATAATTTTTTTGCTTCCTGCTACTCTTAATTCCATGTCTCCTAAAGAAGATAATGTAGCCCCCTCTAGCGTAAACATTCTTTGAGTATCTATTTGTTCGGGGTGATAATTCTTGATTTGTAATAATTTGCTCATAACGGCCGCTTTTTCTTTGTTGATGTTGTAGTGTGAGTTTCTTCTCCTGCAGAAGAACAACTACGGCAACGTTCCCGAAGATTTGGCAGCAAATCAAGCTATACTCTATAACTGGTAGTGTATTTAAGATAAGTGGAGGGGTTAATTTCCTTTTTTACGATAATTGAGGAATAAAGTGCTCGAAATTAAGAATTGAGCCAATTTAAGAACTCAGGCTTTTTTCTACGAGAAACAGGTATTTCCTTTCCTGATTCTGTCACTACGTAGCCGCCTTCTCCCTTTACATACTTTTTGATGAATTCTTTATTGACAAGGTAAGAATGGTGTGTTCTATAGAAGTTATAATCGTTAAGAAGTTCTTCAAAATATTTGATGCTTCTTGATACTAACATAGTCTTACCATTTAGTAGAGTAACAATAGTATAATCTTGAGAAGCTTCACAATGAACTATCTGACCTACTTGCACCATTTCTAAGCCATTCATGACAGGCAAAGGAATTTTGTTAGTGGAGTCTTTTGGGGACTTTATGTTTTTAAGTAGGTTTTGAATTTGGTGGTCACTTGTTTTAGAGTTTAATCGCTCAATGGCTTTTTTTACAGCTTGCTGTAGCTCGCCAATATTGATTGGTTTTAAAAGATAGTCTAAGGCACTAAATTTAATGGCCGTAATGGCGTATTGGTCAAAGCCTGTGGTAAATATTACCTCAAAATCAATTTTGTTAAACCTTTCCAGCATATCAAAGCCAGTTTGATGTGGCATTTCAATGTCTAAAAAAACTATTTGAGGTTTAGTTTTAATTATGAGATTAAAACCTTCTTGAGCAGAATTTGCTGTGCCCAGTATTTTCAAATCATCATCTAAGAAGTTTTCTATGATAGTTTTTATGGTATCAATGCTTCTAATTTCATCGTCAATAAGTACGCAGGTATTCATTATTCCATGTTTTTTGGGAATCTTATTATCACCACAGTGCCAACATCGGCTGAATCATTTTCAGAAAGAACATTGTCTATAGAAAATTGAATATTACTGTTATTTATCTTGTTGTAAGTTTTCAATCTTTCTTGGGTGATTTTTAATCCTTGTGATTTGTAGCCTTTTATGGATTTTACCTGAATTCCCTTTGACTTAATCCTACCAACGCCGTCGTCTATTACAGTACAGGTAATAAAATTGGCATCATCAGTGAAGTTAATTTCTAAAAAGCCTTTATTCTCTTTATAACGTAAACCGTGATTAATAGAGTTTTCTATAAAAGGCTGAAGTACCATAGTGGGTATTTCTATCATCTTGTCTACGTTTGGGTCAACGTTGATTTGGTAGTCAAATTTGTTTTCAAATCGCAGGTTTTCCATTTCTACATAAAGTTGAAGAAGTGTTATTTCTTCATCAATAGAGATATACTTGTTTCTAGAGGAGTCAAGAAACATACGTATTAAATGAGCAAACTTAGTCAGGTAATCGTTTGCCTTAACAGTATCTTGAGACATTACATAGCTTTGAATGGAGTTCAAAGCGTTAAAGATGAAATGTGGGTTCATCTGTAATTGGAGTGTTCTTAACTCAAGGTCAACAATCTTCTTTTGTTGTTCTTTTTCTTCTTCCTCTTGACTCTTTAAGAATTTTTCTCTTCCGTATAGCAAGGTGAAAAGGCATACAAAACCTAATGCCCAAAACCACCAAGTACTATACCAAGGCCTATTGACTATTAGTATGAAGGCAGTTTTAGTTGTTTTTGTTTTACTTACCACGTCCATGAATTGAAATTCATAAGTTCCCGCTGGAAGGTTATAAATATTGATTTCAGGGGAATCTACGGTGTTCCAAATAGAGTATTTGGAACTAGCCACATCAGGGTTAAAAAGCCTGTAACGACCGGTATTTGGGAAAGTAAACTGATTGCCAAAAAATACTTTTAAGTTATTATGATAATAGTCTGTTTGAAGAATAGAATCCATAGGTACTGCACGACCAGAGATTTCTACTTTTTCAATATAAACATTAGACTCCCTAATTTGTGTATTCTCTTGAGCCATTGAAACGGTCAATAAGCCAAAGAAAAAAAGTGTCAAATTAGAGAGTCTATATTCCATCTTAACTTAGAGCAAGTTCATCTTTAATAGAGCTTACTTTGTTTTTCAGCGACTCTAAGGTCTCTTTAAAAAGAGTTTTATCTTTTAATTCCCCTTTAACACCTACATAAAATTTGATTTTTGGCTCGGTTCCAGATGGTCTACATGTAAACTTAGTGCCATCTTTAGTGAAAAACTGAAGCACATTTGAGCTTTCAATGCCTAAGCCAGTTGGGATATCCTCAGCTTCACCAGACTCTAAATTAGTTCGTGTTAAGGCTTTGTAGTCATCCATTCTGATAACAGTGCTTCCTGCTAATTCCTTAGGAGGGTTTGCTCTAAAGTCTGCCATCATTTGCTGTATTTCTTCAGCACCAGATTTACCTTTTTTAGTAACAGAGATAAGTCCTTCATAGAAGAAGCCATATTCTTTATACATATCTGCAAGGAAGTCAAACAGACTAATGCCATTATGCCTTGCATAAGCAGTTAGCTCAGCTATAATAGCACATGCCGCTACAGCATCTTTATCTCTTACTTTATCTCCAATAAGGTATCCGTAACTCTCTTCACCACCACCTATAAACGTTTCTTTTCCTTCGGTTTCTCTTATAACCTGTGCTATGTATTTGAACCCAGTAAGTGTATTATAACATTTAACACCTGCTTTAGCAGCCATGGCATCAATTAGCTCTGTGGTAACAATAGTTTTGGCCACATATTCTTTACCAGTCAGTTTCTTGGCTTTTTTCCAAGCTTTTAATAAATAGAAAACGATAAGGCTGGCGGCCTGATTACCGTTAAGAAGTTGCCATTCGCCCGAAGGGTCTTTAACGGCCATTCCTACTCTATCGGCATCTGGGTCTGTTGCCATTACCAAGTCTGCATCTATTTCTTTAGCTAATTTCAATGAAAGACTCATAGCTTCTTGCTCCTCAGGGTTAGGATAAACCACTGTAGGGAAATTGCCGTCAGGTTTAGCTTGCTCTTCTACTATATGTACATTCTCAAAACCCAATTGTTTTAAAGCATCAGGTACCATAGTGATACCGGTTCCGTGAATAGAGGAGAATACTATTTTTAAATCAGACTGCTTTCTATTTATTCTTGGAGATACGCTTATACTTTTAACTGCTTTTAAATATTTTTTATCCAAAGCAGGTCTTATAGTTTTAAGTCGTTTTTTTATACCTCTAAACTTAATTTTACTAATAGTAGTGATAGCATTTACTTCATCCACAATGTTTTTATCATGCGGAGCTACCACCTGAGAACCGTCATTCCAATAAACCTTATAACCATTATATTCTCTAGGATTATGAGATGCCGTAATTACTAAACCAGCCTGACAACCCAATTCTCTTACTGTAAAAGATAGCTGTGGTGTAGGTCTGAGTTCTGGAAAAACATAGGCCGTAATTCCATTTGCAGAGAAAATGTCTGCAGCAATTTGAGCAAACTCAGGAGAGAAGTTTCTGCTATCATAGGCAATAGCTGCTTTTAGATCTTCACCTTCTGGATAGCATTTGTTTATGTAATTAGCTAAGCCTTGTGTGGCAGCACCAACCGTGTATTTGTTCATTCTGTTAGAACCTACGCCTATTTCTCCACGCATACCACCAGTTCCGAATTCTAAATTTTTATAAAACGAATCGGTCAGTTGACTAATGTTTTTCTCTTCTATCCATTTATTGATAGTAGCTTTAGTTTCGTCATCATATTTTCCCTTGAGCCACTTCTTTATATTCTTTTCTGCCGTTTTGTCTAAATTTAGTTCTTCTAGCATCGCTTTGTATTAACGTTTATTGAAATAATTGAGACAAGATATAGAAGCCATTTTGCTATTCAAAAACATTTAGAATTTATTGAGAACTTTGATATTAAATAGAGTAGTTTTGCGGCAGTTTTTGGTGCTTTTGGATTCAATATCCAATTTGCCTAAGAGGGAATCATGTTTAAAGCATGAGCTGTCGCCGCAACTGTTCGGTGTCTATACTTGAAACCGCTGTCCACTGTCATGATAAATGATGGGAAGGAAAAATCAAGTGACACTAAGCCAGGAGACCTGCCAAAAAATATTCTTTTCAACTAGTTACGGTGAATGACTATTGATGAGCGGAAGTCTAATTTTTTATTTCAGCTAGTTCGCTGAACAAATTATTTTTTAATGTTTACATTTTTTAGAAGGAGCCTATTATTATGCGTATGCCTAATTAGTGCCTCCGTAATGGCTCAAACTGAGTTAGCAGAAGTTAACGTAACTACCACCAAATTACCGCAGAAGTCGTCACAGTTGGGCAAGTCCATGATTGTTCTTGGAGATTCTTTAATTAGAGCTCACGCCGGTTGGTCGGTTTCTGATTTGCTACAAAAGCAAGTTGGTATTAATGTAGTAGGTTCTGGACAGCCATTAGGCAGTAACCAAAGTTTATTTCTAAGGGGAGCTAGCTCTGGCAAAACATTGATACTTCTTGATGGAGTTCCGCTTTATGATCCTTCTTCTACGGAGGGTAATTATGACCTTAACCTTATCAATCTTCAATTTATTGAGCGTATTGAAATTCTTAAAGGAGGTCAGTCTACACTTTATGGCTCTGACGCCGTGGCAGGAGTAATAAACTTTATTAGTAAAAAAGGTGCTAAAAAACCATTTACACCTTACGGAAAATTTTCTTATGGTAGCTTTAATACACTTGATTTAGGGCTTGGTGTGAATGGAGAGATAAGCGGCTTTAATTATAATCTTGGTTATAATAAAGTTAAAAGTGATGGATTTTCTTCGGCTACGGTTTCTGACTCACTATCAGCAGAAAAAGACGGATTTGACCGTAATAGCCTTAATGCACAGTTGTCAAAAAAGTTTGGCGAAGTTACCGTGAGAGCTTTCGGAAGAAAAACTGATTATATGGCCGACTTAGATGCTGGTGCTTTGATAGATGAAAAAGACTATGTTTTTAACTCTGAAAACTTTCAAGTAGGAGTAGGAGCTGACTGGGTAAAAGAAAAGTTTCAGTTGCATTTTAATGCTCATACTTCTCAAGTAGACAGAACCTTTGAAGATGATTCTAGTTTTGTGGCGGAAAGTGCTTTTGCAAAATACTCGTATTCTACCTTCGGAAGTAAGTCAAATTTCTACGACTTATATGCTCAGTTTTTTGTGAGCGAAGATGTTAAAGTTCTTCTTGGCACTGACCTGAGAAATCAGAGCATTGCTCAAACATACTACTCTGTAAGTGCTTTTGGACCGTTTGAAGATGTGCCTCTTCTTTATGATGACACCAAGATTGATAACTTTAGTGTTTACTCGGCTGTTGATATTTCTGCCAATCAAAAAGTGGGCATAGAGCTTGGTGGAAGATTAAATTCACACTCTGAATATGGAGCAAATTTCTCTTATTCGCTAAATCCATATTTCAGAGCCAATCAAATGATTACGGTCTTTGGGGTTTTAGCTACGAGTTATAAAAACCCAACGCTTTATCAATTATACTCTCCTTACGGGAATTTAGACTTAGTACCTGAGGCCTCTAGAAACCTAGAGTTAGGGTTTAAATACAATAATGCTGAAAAAGGAAGTTCAGCTTCGGTAGCTTATTTTAACAGAAGAAATCAGGATAAAGTGACATTCTTGTCTCTTGATACGCCACCTTACGGTCAATATGTTAATATTGATGAACAGCAAACTAGTGGTGTAGAATTGTCAGCTAGTCAGCAAGTTGGTCCAGTTTCATTACATGGTAATTATACTTTTTTAGATGGGTATAACAGCCTTTTAGACAAAGAAGACCAAGAGTATAATTTGATAAGAATACCTAAACATGCTCTTAATTTAGGTGCTGCTTTAAGTCTGTGTAAAAAAATGACAGTGGCTCTTGATTATCAGTTTGTGGGAAAAAGAACAGATGGTTTCTATGATTCTAATTTGTTCCAAACAGTTGCGGTTGATTTGCATTCATATTCTTTAATTGACTTGAGCGTAAGCTATTCCATTAAGGCAAACCTTAAGGTTTTTGCAGCTGGGTCAAATATCTTTAATGTAAATTATTCTGAAGTTTATGGGTATAACGCTCGCCCGTCAAACTTTAAAATAGGTTTAGCATATAACTAGATTTATAAAAAAAGAGGCTGTCTCATCTATAAAATGAGACAGCCTTAATATTGAACTTTTATTCAATACTTTTTGATAAGCGGATTTAGCTCTTAGCCAAATCCTTAAAAAGAGGTAAGATTAAATCTTTCTCAGAGACGTTTGGCTTTTCCGCTCCCCAGTCAATGTTTAATTCAGGGTCATTCCAGATGATTCCTCCTTCGCTTTCTTTATCATAAAGGTTTGTACACTTGTACGAGAAAATAGCGGGCTCTATGGTATAAAAACCATGGGCAAATCCAGCAGGAACGTAGAACATATTGTTCAATTTAGCGTCTAAAACCACCGTTTTATGTTGACCGTAGGTAGGAGATTCAGGTCTGATGTCTACCGCTACGTCTAATACTTTGCCACTGATTACTCTTACTAATTTTCCTTGAGCAAAAGGTTCTCTTTGGAAATGTAAGCCTCTTAAGACACCCGTATCGGAATAAGACTGATTGTCTTGAACAAATACTTCCGGAATACCATTCTTTTTGAATAAATCGTATTGATACGATTCAAAGAAATAACCTCGAGCGTCTTCAAAAATACGTGGCTGAATCTCTACTAAACCTTCTATCTCTGACCTTTTAAATTCCATTTATATGCTTTATTGAAAAGATGCCGCAAAAATAGCCAATTACTCATAACTTTGAGGATTCAAAAACTGTAAGAATGACAAAAGAAGAACTTTTTAAAGAAATTAAAGGCAAGGAATCTTTTTTGTGTGTGGGCTTAGACACCGACATCAAGAAAATTCCGTCACATTTGATGAAAGAAAAAGACCCTGTTTTTGAATTCAATAAACAGATTATAGACGCTACTGAAAAGTTTGCCGTTTCTTATAAACCCAACATCGCTTTTTATGAGGCCATGGGTCCTAAGGGTTGGGAGAGTTTACAAAAGACATTGGAGTACATTCCTAAAAACTGTTTTACCATTGCCGATGCCAAAAGAGGAGATATAGGAAATACCTCTTCGCTTTATGCAAGAGCTTTCTTTGACCAGTCGGCCTCTGGGATGTCATTTGACTCCATTACAGTAGCACCTTACATGGGAGAAGACTCTGTAAAGCCTTTTTTAGACTTTGATGGAAAGTGGGTTATCTTGTTGGCTTTGACATCTAACCCAGGAAGTAAGGATTTTCAACAGCTATCTGTAGGAGACGAGAAGCTTTATGAGAAAGTACTAAGAACAAGCTCTCAATGGGCAGACTCTGAAAGACTGATGTACGTGGTGGGTGCTACCAAAGCCAGTTTATTAAAGGAGATAAGAGAAATTATCCCTAATCATTTCTTACTGGTTCCGGGAGTAGGAGCACAGGGTGGAAGCTTGGAAGAAGTAGCTAAAAACGGTATGAATGCGGAATGCGGCCTATTAGTCAATTCATCCAGAGGTATTATATATGCATCAAATGGAGAGGATTTTAGTCAATCAGCCGCCAAAGAAGCTGAGAAACTTCAGGTTCAAATGGCAGGTTTGTTAGATGAGTATCTTTAGAGAATAATTGATTAAGCTCCAGAGGAGCGATATATTAGTAGCGAGGGGTGAAACCCCTCGTGCATTTAAATAAGTGTGAATTTGTTTGGCGTTATTTTGGTCAGCCTACCAAAATCATGACAAATATTTACCTTCAGTGGCTATTTAAGTTTTAGAGCATTTTCTCGGTTGCCAGCCCGGCAAGGGCAAAGGTTTTCAAAAGCCGTTTGTTTGACTAGTGTTATCAAGTTTTTGGCTGTAGCAGATACAGCAAAGAATTAATGATAGCTTTATAAGGAATTTATTATATTTTTATAAAGCTATTAATCAAAAATCACTCAATGAAAGAAGATTTCCTTCACTACCTCTGGCAATATCAGAAGTTTGAAAAAACTATATTACAAACTGAGAATGGGGAAGAAATCACTGTACTAAAAACGGGCTTTCACAATACCGACTCTGGTCCAGATTTTAAAGAGGCACGTGTAAGAATAGCGGAGGTGGAGTGGGCTGGAAGCGTAGAAATTCATTTAAAAGCCTCCGACTGGAATCTTCATAAACACCAATATGATGCAGCTTATGAAAATGTGATATTACACGTTGTTTGGGAGCATGATGTTGATATTCGGAATGTAGCTGACAAGCCAATTCCTACTTTAGTTTTGAAGCCAAATACTAATCTGGCTCTATTACATCAATACCAAAATTTGATAGACGGGCAAGACGAAATTCCATGTTTCCATCAATTTGAAAAAGTGCCTGACATTAAGAAGTTTTCTATGCTAGAGAAAGCTTTGATGCAGCGTATGCAGAGAAAAGGAGAAGAAATAACTCAAAGGTTTGAGGATTTAGGAAACGACTGGGAGGAGGTTACGTATCAAATTTTACTTAGAAACTTTGGTTTCAAACTCAATAATGAGGCGTTTCTGAGTTTAGCCGAAAAACTACCTTTTAAAGTGCTTCGGAAATATGCCAATTCTATTTTTAAAACAGAAGCTTTGCTTTTTGGTATGGCCGGTTTTCTAGTGGTTGACTTAGATGAATATGGAGAAAAGTTAAAAACTGAATTTGAGTTTTTAGCAAGAAAGCACGGATTGGTAGATGAAAAAATGAAGGCCGCCTCATGGAAATTTATGCGAACAAGACCTGCTAATTTCCCTACAGTGCGGCTAAGTCAAATCGCTTCTTTATTGACACAGTCCAAAAGCCTTTTTTCTACTTTGATAGAAAGTCATGACTTTAAGATTTTAGTGAAATTCTTTCAGGCCAAGCCTTCTGAATATTGGCGAAAACATTATCATTTTGGTAAAGAGAGCAGTCGAGACTTTAAGGGAATTGGACTTTCTTCTATTCATAATTTGATTATAAATACTGCAGTGCCTGTTTTGGTGGCTTATGCCAAACAAATTGATAATCATGAACTGGTAGAAAAAGCTTTGGGACTTTTAGAAGAAATACCTGCTGAGAAAAACAGAATCACCAAGTTTTGGAACAGCATAGATTTGGAAACTAAAACGATGTTTGACAGCCAAGGAAGCATAGAACTTTATAATGAATTTTGCCAAAAGAGGAAATGTCTTTCCTGCGGGGTAGGTATTGGGATTTTGAGGTAGGGTTAAAATAAACGGCCTTTAGTAAGGCTAAATTAATATATAAAGGAAACACTATGAAAGAAAAACTAATCACGATAAAAACCTTTTACTACGACTC
The DNA here is from genome assembly GCF_964021845.1 of uncultured Arcticibacterium sp. Classification (NCBI taxonomy): domain Bacteria; kingdom Pseudomonadati; phylum Bacteroidota; class Cytophagia; order Cytophagales; family Leadbetterellaceae; genus Arcticibacterium; species uncultured Arcticibacterium sp. Next base: position 365,458 of record NZ_CAXHZC010000002.1, on the reverse strand, counting down.
TGAAACCATGCTTTATGAGCCACGGTTTAAGGATGCTGGTATTTATTATTTATTAAAAGACCAGAAAACAGTTTCTGCCGACCCAGTGGTTTCTAATGCTATTGGTGGTATTAAGCTTCAGGTAAGGGAAGAAGATTTAGATGCCGCCAAGGCTATACTGAAAGAAATAGATGACGGTAGAGTCCAAAGCAACTTTGGTAAGGAAGTAAAAATCAAAGGGAAAGATTATAAGGGCACACTAAAAGAATGCTCAAACTGCGGCAATGAGGACACTTACATAGAAAAACTAGGCTTTTGGAAATCAATATCTAGCAAGCCTAAGCATTATTGTAAGGTTTGTGAGAGGGAGTTTTAGGTTTTATACAAACATTTTGGCCTGATTCGACCTTAACCTAGCCGCACTATTTCAAGTTATTTTATGGATAAGGAATAGATAATTTACAATGTAAGCCAGAGGCTTAAGAACACCCTGACGAAGTTATAAGCTTCGCCTAGCGGGAACACCTGCAGAGCAGCATGGATTTAAAACAGACGAAAAAAAGATGTTACTAGTTGAATTTAAGTTAAAGGAGTTTTGAGGTAAACTTATTTCCAGCTTAGACTGGTTATGATTTTAGTAATAGTCTTTAAGAGTTTGTAAGTTTAAAACTAAATCATTCTTTCATTAAGTATCCAGCAAATTTAAGAAGGCCCTAGATGTTCAAAAATACCATAGCTTTTATTTTTTGTTTGGTGATTTCCTTTCAAGTATCTTATTCCCAAGAGACTAGCTTCGCGTCTTTTATTGATTCCGATTCTCTTTTTGTTAAAAGACTTAGTAATAGTTATTTCTTTGTAGTAAATGGAGATAAAAAGCTTTTGACTCTCAAGGAATCTAAGAAAGAAGAGTCTGAAATTTACTTTGGAACTAAGTTGAGAATTAAAATAGGAAGGTGTGATTTTGGAGAAAGCTCCTTTTTTATTCTTGATAGTCTTAATAATAAGTTAGGCTTTATTTCTTATTTCGAACCCAGTTTTTATTTGTCCTACTTAGATAAGTATTATGAGATTAAAAAGGTTAAAGGAGGCTGGGAAGTAGAAGAGGTATTGGAAATTATTGAACAGTTTGATTTAAGAGAGAAGGGTATGTTAGGTTCAGAAGAGGACCATAGTATAAATGTTGAGTTTGATAAGCAACAGATTAAATTTTTGAGTCCTGATATTCCGATTGAAATAATTCCAATTGTTTTAAAAGTTCATGTAGTTTACTACAGGATGGTTAGAAAAGAAATGTTCATTAACTCACTTATTAGCGGTTTTGGTGCGACTTTATGGATGCCTTGAGAATTTTATTTGTACTCTTCTTAATTAGTATAGAAGCTATTGCTCAGAAAGACAATAGCTTAATGTTCAAGATAACTGGGAATGGATTGTCAAGCCCCTCTTACCTTTATGGGACTATTCATTTCGCATGTGAAAGGGATATCGATTTACGAATATTAAAGGAGATTTTACCATCTTGTTCACGGACTGTTCTAGAAATCACTAACACCGAAAAACTTATTCAGTTTAAAAATTTAGAGAAGTTTGTAAACCCTAGTAATAAGGCTATCTCAGAATACCTGAGTCCTGCGGAAATTTTGAAACTGGAAGACGCCTATAATGAATATGCCTATGAGAGTGTAGATTTTTCTCAAGTTAAAAACCTTGGCCCTGATTTTTTTGTCAAAGCTATTTATTACTATCCAAAGACTAAATGCATAACGTCAAGTGTCGAACAAATGATAAAAAACTTGTCTATTGGAGCGAGGCTTCCGGTGTTTGGCATTGAAAGTTTTTCTGAACACTTTGAAATAGATAGTTTTCATTACGATGATGAGGCAGTTAGAGGAAGATTTGTAGCTTTAATAAAGAGTTTGGATAAGATAGATTCTTTAAAGGAAGCGGGAAAGATTTTGTATGATGAAACCTCAAAATTATACTCAAATGGAGATATCGAAAAGCTATATGAGCTTGTGGTTTCAGAAATGGATAGTGTAGAAGTTTATAATACACTTGTAAAGAGAAATAAAACATGGCTGCCAAGGATGGTGAAAATAATGAGTAAAAAAACTACTCTTTTCGCTTTTGGAGCGGCTCATTTTGGGGGTGAGACAGGCATAATTAATCTACTTAGAAGCGAAGGTTTTAAAGTAGAAGCCTATTATGGTAAAAAAAGGAATAGGAACTAAGGGCATACTGAAGATTCTCGTTTATTTTGGATGTGATATTGTAACAGGGTTTATCTCAGATTTAATTTAAGCAAAGAACTTACTTTCTACCCCACCGCTTTATAAAACCTAAAATCATCAAAAGGTATTCCCAAAAGAGCGGCATGATACGTTTTAAACTCCTCCAGTGCTTTTACGCCTGATTTGGCTATGTATTTCCCTTCTTTTCTAGTTGCTGCATGAACGGGATTTCCTTTCTCAAAAGAAACGACCACAATCGCTTCTGATTCTGCACATTCTTCGTATTCATCAGCCAAAATTTGACTAGGGTCGGTAATACGATATAGTGCATTGGCAAAACAGAAACCAAAGCAATTGTAGTGCGGGATGAATTCGGAGTGAGGTATTTTTAAGTGGTCTAGGACCTGAGTAGGAGGGTGTACGCCAAAGACTAATTTAGGCTTGTCGTCTTTTGTCACAAGTTCTAAATCATAGGCACCTTCAATTATTTGCATGGTGCTAACTTCATTTCCTTTGTCGGTATATAGGTTTCCTATTCTGAAATGGGAAATATGCCTTAGCTCTTGATTTTTAGGTAATTTGATGTTGATAGAAAAAGGCTCACAAAGTATATTAACTAAAGAACTAGGGGTAAAGTCTAATGTATTTCCTATGAATTTCATGCTTTATTTTTCGCTGATTGACTCTTTTCTTCACGGTTTTCGTGAAATAAAACCCTATTCTTTTAGACTTGATTTGTGTGTTAGGTATATACCTCTTGCCTAAAGGTGGTGCTAATCTTCCTGCACTTTCGCCACAAAGGCCAAAACCTCCTCCAACGTCTTATCTAGCTGAAAGCCCATTTTTTCGCCTTCCTTTCTAATAAATTCAAAGCCTTCTTCTAGTTCGTTTGGTACTTCGCCTTCTAGTACCGCTTCTCTTACAGCCACTTTTAAAACGCCTACCTCTTTGGACGGTGGCAAACCAAAAGCCGCCATGATTATTTCGCCTGTGATAACGGGTTGGAAGTTTCTTAGTTTGTCTTTCTCTTCTAATTCGATTAGTAGTTCTTCTACGCGGTCGAAGTTCTTTAAATAGCGTTTTACTCGGTTGGCATCTTTAGAGGTGATGTCGGCTCTGCAAAGCTTCATGAGGTCTTCTAAATCATCACCAGCATCAAAAAGAATCCTTCTTAAAGCAGAGTCAGTAACTCCTTCTTTGGCTAAAGCTATAGGTCTTAAATGAAGTCTTACCAAATTTCTTACTGACCGCATTTTACCGTCTAGCGGTAGTCGCATTCGTTTAAAAATTCCTTTGACCCAGCGGGCTCCCAAATCTTCATGACCATGAAAAGTCCAACCTATTTTTTGATTGAAACGTTTAGTTGGCGGTTTAGCTATATCATGCAAAATAGCCGCCCAACGCACCCATAGGTTATCAGAAGACTTGCAAATGTTATCAAGTACTTGTAGCGTATGGTAAAAATTGTCTTTATGCCTTTTACCATCTATCACATCCACACCTTGCAGAGCTTCCATTTCTGGAAAAATGATTTTCAAAAGACCCGTATTGTAGAGCAACTTGAAACCGTAAGACGGCACGGGCGTCATTATAATTTTATTCAGCTCGTCGGTGATTCTTTCTTGCGAAACAATACTAATACGGTCTTTCATGGCGGCTATCGCCTCAAAAGTCTCAGTTTCAATGTCAAAGTTTAATTGCGTAGCAAACCTAATGGCACGCATCATACGCAGTGGGTCATCAGAAAAAGTAATGCCGGGCTCTAGCGGCGTTTTTAAGGTTTTTCTTTCTATATCTCCCAAACCATCAAAAGGGTCAATCAGCTCACCAAAGTTTTTTTGGTTCAGCGAAATACCCATGGCGTTGATAGTGAAATCTCTACGGTTTTGGTCGTCTTCCAAAGTACCATCTTCCACACTTGGTTTTCTGGAATCACTTCGGTATGACTCTTTTCTAGCTCCCACAAACTCCAAATCGAAATCGCCAAAAGGAATCTGAGCTGTACCAAAATTCCTAAAAACATTAAGCGGTGTATCAGTTCCTAAAGCTTCTGCCACTTTAGTAGCTAAAGCAATGCCGCTTCCAATACAAACCACATCAATATCTTTGTTTGGCCTATTTAGTATGAGGTCTCTAGCATATCCGCCAATCACGTAGGTCTCTAAACCCAAGTCGTCGGCTGCTTTTCCAAGCGTAGTGAAAATAGGAAATTGTAGAAGATGTTCTTTGAAGTTCAATTTTTTTTGCTTGTTGTCCGTTGTTTGATGCACGATGATAGATGTTTGATGTCCTTCATCGCCTACTCTCGCAAATTTACGGCTTTTTGGGTTTTGGCGGTGAGCTATTGGCTGTTTGCTTTTAGCTTTTCATTCGTTTTAGGCAAATACATTTATATTTTAAGGCTTACATCATGCATCTCAACAAAAAACATCAAACACCTAGCAACAGACACCCGACATCCGCACCCAGCATCAGGCACCCGACACTTAAACCCTCACAATCTCCAAAGGATTCAAATAAATCAATAACAATTCAACATCGCTGTAGCCCATTTGATGGTATAGTTCGCCGTAATGCTTTATCTGTGTTTTATGTGAGTTTTGTTTTTTACCTGTTTTATAATCTATAATGGTGACTTTGTCATTTTGATAAACCACACGGTCTGGGCGACTTATATCGGCGTCTTTTACCAAAATATCTCGCTCGTTTTCCACCAAAATATTTCCTGAGTAAAGGTGTTTTAGGTCAGGGCTTTGCAGTATTTTTTCGGCTTCGACTTTTAATTCGGCTTTTTCTATTTCCAGAATAAGTCCGTCAAACTGTAGTTTCTGAATAGCTTGGTCAAGGTCGGTCGCCATGCCTATTTCAGAAAAGAGCGTGTGAATTAAATTCCCTTGGTCACGCTGATTTTGCTCATTGAAAACCTTATCCAAGTTCGATTTGAGCTTTAGCTTACCTAAATTTTCTCGGCTATATATTTTGTTTAGAATATGGCTTTCATGCTCGTTTTCTTCAGTTTTTTTACTGGTATTAGTTTCTCCTTCAGAGATTATGTATTTATTATCAACAGCTTCAATTCCATTTCCAACCACAAAATTCTTTAAAAAATGATAGGTGCTGTTGTCAGAACTTCTTGGAGCTAAAGCTAAAACATATAGCCTGTCGACAGGTCTGGTAAAAGCCACATAAAGAATGTTTAAGGCCTCCAGTTTACTAAACTCTAGCTCTCTTTGATATTGGTCTTTAACTAAGGTAAGGTCTAAGGTTTTTTTGTAAGGAAGCGGTGCCGCTTTTAAAATACTAGTTCCTGTATTTAACTCATCATAACCTGTTTGCTCTAAATCTGCCCAAAAAGTGGATTGATTTATAGGTACCGTACTCCAGCCTGCAAAAGGCACTATCACCACAGGATACTCGAGTCCCTTTGATTTATGAATGGTTGACACCGTTATGGCGTTTTGTTTTGACACACTTACCGCATAAGAATCTTTCGATTGCTCCCAAGCTTGCAAGAAATCAGAAAGACTATTTCCATCGTTTTTGATGTGATTTTGAACAATGTCAAAAAACGCAAACAAATACGGAAGCAAAGCATGGTCCTCAAACATGCCCAGTTTATTCACAAAAGATTCGGTAAGTTGATAAATACCAAATGCCCCAAGAATTTTCTGGTCAATCGTTATTCCTTGCGATTGTAAAAAATCCCAACAGTTAAGTTCATTACTTCTGAAGTCAATATCGGTCGGAAATTCTAATTCTTTATATCGGTGATACAGCAAAATAGCATCTGCATGTTTTGCTTTGTTTTTAGGGTCTTGGTAAGCCATTAAAAGACTTATCAAAAACGAAATGCCGAGACTATTTTTTAGTAAAAGTGAATCTGCCGAGATTACATTAATGCCATTAGCGATTAAATGCTCTGCAATGGCTGCTGCATGCGGTTTTTTCCTGCAAAGAATGGCCATGTCTTCATAATGATAGCCTGCCTCTAGCGTCTCTTTTATTTTCTGGTCAATCTGTGCTAAAGTCCATTCTACTTCGTCAATGGGCTCTTGACCTTTCTCATTTTCTATCAAAGACATTTCCACATGCCCTCCAGATTTAGTGCCGTCGTGCGTTTCTTGGGTTTTATTTTCAAAAGCCAGTTTTATGATTTCTTCTGACGATTGGTCTGCCATTTTGGTGAAAAAGTCATTGTTGAAAGCTATAATTTCCTTTTTACTTCTGAAGTTTTTCTGAAGGTTCTCTTTCTGCACCATGGCGGTGGTGTAGTCAATAGAAAAACGCTGATTATCAGAGAGTAGCTCGTTGCTTTTTAAAGCATCTGTATTTTGATTTAACACATAAATCATGAGCTCCACTTTTCCGCCTCGCCACCTATAAATAGACTGTTTGGGGTCACCCACCAGCATATTGAAATGGTTTTTAGAAAGAGCATTTTCTATCAATGGGAGGAGGTTAAAATACTGAATGTCAGAGGTGTCTTGGAATTCGTCAATTAAGATGTGATTATACTTTTCTCCAAGTTTTTCAAAAATATATGGAACTGGCTCTTCTGCTACTATTTTATTTATTCGGCGATTAAAATCAGTGATGTACGCCATATTGTTTTCCATCAAAAGTTTGCCAAATTCTTCTCTAACTTCTCCTAGTAAGGCCAGGTTATCAAGGTGGTTTCTTACTTCTTTTAAAAGAAGGTATTTTGGTTTTTCTTTTTTTAGAAAAGCTATCAAACGATTATACCAGCTAATTAAAGCTGCCGAGGTAGCATCTATTGTGGCTTTTTTGTCAGTCCCTAATTTTGCAGCGTACCATTTATCATTTTCAACTGCATCAATTATTCTTATACCCGGCTCCCAAACATCGTTAAGAATATCAGAATTGGGATTGGCAACCTTAATAAAAATAGAAGCAAAACCATTTTTACCATAAGCAAAATCGTCAATGCTTAGCCCATTTTTTTCTAAAAGGTCAAGCCCATGTCTGCCTATAAGCAGGAAAGTGTTTTGAGTAACTTTTATGTGTTTATTGATTTGTTGTTTGACCTTCAGGTAATCTGAATATTTCAGATTTTGATTCTTTTGAATCAAGCTATAAAACTGGTCGTCAAAGAGGTTATTGGCAAAGCCCGCTAAATTGGGCAGAAGCATTTGCCAGTTTTTCCCTTCATCTGCTTTTTCCAAAGCAAACTTCTCAATCAAGTCTGTAAGGTGTTCTTGTCCTACTAAGCCTATTTTGTCAAAAACACGTTCTGTGGCCTTTAAAAGCAAAGGTCTTTTATCTAAAACCACCTCATAATTATAAGGCAAGCCCAAATCTAGGGCAAAAGAACTTACCAATTGATTGACAAAACTGTCAATAGTTTTGACATTGAAATCAGCATAATCTTGCAGTATTTGTTCAAAAGCCGCTTTTGCTCTTGCCTGTAATTGCTGTGGATGCAGGTCTGGCAAATCTTCTTTGAGTACTTCTAATGTAACCTTTGTTTTAGATGACATCCCTTCCTCGGGCCCTCCTAATTCTTTCAGGGTTTCAATAATCCTGCTTTTCATTTCTGAGGCAGCATCATTGGTAAATGTTATGGCCAATATTTGTTTGAAATAATGGGGACTGGCAGACGATAAAACGAGCTGCAAATAGGTTTTGGTCAGTGTAAATGTTTTACCCGAACCAGCTGAAGAACCGTAGATTTTATATAACGACATATTAGTGCTAAATATCTCCATAAAACTGGCGTATAAAAAATGTATGACCGCTTTTCTACGGAATAGGATAGCTGTTTTTTGCGAATGGTGTACCTTTGCCTTGATAGTTAATAATTGATTCAAAGACATATCATTTTGAAAAAGTATATTTTAATTTTTATAGGCGTTTTAGCTTCGCAAATTGCTTTTGCTCAGCAAACCAACAGCATTAGAGGAAAGGTGAAAGCTGAGTTAACAGAAACTCCATTAGAGAAGGCCACGGTGCGTATTATTGGTTCTGATTTAAACACCAAAACAGACGAAGACGGGACGTTTATTTTTCAAAAAGTGCCAACAGGACGTTTGGAGCTTGAAATCTCCATGGTGGGTTATTCTAAACAGGTGGTGAAAGAACTCGTTTTAACAGCGAATAAAGAATTGGTATTGACTATTCTTTTGGAGGAGTCTACCAGAGATTTGGAAGGTGTGACGGTGACGGCCGCCAGTCCAAATTTATCTGGAGCTAAAACTAGTTTACAAAGTATTACCGTAGAGCAGGTCATGCGTTTTCCTGCTACTTTCTTTGACCCAGCTCGTTTGGCTCTGTCTTTTCCTGGGGTGGCAAATGCCAACGACCAAGCCAATGGCATGAGTATAAGAGGGAATAATCCTACAGGTTTGCAGTGGCGATTAGAAGGAATGGAAATAGTGAATCCCAATCATACTGCAAATGCAGGTACTTTTTCTGACCAAGCTACTTCAAATGCTGGTGGCGTAATTATGGTCTCGGCTCAGATGATGGGGAACACTAATTTCTTGACAGGTGCTTTCCCTGCCGAATACGGTAATGCACTTTCTGGCATAATGGATATGCGACTTAGAAAAGGAAATAGTCAGGAATATGAGCATACCGCACAGGTAGGTTTAATAGGTATAGATTTGGCCTCTGAAGGGCCTATCAATAAGAAAAATGGAAGTAGCTATTTGGTCAATTATCGTTATTCTTTTACAGGGCTTTTAGCTTTGGGCGGATTGACCTTTGGTGGTGAAACTATTAAATTTCAAGATTTGGCTATTAACCTAAGCTTTCCAAATGAAAAACTAGGTGATTTTACGGTTTTCGGAATGGGCGGTGTGAATTCCAATGATTTCGCTTTTGATGATGAAGAAGGCCTTGGCCCAGAGTTAGAAAAGGATCAATATGTGATTAATTATAAAGGGAAAATGGCTGCTGTAGGAGCCACACATACTAAACATTTTAAGGGCACTTATTTATGGAAAAATGCTTTGGTTTATTCAGGTCTTAGAAACGAGAGAGTTCAAGATGCTGGAGAAGTTGCCACTATTAATGTGACACCTTTAGAAGACATTTTGCAGTCTAGTAAGCTGTCTTTCTCTAGTATTTTAAGTCATAGAGTAAATGGTGCTAGTAACTTAAAAGGTGGTGTTTATGTCACTTATTCACAAGATTCATTGCTGTCGCGTCAGAATGGTTTGGCGGGCTTGTACACTTCATGGGTTTTAGAGCCATTTGTGCAGTGGAATACCAACATTGGTAAAGCAGGAAACTTGGTCTTAGGTTTACATAATTTGAATTATACCGCAACTAAAACAAGTACGCTGGAGCCAAGAGCAGCCTTTGGGTATCAAATAGATGCTAAAAATGACATAAACCTGGCCTACGGTTTCCATTCACAACTGAACTCACCTTGGCTAAATGACCAAGTAGCAGACATCAAACCAATCTTGGCTCATCATGTGGTACTGAGTGAAGAAACTAAACTGAATAGATCATCTTCTATTAAAACGGAAGTGTATTATCAGGCCCTCTCAAATGCATTAAGCCCAAGATTTGATAGCAAAAACAAGTTTTTCTCAGGTTTAAACATGAGCGACTTTATTTTTCCATTTGATGTAAGCCAAAACGGAAAAGGTAGAAACTATGGTTTGGAAGTCGGCTATCAAAAGTATCTTGACAAAGGGCTTTTTGCTTTGATAAATGCCACGCTTTATAAGTCTGAATTTCAAGCCGCCGATGGCGAATTTTATGAGACCAGATTCAGCGGAAATCATATTGTCAATTTGACCTTAGGGAAGGAGTGGGCTTTGAAAAAAGAGCGTGTTTTTGGAGCTAATCTCCGTATGGTTTGGATGGGTGGTTTTAGAAACTATGCCATAGACGAAGCAGCATCGGAGGCGGAAGGAAAAACGGTTTTTGACTACACAAACGAACTAACAGAACGCCTTCCTGATTATTTTAGACCCGATATTAGAGTTTATCTTAAAAAGTCAAAGAAGAAGTATAACACCATGCTTTCTATCGATATTCAGAATGTGGCTAACTATCAAAACGTGGCTTTTGATTACTATGACGTTTTTCAAAAGAAAGTGGTTAGAAAAAATCAATTAGGTATGATACCAATGCTGAATTATCGTTGGGAGTTTTAAGAATTTTTCGTTCCATAAATTCTAGAGGGTTTAGTTTTACATACCCCGTAGGGGTTTAACGTTGGTAGCGACGGGTGAAACCCGTCGTAGATAATTCCGCACGGTCGTCCTTTCATTTGGCGGAATTTTGGCCGTTAAAAGCCAAAATTGTGACAAATATGTCGTGGTGTTCTCTGCTAACAAAATATTTGGGTTTGTCTTCCGTCCAATTTGCCTTAAATTAGAAGGTACATTCATGAACACCCATGGCCTACGACGAATACCTAGCAGACAGAATCAGACAAAGTCTTAAAGAGAAGAAAACGCAATTTGAAGAAATGAAAATGATGGGTGGACTCTGCTTTAAAGTCGATAATAAAATGTTATGCGGCATTCACCTCGACAAAAAATTTGGAGACAGCCTTTTGATGGCAAGAATAGGGGAGGAAGCCTATGACACCGAGATTAAAAAGGAACACACACTACCCATGGATTTTACGGGAAGACCTATGAAGGGATATGTTTTCGTAACGCCTTTAGGGTTTGATTCTGATGATGACATGTCCTACTGGATTGACCGTATGCTTGAATTTAATCCACTAGCTAAGGCGTCTAAAAAGAAGAAACCGAAGGTTTAGAATTTGCCATGATTTTGGCTTCTGAATGCCAAAATCTCGCCTAACGAATATTCATTCAAATATACGAGGTTCTCTATTCAATTTATGCCCTTTCAGGGCATTCCTCGACTGCACAAATTTTCATTAAATTGAGTGCGTATTATTCACTAAAGGAATTACCTCTTTCCCAATCAATTCTATGGCAGACATCAACTGCTGATGATTCATGCCAGCATCCATCTGGAAAGTGAATCTTGAAATGCCACCGAGGGCTTCGCTATGTCTTATTATTTTTTCTGCTACATCGGCGGGATTTCCTACTACCATGGAGCCAAAGTGACTGTTCTGTGCATCAAATCTATCTTTGGTAACCGGTGGCCAGCCACGTTCTTTTCCTATTTCGGTAAACATTTTGGCGTAGCCTGGGTAGTAAGTATCAATGGCTATATCCTCTGTTTTGCCTACATAGCCCAAGGAATGAATACCCACTTTAAGCGTTTCAGGAGAATGTCCAGCTTCTGCCCCTGCTTTTCTATAGGCGTCTATCAATGGACGAAAACGGTGTGTTTCTCCACCAAATAATGGCAACCATTAGCGGTAAACCTAAGTGACCCGCTCTTACAAAAGAAGCCGGTGTACCGCCAACTCCTAACCAGATAGGCAGTTTCTTTTGCATAGGTCTTGGGTAAACCGATTGCTTATGAAGTTGAGCTCTAAATTGCCCTTTCCAAGTCACTGTTTCGCTGTCACGAATTTGAAGAAGTAGTTCTAATTTCTCAGCAAAAAGCTCGTCGTAATCATCTAAACGAAAACCAAATAAGGGGAAAGACTCTATAAAAGAACCTCTGCCTACCACCATTTCTGCTCTTCCCTGAGATATCAAGTCCAATGTAGCGTAATTCTGAAATTCTCTAACAGGGTCGGCAGAACTCAGAACCGTTACCGCCGAAGTAAGAATGATATTCTCTGTTCTGGCTGCTGCCGCTGCCAGTATCATACTAGGGGCAGAATCCAGGAAATCTTTTCGATAATGTTGACCTATGCCAAAAACGTTAAGTCCCATTTCGTCAGCAAAGGCTATTCTGTCAATAAGTTCGTCCATCGCTTGTGCCGATGATACGTTTTTATCTGCTGGTGCTGCCGCAAAACTGTCTATTCCTATTTCCATGACTTTTAAACAGTTTTTGGTTTTGAAAGATTCGTGAATTTTACTTTATCTATTAGATGTTCCGCAGCCTATTATCCTTCTATCAAAGCTCCAGAGGAGCGATATATTAGTAGTGAGGGGTAAAAGCCCTCGTAAAATAGTAAAGTTGCTTTTTTGTTTGTCATGATTTTGGCATTAAAAGCCAAAATCATGACAAACGTTTCTTAGTTGATAACGTTTGTAGTTCTCTATGGCCAAAGGAAACCGCCAGATTCAAATGAAGAATACTTCGATTAATAAGTCCTTTCGTTGTCTTGTCAGACGGACCCTCATTTTGGTTTCGGCCAAAACGAGCCGGGGAGGCGTACCTCAAAAACCATTTTCCAAAATAAACTTGAACACTCGAAATTTAAGTTTAGTAAATGTATTTAGCTGTGTATGTTGAAATTTCGACCATTCTTCAGACAGTATTTTGGATATAAGGATTTATTTAATTTAGCATGAATTAGATATGAAATTAATTCCTACATACCCCAGGGGGGTATAATGTTAATAGAGACGGGTGTAACCCGTCTTGATTTTAGATACCACAACAACGCATTTGGCAGAATTTTGGCGACTAAAAGCCAAAATTGTGACAAATGACTTTCTTGCGGATAAAAAATCATCTCTTCTACGAACTACAAGAAAGCATAGAGCAGCCAACCTTATTCCTTGCCCATTCTGGTCTTTTGGCGAACCATTTTTCATTTTCTGGTTGATTGTCGTAGGGCTTTTTTAATAGCTCGTGAAGTTCACTAATCAGGCTGTAATCTCCATCATCTGCCTTATCTATGGCCAGCTGAGCCATGTAGTTTCTTAAAACATATTTTGGGTTAACGGCATTCATCTTTGCCTTTCTGGTTTCATCATCATTGATTTCCAAATGCAGCCTTTCTTGATATGCTTTTAACCAATTTATCCAGCCCTGCAAAGTCTCTTCTTTCAATTCTTCTGGAGCATAGAAGGCCTCTTTGATAAAGTCCAGAGCATTTAAATCTTCTGGAAGTGTTTCATCTTTCTTTAGATTTGCCAAATTCCTGTAGAAGATGGTCATGTCTGTTTCTGTTAGATGAAGTGTATTTTCTAAGTCTTGAAACAGTACTTCATCATCTTCTTTTTCTATAGCTAATCCGAGTTTGTCTCGCATCATTTTTTGATAGGCAAGCGTAAAAGTTTCTTGATAAGCATTCAAAATAGCCTCTAAAGCAGGCACATCGTCAATTATCAAGTTCAATGCACTTCCTAACTGTGCCAAATTCCATAAAGCTACATTCGGCTGCTGCCCAAATCGATACCTTCGGTGTTGCTTATCGGTGGTGTTTGGTGTCCAGTTTCTGTCATAACCTTCTAGCCAACCATACGGACCAAAATCTATGGTCAAACCAAGAATAGACATATTATCGGTATTCATAACACCGTGTACAAAACCTACTCGCTGCCAGTCCATGACCATTTTCAGAGTGTCATTACTAACTTTTTGAAAAAACTCGATATAACCTTCCTTTGTGTTTTCTTTAATGCCTGGGAAGAAATGACGAATGGTATAATTCATCAGTAAACGCAGGTTCTTATGGTCTTGCCTAGCGGCCAAAATCTGAAAATTCCCAAATCGTATAAAACTAGGGGCAACTCTACAAACAACCGCACCTTTTTCATAGGCAGGGTTTCCATTATACTGTACGTCTCTTAAAACTTGGTCGCCCGTTAAAGCTAATGAAAGTGAACGCGTAGTAGGCACACCTAAGTGATGCATAGCCTCGCTGCATAAATGCTCACGTACTGATGAACGCAAAACAGCAAGCCCATCTGCTGTTCTAGAATATGGCGTAAGTCCAGAACCTTTGAGCTGTAAAGCCCATCTTTTGTTGTTTTCTATTACCTCAAAAAGATTAATGGCTCTTCCGTCGCCTAATTGCCCTGCCCAATGTCCAAACTGATGTCCGCCATAGCACATGGCATAAGGTTTGGTTTCAGGAAAAACCTCAGCACCTGAAAATAATTGCGTAAAATATGCTGACTCCGCAGCCTCTTTTGAAAGACCTATGGCTTCTGCCATTTCAGATGAATAATGCAATATTTTAGGCTCGCTTGGTTCTCTAGGGTTCACAAATGAGAAACAAGCCTCCGAAACCTGACGTGGAAACACATTAAGTTCTTTATCTGCTGGAAGTTCGTTTGTGAAAGTATTATCAATATTGAGTTTCATCTATCTGCTTCGGTCTGTTCATGGAGAGAACAAAGGAAGGGCGTAAAAAGTTGATAGATTAACTGATTGACGATTACAAAATCAATCAAAAGGCTCCAAAATAGATGGACTAGGCTTTGAAAACCATTTAGGGCCATCATCACTTATAAAAACGCAATCTTCCAAACGAACACCAAATTCACCTAAAATGGCTATAGTCGGCTCTATGCTAAAACACATTCCTGCTTCTATCACAGTCTCGTTTCCTTTTACTGCATTTCCCCACTCGTGGCCGTCCATGCCTATTCCGTGACCTGTTCTGTGCGGTAAACCTGGCAATTGATAGTCTGGGCCAAAGCCTGCATCTGTGATTACTTTTCTGGCGGCAGCATCTACATCATGGAGTTTGTTGCCTATTTGAGCGGCAGCAAAACCTGCGGCCTGAGCTTTCTTTTCTAAGTCCCAAATCTCCTGTTGACGTGCCGTTGGCGAAGCACCAAAAACGATTGTGCGGCTGATGTCTGCATTATAACCTTCAACGGTGCATCCACAATCCACTAAAACAACATCTCCTTTCTTCAATATTTGAGGCCTACCAGAACCATGAGGAAATGCAGAGGCTTCGCCAAAGTTACAAGAAGCAAAAGCATGTTTAGCTCCCATCTTTGTATGAGCAGCAGCCACAGCTTCTGAAAATGTTGCTGGCGTACAACCTTCTTTCAAGGCTTTAAAGCCAACTTTTATAGCAGCCGTTGTAATCTCGGTAGCTTTTTGCATCAATAAGATTTCAGAAATTGATTTTACAATGCGGCATGGTACAGTCACAGAATCACCGCTGACATACTCTAGATGTGGAGCAGCTTCTTTGACACCATTATAAATGAAGAATCTTAGTCGCTCTTCTATGGCTACTTTGCCAGAGGATATTCCCATTTCAGTAAACGCTTTGGCCACTAACTTATAAGGGCTTTCGTCTTCTTGCCATGCGTATACTTTGGTGCTTTCTTCCACCATTTCTCTAAATCTGTTTTCCTCAAAACCGGGGCAAATAAAAGCTAAAGAACCTTTAGCCGGAATTAGACCAACCATTGGGCGTTCGCTTGGCCACCAAGAAATACCGGTGAAGTATGTTAGCGAAGTTCCGGCATCTAGGAGTAAGACAGAAATGCCTTGCTCTTGCATTAGTTTTTGAGCTTTTGACACTCTTGCAGCTCTTTCTTCTGGCGTGATAGCTTGGATATCTTCCACCAAAGACTTTAGACCATCCATAGTCGGGTCTGAACCCACTCCAGTTTCACAAGAACTAAGGAATACTACACCTGCTCCTAATGCAGAGGTGTTTAGGAAATTTCTTCTTTTCATAACTTCAAATAAAACTATATGCCCAGTAAATTAAAAGAAATTGGACTGGAAGTCTTATTAAAGTTGCTAAAACCATTTTTCCTTTTGCTCTGGCTTTTTGAAAATGATAAAAATTTGCAGGGAAAACTGCTAGGAGCAAAGCAATAATGCCTACAGCCGCGTAAGAACGCACTGGTTCAAACAGGAGTGCCAAGCCAAGAAATACCTCAATAAAACCTACCAAAAGATTGACCTTCTCGGGCTGTGGTACCCATTTGGGCGTTATTTTTAAGAAAAACTTTGGACTCCTGAAATGGCTTATGCCAGCAAAAATATAGATACCTGCCATAAGGTATAAAGAGATGGTCTTTAAGTCTAGCATGCGGCAATTACCATTTTTTTAAGTTCATATCTCTAATAGCCAGAAGTATATCTCTTCGGCTTATTTGACCAGCGAGTTTTCCTTGACTGTCCATGACCAAAAGTCTTTTATACGGGGTAGTAAGAAAAGTGTTTGCCACATCTACAATGTCGTTTTCTATGGAAATGTTTTTCATGACGTTTGACATATATTCTGAAACTGTATCTTTTTCTACAGGATGGTTATAATAGGCACTTCCTAGTAAAATATTTAGACAGTCTTTATCATCTATTAAACCCACCACATCACCCTGGTTATTTACCACTGGTGCTCCCGTAATACGTTTGTCTAACAAGGTTTTAAGTACTTCCAGTACGGGCGTATCTTCTTTTATGGTAATCAGCCTGCTGATGGGTGTCATGTATTCTGTTACTGATGGAATTTTTGCTGCTTGGCTATTTGTGCCATCATCATGTGCTCTGTTTTGGAAGTTTTTCATGTTTAGTCGTATTTAATTATTTCAAAAGGTTTACTTAACTAAATATAAGAACAAAAACTTAATTTTATTGTGTTTCACTTTGTGGAGGTTAACCCTTGCCTTTGGAATGAGTATATTCGTAATAGAAACTCGCTAAATTTGAAGCTATCATTAATACTTTTATTTTTATTTCCATTTTTTGCAATTGCTCAGCAAATTGAGGCTGGTTTTGAGTCAACAAAGGTTGTTGGAAACCTTAAAGACCCAGCGAGTTTTGCCTTTGCTCCGGATGGCAGGCTTTTTTATGGTGAACGTATTTCAGGGAAGTTACGAATTGCAGTCTGGGACGCAGGTAGCCAAAGCTATATAACAGAGGCTTCTCCCTTTTATCAATTTAATGTACCACCTGCAGTTCATCGTTCGGCTGGTTTAAGGGGTTTTGTTTTTGACCCAGACTTCGCATCAAACGGATATATTTATGCTTTTTACATGCAAGATAACCCAAGGCATAATAGAGTGGTGCGTATTCAGGCAGATGCTAGCAATCCTAATGTGGCTTTAGCAGGCGAAATAGTTTTGATGGAATTACCTTTTAATGCATCTACTTCTAGCGGAAGTCATAATGGAGGCGATTTGGTTTTTGGAACGGATGGCAAACTATATTTTACCACAGGTGATGGCTGGAATGGCGGAGATAATGTTCAGAGCTTAAGCACATATACAGGTAAGGCTTATAGATTGAATAAAGATGGCTCTATACCTACTGATAATCCTTTCTATGGCACTACAACTGGTAATTTTAGGGCTATTTATGCTCTTGGTTTGAGAAACCCCTATGCCATTTCTAATCTTTCGCCTACCGGAAAAATTTATATCAATGATGCCGTGGGAACCAATAAAGCTAATGTTATTGAATTACAAGCAGGTGCAAATTATGGCCATGATGGCTATGGCGGTATAGGAACTAACACATCAAAATGGACAGACATGTCCGTGTCAGGCCATAAGGTAATTACAGGTGGTTTATGGTATCCTAATTCTGGATATTGGCCAGCGGCCTATAAAGGAAATTACTTTGCTGCATTTTGGGGAAGTAATTCTGCTAATGCACCAGGTGCCATCACTAGAGCCATTAGTGAGGACAATCCTACTAAGAGCATGTTTTTTGATGATATACTGGTAGGTGGCGAGCTAAAACCGGTGATGCTGGAATACGGTCTGGATGAGAATATGTATTATATGATGACGGACTATCAAACTGGTGTTGGGGAGATTTACCGCATCAGTTATGTGGGTACCAATATCGTTACTTCACCTTCTTTTACACCTTTGCCAGGTCAATATGACGACCCCATTACACTTACCTTAAGTAATGCAGACCCACTTTCTGCTATTTATTATACCACTGATGGCTCAGAACCAGATAGCACTAAAACACTTTATACGGCTGCCTTTCCAGTAAATAGTAGTGCTCAAATAAAGGCTATAGCTTATGAAGAGGGCAAAATAACCAGTCAGGTTTCTTTAGCTGATTATGTAATAGGCCCCGTGCCAAATATAAAGCCTGTGGCCAATGCCGGCCCAGACTTACAAGTAGGAGTGAATACAGAAGTGACACTCAATGGTACAGATAGTTTTGACCCAGACGGTAGTTCTGTGAGTTTACAGGAGCATTGGTATCAGATAGGAGGTGCTCCAGTGAGCATCAATGATGCGGATGAAACCGTTGCCAATTTTACGCCTTCTAATACAGGCATTTATGCCTTTAAAATAGTGGTGGAAGATATTCATGCTGCCAAAGATTCTAATATAGTTTTGGTAACAGTATATCCTAATTTAGATGATTATCTAAATAACTTAATAGCACGTTGGTCTTTTGAAGAGGGACAAGGTTTAGTGGCTGAAGATACCTCCCCTAATTCTAATACGGGAAGTCTAGAAAATGCTTTCTGGTCAAACGATACTGGCGAAGAAAGCAAACATGCTGTTCAGTTTACCAATCAAAACGACAGGGTAGACGTGGGTAAAATGGATATTACTGGAAGTGAAATGTCTATTTGTTTTTGGACAAAATTGAATAGTTATGAGCAAATGGATGCTCGATTTGTTTCAAAGGCCAGCGGAGAAAATGATGTGGACCACTTTTGGATGCTCAGCACTTTAGATGATACCAAGTTTAGGTTTCGTTTAAAAACCAATGCTGGCGGCACCACTACCTTAATTAGCAATACTGGTGTGGTACCCTTAAACCAATGGGTGTTTTTGACAGCCACTTATGATGGGACTGAAATGAGAATTTATAAGGATTCTACGCTATTGACCAGTACGCCCAAAACAGGAAGTATAGCCACAGACCCCTCTGTGGATGTAAGTTTAGGAAATCAGCCTGCTTCTGCTACAGGTGGTGTAAGACCTCTGGATGGCTTTTTAGACGAAGTTAGGATTTATTCCACGGCACTTACTTTGCCTCAAATAAAGCAAATATATAAGTCTGGTTTTCAGGAACTGTGTCTTGATAATCTAAACTTGCCTGAAATTCTTCCAGAGCTACAGTCTTACATGGTTAGTCATAAAATAACAGCAAGTTTCTCTGTTTCTAGTGGGGAGGCACTTCAGCTAAAAGCAGGAACTGTAGTTAATTTAGAGGCTCCTTTTACAGCAGAAAATGGAGCGGTGTTTATAGCAGAAATTGATGGCTGTGGAGAGTAGATTACGATTTAAGAATTAATAAACTCAATCGCTCGCTCTAGCACTTTATCATTTCCTGCCAAAATATCGGCTTCCCTATTTCTGATATAAACATCTGGAATATGACCAATGCCATCTAGGCTGCTACCGTCGGGTAGTAAAAATTGCATAATAGAGTATTGGTATTGAAAGCCATTTGGAAGAAATCTTCGCATGCTGGTATCTGAAAAATCGCCGGAGGTTTCTGTACCTATAAAAGTAATTTTATCAAAAGCTCTCAAATGCAATAGAAGAATTTCCGCGGCACTTACCGTTATCTTGTCTGTGAGTACTATGAGGGGTTTGTCGTAATGTTCTTTGCCCATTACTTCTGTGTAGTATTCTCTTTTTTCGGAGAAATCGGAGTGTTTTGGGCCGTTTCTGTCCTGCACTGTGTAGACCAACTTTCTTTTATCTGCAAACCTGCCCGCTATGGCTTGTGCCAAGACATCTTCGCCGCCGCCATTACTTCTGATGTCTAAAATCATGGCTTTGCTGCTGCCGATATCTTTTAATACGTCATCCATGAAGTCGTGGTCTTCTAAGCTGATGTTTGACAAATACACATAGCCAATATCTTGGTCTTTTATCCTTCCGTAGAAATGGTTTTCTTCATCATCTTGGTTCGGAATGTTCTGTAAATTTTCTATGTACTTTTCTTTGACCAAATCCACACTGAATTCCTTTTCTATTCGCTCATCTTCTTCAGAGCCAGAAGCGTAAAAGTCTATGTCGCTGTTAAAATTTTCATGTACTCTCGCCACAAATGTGTGGGAGTCGTCTAGATAGCCAATCATACTTTTAAAAATATTAAAAAGCTCTTGGTCGGAAGTCTGCATATTCACCATTGGTCTATGGGCGGCATACACGCTGTCCCAGTCCCAGCCTCGTATTTGAAACAGACTATAATGTTGGTCAAAGTCTTGCCAAAATAGTTCAAAATTGGCCTCTGGATTATTGACAGCATCTTCACCGATTAAGATTTTTTCACAGGAGAAAAGTGTACTGATTATCGTGATAAGTATTATTACTTTTTTCATTAAAAATTAGAGTGTAAATTTGGTGGAAAGGCTTAATTGATTATTTGCTATTGCGGTTTTATCTGGAATTTCTGTGGTGTAATACCTGAATTGATAGGAGAGACCGACCGCCATTTTAGGGCCTAGCTGATAACTGTATTTCGCTTGCCAGTTTATGGCTTTAAAATCATTGATTGACGTAAGTGTACCTCGGTCGTATAAAATGATTTTTGCTGCTTTATCGGCATTGTCAGAAATGTATTTATCCCAGCCAGAGTATTGCGGCCTAACCATATAACCTACCAGGGGGATGCTTAGTTTACTCTCAAAGCTGTGTTTGGTTTTAAGCTTATAATTCAGGATGGCGGCAGCTTCCAAGCTATGGTTACTAAAGAAAGTGATGGCCTCTGTGCCGTCAAATAAATCAGCGTTGATGTAGGAATGTAACTGTCCACCTAGGTTTAGGTTAAGCCTTTTATTTAGCACATTTTTCAAATAGCCTAATTCCAGATTAACCTGATAATCGTTTGTGTCAAAAAAAATGGAATAATCAGATTTTAGTGTTGAAATAGCTCCGCTAAATTTTGCCAAGAAAATGTCATCTCCAGAATTTACTTTTCTGTATTCTACGCCGAAGGTTGTTCCATAGCTATGGTAGTTGACAGGGGAGAATACACGGTCTTTAAAGAACCCCTGATTTACGCCTAAATCTATACTCAGGCTTTTCTGCTGTGCTTTGGAAGCAAAGCTGCATAGGACTAAAATTATAATTGTATTAAAAATCTTCATGTTGTTCATCTCTTAAAAATACACCCTATAAATAACATTTGGCAGTAGAGACAGCGGTGCACCATAACCAATGTTATTTGGTTCGTCGCTGTCATAATATTCATAAAGTTTGGCTTGGGTATTATTTACGTTCATAACATCTATCGCAAACTCATGTGTAGTTTTAAGTTTATTGATTTTTAAACTTACCGAAGCGTTTATTTGGAACACATCGTCCAATCCCTTTTGATAGGCTTTAGTGAAATCATAATAGTTGTCGTTAATTCTATCTACGTTTAAGTTGCCCGCCTCATCTCTCAGCAGCGGTATTATTTTACGAGCTCCCACATAAAAGAATTTGGCATTAAGAGCCAGGGTTTTGTTATGCTTTTTGCCAAGTTGCACAAACTCTTTCCCGACCAAAGCATTAAAGGCGTAGTTGCCATTAAAACGTGTATTTCGCTCTATGTTTTCCAGCGATTTATATTTGGAGTTATATACAGAAGCGGTAAACATATAATAGAAATTATTAACAAAGAAACGCTCTATGGTAAGCTCTACACCATAGTTTTTACCAGTGCCAGCATTTACTAAAGCCTTGTCTCTAAAGCCCTCAGTTTCGTTAATGGTGGCGTAGTAACTGCTTGGGTCGTTTTCTACCGGTAGGTCATAGAGGTCTTGGTAATATACCTCGAGCTTTCCCATTAAGTTTTGAGTGAATTTTTTCTCATAAGCCAGTACGAAATGATTAGCCTTCAGCAGCTTCAAATTCTTGTTTGGCTCTGTTATTTGACCATTTTCATTTTCCACTTTTGCATAGTAATTAGAAATATGCTCCATGGTGCTGTGTTTGCCAAAACCTGCATTTAAGGCGGCTCCGTTTGGTAGTTGCCATTTCATGCTCAGGCGGGGCTCTAAAGAAGTTTCGTTGGTTAAAGGCACATAGAAATTATGCATACCAGACACAAAAGTGATGTTTTTGTTCAATCTGTATTTCCAAGCTACATAGCTTCTGTAGGTGCTAATGCTCTTATTAAAATCTATGGCGGTAAAGAGAGCTTTGGTTTCGTCTTTTGAGTATTGGGTTTGGTAATTATTGGTGGTATAAATGTATTTGGTACCTGCCTCTATTTTGTGTTTCGCGTTTATTTTGGTGTTTACTTTTACACCAATTCGCACACTGTGGTTGTTTAGCTTGCTGTTGTAGTCTGTATATTGGTTTGAAGTGGTATCTCTCAGGAAGCTTCCGTCTAAATCAAATAGCTGACCCGTGCTAGATTCATAGTCGGTTTCTTCAATGCCGCTGCCAGAATAAGCCATGGTGGTTTCTAAAAAGGTGTTATTGTTAAACGGCAATACATGGTTTAAACCTGCGGTAAACAAATTGTTTTTATTGTCGTAGGTACCATTGGCCGTGCCATCAAAAAGTAAACTTTCAGAGAAATATTCATCGTAATCATACGTGTAGTCTTCCGTGATGCTGCTTAAACCTCCCATACCGAAAAGCGAAAAAGCTCCAAGTTTTTTGGTGGGCAAATTGATTTTAAAAGCCGCATCTTGGTATTTGGGTACACCACCAAAATCTACCAAACCAGCACCAT
Source organism: uncultured Arcticibacterium sp. (assembly GCF_964021845.1). NCBI lineage: Bacteria > Pseudomonadati > Bacteroidota > Cytophagia > Cytophagales > Leadbetterellaceae > Arcticibacterium > uncultured Arcticibacterium sp. The sequence goes on along the minus strand of NZ_CAXHZC010000002.1, from coordinate 342,851 downwards.
CTAAAAGTGCCAAAGAAGAGTAGCGATAGTTTATCAAATAGGAGCCAGCGTAGCCTTTCTTAAATGGACCTTCTAGGGTGGCGTCTATACCTAAAGCACCTATGCCAAAGGTATATTCTCTTTTTTCGTTGTTTCCTGAGCGAAATTTTACGTCAAAAACACCAGAAAGCACATCGCCATATTCTGGTGAAAAAGCTCCTGTGTAAAAGTCGGAGTTGGCGAGTAAATTACTATTCAGTGCACTAATAGGGCCACCTGTGCCTCCTAAAGCACCAAAGTGATTTGGGTTAGGAATTTCTACACCTTCTAGCCGCCACTGCACATATTTTGGCGAGTTTCCTCTTACCACTATGTCGTTATTTCCTTCTGGGTTGGCGGTTACACCCGCAAAAGAAGAAACCATACGGGCGGGGTCATTAAAAGAGCCAGCGTACCGCTGCGTTTCGTCCACGGTTACGGAGCGAGCACTTATTAAAGACATGTCGTTGTTCAAATCACCTTTGTTTTTGGTTGCTTTTACCACTACAGCATCCATTTGTGTGAGCGACTCCTGCATGGCCAGTTCCAGCACCACCTCTTTACCGGAAGTAAGGGTAATGTTTGGGATGATTTTTTCTTCATAACCCACATAGGTCAATTTCAAATTTACCCTACCAAGTGGCACTTGGTCAAAACGAAAGTTTCCGTCCACATCTACTGTGGTTCCTGCTATGGGATTAGTGCCTAGAATAGTGACATTGGCACCGATGAGTGGAAACTTGCCGTCAATATCGGTGATGTTTCCACGGAGGGTTTGTGTTAAAATTTGGGCATTGGTTTGGAAGGCGATGCACGCCAAAAGTAATGCAGTAATAAGTGATAGCTTTTTCATTGTCTGTTTTATAGTTTACCTCACCCCCAGCCCCTCTCCATGAGGAGAGGGGAGTGTTTTGTGGCGAATTCTATACATAGACAAGTGAGTGGGCTTTTACCCCTATTGCCGAATAATCAATTTATGATTTGGAGGTGTTTTTATTGGGCGGGAATGGGTATTTTGCGTTCATATCTATTTATGCAAGAATTTAAAATAACATATGGCTTTAAAACCTGACTTAATTCTTTTCTTTCTCCGGAATATACGAGTTTCGAATATGAAAACATTTGGTAGTGAAGTGGCTCATCTGTTTGAACACTTGGAGTTGGAAGTTAAGGACAACCAAGTTTTTGACAAGTATGAAGCCGAAAGAAAGAAATGGGAGGATTGGCCTAACCAAGGTGGTAGTTCATTTGGGAATTGGAGCCTACCGAGCCAATTCGAAGAAGCCAAGTCGCTTGTGTATGTCTTATATAGAAGAGTGGCTAAGCTAGGCCCAGTGGGTTATGATTTACCTGTCAAGATGATTTATAATTCACACGGAGATATAAATGGCATCGTATATAGTTTTAATGAACAATTTCTTGAATACTTTGAACTAGTTCTACAAGAAATAGTCAATGCCAATCCAGAGGTTGAGTCTAATGACGTCGAAAAAGTTGAAGGGGATACCGTATTTATTGTGCACGGACATGATAATGAATTGAAAACGGAAGTTCAGCTATTATTAACGAGGGCTGGAGTAAATAACATTGTTTTGCATGAACAAGCTGATAGGGGAAGGACAATAATTGACAAGCTAGTTGGTGAATCGGAGTCATCAAATTATGCCATTGCTTTACTTTCACCTGATGATTTAGTAAGTGATGGGACAAAAAGAGCAAGGCAGAATGTGATATTGGAAATAGGTTATTTTATAGGACGTTTGGGGAAGGAAAGAGTAAGACTTCTAAAAAGAGGAGAAATAGAAATTCCTTCTGACCTTCAAGGGGTTCTTTATGAGAACTATGACACTTCTGGTGCGTGGAAAATGAAAATTTGCAAGGAATTAATCGCTGTTGGAATTCATGTTGATATGAAATCAGTAGCTGAAAAATTATAAAAGCCCCGCCCGCTCCGCAAAGTCTTTTTGACTTTGCATAACATGTCTTTCGGTCTTCAGACCGTTGCGTAGAATTCACTTTAAGCTTGGTCTAATTTATAGGCTCTGCCATATTATAAAGAGATCTTAATCTCCTCCGAAATGATTATTGTAAATTTCATAGTCTGCCGAGAAGAGACGCTCCAATAGGAGAATAGTTTTTTTGCGTTTCAAGCTATGTGATATAAGTTAGAAATACTCAAATTAGATGACCTTACTTTATGAAAACTGTGGTAGTTAAAATTTTTCTAATACTCAATTTGGTAGTGTTACAGTTAGCTTGCCAAAATGATAAAAAGCTAAATCAAATAAACACCGTTAAAGGCCCCGTTGATGTGTCGGAATTAGGGATTTCCTTAACTCATGAACACATTATGTCAAACTTTGGCAGTGAAATGGATGAGGCCTTAAATTATGATAGCGTCAAATTGTTCAATCAAGTTATCCCTTATTTAAAAGAATTAAAAACATTAGGTGTTCAATCTATTTTTGACTGTACCACAGAATATTTTGGTAGAAGAGTTGACTTATTAGAGGTAATATCAGACTCCTCAGGAGTTCAAATCATCACTAATACCGGATTTTATGGAGCGGCAAATGACCGATACATTCCTGCCTTTGCTTATGAAGCTAGTGCTGAATCCATCTCAGAAATTTGGATTGATGAATTCGAAAATGGAATAAAAGGTACAGCTATTAAACCAGGTTTTATAAAATTGGCTTTTGATGACGGTATGCCCCCTTCTAATATTGACAAAAAACTATTTAGTGCTGGATTACTAAGCCATCTTAGTACGGGCTTGACTTTGGCTGTTCATACTGGAGCAAATTTGGAAGCCGCAAAACTCCAGATGGAGCTTCTCAGTGAATATAATATTCACCCTAGTGCTTGGATTTGGACGCATGCTAGTAAGCTGGGAAATGATGAAATATTAATTGAATTTGCATCTAAAGGAGCATGGATTTCGCTTGATGGGGTCAATGAAAATAATTGCAAAGAATACATAGAGAGAATGCAGCTTTTCAAACGAAAAAAATTATTGAATAAAGTATTATTATCTCATGATGGTAATAGCTTTCGCAATGGTGGCGGTATGAAAAAGTTTGAGGCGATTTTTAAGAACCTAATTCCTGAAATGCGTAAAAATGGATTTACGGAAGATGATATCAATCAAATAACGGTGCGGAATCCCAAAGAAGCTTTTGGTATTAAAATAAGAATGACAAAAAATTAGACTCGATTCTATCTAATAAAGGCTTTTCCCTTAGCGGGTTCTTGCCTGAGGTTCTTTCCGACGTTTTCAAATGAATATATTTTAATTTTCTCTGAAATGATTGTCGTATAATACAGAGTCCGCTCTGGTGATATGCCGCGAGAGGGGGAAATCAGTTAACTTTGAACCTCAGACAGAATAAGTTTAAAGAAGAAATACTCCATTTTGCAAGTAGAAACAAGAACCAATTGTTACCGATGCATGCGAACTTCAAGTTCATGCATTTGTAAACACCTTAAGCCTTTTGAGACTAAGACTCGTTTTATTATTCTCATGCACCCTAAAGAGTATAAAAAAGAAAAAAGCGGAACGGGGCATATGACAAAGCTTCAGTTGGAGAATTCAGAGATTATAGTCGGTGTAGATTTTACCAATAATAAACGTGTAAATGACATACTTAATGAGCAGCAAAATGATTCCTTTTTACTATATCCGGGGAAAGATAGTTTCAATTTATCGGTAAGAAAGAGTTCAGAAATGATTTCTTTTATGGGCGATAAGCCACACATCTTCCTTCTGGATGGTACATGGCCCTGTGCCAGAAAAATGCTTAAGCTGAGTAAGAACTTGCAAAAGCTAAAAAGAGTTAGTTTTGATAATAAGATTACATCAAAATTTATTATAAAGCAGCAGCCAGATGCCCTTTGCCTGAGTACTATTGAGTCCGTTTATACGGTCTTGAATTTACTTAAACAAGGTGGCATGGAAAATTGCGAGACGAAGGATTTTCTTGTTCCTTTTGAAAAAATGATTGACTATCAGGTGGAGTACATGCTAAACCCCAAAAATAAGAATCTTGGTTCTACTGAAAACCTAGTCATTACTCCTAAGATTAATTACAAGAAAAACCCTCAAAGAAGTGTTGTTTTTGAGCAGGAAGGAAATTAGAAAAAAAATGAAAATGATTGCATACGTATATACCGGTTTATTGGCCCTTGGGGTAGTGTTGTTTTATTTCTCTTATGTACAATTCTCCAAAACGCAGGAATTGGTAAATACGGGGGTAAAGACTAAGGCGGAGGTAGTAGATTTAGTTCCCGTTCGTGGAGATAAAGGTTATACTTATAAACCGGTGTATCAATATACTGACCGCTTAGGAAAAGAAACTTCTTTTATTAGTGATGTGGCTACCAGGCCGGCAGCTTATGAGGTAGGAGAGTATGTCAATATTATATATGCTCCAGATAGTGATTTCAGAAAAGTAGTTTCTTATTGGGGTTTGTACCGATATGCCATTCTGCTTTTATGTTTTTCCATTCCTCTCATGATTATTGGCGGAGGGTATTTTCTTTATGCAAGGGCTTTATAGACGAACTTAAAAGGTATTACTTTAAATTCTTTATAAGCTGAAAGGAAGGAAGCTTCGTAGCTTGACTATTGTCTTTTAAAAAATTCAGTAAATAGATGAGAATACTTTTAACGGGAGCTACGGGCTATATTGGGAAAAGGCTATTGCCTGCTTTGGTTAAAGATGGGCATCATGTTATTTGCTGCGTTAGAGATGTTAATCGCTTTAGTGTTCCTGATTCCATACGGTCTTTTATAGATGTAATTCAAGTTGACTTTTTGGATGCTAGTACACTAGTCAATATTCCTAAAGATATAGATGCTGCTTATTATCTCATTCATTCTATGTCTACTTCTAATAAGTACGAAGAGCTAGAAGAGGTGTCGGCTACCAATTTTAAGAATGCCTTAGGTGGCTCAGCCATAAAACATGTTATTTACTTAAGCGGAATAGCCAATGAAGATAGTCTGTCAAAGCACTTAAAGTCGCGTAAAAATGTGGAGGATATTTTAGGTGAAGGGGCGTTTAAATTGACAACACTCCGGGCTGGAATAATCATAGGCTCGGGAAGTGCTTCTTTTGAGATAATAAGAGATTTGGTAGAAAAACTACCCGTGATGATAGCTCCCAAATGGCTAAGTACAAAATGCCAGCCGATAGGCATTAGAGATGTGCTGATATTTTTGGAGAAATCATTGATGAATGAAAAAGTCTTTGACCAAAACTTTGACATTGGCGGCCCAAACATCCTGACTTATAAAGAGATGTTAATGGAGTTTGCTAGGTTTCGGAAATTGAAGCGTAGCATTTATACCGTTCCTGTCATGACCCCTCGGCTGTCTTCATATTGGCTTTATTTTGTGACTTCTACGTCTTATAATCTGGCCTCATCTTTAGTAGATAGCATGAAAATAGAGGTGGTTTGTAGAAACTCCAAAATCAATGAGCTACTTGATGTAAAACCAGAAGGATATATAGAGGCACTGGAAAGAGCTTTTACCAAAATAGAAGGGAATCAAATAGTTTCTAGCTGGAAAGATTCGCAAGTAAGTGGCGTAAAGCAGTTCAATATTTCGGACTTTATAGATGTGCCTAGTTTTGGCTGTTTCAAAGATAAACGTGAAAGAGTTATTCTTTCTAAGGAAAGTACGATTAACAAAATATGGAGTATTGGGGGATTGAATGGCTGGTACTATGCCGACATTCTCTGGAAAATAAGGGGTTTTGTAGATAAGCTTTACGGAGGAGTAGGGCTGAGAAGAGGACGAACAAATCCAAACTCTTTAGAATCTGGCGATGCCTTAGACTTTTGGCGAGTGTTATATGCCAATAAGGAAGAAGGAAGATTGCTATTATTCGCGGAAATGAAACTTCCTGGTGAAGCTTGGTTGGAGTTTAAAATTAAGGATAACAAGGTTATTCAAACCGCCACATTTAGGCCGCATGGCTTATTGGGTAGGCTTTATTGGTACTCTGTATTACCGTTTCACGGAATCGTTTTTAAGGGAATGATAAATGCAATTGCCAAGGGTGGAGAGGAAGTTTATGAGTTATAAACAATCCATTTATAACTCATAATGCTCCAAACATATGACCTATACCCCCTTATTGCAGATTCTCAAGCCAAACTTATAACCAAACCAGGTATAAAGATTAGAGCGGTAACCGTAGAAATCGCCTATATCATGTGATACGAGTAGCCTAGGTTCTGTGAATGTGAGGTCTTCACCGCTGGTGGCTAAGAAGTTTAGAGAAGGAGCCACAAACAAGGCAATGTGTTTGGTGATTTTGGCCTCAAGACCAAAGCTTACTTTAAACTGCTGGGTTGGATAGTCTACGTTGTCAAAGTCTTCCGGTAAGTAGGTCATTCCTGTGAAATCTAAATTTGACCCGAATCTTTTTCCGTATTGCCAAGAGGTTCCAAGACCATACCCTAAACCAAAAACTGGTTTGTTTTCTTTGCCATAATTAAAGGCTGAGCTAAAAATATTATAGAAGTTTTTGGTACCTGTTTTAAAGCTTATTTCTGTTAGATTTAATTCGGTAGATGCTATCTCTATTCTTCTATAGCCATTTTTATGAACATAGGTGAAAAAGCCAATTGGCGTTCCTTTAGCTTCATGAGAAAAGTTGAAAACACCTATTTGCGAACCAACTAACCTAGTAGCATAGTTAAAAGGAGCAATTTGAACACCCTTAAAAGTTCCAAGGGTAACGTTAGTTCCGCCCGAAATATTTACGCCGCTGGCGTTTTTTAGGTTAAGATTAAGGGAGCCACTGCTTATAAAACCGTCTGACTCGCCTAGGTTTATATTTACACCACCAGCTATTTGAACACCCGCGGTTCTTTGTCCCACCACATTTAAAGCACCAGCAATCTGGACACCAGTCATATCTTTTCTGATGATGTTAGCCACCGAGCCTATTTCTAATTTACTCACACTTCCTGTGTAGCCAGCTATCACATTAAAAGAGAAATCATTTGCTACAAAGGGACTTAACTTTTGGTTGGTACCAATAAAAGGTAAAAGAGATATTTGAAAAGGTCGGTAAAGGCTGTCGTTAATATTATTTCTGTGAAGAGCCTGTTTGGTACTTAAAAACCAATCTATAAACTGTTCTTTCCCGTTTTGGTAGGTTTTGTCTACAAAAGCCAGTTCGTCACTAATGTCAATATTGGTTGCTAGTTTTTTCTTTTCAGTTTCTGGAACGGGTACAGGCTGCGGTGTCGGTACTGAAACATTTGGTAGTGTGTCTTTTTTGATACCAACTGAAGCTAATGGGGCTACATCTAGTGTTAGCTGTTTTTCTCTTAGCTCTTTAGCTAAATCCACATTCATCTTAATATCCGTTCTTTCAAAAACATTTACTAGTGCCGTGCTGTATGATTCTTTCGAAAAGCGGAGGTCTATGTCTTTCTGGTTTCTCGGAAGCTTTATTTTATAATAACCGTAACGGTTAGATAGGGTGGAGGCCAACGTAAGTGGCTCATAAATACTGGCGTTTGTTATCTTTTCACCGGTCTCGGAATCTTCAATGTAGCCCATCACGAAAAAGTCTTTTTTTTCCTGTGGTTTAGCTTTCTGAAGAATAACATATTTCCCTTTGGTACGAATCTCAATATTTGGACCTAAAATATCTGTCAGTATAACTGCAACACTCTTTGAGCTAGCTTGATAGTTTATCGCTTGATTTGCTGAAATATGATGGGCATTGTAAGAAAACTGTAATTCGGCTTTAGTTTCTATGTTTTTTAGAGCTGCATCTAGGGGAGTGCTTACAAAATTGACAGAGATACGTTTTGATAGCACATCGCCTTGACCAAAAGCTGTATGGTAAAAAAGAACGGCGAAAATAAGTATTAGCTTTTTCATTAATTTGTGTTCCTCCCAATACATGTTACGGAAGTTTTTTTTCATAATTTGATGTCTAATAAATAGACAAGCTGAGCTAAAGAAACCCCTATTCCGGAATCGTATTTTTTACCAAAATATAAGATTTGTCTTTGCTTTTCACTTTCAGGTCTAATGTTTCCGCTATAATCCCTAATGCTTCAAACAGGTTTTCGTTTTCAAATTTGGTGGTGAGAGCATAGTTCTCCCAGTTGCTCCCTTCTAATTTGATGTCGGATTTATAGCCTTTATTTAAAGTGTTTACCACTTCTTCTATCTTGGTGTTCTTAAATTCAAACACTTTAGTTTTATAAGCGAAAATATTTCTATCAAATATAGCTGCCGCAGTAATGGTGTCTTTTTTGCTTTCATATATGGCTTCATCACCTTTCTCCAAGACTACCTTTTTCTTCGCTGTTTTCTTGAACTCTACGCGACCAGAGTTCACGCTCACTTTTACGTTTTCATCTCGGGCGGTTACGTTAAAAGATGTTCCCAAAACTTTTATTTCGGTGCCGTTAGCTTCTATTATAAAAGGTTTGTCGGGGTTTTTCGCAATGTCAAAAAATGCTTCGCCAATTAGTTTGATACGTCTCTCGCCAGATTCAAACTCCTCTGGGTATTCTAGAAGAGAAAATGAGTTTAAAGTAATGGTACTACCATCTGACAGGGTTTTAATTTGGGTTTCAGCCTCTGATTTGAAAGATAAGTATTCAGTAGGCCTATTATTGGTTAAAATTAAATATGTACTTACAAGAAGAACCCCCACGGCTACCGCGGCAATTCTCAAATAGTTTGGCTGTTTTTTACGAACCAGAAGTTTTGGCTCAATTTGCTCCCAAGCTGCTTTTACATTTGGTTCAAAGTTTTTGACTTCGGCGTTTGACGCAGTCCAAATTTGATGATATTGCTTTAGCAAAACTTCATTTTTTTGGTCTGCTTCTAGCCAGCTGTTAATTATTTCTAACTCCGCGGCAGTGGCGGTGTGGTCAAAATATTTGGCCAATATGTTATCGTCTATTGTCCTTTTCATAATCCTAAACAAATTAAAAGAAGACTCACTAAATAAGGGGCTAGCGAACTTCTAAGTATTTTCAAAGCTTTGCCAATCTGGTTTTCCACGGTTTTGATAGAAATGCCCAGCTGCTCTGCTATCTCTTTATATTTTAATGACTCCATCCTGTTCATCACAAAGATTTTTTGACATTGCTTTGGCAAGGTTTCAATAGCCGCTGCTATTTGTATTTCTAACTCTTTTCCTTCCAGCGTTTCTTCTACGTCACTTTGATATTTGATGTCAAAAAACTGGCTATGCTGCACATAACTAGCTTTTACTTTTTCATGCTTTATCAGGTTGAGACTTTGATTGTGAACAGACCTGAATAGATATGATTTTAGCGAACCTGAAATAATGGTTTGCTCTCTTTTCTCCCAAAAGTTGACAAATACCTGCTGCACCAGGTCTTCTGCTTCTTCCTGCCTTTTAAGCATAGAAAAAGCATAACGAGATAAGTCTGCATAATAAGTGTCAAACACCCGTTTGAAGGCAGATTTGTTCCCTTTTCTTATTTCGAGAAGATATGATTGCTCGGTCTCCTGCAAGTTCTCTAATATAGGTTTAGCCAGTGCAAACATACATATTTGGTCTTATTCATTTGGTATATGACAGCTAAAGGGTAAAATACCCCCATAAAAGTTTTTTTATTTTGAATAGGGGGAAGCCAAGGTTTGATTGTCCATTAGGTAATCAAGAACAAAAATCAAACATGAAAAAAATTAAGCTATTTACTTTATTGACCGCACTAGTGGTTTTCTCTAAGGCCTGTGTAAGTATTGATTTTGACGGAGTTTCTCCTGATAATGAAACTGAAGTTTACGATTTGGGCAGTTTTACTGAACTGGATTTGGGTTCAGCCTTTGAGGTGGTTGTAGTACCATCTTCGGAGTTTAAAGTAACCGCCACCGGAAGTTCAACTAATTTAAATGACCTAAACGTACGGGTGGTGAATAATACGCTAAAGGTAAGTTATTATAATCGTAATATTTTTAGGCCTGTATCTAGAAACAAAATGGAGCTTCTGATAGAAATGCCAGAACTAAAGGAGGCGGATATTTCAGGTGCAGCCACAGTATATATTGAGGACTTTGATTACTTCTCTACTTTAAAGTTGGATTTAGGCGGAGCCTCAAAAGTAACTTTGGATGTGGAGGTTGGAGACCTTGATGTGGACATTAGCGGAGCATCTACAGTTACATTAAAAAGGGGGGTTCCGGTACTTAGTGCCGACCTTTCTGGTGCGTCAAAGTTAAATGCTTATGATGCAGATTCGGAAGAAGCTTATCTAAAGCTATCAGGAGCCAGTAAGGCAAATGTTTCTGTAGCAGAATACCTTAAAGTAGATGCTAGCGGTGCCAGCACTGTAAATTATAGAGGACTTCCAAGAATAGATCAAGACCTTTCTGGAGCGAGTAAAGTGAAAAAAAACTAAATATTTTTTAAGCTGTGAACCAAAAAAAACTCCACCGTTTGGCGGAGTTTTTTTTATGAAATTTTGTGCCACGCTTAATCTGCAGATGGGTAAGCCGTCATTGGTTGGCCGTCATACGTTAAGATAACCTCACTTACCGAGCCTGCTTCATTTAATTTGAATTTTACAGTACCAGGTACTCCTTCTATGTCAAATAAATGAGCTTCGTTTGTAGCTGTTAAAAAAGCTTCTCCTTGTTCTGTTACGCCATATATCTTACCATCTTTTATTTCTGTTTGAAGACTCATATCAATGTCTATGAAATTGAAATTTCCAACATACTTCTCAAGCGTGTTTTCTTCAGCCGGCATTTCTTTTTTACCTTCTAAAGTCATTCCTTGACTCTCCACATTGATTTTTAAGCTAACCACGTCGCCATTATCATTTCTTTCAAAAATAAAATCACTTTGATAATTTTGTTCAAAAAACTTATCGTTCACACTTGTGTTTTCAATGGTCGCTTGCCCGAACTCTGGTACATCAATGCTTAGTTGACCATTGTCTTCGCCTACGGTTACTTTAGAAACTGGGCCACCTCCTTCAAAATTATATACACCGGCAAAGTCTGATAAAGGAGCGAACTGACGCGTGCCTGTGACTTGCCCTCCTTCCATACTTAATACTACGTTTTTTATAATACCTTGCTCTGCAGTAAAACTTACAGTGCCGTCCACAGATGCTAGGTCAAAAACGTTTTCTTGGTCTGATGCTAAAAGTTCGGAATCGCCAGCACCTACTGCTTCTCCCCAAAAAGAGTCACCATTCATACTTATGATAATGGTAGAAAAAGGAGCTCCTTCTACATTGTATTTTCCAATATACTTGTCAAATTTTGTGGCATCTTGAGCATAGCTAGTGCAAACACCCACAGCTAATAAAGCAAAAGTCAATAGTTTTTTCATCTGTTGTTTCCGATAATTAGGTTGTTTAAAAGATAATTTCTCCAAAATTTACAAAGTTTATTAAATACCTCGTCTACAAATTTGTAAGAAAGGTGGATTATCTATTTTTGCGGTGCAAATCATTTAAAACAGAAATGGCCAAAGTCACAGAACATATTGATAATGCCAAAGGCAAAACCCTTTTTTCAATAGAAATTATTCCGCCATCAAAAGGAAGCAATAGTATTGGAGACTTGCTTTCGGGCATAGAGCCTATGATGGAGTTAAATCCACCTTTTATAGATGTAACTTATCATAGGGAAGAGTATTTAATAAAAGAAATGCCAGATGGAGGGCAAAAGGAAGTAAGAACTAGAAAACGTCCTGGTACCGTAGGTATTTGTTCTGCCATCATGCATAAGTTTGATGTAGATGCTGTGCCTCATGTGCTGTGCGGAGGCTTTAATAAAGAAGACACGGAAGACTTACTTTTTGATCTAAGCTATTTGGGTATTGATAATGTGATGGCCCTTAGAGGTGATATTGCAAAGCCTTTTAATGTGTTTAAACCTAAAAAAGGTGGACATCAATACGCTTCACAGCTGATTAGTCAAATAAAAGATATTAACGCAGGAAAATACCTGTATGAAGAGTTAGAAAGCGAAACACATCCTGACTTCTGTATAGGTGGTGCCGCGTATCCTGAGAAACACTATGAGGCTCAGAGCATGGATATAGATTTTGAAAACCTGAAAAGGAAAGTGGATGCAGGAATGGATTACATAGTCACTCAGATGTTTTTTAATAATCAGAAATACTTTGATTTTGTGAATAAATGCCGAGCAAACGGCATCAATATTCCTATAATTCCTGGTCTTAAGGTTTTAGCTACTAAACGTCAATTAGAAATATTGCCGGAGTTGTTTTTCTGCGATATGCCAGAAGATTTAAGAAAGGGCGTAAATGCTGCAAAAGATAATGCAGGAGCAAGAGAAGTGGGAGTGGAGTGGTGTGTGCAGCAGTGCAAAGAACTAAAAGAATACGGTGTGCCTGCTCTTCATTTTTATACCATGAGCAAGTCGAATACTACCTTGGCAGTAGCTAAAGAGGTGTTTTAATAAGAAAGGCGTTGACAATACCAGATTGTCAACGCCTTAAACTTTTACTACCGAATGCTGTGATTAAGCACCTGGCTGAATAGAAACTAACTCTAAATCAAAGTTCAAATCTTGACCCGCTAATGGGTGATTTGCATCTAACTTAATTGAAGTCTCTTCTACCGCTACTATTTTTACAGGAACGTTTTGCTGACCATTGTTCATAGTCAATGTTCCACCTACTTCTAAAGGAATTTCACTTGGAATTTGAGCTTTCTCAAAATCAAAAATCATTTCTGCATTTGGCTCGCCGTAAGCTTCTTTAGCTGGAATGTTTACAGTTTTTTTATCACCTTCTTTCATTCCTAAAACGCCGTCGTCAAAACCTTTGATAACCATTCCACCACCAACTTGGAATTCTAATGGCTCACGCCCTTCAGAACTGTCAAATTGACTGCCATCGTTTAAGGTTCCTTTGTAATGTACTTTGATTGTGTCACCTGCCTTTACCATCTATCTATATATTTGATTAAAAATTCTCTTTGTTACGCTGTGTTAATATGCTTTCGCAAAAAGGACTCTTTTTGAAGACGGATTACCCGTTAAAATGCATTTACCCTCTTCTTTTTCAGCGTCTAAAGGTATGCAACGGATGGTAGCCTTAGTAAGTTCCTTTATTTTGTCTTCGGTTTCGGAAGTACCGTCCCAGTGAGCAGAAAGAAAACCTCCTTGCTCTAGTTTTGTTTGAAACTCTTCCCAGGTATCTACTTCATGTGTGCTCTCGGTTCTGAAGTTCAATGCCTTAGCGTAAATAGCTACCTGAATCTCGTCTAAAAGTACTGTTATGTATGCTGAAGCACCTTCTAAAGGCTTTTGTTCTTTACTCAGGTTATCTCTTCTAGCTACTTCAATCAAACCTTTTTCTAAGTCTCTCATGCCCACAGCTACTCTCACAGGTACACCTTTCAGTTCGTATTCTGCAAACTTCCAACCTGGTCGTTGGTCTGAAATGTCAAACTTAACAGAAACACCATTTGCTTTAAGCTCATTAATCATTGGCTGAATTAGCTCTGTAATTTGGTCTAGCTGCTCGTCGTTTTTATAAATAGGAATGATTACTACTTGAATAGGGGCAAGTTTTGGAGGTAAAACCAGTCCTTGGTCGTCTGAATGAGCCATAATCAGAGCACCCATTAAACGTGTACTTACACCCCAGGAAGTTCCCCAAACGTGTTCTAGTTTCCCTTCTTTGGTTTGAAATTTAACGTCAAAGGCTTTTGCAAAATTTTGACCTAAAAAGTGAGATGTTCCAGCCTGCAAAGCTTTACCATCTTGCATTAAGGCTTCAATGCAAAGGGTATCTTTAGCTCCGGCAAAACGCTCATTCGCTGTTTTTCTTCCTTTTACCACAGGTACTGCCATCCACTCTTCCGCAAATTTTCCGTAGATGTCTAGTATCATACTAGTTTCTTCTACAGCCTCTTTTTTGGTTGCATGAGCGGTATGACCTTCTTGCCAAAGAAATTCAGATGTTCTCAAGAAGATCCTAGTTCTCATTTCCCATCTCACCACGTTAGCCCATTGGTTTAGTAAAATAGGTAGATCTCTATAAGATTGAATCCATTTTTTATAACTGCTCCAAATGGCCGTTTCAGAGGTAGGTCTTACTATAAGTTCTTCTTCTAATTTGGCTTCAGGGTCTACTACCACGCCATTGCCATTTTCGTCATTTTTTAACCTATAATGTGTAATTACCGCACACTCTTTAGCAAATCCGTCTACATGACTTGCTTCTTTTGATAAATAAGATTTAGGTATAAAAAGAGGGAAGTAAGCATTGCTGTGCCCTGTTTCCTTAAACATATCGTCTAATGCACGTTGCATTTTCTCCCAAATTGCATAGCCATAGGGTTTAATAATCATGCAGCCTCTAACATCCGAATTTTCTGCTAAATCGGCATTTTTAACTAGTTCATTATACCATTCTGAATAATTTTCACTTCTTAAAGGAAGCCCTTTTGCCATTTCTCTCGTATTTAAATTATAATGATTCTTCAGCCTATTTTTATAAGGCTATTTAAAGAGGTTGCAAAGATAAGTTTTTTGGGTAGCTTTGTATGTATCTAGAAGTATTGTTCGTTATTCTATTGTTGTGTTGATTATTTTTACGTACTCACGCAACCATTCAGCGAGTTTTTGCATCTTAGATATAAGATTGGTTCAGTCCTTTTAAATAATACGTTTATGAAAAATATAAAATATATCGCTTTGTCATTGTTTGCAGGTGCAGCTATCACTAGTTGTTCTACCAGCAAAACTTTAGTTAGTTCGGGTGAGTATGATGATATGTATGGCACATCATCTGATGCTCCTGTGGCTTACGCTCCTTCAGTTTCAAATTCTAATGCATACGCTCCAGAGTATCTTTCTGAATATAATGATGCCTATGACCGTGTACCAGTAGAAACTTCTGTGGTAGGTGAATCTGTAGAAGGTACAGATACCTACTTTGATGAAAATTATGTTTCTGCCAATGCTTTAAAAAGAGCACATACTCCAGATGCAGGTTATACTTCAGGTTATGCTGAAGGATACGCAGAAGGATGGAATGATTATGCATGGAGTGGCTCTAGAAATTTAAATAGCTGGAATTCTTTCAATAATCCATTTGGTGGTTATGGTTATAATTCTTTCGGATACTCTCCTTTTGGATTTTCTCCATTTAATTCAGGTTTTGGCTCTTATTTAGGAATGGGTTCTATGGCCTATGGAGGTTTTTATGGAATCAACAGTTTCGGTTTCGGTGGTATGAATTCATTTGGGTACAGCCCATTTGGTTATAACTCATTTGGATATAGTCCATGGGGTTACAGTTCTTTTGGAAGATATTCTGCATACGGTGGAGGTTTCGGAAGTCCTTATTATGGTGTTCAGCCAGTGCTAGCTAATGACTCTAGAGCTTCTGGGAACAGAAGTTATGGTCCAAGAAGTAGTGGAAGAGCTTCAAGCATGTATAATGATGGTTTTACTAACACTAGAAAACCGGTAACATCAACATCAAGCGTAAGACGTGGAACTGTGGCGAGCTCAAGGTCGGCGGCAGCTTCAAACGCAAGAACGTACACTACCGCAAGCAGCAGACCTGCTTCTTATGATGCGTATTCAAGAAACGCAGCAAGAAGCGTTAGCTCAACTAGGAACACCGCTAATTCAGGTTTAAGCAGAAGTTCTGCTTCTCCTAGGTCTAGTAGTGCAAATACTTATTCTAGAACAGCTACTAGAGCAAGAAGTTATACGCCGAGCACAAATTCTGGAACATCTAGAAACTCTGGGTACTCTAGAAGTAGTACACCTACTAGAAGTAATTCAGGTTACTCAAGACCGGCAACTTCAACAAGAAGTTCAAGTTCAGCGGGTAGTTACTCAAGAGGAAGCTCTAGTTCTTCAAGCTCGAGCAGAAGCAGTTCTTCTTCTGCAAGACCTAGATAAAATAGCTTTTAGAAAACCACTCAAGGTGGTAGGTCTTTATAAATTTTACCCCGCTGATTCCAAACGGACCTTTGGCGGGGTATTTTTGTGAAATTTAAGCCGGAGGAAATAGAAATTGGATTTTGTACGTTATGAAACCACTTCTATCAACAAATACAAATTATATGAAAAAGTTAATATTAAGTTTATCTATTACTTTACTTAGCCTGTCACTTGTGCAAGCTCAGTACGGTGAAGACGCTTTCCGTTTTTCTCAATACAATAATTACGGAACTGCAAGAAGTTTAGGCATGGGAGGAGCGTTTACAGCATTAGGAGGTGATGCTAGTAGTAGTATAGTAAACCCTGCTGGTCTTGGTTTCTATAACAGGTCGGAGTTTAGCATAAGTCCTGTTTTTAGAAACTTAACAACTACTTCAACTTACCTAGGAACCTCATCAAACAGAAGTTCTTCGAACTTTGGCTTAGGACAAGCGTCAGTAGTATTTAGTAAGCCAGGACGTAGTGGTAAAATAAAGCGTTCGAACTTTGGAATAAGTTATAATACACTTGTTAATTTCAACAATGAGCATGCCTATTCTGGAACCAATGAAAGGAGTTCTATAATGGATGCTTTTGCCTTAGAGACAAGTAATAGTGGTGCTACTCCTACTGATTTAGATAATGAGTTTCAACCGAGTAATGTTCCAAATCAAGGATTTGCAGATACAAGAGAGGCCATGTACTATTGGAGTTATCTGATTAATCCTTTTGAAGATGGGTACACAGTAGGTGAACTTACCTTGCCAGTTTATCAAGAGGGCGTTGTTTCGGAATCTGGAAATTTGGGGCAGTTAAATTTATCTTATGCCGCCAACTTAGGAGACAAAACTTATTTGGGAGCTAGCCTAGGTCTGCAGACCTTAAACTATAACATGGAGAGTGATCATTATGAACAGTTTGATAATGCGGAGGTTATTAATGAATTTATGATTTCAGATGATTTAATAGTCAGTGGTTTTGGTGCAAACTTGAGCTTGGGAGCAATATTTAAAGCTTCAAGAAATGTTAATGTTGGTGTAAACTTAACTACGCCTACCATTTTAGGTGCCAAAGAAACTTTTTATTCTACAGTACAAATTAACCCAGTAGAAGGAGCTATTGAGCCAGATAATTTATACACTACTGTGGAAAGCCTTCCTAATGATTTCAAATATAACATTACTTCGCCGCTAAGGGCAAATGCTGGCGTTTCATATATGTTGCCTAAAAAAATAGGTATGCTAAGCGTTCAAGCGGAATATGTAGGTTATAAAGGCATGGGTATTAAAAATAAAGATCTTAGCCAATGGTCTGATGAGCAAACAAATGCAATAGCCAGTGATTATAATAATGTGGTAAATATTAAAGGTGGGTTGGAACTTAGAAAATCAAACTTCCGGTTAAGAGGTGGTTTGAATTATCTGGGGGACCCAATAAATGCCAATGATGGTGTGGATAGAAGTAAGCTTATAGTTTCTGGAGGTTTAGGTTATCGCTCACCTAAGTTTTTTATAGACGCAGCTTACTCTGCAAATACCTTTGATAGTGCTTATACACCTTATGTTTTGTCAAATGAAGTAGATTTTGACTCTTCTTTGATTTCTAATAAGAGCGGTAATTTATCTTTTACAATAGGTACTTTTTTCTAAACTAACGCACTACAATAGTTTTGTAATAAGTTTCTGTACCACGGGTCAATTTTATAATATAGCTTCCAGCGTTTAAAGCTGGAAGCTTTATTCTTGCTAGGCCATTTTGAAACAAGGGTTTTCTTTTTAACTGCAAGTGTCCGGTAAAGCTGTAAAGCTCTAAGAGTAAGTGTTCGTTCGTTTCGTCCAGTCTTAAGTCTAAATAGTCTTTCGCTGGAATAGGGAAGGCTACAAATGCATTTTTTGGTTCTTCATTTAAGGCAAGTGGTAGTATCACCTGCACTTCTACACGGCCAGAAACAAAACCATTTCCACAGTGGTTGTTTACTTTTTTTAAAGTGTAGGCAGTGGAGTTATTTGGCTTCACATAATATTCGAAGGTCTGGCTTTCGGCTGTTAGTAAAGTACCATCTTCCATTTCTAAATTCCACGGGGCTTCTCCTGTCAGGTCAAATCTTAATTTTGTAGAATCCCCATTAACAATAGTGCCGCCCCCGCTCATGTTAGCCGTAACTGGTGGTTTTATTTGAACCTCTATCTTACTCCTTTCGCTGCTGCATCCTTTCTCAGATATTTGAGAAACATAGTAATAAAAAATACCTTGTTCTGCAGTTTTAGGTGTAATAGAAGGATAGGGAATGCCATCATTTTCTGCAAAATACCATCTTAAACTATCTCCTTCCGCAGTTAGCGAAGTAGCAGTGGAATTAAAACAATATTTAACCGGACTGATTATTTTTGGCTGGCTTGGAGCTTCAAAAATATTAACCTCAAAGGTTTCGCTGTAATCTCCTAAACCATCTCCATTTATCTTTAAATTAAAGGTCTGTCCCTCTTCTATCTCATCTGGCACTGTAAAGTTGACAGATGTGGTGGAGATAGTCGGTTTTACGATATAGCTTTTATTCTGTCCGTTTAAAACAATAGTGTAAGAAGAGATTTTGTCAATATTTAGCCCCCTGGCGGGGATTTTAACAACGGATTTTTTACAAATATCAGTAACAAAAGAACTGGAAATAGAAATAGCAGGGGGAACTACTTCAATAGTGACTTTAGTGCTATCTATGCTTAAAGCACAGGCTCGGGTCGCAGTTTCTAAGGAGAAAGTACTGGTTTCATTTATTAGGGTGGCTATGGATAATTCAGGTACATTAATGTTTTCGAATATTCTGCCGTCAGATAATTCAAAACTCCAAGGGCCACCTCCTACAGTTTTTACTTTTAGGTTGACAAACTCTCCACTATTAGTAATAGTGCGATTAGAATAAAGCGAAATTTGTCCTTTAGTTTTTATCTGAATATTTTCAGTAGGGAAACTGCTCACTTCAGGGGAAGAGCTTTTTAAACGGAATCTATAATTTAAACCCGGAACCAGTTCTTCAGGAATAATAAAGTGTAAGCTGTCTTGATAAAAAGTGGCTTCTACGTCATGGAAATTATCTCCTGTTTGGTCTGAGAATTCAAGCGTGTAATGATTGTCACTTTCGAATGTACCACTGGCTAAAATTCCAAGACTTACTTTTTCTCCTGCACAGTATACTTGTTTTTTAGGGGCTTTTAAGCTCACAAAGTTTGCTTCTAAACTCGTGATTTGATATTCAGCACTTGGCGACAATCTGATGGCCAAAGCAGCTTCCATTCTTTCATATTGCTGTTGCGTAAAATTATCACCACAGCCCACATGATATGACATTAAATTATCATAGACAGGAAGGTAAACTTCTCCATTGGCATCTACTAAACCTTCTGGGAATGCTTGAGAGCAATTAACGTTTGTGAAATTAGAGAGCCTTTCAAAAGGATCGGAGGGTGTATCACATATTTCGTCACCTGTGTAAACACAGTTTGTGTTTATGCCTCTAGTGACCAGCTCCCTCTTTGTGATGTCAGCATGGTT
The DNA here is from genome assembly GCF_964021845.1 of uncultured Arcticibacterium sp. Lineage (NCBI taxonomy): Bacteria > Pseudomonadati > Bacteroidota > Cytophagia > Cytophagales > Leadbetterellaceae > Arcticibacterium > uncultured Arcticibacterium sp. The sequence goes on along the minus strand of NZ_CAXHZC010000002.1, from coordinate 323,341 downwards.
TCCGTCTTGAAAAGTATGTAAAAGCCCAAAATAGTGACCTAATTCATGCAGAAAAGTCTTGTCTTTTAATATTTGGAAGTTTTCAGGACTGTTGTTTTGATAACTTAAAATAACGCTATTGCTTCCAGCTTTATAGGTTGGGAGGGCACTGTAGCCATTTAAAGTGGAGCCATCTTTATTAGTGATAGATTTGACAAAGTATATGTTTATGGCATCTGAAAAGTCATACTCATTTCTTAATTCTAGTTCGTCAGCACTTTTAAACGATTGAAGTTTGCTGTTGTAAACGTCTTTTACTTCGGCGTTTTTTAGAATAAACTGAATACCTATTTCCGCAAAGTAAAGGTTGGCTCGGTTTAAAAGTATATTAACCTCTGAGCGTCCAAAAGCGGATAGGGCAGTATCAGAATGAACAATAACCGCATTTACAGCGAGGTTATAATTAGGACGGCGTAAGTTTTTGGTATTGTCTTGTAAGAGCGATTTTAGCTCTACTTTTTCAAAAGGGCTAGGGGCAGTTCCACAGCTTAGCTGAGCATTAGTGGTAAAACTAAAACCAATAAATAGATAGACCGCAGTGGCTATCCATTTGGTAAATTTCATTCTATAGATTCACTTTTCCTGATTTTCTAAGTAAGCACTTAGTGTAACAAAGTTACTAAAATGCTTTTAATAAGAATTATAGGCTGTTAAAATCTTTTTGTACGGCAATGAATTCTGCTTTAAGTAAATTGAAATTTTCTTGAAAATTTTCAAGATTCCCTGTTTTGGCTGGAATTTCAATGGCCTTAACTATCTCATGAATTTTCATTAACCCTATGGTTCCCGAATTACCTTTTAGCGTATGAAGCTCTTGCTGAATGGTTTTTACATCATTCTTTTTAAAAGCGTCCTCTGTATTTTCAATCTGTTCTGTAGCTTCTTTTTGAAAGTCTTGAAACACAGAAATTAGCATTTCCTGGCCAACCATCTCTTTTAAACCATCAATAACTGTTCTGTCAAAAGAAGGAACATCATCTAAATTAAAAGCTTTCACCTTTTTAGGTTTTGCATTTGAAACATTTTCCCCTCTCACCATGTCTTCCACGGTTTTTATTAAAGTGGCGGCTCTAATGGGTTTGGAAACATAGCCATCAAAACCGCTATTAAGGAACTTCTCTCTGTCGTCTTGCATAGAGTAAGCGGTCATAGCCACTACTTTTGGCAGTGTTTTGGCAAAGCGTTCTCTAAGTATTTTAGTAGTTTCAATGCCATCCATTTCAGGCATTTGAATATCCATTAATATGAGGTCAAAGTTTTGAGCAGCTTCGAAAATAGCGATGGCATTTTTGCCAGAATCGGCTTCTTCCATTTCACAGCCAGAGCGTTTTAGTATTTCTCTTGCTACTTTTCTATTAACGTCGTTGTCGTCTACCAGTAATATTTTGGGATGTATTTCTGTGAAGTAATCTGTAAGTTTTATGCTGTCGTCCGTCGATTTACTCTCCTTAGATGGTCTTCTTACTTTTTCAAGTTTACAGGTAAACCAGAAGTTACTTCCTTTTCCCACTTTTGAGTTTACACCCATTTCGCCTTTCATTCTTTGGCTTAGTTCTCTAGAAATTACCAAGCCCAGACCTGTTCCGCCAAAAGATTTGCTGGTAGAATTATCTAATTGTTGAAACGCATTGAAAAGTCTATCTTGGTCTTCCTTGGTGATACCTATTCCCTGATCTATTACTTCAAATTTGATTTCAGATATTTTATCTTTTTGTTCTACAAGACTTACTGTAATTTTGATTTCACCGTTTTCGGTAAATTTTATGGCGTTCGAAGTAAGGTTTGACAATATTTGAAGAATTCTTGTTTGGTCAGCCTTTACATATTTGGGAACATCGCTGGCAAGTTCATATTTGATGGTATCTCCCTTTTCAAAGGCCTTTTGGTTAAAAAGAGCAATGAGTGTTTTCAATATTTCTTCTAACTCAAAATCTACCAAATGAAGATCCATTTTACCAGCTTCTATCTTCGATAAATCTAGGATGTCATTCAGAATGGTTAAAAGGGTTTGAGAAGACTTTTTGATTGTATTTACATAATCCTTTTGCTCCAGTTCAAGTGGTGTTTCATTCAAAACATCTATCATACCAATGATGCCATTCATTGGGGTTCTTATCTCATGGCTCATATTGGCCAAGAAACGCTCTTTGACTGCAAGAGAATGCTCGGCCTCCGTCTTGGCTATTTGTAACTCATTAGCATAATTTTTAAGCTCCGTTATGTCACGGGCAATTCCCTCTACAGCGTAAGGAAGCCCCCGTTTGTCTTTAATCATTCTGATGTTTAACATGAATTGACGCACAGAACCATCTTTCCTTTTTACGGTAACATCAAAATTGGTAATACTTCCCGTTTTTAAAAGTGTTTTAATGTTTTGCGAGCTGTCTTGAGCATTTTCAAAGAACTTATCTACTTTATTTCCAATAACTTCTTCTAAAGAATAACCAGTGTGAGTCAATACTGAAGGAGAAATCATGGTGACGTTTCCGGCTAAATCAGTACGGTAATAAATGTCAATAAATGACTCAATGATATTTCTGAATTTCTCTTCACTTTTTTGAATAGAAAGTATAGCCTTTTTCTTTTCAGTAACATTTCTGGCTATACCAGATACTTCGGTGATTTTACCACTATCTGTAGACATGATAGGGTTGAGGTAAAACTCATACCAATCTTCGCCGCCGTCAAGACCACCCCAGTGCATTTCAAAATATTGGGCTTTACCCTGAAAAGCTAGGCTGTACATCTCTCTAAGAAATGGTCTATCTTCTGGGTTGATTAACTTCCAACCCACTTTTTCAATACTCACGTTTAAAGCAGGTGGTTTGCCAAGCTGCTCCTCTATAAGTTTTGCATAATTTTTATTGAAAGAGCTTAAGTGTCGCTTATTATCAACAGTCCATATTTGGTGCGAACTACTATCAAAAACGGCATTTAATCGAGCTGTTTGTATAAAAAGGTCTTCTTGAGATTTTTTTCTTACCAAAGCAAGAGCTACCTGACCCGACACGAACTCTAAAAGCTCAAGGTTTCTACTGCTAAACTTGGTGGCATCAGTGTATGATTTGATGCCAATTACTCCCGTGGTTTTGTCATTGACCTTTAAAGGCACAATTACCTGAACTTCAGGAAGCTCTTTTCCGTAAAGGAAGATCTTTTCAGTTTTGACCAGTTCTTCAAACTCTTCTTTATAAAAAAGCAATGGCTTGTTTTGCACCATGGCATATTCTACAATACCACTTCCTAGTTTTCTTCTGTCTTCCACAGGTGTGGGATACTGTTCATCTACTCTATAAGGAAAATATATGGAGCTATCTTCTGGCTCATATATAGCCACAAAGAAGTTATTGGCATATATTTTTTTCTGAAGCTCTTCATGCACCATTTTTAAAAACTCTTTTAAATCTTGAGTCTTTAAGTTAGCTTGAGCTATAGAGTAGTATAAATCTTGAGCTCTTTCAGCTCTTCTTCGCTGCGTAATATCTCTAAAAAGGCATCTATAATTTACGACCTCACCATCTTCAAATCTACTGGTTATTTCTCCTTCTAGATAAACCCTTTTGTCATCTCTGTTTCGGGTAATCATCTGAAAGTTTGATACAGGTTTCCCTTGCTGAACTAGCTGTAGCCTACTTTTTACATCTTTTACAGACAGCGGATGTATGATGTCCATAAATGACATGCTGATAACCTCTTCTGAAGCAAAACCATAGGCTTCTCTAAAAGCTTTATTGACAAAAAGGAATTTTAATTCTGGTGATAGCATCATCACCACTTCGGAGGTGTTGTCAATTAGGTCTTGAAGTGGGTCGAATTCTGCAAATGCTGTCTTTTTTTTTGGCATAGAAGCGATGAACTAGAAGTATTTTAAGGATATCCTTGGAGTTAATAAACAGCTAAAACTAAGAATTAATAGCTATTTTTGGGGCTAATTATCCGTTTTTTTAATGGCAAAAGTAAGAGCTAAAAAACATCTTGGTCAGCATTTTTTAACCAATGAAGGCATAGCGAAAGATATTGTTGAATTGATTTTGCCTGAAGGTAGGTATAAAAAGGTTTTGGAGATAGGCCCAGGAATGGGTGTATTGACCAAATATTTATTAGAACGTGATGACATGGAAACGCATGTGGTGGAGCTGGACGGTGAGTCTGTGGTTTACCTTAATGAGCACTTTCCGGCACTAAAAGGCCGTGTTTATAATGAAGATGTGCTGAATATGTGGCTTACCAAAGAGCTAGCTTTGGAAGAAAATGAAAAAATAGGTGTCATTGGTAATTTTCCATATAACATTTCTTCACAGATATTTTTCAAAGTTTTACAAGACAAAGACATTGTAGACGAGGTAGTTTGTATGCTTCAAAAAGAGGTGGCAGAACGCATAGCGTCAAAACCTGGAAGTAAGAAATACGGAATTTTAAGTGTGCTTTTGCAGGCTTATTATGATATAGATTATCACATAGATGTACCACCAATTTCTTTTGACCCACCACCAAAAGTGGATTCTGGTGTAATTAGATTGGTAAGAAATAAGAATTTGACGCTCGACTGCGACGAGAAGAAGTTTTTCACGGTAGTGAAAACTGGTTTTAACCAACGCCGTAAAATGCTAAGTAATGCCCTAAAACCTATGGGAATAGATTTTGAGCATCCTAATCTTCAAAAGAGAGCGGAACAACTTACTTATCAGGAGTTTGTAGAGCTTACCAACTTAATTTCTTAAAGCTTTAAGTTTCTCCATTTCCAGAATTCTGATTTTACCTGAAACTATTTCAATCAGTTTCTCATCTTTAAAGTCGGAGAGGGTTCTGATGGCAGTTTCAAGCGAAGTGCCGGCTACATTTGAGATGTCGTCCCTACTTATTTTGATACCCACTTTTAAGTTTTCTGGGTTCATAGGTTCAAAGAATTTTACCAAAGCTTCTGATACTCTTTTTCTAACAGAGTTATAAGCCAGCTTTATGAGTTGTTCTTCGTTCTCCTTTATTTCTTTAGATAATATACCAATGAATTTCTGAGAGACTTGTCTGTTTTTATGCAGCAAATCGTTAAAGTCGGACTTGGGAATAAGTGAAATTTCACAATCCTCAATAGGAGCTGCGGACTCTGAATAAGATTCATCAGTCATCAGGTTTACATGCCCAAAATAGTCGCCTTCACCATAAAGGCCGACTATCAGTTCTTTTCCGTCTTCATTGGTTTTATAGGTCTTTACTCTGCCTTTTTCAATATAAAATAAGTAAAGCGGATATGCTCCTTCGCGGTAAATCTCAGACTTTTTAGGGTAGTTTCTTATTTCTCTATTTTGGTTAAGAATTTTAAGATCTTCATCGCCACCCACATCTTTGACAAGCTCTTCTAAGCCTTTCATTTGCTTATATTTTTTGTCAATAAGTTTCTGTTTTTTGAGTCGACTTTCTATGGCGTTTAACAGCTCGGTTTCTTCAAATGGTTTTGTGATATAATCATCTGCTCCCATTTCCATACCTCTTCTGAAGTCTCCACGGTCTGCTTTTGCAGTAAGGAAAATGAATGGAATTCCTTCGGTTTTGACATTTTTAGAAAGCAAATGTAGCACACCATAACCATCTAAAACGGGCATCATTATGTCGCAGATGATTAAATCAGGAACGCTTTCCAATGCTTTTTCTACACCAATTTTTCCGTTTTCGGCCGAGATGACTTCAAAACCATCAAGCTCTAAAATCTCGGTGGTGTTTTCTCTGATTTCTAAATTATCTTCTATTAAAAGTATCTTTTTCATGATTCAAGTATTTTAGGAATGGTTAAGGTAAATTCACTGCCTTCATTGAGTTTGCTTTTGCATTCTACACTTCCGTTTAACAGTTCGGCGTATTGATTCACAATAGAAAGCCCGAGGCCGGTACCTTGTATTTGACCTGCATTTTCTGAACGGAAAAACCTGGTAAAAAGGTTTTCTAAGTCTGACTCAGGAATGCCTATTCCTTCGTCTTTTATACTTATTGAAATGTCGTCACTAGGAGCTGTTACCAAAACGTATATATTGGTTTCCATGTCTGAAAACTTTATGGCGTTTGAAAGTAGGTTGCTTAAAATATGTGTTAGCAACTTAGGGTCTTGATTAATTTCAATTTCGTTTGGCTCATTTACGTCTAAAAGTATCTTTTGACCAGGCTTGGCAATAAGGTTTAATTCAGAAACTAAATCTTCCAAAAGCTTATTTAAGTTGAAAAAACAAGGTTTAGTGACCAGTTTACCTTCGTCAATTTTATTGACAGAAAGTATATCGTTTAATATGTCTGTCAGGTTTAAAATTGATTTTTTAATTCGGGAGAGATGTTTTTCTTGTTTAGGTTTATCTTCTAGTTCAATATACTTTTCTACTAAAGTGAGTGATGAAAGTACCGTAGCTAGAGGTGTTCTAAATTCATGCGATGCTGTTGAAATAAACCTTGACTTTAACTGGTTTAGCTCTCGTTCTTTTTGAAGCGATTCGTCTAATTTTTTCTTCGTGTTTTCTAATTTTTCAATGGCTTCCTGAAGAATTAGCGTTCTGTCTTCAACCTCTTTTTCTAACTTTAATTGATAGTCCTTTGCCTGTACTTCAACTCTTTTACGCTCTGTAATGTCAATAATAAACGCAATGACCATAGGTCGGCCATCTATATTACATGGGCTTAAACTTACTTCTACCGGAAATTCACTACCATTTTTTTTCTGAGCATATAGGTCTAAACCTGCTCCCATAGACCTTGGATTTGGCTTTTTATGGTATTTTTTAACATGTCCTTCGTGCGAGTGTCTAAACCTTTCAGGGATTAGTGTATCAATTCGTTTTGATAATAACTCTGCATCTTTATAGCCAAAAAGCTTTTCTGTGGCTGGGTTAATACGCACTATCTCACCTCGTTCATTAGTTATAATGATGGCTTCATTCGCATAAAGGAAGACGGCGTCAAATTGATGAGAACTATTCATAGGGAATTAATGGGTTCTTAAAAAGCTACTGCAAGTAGAGTTCTTAAAGAAGCCTAAAATATGACAATTATCATAAAAAGATATGATAAGAAATACTGTCGAATTTGATTTTTGAAAATGACGAGGCTCATATTTAGTGAGAATAGAACTTTCCACATTTGTCTTAAAATCAGAACCTATGAAAATGATTAACAAATTGGAAGTGTTGCCTAAGATGAGTATTGCGGAAGTGGAGACCAAGTTTAATATACTTTTTCCTTTTTTGACTATAGAGTTTTTTAGAAATGGAGAGAGTATTGAAGGCAATTTTCGCTGGAAAACCATTAAGGACTATGGTAGAAAGAAAATTCAAGAGAGTTTCTCAATTGAACCACAAATGACTGTTCATGAGATGGAAGAAATGTTTTGGGAAAAACTAGGACTTCAGGTTTCGGTGTTTAGAAAGGTGGGTAAATCTATTTTGGAAACTAGCTTCACCTCGGGTTGGACACTAGAACATCAAAACACAAAAGGTTCTGAGCTTCAAAGGGCTTTTGCTTCTGGACATTAGACTGGTATCTTTGTTTTGAAACTATTAACCATGAATCAAAACTTAGGGAAATACATCATATTTGCAGGTATAACCATTCTAGTAATAGGTGTTCTGGTTTATTTTTTTTGGGATAAACTAGGCTGGTTTGGTAAACTGCCAGGAGACTTAACCTTTGAAAAAGGTAATACCAAAATCTATTTTCCGGTGCTTACTATGATTTTGGTAAGTATTGTGCTTAACCTTGTTATTTACCTCGTTCGTCGTTTTTTCTAATACATTTTTAGCCCATCATATCTTTTAGTCGATTAAAATGAAGTTTTGACGCTTCTGCGAAACGCAAAACTCCTTTCCTTTTGTAATTTAGGTTTAGTACAAACTAAAAATTACCAATGGAACGTCGTCAATTTTTGAAATCTTCTGCTGCTTTTGCTGCGGCTTCAAGCCTTCCTCTTAATTCACTTTTTGCTCAGCAAACTGCTGAAAGAAAGTTTAAACTAGCTCTTAATCCTGGCATTATTGGTGTCAAATCTAACCTAAGTGAAACCTTAGATTACGCCATCAAATATGGTTATGAAGCTATAAGCCCTTACACATCGGAAGTAATGAAGTCTTATTCTGACGCCAAGCTAAACGAGCATACAGCTAAGATGAAAGAGCACGGTATTTCTTACGACAGTACTAATGTGCCAGTAGATTTTAGAAAAGATAATACTACGTTTAATAATGATTTTAAGGACTTAGAGAAATTCTGTAAAGTCATGTCAAAACAAGGAGCAACTAGGATAAACACTTGGATAATATCTAGCCATGATGACTTGACCTATAATGAAAACATGAAGCAGCATGCTTACCGACTAGGTGAATGTGCTCGTGTAATGAAAGATTATGGGATTAGGTTTGGCTTAGAATACCTTGGCACCAGAGATTTATTGACCGCCATGAGGTACCCTTTTATAGCGAGTATGAAAGAGGGTAAAGAGCTAATTGGCGAGATAGGACAGAGTAATGTGGGTTTTGTGCTGGATAGTTTTCATTGGTATACCGCAAACGACACACTTGAAGACATAAAAAGTCTTAAGCCTGAAGATATAATTACCTGCGATATTAATGACGTTAGAGCGGGTTTTGAAAGAAAAGAACAAACTGATGGGAAAAGGGAATTACCAATGGCTACTGGCATCATAAATATCAAAGAATTTATGGAAGGGGTTATTGCTATTGGTTATGACGGACCTTTAAGAACCGAGCCTTTTAACAAAGAACTGAATGATATGGAAAATGAGGCTGCTTTAGAAACTAATATGGCGGCTATAAAAAAGACATTGGCTACCGTAGGATTATAAAAAGGATAGGCCAGCATTTGAAAAAATCAAAGCTGGCCTTTTTTTAGGTTAGAAGGTTGGTTTTAAGGTATGAAACACTGAACTATAGCCTTTACGCCTTGTCCGTGAAAGTCTGGGTTTTGGGTAGTAATTCCTCTAAATATTAGCCAGCATGCTAAGAGGGCATAAGTGGCGGGAATTATATTTTTTATGCGGTTTCCAAATCGTTTTTTTATCCAGCCACTTCCTAAAGAAATGGATAGCATCATGGGAACTGTTCCGAGTCCAAAGAGTGCCATAAAAGCCGCTCCTGAAAGTGCGTCTAACTGAATAAATGCTCCTGCCAGTGCAGCATAAACTAAGCCACAGGGCAATAAGCCGTTAATAGTCCCGAATACGAGCTGACCAGTAAAGTAGTTGGCTTCAAAACTCTTACGGAAACCAGATTTTAGCTTTGATGTAAAGCTGCTTAACTTATTGTAGAGGTATTTATTCTGAATGAAATTTCCAGAGACTAATAGGCCAATAAGAATTATTAAGCCGAGCCATACGGAAAGCACTCCTTTAGAAATAAAGAAAGTGGTGTTTTGGCCAATAAAGCCAATAAGTAAGCCAAGTAGGGCATAAGTGAGTACTCTGCCAATATTATAGAGTGTTCTGCCTAGGAGAAAAGTGGCGTATTTTTTCTTATCATTTGGAAGTAAAAGAGTCAAAGGACCGCACATGCCAGCACAGTGTAAACTGCCAAAAAATCCCATAACCAAGGCAGACCAAAGCATATTAAATGGTTATTTTCTGCTCTAAGTAATATTTCTTTGTGTCTTTTGACCAGTTTAGTTTTAAAACCCAAAGTCCTTTCTCAAGCTTATCTGTGGAAACGTTTAGCGTATTGTTTAGGCTTAATTTAAATGGAATAGAGATGTCCATGTCGCCGTTTGATGGTCTGTAAAGGCTTACTTCTCCTGATGATTCGCTACACTCCTCTGGGAATGTAATGGCTAATCCTGTTTCTGTATAATCGATAATCGGCTCCACACTTAAGTCATATGTGTTTTGAGTTTGGTCTATTTTATCTTGGTAAGCTAGCTCTTGTTTATAATAATCAGCACTAACTAAAAAGATGTCTTTCTGCTGAACGCACATATAAACCAGACCAATCATAAAGACTACGAAACTGCTATACAATAGTGCAATACCTTTTCCCCAACTCATATTCTTGTTTTTTTGTAGATTGATAAATTCTTACTCGGTAATTCTATTTTTTTATAGTCCAAAGCTATTTCGCCACCGGTCCAAAGAATGTAGTTTCTATAGTCTCTACATTTTCTTCTGCGTCATACAGCTCTATTACCACTTCTGTTTTAGTACTGGTAACTTTTCCTTTTTCTAGTTCTATAAAGAAAACCACTTCTCTTTTTTCGCCGGAAGGTAATTTAATGCTGCTTTCTGCACCCACTACTCTTAATTCTCCTGCTGGTTCTACTAATTTCATTTGAACATTTATCTCCTCTTGAGACTTATTGACCATTTGGGCATTGTACAGGTTTGTAACTGTACCTTTTTCAGTAGTTTGATACAACTGACCAGGTACTCGCATGACCGTAGTTTCTATATCAGCCCTACCTATGATGAGTAAAGCTTCAATGCCGATTAGTAAAGTTAGAACAATACTGTAGGCAATAGACCTTTTTGAGAACTTATAAGGAACTCCTTTTTCTACCGATTCTACAGAAGCGTATCTTATCAAACCTTTGGGCTTGTTAACCTTCTCCATAACATCATCACAGGCATCTATACAGGCGGTACAGTTAACGCATTCTAGTTGAATTCCATTTCTGATGTCAATACCCGTAGGGCAAACCTGCACACAAAGCTTACAGTCTACACAGTCGCCTTGTGCTTGTGTTTCTTCTGGAGCATTCTTTTTTATTTTGCCTCTAGGCTCTCCTCTTATGTAATCATAAATTACGGTCATGGTGTCTCTGTTTACCAGTACACCTTGTAACCTTCCGTAAGGGCAAATAGCGATACAAACCTGCTCACGCAATTTAGTGAACACAAAATAGAAAATACCTGTAAAAACCACCAAGCCAATAAAACCAGAAAGGTTTTCAGAGGGAGATTGAGTAATGAGTTCTTTCACACTTTCTATCCCAATAATATAGGCCATGGTCATATGGGCTATTAAGATAGAGAAGGCAATAAAAATGATGTGTTTAAGTGTTTTTCTCCAGATTTTGTCAAAAGTCCATGGAGCTTCGTCAAATCTCTTTTGAGCTCTGCCGTCACCTTCTAGCCAGTTTTCTATGGGTCTGAAAATCATTTCCATAAATACGGTTTGAGGGCAAAGCCATCCGCACCAAATTCTACCAAAAGCTACGGTGAAAAGTGCGATAAATAGCACAAATATTATCATTCCTAAACCAAACAAAACGAAGTCTTGTGGAAGGAAATATTGACCAAAGATGACGAACTTCCTTTCAAAGAAGTTCATCATCAATAAGGGTTGTCCGCCAATTTTTATAAAAGGACCACTGATGAAAATGGTAAGAAATACGATGGTGGCCAAGAGCCTTTTATTAAGAAAAGGTCCTTTGGCTTTTTTAGGATAAAGCCAGATTCTCTTCCCGTCTTTGTCTACAGTGGCTAGACTATTACGGTATTCATCATCTTCGTATAACTCTTCAAAAACATCAGTGGTAGGCATTGTCTTTTATTTTAAAGTACCTCTTCGGCTTCTGCTGGTTCTGCAGTGGCCTCTTCAGGCGTGTATTTATCACCTTGGGCAGCTTTTCCATTTGGAGGATTAGTACCTTGAAGTGTAATAATGTAACTACTCACTTGCTGCATATCAACAGGCTTTAAAGTAGCTTCCCAAGAAATCATCCCTTTTTCAGGAATACCATATTTTACTGTTTGATAAATACTACTTACGTCTCCGCCATGCAGCCAGAATTCGTCAGTCAAATTTGGTCCTACACCACCTTCACCTAGGTTTCCGTGGCATACGGCACAGTTTCCGTCATAAATAGTCTTACCTCTAGTAATTTGTGTTTCGTCGGTAATAAGTTCTACGGCACTTTCATCTATAGTGGTTTCCGGGCTATTTTGTTGAGCTAAAGCTTTTTCTTCAGCTGCTTCATTCATAGCTATTTCGTACTCTTCTGTTTGAAGTGGGCTCCATTTCCAAACATGATAGTTAAACATATAGACTACCGCGAAAACGATTCCTGCGTAGAACATACCTAACCACCAAGGTGGAAGGTGATTGTCAAGCTCGTGAATACCGTCATAATCATGGTCCATTAAAAGTTCAGATTCCATTTCCATTGGTACCTCACCTTTAATTTTTTTCCAGAAGGAATCTAAAGAAAAGGCCTTAGTTTCAATGCCCGCTTTCTTGTATAAGATAGCTTGAGCAGTGAGAAACACATTGATAACCAAACCAAGAAGTATGATGGCAAAAATGATGAGAACAACCAACAGTATAAATTGGAATAACTGTTCTCCAGTTTGTATTGAAAAATTCATAGACTGATTGGTTTAAGCTTTAGAACCCTTTCTTTCGCTGTCGCCAAAAGGAAGGTTTTCCATGTGAGTAATGTATTTTTTGTCAGACTTGAATACAAAGATTGCAAGCAGAACAAAGAATATGAAAAATATGCTTAGCGATATGATGGGGTAAATACTTACTCCTTCTATATCAGATAGGTAGTTCTTTATCATCGGTTTACTTTTATATCGGTTCCTAATCTTTGTAAGTAGGCTATTAGAGCCACAATTTCTTTTGCCTCGCTAACCTCTATTCCGCCTTCGGCCAAATCTTGTGAAATCAATTCTGCTTGTTCTAGCATAGTGCTTGTAGCATTTTCAATCTCTTTGTCAGAGTATGGAACGCCAAGGGTTTGCATAGCCGCTAATTTGTCTTCTATCAATTCCGTGTCAACGTCATTGTCAAACAGCCACGGGTAGGCAGGCATAATAGAACCTGGAGACATACTGCTAGGGTCTAGCATGTGGTTATAGTGCCAGCTGTTAGGGTATTTACCTCCTTCTCGCTGTAAATCTGGACCCGTTCTTTTTGACCCGAATAAGTGAGGGTGATCATAAACTAGTTCACCAGCTTTGGTGTATTCTCCATATCGCTCTGTTTCACTTCTAAAAGGACGAATCATTTGAGAGTGGCAGTTATTACAACCTTCTTTGATATAAATATCTCTTCCTTCTAATTCCAATGGCGTATAAGGCTGTACAGAAGAAATAGTAGGAACGTTAGAATCAACTATCCAAGTAGGGACAAATTCTACAACCCCGCCTATTAGCACTGCTACAAAAGATAGTACTGTGAATAAAACGGGCTTTCTTTCTAAAATAGCATGCCAGTGACCGCCTGTGATTTTTACCTTTTTCTTTAAAGCTGCAGCCTCTGCATATTCCTCTTCTTGGAAAACGCCATTACCTGCGGTTTTGATTAGGTTATAAACCATTACAAAGGTTCCTATCAAATACATGGTACCACCAATAGTACGCATTACATACATCGGAAGAATCTGTGTTACGGTTTCTAAGAAGTTTGGATAAGCTAAGAAGCCATCAGTATCAAACTCTTTCCACATTAAACTTTGCGTGAAACCTGCCCAGTACATTGGCAATGCATAAAACAAGATTCCTAGTGTAGCTATCCAAAAGTGAGCATTTGCCAGTTTGGTAGAGTATAATTTCGTTTTCCACATTTTCGGAATTAGGTAGTATAACATTCCAAAAATCATGAAACCGTTCCAGCCAAGAGCACCTACGTGCACGTGGGCCACGGTCCAGTCTGTATAGTGCGATATGGCGTTTACGTTTTTAAGCGAAAGCATAGGGCCCTCAAAAGTGGCCATACCATAGGCTGTAACTGCTACCACAAAGAATTTAAGAACTGGGTCTTCTCTTACTCTGTCCCAAGCACCACGTAGTGTCAAAAGACCGTTCAGCATACCACCCCAAGATGGAGCTAAAAGCATAATAGAGAAAGCCACACCTAAACTCTGAGCCCAATCAGGAAGAGCAGTATATAATAAGTGGTGAGGACCTGCCCAGATGTAGATAAATATTAAAGACCAGAAGTGGATGATAGACAGTTTATAAGAATAAACTGGTCTGTTAGCCGCTTTAGGTAGGAAGTAATACATCAAACCTAAAATAGGGGTAGTTAAGAAGAAGGCAACAGCATTATGTCCGTACCACCACTGAACAAGGGCATCTTGAACACCTGCAAATAAAGTATAACTCTTAAATAAAGTAACCGGAATGGCTAGTGAGTTAACAATGTGTAAAAGAGCAATGGTAACAGCTGTAGCTAAGTAAAACCATATGGCCACATACATGTGACGCTCTCTTCTTTTAATAAGAGTTCCAATTAAATTGGCGGTGAAAATAACCCAAACTAGTGCTATGGCTATATCAATGGGCCACTCGAGCTCTGCATATTCTTTTGATGTGGTTAAACCTAATGGTAAGGTAATGGCTGCAGCTACAATAATAAGCTGCCAACCCCAAAAGTGAAGCCAGCTAAGTGTTTTGCTAAACATAGGAGCCTTACTAAGACGCTGTAGCGAATAGTAAATACCTGCAAACATGCCATTTCCTACAAATGCAAAAATGACTGCATTGGTATGCAGAGGTCTCATTCTACCAAAAGTAGTGTAGGGCAGGTTAAAGTTGGCAGCTGGGAAAAATAACTGAATGGAAGCGGTCAAACCCGCAAGCATTCCTACAATTCCGAAGACTACCGTGGCTATTAAAAATGCCTTGACAATCTTATTGTCATAGTGAAATCCTTCTAAAGACTCACCTGATTTGTCAGTGGTAACGTTTATATCCATAAACCTTGATTTGTTGTTTAATTATCAATTGTAAAACTAGAACCGCACGTTTTTAGGAAACATGACGTGCTTCGTAAGCATTTATGACATTGGTCATATTTACCTTCAAAGTCTCTAGCGAATTTAATTAATGTGCTTTTATATTCCTTATAATTAGTTCGGAAATATGCTATTTCGTTTTTGAAGTATTGGTGGTTTTTTATACTTTCTATATTTCCTGAAACTACCTTTTTTGAGGTACTGTTTTGGAGTATGAAAAGTAAGTTAAACTCTTCTAAAAGTCTACTAGTTATAGTTTTTACAGTGTTGGAGTCCTGAGAAAGTTTGGCTACTTTAAGAGCATTTTTGCTATCGCCAATGGTTTTGGTTTTCAGGTGATTAACTGTTGTTAGAATCGAGCTTATTTCTTTTTCAGCTTTAAGAAGCATTTTTTCATAAGCGTTAAGCTCTTTGATATGGAGCAAAAGCATTTTGCTACTTGTCATTGTTCTCGTTTTAATGAGTGTTTATTGTAAAGACCCAAAAGTAGAAGCGAGCTATAAAAAGAAGAATGAGGTAGGTAAGGCTAAAGTATGATTTTAGTCACATGGAGTATTCTAAACTTAAAATGAGCATTTGAGTTTAGAAGTTATGCGTTCAAAGTTTTTTTTGGTTAATCGTCTCCTAAAATCCTCATGGCAGGTGTTTCGGTATCTTCAAATTGACCATCATCTGTAGCCCAGAAAAATGCTAATAAGAAGCCTCCTGCTACTAAAAGGGCTAAAATAACTAAGAGTATAATTATAGACATGGTTTATACTAGTTTAAGTTTTTTTGCAGAAATATGTGTTAAAACTATCGCAAATAGTACTACAGAAATAGAGCTAAGTGGCATAAATATAGCTGCTACTACAGGTGAAAGTTGCCCTGTAACGGCCCAACTAATGCAAATAAAATTATATACTAAAGATAGTAAAAAACTAAGTTTAACAATGTTTACTGCTTTTTTACTAAACAGAAGGAATTTAGGAAGTAGCTTGAATTTAGCGGCGTCCATTATGGCATCAGAAGCTGGAGTGAAAGCTTGGGCATTTTCTGAAATAGCTATGCCCACATCACTTTGACCTAAAGCTCCTGCGTCATTAAGTCCATCGCCTAGCATCATTACGTTTTTATTTTGATTTTGGAGTTCGGCTATGAAGTCTAACTTTTCTTGTGGTTTTAATCCGAAGTGGAGGTTTTCTGTCTCAAAAAAGCCTTTTAGGTGTTTTTTGTCTTTACTATTATCTCCAGAAAGAAGCTGGGTTTTGTATTCACCGTTTACTTCTGTTAAAACTTCACTTAAACCTTCCCTATAACTCGGCTTGATTACAAAATAGCCTTTCAATACTCTATCAATTTTTAGATAGACGGAAGCTTCCTTTACTCTCTCTGATTTAGGGATTTTTAAGAAATTAGCACTACCTAATTTAATGTGCTTTGATTTCACAAAGCCTTCTATACCAGCTCCTTTGTGTTCATAGAAATAGTCTGCTTTAAATATGTCTGCTTCTGCCATATTGGTAAAAATTATTTTACTAATAGGGTGCAATGATTGCTTTGTTAGGCTTTTTATTAATGCTTTTTCTTCTCTAATTATAGGTTCACCCATATAGCGAATTTCAGAAGAACTGCTTTTTGTTAAAGTACCCGTTTTGTCAAAAATTAGCTCGTCTATTTCAGACATTTGCTGAATTACTACGGGGTTTTTTACATAAAAGTTATTTCTCCCAAAAATATTCATAACAGCTCCCATAGTAAAAGGCATAGAAAGAGTGAGAGCACATGGGCATGCCACCATTAAAACTGCAGTAAGTGCTGGCCAAACTAGAGTAGGGTCATTAAACTGCCAATAGATTCCCGTAGAAATAGCTATACCTAGCGTAATGTAGGTGAAGTATTTGCTGAAAGCAGCAGAGAGTTTAGTGTCTTGTTTAACTTCATTTTTCTTTAATGCCGCGTTATTCCAGAGCTGCGTTAAATAACTTTGAGACACTTCTTTTTGAACTTCAAGACAAATGTTATCTCCTTTTTGGCGACCGCCAGCATAAATAAGTTCGCCTTCATTTATTCTTATGGGTTCGCTTTCTCCTGTAACAAAACTGTAATCGATATATGCTTTACCTTCCGTTAATATGGCATCTGCAGGAATTAGTTCTTCATTGTGTATAAGCATAACCTCGCCTTTTTTTAGGCTTTCTACGCTTCTGTAATCTGTAGATTTATTTGATGCAACTTGAACAGCAAGTGGGAAGTATGATTTGTAGTTTCTTTCGAATGAAAGAAACTCAAAGGTTTTGGTTTGAGTCCATTTACCTACTAAAAGAAAAAGCACGAGCCCAGCTAAACTATCCCAGTATGCTCCTCCATGGTTAAAGAAGGTTTCATACAAACTTCTAAAAAATAGGGCTGAAATACCCAAAGATATAGGGATGTCTACACTGAGAATCTTGGTGTTTTTGGCAAGCAACTCTTTTAAAGAAATATAGGCTCCTTTTAAATAATCAGAAGCTCCATAGAAGAAAACAGGCAATGCCAATAGGACATTCAAATAAAGAAAGAAGGATTGATATTGGGCATCAACGGCATTATCTAAGTCTAAATTGAAGTATTCTGGAAAGCTTAACAGCATAATGTTTCCAGCACAAAAACCTGTTACAGCTATTTGTTTTAATAGCTTGTTAGATTTTTTAGAAACGTTTTTAGCAGAATTGTTTAATGAAATTAAAGGTTCATAACCCAGCGTAGCTAGCAACTCTACTATTTCTTTTAAAGAAGTATCGTTAGGACTGTAAGCGAGTTCTAATTCTTTCTTAGTGAAATTGAGTTTAGAACTGATAACTCCCTTTTTTACTTTCTGTAGGTTTTCTAAAAGCCAAACGCAGGAGCTACAGTGTACATCCGGAAGATATAAATTCAGCTTATGTAGGTTATTAGATTTGAAATCGAGGAGTTCATCCACTATTTCATTAATTCCTAAATACTCAAATTTGCCATCGAAGTTTTTACTTTTTAAACTTACTCCAGCGTGCTGGTTAAGGTCATAGTAAGTACATAAATCTTTGTCTGATAGTATTTCATAAACCGCTTTACAGCCTACGCAACAAAAGTTTTTGTCATCAAAATAGACGCCAGACTCTTGGCAATTTTCCCCACAATGATGACATATAACTTTTTCTAAAACTGCTGACATACTCTGTAAATTAGTACATTACAAATATGACTAGTACTAAAAGGAGGAAAACTGCAATTCCTCACTAAGAAATATGACCTTAATCATATTTGACTATTTTGTAGTAATCTTTAACCGACTTCCATGTTCCGTTTTGGTCTATATAATCAGTAAAATACATAACAAATATAGGTGTGTTTTGTTTTAATTCAATGATTCGTGGTTTTTGATTAATTAGACATTTTTCAAGCAAATCATCATCAATACTTTCTTTAGGTTCAAGGAGTTTTGCTAAGTCTAATGGTCTTTCAAGTCTTATACAGCCATGGCTGAAAAAGCGGCTATCCCTACTAAAAAGCCCTTGACTATACACTGTATGAGGCACATCATGCATATATACACTGTATGGGTTTTTGATATTGATTTTTAGAAGACCAAGGGAATTATCGCAGCCAGTACCTTGACGGAATTTATATTTGAAGTTTTTGGCGTTTACGCTATCCCATTTGATAGTGGTAGGGTTTATAATTTGATATTTTTCGTTTAACACCTCAAAATTGTTTCGATCTAGGTAGGAGATATCTTCTTTGACTTTAGGGAGTATTTCATTTAAGGCAATGTTTTTGGTAGCGGTCCAGTAGGGGTAAACCATCACTGCATCTGCTTCTGTAGCCATAATAGGTGTCTTGTTTTTTGCGGTACCTACTATCACATTCATACTAAGCCAAGGCTGGTTGTTTTTATAAAAAACGAGTTCGTTAGATGCTACATTAATAAGAATAAAGGAGTCATGTTTATACCTGTTTAACCACCTAAAGAAGTTCTGAAATTCGCCTAGTTTATAGTAATCTGGATGATACTTATATTTTAAACTTGAAGTATATTCTGAGAAGTCGGGTTCTAGGTGGCTTAAAAAGGGTTCAATGGAAGAACTTTTGGTAGCTACTTTTAACCATTGCTCTACATTAGAACTGTCAATTTTTTCTTTGAGTGCATTATAAGAAAGGAGTTTTGGGGTTTTGCCAAAATGAATTTGATAGGCTAATTCATTTATAGTATTTCTGGCATTTAGTGGCAAACTAATATTTCTTTCATTCGCTAATAATGGAAGGTTATCCTGACTATAAGCCGAAAAACATATTAAAGTAAATAGTAGTAAAAGCTGTTTCATGAAATCAAAGCAAGCCTATATTTGACTATGATAATATATGTTTAAACATGACTATTTATGAGCATGCTCATAAAAGAAGCCTTATATAATTCCGCTATTTGATAATTGTAAAACATCAAACCTTTTGAATATCGCTGATTTACTTTTTTATTTTCTCACGCTACTAGCCGAAATTTTGGGAACAATAGGTGGGTTTGGTTCCTCCGTTTTTTTTGTGCCTATGGCGGGCTTTTTCTATGATTTTCAGGCCGTTTTAGGGCTTACAGCACTTTACCATGTCTTTAGTAACCTTTCTAAAATAGTCTTATTCTTTAAAGGCATGGATAGACGCATATTTCTTATAATAGGTATACCGAGTATTATTTTTGTGGTTTTAGGAGCTTACTTATCGCAATTTTTAAAAGGTGATATTCCGGCACTAATACTTGGGCTTTTCTTAGTGGCCTTTTCGCTTTTTCTTTTACTTAAGCCAGATTTTACACTAAAACGCAGTAACCAAAACGGTATTTTAGGAGGAAGTTTATCGGGTTTAGCTGCTGGAGTATTGGGTACAGGTGGTGCTATTAGAGGACTAACTTTAGCTTCTTTTAATGTGGAAAAGGCCACGTTTTTGGCCACATCTGCTCTGATAGATTTTGGTGTAGACTCTAGCAGGTTTGTGGTTTATTATTCACAAGACTATATCACTAAAGATATGCTGTGGAAAGCCCCTGTCTTATTGATTATCTCTTTTTTAGGTACCTGGCTGGGTAAGAAAATGCTCAATAAGATTTCTCAAGAAAATTTCCGGAAAATAGCTCTTTGGTTAATCTTAATTGTTGGTATTACTAGCGTAGTAAAGTTTCTGTTATAACAGAAGACCTATTCATAAGTAAGCTTACTCAGGTAGAAAACCTGCTTTGAATTTATGGCAGAATTTTTACGAACGCTTTGAATTCCGTAAGCCAAGAAAGTATGACCGTACCAGGCCGAAAGTTCACTTTGGTAAGTGTCTAAAATTCGTTGATCTTCTTCTTTCAATTCTAGCGGAAGTTCTTCTATTGTTTCCGCATTTTTATCAATGATAGATGTTTTAATAATTCCTTCATCAGGGTAGGCAATAACGTATTTATCACCCACTACAGAAAATTGGACTTTGTGATCTAGAGTTCTACTTTCTAGGTCTTTAAGGCTTATACTGTTATCCCAGATAAGCTTCCCGTTTTTATCAAAATTCAGGATAAGAGCGTGTGTATACCTGAAATTATTATAGGTATAATAGTTGTTATCTCCCCAGCGGTAATTTCTTCCTACAGAGCTATAGCTCGAAATGTAGTTTTTATATTCAGGATAAAAGACTTCCGCCATAATGGTCATCCCATCTGGGCTTTCAGTAGGGTCTTGAAGAATTAGCCTTTGTCTAAGTTTAAAGTCTTTTCCTTTTAAATTTTTCTTTTTTATCCTAGACTTTAACCTGTTTTGCCTTTTCTCGGGCATGTAGCTTAAGAAATTTTCTAAATCCACAAAGTCGTAATACTTGGTTTCTTCCTCGCGGCTTAGGCTATGCGTATAAAAACCTACAGAGTAGTCGGAGCAGTTATCGGCATAGTTTCCTGCCAATACATAATCGCCATTCGGTATTTGAATTAATCTTCCGTTAAGTGGGAGCTTGTTCTTTTCTCCCAAAGTTTTAGTACCTATAATTTTACCATCATAGTCATACACTTTCAAAAACAGCTTACAGTTTCTGGAATTCTTTAAAAGTACATAAACTAAGCCTTCGGCATCATTTACCTCAATATTATTTAGCTTTAAGTTGTTTGAGTGAATTTCAGGAAAAACTTTGGCAGTATTTGCAAAGAGGTTTATCATTTCTACCACAGGGCGGTCATTATATCTTCCACCAACCAATGCCTTGCTTTTTAAAACAGAAAATAGGTCAATATCCATAGCAGTAAGTAATCTCGATTCGGATATTACATAATCTCCTGTAGTGATATCTAGTCTGAGTATGCTAATGTTCTCTTTTTCTTCTTCTCTAAAAAGGCAGTAAAGGTAGTTTTCACTTTCAAAATATTTGACGAGTTTAAATAAAAGTCCCGGCTTGTAGCTGTTAAACCATACTTGAGTTAAGGTTGTGTCGTACTTAACAAAGTTGATTTCGACTCTTCTTCCAAAGTTATCTGACTTACTGTTAAGCATTAGAACGCCTTTGTCTCCAAAAGAAATAACATTAAAGCCGTCGTTTTCCGAGTCTTTTAATTCTATTTCAATCCGCTTTTCAGTAACCAGTTGAGCATTTGTGTTATATGATATACTGATTAGGCCTATGAGGCATAAGAGCTTCCAAAAGGGAGCTTTGGTTTTTTCTATAATGTTAGTGGTATTAAATGCCATCAATAGCTTTATCGTTTGCCGAGCTTAATCTGTTCTAAATTTACAATTTTTTTGTTTTCAACCGTCATTATCATCACATATCGTTCTTTATGAAAACCCTGCTTTCCGGCTGCTCCAGGGTTAATAAAAATAATGCCGTTTTCTTGGTCTTTAATGACACATTTTTGATGAGAATGGCCACATATTAGAACATTAATTTTATGCTCAGATATAAGCCGTTTTGTGACTTTATTATACTTTGGAGGCATTCCCACAATGTGTCTTAATAAAAAACGAAGTCCTTCTAAATCTATTACTTCATTTTCTTCTAAATTCCACTGAATTTCTTTAGAATCAATATTTCCAAAAACTGCAATGGTAGGTTTTATTTCATTCAGCGTTTTTAAAATAATTTCATCACCTATATCTCCCATGTGCCATATTTGGTCACAGTGGGCAAAATGCTCCGCCACTTTTGGGTCTAAATAACCGTGCGTGTCAGAAATAAGACCTATAACCGCCATGGCCTAATATTTTACCTTTATGCCATGATATGTTTCCATTTCTTGGTAATCTTGACGCAGCGGATAGCCCAGCCAGTCGGCAGGTAAAAGAATTCTTCTTAAATCTGGATGGTCAGAGAAATTGATTCCTAAAAGGTCAAAAGCTTCTCTTTCATGCCAATTTGCCGTTTTCCAGATAGAATTGAGCGAAGGCACGCTTGGTAGCTCTTCGTTTTCTTTTGGTGTACGGTCTATAATTACTCGAATGATAAAAGACTTTTCAAACGGGATAGAAGTGAGATGATACCATAATTCCATACTATTGTTTTCTGGACCATTATCAATAGCCGTGATACAATTTAGTAGGTCAAAATAGAAGCGTTCGTCGGTATATAGGAACTCACATATTTTTACTAAACTGTTTTTGTCAATAACAATGTAGGGTTGAATAGCTTCCGACTTCTTATCCAGAATACTTTCAGATCCAAATTTGGCTTCAATGGCTGAACTAATATTTTCAAAAGCAGAGAAATCCATAATTGACTTAGTTTTTTTGAGCTAAGAGATATAAAACGGCCATTCTAACTGCCACACCATTCTCTACTTGATTTAAAATAATAGAATGTTCTGAATCGGCAGCATCTGAGCTAAGTTCTACACCTCTATTAATAGGGCCAGGGTGCATCAATACAATCTCTTTATCAAGTCTGTCTAGCATATCTTTATTTATTCCAAAGTATAAAGAGTACTCTCTTAAAGAGGGAAAGTATTTTATTTGCTGACGCTCAAGCTGAATTCGTAGTACATTCGCAATATCACACCAGGCTAAAGCTTCATTTACGTCATGCATTACCTTTACACCTAAACTTGGGAGGTGTTTTGGGATAAGAGTGCTTGGCCCGCAAACTAACACTTCTGCACCTAATTTTTGAAGGCAAAAGATATTTGAAAGAGCTACTCTGGAGTGAAGAATGTCACCAATGATAGCTACTTTTTTACCTGTCAAATCTCCAACAGCCTCTTGCATAGAATAGGCATCTAAAAGAGCTTGGGTAGGATGTTCATGCGTACCATCTCCGGCGTTAACAATGTTCGCCTTAATTTTATTTGAAAGAAAGTCTGGTGCTCCCGGACTGCTATGACGCATGACCACCATGTCTACTTTCATTGATAAAATGTTATTAACCGTATCAAGGAGTGTTTCTCCCTTTTTTACGGAACTAGAGGCGGATGAGAAATTTATAACATCTGCTGAAAGTCTCTTTTCTGCTAGCTCAAAGGAGAGTCTAGTTCTAGTAGAGTTTTCAAAAAAAACATTGGCAATAGTAATGTCACGTAGCGAGGGAACTTTCTTGATTGGTCTGTTTATGACTTCTTTAAATTCCTTAGCTGTTTCCAGAATTAAGCCGATATCGGAGGTCTGGAGATGCTTGATTCCTAATAAATGCCGGGTACTTAATGATTGCATTCGGAACTGAAATGTTTCACAAATTTAATTAAAACTGTGGTCTAGCTGGCATAAAAATCCATCATCCTTTCAAAAACGAATGACTTTGTTCCAAAAACCTTCGCTTCTTCACTTAAAGGAGATACTTGTACAGCCAAATTCTGCTTAAAAGGAGCCAGACAGTACTTTTGAATCGATTGCATTAAAGTGGAAACAATAAGGTCTCCGGCTGTTTTTAATATGCCATCCACTATAATTATTTCAGGATTAAAAAGGTGAACTGCTGTAGAAAGTCCTTTTCCTAACTCACGACCTATGTCATATATAATGTCAATACTAAACTCATCGCCTTTTAATGCTGCGTTTATAACATCTTGAAGTTCAATTTCTTTTTTGAGCTTTAGTAATGAAGTCGCTTTTCCTTCCTTAATACCTTCTTGAGCTCGGGTAATTAGAGCAGAGGCAGATGCCACCGTTTCTAGGCAGCCTACTTTTCCACACTTACAAAGCTTCCCGTTTGGAATAACTTGGATATGCCCAATTTCACCGGCAAAACCATCGGTTCCTTCTACTATAACACCATTATGCAAAATGCCCAGTCCAACTCCCCAATCCAAGTTGACCAGCAAAGCGTTCATCTTTTCTTTACCAAGTCCAAAATGGTGCTCGCCTAGCAATGAAGCCCTTGTATCATTTATACTAAACACTGGTAACTTATACCTTGAATGTAAAACTTCTCCAAAAGAAAGGTCGTCTTGGTTCAGGTTTAGGTGTGTAAAATTGAGTCCTTTTTTAGTCTCAATTAAACCAGGAGCAGAAATACCAACTGCCCAAGTTTGCGTGTTAATTTTAAGCAAATTGTCAATTTCCTTACAAACCTCGTTGAGGTATTTAACATCAGCAATTTTGATTTTTAATGTCGTTTTGGTGACAATTTCATTTCGCAGGTTTAAAAAAATGAAATTAGTTTCATAAAGGTTAACATCTATAACCAAAATGTTTTTCTTATGAGGGTTAAGATCATAAAAAACAGGACGTCTACCTGATTTTGTTTTAGCTGAGCCTGTTTCCATCACCCATCCGTTTTCCATTAAATCTGCAAGCATGGAAGTTATAGATGGTACGCTAGTGTGGAGCTCCTTTGCCAAACTGGCAATAGAAGTGCTTCCGTTTTTATAGAGGTTAGCTAAAATCTTGGCGTAGCTTCTTCTTTTTTTGCTATCAACGAGTGATTGCGGTGAGAGAAACAGTGGATCTGAGGACATATTCCTAAAAAATATTATTAATACTAGTCCAAATGTAAACTTTTACTCCGAAAATGGCTTATTTTTTTATTTATTTTAGGAAGTCTAGTATTCTTTGATAACTCTTAGGCTATTTATTCCTCTTGGAACATATATTTTGCCCTTTTGGTATTCAATCATCTTTTTGGACTGCGGGTCAAATTTTAAGAATTCAATTCCCCCGAAAGAAAAACCAAATGTTAGATATTGGTAAACTGAGAAAGCAATATTTCTACCTGTTTTGTCGAAAGCGACGGAGGCTGGCAAAATTCCGTCAATCGGAAATTCAAGTTTATTAGAGATAGAGCCGTCATGCCCAAGGTAAAGAACCGATAGCGATGATTCTCCTGAGTCTGCAAACTTCTCAGGAGGATAAAAAGAGCGTTTCAGGTTATTTACTAAAATGTAATTTCCTTCTGGGTGAATTTCAAAGCCCAATGGATTTTCGCCTACGGTGGCCTTAGAAAGCAGGAAATGGCTTTGAGTATCCATGTTAAATTTGATCACAAAGAGCTCTCCTTTTTCTTTTGACTCTTGATTGGTAAGTTCCTTCCTTTTGTCTAACACTAAAAAGTATTTTCCATCAGGTGTAAATTTTCCCATGGTTGGTTTTCCTCCTACAGTAACTGGTTCGCCAACATTTTCTAAGCGTATAATTTGCTGGGTAGGACCATCTCGAAGCACTTTTATTAAGCCTACTTGTCCTTCGCCTTCATTTATATATGCTAGGTAATCACCACTAGAATGCCATACCACATCCACTATTCTGCCGGGCTCAAAATTATTAGGCTTCTTAATTATTCTTTGTGGTTTTCCTGAATTGTCTAACTCGAAAATTTGAATTTCTTTTCCGTATTGGTCGCAGCTTACGGCCAAATAGTTATTCTTAGGGCTTATTGAGATAGCACTTGGGTTTTCGCCAACTGGAAATCTGTATTGAGACTCAGGTTGATTAAGGTTTTCAATATTTACCACCGTTACATATTTTCCCATGGGAAAATCTTGCTCCATGTCGGTAAAAGAAGTTTGGTCAAATTTAGTTTCCCCTTTAGTTTCTAAAATGTAGGCTAGTTTTTGATTTGAAGAAATAGCAATGTTTCGTTTGCTATTAAGTACGGAGTTAGAAGCTTTATCACTTTTTATTTGAGCTGGGTTTCCATAAGATAACGGAAAAGTGAGGCTTGAAAGTTGGTCGGTACTTTCACCGGTCTTTCGCAGTTTGCCATCTATAAGCGTAAATGCAGACATGTCGGCATCAGACAAAAAGACTAAGCCTTTTGCGTCAAAAGTGATGTTTTGTGCAAAAGCCGACTCAATAAGTAAGGTGAAAATTAGAAGGAAACACTTTTTCATTAATTATTAGGAATGGTGAGAGAAACAGAGAGCTTATAAGCCCTCTGCGTCGTAGACTTGTACTTTAGTCCATAAATGAGCACAGGTGTCAATAAACACTAGATGCTTTGGATGTACCTGATATTCATCATGGTCTGCCTTATTTTTAAAGATAAAAGTAATGGAAAAGTCGTAAGTAGAATCTATAACTTCTCTGTTAGTATCTGCAGGCGAACCAACGTGTGCAGTAGCAATAAGCTCATTTTCGGCAAGCTTTAAAACACCTGCTTTTAAGGCAGCACGATGTTCTGCATTGTCTTTCTCTTTAAGCCAAAAGAATACGGTATGAACAAAACCTTTCTGTAATGATGACATATAGTTATTTTTTTAGCAAAAATAGCCACTCAAATTTAGAATAGAAGCGTTCTTGTGATTATCTACAGAACTAAGTCAGTAAAAACCTGTTCATTTAACTCTCCTAACTTACTAATTACTAGCAGCTTTATTACTAGAAAACTCTTGTAAAACACCCAAAAAGTAACTAGAAATAGTAGAACCATGGTCACCATCTTCTACTGGAATAAGGCTAACATTGGCACCCTTATTTGTCATAGCATTAAAGGCCGTTTCTGAGTTTAAGAAAGGGACGTAATCATCTGCTGTGCCATGATAGAGAATAACTTTGGCATTAGGTTTCCAATCATAAATGTCATTTGCAGCCACTGCAGCTATTAATTCGGGATTGTTGCCATTGTTTACATCGTCTTTAAACTGATCAGTAGCTGTTTCTTTTAAGCTAGTTTCAATAACTGCTTCAAGGCCTTTTGACTCAATTTCCGATGCGTAGGGTTCCTTAAAGTAATAAGACATTGGTTTATTCAGACCGTAAATCTCATTATAAGTTCTTAAAACCCAGATATAAGAGCGGTTATTTGCTAAAGCAGAACTTCCACCTTCGTTCAATAGTTTTTTGAAAGTGGCGGTTTTATTATAAGCACCAGCTCCACAAACAGAAACTTTTACTTTTAAAGCTCCGCCTAGTTTTTCCTCAATCCATTTATGTGTAGCCATGGCAGCATAGCCTCCTTCAGAGTAGCCACCTAACATTAATACATCATTCCATACTATACCTTCTTCGTCTTTTACCATTTCTACCATGGCTTGGATGAAGTCTGCTCCTGGTTCGCCTAGTCCCTCATAATGCTCGTAAGGGTGGGCTAAGTTTTTTGATTCTCCATAACCTACATAATCAGGCATCCCCACTATAATTCCGGTGGAAGCCATGAAAGAAGCTAATGTAGTTTCTGTTTCAAATTTGAAATATGAAGGTGCATCTGCCTCATTAAATAGGGTACCATGGTGAAGGCTGGCCATGGCTAAATTTCCAGTAATGTCTGTCGGAATTAGAACAGCTCCAGAAGCTAAAATGGTGTTTCCATAAACATCTTTAGTTTCGTACGTGATTTTGTACTGTTTTATACCTGACTGAACAAAAAGCAGCACAGTGGAACCTTGTTCTCCTAAAATAGGTGCAATTTTCTCTTTAAAGGCTTCTTTTTCTAAAGTACCTACTAGTTCTACACTCTTTAAGTGTTGATTTTCTTGAACTTGTACATCATCAGAATCGCATGAGACGAAAAAGACGAGGCTAAAAAGGAATAAAAAGGCTAATTGGGTTTTTCTCATTGTTCGTAGATGTCTCTAAAGTTATCAAGTAATGTATTGAGTGTCTCTAAATCTTTTTTGCTCATGCCTTTGCGATCAAACATTTCTGATTGTATGTCTGTTGTAACTTTTTCTAAAAAAGCAAGTCCTTTCTGGGTAATAGTTACATCGCAGGCTCGTCTGTCATCAGCCCTGAAATCTCTACTTACGTACTCCTTTTGTACGAGCTTATCTACTAGCCTAGAAGCATTAGACATTTTATCTAACATTCTTTCTATGATTCCATTAATGGTAATGGGCTCAGGATGGTGCCCTTTTAGAATTCTTAAGACGTTATATTGTTGAAAGGTTAAATCCTGATTTTTTAGCGTTTTGTATTGTAAATCGCAAATTCTATTGTTTGTAAACATGATGTTTACAAAAGTTTTTTCAACAGGGTTTTTAAATGCTTTTGTTTGCTTTATATCTTTTTCTAATGTCATAACTTTGTTCGCCTATAGATTTATGTATGTTAAAACACTTAAAATAGACTTGAGACTTATCAACGCAAAAACCTTAAGTTTTAGTTCTTATTATGATTAAATTATCAAAGCAATTAATATTAGGTTCGGGCTCACCAAGAAGAAAAGAAATACTTGAAAATGCAGGTTTTAGTTTTGAAGTTGAAACTAAACCAACTTCTGAGGAGTTTGACGCCAAGCAAAGTGCAGAAGAGATTCCCGTCTTTTTGGCGGAGCAAAAGCTTAAAGAGTTTGGTGAAGATTATTCTGATAAAATAGTTTTGTGTTCGGATACGGTGGTGGTTTTAGATGGTCAAATTTTGAATAAACCAGAAAATGAGCAAGAAGCTACCGCAATGTTAAAAGCGTTGAGTGGTAAAAAGCATGAAGTTATTACTGGAGTAGCTTTCAAAACGGGTGGTATGGTAGAAAGTTTTTATGATACCTGCCTAGTTGATTTTGAAGAACTAACAGCTGCCGAGATAGCCTATTACATTAGAGTGTGTAAGCCATTTGATAAAGCAGGAGCTTATGGTATTCAGGATTTTATTGGAATGATAGGCGTAAAAAGTCTTCAAGGCTCTTTTTATACGGTCATGGGTTTGCCAATTCATTTGGTTTATAAAAACTTGAAAAGGTTTATTCTCTCGCCAGCCTAGCTCAATTAGTCAGGCGTTGAAATTGATATTTCTATCATGGCTTTTCTTGTTAATTAGTGCTTTAAACTTAATATTTGCCATTAGAAAGGCTAAATTATGATAAAAGACGATGTGGTAATATATCTTAATGAGGAAGATTTAAAGGTATATGTTAAAGTGGCGAAGGATATTGAAACGCATTTTCAACTTCAAGATTTGCCTGGGAAAATTTTGCAAGAAGCTGTACATGACAAAGGCTTGCATGATTTTGACCTAACGGGTTTAAAAGATGGTAACTACTTTGTGATAGTAAATCAGGGTGATTTTATCCGCTCAAAAAAGGTGGTTTTAGGCTACCAACCTTGATTTAAATATGAAATCAATACTTCTATTTTTGGTGATATTTTCAGAGAGTAGTTTAAGCTCTTTGGCTTCATCAATAGATTCATTATCACATGATAGTAATATTCAAAACACTGTTTTAGAAAAGCCAGGACTTAGTGCTTTACTAAAAGTAGGAGGGTATTTGAATGCTAATTCGGCTCGGACTAGCTATAGCTCTTTTAAATTTAATGGTCATGTAGAACTAGGTTTTGGAGAAAACTTGAGTTTAAACTTGGGTATAGAAAGCCATGAAAGCTGGACTGCTTATGCTAACGACTTAAACGCGGTAGCCGAAATAAGATATTTCTTTGACCCTATTTACAAACTAAAAACAGGAGCTTCATTCAGTGGGACTTATTTGGCACCTTCTTTTTCTTACATATTAAATAATGGGAGCTTAAACGAGCTGCCTTTTTTGTTTGCAGGTTCTCCTGAATCAAATCGTCCTTATGAAACCAACTATGCTTTAGGTTTAAAATTTGGAAGGCAATTTCAAGGCTTTGTAGATTTTGGTGTTTTTGGAGGAATTGAAAAGCTTCAAAAGAAAAGTAGGGGTAAGGTTAGTTCGGGAATTCTCAAAACTTACAGTTCATTGGCTTTGCCAATAGGAAACGGTGACTTTAATCAACTTTGGAGAGCTAATCTTAATCAAAAAGTAGATAATTCTTATTTGTTAAAATTTGGTATTAATGACGTTTTAAGCGTTTCAAAGAAGGGTTTCTTCTTTCATCCGAAAATTGGCTATGAATATGGTTTCGGAAAATCAGGACTTTCGGTGAACCTGACAGCCGAAGCATTTAATTATAGGGCTAAGTTTTTAGATGTGAGCGATTCTGAAATTTCTACGGAGTCTTATTTACGTCAATACATTTCATTTTTCTTCTCTCCAGAACTCCGATATTACCTTGGGCATAAAGGAATAGAGCAGGGTGGTTCTACTTTGGAAGGCCTTTATTTAAAAGCATCTGCCCAAGTTATGACGGGTACTGAGGAGGTTAAAAGACAATTTTGGGAGTATGATAAATTCTCTTCTTTTAATTTGGGTTTAGGCCTTGGTGCTCAAAAAATGCTCATGGGAGGCATACTTCTAGATGCTCATGCTGGTGTTTTTAATGATAATGAGCTAGCAAATAATATCTTCTTCGGTGGAGGTATTGACCTTTACTGGGTGAAATAGTTCAGACTTGTTTTTTTCGAAATCAATCGGTTTTGAATTCTTCTCTTTCTACTAAAGAAATACTTTTCATTGCTAATTGGCTTTTTAAGCCAGACTAGAAGGTATTCTGTATTTGCTAAACCTGATTTTAATCGGATATTTATAGACGCATACAACCATTCTTCCTCTTTTCTGCACTTTAATACAAACACCACGCTGAATGACCGAAGCCAAGCTTGTAAAAGGCTGTATTTCTAAAAATCGCGAATGCCAGAAGTTACTTTATGAAAAGTATAAGACGGCTATGTTTACGCTTGCCTACAGGTTATGTGGTGATTTTTCGGAGGCGGAAGATGTGCTTCAAGAAGCTTTTTTAGAGGTTTTCTCTGGCATTAAAAATTTCCGGATGAAAAGTACACTTGGAGCTTGGATTAAGGTGATTGTCAGTAGAAAGGCCATAAATAAATACCGGAAGAGGGTGATTTTTGAAGAACTGGATTCTTTAGCTGCCGAAAAGGAAATTGTTTGGGATAAGCAATATGACGGAGAGCTGCTTCAAAAGGCTTTACTGATGCTGCCAGAAGGTTTCAGAACAGTGATAGTGCTCTATGAAATAGAAGGTTATAAACACCACGAAATTAGCGAAATGCTGGGCATAGCGGTTGGTACTTCTAAGTCTCAGCTTTATCATGGCAAAAAGAAATTGAAAGAATTGGTTTTAAAATTAGATGGAACACAAGGATAAAAAAGACATATCGCAACAGCTGAAAAACCTCCAAGAGTTTGTTCCTCAGAATGACCTCTGGTCAAAGGTGGAGAAGAAGCTAGACCAATCTGTTTTAAAACAGAACCTAGAAGACTTGCCTCTGTATAAGCCTAAGGCGGATTCTTGGCTTAAACTAGAAAATTCTTTAGATAGAAATAGCCGAATTAAATGGTGGTCGGTGGCTGCCTGTGTATTAGTTGTTTTTAGCTTTTCTGTCTTTTATTTCCAATCCAAAGAAGACTTGGTTTATGCTCAAAAAAGTATAGAAGAGATAAAGATTTTACCTGAAAACCTGAGCTCTGAAAAAGCATACAAGGAGATTCTAGCTTTTTGTGAAATTCAAACCGTGGCATGTGACGATCATGAATTTGAAAACCTAAAAGCAGAATATGAATATCTTAAAATGGCGGAGAGTGATTTGAGGGAAGTGATGGGTGACTATAATATAGATGAAGGCTTATTGCAGCAGCTGGAGGCCATAGAAAGAGAAAAAACACAACTTATAAATCAATTGGCAAAACTCATATAATATGAAAAAGCTAATCTTATTTCTGGGAATCTTGCTTTGGTTTCCGCGGGTTTCCATTGGTCAGGTGAAACTACAAATCATTACTAAATCCATACAAAAACAATTAAGTGCTAAAGGACTCACACAAATTCAAATTACCGCAGAAAGGGCAGATGTAAAAGTAATAGGATGGGATAAAACCACCATAAGTTTTAAAGTCAATATTTCTACCAAACATCCTAATAAAGAAGTAGCCGAAAAGGAACTCGCTTACATGGACTTCTTAAATCAAAAAATGGGCAAAACTTATTTTTTAAGGAACTACCTGGTTTTGAAAAAAGGACAAGCCAAGCCTCAGTCAAATTATGATGCAGAATACATTATTTACGTTCCGAGAAACTTAGAAGTAAAGCTTAGTAATAGCTTTGGCGAAGTAGCATTGAAAGGACTCAAAGCAAGTCTTGATTTAGACCTAAAGTTTTGTCAAACGGAAACTTTAGACTGCGAAGGAGCTGCTAAAGTGAAGTCTTATTTCGGTGAAAATACCATGGGGAAGGGTATAAAGGCACTTAACCTTAATACAGACCATAGTACTAATTTGGTGACTTCTCATAAGTCCGGATTTAAAGGTGATATTACGTATGGAAGTCTGACTTATAGTTATTTACCAGAAGGGCAGGAGATTGTAATTTCTAGCAAAAATGCTCTCATAGAACTGTCGAGTGCAGACTGGAAGCGTGCTGGATACAAACTAGATTTAAAGGGTACCTCACTTCAAATACCAGAAGCTTTAAAAGGGCTTGAAGTTTATAATGAAAAGGCCTCCACCATGTTAGAAATTGAAACAAATTCAGGCAACTTGAAAATTAAATAAAATGAAAAAGTTATTACTTCTATTTTTTGTTGCGAATCAGGGGCTTTATGCTCAAGACAGTACCTATATACAGTACAGTTCAAGTAGGGTTAATGCCTTTGAGCAAGTGAAACTTGTAGATGCCTTTGAAAATGCTTTTGGCTATGATAAAGAGGTGAAAATAAGAGTTAAGGGTGGGCTAAAGAGTTTTGATAATTTTGTTTTTTCTACGCAGAAAACGTGGATGATTTCTGGTGAGTTTAAGCTATTTCCTCAAAATTCTGTTAAGCTGGATTTTTATCAAAAGACCAGGTCAGCGGATTTTATACCGAGTTATTTGATTGCAAATTTAGAATATAGGAAATATCTCAAAAAGAAAGTGGCCAGTACAAACTTATCAGGAAAGTATGTTTCACTCTCTAAGACTTTTAACTTTTCTGATTTTGAGTCTATTTATGGGAATCAAATTTTGGGAGGCTTTAACTTTAGTTATGATCAGAATATATACTCGGCAGGAAGAAGTGTTGCTGATTTGAGATTTGGTCAGCAATTTGGGAGCTTTATGGATATGGGAATAAAGATTGGTGTAAAGCGGGCAAAAGATTCTTTTTTAGATGAGCAAGGGGTGCTGAATTATACTGAAAAGGCTAAAAAGTATATGCCATATTTGAGTAGTTATTCCAGTATCAGTCTTGGTTTAGATTTTCCAAGGGAAAAAGCGGTTAAGGAGTTTTGCTCTTTTCTGAATTGTAATGAGAAAATAAACCACCTTTTTAAGGTAGACTTTTCGGGGATGTTTTATGTAGACCAATTTAAACAGAATGTCCAGACCGGAATAGCATACGAGCAGAAGCTGGGGAGCCTTCCTGTTTCTATTTCATTGGGTATGAACATTGGAGCACAGCGTTATGTAGCATACAATCAGGTGGGGCAAATTGAAGTAGAAAGGGAAGGCTGGCAAAATTATATGATTCCAAAATATGAAGACAAAAAGGTTTCTAGAGAAAATTTGACAGTCGTAGCCACCGCTGAGTTGCGATATTATCCACTTCAGAAAAAGCAAGTATTAGCAGGTAAAGCACAGGAAGGTTTGCATGGGCTATACGTTGGAGCTTATGTCAAAAGAGGACTTCTTGATAGTAGATTTAATAGTGAAAAATTTGTCAATTGGGTTGGTGATACGAAGCAAATCTCAGCTTGGGGGCCTTTAGTTGGTTTTCAGAAAAAGGTAGGTTCTAAACATTTTATTGATGTAGGAACTAGGTTCGGTGATGATACGGCAGGAAATATAAGTATTGGAAGGCTGACAGTTAATCCTTATTTCAAATTTGGGTATGCTTTTTAAATCTAGGAAAATGAAA
Organism: uncultured Arcticibacterium sp.; assembly: GCF_964021845.1. Classification (NCBI taxonomy): domain Bacteria; kingdom Pseudomonadati; phylum Bacteroidota; class Cytophagia; order Cytophagales; family Leadbetterellaceae; genus Arcticibacterium; species uncultured Arcticibacterium sp. The sequence goes on along the minus strand of NZ_CAXHZC010000002.1, from coordinate 289,511 downwards.
AAACTACTTACCTTATTTCTAATACTTCCTTCGCTTTTAGTAGCCCAAGATAGTACCTATTTAAACTACAACACAGAAATTGTAAAAGAGTTTGAACCAGTAAGGTTACATGAAGAGTTTGATAAAGCATTTGGGCAAAACTCTGACAAAAGATGGCGTTTTAAAGCAGGATTGTATGATTATAGCCCTAGATTACCTATTGCTTACAAGGGTATGGAGTTTTCGACGGAGTATAGGCTGATTGATAATCTATCTGCACGCTTGCTGCTTAGTCAGAAGCCAACCACTAAATTTGATGGCTACCAGCAGTGGAGGTATGGCGTGGAATTTAGGAACTACTTTAAGAAAAAAGGTGCAGCAAAGAACCTGAATGGAAATTACCTTGCTCTAAGTTTTCTATACAAAAAACATGATGGCGATGGTGGTATCAGGGTGAATTTTGGGATTCATCCTGACCCTCCCCAAAACTCAAAAGGCGGGTATTTAGCTCCTTTCAATATTTCACCTTATGCTAATGGACACAGTCAAGTTAAAATCAGTCTTGGGAAGCAGCTGGGCTCGCTATTAGACTATTCTCTAAGTTTTGGAATGAAACAAGTAAGACCGAAAGTAATGGGAATTGATGGTTTGTATTTTAGAAATAGTTCAGCCAGTACTTTCATCCCATTTTTGGCTACTAAAGCGGCGGTAGGGATTGGTTTAGACTTTCCAAGGAATAAAAAGGAATTTGACTTTTGTGAGTTTATTAATTGTCAAAAAGAGGTAAAAAGTATGCTGAAAATTGATGTTTCAAATTTACTTTATCTCGATTCTTACTTTAGAAACATAAGTAGTAATTTGTCCTATGAATATAAGTTAGGGCATTTGCCTCTTTCTTTAACTGGAGATGTAGGTTTCAGCTGGGCTGGGCTGAAATTTTATCCTTATTCTGGCGAAAATGTCCTTTTAGGCTCGCAAGAGTCGGGTTTCTTTGAAAGACCTAAATTTGAAGATGCCGAATTAAAATGGAATGATAATTTTTATTTCAGTGCAGGTCTAAGCCTGAGATATTATGTAACACAAAAGCATGATGTAGCCACAGGCAAAAGTGCCGAAGGTTTGTTTGGTTTGTATCTTGGTTCATTTGTAAAGTTGGCACAGGTAGGTTCACCTAAAGATTCGTACACTGTATATGCAGAAGAATACCCATTTAACTATGGAGGAACTATAGGTTATCAAAGAAAGATATTGGATAAATACTTTTTTGATATTTCAATAGACGCTGGAAAGATTAGTCTTGCTCCTTATGAAGTTTTTGGCGATTTAAATCTAAGGGTGCAGCCAAATGTTAAGTTCGGGTATGCTTTTTAAAAGCAACAAAGCTTAATCATATCTTTAAACGGAACTGAGGCATGGGATTTCAAAACTCTTATCTTTGAAGAAAAAAACTATATGCCCGAAAAGAAGATACTTTTTTTAGATATGGATGATGTAATGGCCGATGCTGGTCAAGGCATTTTAGATTTATATAACGCACATTTTAAAACGAATCATACTAAGGAAAGCCTTGCTCAAAACACGCTTTGGGAAGAAGAAATAGGCGTTAATTACCTTACAATAAGAAACCAACTGCATAATCCTGGCTTTTTTAGAAACCTAGCGGTCAAAGATGATGCTATAGAGGTAGTAAGAGAGCTTAATCAAAAGTATAATGTTTATATAGCTTCGGCTGCCATGGAGTTTCCTAATTCTTTAAAGGAAAAGCATGAGTGGTTAGAAGAGCACTTTCCGTTCATTCACTGGAAAAATATGATACTCTGTGGAGATAAGAGTATATTAAAAGGCGATATTTTAATTGATGACCATCTGAAAAACTTAAGTGTTTTTGATGGTCAAACTTTGCTTTTTGACGCCATTCATAATGTGAAAACAGAAGGCCATCAACGAGTTCATAGCTGGAAAGAAATAGCTGACGTTTTACTATAAAAAACTACCATGAAATTAAGGGTCCTTTATTTCGCTTTACTAGCCCTAAATATTATTAGTGGCTTATTCGGGATTCAGGAGCTGGCTTTTCTTACAAAGCCATTACTTATGCCAGTCTTGGTAGGGCTAGTTTGGTTAGAGGGGCGTAATGTTTCTTTTAAGTGGCCTTTGATATTGGCTTTGCTGTTTTCATGGGCTGGCGATTTGTTTTTGATGTTTGATAGAGAAGGCTTCTTTGTATTTGGATTAGGGGCCTTCCTTTTGGCTCATTTGGTATATATTTTTATTTATAGCAAAGCTATCAAGCTCTCTTTGCTTAAAGTGTTGCCTTTTTTAGGTTTCACAGGGCTGTTTTGTTTTGGGGTTCTCTGGAATAAGTTATCAAACGATATGACTATCCCCGTTTATATTTATATGCTGGTGATTAGTACCATGGCCTATCTTGCGTCTTGTAGAGCGGTAAATGTTAAAAGCTTTGAATATGTTTTAGTAGGGGCGGTCTTGTTTGTGATTTCCGATGCTTTTATAGCGGTTAATGAGTTCGTTCAGCCAGTTTTATGGTCTTCTTTTTGGGTGATGATTACTTATGGTTTAGCTCAGTTTTTAATAGTTAAAGGCTTATTAATAAAGAGTTAAGGTGGTTGCTTGAGGATTTGGAAAGCTAGTTTTAAATTAGGCTTTGCGATTTCAAAATAGTTGTCGTACTTTTGCAAGCCAATTTATAACATAAATTAATTAATAATGTACGCAATCGTAGAGATCGCAGGCCAGCAATTTAAAGTTGAAAAGGGTCGTTACATCTTCACTCATAGATTAGAAGGTGACACGGACGCTGAGCTTGTATTTGACAAGGTACTCCTTGTAGATAATAATGGAACCGTTACTGTAGGTGCTCCTACTGTAGAAGGTGCTAAAGTAAAAGCTACTATTTTAGAGCACCTTAAAGGTGACAAAGTGATAGTTTTTAAGAAAAAACGTAGAAAGGGTTACCAAAAAAGTAATGGTCACCGTCAGTATTTGACGAAAGTGATGATTAGCGATATCGTAGCTTAATTAAAATTAATTCACTGGTTTTTGATTTTCAAAAGAAATCAAATCCACTAAAATATCTAGAATAATGGCACATAAGAAAGGTGTAGGTAGTTCTCGAAACGGAAGAGAGTCGGAAAGTAAGCGTTTAGGCGTAAAATTATTTGGTGGTCAGGCGGCTATCGCGGGTAACATTATTGTTCGTCAGCGTGGTACTCCTCATAACCCAGGTGTAAATGTAGGCCTTGGTCGTGACCATACCTTATTTGCATTAAAAGACGGTGTTGTGACTTTTAAGAAAGGTCGTGGCGGTAAGTCTTTTGTTCACGTTTTGCCTGCAGAAGGAGCAGAAGCGTAAATAAAGACGGTCTAAAAATATTAAAGCCAAATTCAGAAATGAGTTTGGCTTTTGGTGTTAAATGACGTTTAGGTATTTTATGATGTATGTTATAAAGTTTTAGGCTCATTAAAAACTATTTCAATACTCTCTATGTTTTCCCATAGATTAGATATAAAACAATTATGCTGAAGAGAAATACAATGATTTATACGGAATTGAGTCCAAATCCCAATTCCATGAAGTTTGTTCTTAATTACGAGCTAGTTCCTGATGGTTTGTCATTCGATTATCCAGATATGAAATCGGCTTTGGATAAAGAGAATGCTTCTCCTTTAGCGGCAGATTGTTTTCAGTTTCCTTTTGTACAGCGTGTATTTATATCATCAAATTTTGTAACGGTTACAAAAGACGACGAAACGCAGTGGGAAGAAGTTTTGGGTAACTTTAAGAAGTTCCTTAAAATTTACTTCGATGATGAAAATCCTGTTTTCACAGAGGCAGCTATAGAAAACAATACGTTGATTGTAGATGCTAATGACACAGAGGCAGTAGGTAAAATAAAAGCAGCATTAGACCAATATGTCCGTCCAGCAGTAGAGTCTGATGGTGGAGCTATAAACTTTGCAGACTTTAATGAAGAAACTGGTGTAGTAACTGTAGTGCTTCAAGGTTCTTGCAGTGGCTGCCCTTCAGCTAGTATAACATTGAAAGACGGGATTGAGCGTCTTTTGACTAATATGGTTCCTGAAGTTAAAGAAGTAGTGGCAGAAGCTCTTTAATTGAGCTTCTCCAGTACTTTTCTTATTTTTTGTTGTTCACGATGTTTTTGAAGTAGTGTAGGAGGGGCAATTCTTTCCTTACAGTCAAAAATTCCACATCTTTCACAGGTTTGATTTACCTCTTGGCGGCTAATGTTTTTATCTGCTAAGAATTTTACTTTAGACTTAAGGTTTTCATCCACTTCAAAACCAAGGCTGACAGAAATATTTAATTGCTTTAAAATATTCAAAGGTCTAGCCATAGAGAATACGAAGAAATCTTCTTTTCTATTACTTAAGAAAGACTTTTGGGCATCCACTATGGGTTTGTGGTATTTGCCGGCTTCTTGTTTACTAGATAAATGGTCAAGAATACTAATGGAAACCCATCTGCGGCAGTAATGTTCCTCTTTGTTTTCCTGTGGCCCCAATCTTTTAGAAAGGTGCAGCTCTTTAGTTAAAAAGTACTTTTGACTTCCAGGCAGTGCGTCAAAACGCATGAAAAGGAAATTATCAATACCGAAATATTTCGGAAGTACGTTCCCGATTCTATAAAATAATGTTTCTGGAGTAGCCGAAAACCTTTCAGACATTTCAATTAAGGCATCTGGATTCCATGTTTCAGAGCCAAACCATTTTTCTAAATCCTGAACTAGGAGTTTTTCTCTAATTAAAATAGCTCCTGCAAAGTAAGACGCCTTATAGTTGTTCAATACCTCTTCAAAAGACTTTACATCAATAGAAGAACTAGTGTACGGACGCTCTTTTAAATCCATAAACTGGAAACCAAGTTCCTTGGCCATGGTAAAGGCTCTCTGATTTTTTGAAATGCGTTTGTTAATCATCAGAACCTTACTTTGAGGTCTGAAAATAGAACGCATATTGCTTATTACAGGCTGGTCTTCTTCGTCAAAAAGTTCAATAGTTATTCCGTAAAGGTCTTTAAGTAACTCTGTAAGGCAGTTTTCATCAATAAACTGTTTATCTGGACTTATTTTCTCTGAAATAAACTTGTTAGCCTCGTTTTCTAAATCGGGAAAATAGTTTTGATGAAGCTCTTGGTATGACCTTAAAGCGGCAAAATAGAATTTCTCAACAGTAAGGTTATAGTTTTTACCAATCTCGAAGATTGCGTTTATAAATGCACTTAATTTAGCTGGTGCAGAAGAGAATAACTCTAAAATTTGAGCAGTGTCAACCCCAAAAAAATCGAAAGGTATTTCGGTTAATAAATTAGACTTTAGAAGCTTAGTGATAGGCTCTAGCTTTTTATTCATTTTCAAAGAAACCAATTCGTCGTATTCGGTTTCAAGAGCACTTGCCAGTGCGGTTATTTTGTCTGTTTTTGGGTACTTTTTACCCTTTTCTATCTCATTTAAGTATGAGTTAGAAATGCCAGACTTAGTAGATAAATCTTGGAGAGAAAGCCCTTTTTCTTGCCTTAGCTGTTTAAGCTTTAGACCAAAAATTAGTTTGATGTGTTCGTTATTCAATTCGGCTAGTTTTATTGTGAGACAGCGTTAAATTCGAGGTTGATTTCTTCGCCAACTCCAGATAAGAAATTCCCTGTAGGAGCTTGAAGCGTTAGTTTTCCAGTTTGTAAAACAACAATTTTAAAGTCGTAATCTAAGTCGGAGAGTTTAACGTTAACTACTTCTTCGCCACCAACAAAATCCCAAACGCCCTTGCTTATTATATTTCCAGATGTTTTATCTATACCTCGTACTTCGTTGTCGCTACGGAACTCAAAATTCATAGCAAATAGGAAAAAAGCTTGTGTCTCTAGGTCGGAGTTTGAAATAGTTTGACCTGATACATTCGTAAACCTTGACAATTCCCATTGGTTGAGAGAAATTAACTCAGTTGTTGTTTTTGCTGAGGAAGGGTCGTCTTCTTTGTCTTTACAGGCTGTAAAAACTAGAGAGACTAATATTAAAACCAGAACTTTTTTCATGATATCAAATATGGGTACATTTGTATAACGCATTTAACATACAAATTTAGTTAAAATTTGAGAGCTTTCTTCGCATTTATATTCCTATTTTATTGTTCTGTTGACCTCGTTTTAGGCCAATCATGCAATGATTTTGCTGATTTTAGCCCTTCAGGAAATAGTCAAATTGATTGGGGTAAATTCCCTGAGTTTGACTTACCATTTAAACTTATATACGGTGGCGAGATTCATAATGGAAATGCTGGTGGTCCTTTAAAGCATGGCTTTTCGCATATAACAGATGCTAGGTATTTAACTAGCGTTCCTTTTTCAAATAGAGCTTTCATCTATTATGGTGTGGCTTATCCAAATCAAAATCAACCTTGGGAGTTGGGAAGAAGTCCATGGAATAATGATTTGGGCATTTATCAGCAAAAATGGAATACAGATTTTATGAACTTTGCTAATTCGCTTGGGAATAGTGATTTCGTTGCCAGTGATATTTTCATGTTTGACATAGAACGCGTTTGGCGATTTGATAATGAAATTCTACAGTTTAAAAATGCTGAAATAGTACCTGAAAGCTATAAATCACTTTCGAATGATAGCTTTGTTAATACTTATAAAAGAGATACCAGAGATTTATACGCAACTGCGGTTAGTAACTTTCTAAGTAATGGTAAGCATCCCGATACCAAAATTAGTTCTTATGCGGATGCTCCTATATTTAACACATTTGATAATATTCAGGGAAAGTCATGGGAGCAATGGATTCGAAACCCGGAACATGTAAATTTTATCACCAAAGATGATAATGGAAATGTGGGCGGGGCTTTTTATGAGCAAATGGATTTTATGTCGCCATCAGCTTATTATTATTATGATTATCCACACCAGTTTGCAGGAGAGTATTTATCATATATGATGTTTCAGATTGAAGCTAATAAAGCTTGGTCTACCAAACCTGTGATACCTTTTTTATGGTTAAAATACAGTGCAAACCCTGACTTAGTTAATCAACCAATAAAACATTGGATGGCTGAAGCAACGGCCATTTTTCCTTTTTTCTCTGGGGCAGATGGTCTTTGGCTTTGGGAGAATCCAACTTTGCTAGGAACTCAAACTGATTTCTCAGCTTATGAATATTTCAATAAGGGGCTTTATAGGTTGAGCGAATTTAAAGGCTTTTTTGAAGGTACTTATGAGTTGGTTCAAGAAACACCTGCTCGTGATTATAATGAAAACAAGCAGCCTATTTGGCGTGGAGTGGTAAAAGAAAATGAAATATTGATAGCTGCTCATAATCCTTTCGCTTTAGATGAAAATGAAGAGGTGACAATTGGCGTAAGCTATCAAAATTGGTCTGGAACAGTAACTTTAAAAGGCTATGAGGTGTTTCTGTGTAAGTTTGACATGAGTGCTCTTGGGAATGCCGTAGAAGAGCCTTTGATGGTGGTTTATCCAAACCCTGCGAGTGACAGGTTGAAAGCTAAGTTTGAATCAAAATTTGCTGATTCAGCAATAGTAAATTTAATTGGGTCAAAAGGTGAAATGCTGAAAGAAAAGCTTTTTGAAGTTGCCAAAGGCCCGAATGAAATTGAACTAGATGTTTCTGATATACAGACCAATCAGTTTTATCTTCAAATCAAGATTCAGAATCAATCCTTTTCTAAGAAGGTTATAAAACGGTAAATTAACATTTGTGCTAATGAACCTAAAGTTGCAGTCAGATGAAGTTTGATATTTATCCCTTAAGTGAACATGCCATTAGTTTATACTTTGAACAGAAAGTATCTCCGGAGATTAATGATTTAGTTTTGTCGGCGTGTGAGTGGATAAATAAAAACCCTATGATAGGATTTGTGGAAGTAGTGCCTGCCTATGCTTCATTAACTGTTTTTTACAAAATCTTAGAAATTAAACCACTAGTAAAAAGCGGAACGGTTTCTGGATATGTTGAAGATTATTTAAAAAGTATTCCTTTAGAAGAATTAACTCAGGTAGAAAGAAAACAAAACATTGTGGAGATACCAGTACGGTATAATGGAGAAGATTTGGTTTCTCTGTGTGAAGCAAAGGACATAGAGAAAGACGAGTTAATCAAACTTCATACGGCTCCAGATTATAGGGTTTATATGATGGGTTTTCTGCCAGGTTTTGCCTATTTAGGAGGTTTAAATGAAAAGTTGAGTATGCCGAGAAGAGCTAAACCAAGAATACGAGTGCCAAAAGGGAGTGTGGGAATTGCAGGAAGTCAAACGGGAATTTATCCGGTTTCAAGCCCAGGAGGATGGCAATTGATAGGCCAAACGGAAGCTGTTCTTTTTGACCCAAAAAAGAAAAAAATGACCTTGTTAAGTAATGGAGACACTGTGAGGTTTGTGGAGGTATGAACTAAGATTTGTGGCTATTTGGTTTGAATATTTCAAGAATCCATCTACCTTGATGTTTGTAAGCAGTGAATTAATGATGTAAAACTCTTAAAATAAAGCTCTTAATATTGATTTTTCTAAAATCTGGAATATTGACAAGTATTCAGGATATTGGAAGGTGTGGTTTCAAAGACAAAGGGATTAACCCCTCTGGTGCAATGGATACTCTTTCAATGAGGTTACTGAATATTCTATTAGGAAACGAAGACACCGAAGCGGTTTTGGAGTTTCATTATCCTACACCTACCATTACTTTTGAAGAGCATGCTCTTTTTGCCATTGGCGGAGCAAATTTTTCTGGCTCTTTAAATAATAAAAGTATTTCTAATTGGAAGGTTCAGGAGGCTAAACCTGGAGATATGTTGTCTTTTGGTAAAAAAATAAACGGAGAACGAGCATATATTGCTATCAAAGGTGGCTTCAATCTTAAAAAGTCTTTGGGTTCTAACAGTACTAATTTGCTAGGAGGCTTTGGCGGGAAAAAAATAGAGAAGGGAGATTCGTTAGATTTAAACCTGAAGAACGGACAATTATTTGCTGCTACTGAAAAGGTTTATTTAGCTCCTAAGACCGTTAATGTTAACTTAAGACCCGCTTTTGAGCAAAAGCAAGAAATAAGGGTTATTGCAGGAAAAGACCTCAGTAGTTTAGATTTAGAAAGTAGAAATAAAATATTTAAACAATCTTTCATCATTTCTTCTCATGCAGATAGAATGGGTTATAGGTTAGAAGGGGATTGTTTGAATTTACAATCTTCTGATGAACAGATTTCTTCTTCAGTGGCCTTTGGCACCATCCAGTTATTGCCGGATGGGCAATTGGTTATTTTAATGGCCGACCATCAAACTACGGGAGGTTATCCTAAGTTAGCTAATGTTATTTCTGTAGACTTGCCTATTTTGGCTCAGCTGTCAGTGGGTCAACATGTAACCTTTAGAGAAATATCTATGGAGGTGGCTGAAAGTGTTTTCCTTAAGCAGGAAAGGGAAATGAAAAAGTTTAAATCTGCGGTTCAGCTGTATTTATAGTCTATAGAAAACACTTTAATTTAGTATGGCTCGGTCGGTAAATATCAACTGCGATATGGGCGAAATTCAAGATTCGTGGGACTCTGGAAGGGATAAAATCCTTTTAGGTTATGTGGATGCGGTGAATGTATCTTGTGGCAAACATGCGGGTAATCATATTTTAATAGAAGAAACCATTCAATATGCAATAAAACTTGGTCTGCAAATAGGAGCTCACCCTAGTTATCCTGATAGAGCGAATTTTGGTCGTAAAGTAATGCGTATATCTATATCAGAACTTAAAGAGACCCTCAAGGAGCAAATTCTTTACATAAAGTTTCTCGTAGAAAAACATGGTGGTAGACTTCATCATGTGAAACCACATGGAGCTTTATATAATGAGGCCGCAGGAAATTTTGAAGTTTCAACTGCCATAGCTGATGTGGTCGAACACATTGATAAGGATTTAATATTATTTGGCTTAGCTCATTCAAAAGGGATTACTAAGTACAAAGAAAAGAGACTACAAGTTTGGGAAGAAGTTTTTGCAGATAGGGCGTATGAGAGTGACGGAACCTTAAGGAAAAGGAGTTTGGCAGGAGCTCTAATTGAGAATCCACAAAAGGCATTTCAGCAAGCTTTTAGTGTGATAACTAGAGGAGAGCTGGTAAGTTATTCTGGTGAGATTATTAAACTTAAAGGTGACACTTTTTGCATTCATGGAGATGGTGAAAGAGCCCTTGAAATAGCCAAAATTCTAAAGAAATAGTTTTACTTAGTCAAATTTAACTCTAACAAAAACATCTTGGTCTAAAACAAAATCGCCTTTAGCAGATTTATAAGGAAAGGAGTAATCCCCTTCTGGCAAAGTTCCTAAATTAAAGCATGTCCCAAAACCTCCAAAAGGCTGGTAATCGCCTAATTGCATGTCCACGTTTATATCTCCTTGAAAAACATTTACAATTACGGTGGAGTCAGCAAGCCTGTTAAATACGGTAGTTCCACAAAAATGCCCGCCACAGGAGCTTCTTGTTACTAAGTATCGGTCAATAGTTTCTCCATGATCGGTTGTGAAATCTATATAGAAATCTTTTGGTACGTTACCAATGTGTTCTATACGTGTTACATCTAGGTATCTTTCTGTAAATGGTTCCCAAACAGGGGTATAATCTATTGATGCACGCCATGAACCACCGTTAATGCGATAGGTGAGATTTGTAAGGCCACCTTTTAGATAAAAATTCCAGAGGTCATAATTATTATCTTGCCCATAGTACAAATCATTAGAAAGGTGAAATGGCGTATTTAAATTAGCATAATTCTCAATTGTGTCTAGCGTTGGCAGTGCTCTTTCATCTCTATATAAGTATTCCATGCTAGTCGTTCTCTCGTCGGGGTAGGCGGGGCAGCCTGCATTGGTTCTGAGGTGAATATTAGAAGGAGCGGTATAAGGATGTCTGTAGCCCCAGAAGAATCTACTGGAGTCTTTGTCTACTCCGATTTTAGTCATTTTTAGGTAGGGCTCATTCGAGCTTATCCTATACTCTGGCTGAGAAATGGCAAAGATTGTTCCTACCATTTCCTGTGAACTAGCATTGGTATATAAATGAGGGATATTGTTTCCGTGATTGTGAAAGTTTTCGCAAACTACTTCAGAAGAGTCTGGATTATAATTTTGGCTGGTGTTTATACATTCGCCAATATTTGCACTAAAAACTGCGGTACTATCTGTTTCAAAACCCGGAAGAAGCTCAATACTGTTGCCTCCTTTTGCAATAATGGAGGTTGAAGGATTTATTTCAAAGCTTAGATGAAGACTATTTATAGCTTGTAAGTTTTGATTGCCATTTCCAGCAGAGTTTATACTGCTATTTTCAGAACAGAAATAAGAATATATGACAGAGCCACCTGTTGGTTGGTTCAGGAGTATATCAGTGTCATCATTTGAATAGTTTGTAATAGTTAAAAGGTAAAAACTCCCTGAATCTGGCTGGTAAAGATTTAAAGTTGGGTTGATAGCCGAGTAATCACATGATTTAGGGAATTGAGAACTGGTAAAACAAGTAGAGTCTAAATCTCCACCTGCAATTGGCCCCCATATGGCAGCATCTATATCATAGTTTTTAGAATTTTGAAAATTGAATTTTAGGGAATCACCTTCAAGTACTTTGACTAAAAACCATTTGGAGTTGTTATAACTTAAGAGACAGCCAGGGTTGAATTCATTTGGTACTTCATAGCATTCTGAATTGTTAGTAATGGCTGGGAATACCAGTTCTTCCGTGGCTACCAAGTTTTCCTTATTTGCAGGAAACAGATTGCAGACAACCTGACAGCTATCATAAATGGTACTTACAGAATTATAGGGTTTAAGCGGTTCTTTTTTATCCTGAGCTATAAGAGAAAAGCTAATAGAAATAAAAAAAGCAATTCTAAATAGATCACCGCTTTTGATGATTTTTAACAACATTTAGAAGAAAAACGAATTATTATGGAAAGCATTGAATTAATGAATGCAAAGGTGAAATTTTCTTCTGAGAATTGCTAGGTATTTTGTTTTTAATTAAAGAGTTATCTAAATTTTTAAATATGTATGCTTTGAATGGCTCAGGAAGGGGAAAGTAGAATCTTATTCGAAGTGACTATTTACGAACGATGAACAAAATTAAATTATTAGGTCTGAAGTTTTTTTGTAGTCCATTTTTTATTTGGAACTGGAAGATTTAGCTTAAAATCCCCATTTCAGGGGATTTTAAGCTATAAATAAGACGTAGTTTTTTTCTTAAAATTCTAAAAGTAGGGTAGAGCTACCTTTAATCTCAATTGATTGACCCAAGGTCAAAGTTTGATCAGAAAGTACATTTTTAACAGTGCTATTTTCAGGCAATAACTCTCTAAATCTATTTAAATCTATCGATTGATTCTTTTCGTTTTTGTTGAAAATGACCATCACCTTTCTAGCATCGCTATGTCGGAAATAAACGTAGACGCCATTTTCTGGGCCGAAGTGCGTTAGTTTTCCTTCATGTAAAACGGGATTTGATTTTCTGTAGTTTAAAAGTGTTTTGAATAGCTTTTGAGCTTCTTTTTGTTTGTCTGAAAGCCCTACACTCGTAAAAGCATTGCTGCTCATGTTTGCAAAACCGCCGGGAAAATCACCTCTTATTTCTCCATGAGAATCTGAGTTAGGGTTGGTCATTAGTATCTCGGTGCCATAATAGAATTGAGGTATCCCACGCATGGTAGCCATCAAAACCATTGCCATTTTAAAATGGTCATAGTTTTCGTGCAACTGCGTATAGATGCGGCTCATGTCATGGTTGTCCGCAAATATTAACAGGTTAGAAGCATCAGCATAAAGAAAATCATTTGATACCGAATGGTAGACTCTGTTGAAATCTGTACCCCAAGCAATGTTCTCATTCAACCCTTTTACTAAAGCATCTTGGAGAGGGAAGTCCATAGGTGTGGGTACATAAGATTTGTAGCCATTTGCGTTAACTTTTCCCCTTTGCCAGTAAGAAGTAATAGCTGGGTTTGTGCTCCATTCTTCAGAAGTGATGTTAAAGTTTGGATATTCCTCCATGATTCTTTTACTCCATCTGCTAGAGAAATCTTGGTCGGAGTAGGGGTAGGTATCTACTCTGAGTCCACCTAAATCTGCCATTTCAATCCACCATATAGCATTTTGTATGAGGTAGTTTGCTAAGAAAGGGTTTCTTTGGTTCATATCTGGCATGGTTTCTACAAACCAACCGTCTGACATTACTTCTTTATCTTTTTGAGAAGCGTGAATATCTCTCAAAGTTTCTCTGCGGTGATTGGTGCTTTTGAAATGCCCACCGTTATTTATCCAGTCTTTTGATGGTAAATCCGTCATCCACCAGTGCTTACTTCCACAGTGGTTTAAGACCACATCTTTTATGATTTTTATGCCCTGCTTTTTACTTTCAGAAGATAAGTTGTAGTACTCTTGATTTGAACCATACCTTGGGTCTATTTTATAGAAATCCGTAATAGCATAACCATGGTAACTGGCGTCGTCCATATTATTTTCCTCTAGGGGCATTGGCCATATAGCCGTAAAACCCATGTCAGAAATATAATCTAGATGCTCCGTGATGCCTTGAATATCTCCACCGTGTCTTCCAAATTCCTTAGAAGGAGCAGCTTTGTCAGGGTAGCCATCGATGTTATCGTTTGAAGTATTTCCGTTTACAAAGCGGTCTGGCGTAATGAGGTAAATAGCATCTGAAGTATTGAATCCTTCTCTTTTTGCTGAGTTTGGTCTTCTTGCCTTTAATTCAAATTTGAAAGTTTCTTTCTCAGACTTATTGGCAAAGTTGATATCGACAGTACCAGCTTCAGCTTTTTTAGAAATAAGTAAATCTATAAATAGATAATTTGGATTGTCCGTTTTATGAACAGCTTCTATTTTGACTCCTTTATATTTTAGAGATGGAGAAAATTCTGAAATCTGATTTCCATGAACTAATAATTGAACCGTAGGTTCCTTCATGTTAATCCACCAATTGCTTGGCTCTACTCGCTCTATGTGCTGAGCAAATAAGGTGCTCTGGGTTAGCAGAAGCAGTAAGAATATTTTTTTCATAATCGTGTAATTCTTGTGAAAAGGGTAAAAAAAGAATGGGACATAAGGCCCCATTCTTTAGCGTCGTAAAACGACCGTTTTAGCCAGTTTTATTTTGCTGTAAGCGTATAAGAAAAATCTGTAAGATTTACCTCTATATCATAAGTGCCAGGACCTACTAAAATGTCAGCACCGTTTTCTTCTAAAGTGCCATCCACACCATCATCACCGTAGTTTACTGCCCAGTCATTATTCATTCTAATTTTGATGGCTCCGTCAGTCAAAGTGACATTATAAGCTACCCAAACACCCTCTCTTGAGAAGTCAGGCATAAGGCTTACATCTGGGCCATCCCAGCCATTTGGTGCAGCAGAACCAACTATGCCAGGAACGTCAATCGTTTCTAAGGTATATGTTAATTCATTTTGGTTTAAAGTGATTAGGTAAGTGCCAGCAGAAACAGCAATGTTGTCGCCATTTTCTTCAAGGCTTCCATCAGCACCTGTATCTCCATAATTTAAGCCCCAGTCATTGTTTTTTCTTATTTTCATTTCACCATCAGCCAATGTGCCGATTGCTCTCCATTGGTCAGAACTTGGGTCATAAGAAAATTCTAAATCTGGACCATCCCAACCGTTAGGAGCAGCAGAACCTACTATTCCCCATGAAAGTGCTTCAATGTTATAAGTAAGGTCGTTTGCATTAAATGTTACAGCATACGTACCTGCTGTAACAGCTATGTTGTCTCCACCTGCGTCTAGAATTCCATCTTTACCTGTATCACCGTAGTTTACGGCCCAATCGTTGTTTTCTCTGATTTTTATTTCACCATCAGCCAACATCACGTAGGCTACAAAAACGCCAGCTTCTGAAGTCTTGTAGAATGGCATATCTGGGCCATCCCAACCATTTGCGGCAGCTGAACCAACAATTCCCCAAGAAGAGCTTAGATCTAATTTGTCTAGATAAGTTACGGCTGTAAGTGCCATGGCGTCTGAACGCTGCACTTGACTTTCACTCAAAATAGCCTCAACTGCTAATTCAAGAGAGGCCATTTCCGTAGCTTCAAAACCCATTCCAAGCAAAAGGTTATTCAATTCTTGGTTTGTCCATGAGCGATTTAAATCAGCACCCGTACTGAAAACCTGAGCTTCCGCAAAGTTTGAACCCGCTTTGTCTACCAAGATTCTGTATTGAGCACCTGCATTAAAACCAAATGATGGCTTTTCCCAAGAAACCGTTAGGGCATTAAGATCAGCATTGTCTTTTGACAACTCCAATGAACTACTGTTTAAACTAACCACAGGCTTGGCTGCAGGGTCTAAAATCGCTCTTATCTCTTCTTTTTCGCAAGAACTTAGAAGAACTACCATTCCTAAAAGGACGTAGATTTTATTTATTAAATTTCTCATTCTAATTATGCTTTAAATGTTAGTATCCAGCGTTTTGGACTAGATTAGTATTGGCCACAATATCTGAAGAAGCTATTGGGAATAAAGACATGTGCGTTCCAATGTCACGACCTTCCTTTACGTTTCCTTTCCATGCCCAGTTATAACCTGTAGTGAATTTTCCAAAACGAATTAAGTCTGTACGTCTGTGAGCTTCCCAAAATAATTCTCTTCCTCTTTCGTCTAATAAAAAGTCTAAAGTAAGAGCAGTTACAGGTGTTGCGTTTGCTCGTGTTCTTAATTGATTTACCAGACTTAATGCCAGTGATTGGTCTCCAGAACCGCCTCTGGTTACCGCCTCTGCATACATTAGGTAAGCATCAGAAAGTCTATAAACTCCAAAGTCAGTATCTGTATGAGCAAGGCTTTTGCCTGGTACACCAGCCGAAGTGAGGTTTGACCATTTAGCTACTGCATAACCGTTGTCAAATGTTCCAATTTCATCAATTTCTAATTTCTGACCATCGCTGTGAAGTAATCTCCTGTCATCAGCTCCATTATCAAAAAGAGAAACAAACTCCTTTGTAGTTCTGAAACCGCTCCAGCCACCATCTACACCAAAGTCAGCTGGGTTCATAGTTCCTCCTATTGAAGCATGAATTAGTGTGGTAGTTCCTCCCCAAGTGGCTGTTTGATTTCCGTCATAATTGATGGTGAAAATCAACTCGTTAGACTGGTCATTATCCGCCATGAAATTGGCTTGATAGTTTGGGTTTAAGGTATAACCTGCGTCTATCACTTTTTTAGCGTACTCGGCTGCTTCGTTATATTTTGCAGTACCTGTATATACTTCTGCATTTAAGTAAAGTTTTGCTAAAGTCATCCAAACTGCACCTTGGTCGGCTCTTCCGTATTCGTTGCCTTGTGGGCCAGGAAGTTCCGTTTCTAAAGCTTTAAGTTCCGTTTCTAGGTAGTTGAAAAGCTCCGTTCTGCTGATTTGCTCTGGTAAGAAGGCACCCACAGGGTCGTTTTCTGTAACAAAAGGAACATTGCCAAACATATCCAAAGCATGGTAATAAGCCAATGCTCTCAGGAATTTTGCTTCTGAACGATAAAGTGGAATCTGTGTATCGCCAGATAAGCCACGAGCCTCTAATTTCTCAGGAGCGGACTCTCTAATGAATTCGTTTGCTACAGTTACTTGATATAAAGTTCTGCTGTAAAAGTTAGAAGTCCACTGGTTTGAGGCAGTCCAAGAAGATGCGTGCAAATCAGGTAACCCTGGGTCTCCCCAACCTACCACGGCTTCGTCCGTAGTGAACTCCTGAAGATACCAGTAAGCTCTCAAATAACTTTGAGAACCTCCGTCAATTCCTTTCAGGTCAACATTGCCATCTTGTGGCTCAATTCCTGATACTGCTAAACCAGCATAAAGTTTAGCCAATACTTTTTTATAGTTATCAGCGTCTTGATAAACTAGGTCAGACACTTCGCCTACGTAAGGAGTGGTGTCCAAATCGCTACAAGCATTTAATGCCGTGAGCATTAATCCTGCAAAGAGTATATTTAATATTTTTTTCATCTTTTTACTTATTAGAAATTAAGATTTAGATTCAAACTGTAAGTACGCGGACGTGGATAGATGTTTCTGTCAATTCCACCTTGTACTTCTGGGTCAAGACCCGTGTAGTTAGTAATGGTAAACACGTTTTGAACTATGAAACCTAGGTTAGCTCTAAGTTTAGAGGTTTTGAAAAGTGAGCTTAAATCATACCCTACGTTTATGTTATCCATTTTTAAGAAAGAAGCATTCTCCACGAAGTAGTCAGAAAGGTTGATTCTGTCTCTTCCGGTAGAAGAGCTAAACTCTGTTTCTTGTACAGCTGAGTTCAGGTTGAAAATAAAGTTACCCGCACCAGTCATTGAAGAGTAGCTACTAGAACCAGAGGCTACGTTATTGAAAACATAGTTTCCTATGTTACTACGCATGATAAAGCCGAAGTTTAAATTCTTATACTGCATCTGAGAAGAGAAGCCTAAGAAATAGTTTGCGTCTGGGTTTTGATAGTGATATCTATCTAGTTCACTAATTACGCCGTCGTTGTTTTGGTCTACAAATACACCTTCAAGTGGCTTACCGCTTTCATCATAAACTTGCTGATACAAGAAGAATGAAGAACGGGCATAACCTGTGGAGTGAATTTGACCATAGGCACCAGTACCACCACTTACATCACCAGTAAGAACACCTAAGTAATCTTCGTTATCATTTCTGGTTAATGCCGTAATCTCATTTTTGTTATACGTAGCATTGAAATTCAAATCCCAAGAGAAATCAGCATTTTGAATAGGCGTATAGTTTAAAGTAAACTCAACCCCTTTGTTTTCTAAAGAGCCAATATTGGTTACCACTTTATTAGAGAAGTTGGTACCCGCTGGGGCGTCAATTTCATTAATTAAGTCTTCTGTTTTCTTCATGTAGAAATCTATACTACCAGATATTTTAGCAGCACGAATCCCGAAGTCTAAACCAAAGTTAGTAGAAGTAGTTTCTTCCCATTTGATTTGAGCATCATAAGGGTTTGGACGAAGTACGTCATAAAAAGCTCCGCCAAATTGGTACAACAAACCTTGACCAGGCGTATAAGCCGCTAGGTACGGGAAGTCGCCAGAGTTAATATCTTGCTGCCCCGTAACACCCCAGCCAACTCTTACTTTTAGGTCTGAGAAGGTATTGTCAATGTCAAACTGCTCATTAAGTTTCCATGCTAAAGCCGCAGATGGGAAAATACCATATCTGTTGTCCGGTGCAAACCTTGAGGTTCCGTCACGCCTTACCGTGAATGTGGCTAGGTAAGTGTTATTAAAACCGTAGTTAATTCTACCAAATTGAGATGCCAGTCTGTATTCTGTTTTGAAATAGTTTCTTAAAGGCGTTACATCAGATTTTCCGTAGTCTGTTCCGGTTTCGTTTTCTCTAGTGAAGTTTTGATACTCATAACCTCCCATCACATCAAAACGATGCTGATTGATTTCTTTTACATAGTTCAAGTAAGCTTGGAATGTAGTGTTGTTTCTGTCTTGAAGATAGAAAGCAGTAGAACCTTGATTATTGAAAGAGTTGGCAGAAACCAAGGGGCTAGTTATATCTTTTCCATCTGTGTTTGATTTATCAAAACCTGCATTCACTACAGCTTTTAATTCTGGTAAACCATGGAAAGTATAGCTTAATCTGGCGTTACCAATATACCTGTTTAAAACACCAACGTTATCTCTCAAATTCAGCATGGCTAAAGGGTTACTAGGCCCAAGAGCCTCAATACCATTTCCGTTCGGGTCAAGCCAGTTGAAGTATTCACCAAACTCTGTGTTGCTAGCGTAAACTGGCTGTGTAGGGTCAAAACTGATGGCTGTTCCTATGGCTCCTTCGTCGGCAAATTGAGATTTACTATTTGCTACTTTGAAGTTCACATCTAAATTAAGGTGGTCGTCAAGAAAAGACGGAGACAGGCCCAAAGAAGCTGAAGTTCTTTTAAGGTTTGATGTTTGCAGCGTACCGTTTTGATTCAAGAAACCTACCGAAGCTCTGTATGGCATACCTTTTAAAGTACCTGTCAAGCTCAGGTTATTATCCTGTGTTAAAGCAGTTCTGTAAATAACATCTTGCCAGTTTGTGTTTGCTGTTCCCAATAAAGCTTGCTGAGAAGCAGTTCCGTAAGTACCTACAGCATCTACAAATTCAGATGGACTAAGTACATCTACTTCGTTGATATTGTTTGCTACAGAAAAACGACTGTTAAAGCTCAGTTTAGTTTGCGAACCCTTTTTACCTTTTTTGGTAGTAATGATAATTACACCGTTGGCTGCTCTAGAGCCATAGATAGCTGCGGCGGAAGCATCTTTAAGGACGTTGAAAGATTCAATGTCATTAGGGTTTATAAAACTCAAAGGGTTAGCAGAACCAGAAACGTCGCTGTTGTCAATCGGCACACCGTCAATTACAATAAGCGGGTCATTGCTCGCATTTAGTGATGAGCCACCACGAATTCTGATAGTACTTCCAGAACCCGGAGCTCCACCACCTGAGGTAATTTGTACACCAGCTAATTTACCAGTGATTAACTGCTCAGGAGTACTTACGTTTCCTTTCACAAAATCATTTTCGGTAATAGAAGTAATAGAACCAGTAAGGTCGTTTTTTCTTTGTGTACCATAACCTACCACCACTATTTCGTTCAGTGCTTGGCTGTTGTTTGTAAGAGCAATGTTGATAACCGACTGGTTACCTACCACCACTTCTTGACTTTCTTTTCCGATGAAACTAAATACCAAGATTGGGTTTTGAACGCCCGCCGTAGATAGTTTATAATTTCCATCCATATCAGTAGAGGTACCTTGAGTACTTCCCTTAATGGCAATAGTTACTCCTGGAAGGCCGATTTGGTCTTCGAAGTCGGTTACTTTACCAGTAACATCGCTTTGGGCAAAAGCCTGACCCATGCAGAAGCTTAGCAGGAGTAGCCAAAGAAACTTTGGCTTCCAAAGAACGGCTTTTGTGCTATCACAATAGTTTTGTTGCATTCTATTCTAGTTTTAAGTTTAAATTATGGTTATTGTATTTATCAGTTTATTTAAAATAATTATGTCCCAAAAAGTCAAAAACTGGTAGTGCTTCGTTATTCCGACTTGCGTCAAAAAACGCTGCGTTTTCCCAGTGGGAGCCTGTACCCCATTGCGTTTTACAAGCTGAACTTACCCAAGCCGGTTCCCAGTAAATCACTCCTTCGCCACCAGCTTTTATAACACTTGAGGTTAAGTCAATCATAAAACTTAACTGCCCTTCTGGGCTTACTGGGTAGCCATTGAGGTTAGAGCCAGTTCCTAGTACGTTGCTTGCCTCATCAAAATTTCTAGTAGAGTAGGGATAGCCTGTTTCTACCACCATTACCCTTTTATTATAGGTGCTTTTTAATGTCGATATAGTTTCTTCTAACTGTTTTAAGTTAAATTTTGACCAGTTTGGATAATAAGAAAGGCCTATCCAGTCGAAGTTTTGAAGGTTATTTTTACTGGCGTTTTCAAACCAAGAAAGAGCTTCATCAGGCTGTGCTACGTGAAGAAAAGTTTGAACCGAAGTGTTATTGACTTTATTAAAATCGTCAACAGCTTTTAAGCCTTTGTTAAATAAGGATATATTTCTAGGCCAATTGGTTGGACCATTTTCGGCTGTTTCTTTTTCCATTAAAATTTCAGAATTGGTTTCATTGCCAATCTGAACAAATTCAGGAAGTAAGTTTTCGTTGTTCAGCTCGGTCAAAACAGCTTTCGTATAGAGATAAAGGCTATCTCCTAATATTTCGGTGTCTGTAATACCCGACCATGCACTCGGAATTATCTGGTGAGCAGGGTCTGCCCAGTTATCAGAATAGTGGAAATCAAGCAAAATAGGCATGTTTTTTGCTTTTGATTTAGCAATAGATTTCTTTACATCATCTAATGTTGAATAGTTTGTCCAGCTAGGCTTATGCCAAAGTCTTAGACGGGTTAAATTAGCTCCTTGAGATGCAAAAAAGTCAAAAGGTTCTACCGATTTTCCGTTATGAGTAAATTTGGCTCCACAGGCCTCCAGCTCATTTACGTAAGAAAGATCAGCACCTAAGTAAATATGGTTTTGCTTTTTCTGAGAAACTGCTTCACACGAAAAAAGCAAGCCAGCGGCTAACAGTGTAATAAGATAGTTTAGATACTTAGGCATAAGGAAATGGTTATTTCACTATGCAAAAGTACCCTAGATGTTTAGGCTGGTCGTTCCACTTTACTTATTTAAATCCTAATTTGGTTTTCTTATAACTTGCTTAATATAAAGTTTTTAATAGGTTCATTTTATGATTCGGTACGAATTGTTAAAAAATGAACCTTTGAATTGTACCATTAAATCTCATGGATGATGAGTTATGTCTTACATAGCGTGTAAAACAATCAATCATTTATCTCTTGAGAGAAAATATAAAGTGAGATGTGAAAAGATTTACCGTTTTCAGAGTGAATCCTACACTTCATCGAAATATTAATTATTTAGAAAGTATCTGAGATACTTTTGTTACACACCAAGTCAGAAAACATGAAAGTTGTATTCAAAGTCAGTTTGTTCTTATTTCAAATTTTATCTGTAGTGGGCTTTGCTCAAAACTTTAGCTACATGGGTACGTATAATTCTCAGGGGGTGCCTGATTACCTGATTGCCTCAGATGTGGTCGATAGGGATTTCTTGAAAAAAGTTGATGCTTCTTTACCAGAAAGCTACCCTGTTCCTTTTTATAATGCACATTATATTACTACCGGTACAGAGAGTAATATTGTGCTTGTTGACAGTGCGGATGTTTGGATAACTTTTGTGGCAGAAGGGGCAGGTTATAAAAACGCCTTGGGTTATTATACTTTTGATGCCAGTAACCCATCGCCAACTGCTCCACCCGCAGAAGACATAAATATTATTTTTCCTAATGTATCTCGTTTATATAGCGGAGGAGGCTTACTACCGGGGAATAAAGTGCACTTAGGGACTTTTGCTCCAGGCACTGGTATTGGTTGGGTTTTAATAGCGAATGGCTGGGATTCGGGTAAACAATTGGTGAAAAATAAGCTATGGACGGTTTATTCTAATCCAGCTTACAACCCAGAGACTGTGCAAAGTTTAAAATATCATAATGTACAGCTTATAGATGAAGAAACAGAGCGGATAGTATTAGGTTTTGAAGATATAAGAAGAGATTACGCCTCATGTGACCAAGATTTTAATGACGCTATTTTTTATATTTCTGCCAATCCAATTGAATCAATTTCGCTTAGCAATATTAATTATACCTCTCCAGTAGATGGGGCTATTAGTTCAGGAAATCAGGGAGGCTTGGAGAGTAATGGTTCTCTTGCAGAAAAGATTGCAAAAAGGAACCTTCAGAAGGATTTATTAAATAAAGATGAGGATAGATACAAGTCCATCTCAATGGGTTCTCATACACAAGTGAAGGGTATTTTTTCTACTTTGGAAGAGATTCCTTTAACAGCTTTAGTACCAACTTTAGGCCCTGACTCTTCGGATGCATACCAAAGTACTCCCACTGATTTATTAGACTTGACGAATGCGGTTGAAGTGCTCTCGGTTGACTTTTTTGACAGTACTTACAACGAACTTGACACTACTTATGATAGAAAAGCTGTTTGTTTGGTTACAAAAACCATAGATGACGTTTATAGTCATACTAAAAGTATATGTGATAGGGTAGGTGGTGCGGCTTTGTTGTCAGCCAAAACTGTTATGATTGGTGGCGAATACCCTGGAACACTTATAAGCTTAAAAAGAGATGACGGCTCTGTAGAGTATGCCATGTCTTTTTCACTAAAAGAATTGGGTGACGACCAATATCAATTTAATAGTCACTGGAATATAACAGATTATCCTTTAGGAGGAGTCTTCCTAAACCTTCAGTTATGGGGTAGGAAGCCATCAGATGTATTCTATTTAGCAGAGCAAGTAATAAATATATTTAGTGAATCATTTGCCCTGTCAAAGACTGCGTCATTTTCGGCCAGTCCAGCTATAGCTATGCGTTTTGGAGAATATGTTCAAGGTCAATTTAAAATGACTTTAATTAATTCAAGACGTGAAACTGGGAAAGTATATGTAGAAGGTACTTTGAGAAACTCGGAGCAAACAAACTCCATTGCATATAAAGATAGCGTAGAATTAACGGGAGCATTTTTGCAAGAAATTGAATTAGAAACGGCAGGTGTTTTTGACGCAGGCTTGAATATCTATAAAGAGAACTCAATAGAACAAGATGCCATATATTTAGCTGATGGAGCTTGGATAGCCAATTTTGAAGAAGCGAACGTGGCCAATGAGAGTCTTTCTATTTTTCCTTTAGATAAAATAGTAGAGAATGATAATCACTTTTGGATAGAAAGAAGTTTTGAGGCCTCTGGCGATGTAAAGAATTATTATTCGGTTCACAGACCCTTACGTTTGGGTTTAAGAGCGGTGGATCTTACAGAGTATTCTTACTTATCTTTTGTAGCCGAAGGTGTTCAATCCATAGAAATAGTGCTTAGTCATGAAGGGGTAACAGAGTGGCTAGACCAACCTAGGAAAGTGGTTAACTTGACAGCATCAGCAAAGCGATTTTATATTCCTCTAAGTGAGTTTTTGGATGGCTCAAACAACACACTTAGCAATGATGATATTACTGCACTTACTTTTTCTGCCATTGGCGATAATAATTCCTTTGTTCCATTTGACTTTAAATTTAACAATATAAGCTTTAGTAAGGTAAATGGTTGCGAAGCTGATACCGAAATAATGGCTACTTCTTATTCTAATGAGGTATATGCTTCCACAGGAAATATGCAGGTTAGTAATAAAACCAAAGATGATTCAAGAGTGATATTTACATCTGAAAATTCTATAGAATTTAAGCCGGGCTTTTCTACAGAATCAGGAGCCGTTATAGATGCACAAATTTTAGGTTGTCAAAATTAAATAACACACAAAAAATATAAATAACATGGTAAAAGCATTAGTAGAAAACCCAGAAGAAGTTCTTTATTTAAAGGCAGACACTAATTATACGGTTTATAATCTGAATAATGGGAAGAAAGTAGTGTCTGGATTTACTTTAAAGATACATGAAGAAAGGAGTGAGTATAATCATTTCTTACGTATTAATAGAGCCTATTTATTGAATCCAAAATTTATAAAAGAAGTGGTGAGTGAAGGTGCTAACAAAGCGGTATTACTAGTTGATGGTACTTTAGCTAAAGTTTCTAGAAGAAGATTTGATGTTTTGGCGGGTCTTTAAAGAATATTTAAACGCTGTAGAAACTCGGTTTTTTGTCTTCGACTGATAGGAATGACTTTATCTTTAACCACAAGATTGTTATCATCTACATCTAAAATTTTATTGAGGTTAACAATGTAGGAACGATGAACACGGAAAAAAGAACTGCCCAGTTTGGCTTCTAAGTTTTTAAGCAGACCTAGCATTACATAGCTGTCTTTCTCTGTGAATATTTTAACATAGTCGCCTAGGTTTTCAATGTAGCAAATGTCGGGCTTTCTGATTCTAATAAATTTCCGGTCCACTCTGACATAAATATTTTCTTCTCCGGCATTGTCGTCTACGGTATAGCTGCTGGTTTCAGGTTCTGGTTTATCCCATTTTTCTAAAACCTTTTCTATAGCCATGTTTAATCTAGGCTTGGTAATAGGTTTCTGAATATAGTCCACAATACTGTATTGAAAAGCTTCGTAGGCGTATTCTTTACTAGAAGTAGTCATTATTACGGCTGGAAGTATGGCTAGGGCATTAAGAAACTCAAAACCATTCATGCCTTCCATTTCAACATCCAGAAAAATCAGGTCTATTTCATTTTCTGCAAGAAAATCAAGTGCTTCTGTTGCCATTTCAAAGGAAGCAATATGCTCGATGGACTTATGGCCTTGGCATTGCCTTTCTAAAGCCGCTCGAGCTATTTTGCTATCTTCAATAATAATGCTTCTTAATCTCATGTTGCCTTGTTTTCCGTGGGTAACTAGCGTCCATTAAAGATAAGAGACAGCTCCAAAGATCTAAAGGCTATGTCACTTTTATTTATAAAGAACGGGATTTATTGGGCTATTTATAATCTCGCCAATTTTTGCACCTGGGCACCATGTATCCCAATCTAGTTTTTGATTTTCGTTTACTGGCTCTTTTAGTTTCATGTCCTTGTCCATGTAAATAACGGTCATCACACTACGCATCTCTTTGGTGGTATTAGCACCTGCTCGGTGAAATATCCATCCGCTATGAAAACTGACTTCACCTAAATCAAAGGCTTCAGCTACTTGGTCAAAATCTCCCAATCTTAATTTTGATGAGATTATGTTTTCGCTATCGTCAGATATTTTTAAGTTTCTTCCGTCTTGTAGTAAATGACTTTTGGCCGAAAACTCTAAGGGCCCCATTTCTTTAGGAACCGCCTGTAAAGGAACCCAGGCAGTAACGGTATTGTCTGAAGAAAGTGGCCAGTAGTATTGGTCTGCATGCCAAGGCGTAAATCCTCCACCTGGTTCTTTGAAAAGGGCTTGATCATGATAAAGCCTTACGCCATCTACTTGCATTAATTGGGTAGCAATATGTGCTAGCTTTTTACCAAATACAAACTCTTTTACTTCATCAGACTCTCTCCACAAGTTCATAACTTGAAGAAAAGCTTTGCTATAAGTATCTCTTTCTTCTAAAGGAAGGTTCTCTGTACTTAACTCTTTTACTTTATCAATAATTATTTGACGATAGTGTGCTAGGGTACTGGCGTCAAAAACTTGTTTTAGCTTTATGAATTTATTTTCCTGATAGAAGGCTATTTGTTCTTTGGTAAGTATATATGGTTGGTCAATTGATTTCATATCAGTAGGATGGGTGATTTGTTTTAAATTTTTCTAATACAAAGTTGATAGGAAAATGTGAACACAATTTTGCGGATTTTGCCAAGATGATAACTTATTTTATCTTTATATGTTTGTATTTTATCAAATAGAAGGTAATAAAAGTGAAAGCAGTATTTGAGAGCGTAAAAAAGACTGGCTTGTCTTCTTTTAGAAGTTACTTACATGAAGTGCCTCGTTTTGATTTTAAATGGCATTTTCATCCTGAGTACGAAATTACTTTTATTAGAAGGGGAAAAGGAAATAGGCACGTAGGAGATAGTTTGGAGCCCTTTCAGGAAGGTGACCTTGTTTTAATAGGTGCAAATATTCCACACACTTGGGTTTCAGATATGGAGGAAGAAAACTGTCAGGCAGATGTAGTTCAGTTTAGCGAATTAGTAGTTTCGCCGCTTTTAGTGGGTTTGAATGAATTTGAAAAAGTTAAAATACTATTAAGAAAGTCTGATAGAGGAATTTGTTTCAAAGTCAATGGGGAAGAAGATTTCTTAATGTCAAAATTTGACACTTTGCATAAGGCGGTAGGTATGAGTAAAGTCCTCCTATTATTTGAACTTTTAGATATGCTAGCCTCTAAGACTTCTTTCTATTCATTACTAAATACTGATTTTAAAAGTCAATTAGGTAAAAAGGAAACCGACAGAATGGATACAGTTTTTAATTATATTCAAGACCATTTTAGAGAGCAAATTACGCTGGAGAAAATGTCAAGTTTGAGTTGTCTTACTCCCACATCTTTTAGTCGATTTTTTAAGAAACAAACGCATCAAACTTTTGTAGACTATTTGAACGAGCTGCGGCTTACGGCTGCCATGAGAGAGCTTCAAGGGACAGATAAATCAATATCAGAGGTGGCTTTTTCTTCTGGATTTAATACTTTGATGCATTTTAACAGGCTTTTTAAAAGGAAGTATTCTTGTAGCCCTAGTGTTTGGCGTGGGCGGAATAAAAATTAGTTTGAGCTTTCTTTTACTTCTTCAAAGTACTCTTTTGGTGTTTGCTTAGTGATTTTCTTAAAAGATCTATTAAAAGCAGTTTTCGAATTGAAACCTACTTCGTAGGCTAGTGCTAGTAAAGTATAATGGCTAAATTTCTCTTGCTTTACCAAGTTTTTAAATTCATTTATTCTGTAACCATTAATAAGCTCAAAGAAGTTTTTGCCGTAGTGCTCATTGATGGTCTTCGACAAAACATGCGGCTGTATGTTTATTTGAGCGGCTAGCTCACTTAAGGTAAGTTTAGGATTTAAGAAAGGTTTGTTCTCTTCAATATTCTTTTCAAAAGCTTCTATAACCGGCAAAATAGCTTCGGTCTGTGTTTGATCTTTTTTAGGCAGCTTATTTACCGTCTTTTTATGAGGAGTACTTTCTAGAATATCATCAAAAATGGAAATATTCTCTGGGGTAGCTTTAAAGGTTTCTGGCTGGTGAATGGCAAAATAACCCAAAATGTAGGTAATCATGGAGAAAGAAAGCCAAATAAGGTCAATGAAGTTTTCCTGTAAGTCTACAGTCTCATAATTAAAAAATCTTGACAATCCGAAAACCACAAAGAAGGCAAACCAAATAGTCAAACAGACAAACTGTATGATTAAAATGGTGGTGAGGTAATTTAGGTTTTGGTCATAACTAAAGTTTGATTGAAACTGCTCTTGGTAGTTTTTGATAGTTTTTCGGAAGAGATTCCAGTAGTAGGTATTCCACAGGAAACCAGCGAAACCAATGGCTAAAAACAGGATAACTAGCGAAGATTCCTGGTTCATGATTCTGTCTAGCAAGGTTTTATCTGGTTGCAATAAAAATGGCAAATAGATAATTAGTTGAATCAAGAATGGAATAAAATGTAGATACCATTTTGAGGGCAAACTTTCAATATTGAAAAGAAGCTTTCTCAGGTAAAAGTAAAAAATAGGACCATAGAGGAAAATGACAAAGTCGGAGAAGAATAATACCTGAGAAAAGTACTGTACCGAGTTTTGATAATTTGAAAGCAAATAGAAAAAGATGCTGAATGTGGAGAGACCAATGGTACATAACAGCCACTTATTATTTCCTGTATTGCTAGATTGTAAGTTTGGAATGGCTATTAAAAGCAAAACTCCCTGGAAAATTGAAAATAGGAGGAGGAGGTCATATATAGAATAAAAACTAAAGGCACCCTGAAGGTCTTCCCAACCTACTATTCGGAAAGTTAAATTGTCTACGTCGTTAGTGAATTCCCTTTTTAAAGTTCTGTTAGGTCGGGCTTTTCCACTCTCTCTGCCTTCTACGGAATCCCATGAGCCTCTTGTAAATTTAAATTCTATTTCCTCAGAATCGGAGTATACCTTGCATCGGTAGCTACCGTCAATAGATTTTTTTAATCTATAGTTTTCATCTTCAGGATCCCAATTATTAAAATTTCCTGCTACATAAATGGATGCATCTTTTGGTGTGTTTTCAGGAATAGCGTTTACTATAAAGCTGTAAACTATCTGCTCTTCCCAGCCTAAGATGGTGTTATTTATTGAGGTTTTGTTTGACTCATTCTGAGTATATACTCTGTTTGGCAGTGCCAAACCAGCGGGTGTACCTTCGGCAGTAGCCCAGGTACCTTGAGTGAATTTATATTCAAAACGTTCGGGTACGTTTTCTAAAACAATGCTGTAATGTGAGAGCCCAACTTTGGTCATGCGGAAGTCAGGGTCGCCAGCATTCCATTCATTAAAGTCTGTAGCAATGTAGATATCGCCTTTTTCTATGAGCGGGTCCACCTCCAGTTTTACGTCTACTTTTAACTGTGAGAAGCAAAGTACCTGAAAACATAGTATGACCAAGGGCGTAAGAAAGGTTACTATTATACCTTGGTCAATATTTGCATGAAATCTATTCACATTTAAAACAGACCTAATTGGTTTTCAGAATCAGGGTCTTTGTCTTTTGATTTGTTTTTATTTGGCTCAGACTTTGGCGTTTCAGGCTTCGGGCTTTCAGCTTTTGGTGCCTCAGGCTTTGCGGCTTCCGGTTTAACATCTTCTTTAGCAGCAGCTTCTGGTGTACCCTCTTCTGTGTTTTCTATATCGGCGTTGTTTTCTGCACCATTGTCGCTTTCGTTATCATTATCGTCGTCGTCGTCGGGCGTCTCTTCGGGCTCTTCCTTCTCAATGATTTCAGGCTCCAGCATTTTTACATCGCTTATTTTCATAAACGGTAGCTTGTTTCCCAAGGCTTTCCAACCTTTAACACCTACCAACTCTTCTAATTTGAATTCTATTTTTTCAATGTTTGACTTACGGTCTTTTTTTACTTTTAGCTCGGCTCTTGGTAAGTCGTCATAAGATATTCCTAAAAGCTCAGTTCTATTATGTTCGGTTAAGAAGGCAAACTTCTTATCCATGGTGGTGGTTTCTATCTGGAACCTTTTGATGTAATATATTCGACTATCGCCATCATAGTAAATGGCGGTGACTATCCCTTCTTCCTCCAGTTTAGTTATCAGCATAACCGAGCGAGCATCATAGTGATTAGTCAGTTCAAAATTGGTTAGTTCATATTCACCAGTTTTATAAAGTACCAATACCTTATCCTCTGCCTCAAAGTTTCCTATGTATTCGCCGTGTTCGTCCCTGTTTAAACGTCCTAGGTTTGGTGTATACCAAATATCAACACCACCAAGGGTTGATTTACCGGCAGATTTAAGGGCTATTTTTCTTACAGGATATTTAGTAACCATATTACCCATAGAAGAGCGGCCTTTGATGAGTAAATCGGCAAAGTTATAGTCAAATTGTTTTTTCTTTGCGGTACTAGATGCCGTCAAGCTAACAGTAACTATTTCGGCTTCTCCGTTTTCGTTATCACTAAAGTATAGCACTTTAGATTTTGGAGCCCCTTTGGTTACATTATATTCTTTGTCTCTGGTGATGCTTGTTATATTGAAACGTTTCGCATAAGTTTTACCAGACTTAGCATCTAGGTAAATGGCATTGTAAATTCTGCGTTCGTCGTTTTTTCGCCAAACAGAGCAGTGAATAATATCTTTACCCACAAAGTTTTTATCAGAAACTTTAGAAATACTATAGGTTCCGTCTCTCTTAAAAGCAATGATATCGTCAATATCGGAGCAGTCCATCACAAATTCTTCCTTCTTGATGCCGTATCCTATAAAGCCATTTTTACGGTCTACATAAAGTTTTTGGTTATTGGCTGCCACCACGGTAGCTTTCACCTCTTGGAATTCCAAAAGCTCTGTTCTTCGTTCTCTCCCTTCACCATACTTTTTAATTAGGTTATTGAAGAAGTCAATGGCGTAGTCTGTTAAATTGTCAAGGTGGTGATTTACCTCTTTAAGGCTATCAATAAGCCTTTTCATTAGTTCATCTGCCTTAAAGGCATCAAATTTTGATATTCTTTTAATTCTTATTTCGGTCAATCTTAGAATATCCTCTCTGCCTATTTCTCTATAAAAGTCTTTCTTAAATGGTTCTAAACCTTGATCAATAGTGTCAATTACGGCTTCAAAAGTTTCGCATTCTTCTATGTCTCGGTAAATTCTGTTTTCAATGAATATTTTCTCTAGAGAGCTGTATAAAAGCTTCTCCATAAGCTCAAATTTCTTAATCTCTAACTCTCTTTTGAGCAGATGCAAAGTTTGGTCAGTAGAGTCTTTTAAAATGTCAGAAACACTGACAAAGTGGGGTCTGTCATCTCTAACAACAACGGCGTTTGGAGAAATTGACACTTCGCAAGACGTAAATGCATAAAGTGCATCAATAGTAATATCTGGTGATGTGTTAGTTCCTAAATGAATGATGATTTCTACATCACGAGCCGTATTATCTTCTACTTTTTTTATTTTGATTTTACCACGGTCGTTTGCTTTTATAATAGAGTCAATTAGACCTCCGGTGGTGGTTCCATAAGGAATCTCTGATATTTTCAGGGTTTTTTTGTCAACCTCTGATATTCTTGCTCTTACTTTTATTTTACCGCCTCTAGCCCCATCATTATAGGCACTCACATCTAAAATTCCTCCTGTAAGAAAATCAGGGTAAATAGTGAATTTTTGACCTTTCAGATGTTTTATTGATGCCTCGCAAATTTCAATAAAGTTATGAGGCATAAGTTTGGTAGAAAGACCCACCGCAATACCTTCAACACCCATTTCTAGCAATAATGGGAATTTGGCTGGTAGTGTTACTGGTTCTCTTTTTCTGCCATCATAAGACATTTGCCATTCAGTGGTGTCTTCATTAAAGAGAACCTCGTTAGCAAATTTTGAAAGCCTTACCTCAATATACCTTGGTGCTGCAGCACTATCTCCAGTTCTTATATCTCCCCAGTTTCCCTGAATATCTAATAAGAGTTCTTTCTGACCTATGGTTACCATGGCATCGCCAATAGAGGCATCACCGTGCGGGTGAAATTGCATAGTAGCACCTATTACATTGGCAACTTTGTTAAATCGGCCGTCGTCCATTTCTTTAAGAGCATGCATAAGTCTCCTTTGAACAGGCTTTAAGCCATCTTCAGAGGCAGGTACGGCTCTTTCCAGAATTACGTAGGACGCATATTCAAGGAAATAATCCTCAAACATGTCATCTAAAACTTCGTCTTGTTGGGTTGGGTCGTAAGCTTGGTTTTTATCACTCATTATGTCAGAAATGCTAGTCTATGTAGGGGGTATATGCAAAAATAAAAAATTGTGGGGGATTTAACTTCAGATATCATTTAAAGCAAAAAAAAATTGTAAATAGATTCAGCTACCTCGGCTGTTTTATATTTTAGTTAAATATCTAAATGCTCTTTCATGAAACAGAATTCTTACTTTCGTGCTTTATGAAACTTAGAGACCATCGTCATATTTCGGTTTGTATTCCGGCTTATAATGAGCCTGATATTTTAACTACACTAAACTCCTTATCTCAGGCTGCTACAGATGGCTTAGAAGTGTGCGTTTATATATTGATTAATGGGTCAAAGGACAATGATCCTCTTACTGTGGCCTCTAATTTGAAGGGTTTTGATGAAGTAAATGCTTGGATTGAAAACTATTCAGGCTCCATAGTATTCAAATGTTTGTTAGAAATTGATTTACCTTTAAAGCATGCAGGCGTAGGCCTTGCCAGAAAGGTTTTAGGTGATTTAGTTTCGCAAAATTTTAAAGCCAATAGTCAGAACGGAATCCTAGTATATTTGGATGCCGACTGTGAGGTTAAACGAAATTATTTCCAAGCTATCAGTAGTTTCTTCGAGCAGTCCGTGTTTAATGCGGCGGCCATTCACTTTGAGCATAGGATTAATAAGCAGCGAGATATTATTGAATATGAAAGTCACCTAAGATTATACATATTGCTGCAGCGTATGCTTGATTTACCTTTTGCTATTCATACGGTAGGCTCTAGCATGGCAGTGCTGTCGGATACATACATGGCCAAAGGTGGTATGAACAGGCGTAAAGCGGGAGAAGATTTTTACTTCATGCAGAAGTTTATCAAAGATGGCGAGTGCGGAAACATTACAGACACTACCGTTTATCCTTCTGGAAGAATCTCAGATAGGGTTCCATTTGGTACGGGACGTGCTATGCTGAAGTATGAAGAAAAAGGTTTTGAGTGGCAAACGTATAACCCTGAGGCTTTTTTAATTTTGCAGCCATTTTTGGCTAGAAAAGAATCTTTTTATGAGTCTGAGGTTGATTTCACTGGATTACATAAAGGGTTGCTGGCATATTTAAGCTCAATAAGTGCCAAAGAAAAGATAGAATTGATAAAGCAGAATGTGGCTAGTTTTGATGCTTTTGAGAAGCGTTTCTTTCAATTTTTTGATGCCTTTCAATTGATGAAATACTTACATTTTATGCGAGATGAGTTTGGTGTAAATGATGTACCTATTTCGGAAGGATTAGGCTGGTATTTTGAAAATGTGATGAAAGAAGAAAAGCCGCTAACTTTAGGGGAATCACTTTTGAGAATTAGAGAGATTGATAATAAACTAACCTATGAATATTAAAAAATTTAAAGACGCAGAGGCTCTTTCTTTGGCGGTAGCTAAATTTATCATTGCCCTTATAAAAGGTAAGCCTACGGCCACATTAGTGTTAACTTCAGGAGATACTCCCAGAAGAGCCTACCAACTAGCCGTAGACATGGCACAGTCTGTAGATTTCTCTAAATGCATGATTATAGGCCTAGACGAATGGGTAGGTATAGGTCCAGAAAGTGTCGGAAGCTGTAGATATATAGTGGAAGAGAATTTCCTGAAACCTTTAAATGTCACAAAAGAAAACTATACCTTTTTTGATTCTTTAAGCCCTGATTTGACCTCAGAATGTCAACGCGTTGATAAATTGATTTTAGATAGAGGAGGTCTAGATTTAATGTTGGTAGGAATTGGCCTGAATGGTCATATTGGATTGAACGAACCTGGGTATGCTTTTGACCATTATTGTCATGTTACAGATTTGGCACAAATGACTATTGACGTAGGTCAAAAATACTTTGAGGCGGCTACACCTTTGACAAAAGGTATTACGGTAGGTTTGAAACATTTGCTGGAAGCTAAAACTGCCATGATAATGGCCTCAGGAGAAAAGAAAGCAGCCATTATTGGTCAAACTGTCAATTCTCCAGTTTCAACAGAAATACCTTCCACTGTTTTTCAGCTACACAAGGAGGGGCTTATTTGGGTAGATGAGTTAGCAGGAAGTATGATTTAATATCAATGCAAAGCAGCTCTAATCGGCAAGTTTTTAACCACTTCACATTCTTGGTCAATCCAATAATTTAGTCGGCTGTAAACCTTTTCTTCTGGGAAATAATTAAGAGCCATTTTGACAAAATTATGTCCGTGTTTGGCTTCAGAAACCCATAGCGTTTTGTAGAACCTGGCTATTTCGGGGTCTGGGTGGGCATCTGCTACCATTTTGAAACGTTCCCCGCCGCGAGTTTCAAAAACGGAGGCGATCAAGAGACCGTCTAAAAAACGTCCTTCTACATCACTGTATCTTAATTTCATGAGGGCTTTGATGTATGGGTCGTCGGCTATGCTATGCTGAAGCTGTACGCCCCTAGCTTCCATTAATTTGTAAACGGCTTCAAAATGCTGGAGTTCTTCTATTCCAGTGGCAATTAGCTCTGGAAGTATCTCTGTTCTGTTTGGATATTTGGCCACAAAACTCATGTTCATGGCTGAGGCTTTACGCTCGCAGTCGGCATGGTCTTGTAAAAAACTATTAAAATCAGCCATGACGGCCTCAAGCCATTCTTGGCTGCTAGGCCCTTTTATATCCAAGTTTAATTTCATGTGGCGAAGGTAAAATAGAATTCAATAAAACTCAATGAAAGAGAAGTAGAAAGTGGTTTTAGATTAAAACTTTAGCTCTGTATACCATAAAAGAAATATTCAAAGGTGTCCGTTTGTCATAACTCTGGCATTAAGGCCAAAATCTCGCCAAACAAGATGCTTGTAGGTAACATTTAACGTGGAATTTCATCCCAAACTACTCCTAGTTAGCTCCATTGGAGCTTAACTTCCATTTTTTTAAGCGGTACTTTTATCAAGCTTAAGCTAAAATCCTTTTCAAATCTCATCAAGCTTCGCCAAAAAGCTTTCCACATGTTGCAGATGTGCTTGTTTTTTCTCGTCTGGCATTTTTTGTAAAGCGTAATATAGCATGCTGATGCGGCTATTTGATTTAAAGAAATCCTGGTGTTCGTTCATAAATCGCCAAAACAAACCATCCCATATTTGCTCCTAAGGCCCTGAAGGGTAGTGGCTCATTTTTTTGACAAAGGGAGCCTGAAAATCATCAATTTGTTCTTTTTCTAGTTTCATTCTCTCAAACTAGATTTCTCTCTACCCAATTTCGCTGAGGCATAGTGTGCCTTCTTTGCAAAAGCCTCCGACACATGATTAATGGTATAAAATACCATTTCTTGAATGTTAAGATGCGTGTCACTTTGGGCTTCTATTTGTGGCCTAAGTATAAGTCCTAATTGAGCAGGATTAGAACCCAAATGTACCACAGAAGAAAATATGGCCACATTATCTCTTCCGTCGGCCGACCTGCTTCCTATTAAATTAGCAGGCTTAATCCCTGATGTAGAATTGATTAGGTTGAGCCTGGATTTCCGTTCCAGATTCTCTATTTCACTTTTTTTTAAATGTATTGTTTCGGGTATGAAGTTTAATAATTCGTTGATTTTCTGTTTTTACATCTTGGTTTTTGCGGTGTCCCCAAAGCTTAGTTCTAGCTACTTTACCACTTGCAGCTAAATCTACGATGGGTGCTGGATAGTCAATTTCTATACCCAAAAGTTCTCTATCCAAAATACTCATT
The DNA here is from genome assembly GCF_964021845.1 of uncultured Arcticibacterium sp. NCBI lineage: Bacteria > Pseudomonadati > Bacteroidota > Cytophagia > Cytophagales > Leadbetterellaceae > Arcticibacterium > uncultured Arcticibacterium sp. Next base: position 254,264 of record NZ_CAXHZC010000002.1, on the reverse strand, counting down.
TTCCATGGCTCATGGATAAATTCTTTGGGTACATCATTTAGTTCCGGCACCCATTCTTTGATAAAAATACCTTCGGGGTCATGGTCTTGCGACTGTTTCACAGGATTATACATTCGTACGGTATTTACACCTGTGGTTCCGGCTTGCATCTGAAACTGTGTGTAATGAATGCCTGGCTCGTAATCCAAAAACTGCTGAGCAAGATGATAAACGCCTGTTCGCCAATGACAATCAAAATGATGGCAAAGTACCGAAACCAGCATGGCACGCATTCTAAAATTTAGCCATCCTGTGGTGTTTACGCATCGCATACAAGCGTCCACCAGCGGGAAGCCGGTCCGGCCTTCTTTCCATGCCTTAATGTGGGTTTCGTTATTGGTATATATTAGTTTTTCGTAAGCTCTATTGACACAAAGTGTTTCGTATTCACATTCGTTTTCGAACTTTTGAATGAAATGACAATGCCATTTGAGTCGTATCAAAAGACCATTAAAACCGCGGCCATATTTACTGTAGTTTGGGTGGTTTTTAACAAATTGATAGACCTGTTTTATACTCAGATTTCCCCAGGCTAAATATGGCGATAGCCTTCCGCAAGATTTTCGGCTTTCTTTTGGTTTAGAAATGAAACGGCTATAGTCTTTACCTCTTTCTTGGCAGAAGGAAATCAGGTATTTCCATGCCATTTTTTCACCAGGTTTTTGAAAGTGAATGGGATAATCTTTTAGTTGATTTTCAAGCGTTTCTGGTAAAGAAAATGGGTATGCAAACTCGAGATTTTGAGAAATGGAAAACGTATTTTTTATGATAGGCTGATGGGCTTGACTGTACCAATTTGTATCCCAATTTTCCCTATTTTTGATGCCTCGCTGTACGCCATTTTGTTGAAATTCTTGCCATTCTATACCCCTACAGGCTAAATGTTTAGCTACGTTTTTGTCCCTTTTCCAAGTTTTCATGATACCACTTTCTTGGTAGGAAAAGACAGTTGAAATAGCGAATTGAGTGGTCAAATAATCAAACACCTCTTCGGCTTCAGCATGAAAAATATGGACTTTTCGATGGAACGGATCCAACTGTGCATTCAGGTCAAAAATGGAATGATACACGAACTGCAAATGGCGTAAAGAAGTGTCAGGGTGAGCCAATAGTGAGGGCTCAAAAAGGTAAATAATAAGGTAATCTTCAGCGGCCTTTTCTGCTTCTTGAAACGGCAGATGGTCCTGTGTTCTCAGGTCTCTTTTGAGCCAAACAATGTTTTTTTTGCTTCTCAAAATTGACGTGCCTTTTAACGTTTTGAAATCTTATTCAGCGAAATGCTTTTCTGCCGCGTGCATTTGAAACGTGTAATTTCTTCGCTTCTCTTTTTGAGATGTTTTTGACTCACACCAGAATTGACCCGCTTACGCCAAAGTTTAAAAGAACTTTCCTTTAAGGTACGTCGCATAGTAGCAATAACATCTGCCTCCGAAGTGCCAAACTGTATTTTTATGGCTTGAAAAGGCGTTCTATCTTCCCAAGCCATTTGGATAATTCGGTCGGTATCTTGGTCGGTCATTGCTGTAAAGAGATAATCATTGTTTAATAAAAATCTAAAATAATTAAACAAAATAACTTCTTCAAACAAATGGCTAACAGGTTTACAATAAGAAATTGGCCTAAAAAGAAAAACATTTTTAAATCAAGACCTTATATTGAAATATGAGAGAACGAAGTTCATAGTGACTTTACAAATGAATAGATTACCTTGAGGTACATTTAAATATGGCATGCTGTAATAACAATGATTTTTAATTTGGGAGGTACAAATTTGGATAAAATGAAAGCAAAATTTAAAAAAGGGATTCCAGTTCTACCTTCGTCGGATATTAAAAGAGACGTGGCATGGTATAAAAAATATACAGGTTTTGAGATGAAGGGCGGTGACGAAATGTATGCTGTACTGCGTAGAGAAAACATAGATATCCATCTTCAATGGCATGCAGATACGGAAGAGGACCCGCTTCTTGGCGGTTCGGTGGTGAGATTTTGGATACAAGATGTGATTTCTTTATTTGAGGAATTTGTAGAAAACGGAGCCTTATCAAAAGATAAATTAAGACTTAACACGGCCTGGGGAACTAATGAATTTGGTCTTTATGATTTGAATAAAAATGCACTTTTCTTTTTTGAGGATATCAAAAATTAGAGCTGTTATGTCATTGACACAGTAATTACTGCCAATTATACATTTTTTGGTTTTTCATGTCTGAGCCTTCTTAAACTTATAAGTTGAAAATTATCCCATTGATGAAAAACTTACTCGCTCTTTTAATTTTAATGCCCTTTTTAACTTTTTCTCAAACGGCCGTTTGGGACGGTGACTCTGACGGAGACGGTGACAATTTGAAATGGGAGGATCCTGAAAACTGGGTGGCAGATAAAATCCCCGAAAAAGAGGAACTTGTTCAAATTGCCAGTGATAGTGTAGTAGTTTCGAGTGAAGTACTTATTAGAGCATTAGAACTACAGCCTGGTGCTATCTTAGTACAGTCTTCCAGCACTAATTCTGATGTTTTTACCATAAATGAAAGTTTGGGAGAAGGTGTAATTATTGACGGCTCTGCCAAATTGTATATAGATGGTGAGTTACACATTCTTCAGTCTGCTCAAAATGCCATTGACTTACAGGCTAATGGTTCTTTGATTATTGGTCAAAACGGTTTGTTGTATATAAACCAAGCCAATGTGTCCGGAATAAATGGAGTGCCTGGAGATTATTTTTTAAATGAAGGACATTTGCAGATTGAGAATGTGGCTTCAGACGGTTTAGAAGTAAACAGTTTCACAAATAAGGGCACGATTCAAGTAGAAGATGTAGGAGGTGCGGCACTGGTAGTTTCAGGTGCTAATGGCCTAAATGAAGGTACAATAGCAACGGAAGAAGCTATTACCATTCAATGCAGCAATTCTTTTACAAATACAGCATCGGCCCAAATCAGAACTGATAGGACATTAGGGATTTCCTGTGATTTTCTAAACCAAGGATTGCTAAACTGTAGAAATGGTTCTGGTATTGGACTTAGTTTAAGTACCAATAAAATGCTAACGAATGAAGGGGATATTAGACTAAGAGTTTCAAATTCAGATGCTTTAGTTATGGATACCTCATTTGAACTATTTAATGCCAAAGATGGTGTTATTTTGTTGACTAATAGCGGGGTAGGGGATTTGCCAGGTAAATACATTATGGCCATAGACGGCGTAGATACCAAACTTACCAACCATGGTTTTATAAACCTACCAATAAACGGAAGGAGAGAAGGCATAAAAGTCAGTAACAGAGCTATTATTGAAAACGTTGGAGATTTTTATGTTGGAGATTTCTATGAAAAGGGTTTGACTTTTGGTATTAACGGACTCAATTCAGTTGTTTTAATAAATGCTGATACCGCCTATTTTAAAATTGGCAAAGGAACATTGGCCAATGCCGTGGCTTTAGAGTTTAATAACAAAATTAAAATGACCAATGCTGCCTGTGCCGATTTTATCCTAGAAGATTCGCTTGCATTGACAGGAACTATAAATGGAATGAGTATCATAAATGAAGGCTTTCTCCAATTAGAAAAGTTTTATAAAAAATCTAGTGCAACTTTTGAAAACGCTGGAGCCATCTTTTTGGCCGATTCGGCCTTGGCTTTGAACTCTCCCAATAGTATCATAGATGTAATCACTAATACAGGCTTAATCTATCATCCTCAGCAAGCTCCTATTGTTTCTGGACTTACTGTTAGCCCTATCATAAGAAATGCAAATTTTGCCAATGCAGACATTACAGGCGGTAGTGTTTTTGTCAAAAACGGTAGTGGATTATTGACTCCCGCTGGTCAAATAATAACAGGAACAAACTCTTGGACACCACCTGCCAATGCAATGGGTAAAGACTCAATATTTTTTAATTACAGACCGCAAGGTTCTGGCTGTGACCTACGTTCTTTGACTATTCCCTTTATCACTTTTACCGACTGTCCATCACCAGCAGTGCTCACTTTTACAGGTAATGCTTCTGAAGATTGGCATAATGCATCTAACTGGTCACCAAACCAAGTACCTCGTAAATGTGACGACGTCATAATCCCGAATGGCGAACGATGTGAAATAGCTCCTGCGACCACAGCAGAAGCAAAAAGTATTTTGGTAGAAACGGGTGCTTATTTTTTAGCTCCGCCAAATATTGTAGGCTTGTTTGACCCTTCGGAGTAGTTTTTTAAGGTTATCTAGACAGCACTTATAACCACTTACACAGTTTATCATACCAACTTTACATAAAACTTGATTATGTATGAATGCCTTTATAGCTTGTCGGTTAACAAGTTTTAATCTATGAAATTTTTTGTTTTTTTGTTTTTATTTCCCCTTTCTGTACTTTCACAAACTGTCACTTGGGATGGAGGAGGTGACGGTGTTAACTGGGAAGACCAAGACAATTGGGACGGAAACCTACTCCCATGTAACTCTTGTGATGTCATTATTGCAAACGCACAAGTAGCTTTTAAGTCAAGTGATGAAGTGAGAAGTATTAGCTTGTCAGGAGTAAGTAACACAAGTTTACAAGTTGAAAAAGGTGCTGAGCTTACTTTAAATAATGCAGTATCTGATGGTCTTACCATAGAAGACAATGCTTCTTGTACGGTTTTAGGGACAATGAATATCGCAAATCCGGCATATTTAGGGGTAGAGTTAGAATATGGAATCCTTGAAATTCAAGATGATGGTCTTTTTCAGATAGATAATACAGGAAGCAATTGCTTAAATATTGGTTCGTCTGGCGTCTTTACATTAAATGCTCTCAGCGGTAATCCTATTTTGAACCTCCAATCTTGCGGAGGTTCGGCCATCAACAACAGTGGAAGCTTTACCAACAACCTTGGTGAAATAACAACAAGTAACTTAAATGCTATTGGAATATCCAATCAAGGTGCTTTTGAAAATAATGGAAGTATTGTTTTAAATAGCCAAAGTCAAACAGGCTTGCTGAATGCTGGAGCTTCCGCGAATTTCTTTAATAATACTAATGGTACGGTCAATATCTCAGGAGGAGTAGACGGCATACTTAATTCCGCTGCAATTACTAATAATGGGGACATAAATATCTATAGTCCTTCTGAGCATGGCATAGAGTCTACGCTTGGTCTTATTCTTTCTGAAGGGGAAATAACCCTAAATAATGCAGGCGATAATGGAATGACTTTGACTGGAGGGGAGTTTGAAAATATTGGTCAACTTGAAATTAATTCACCCACTTTAATCGGTATTTCTACAAGCACAAAAGTGACAAACAGAGGTGATATAGAAATTGAAGGTATTTTTGAAAAAGGCATTTTGAATACAGACAATACAGATTCATTTATTAACGACGGAACCATACGAATTCATAAGCCAACGGGTTTTGGAATTCATAACAGTGGAGAAACTAGTATTTTTAAGCAAGAAACAGGAAGTAATATATTTATAGAAGACGCAGGCACTTATATCCGGAATTCGGGACAATTTGAGAATAAGGGTTCCATGGATTTAAGAAAGACTCTTGCTGGAACAAACAGCGGAATTGGCGTGGTTCATCAATATACTAATGCATCTTTTATAAATGAAGGAGATATTACTATTGAAGATACCAGTGCAGGAATTCAAGCAGCTTTTGCTTCTACTACTTTTGAAAGTAAGCAAGGTTCTAGCATTACCATTAGGCGGGTTGGCTCTGGAATCGTTGCAGGAGCCTCTTTCATAAATGACGGTGCACTTACCATAGAACATACCCAATCTTATCATATTCAGCTCGGTAGTTCTGCCATTTTTGAGAATCAAATCAATGGAATTATAGATTTGGATTCTTTGGAAGGTGCCACGGCATTAGGGCTTTTTCAGAGTACTGGAACACTTATTAATCGCGGGCAACTTGACATTAACGACAAGTCGAATTCATCTTTTTATTTTCTGGGTGCCACACTTCATAACTATGGCACCATAAATTTTGACAGTGAAGATTTTAACACCGTTGAAAGCTTCCGAAACTTTTCAACGGGTATTATTACAGGTACCAATTTGTCTATTATTGGCGGAATACTTAACAACAGTGGTGACCTCCTAGGTTTTAATAAAATTGTGGCAGATAGTCTTATAAACTCGGGTCTGATTCATATTCCTTACGGTCAAATTAACGGTACACCTATTCATAATTTGCCAAGTGGGACTATCCAAATAGACGATACTGAACCAAATACTTTTTCTACTATCAAAGGTGCTTTGAGGGTAGAAGATAAGCTTATTAACGAGGGACTTATAGAGATAAATGCCTCTCCACATAATGGCATTCAGTTTAATGATAATGACTCCCTGATTAATTCTGGAAGTATCAATATTAGTAATGTTGTGGGAATTGGTATTCAGCAGAAAGGTGTCAATGGAGTTATTAAAAATTTGGCTGGTGGCTCTATTCAAATTACTGATGCTGACAGTTATGGTATTGAAACGCAGACTGATGTTATAAATGATGGAAGCATAAGTGTTATTAATTCATTTATTGGCTTAAGGACTTCTGCTGGTGGAGCGGGAGAAATAATAAATAATGGCGATATGGAGTTTAATAATGCAATTCAACAAGCCATTTTTGGTTTTGACAAATTGACAAATTCTGTGACAGGTTACATCCTTATAGAGGCTTGTGGAAATGTATCTCAGATAGAAGAACTAGATAATGCAGGCGAAGTAGAATTTGTGAATACCTCACATGGCATTAAAGCAAATCAAATTTTAAATTCAGGAAGTATTAATGCCGTCAATGTTCCGAATACCATATTAAGTAATATTACTGTAGCATCTGGTCATACTTTTTCTAATACAGGAGTAATGGATTTTGAAAATGTTACACAAGGAATTCATTTCGTTTATGCTAGCACCAATCATGGAGAAATTAAGATTGACGGAGCCACTGTTGGTATTACTAGTAGAATGGATAATTTTGGAAAAATAGAGGCTGCTAACTGTCAAACTGCTCTTACTGGAGGTATAGATAATAAACAGGGCGGAGAAATACTTCTAGATAATAATACCAATGTAATAGTTAGGACCAATGAAACATGTGGTTTTATAAAGTCTACTACAGGATATGAAATTCAAACAGAAAATTACGGTTTCATTAGCCACCCGGACCCTATAAATGCCAATATACGGGTTAGTAACTACGGAGTTTTTGAGAATGTAAAAGGAATGAGGCAAGGGCAAGCTGGTGGTGGCAGTTATTTTAATAATGATGGCTTAATGACCGGTAAAATAAATGGTAAACCTTCTGTTCTTGTCAAAGAATTAAACGCAATGTGGGCTCATTCAGCTTTTACGGTCTCAAATAGTAACCTGTATACAGATGCATCGCTATCAACTTTAGGAGGTGGTTTTGCCAGTGCCGATAATTCTATATCCTTAAATGCTATTGGTGCTTTGGCAGATACTTTATATACCTCAGTTAACTATGGTTCTGGCTGTAATACAGTAATTAGAATTCCTGTTAGGCAAGACGCTGACTGTGGTGGAGTTTATACCACTGCGGTTCCAAGTGATTGGGTTATTTCCACTAATTTTCAATGGCACGACCCAATATCATGGGAAGATAAAATAGTGCCTGATGGCTGTACAAATGTTGTTATGGATGCTCCCTTATGGATACCCGCCAACTCAAAAGCAAGGGCTCATTCTATAGATGTGAACGTGAAGTTTAGAACAGAAACAGGAGCAGTATTGATTATTGACCCTTCTAATTAAATATGGACTATAAAATTTTCAGTATTTCGAATAAAATTTCTTTGAGCAAATGCATATTTACCTTTTTCCTTTTACTCATTTCCATTAACTCCATTGCTCAAGTAAAAACATGGACGGGTAATGGTTTTGGAAATTCATGGAGTGATGCCAATAACTGGAGTCCTGTAGGAGTGCCTGGCTCTTCGCATGTTGCCTACATCGGTAGTGACAGTGTTAGAGCCACTGGAGATATTTTAATCAGAGGGTTGGTTTTAGATGGTAATGCAATTTTAAATTATCAGACTACATCTTCATTTGAATTTATTATTGACGAGACGAATAATGATGGCATCATTTTAAGGAGTAACGCAAAGCTATATGTAAACTCCAAAATGACTCTTAGAAATATAAATCACACGGGTGTATTAATGGAAGCTAGTAACTACCTTTTTATAGGAGATTTTGGTTCACTCATAATAGAAGATACTGGAGAAGATGGAATTTATGGAGTCTTAACTTCATCCGTAGAAAATCATGGAGTCATAAACATAGAATCTTTCCAAGATGATGGTTTAGCTATTTGTAATCTTTTGAACACAGGAAGTATCACAGTTTCTGACGATGGTACTCGTGCTGCAATAATCGGCGGTTCTACATCTGAAAATCAAGGACAAATAAATTTTGGTAGTAACGTGCTACTTAATTCAACAGTTACTTTTACAAATCAAGCAGCGGCAAGTATTTATAGTTCAGGACCCATTCAGGTATATGGAGATTTAGTAAACCATGGAACTATAGCATCTGAATCTACAGAAGAGAGTATAAAGTTATATAGTTATGCCGAGTTAGATAATTATGGTGAAATATCATTCACGTATTCTAACGAAAATAATATTGAATTAAATGGTAATTCGGAGCTTATAAACCACTCTACTGGATTAATTCATAATCTGGATTCTATGGCTACTGCTATGGAAGGTGTGTTTGCTATTTCACTCAAAGATGCCGGAACCAGTATAGAGAACGATGGCGAGATAGCATTAGACTTAAATAATGCCAGAGAAGGTATTGAGATTTTTGACGGCGGAGTCTTGACCAATTCTGGATTAATTGATATTCAGAATTATTACAAAAGTGGGGTAGTTTTATCATCTATTAGCTCTGATAAAGAAACTATTCTGAATTATAAAACGGCAGCGTTTAATATAGGAGAAGGTGCTTTGTCCAGTTCTAAAGCCCTAGTCTTAGAAGATGGAAACATCTTAAATAATAGGGAATGTTCAGATTTTGTTTTAGAAGATTCTTTAGAACTAAACGGTACTTCTGGCACACTCATTTATAATTATGGCTTTATGCAGATAGAAGGCCTAAAGAAAGATGCAGGCCCTGATTTTATTAATACAGGAGCACTAGCACTTACATCTTCACTACTAGAGAATGGATTGCCAGCTGGCTATATAAATCAGTTTGGTAACGGAGGTTTAATCTATAGTAAGAATCCTAATGAAATTATGGAAGGGCAGCAAGTTCAACCACTATTTGCAGGTTTTCATTCTGATGCCGCAGCTTATTTGTCAAATATTCAGGTAAAAGAAAACGGAGCAATGGTACCTGCAGGAGATTTGGATGCTCCAAATAATTATTGGAAACCTAATGAGGCAGCGGTAAGAGAAGATACCGTTTATATAACTTATACGCTAGATGAGTGTAATGCTAGAGTGCTCAAACTCCCTTTTTATAGGAATCCTGTTTGGGATTGTAATACTGCTCCTGCTGCAAATGTAACCTTCTTAGGCTCTATTAACACCGACTGGCATACGTCAGATAACTGGTCAAATAATGAAGTACCTAGAGCCTGCGATAAGGTAATTATACCAAATGGCGAACGATGTGAAATAGCCCCAACTACCACAGCAGAAGCTAAAAGTATTTTGGTAGAAACAGGTGCTTATTTTTTAGCTCCTCCGGGAGTGATGGTTCTGTTTGACCCCTCGGAATAGCATTTTCGGTAATAGTGCCTTTTAAAAGTATTAAAGAGTAAAGTCTCAAATAGAATCAATTTCTACTACTTAAGTTTATGCGGGCTTAAATACTGAAGAAAGATAGGGTACTAATGTTTTTCACTGAAGAGAAATGCTAAACATAACATGCCATATTTAAATCGGTACCTACATGTTTACATGTAGGACATCTACATCAAAACATTGAAAAAACGCCATGCTATTGGCAGCATTGCGATTAATGTTTACCTTGAATTAGCCAATTTATATTTTATGAAAATCGTACTTGTAGACGACCATAATATTATACTCGATAGCCTAGGAATGCTATTAAAATCACTATCTATAGTGAGTGAGATAAAAACATTTAATGAGCCTCAAAAAGCTTTACAGTATATACAGGTGGAAGAGTTAGACCTCTTAATTACAGATTATAATATGCCAGAAATGAACGGCTGCAGTTTGGCGGTAAATGTTAGGAAAATGAAACCTAATTTACCAATCTTGATGCTCACTATTTCAGACGATTTTCAAACTATCAAAGATGCTTTCAATGCGGGTATTAAGGGTTTTGTGATGAAAAAAGCGAATAGAAGCGAACTTCAAAGTGCAATAGAGGCTGTAGGTGCCGGTAAAAGATACTATAGTGAAGGTGTGATGAAAGAGCTGTTAAATCCTGATAACGGTATGGCGGACGTGCTTATGATGGAAGAGGAAATGCCAAGCCTTACCGCGAGGGAAATTGAAATAATAGAACTGATAGGCAAGGAGATGTCCAGTATAGAAATAGCAGAAAAACTATTTTTGAGCCCAGCCACTGTTGAAAAACATAGGCATAATATTATAAAGAAGTTGGGAGTGAAAAATGTAATTGGCATTGTTAAATATGCCTACCAGCATAATCTTATTACACCCTAGCTGAGCGGTATTTCAATAAAAACTTCAAAGCCTTCTTCATCTCTGATAATTACGCTTCCCTTGAAGTTTTTGACTCTTTCTTTCATATTTAAAAGTCCTATTCCTGAGCGGGTATTGTCTTTTGGCTGACTTCCATTGTCGGTCATGCTTATGATTAAATTAGCATTGTATTCTTTGAGTGAAAGGATCGCCATGGTGGCATTAGAGTGCTTCATTACATTAGTGCTAAGTTCTAAAATAATGCAGTAAAGCTGATAGCCTAAATCATGTTTAAAGGTTCTGCTTGCGGGAAGTTTATTCTCAAGTTTAAAGCTAGTTTTCTCTATTAAATTTAGTTTGGTAATTAGGTTTTCAATAGAAGGAATCAGACCTTTTATGTGAAACTCTTGTGATGCCATATTATGGGCAATTAGCCTTACATCCGTATAGAGTTTTTCCAATTCGGAAACCATAAATTCTGAGAGCTCCGTGGGTTTTTCGGCTTCTAGCCTCCATTTCATAGCAGTGATTTTTGTGGCGAGGCCGTCATGAAGGTCATTTGCCACCCTTTTACGTTCTTGCTGACTTCCTTTTTCAATAGCCAGTCTTATTTCCTCGTTTTTGTCATTTAAAAGTTGATTTTGACGCCTAAGTTTTCTGGAGTTTTTTACTAAATAAATACCGAACAAAGTACTTAAAAGAAGTATGGCGGCAAGAGTCCAAAGAACATATTGTAGCTGTGTGTTTTCTAATTCTTGAATTCTGTTTTGCTGTTTTTCAAACTCATATTGACCCTCTAACTCAGCGTATTTTTCATTAACTTCTTGCCGCATAAGGCTGTCTTCTAGGCTAACATAATACTCCAAAGTTTCAAGAGCTTTTGCTTCATTGCCAGCTGCTTTGTAAATCTTGTAAAGGTTCTGGTTACTCCTATTAATAAACTCAAGATAACCAAAGGAGTTTGCGGCAGATACCGCCGCCAATTGATGATCTATAGCCTTATCAAATTCCTTTTTTTTGGCGGCCTTTTCGGCGTAGTCTGAATAGATATTGTATTGAATAAAGTAATTTGAGAGTCTTTGTGCTTGCTCTAAGGCCAAGGCTAAATACTCTTCCGATTTTTTTTCATTTCCTAGCAAATGATACACTTTAGCTTGCCCTTGTAAATTGTTCGGTATTTGGTTTTTTATTAAGCTTTTAGGCAGAAGGTTTTCGGCTTGCTTATAATAAGCTAGGGCTTCTAAATAGTCACTTTCTTTTTGGGCTTTATCAAGTGTATTGTCTGCAAAGAAATCTAAAATCCAGATGGCATGACTAGTATCATGAAGCTTTAAAGCCAATGGCTCGGCCTCTTTAAAAAGCCGAATGCACTCTTCTTGGTTTCCACTATTAAGCATCACATAACCAAGAAGGATTTTGGTGTAAACTATATGCTCTGGGTTGGCACTGTATTCTTCCAATATTTGAAGGGCATTATGATAGTATTCAATAGCCTTTTGATAATCACCTAGTTTATCTTCCTTTTTTCCGAGAGCTCTAAAATAGAGTGCCTTGGATATTGGCCATTGACTATTGATTTGAGCTAACCTAAATTGTTCTAGTCTTAAGTCAGCTTTTGGGTCTCCAGCATAAATACTTTTTTCACAGAGGTCATTATAGTAATACATCAGCAGCGTGTCTCTTTCAATAGTGGCAGGTTGTTTTTCAAGGAAGCTTATCGCAATAGCCAAAGAATCCCTGCTCATACCAGTTTCTGCCTGGGCAGAATTAGTAGGGGCTATCGATAAGAATAGACCAATAAGTATTAAGCTATATAATTTCATTTGCTTTTGGAAGATGAAAATTCTTATCTCAAAATCAAAGCCAAGAACTGCACAAATTTTAACTGGAAGATGGAAATACATGTTTTCATGTATGCCTTTTCAATGTTTACCACCATTTACTTAAATGCATTAATCCACCAATTTTGAAGTAAATAAATACTCCATGAAAAACGAAAAAATTAAAGTAGGAGGTTTTCATTCTGTGGTCCCTAAGAATGTAGTTTTCTTTGAGGCAGATGTTAATTACTCCCATGTTTACTTAAAAAACGGAATGCGGTTTACGGTAGCTACCACCCTAAAATCGCTAGAAGCTAGGTTTAAACCCTTTGACTTTTATAGGTCGCATAAGAAGTTTCTTATAAATGTGCATGAGGTGGAGTCATGTGGTAATTACGAGGTACAGCTTATTAACCAGCAAATGGCCTTGGTTTCTCGTAGAAAATTAAATGGATTATTAGAAAGAATTAAATCGAAAGCTTCATGAAAAAAACTTACTTAATACTGCTTTTTCTATTAATGTTTCTGACTCAGGGTTTTGCTCAAATAGAGAATTGCGGGACAATTACACCCTCAAAAGAGAAAGCTAAGGAAATAGAGAGAATTGTAAATTTATACAGAGGTATTAGTTCTAGTTCCATAACTTATTTGCCAGTGAAACTCCATTTAACACGAAGTTATGGAACAAGTTACTACGACCTAAACTCCTTCATGTATGAATTTGCAAAGATGAATGAGAAGTTTTTACCTGTAGGCTTTCAGTTTTATTTATGTGACAGTATTAATTATCTAAATAATTCGATCTTAGATGATTTTGATGCCAATGTGAACTACAGTGATTCTTTAGAATTGGTAGCTCAAAACGTGGACGATGCTATCAATATTTACTATGTCAATAATTCCAATTCTGGAGGTAGATCTAATTTTATTAGTGGTGATAAGTTTGATAATTGGATGTTTGTGGTTAACCGTGTATGGCAAGGTGGAGAAACACTTACACATGAAATGGGTCATTATTTTAATTTATACCACACGCATGAGTCTTTTCAAGGTGCAGAGCTAGTAAATGGAAGTAACTGTAATGCTTCTGGTGATTATGTTTGTGATACTCCCGCTGATACTTACCCCACTTACTATAATGTGGTTACCTGTAATTATAATGGAACAGCTAAGGACGGGAACAATCAATCTTATGCTCCGCTCACAAATAATATTATGTCTTATTACTCAGGAGGGTGCCGAATGGATTTTACTGCTGGTCAAGCTGCCAGAGCTCAGTCATCTCATGCTGCTAGATTAAGCTTGATTGAAAATGAAGGAAATCAATACGGATTTACCTATCCTTCCAATGATACAATATCTGTTTTTAATGTCCGAGTTTTTGAACTTTACGGCAGTGTGCGTGTGAGATGGTATTGTAATTCTAATCCTTTAGGTTTTTTAATAGAAAGAAGCACAAATCCAAGCTCAGGTTTTGTGTCCATTGGTGGGGTATATAGCTTTTCTAGAGAATTTATTGATGCTTCGGTAGTAGCTGGTACTACTTATTACTATAGGATTAAGGCGGCTAATTCAAAGAATTATTATTCTTCTATAGTAGCACATACTGCTTCTTTTAATTCTTACAGCACGCCAGCATCTTATTACCCAGATAACCATGATGTTAGATATCTCTACCTCTATAATCCTCAAAATGTTAGTCAGTTTTATGTAAGCTTTCCCCGAAATTCAGAACCATATCTCGACTATTCTCAAACGCTTAGGTCTTTTGACGCCGGTACCAAATATGGTGTTTATTGGCTTGACTATTACGAGAACTCTTCTAACCGTGATTCGTTTAAAGTATGGATTGACCTTAATCAGAATCATATTTTTGAAAACTCAGAAATTGTATCCAAAGGTTATAATAATAATGGAAGAAGCAGCGACAGTCTTATAGTTCCTGTTAATACCACCACTGATTTTTATAGGATGAGGTTCAGAACGAGTTACTTATATGACTCGTTTGGGGCAGAAGACAGACAGCGATATTCTGACACAAAGGATATTACAGTCTATATAGAAGGTGATTGTGCAAATGGTTTACAGTTGATAGACTATGTTTTTACCGATTTTATAGCCAATGGTCCCATTGAAACGGTGGACTATACTCAAAACTACTATGATCCATTTTTTCCAGAATACCAATACCCGGCTAATCTAACTAGTCCTAGCATAACTTTAGGTCCTGGGTTTTCGGCTGATGGTGGATCGCCATTTCTTGCTGAAGCCGGAGGCTGCCCTTAATCAAAACAAAATATATTTATGAAAAACTTATTTTTCATCTGTCTTATTCTTTTAACCCAGTGTAAAACCACGGAGAAAGAACCTGTAATTCCTGAGCCAGTTCCAGTCCAGCAAGATATTGCAGAGATTGACGGATTGATTAACGCTTATATGTCTGAATTTGACTTACCTGGAGTTTCTTTGGCGATAGCTAAAGATGGTGCCTTGGTTTACCTGAAGGGTTATGGATTTGCGGATGTAGAAAAGGGAGTTGAGGTTAACCCTGATCATGTTTTTAGGATAGCTTCCTGCAGCAAGGCCTATACAGGTATGGCCATTATGAAATTGGTAGAGTTTGATGCTATTCAGCTGTCTGACAAAGTCTTTGGGCCAGGAGCTATATTAGGGACACAGTTTGGGACAAAGGCCTATTCCGAAAGTCTTAAGCAAATAACGGTCTCTCAGTTATTATTAAACACTTCCGGCACCTTTGTGAATGCCCAAAAACGTGATTTGGTCAATATGCATGAAGAGCTTAGCAATGAAGACTATCTAAGCTGGGTGCTTGATAATTCTATTCAGGAGTTTGCCCCAGGTAGTGCGTATCATTATGTAAATGTCAATTATTTTGTGGCTTCCATGATAGTAGAGGCGGTTTCTGGGGTTTCCTTTTATGACTTTTTAAAAAATGAAGTACTATATAAAATAGACGACGAAGTCACGGCTCTTGGTGTTTCGAATAGTGATTTATCTAATGAAGTCAAATATTATGGACAAGGAAATTTGGCAGGTCATGAATATGATTTTAGTATGGAACGTTACATTGGCTCTGGTAATGTGGTAACTAGTGCTAAGTCCTTATTAAGGTTTGCAATATCGCTTGGACCTTCAGGAAGGTGGAATTTGCTCCCAACTCCCCTTATGAATGAATTTGTAACTACCACACCGCATAGCCCGAATTGGGGGCATGGTATCGGCGTTTGGGGAGAGCGACTTTACATGTATGGTAGCCTGCCTAGCACGCGGTCTGGGTGGATGCTAGATAAGCAAACGGGTTTGACCGCTGCTATAATTTCAAACTCCAATGCTGACTACACCAGTGCAGCTTTAGATCAAGAAATAGCTTATGGGCAGCAAGATTTGTTAATTGATTTAATTTCAAAACAGCGTGCTTTTGAGGATATTGACCAGTTTTTAACTAATGTGTTTTAGACGAAGGAGTTTTAGGGAAATTATTGCTTTAAGTCGTAAAATAGAATATATAGAAGGCGACCTTTTTTTGAAAGGGTCGCCTTTGCAATGTTGAAGCCAAGCTTTTCTTTAACACCTGACCAAGGTCATTTTTTTCAAGCTAGGCATAATCTAGCTTTGTAATTCAATCATTTTATTTGAATTACGTTAATGATAATCATCGCTTTCTTTTTAGCCCACTGGTATTTATCGCTTTTTGCCCAGACTTTTTTCTTGCACAGGTATGCAGCACATAAAATGTTTACCATGAGTCCATTCATGGAGAAACTGTTTTATGTTTTAACTTTTATATTTCAAGGCTCTTCATTTTTGAGTCCATATGCTTATGGCGTTATGCATAGGCTTCATCATGCCCATGCAGACACTGAGCAAGACCCTCACTCTCCATCGTTTTCAAAAAACCTTTTTGACATGATGTGGAAGACTAAGAATTACTATAATAACATTTTGCACAAGCAGGACAGCATAGAACCTAAGTTTAAGAAAAATGTACCTCACTGGGCTTTTATGGAAAAGCTCGGTGATTTATGGTTGGTGCGTTTGGCTTGGGGAGCTGTTTACGTATGGTTTTATATTCAGTTTGCAGACCACTGGGCGTATTTTTTATTGCTGCCTATTCATTTTTTAATGGGGCCAGTTCATGGTGTGATAATTAACTGGTATGCTCATAAATATGGTTACAGAAACTTTGATGTTAATGACACCGCAAGAAATTTACTGCCTGTAGATATACTGATGATGGGAGAAAGCTATCATAATAATCACCACAAGTTTGGTGGTAGAGCCAATTTTGGCATCAAATGGCATGAATTAGACCCAACCTATCCGATAATTAAGATTTTAGATGCTATACACCTTATTAAACTAAAACCCAATAACGACTTAAACTATATGTAGATTGATAGTAGACTAGTGATCGAAAACGCCTATTGCACTTGCAGTAGGTGTTTTTTTTGATGTAGGGCGTTCAATCTTCTTTAAGAGATATTTCTATAAGAGACTAAACTAGCTGAGCTCTAATCTAATCAGGCTAAAGAAAAATGATGTTCAGATTAAGGTTCTCAGGTATTGATGGCTATTAACGTTCGATTGATATTTTTAAAAACACCATGTTTCTATTTTATGGTTAATAAATCCCTATTTACACGATTGTGAGAGTGTTTTTGTTTAAGGAACTTTGAAAGTATCCTATAAGGGGTGAATGATCTAATATTAAGCTATGAAACAGTTACTTTTTTTTCTATTCTTTATTTCTTCTTTTCATGTCTTAGCTATTGATGTGATTTTTGGTTGCCCTAACGGAAACTGGACTGATGCAGGATGCTGGTCTACCGGTAATCTTCCAAGTAGTACGGATAGGGCGGTAATTGGTTCGCCTAATTCGGTAGAGGTAAACTCTTCCGTTAGCGTCGGTTCTATTATTGCCTCTGGCAATATTACAGTAACAGCTAGTGGAGTTCTTGATGTTAACGGTGGTTTAAGTCTGATAAATCAAAACCTTGGTTTTTTAGACATCTCTGGTACCGTAAACCTAGAAGGTGGAGGAGTGACACTTCAAAATCAAAATAGACTTATAGTAAGAACAGGAGCCCTATTGAATATTCTGAATGCAGCCTCAGACGCAGTTAATTCAGAAGGCGAAATCAAAGTAAATATAGGCGGTGAAATAATAGTTAGCAACGCTGGCGACTATGGAATAACTAATTCTGGGGGGTTTGTGAACAAGGGTAAAGTTAGTATTGATGGAGCTGTAACTGGTTTCCTACAAACTGGATTCGTGGACAGTTTGGTCAATTATCAAATACTAAATATTAAAAATTGTACGGAGTATGGTCTAGAAAGTGATGGAGGCCTAGTGGAGAATTATGATAGATTAAGGGTGGAAAACACAACATTGGCAGGCCTCTATGGGCATGGTGCTAATAATGAACTTAGTGAAATTAATAACCATGAAGATGCCATTATGTTGGTTTATAGTGGGATAGACAATAGCAATGATCTTATAAATGACGGTTACATCTATTCTTCAGGAACAAATATAACGTCTTTTGTGACTGGCGATTTGGTGAATAATGACACCATTATAGTTTCAACTAAAAATTCGGTTGGGCTCTCACTTATGGGAGATTTTACTAATAATACAGGAGCAGTAGTTATTTCAGATTCAGTTTCAGACAACGCAGACTTTTTCTTTGTCACAGGTATAGGTAGGGTTGATAATTATGGATTATTTCAGTTTGATCTGAAAGGTCAAATGCATGGTTTATCTCACAGTAATGCCTCAGGAATGCCTGAATACTTTTCTAATCATGCCACCATTGATATTAAGAATGCAAAAAAAGGATTAGAACTAACGTATTTTAAAAACTTATCTACAGGCATCATTACTGTGGACTCCTGTACAGATACCGGTCTTACAGTTCCGGGTGATTCGACTATAAATGAAGGACAAATCACACTTAAAAATGGTCAATCTGGTTATGGATTGACTACGTTAACGTTTGGCAAGTTTTTTAATGAGGGAACACTAACTATTGAAAATCATATGGGAGGAGATGGTATTTACAATTATTCTAATCTGCTTTTCAATGACCAAAGTGGTATAATAGATCTTACATATTCAGGCACTGGCACTGCCTTTAATAATGCAAGAGGCCAATTTGTGAATCGTGGTAAAGTAAATATGACACTCCAGGGAACCTCAGATTTAGGCTTATATATAGGGAGTAATGTAGCACAGGAATTTAATAACTACGGTTTATTTAATCTTATAAATGAAAGCACAGTAAGTGTGCCAAATGGTATTTTTGTCAATGGTATTATGACCATTGACACTTGTTCCACTTTTCATACAGAATTGCCTTTTCAAGTGCAAACCATTGGTACAGTGAATAATATTGGCTTACTAAGCCTATCTGACTCCGCCAGAATTAGTAACGATGGCACCTTTAATAATTACGGACTTATAGAAGGTCTAAATGGCTTTCATTCTGATGAACTAACTCTAAATCAGGGTTTAATAAGCTCTCCCATATATAATAGTTTAACAGTCGGGAAAAAATATACTTCTGGGCTTTTAGGAGCACCCGTTTTTTCTATACCTAATAACTTTTACGGGGATGCCGCTGAGACCCAGTTGGCTGGTATTTTAGCAGGAGATTATCAAAGTTTTGAGGTTAATGGATTCTCTACTTCAGATACCTTACGTTTTACAGTGAATTTGTATGGCAAGTGTGATTTACAAATGAGGTTACCCGTGGTGACGTCTGGGGACTATTCATGTTGGAATATTAGTGAGATTTCTTTTACCGGTAGTCCAGATGAAAGTTGGTTTGATGTAAATAACTGGTCATTAATGCGACTTCCAAACGCCTGTGATAAGGTCATTATTCCTAGTTCTGAACGTGTACATTTATTATCAAATGAGTATGGCCGTGCAGCGTATCTTGACATTCAGACTGGGGCATTTTTTGACACCGATAGTGATGCAGTTTTGGACGTGAGTTCGTACTAATTCATTTCAAATTAAGCTTGGTTTTCTATTTACTCTCCATGAATAGGACATCTAATCATAATTGGATAGGTGGCTGCCTTGATTTTTTATGAACTTAATGAGAGCCAGATTTCCACTTTACGGTCAATAAATCCCCATTTACACGATGGTATGAGTGAACTGGTTTCATGAACTTTGGTGGTAGCTTAAACTGAATTGTTTGGCTGTTAAAATTATATGAGATTTTGTAGAGCTTAATGCTTAGCTCAGAACAGACTTCAAATCACTCGTAAAAAGATAGATATGATATATACAAGAGTAAAACCCCTGCTGTCTTTATTATTTCTTCTGTTTTTTCCAGAACTGAATGCACAACTACTTCCTGAATGGGGGATAGCTCTAAAAGATAAAGAAGAATATTTGACACTCAAGGATGTTATAGACGATGGTGTCGGGAATTACTATGCCATAGGTTCATATACTAATACCGAAATAGATGGTTCAAACTTTGAGAGTCAAGGAGGTAATAGGGATGTTATCCTCATGAAATTAAACGCGAATGGCGATGTTTTATGGAAGAAAAGAATTGGTGGGGATGATTATGATTATGGTCAGTCGATCAGTTTTTATGATGGCAAAGTATATGTAGCGGCTCTTGTTAGAAATGGGTTTAACTTAAACACGCCTTATCAAAGAGGAGTAAATGAACAGGTTTTACCCGAAGAGGTTTTTAGTACCCTCTTGGTATCATATAGTGAAGAGGGAGAACTCTTATGGACAAAATTACTCGATGCTAGCATAGAAGTCTTTCCCAGAGCTTTAAAAGCTACCGATAAGGGCTTATTTCTGACGGGTTTTTTTTCTGGAGACACAGATTTTCAATCATTAAGTGATTCTGGTGGAGTTACTTACAGTTCTGCCGCCTTTAATCGTAAAGGTTTTTTAGTTAGGTATGATTTGGATGGAAACCTGATTTGGGCAAATGTATTGAATAGTGATACGGAGGTCTTTGTGCAAGATGTGGCCATTTATGAAGATGGACTTTATGTAACTGGTTTTTACACTGGAAAGCTTAATACTGAAGGTGAGGCAGGCAGTATAATGAATATATCTGACTCAGGAATTGAAGTAGATAATTTTCTAATTAAATATGATGTAAATGGTTCATATGTTTGGCTCAGGCGGTTTGGAAATCGGGATAGTTCTGAAGGCATGAGTGTATTAGCTCGAGAAAATCAAATTTTTGTTTCTGCTACATATGAGGGTCATATTAATTTTAATACTCCTTCTTTATTTAATGGAGTTAATGAGCTGTCAACTACGGAAAGAGAAGCTTTTATAGCAAGTTATGATAGCCTAGGTAATCTTGGATGGTTTAACGCTTTTGGCCCAATTTATTCTGGTACCACCAGTAAGCTAAAGAGTGTTGATAATCGTTTGTATATAAATGCTAATACTTCAATTGGAGATTCCCTTATTTTTTATACACCGGATAATTCAGTTGCAGCTTCTTATGGCTTAAATTCAGACCATTCTAATGGTCTGATAGCGAGTTATTTATTAAGTGGGACTTTTCTTTCTTGCCGCATTTTTGAGTCATCTGAATTTAGTTTTTTGAGAGCCTATCAACCTACTTCTGAGGGGCTCGTTACCTTTAATGATATAGAAAGTGAATTGACAATTAGTGACTTAAATCAAGAAATAGAAGATTCTTTATATAGTAAATCTGCTCGTTTATTACAGAGTCATTTTGTCAATGAATTAGTACCTAACTGGCAGAATAGCTATGGTGATTCCCAGATTTCTGGTGGTTATGAGTCCATGGCAATAGCTACTGATGGTTTTGGAAATACTTATACCACAGGTTATTTTCATGAAGAGGTAAAATTTGGCTCACTACCAGTACTCTATTCTCAAGGCGGGAAAGATATATTTATTATAAAACAAGATAGTGAGGGAACACCTATTTGGTCTAGAAGAGCAGGAGGAACGGGGGATGACGAACCACAAGACATTACTTTCTCCGACGGCTATGTTTACGTTACGGGTAGTTTTGAAAACACAGCAAATTTTAGCAGCCCTTATTCTGCAGGCACCAATGAAATAACTTCTGCTGGAGGTACTGACATTTTTTTATGGAAAGGCAGGCAGCTAGATGGTTACATATTTATGTTAAGAAGAGCTGGTGGGGTTTTAGATGATATAGGAAAAGGTATAGCCGTGCTTAATTCTGAAATATTTGTTACAGGAAAGTTTATGGTAACCGCTAATTTTAATACACCATCTGCCATTGGTTCTAATCAAATAGCTTCAGCAGGTGGTACAGATGCTTTTTTAGTCAAATATTCATCTTCAGGAGATGTTAACGGGATAAGAAGAGCTGGCGGAACAGGTGATGATGCGGGAATAAGTTTGAGTATTTCTAATTCTGATGTGTATGTTGGAGGTTTTTTTGAGGACACGGCTAACTTTAATACGCCTTCTGCCTTAGGCTCCAATGAACTGGTATCTGCGGGTTTAAAAGATGTCTTTCTTGCCAAGTATAATAGTTCAGGCACCTTGAATTATATTAGAAGAGGAGGAGGGGTAGATGACGACCAACTACTAGATATAGCAACTTATAAAGGTAACGTGTATATGACTGGCTTTTTTACAGATGAGGCATTTTTTCCGGGTGTACTGCTTTCTGGGCCAGCACTAGTTAGTGCCGGTCAAAGAGATGCGTTTTTGGTGAAGTACTCGTCTGGCGGAATTCCAATGTGGCGAAGAAGAGCAGGGGGTACTATAAATGACGGCGGCACCTCGCTTGCCATAGAAAACGGTACGGTTAATCTGGTAGGCTTTTTTAGGAATACTATTGATTTTAATAATTTTACTGAGGTGTGGCCTGAAACTTATCTTTCTGATGGGCTGAGAGATATTTTTGTAACAAGATTTTCTACGGCAGGTACACTTCTTAGCACAAAAAGAGCAGGCGGTATAGGGGATGATTTTCCTCGCGGTGTGGCCTTTGATGGGTATAACTCTTTCCTGTGCGGTTTTGGTACAGAACAAATGAACTTCAACACCCCATCTAATAATTCTACCCATTTTATAAGCCCGCAGGGCGACCCCTACGCTTTTATGGCAGCTTTCTTATGGACTGATAAATACCATTTTAGCAAGATTCAAGGAAGAGAAACAAATGGAGTTATTTATACTGATGACATGGTGGTAGATGAACTTGGTAGTTCGTATATAGTTGGGCGTTATACAGATGTTATTAACATTGGAGATTTGGAATTACAAAACTCTGAAGAAGACAAAGATTGCTTTTTTCTACTAAAACTAGACGCTAGTGCTAAGCCTTTATGGCTAAAAGAAGTAGCCAAAGCCACTTCTGCTAATAATGCAAAACTGGAATATTATGAAGGCCAACTTTTTATGCATGTCAGTGTGGATTATGACTCGCTTTTTATTCACTCTGGAGCGTCAACATTAAACGTCATAGGGAATCATTTGTTGTGGTTTGATACTACGGGCACCTATCTATCCAAAGTGAAAGTTTATGAAGAAGTAACGGATATGGCTGGTGCAGGAGGCAACATCTATTTGTATGGTGGTTTTTCGGACACACTTTATTTTGAAAACGCAGGGGTCAAAGATAGCTTGTTGATTTCTGAAGACAACCGGGATGCCTTCCTTCTTAATTATAACCAAAATGGTAACCTAAATTGGGCGAAGAGATTTGGAGGTGAAAATTCTGATTATGGATATAAAGTGGAAGCCTTTGTAAATAGGATTTATATATCAGGCACATTTAAGGATTCTATAAACTTTAAGACGCCATCTTTGTATGATACAAATAAACTTTACGAATCGGCCTATGAAGGGGTTTTCTTGGCTGCTTTAGACTTATCTGGCAATTTAGTGTGGGCTAGAAGACAAGATGCATCGTTTGCGAATGATTTAAATAAGAGCAGTTTGGTACCTCACGACAACGGATTGTATGCTATAAACCAAACAAATAGTGCTATAGTAAACCTTAGTAGCCCATATCAGGCTGGAGTTGATGAGTATGACGCTTTAGCAGATGGGAGAATTATTGTCCAATCTTATGACCTGACTGGCCAGATTAACTGGGTTAAAATTATTGGAGATACCTCGGAGTATTTATATGAAGAGGTTTATGGAACCTTTCTTGGAGGAGAATTGGTTTTTGGAGGCGAGAATAATAAAAAAATAAATTTTAGTGAGCCCTATGTTCATGGTACTATGGAGCTTTCTGGCGGGAATTCTTATTTATGTTCCTTTAATACATCTGGTGATTTACGATGGTATCAGGGTCAAGGTGGTATAGGAAATGATGTTGTAAACAAATTGGTTTCTCAAGGTTCTTCACTTTATGCTTTAACAGATATTTCTGAATTTCTGGAGTCTTCGAATAATTCGTTTAAACCAAAGAATAACGAAAAGCTAGCGGTCATTAAATTTTCGCCATGCGGCACCATTAGTAATTTACAAAGTACAGCAGGAGACATTAATTTAGGCTATCATTTTATTTCAGGAAATAACTTAACAGCGAGTAATGATATTACGGCACAGGCTGAGGTAGAATATAAAGCAGACGCAATTGTTTTAGAACCAGGTTTTTCAGCCTTATCTGGAACCGTTTTTATGGCACATCCAGAAGGTTGTAATTGATTGAAACTTGAAAGTATATTGCTTTAAAAGTGCATGTTCCATAACTCAGAGCTAAAGTAAATTTCTATTTTAAGGTCTATTTATCCCCATTTACACGATGTTTTTCAGTACCTAGTTTTGCTAAGTTTGATTATGAAAAAGATGCTAGTTTTTTGTGCCTTGTTACTCTCCTCTTTTGCGAGTGCTCAAACTTTTGAATGGAGTGGTAGTGGTGATGGAGTTTCCTGGGAAGACAGTCTTAACTGGATAGGGGGGACGCCTCCTGGTGGAAATATAAATCATGATGTTATTATTGATGGAGCAAACGGTGTCAAGATTAACTCAAGTTTTGTTATTGGTACTTTACGGTTAAAAAGTAGCAGACTCACCATTGATAATACTTATACTTTGTCGGTAATTCATTCCTCCGCTGCACCTGGTGATACACTCAGTGCGGTGGAATTTGTGCAATCTGAAGTGGATGTAAAAGGGAAGTTGTATATCTCTAGTTCGGATAGAAATTTTGCTTTAAGCCTAAGGAGAACGGATATGTTCGTTTATGCCAGTGCTGTGGTAGACATAGCCGCTAGTATTTATGGATTGGCTGTATATAATAATGGCGATTTGGATTTGAAAACAGGTAGCCTTTTAGAAATTGATGCAGATTCTTTAGCTATTCAGAATAATCAAAGTATTGAAAACAATGGCAAAATAGAGATAGACGCAGATATTGATGGAATTATTAATAATGGTAATTTTTCCAGTTCAGATACTTTGATAATTGACGGCTATGGAATTAGTATGTTAACCGCGATAGAGAATAATGGCGTATTCATAAATGAAGGGTATCTGGATATTAATAATGTCAATCTTTATGGCATATATAATACAGGGATTTTAACTAATACCACAGGAGCATATTTGAAAATTTACGATATCACGCCTTCTGCTTTGGGTGGTAGCTCAGCGGTATATTCCAGTGGGTCTTTTGTGAATGATGGTGAAATATACGCTTTGGTAAGAACTGAGTTTGGCGTTTTTAACGAGCAGAACACTGCAGGTTTTGTTAATAGTGGAACAGCACTTTTTACAGGGGCAGATTCCCTAGAATTTGCCAACATAGGCTCGGTGTCAGACAGTAGTTTATTAGTAAATACAGGTACGCTTGATTTGAACGTAGGATGTGATGTGCTCTTAAACAATTCTTACGGAAAAGTGCTGTGGTCTGGAACGGGACTTTTGGCTGGAAAAGATGGGATAATTAATGAAGGGCGGTTTGAATTAAATGGTGATTCACTAACATTTGATGTGTCGGAGACTGCCATAAAAAACTATGATTATTTCCACAGCAATGGGCATATCCATTTAGAAGATTGTAAAAATGGAATTGATAATCAGGGTGAATTTTATAATTTAAGTACCGGTGAAATTTTGATTACCGCAACAAATGGAAGTGCTAGTAGTTTTGGGTTTAAAAATACGCAAGAGTTTGTTAATGAGGGTAATGTAGAAGTAAACAATGCTGTTTTTGGTATTAAAAACGAGACAGATGGAGATACCTTCACTAATAACGGTGACATATGGATAAAACAAAGTAGCACTGCTTTTATTCTTAATAACGGTATTGGCACTGATAGTAGTTATTTTATCAATAATGGTAAGATGCTTCTTGAGCAAAGTGTTTCATCTGGCCTAGGAAATACTATCGGAATTTGGAATCAAGGTAAAGGGAGCTTCAAGTCTGACGGAACTATTGGGATGAACACCATGTGGCAAAACACTGAAAATATTAAAAATGAGGGATACTTCTTCTTCAATGATTCTTTAAACATTAAAGAAACTAGAGAAGTTAATATCAATAATTTGGGCTCTTTTGTTAGTGGAAATGAAGCCTTTTTAAACCTTGATTTTTCTCAAAATTTTGGAGAATATGTTGTTCAAAATTCAGGTGAAATGACCCTGAATGGCAGAACTGACATGGTTTATTTTGATACTTATCAAAGAAACATTCCTCTATTTAATAATGAGTCAATTTTTAATAATAAAGGCTATTTCAGAATAGAGGGCTCTGGTGAGGCAGAGGGCATTCTTAATACGGGAACATTTATTAATGAAGACACGCTAGTCTTAAATAAGGTAAGAAACATTGGAATAGAGAATTCAGGTACTTTCATTAATTCTGTTGGGGCTTTGTTCCAATCTGACAGTTTGCTTAATAGTATTTCGGCTGGGACTTTATTTCAAAACGACGGAAGTATGCTATTAAACGGTGAAACTAGCATTCTAATTTCTGATAATAGTACGCTGACAAATAGCGGTCTACTTAAAATGAAAAACGGGATTTCTGATGCCATTTGGTTAGAGGGGCTTAATCCCGTTTTGGTAAATCAGGCAGGAGGTGAAATCTTAATTGATAGTTCTGAGGTTAGCTCAATTTTAGACAGCGACGGAATAAGAATGGAATCTGGTCAATTGACAAATGACGGCTTAATAAGACTAAATCATATTTCTGATGCAGGAATAAGAATGATAGGCGGAACTCTGACAAATAATGATTCCCTATGGGTAAAAAGTTTCAAAGGAATGCATGGTGTGTGGGTAGAAAACAGCAGCTTTATTAATAATGGGTATTTAGACTTAGATGGAGCCGAAGAAAGCAGTGTGGGACTTATGAATGTGCTGAGCAGCGGTTCCTTAGAAAATACTGGCGAAATATTACTTCGAGATGCCCACACAAGAGGTATTTATAATTTAGGTTTGTTTACATCTACCTTAGGTTCAAATATTCATTTTGAAAACAACACCAGAAATACCTCAGCCTTACTTTATCATTCCAATGTCAGTAACCCCACCACGTATAATGGGAATATGACAAGTGTTAATTCCAAATCTTGCGTATCCTTCAGCGGGGCTGCTATAAATAATGGCCATTTAGATTTAAGGGGCTGTGGAAGTTTGGCCTTTATTATGACATCTGGAACCAATAGTACAAACGGTCAAATTCTTTTAGACCATGATTCCTTTGTTGGAACCAATGAGGGAATTTTGGAATACTTTTCTGACTCTGTTTCATCGATTTCAGGTACTAATACCATGATTAATTTAGGGGTGATAATAGATCATGGAAACCAATTCAGAAATACCAAGTTTAACGATGGCGATGCCCTTGGCTTTCCTATTTGGAACAAAGGCCTATTTGCATCGCCTTTTTACGGTAATATTTCAGAAGACATTCGCGAAAACATAAATATTAATTATACAGAGCCTGGCTCATTGCCAATTAGTAATGATTGGTATGTTGATAGAGCTATGGCCACCTCAGCAGGGGTTTGGCATCAAACAGATCATTATTTCACACCAAATGCCAATGCAAATGCGGCCGATAGTCTTTTTCTAGAGGTGAATTTATCAGGAAGTAACCCTATAGTTTTAGGAGTACCGCATAAACAGATTTCTGTTTGTCCCCAACCTATTGTGACTAAAATTCTCCGGCCAAAGGTAGATTACAACTGGAATGACCACACGACCTGGCGAGGCAATAGAGCTCCCGATTACTGTGATAAAGTTGTATTAAGTGGTTTTAATGATGTCTACGTACCATCTCTTTATAAAGCTAAGTTAAATACATTGGAATTTGAGCCACAGGCAGGGCAAAGCAGTTTTCTTGAATTTCAATATGGCTCTGTAATGGAAGTGAATGTAATTCCGTACGAATAGTTTTTCAATTAAAGGTGTGTAAATCACTATTTACACGATGGTTTGATGTCGTGCTGTTTTGGAAATTTGTTTATTAAAAACCTTGTAGGATGAAGTATTATTTTTTCTTAGCATTCTCATTTTTTACGGCTGAATTATTGGCTGCTGATATTTATTGGGGCGGCGGTGGAGATGGATTTAGTTGGCACGACGAGGCTAATTGGTCTGGCGGTGTAAAGCCTGGCACTGATGATAATGCAATTATAGCCTTTGGCTCTGTTGAAATAAGTACATCTGAAGAGGCAAAGTCTGTTCAGGTTCAAACTAAATTAATTGTTGCATCTACCGGTAGTTTGGAACTTCAAGATGGCTCTTTGATAGCGTCTTCTGGTTATTCTTCCGAAATAATTAATTACGGTGATATATTTATTTCAAATGGAATACTAAATGTTGCACTAACAGGTAGGTTTGTAAATACCTCTGGAGGTTCAATAAGCATTGATGGTGGGGTGTATGGAATTTCTAGCTATGGTACTTTTGTGAACAGAGTTAATGCAGAAGTTTATATTTCAAATGCTACCAATAGTGGCGTACTCGTAGAGGATAGTCTTGATAATAGGGGTTATATACAAGTAATTAATTCAGAAATAGGTATAAAGCTACTTGGTTCTTATGATCCGGCTTACTTAAAAAATACAGGAAGGATTGAAATAATGGATTCAGACTCAACCGGTGTTTTGATTATAACGGGAAGGCTGGAAAATGAAAATAAGATTCAAACGGTCAATAATTCGGGAGGAGGTATTGATAATTTTTTAAATAGCTCTGCTGAAATTTTTAATAAACCTGGAGGGCGGATATCTTCAAAAGACGGGGTTAGAAATAATGGTTTTTTCGAAAACAAAGGAACGCTTCTTCTCGGAAGTTTAACAGAACCCGCCATGGAAAACCTCGCTGACTTTTACAATTATGATTCATTATATATATCCTGCATAAATAATGATGGTATTTTAAATAAAGGAGATTTCATCAATTATTCTAATGGTTTAATACTCAGTGATAGTATGAACTCAACTGTAGTAAATGTCTATACTATGATAAGAAATGAGAGCTCTTTTGTAAATAATGGACTTATTGAAGCGGAATGTCATCGCTATATGATTGCTATAATTAACACGGATTTATTTGAGAATAATGTTGACGCCAGTGTTAAAATAGAGGGGGCTTTAATAGGCTTTTTAAATGAAAAAACTTTTATAAACGAGGGAGAGCTTTTCTTTGGTAAAAGTGAGTACGGAGAAGGCTTCGCTCAGTTGACATCAGATGCACTTTTTGAAAACAAAGGACTCCTTAAAATCAGTGATTTAGGTGGAGATATAGGGATATATAATTTTAGCGGAAGTATTTTAAACAAAAGTTCGGAACAAATTGAAATTTCAAATGTTGACTTATTTGAAACTTGCATAAAAAACTCAGCCACCATCATTAATAATGGCAGCCTATTAGTTGATGTCTCTACAGAGGTTCCAGCTCTGCATAATCATAAAACTTGGTCTAGTTTCTTAAATAGGGGTAGTGTAGTCTTTAGAACCACTCATAAGGAGGTTGTTGGTTTTAAAAATGAAGGGGAGTTTATAAACGATTCTTGTGCTACTCTGGTAAATCATTTTGCAATAAGAAATGAAGTTAATGGGAGTATAGAAAACAATGGTTCTATTGCACATTTTGGCATTGGCGGTGTGGATAATCTAGGTGTTATAATAAATAATGGTTTTTATAATTCGCATGGGAGAATAAGAAAGATATTCTATAGTAATACATCTAAAGGGTTGGTTATTAATCCTTTTTACAATCCATTGTTAGAAAATATTACCTATGCCCCTATAATGTCTAAAAGCATAACTAGTAACTTTTCAATAGATTCAACGTGGTATACAGATCTTACTTTAGCTGCACCATTTGCCACGTTTGATTCTACCAATAATTTGTTAATAGTCAATTCTAATTTGAGCACGTCTTCGGTTTATTTTAAAATAAAATGGCCTGATATTTTTTGTGAAAAAGTGGTTAAAGTCAATGTACTCAGCAGCCCACCGGTATGTGATAGTTATGACGAGGTAGTATTCCATAATGGATTAAATGATAATTGGTTTGAACGTGCTAATTGGAGTACTAATACTTATCCAGACTATTGTTCTAATATTCAGGTGGCCGCTGGCGAAACGCTGAATTTATTTAATGACCACCACGGAACAGCTAACAAAATCGAAATTGATACGGGGGCTGTATTTGACACAGAGTTGGGTTCTATACTAGATGTTAGAAATGGTCTTTGATTATTCTTCCATTTTACGGTCAATAAACCCCCATTTACACGATGTTTTCGTTTTAAATATTTCTTGAACTTTGGTTATCAAAAGTTTAAGAGCATGGAAACAATACATAAAATCAGGATTGGCGGGCATCTTTTTGCACAGCCCCAAGACTTATTAAAACTAGAAGCCAGGGAAAATTACACACAAATTTACTTCAGGAGTGGAAAGGAAGTTTTGGTGGCCACCACCATTGGTTTATTAGAAGAACGGCTTACCGACCATGGTTTTTACAGAACCGACAGAGGAGCAGTGGTCAATATGAGCTGTGTGAAATCACTGTACAGAAATGGCCGTAAAATGCGAGTAAGGCTAAATAATAATGATTTAATGAAAGTGTCCAAAAGAAGAATAAATGATATGCTGAATTTGTCAATCCAGCGGGATATTGATTTAATAGATAACCACACATTCACTTACTAAAGAGCCAGTAGCCCATTCTCTCGCATCACTTGAATAGGTTTAGAGTACCAGAATAGCTCAAAGTTTTCGTACTGTTTTTCATAGTCATCTTTGAGGTTTTGTAGGGTTATTAGTTTGCCACTTTCTGGCTTTAAATCATCTAGTTTAGTTAATAGCCAATTCCCGTTCGCTATGCCAAAATCTATTTCAAAGGCATCCGTTTTAGTATGAAAAAGGAACTTTAGTTTCTTAGCATTCTTCTGAAATACCGAAGGCTCAGTGCCCAGCCAAACTATCTTGCCATTCGGTTTTGAGAGAAAGTCACCTTGCTCATCTAGAGCATCTGCAATTAAGTTTTTTGGAACAGTGGTTTTAGGAATTTTGAACTCAAACCACTCTTGCAGTGGATATTCAAAACAGATGCCATGCATATAATTAAAGAGCGATTTCTTTAGCCCAAAGCTAAACTTATCGTGCTCTATACCTGTGCTGTCAGAAAACTGAACATCATTATTAGCAAAACTGATTTCCTTAAGGTCTGGTACTATACCAAAAGCCTCAGGATTTAGCCCAATAGGACTATGTGCTGTCAAGGCAAACTGGTGCCAAAAACCTGATTGGAGTATACCTAATTCAAACATTTGACGCACCATTTCCAAACTATCAACGGTTTCTTGAACAGTTTGGGTAGGGTACCCATACATAAGGTAGGAGTGCACCATAATGCCCGATTCGGTAAGATTTCGTGTAACTTGAGCTACTTGTTTTACCGTAACCCCTTTATCTATCAGAGCCAAAAGTCTATCGGAAGCTACTTCTAAACCGCCGGAAATAGCTATGCAGCCAGACGCTTTTAAAAGTTTGCAGAGGTCGGCGGTAAAGTTCTTTTCAAATCTGATGTTAGTCCACCAAGTTACCACCAATTTCCGTTTCAGAATCTCCAAAGCCAATGAACGCATTAATGCTGGCGGAGCAGCTTCATCTACAAAGTGAAATCCTTTTTCATCAGTTTGTTCTATTAGCTCTTCCATTCTGTCTACCAGAATTTTGGCGGCTATAGGTTCGTAAAGTTTGATATAGTCTAATGAAATGTCGCAGAAAGTACATTTTCCCCAGTAGCAGCCATGAGCCATGGTGAGTTTATTCCAGCGGCCGTCACTCCACAGACTATGCATTGGGTTAGCTATTTCTATTACAGAAATATAGCTATCAAGCCATAAATCGCTATAATCTGGGGTTCCTACCTGTGCTTGTTTATAATCTGGTTTCGGACTGTTATTGGTATAAGTAACTTCGTTTTCTACTAAATGAAAGGTTCTTTTTAGTTCTAGTTTTTCTTGTTTCGCTAAAACATGTTGACTTAAAAGTTCTAAAGGCAATTCGCCATCATCCAAACTGATGAAATCAAAAAACTCAAAAACTCTTTTGTCTTTTACGCTTCTTAATTCTGTATTGGCAAAGCCGCCACCCATGGCGGTTTTAATATTCGGATAGTTTTCTTTGATGTACTGAGCACATCTAAAAGCACTATATAAATTGCCAGGAAATGGCACCGAAAAGCAGATAAGCTTAGGTGCAAGTTCCTGAATTCTTTGTTCCAATATATCCAGAGAAACTTCGTCTATCAGTGTTAGTTCGCCTTGGAGGTAATCGTAAAGCTCGTCAAAGGCATTCGCACTTCTCCCTAGCCTTTCTGCATATCTGCTAAATCCGAAATTCTCATCTACACATTCTTTTATAAAGTCAGAAAGGTCTTCTAAGTATAAGGTGGCTAGGTATTTAGCTTTGTCTTGGTCGCCCATGCTACCAAAAGCCCATTCCAAATCATTGATTTGCTCAAACCGGCTGGCTTGCGGAAGAAAGTTTTCGGTACAAATTTGCTTAGCAAAAGTTTGGCTATGCCCTTGCAAAAAAGGAATAACTTCTTCTATCGTTTTTAGATATTCCTCTCTAAGGCAATAAATACGCTCAGCATTTTCGGTAGAAATACTGTCGTTTTCATAAGCCATTTCAAAGATACTCTCCAAGTTTTCCTTTGAAAATAAGGCTAGAATAACCTCAATGCCCAAGTCCATCTGAAATGCAGAAATCCCCTTTGTGTTTAAAAAGCCTTTAATGTAAGGCGTGGCAGGGTAGGGTGTATTTAGCTGGGTAAAAGGAGGCGTTATGAGTAAAAGGTCTTTCAAATCTTGATGTAAGTAAATTGCTGAGCAAAGTACGGGGTTTTAAACCGTTTATTTTCAAAAACCTGAGACCAACTAAGATTTGACAAAATAGCCTAGAGGAGCCAAATGTTAATGGCATCATTTAGTAATGTAAGTCATTTCTTTTGGTGGGATTTTGAACCAAAATCATGACAAACATTTATCTATTAGTATTTTAAAGAAAATACAAACTCCGAGCCTTTTCCTAATTCGGATTCAAAAGAAACAGTCCCTCCTAGCTCTTCGGCTATTCTTTTGACAATACTTAGACCAAGCCCAGAAGAGCTTTCATCAGAAGTAGGAGATGCGGAGGTTTGTCCATATTTAGTAAAAAGTTGACTTTGCTCAGTTATGGGAATACCTACGCCATAGTCTTTGATTTTAAAAAGAAGGTTCTCGTTTTTTTTGACTAAAAGTACTTCCACTTTAGATTTAGGATGAGAGAATTTTAAGGCGTTTGAAATAAGATTTTCCAGAGCTCTCCTAAGTAAAGATGCATCGGTAACTATTCTTTGGCTTTCATCTAATTCAGATTTAAAGTTAATTTTAATGCCTTTTCCAGATGCCGCAGGGGCAAAGTCATCTATCAGAGAAGTACTTAGCTCTATGGGGTCAATCTCCGATAAGTCAAGCTGATGCGTATTGATTTCTATTTTTTCTATGTCCAGAATATTATCAATCATCTGCTGCCCATAGCTTGCGGTTTTGCCTATCATCTCCGTAGCTTCGGCTACTTTTAAAGGCGAGCCTTCTAAATTCTCTTTTAATATATTATTCCAAAGGGCAATACTGTTAAATGGGCTTCTCAAATCATGCGAAACTATACTGATAAGTGAATTTTTCTCTTCGTTTAGCTCTGTAAGCTTGTCTTTTTGTTGATTTATTAAGTTGTTTTGAAGAGCTAGTTGGCGATTCTTAATTCTGTTTTTTCGCAGCGAAAAAGCAATAAGTCCTGAGAAAAGGGCTGCTAGTAATAGTCCTAGTAGGAGGAGATTTTGTTGGGTTTGCTTAGCAGAGAGCTCTAGGTTAAGAAGCTTGTTTTCTCGCTCCTTTTCTTCCGAGTTATACGTTTCGCGTAGCTCGCTAATCTTGTCATTGGTTTCTTGATTTAAGATTTTCTCAGAAACCTCTTTTGTTGCCTGTTCCATGGCAAGGGCCTTTTTAAATTGTCCTTGCTGTTCGTAATTAACGGCCAAGGCCTGGAAACTCTCTTTTCTAAAAGGGTCATTGTCTAATTCTTCGGCTATTGCTTTGGCGTTTAACAAATGCTGCTCGGCCTCTTTAAATCTTTTTTGCTTGTTTCTGAGTGAACCAAAGTTAATGTAATTGTGCCAGAGGTCTCCTTTTTTGTCAATCAGTTTACAAAAAGCAATGTTCTCTAAAATGAGTTTCTCGGCGTCTTTTAATTGGTTTTCTTGAATTAAAAACGAGGATAGGTTTGTCTTTAGGTTTAGCATTCCAAGGCTGTCGCCAGTTTCTTCTTTCAGTTGCAAAGATTTTTTATACATGACCAATGCACTGTCTTTTTTACCCAGTTGATTATAGGTACTCCCTAAATTGTTATAAAATGTAGAAAGTCGTCGCGGTTGTTTTTTACGAAAGTTTTCGTCTTGAATAGCCTTTAAGAATATACTTTTAGCCTCTTCATGCCTATCCATAAATGAATATAGACCTCCCAAATCGCCGTAAGCCATTATTATTTCATCTTCAAAACCTTCTTCTTGTGCCACCTTTAAAAACTTAAGCATAAAGGCAATTGCCTTATCGTAATCGCCCTTATAATCATAAGCCCAGCCTTTAAATCTATAGCCGTAAATGGCACCAAGTTTATAATCTATACCAAAACCTTTTTCTTCAATTTGGTCAGCCATCAAAATCAATGAATCAGCTTTTGACTCATCCATACCTAAATACTGCGTGAAGTAGATCAGACTATCTACATACGCAATGTCAATTTTTTGAGCGGAAGCCATCAAAGGACTAGTTAATGCAAATAGGAGTAGTAGTATTCTCATATCAATCCATTATTGACCGCAATTTTTATCAAACCTACAATATTGTCAACCCCAAGTTTCACCATGATATTCTTCCTGTGGCTGTCTATAGTACTTACAGAGACAAACAATCGCTGTGCGATTTCGGCACTAGAAAGCTCTTGTGTTACTAATTTTAAAACCTCTATTTCCCGGAGGCTTAGTAAGTTTAAGATTTGTGTTTCGGGAGTGGTGGCGGTATTTACCTTGTTTTTATTGCTGTATCTTTCTCCAAAATACTCTTCTCCTGCCGCTACTTTTTCAATGGCTTCATGAAGAATTTCTATTGGGCTATCTTTTAGTATATATCCCTGAAAACCAATTTTGCTAAGTTTATTAAAATATCGATTTCCTCTAATTAAGGTTAAATATAAAATTTTTAGGTCTGGCTGTTTAGCTCTTATTTTTTTGAGCAAAAGCTCCGACTCTATATCGGGTAGTTGTAGGTCTAATAGAAGTACGTCGGTATCTTGAAGAGGAAGTTTTTCTAAGAGGGCATTTCCAGAATTAAAAGTATCCCGAATAAGAATATTGGCCTTACTTGCGAGTAGGCTTTTAAGACCCTTAAGAAAGATTTCATGGTCATCTACGAGGCTGAGTCGGAGCATTATTAACGCTTAATTAAACAATGTAATTAATAATTAAACTTCAATATACTTAAACTTAGCCTTTTGTCAAGTTTTCAAAACTTCCATGAGTTCGGCTATCATTAGAGCGGTGGCTCCCCAAATCCATTGTCCTTGAATTTCAAAGCCAGAAGTCACCATGGTAGTTCCTCTTACTTGAATGGTTCTTTTCTGAAACCTTTCAGGAATAGAAAACTCAGACCAAGGTATTTGATGAATAGCAGCTACCTCTCTTTTGTCTGGGAAAAAACTTGGTTTATAATCTAATGTACCTATTATAGGTTTTACCCAATAATTGGACGGGGCAATGTAAACCTCTGTTAATGTGCCAATAATGTTAACATCAAGGGCTTTAAGTCCAATTTCTTCTTCGGCTTCTCTAAGAGCAGTTCGCTCGTAAGACTCGTCAAAATCTTCCATTCTTCCGCCAGGAAAAGCCATTTGACCGCCATGCGTTCCGTCATAAGGAGGTCTCAAAATCAAAGGAAGATAAATATCTTCTTTGTGAGGGTAAAAGGCTATTAGTACAGCACTTTTTTTAATTCTATTAAAATCAGGTTGAGCTCTTTTATTAAGGTCATATCCATTCTTTTTCATGAACTCCGCATGGCCAGGTAGGGGCTTTTGAAGCTTTGTTTCTAAGGAAGATACAAAAGAATGATATTTCAAATTTTTCTGTTTGAAACAAATTTCGTGAATATTAAGGCTCTGCGAAAGTGTACTTACTTATAAATTTTCACAAGTGCCTCAGCACAACGCTCTCCATCCATAGCTGCACTTATAATTCCACCTGCGTAACCAGCACCTTCACCACAAGGGAACAGTCTTTTGGTACTTAAATGTTCTAAGGTTTCTCTGTCTCTCGGAATCCTAACAGGGGAAGATGTTCTACTTTCAATACCAATTAATTGACCCTGATTGCTATTATAGCCTCTCATTTTTTTGCCAAAAGCAATAATTCCTTCCTTCAAAGGCTCTGCAATGTTTGGTGGCAATACTTTATTCATATCAACAGATACAAGTCCGGGTTGATAAGAAGATTCATTCAGTTTTTTAGAAACCCTTCCGTTTAAGAAATCTGGTATTAATTGAGCGGGAGCTAATTGACAGTCTTTTTCGTGCGTATCGCTATTGGCCACAGCTACTTCCCATGCTTTCTTTTCTACACTTTTTTGAAACTCCAAAGCAGCCAAAGGCCCGTGTTGTTCAAAAGCTTTCCAGTCAGGCTCATTAATGGTTACCACCACACCTGAGTTGGCAAAAAAGGAATCTCTTCGCGATGGGGACATACCGTTTACTACCAACTCTCCGGGAGCAGTACTGGCAGGAACTATAAAACCTCCTGGGCACATACAAAAACTAAAAACACCCCTTTTTATGCCTTTATAATGCGTTTGTGAAACTAAAGAGTATGATGCCGCAGGCAAAATGCCTCTTTCTTCTTTATGATATTGGCAGCTATCTACAAAACCCTGCGGGTGCTCTATTCTGACACCCATAGCAAATGATTTATTCTCAATCAGTATACCCTTTTTATGCAGCAGCTCATAAATATCTCTTGCGGAGTGACCTGTAGCCAGAATAACGCCAACACCTTGGTATGTGTCATCATTTTCTGTAAGTACTCCTGTAAGTTCTTTATTTGTTAGAAGAAAGTCGGTAACCTTTGTGTCAAAATGAATTTCGCCTCCAGCACCTAAAATACTTTCTCTCAATTCTGAAACTACTTTTGGGAGTTTGTTGGTACCAATGTGTGGATGTGCATCTACCAAAATTTGTTCGGTAGCACCATGTGCCACTAAAATTTCTAAGGTTCTTTTTATATCGCCTCGTTTTTTCGAACGCGTATAAAGTTTCCCATCAGAATAGGTTCCCGCACCACCTTCACCAAAACAATAGTTGGAGTCAGGGTTAACGATATGGTCCTTATTGATGGCAGCTAAATCTCGTCTTCTGGCTTGAACGTCTTTTCCTCTTTCCAGTACTATAGGTTTAATACCGAGCTCTATTAGCCTTAAAGCGGCAAATAAACCTGCAGGGCCAGCACCAATAACTATGGCTTGTTTGGCTTGACTAACGTTTTGATATTTTTTTTCAAAATCGATGTTAAGAGGAAGGGGAGAGGAAGAAACTTCTACTTGTAGATTTATTTTGACTTGTTTTTTTCTAGCATCTACAGACTGTCTTCTTACTCTGTGGAAGAATTCGGTTTCTGCAAGGTTTAGCTTTTTTCCAAGAAAGCTTTTTAGGTTTTCTTCATCCAGAGCTACTTCGGGGTCTAAAACTAAGGTCAATTCTTTATACATACTGAAAGGTGTTTATCCTCTAAATTTTCACAAAGGTAAGGTCTTTATACGGGCAGTTTTCGAATTATTTAATGAGATTTTAAGTTTTTATCCGTCATAAGGGGCTTTCTAGTTTAGATTTAAAAGAACTTAGTCTATCAATTTAGTAGATTAATGAAATTTAAATTATCTTTGTCCTATCTTTGTGATATGTCCTATTTCGGAAACATCAAGAAAGGTTTGAAGACTACTGCCAAGGGCATGAGTCTTACACTAAAACATTTGGCTGACGCACGTTTTTCACGAGCTGAAAAGCAGATATCAGATCCAGACTTTTTTGAATTAGATAAAGGTCATGTCACAATTCAATATCCTCATCAAACAATAGATATTCCAGATCATGGTAGGAATCAGTTGGATTGTGAAATCGATGATTGCATCGTTTGCGACAAATGTGCGAAAATTTGTCCGGTAGACTGTATTGACATAGAGGCTATAAAGTCTCCAGAACTCATCAGAAATACCTCTGATGGCTCCCCTGTACGTCTTCATGCTGCCAAATTTGACATAGATATGGCTAAATGCTGTTTCTGTGGCTTGTGTACTACCGTATGTCCTACGGAGTGTTTAACTATGAATAGCGAGTACGACTATTCTGTGGTAGATGTAACCGACCTTAATTTTGCTTTTGCTAATCTTTCAGAGGAAGAAGCTCAAGAGAAGAGAGAGCTTTATGAGCAATTTGTGGCAGAGAAAGAAGCTTTAAAAGCTGAAAAACAAAAGATAGCTGCCAAAACTGAAACATCAACTAAGCCAGCTGGAAGGCCAGTGTTTAGTCCTACACAAAAAGCAAAGCCATCAGGAAGTCCTGTATTTAAGCCAAGTGCAAAACCTTCTGGTGACGTTGAACCTAAAAAAACAGTTTTCAAACCCTCAGCAGGAAAATCTGCATTTAAACCAGGCATGAAGCCTGCATCCGAAGGAAACGAGAAGCCAAGGCCAGTATTTAAACCGACCAGTAAGCCGGAAGCTAAAGCTGCACCAAAGTTTACTCCGAGTGCTAAACCAGCTTTTAAACCAAGTCAGAAGCCAAAAACGGAGGAGGGAGAAAGTAAAGCAGAAGTAAAAGCTACGCCAAAGTTTATTCCGAGTGCGAAGCCCGCTTTCAAACCAAGTCAGAAGCCGAAAACGGAGGAGGGAGAAAGTAAAGCAGAAGTAAAAGCTACGCCAAAGTTTACTCCGAGTGCTAAGCCTGCTTTTAAACCAAGTCAGAAGCCAAAAACGGAGGTAGGAGAAAGTAAAGCAGAAGTAAAAGCTACGCCAAAGTTTACTCCGAGTGCTAAACCGGCTTTTAAACCGACCCAGAAACCGAAGAACGAAGAGTCTTCTGAAAAGAAACCTGCGGCTAAAATGCCATTTAAGCCTAGCATGAAACCTAAAAAAGATTAAATGGAGCTATTTCAGGAAATATTAGAGGCCGATTTACTAGCTCAGATAGTTTTTGGCATTTTTGCTTTGATAGCCATTGGCGGAGCAGCCTACTTATTTTTCACTAAGAATATCCTTTATGGAGCCTATGGCTTATTAACTTCACTTCTAGGTGTGGCAGGGTTGTTTTTATTGGCAAATGCCGAATTTATAGCTGTTTCACAGATAATGATTTATGTGGGTGGTGTTTTGATACTTATTCTTTTTGGGATAATGCTTTCTGCCAACGGAAAAAATAAAGGAGATGCCCTTGAGGTAATAAATGTCAATAATCTTTTATCCTTACTAATTGCTTTGGTGATTTCTGGTGGATTGGGTTTGATGGTTTTTAATCTGAAAATTACTAATGCTGTAGAAAGCTATGGAGCTGTTAATCATATAAACGCCTTGGGAATGCACCTTATGACTAGTCATGTTGCTTTATTGGAGATGATTGGGGTATTATTATTGGTGGTTTTAATAGGAGCATCTTACATCGCTAAAAGAGAGAAGTCATGATTGCTAGTACCTATTTTTTATACGTTTCTGCCATATTGTTTGCTTTAGGCTTTGCGGTTTTAATAACCAAAAAGAACCTTATTGTGATGTTAATGGGGGTAGAGCTTATGCTAAACGCTGTCAATGTTAATTTTGTAGCCTTAGCTAGAAATGCTTCAGACCCTTTTGAAGGGCAGTTGTTTAGCTTGTTTATCATGATAGTGGCTGCTGCTGAGGTAGCTGTGGCACTCGCGATTATCTTAAAATTAAGGCAGTATTATAAAACAATTAACCCTGACCTTTTAGATGAGCTAAAAAATTGAGAAAGTATTTGCGTTAAAATAGAAATACTCTTACTTTTGCAGTCCGAAATAAAGGAAATGATTTCTTTTTATTTGTGGAATGGCTTCGTAGCTCAACTGAATAGAGTACTTGATTACGGCTCAAGAGGTTCCAGGTTTGAATCCTGGCGAGGTCACAAAGCTCACCGAAAGGTGGGCTTTTATTATTTTATAGTATTTGACTTGGCCAAGAGCCCGTTAGTCCTTTAAGAGCTATGTCCGCAGAATTTTTGATGAGCTTATCTTTAAAATGCCTCTATTGGTTCTAATATTTTTTTAGCCAAAGGCATAAAGCCAAATTATTCTTGAGAATCGATAATTGAAAAAGCTTAGTAGTAGTAAAACTACTGTTATGATTCCAAGTATTCTTAAATCAAGTGACTCTTCAAAGAAAAAACTGGAAATGAAGTATGTGATGAATATTTCAGCAATGATAAGCCCGTAACTCGCATACATGGCTCCAATGAAGAAGCCGGGCTCTTTCTCAAATTTAGAATTACAGGTTTCACATTTGGTTTTCATGTCTGAAAAACCTAAGCTGAAGACTACACTGCGTACATTAAATATTTTTCCAAGACCACAATTAGGACAATTGTTATTAAGTGCAGAAATGATGCTTTTAAACATAGTTTGTTATATTTTTATACAAAATTAGGCATCTGTGTGGTGTTGTTAGCTATAATATTTCGCCACTTTTGACATAATTAGGACATTTATGAAAGGGTATCCAGTTTATGAAATCAGGAAGTTCGATAGGCTTAGGTATCAAAATGACTTATACGTTAACACTTTTAAAGAGCACCTCATAGCGAATAGTTTTATTGAGAAGTCGCACCGCCATGATTTCTATTTGATGGTTTTATTTACAGCTGGTAGCGGCACGCATAAAATTGACCTAGATACGTATGATATAGAACCTGGGAGCCTTTTTGTGATGAGACCTGGTCAAATTCATGGTTGGACGCTTTCTCCTGATATTGATGGCTATATTGTCTTTTATTCTCAAGACATTTATAAGCTCTACTTTGGGCATAAGAAAATTGAAGATTATGTTTTTTATAATTCTGCTACGCATATTTCTGAGATAAAACTGTCGCTCCAAGAAATGGAGAATTTAGAAGTTTATTTCAAGCTTTTAGTAAGGGAGAATCTTGGAGAGCAATCAATGAAACAGGATAAAATCATTAACCTTATAGATACAATTCATATTGAACTTTCTAGAATGCATATGTCGGAAATTAGGTCTTTGTATACATCCTCTGAAAAGCTTAATAGGTTTAACCTATTGCTAGAAGAAAACTTTAAAATTGAGAAATCACCTTCTTTTTATGCTTCTGA
Organism: uncultured Arcticibacterium sp.; assembly: GCF_964021845.1. Lineage (NCBI taxonomy): Bacteria > Pseudomonadati > Bacteroidota > Cytophagia > Cytophagales > Leadbetterellaceae > Arcticibacterium > uncultured Arcticibacterium sp. Next base: position 212,841 of record NZ_CAXHZC010000002.1, on the reverse strand, counting down.
GATGAGTATGACACTGAAGCATCTTAATAGAATATGTAAAAGAGTTTTAAATAAGACTGTTACGCAGCTAATCTCAGAAAAGATAGTTTTAGAAAGTAAGAGACTGTTTACTTTTGGCGATAGCACCGTTGCTGAAGTGGCGGATGAAATGGGCTATATTAATCATTCTTACTTTTCTCGCGTTTTTAAGAAGCATGGTGGCATGAGTCCTTTTAAATTTAAAGCTAGCCTAAAAGAAATAGGCTAGCTTTAATATTTGTTTCTAAATGAGCTTTCTGTTTAGAAAGTACAAGAAGTTTCATCGTTCTTGATGTAGTAGTCTTTATAGTTTTTAGCCTTAGGGTTCATGCATCCTTTAAGGTTTAAAAGTTCTACTTTTCTAAATTCTATCGGATGGCTTTCGCTTTGCAAAGAGATAGACCCATGGCTTAGTGAGTGTCCGTCAGGCTTGTCTTCCGGGTTAAAACCACTTACTACGCCGCCGCCATAGGCAGGTTTTGCGTATTCCATAGCTATTTTACCATCTACCCAATGACGAATCAGAGAGTCTCCAAATACTTCAACTTCTGCTCTTACCCACTGGTTCAATGGAGCTGCTTGGATACTTGAACTTATGCAATGCCTCTCATCAAATTTACCTTCATACCAAACCGTAGTTCCTGGTGTGCATAAATTACAGTTGGTTCGTGGTTTGGCATCATCATAGCCACCTAATAGCTGTACTTCAATGGAAATTGGAAAGTCTTGGTTTAATCCCATGGTTTCTGCAGGCTGACCATGAATCATTATACCACTGTTTCGGAAAGCCCAGCCTTCACCTTTTGGAGCTTGTTCGCCAATAAATCTATATTCTGTGGCTATTTTATAGTAGCTAAAGTCGCCTTTGTAAAATAGGTGACCGTACTGCTTCTTGAAGTCGTCATAAGCATCATAGTTTACCACTATGTTACCGTTTTTGACCTGAAAGGTTTCGTTATAGTTATCGTTTAAAGGATGGTTACGAATTTTGATATCCCAGTTCGATAGGTCTTTTCCGTTAAAAAGTTGTTGCCATTCTTCCTTTTTGCCGTCTGATTGTGCGAAGCAACTACTTAGCGACAGACAAAAAATAATAGTGATAAGTTTTCTCATAGGTACACTCTGAATTTCATAGGTTATTTATGGATTCAATAAACTTCAAATTATTGGTTAAAACAAGATTTGATTTGGCATTTCTACAAAAGAAAAGAGGTTCTAATTTTTGATTAAAACCTCTTTGATTGCGTTTAAGCAAATGTATCTATGATTTTATTTACCATAGACCTCTCTCAAAAAGTTGGTTAATTTTTTTGGTTCTCTACCTAAGAGGTTTTCAAGGTCGTTTGATGTTGTTTCAAAGTCTTTATTTTTGATTCCAGCAGCAAATAAGGAAGACATTTGAACAATGTGTGCTGGTAAACCAAACCCTTTAAGTGTTTCACTGAATACAGATGGTTCGGGGCTAGTGAAAGCTACTTCCTTTTCCGAGAATTTTGAAAGCTCTTTAGCTATTTCTGCATAGGAATATGCTTGGCTTCCGGTCAGGGCGATAATTTTATTGTCATACCCTTTGCCTGTTAAAATAATTGCTGTAGCTTCTGCCAAATCTGCTCTTGATACAAAGGCTACTTTCCCTTCACCGCTTGGGAAGAATATTCCAGTTTCAAGAACGTTTTCGCCTACAAACATTGGTACCACCTCCTGGTAAAGATTGTTTCTCAAAAAAGTATAAGTCAAACCACTTCCTTTAATGTAGTTTTCAGTTTCGAAATGGTCGCCTAAAAGTGGTTTGATAGGTGAGTTATCCATATCTTCAATGCTTACGCTGGTATAAAAAATATGCTTTACTTCAGCGTCTTTTGCCGCGTCAATTACGTTTTTATGCTGCCCGATTCTATCATTAAAGTCGCTAGAAGAAATTAGTAGTACTCTGTTAATTCCTTTCATGGCTGTAGCCAAAGCGTCTTTATCTTGGTAAGAACCTACTCTTATGTTTACACCTTTTTCTTTTAGGTTTGCAGCTTTTGATTCATCTCTTACTAAGGCTGCTATTTTATTGGCTGGCGTGGTTTTTAAAAGGTTTTCAATAACTCCATTTCCTAATACACCGGTTGCTCCCGTTACTAATATCATAATTATTGTTGTTTTATTTGTTTGATAATTCAAAAGTAGTCTACCTTTGCTATATAAAATATAGTGATATACTTTAGTATATCGGTATACAAAAGTATAGTTATTTGAATATGAGTAATTTAAGAAGTGTGGAAGATTTTGAAAATGTAAAGAAATGTCCGGTTTCCTATGTTTTAGCTGTGAGAGATACACTGAATGTTTTCCAAGGGAAATGGAAAATGCCGATTATTGGGACGCTTCTTTTCGGTAAAAAGCGGTTTAAGGAGATAGAAAGGGAGTTGGAAAAGATAAGCCCTAGAATGCTTTCGCAAGAGTTGAAAGATTTAGAGGCTAATGGGGTGATAAGTAGAAGCGTTTATAATACCACCCCTGTAACGGTAGAGTATGCTTTAACAGATTCAGGTAGGGAGTTAAGTACCGTTTTAGAAGCCATGGTAACTTGGGGTTTGCAGCATAGAAAGACAAACATCATGGAAAACCTTCCTGTGTTTAGTATGATGCAGAAGGCTAGTTGATATTTAGGGCTCAAAAGCAAAAGCCATCCCAGTAAAACTGAAATGGCTTATTATTATGTAAACATATACGACAACAGAATATGTTTACTGCATTTGCATTCCTTCCATTGATGATGCGTTTCCTTTTTTCTTAAACATATTAGCATCCATTTGACCAAATCTAAAAGAGAAATTCAATTTGATTTGCTGTGGATTATTCAGTCTGTAATACGTTTGTGAGAAATCTTCTCCATTAGATACTTGCGTATTTCCTCTGGTACGAAAAATGTCATTGGCAGATAGTGTCAAAGAAGCGACATCGTTTTTCATAAAGCTCTTTTTGATGGCAACATCTACACCGTAGAATGGCTCAATATACCCTTGAGAAGAACTTTGAGCAGTGCTAGGAGGACCAAAGCTTTGCCCTTGAGAAACTGGAAGATTGGTTTTTCCTTGATAGTCTCCGGAGAGCTGAATTACCCATTTGTTTTTCAAACTAAAGTTATTATTAATCTTTCCGAAAGTGGTCCATAAAGCATCTTGAGAAGAATTTGTTTCTACGTTCTCTGAGTTAATCCTGGAGTTGTAAAAGTTCATATTTGCCGTAAAATCCCACCATTTTTGAATCTTATTGGTATAAGTTATTTCTGCACCATAGTTTTCACTAGAGTTTGCGTTTACATAAGTATTAATCAAATCAAGATTGCCACTAATCGGGTTTATTTCTTGGCTTAAATATCTAGTAATTAAATTGTTGGTGTGCTTATAGTAAATAGAGGTAAGAAAAGTACCTGTTCCTTTTGATTTACTATATGAAAGCTCCGTAGAGGTGGTGAATTCAGGTACTAAGTCGGCGTTACCTTGTGTGATGTTTAGGCTATCGCTATAATCAATGAATGGAATTATCTGGAAGAAGTTTGGTCTGTTAACTCTTCTGGTTACACTAAACTGTAATTGGTCTGTTGGGCTTAGGTCTTTACTTAAAAACAGAGAAGGGAACAAGCTAACAGGATAATCATTGCTGAATTTTTCACCAGTATTTAATAAGTCTCCTTTATAGGAAGAGCTTTCTGCTCTTACGCCAGCTTTATAAGAAAACGCTGTTCCTACTTTTCCGCTCAACGAAAGATAGGCGGCATACACATTATTAGTGCTTTCATAATTTGTAGAAGCTGAGGCTATAGGTAAAAAGACATTAGAACCTACGGCTTTCAGCGTGTTATCATTAACATTTTCTAGTGTATTAATTTGTGCTCTAATACCTAGTTCAATGTTCCCGTCATTTTTTAATGGTCTAACATAATCTGTTTGAAAAGTCATGAAACTGTTAGTACCCGAGCCAATATTTTTCTGAATTTGCATGCTGTTTATTTCATTCGAGTTGCCCAAATATGTTGTACTATAAGTACCATCATTGGCATTTGAGCCACCGAAATAATTGAAATCCATTGTTAACTCTTCACCTGCTTTTGGGAAATCATGTCTGAAACCTAACTGCAAACCAGTTGGCTGAAATTCTCTTGTAGAAGTTGAGAGCCTATTGCTCATGCTAGTGTTATTTTCTACCGTGTTTGTGATTAATATGTTTTCCTCAGGGCTAAACTTTCCACCGCCTATCACACCACCAACAGATACCGAAGTCCTATTAGAAATATAGTAGTCTAAACCTATTCTTCCGAAACCTAACTGACCTTTAGTATTGCTTACAATGTCTTGGTAAGTTGAGGTAGATATGCCTCCTATATTACTATTTCGCAGGCTATAGCCATCCACGTTATTATTTAGTAGCATCCCCATTCCCATTACAGACAGATTCACTTTACCCTGTCGCACATTGAAATTACCCATTAGGTTGGCTCCACCGTAATTGTCTGCTCCAATGTTAAACATGCCGTTATAACCGCTTTTTTTGTTCTTTTTAAGCACAATGTTCAGAATACCGGCCATACTTCCAGATGCATCATATTTGGCAGAAGGATTAGTGATAACTTCCACTTTTTCAATAGCATCTGCCGGAATTTGATTTAACATTAAAGTGGTGGGCCTTCCGTCAATGAATAGGGTGGGCGAAGCATTTCTCAGTTTTACATTTCCGTCAATATCAACCTGTAAAGAGGGTACGTTTCTCATTACATCTACCGCAGTACCACCAGCAGTAACAATGTTCTTGTCAACATTGAAAATCTTTTTGTCAATGTCCATTTCCAGTAAAGCTTTCTGAGCTGTCACTGTTACGGCATCTAAAACTTGTGTATCATTTTCTAAAACCAAGTTTCCTAAATCTTTTTCAAAGGCAGCCATCATTTTTGCTATCATAGCAGGGTCTGGCTTCTGACTAGGTTTCATACCCGACATGTCCGGTTTGTCAAACCTAATAGGGAAATCAGTAGTAGCAAAACCTACAGAACTGACTTTAAGACTGATTTTTGAAAAAGTGGGTAATTCTGAGAAATCAAAGTCTCCATTCATTTCAGAAGTTTGAGCTTTCACCACTATTTCTTTAGGAGATTGTGTGGTGCTGTCTAGTACGCTTTTCATGATAATAACGGTGGCAAATTCCACAGGTTTTCCTTCGTTATCAATAATTTTTCCGAAGACGTGCCCTTTGTTTGGGTCTTGTCTGTTTCCTCCAGGAAACTGAGCTAAGGCCGAGAAGCCTATGAGGGTAGTTAGAAATAATGTTAGTAAATTTTTCATTTGTATATGTTTTCTGTTGTCTTGGTTTGGCAAATTTCCTAGTGCTTCGCTAAATCCATGTGACAAAGGAATACCCTAAAGGAGGCTGTTTACAAATGAAAAAGTGGGAGTGTATACGGATACATTAAAAGTGTATACCGATGAAAATGTGTTTTGAGGATTTGGGAGAAGAAGTGTCTCTTTTTCTAAAAATTAATCTTCAATTTTCCACAAGTTTCCTCTCGTTTTTTAGACATGAACCAAATGAAAAGTTCAGAGGAAGTGAATGTGAATGGACTCGTATTCTCAATTATTCTTCAAATTAAAATGGATTTCGGACAGCTAAACCGCTTAAGAATAATCTAAGACTTTGTAAGTCTGGTCTACATTGGTTGTATATAGTTTCATAATTATCTATAACCAAGACGGTAGGAGAGCAGCCGTTCTTGATTTGATTAAATAAGAGGGGCAACTTTTCTGAGGAATATATATAGTTCTTGAAAAATAAATTTTTCCCTCGTAAGGCATTTTCTACATCATACACGGATTCATCAAAAAGATTGCCTCGCAGATCTATTCTCTTTTCCAAATCAAGAAGTATATCATTATAGTTATCTAAGGCTGCTAAGGATTCTTCAGACGATGTTTTCCAAATAATAAGGACACGTTTTTTGCTCGGCCAATATGTTTTTTCATCGAGGTGCCCAGTTTCTTTAAAGTTTTCAAAATTTAAAGTGACGTTTGACAAGTTGTCTTTTAAATTTAGCCTTTGGGCAATAGTAATTTTAACAGAATCTCTGTTAGTGCTTACGTCAAATACTCTCACCATTTTATCTTCAATAATGAAGTCTTGATTTAGTTCAAGAATAGGAGCCATATGAAAATAGGTTTTATCTTTTAAACCAATCTGTATGCTTTTATTCCTGCCAAATTCATCCAAGAATCTATCTTCCTCCACATTCAGCCTAAGCATATATTCTTTACCATTTACTTCAAAGTAACCCACCAATTCATCGTATGGAATAAGATTAATTCTTAGACTATCGGAAATGTTCAGACTGTTCGATAATAAGGGGACTATTCTAATAGCTCGCTCTTCTTTTAAACCGTGGTTTATTCGGTATTCTAAAATTTGCGAATCAATATTATTTCTGAGGTCATCTCCATTGCTTAAATCAAAGTGTAATGTTTTGTCATCGTCAAAATTGAAATTATTATTCTTATCCAGAATGACAGTTTTTTTATCCCCTTTAATACCAACCAAAAAGTCTAAGTAAAGGTATCTTTTAAGATTCGGTTGAGCTGGCGGTTTTACTTCTTCGAAATTATAACCATTTTTCTTTAGAAAACTGGATGTGATGTTTAACCTACAAATGTTATATTCGGTAAAATCACTGGCGTCAAATTTGTATTTTTCTAGGCCCCATTCTAAAGGAGAACACGAGTGGATACTTTTGGGAGAGTTATTCTCGTTGGATATAATTCTTTGAAGATTTATTGAAAATATTGATTCCTGAGCATGCACGAATTGTATGCTTAGGAAATATAGAAGGAGAATAATGCTATTTTTCATGGTGCGAATTGTGATGAGATTTGACTTGCCTTTATGGCAAGGTCTGTTTAACCAATTTATGGATTAAAACTGTTTTTGCCAAACGATAAACAATTGATATTTGGTCGAAAGTGGAGTTTAGCTAAATAAACTACGAGCCTGCGGACTATCAATATATTTCTTTCCCACGGGAATTTCTATTTTACCCAAAGTGAGTTTTGAAAGATTAATGCCCGTGATTTTTGAGGAATTAACTATAAAGGAATTATGAATTCGGATGAAATTACTTTCCGGTAATTTAGTCTCCATGCCTTTCAAATTACTACGTGTGAGTAGGGGATAGACCCTACTTTCCAAGTATATTTTGACATAGTCTTTCAAGCCTTCAATGTAGATAATTTCATTGAAAAGAAGCTTAACCTTTTTATATTCAGAAGTAATTACGATGTGGTTTTCTTCCTCTTCAGGAGCTGGCTCCGCTGTTTTGAGCTTTATGAGATTAACAACTTTTTCAATAGCCGCACCGAGCCGTTCTTTTCTAATGGGTTTGAGAAGATAATCTACCGCGTTTAGCTCAAAGCCTTCTACCGCGTATTGATGATAGGCTGTGGTGAAAATGACTAATGGTGGATTTTCTAAGTCTCTTATAAAATTAGTGCCGAGCATTTCAGGCATCTGAATATCTGAGAAAATTAAATCTATATTTTCGTTTTTTAAATAGTCAGCCACGCCAACAGGGCTTGAGAATTTCTCACAAACCTCTATGTTTTCGAAGCCAAGAAGGTCGTCTTCCAGAATGTCTAGAGCAAATGGCTCGTCGTCAATAAGGATGCATTTAATCTTCATGGAGCTGAAGTTTCATGATGACTTCAAAATAGTTGTAGTCATTATTTATTGCTAGTTCATACTTATTTGGATACAAAAGCTCCAAACGCCTTTTGATGTTGACCAATCCGATGCCTTCATTTGACAAATTGCTGGATGTGACTAATATTTTGTTTCTAGAAGAAAAAGTAAGCGTGTTATCTGCTGTCGAAATTTCAAATTGAATATCAGGTTCGTTTTTACTATCTACTCCATATTTAAAGGCATTTTCCACAAAATGTATAAAAAGTAAAGGCTGTATAGCTACCGAGTCCATATTTTCTTGCACCGTAAAGGCTACGTTACCTTTCTTTGGTAAGCGTAGTTTTTGAAGTTCAATGTAGTTTTTGAGGTGTTCTATTTCACGAGAAATGTCTACCTTTTTATCGCTTACTTCATAAATGATATAACGAAGTATTTCTGATAATTTAAGAATGGCCTCTTCGGACAAATCAGACTTTTTACGCACTAGCCAGCGAATATTATTCAAAGTGTTGAATAAGAAATGAGGGCTAATTTGTAGTTTTAACATGCTTAGTTCAGCAGCAGTTTTTTCTAGTTCTACCAGTTGGTTTAGCTCTTTTTGTCTTCTTCTTTCATTAAACAAATAAAGCATGGTGCTGGTCAATATATTGATGGAATAAAGTAAAGTGGGACCAAGCACTACGGGAATCCAAATCCAATTTTCACTTCTGTCTTCAGGACTTCTTTTACTTTGATTTTCAATAAACTCTGGACTAGTAAGTACAAAATGATTAAAAGAATAATAGTTAAGGGCAATGTATATTAGTAAACCTAAAAATATGATTGAAACGAAAAACCAATTTCGATTTTTAGAGAGGTATTTAGGTCCTAAAAAATATAAATTGAAATAGAAGAAAAGCATCAAAAACAGGGTAGAAATCCCCTGCATGACTAAAAGACCTTTATTAGCAGTAGCCCATTTTTCAGGCTCATAGAGAAAATTGATATAAGGCAAAAGTAACAAAACACCCCAAACGATACTATGTGTTATGATAGATCGTGTACTGCGTTTTTCTTGAAATCCTATTGTTTTTAACCCCATACTGCTTATTCTGATATGCCGAATTACGGTATTTATTAGCAATATAAACAGAATGCCCCCAAAGTTTAGTTTAGGGGCATTTGCTATTCTTTATGAAGAAGTTGCTTTTGAAATTCTATTTCTCAAATTCCTTCTCTAATAGTTCCTTTTCGGTGTAAAGACCACCTTTTGGTTTGTCTTCTCTTAGTTTTTTTACATCAGCAACAGAAATTCGCTTCAAATCTTTCGCAAAAGCATTTTGAAGGAAGTGTGTAATATCCACTACATCTTGGTCCGAAATCTCACTGTTGTTTGACAGAGCTGGCATATCATTGTTCAGCTCATAAAGCTTACCGTTTACATGAATAGGTCCACTAATTCCATGTAAAATAATAGAGGCTAAACGGTGTATAGGTCCGTCAATATACTCTGAGTCTTTAAGTGGTGGGGCTAGCCCCTCTATACCTGAACCATCAGGTCCGTGGCAAGCACCACATATAGTTCTGTAAAGTTTAAGGCCATTGGTACGGCCATCATCTTTTCCAGACTCTCTTACATAAATGGAGTTTGGTTTGTTCTGCTCTTTATTCTCTAAAGTTTTTCCGAGATTCTTCGTTAAGAAAATATTGGCAGCGTTCTCTTTAAGGTAAAGCTCTTCTTGCCCTTCTAAGCTACTAATAATGGCTTCTTGGAATATTTCGTTTTCAGAATATCTATCAGAAATTTGAGCCAAAAACGGTTGAAATACCGCTGGAGAAATTTTGGTCCAAGGGTTTAAAGAAAACCCTAAATACAAATCAGTCATTGGCTCAGCCTTGGCAAGTATTTCAGTACTGATTGCAGCCATTTTTGTAATATTTGATTGCGAAGCAAATGGCTCCATTAATCTTAATATATGAGAAATGGTTTCTGGATTTTCTGTCTGCTTTAATAATGCAGTTAAATCTTCAAAAGAAAGTAAATTCAAACCTTCCAAAACATAAAGGGCATGAATAGGAGTGGCAAAATTATTATCAATAGCCACAAGATTCATCAAGGCACCTTTGACAGATTTCTTCTTCTTATTAATAAGTAGTTGCTGAGCTCTGTCTCTTAGCCATCCATTTGAACTGCTTAATAAAGGAATGAGCTCTTTATGAGATAGCTTTGACAAATTTGCAGGAATAGCATGAGATGTACTCGCCTTATGCGTCACCTTTAAAATACGTCCTGCGTTTTGAAGTGTATCCAGTTTCTTTTCTAGTAACAATTCGGTCAAATATTGAGAAATAAATGCTTTGTGCTGGATAATACCACGATGCATATCTACAATATACATAGCACCATCTGGGCCATTAAAAAGGTTGACAGGTCTAAAGCCTTCGTCTGTAGAAGCTATGAATTCTTTATTATCCCAAGCCTGCTCGGCAGATATTTCGATGTCGTTAAAGTTTAGAATGTTTCGCTTTATAAGGTTAGCCTCAGGAATACAAACAAATGCATTTTGGTCATACCCTTTAGGGAAAAGTCCTCCTCTGTAAACGACAGGGCCGCATGATGCAGTTACATTTCTAAGAACTCCGTTTTCGTCTAACACTCCCTTTTGATATCCACGGTTAACCGATGTGGCGTGTAAAGGATAAACGCGGTTATTTCTTGTGATACGTTGATTAATAGAAGCGGTTGGTTTGTAAAATTGATTTCTGATGACAGTATTTGGTAATACGTGGTCAGCTTGAAGTTGGTTAGAGTTATTATTGAAATATAATCTACCAAAGTTGTCTTTTGAAATTCCCCATTGACCTCTGTAGGAAGTTGGTTCTTTAAGCCATTTTCCGTTTAATAAACGGTACCTAAAATTGGTGTTTGCATTATAAATCCAGTTGTCAATGTTAAGCATCAATCCGTTTGGCTGATGTTCTACATTACCTCCATCCGCGTATATAGGATCTACTAAAACTCTTTTTCCTGGTTTATCGTTTTTGATTTTGACAAAATAAAGGGCAGGACCATCTGTGTATAAAAGTCCGCCGTATGCATGGGCAATAGCACGTGGAAGCACTAGGCCATCTAAAAATACTTTGGAGTGGTCTACTCTGCCATCCTTATCTAAATCTTCTAGAATGGTGATTCGGCCATTTTGTTCCTCTTCTCCTATACCCTCAATGTTTGGCATGTAGCCTTTCATTTCTACCACCCATATTCTACCTTGATTATCAAAGTCCATGGTGACAGGTGCTGAAAAATGCGGTTCTGCAGCTACAAGGCTTAATTCAAAACCTTCTTCTACCTTATAAGAATCAAGTGAGATTTCGGGCTCTTCAAAAAAGAAATTGGCAGTGAAAGAAAATATAGCAAGAGAGAACAAAAGAAGTAAGAGATACTTACTCGATTTTAGAAATTTCATAGAGTCTTAAAGTATTTTTTAAATAAACCTCACAAATATAAACGTCATTTCTGACTCTTATTTTATTTTTTGGTGTCAATACTTCATTATTTTATGCCATTTTGACAAAGAATGGGTTTTGAACTTTGGTTATTCTCATTTCAAAGCATCTGAAGCTAGTTTTCCCATAGTGGCATAGGCTTTCATAGTTGGGTGAACACCATCTTTTGCTAAGTCTGGATTCATGCCGTTGTTACTATTTTTTAATGGAGTATGGTAATCTACATATTTAAGCTTTCTCCTTACAGCTAGGGCTTTTAAGCGTGTGTTTAATTTTAATATTTCGTCAGACTTGTCACCTAAACCAAGTCGCCATTCAAACTTAGTAGCCGGAAGTACGGAGGCTAAAACTACTTCTATGCCATTTTTTTGAGCAATGTCAATCATGGATTCAATATTACCTACGGTCAAATCGGGGCTATATGGGCCTGTGTTTTCGGCTACGTCATTGGTACCAATATGAATAAGTACTTTTTCAGGTTTTAGGTCAATCACGTCTTGTCTGAAACGAATAAGCAGCTGTGAAGATGTTTGACTAGAAATACCACGGCCTATGAAATTGTTTTTTTGAAAGAAACTAGAATCTAAACGGTACCAAGCATCTGTAATAGAATCGCCTATTAATACTGCTTTTATCTTTTTGCCTTTATCTCTTCTATTGGCGTCGGCATATCTCTTAATACCGCCCATGTCATTTTTTAATTTATTTCCATCTTCTTTATTTCCTTGAGCTATTTCCCACTGGCCATAGAGTTTTTCATACTTGCTTGGTCTTATTTTATCTCTAAGTCCTTGTGTCCAAAGCCAATCGCCAAATCTTTCATGCCATGTATCTACAGGGAGTTTCTGCTGACGCATACCAAAACCATGACCACCTTTTTCATAAATATGTAGTTCAGCAGGTTGAGCGGCTTCAAACCATTTTTCATAAATAGAAATGCTCATTGGCATCATGCCTAGTTGGTCATCGCCGGCCACGGTTATGAAGATGGGTGTTTTGGCTGTCGGCATTTCAGAGCCAAGTATGGCAGGTTGATAGGCATAAATGGGTGCTAAGAAGTTTGGTTTGCTACTTTGCGGAGCTGAGTAAGCTACAGACATGGCCAGAGTACCACCAGCTGAAAAACCCATAAACCCAATTTTCTTAGGGTCAATTTCCATTTCTGAAGCATGTTCTCTAACATACTCCATGGCTTTTATTCCATCTTGTGTAGCCATTTTTACATATGGGGCATTTTCTGCATCAAGTGTTTTAGAATCGCCCATTTTAGACATCAGTTCTTTTACGGGTTCTTCTGTAAAACTAGGTGCTAGTCTGTATTTTAAAACAAAAGCCGCTATGCCTATGCTATTCAGGTATTTTGCTACATCTATACCTTCGCTATTAATGCTTAATGTATGAAATGCTCCGCCTGGGGCTATTATCACAGCGGTACCTGTAGTTAAATGTTTGGGAGGTAAATAGGCCATTATGCTAGGCTCAGTTACGTTGTAAATAACCTCCGTGTTAAACATGTTTTGCGTAGAAACTTGCTCTTTCCATGTTGCGTTTTCTGAGCCCGGTGCCACACCGTCGTAAAGTTTAATTATCTCTTGAGCATAAAGTGATGAAAGCGAAAGAAAGAGTAAAAGGCTTGAAAGTAATTTCATGTAATAGGTAGGGTTTAAATTTGTTACGAATTTAGACTTTTATACCCGCACCTATGAAATAAGGTGGTCAGTTTTTCTAAAACACTAGGTGTTGTGCCTCAAGGTTTCGCCGATTCAATAATTGTACTTTCTGTTGCTATAGCTTTCTTTACTTTAATGTAAACCTTACAAGAGCCTTCCTCCATCTACGGTGATGATGTTTCCTGTGGAAAAAGTTAATTGAGACGCTACCGAGAAAACGGCATTTGCCACATCGTCACCTTGAGCAAATCGCTCTAGTGGCGTGTTCTCCATTTGATTTTGGAGGAATTTGGGGTCAAAACTTTTAGTATACTCTCCTTCCACAAAACCTGGTGCTACAGATACCACACGAATTTTAGGAGCCAATGCTCTAGCCAAAGAACGTGTCATAGAATCTACAGCGGCTTTGGAAGCACAGTAGGCCACATTACTGCCTATTCCATAAATACCAGCGATAGAAGAGATATTAACAATGAGCGATGTTTCTTTTTCTGTTGCGGACGCTACCAAAAGGTCTTTGAAAGCTCGCACCATAGCAAAGCTTCCTCTAAAATTGGTTTGCATTATTTTGTCAATCCACTCATCACTTAAGGCACCTAAATCTTCATGAGCTACGGGAGTGGTTATGCCGGCATTGTTTACCAGCACATCCAGTCTGCCGTATTTCTCTATCACAAAGTCTTTTAAAGCAGATATTTTTTCGCAATTGGTATTGGGAGCATGAAAAATACTATGATTGTCACCAGGCAGGGCTGCTTTTAGCGTTTCTGCTTTTGCGGCATTGGTATTATAGGTGATGATTACGGCATAATCATTTTGAGCAAATTTCTTGCTGATGGCTGAGCCAATTTCTCCTGCACCTCCTGTGACTAGTACTGTTTTCATTGCTTTACGAGTAAATTATCAATGTTGGCTTTCTGAGCAAGATGCGTCATACCACATTAATGTTTCTAAATCTTATTTGATTTCAGTTACTTTAAAGTGCTCTGCATTTGGGGCAGAATTAAAGAAAGGAGAAAGAATAGCACGCCATTCTAAAAAAAGTGGAGATTCACGGAAGCCTACGGTGTGGTCTTCTAAAGTTTCCCACTTAATCATAGCCAAATATTTAGTTGGCGTTTCTATACAGTTTTGAAATTCTATGGATACAAAACCTTTTGATTGAGATATAACTGATTTTGCCTTTGGTAGAATAGCTTCAAAAGCTTTTAGTTCTTCATTTCTGATGTCTAAAGTGGCAATTTCTAAAATCATTATGGTTTGAATATTTACGTATCGAATTGATTTTTATCAGCACAAATTTAGGGTATTCTTTCGGTTGCAAGCAATCCTAAAAACGAATTAGCTATGCTAATCTAATGATATTGTTATTTTCAAGTAATGAATAACATAGACTTACTTTTGTTTTAAATACTCATGTATTGGAAGCTAATTCCACACTTTCTACACATAACAGCATAGGGAATGAGTTTTTTAGATTAGTGAGTACAACACTAATTATGAAAACATGCTGATTCTCCTTTTAACATCCGTCATCCTTTATTTTAGAAACAAAAAACAATCTAAAATGGACCTTAATTAAAAACAATTAAGAAGGGAGAATTATGCTCATTTAAAACAAACAATATTATGAAATCGACTAAAATAATAGGGATACTCCTAATCATAGGGAGTTTGGCTTTAGGGTATTTTGGCTTTAACAAAGTCAGTAAAAATGATGCTTCAGTGGAAGTGCTAGGACTTGAACTTGAGGCGTCTAACCAATCAGGAAAAGAGCAGGGTTACATGCTTCTAGGATTTAGTTTAGTAGTATTTGTAGGAGGGCTCTATGCCACTTCTAAGAAATAGGTTTCACTTTTAAAAATTAACGCGAAAAATACAAATTATGAAAAAGCATATAATTATCCTGAGTTTAATAATTTTAACAAGTATCTCTGCCAAAGCCCAATATAATGGAGCTGTGGGTGTAAGATTTACCGATGGCCCTGCTGTCTCAGCAAAATTTAATGTTTGGGGTAGTTCTGCCTTTGAGGTACTTGTTGGTGGTTTCGGGAATGGTTTGAAAGGAACCTTCCTTTATGAAATACATAATCCTGCATTTAACTCCTCAAGATGGAGGTGGTATTATGGATTTGGCGGGCATGCTGGCTCATCTCCAGTTAAACGAAAAAACTATGACCCCGTATATAATGGGGAAGTTTTTCACCTAGGCTTAGATGGGATAGTGGGCTTAGAGCATACCTTTACAGAGATACCAATAAACATAAGTGCTGACTGGAAACCTGAAGTGAATTTTGTCAACTATACAGGACTTGTCTTACCCGTTTTTGGCTTTACAGGTAGGTTCGCTTTTTAAGATAACATCATACTTTTGGTAAGTAGATAAGGGATAAATAGCATTTATCCCTTTATTTGTGTAGTCTTATGACTGGAGTTTTGATAGTAATTAGTTTAAACAAATATGCAGATTGCCAACTTGCCAGCAAATGAAAAAGAAAGATTGCAGGCACTGACAGAATTAGAAATTATAGGTTCAGAAGAAGAAGAATCTTTTAATGATTTAGCTAAGTTGGCTTCATACGTATGTGGGACTCCGGTAGCTTTGATAAGTTTTATTGAGGAAGACCGCCAATGGTTTAAATCTGCTGTAGGCACTGACCTTAGAGAAACGCCTCGTGATATAGCTTTTTGCTCACACGCCATTTTGGAAGAAGAAAATTTCATGATGGTGAGCGATGCTAAAAAAGATGTTCGTTTTGTTAATAACCCCCTTGTTACGGGCGAAACAGATATTCAGTTTTACGCTGGTGTACCTCTAAGAGTGAATGACCAACTTCCTGTAGGGACAGTATGCGTTTTAGACACAAAACCGCACAAACTTTCCTTAGAGCAGGAAGAAGCTCTAAGGAGAATCTCAAGGCAGGTTATGCAACTATTAGAACTCCGAAAAACGAATATCAAAAATAGAGATTTGGCTGTAGAGAATGAGAATAAATTAAAAGAAGAAATTGAGCGTCAGACCGAAAGCTTAGAGCGAAAGAATTTTGAGCTTCGCCAACTAAACTCAGAAATGGAGCAAATGGTTTATATAGCCAGTCATGACCTGAAGGAACCTATTAGAAAGCTAAAGATTTATGCCGATATTTTAGGAGAAGAGACATTTCAAAATGCCAAAATCAATAAGTTTTTACCAAAAATTCACAATAGTACAGATCGTGCTTATAATTTGGTCAATGATATTTTAGATTTTGCCAAAGTAAAATCTATAGGACTGCTCAAAGAGGATGTAGATTTTAATGAGCTTATGCAGGCTGTGATAGAGGCTTCTGATGAAATAATATCGGATAGCAAAGCTCAAATCGAAATTAATAAGCTGCCTACGGTCAAAGTAGATAAAGGGCAAATGATTCAACTTTTTTCAAACCTTATTCAGAATGCTATAAAGTACTGTAAAAATGTTCCGACAATAAAAATTGAAGCTTCCACGGTGGTTTTAAATGCAAATGACTTTGTTCCAAAAAAAATTAATACAGGTACATTTTATAAAATAGATGTGACAGATAACGGTATTGGGTTTGACCTTAGTCACAAAGATAAAATCTTTGATTTTTTCCAAAGATTACATAACAGAAACGAATTTAGCGGAACGGGTATAGGTTTGGCTATTGTAAAGAAAATAGCTCAAAACCACGGTGGCTTAGTGGAGGCCACCAGCCAAATGGGAGAGGGGTCTGTTTTTAGTGTTTATTTGCCTGTTTAAACTAATGTTCAGCTTTAGATAATCTACAATCTTGATAAATAACACCATAGGAAGCTGAGAAATTGATTGTCGATGGATATGATTTTAATTTAGATTATGACAGCTCAGGACTTTAAAGATAGTTTGGAAATCATTGGTCAGCAGTATGTAGGAGGCATACCTAAAAAGGAGTTGTTTTCTTTGGCAAAAGAATTTCAGAATATGTCTTTAGAAGAGGTGGCAGCATTACTTCGAAGTGAAAATGATGACCACAGACTGGGAGCAGTTTCTATCTTAGACTGGAAAGCACGTAACAAGAAAACTACCTTAGAGGAAAAGCAGCATGTTTATAAGGCCTATTTGGATAACCACCAATACATTGATAACTGGGGGATGGTGGATAGAGCCGCACCCTATGTAGTCGGTGGGTATTTATTTGGTAAGGATAAAACACCGCTATATGATTTGGCGAAATCTCAGAACCCTATGGAGCGGCGAACAGCCATTGTGAGTACCTATTATTTTATTCGTAAAAATGAAATAGATGACACTTTCAAAATTGCTGAAATTTTGGTGAATGATAAAGAGCACTTTGTTCAAACTGCTGTGGGAAGCTGGATTAGAGAAGCAGGGAAAAGGGATGAAGAAAGATTAAAGCTGTTTTTAGATAAACATGCCGCTACTATGCCACGTGTTACTTTGAGATTTGCGATTGAAAAGTTTAATGCTGAGCTTAGAAAATACTATTTAGGTTTAGCCAAATAGGATTAATAAAAACCAAGTATATTTATCAAGTATAAACCGAATACAAGTTGGCAAATAATAAACTTATAGTAGACGAAAGACAGACTGACCTAGGCAAATTTATGGTAGGGAGGCTGCTGCCGTTTAGAAAGAAACGACAGGTAGGACCGTTCACTTTTATAGACCACATGGGGCCAGCCACCGTAGGAAATGGTAGGTATATTGATGTAGACCAGCATCCTCATACTGGTTTAAGTACATTAACTTATCTTTTTGAAGGAGAAATAGAGCATAAAGATAGTACTGGAACAGTAAAAGTGGTAAATGCAGGTGACGTAGGTTTCATGACTTCTGGCAGTGGTGTTACACATACAGAAAGAACTCCTGCCGATAAAAGAGGTCAGGGAGAATTAAAATTGCATGGTTATCAAATTTGGGTAGCTCTTCCCAAAGACAAAGAAGAAATGGAGCCACGCTTTGATTTTGTGGCAAGCCGTGATGTACCATCTTGGAAATTAAACGATCTGACCATTAAGCTTGTGGCAGGAAATGGATTTGGAAAATCATCTCCGCTTCAGGGTTATTCTCCGCTTTTCATGGTGGATGTTTTTGCGGCAGAAGAAAGCACTTTGGACTTAAAAGGAAAATTAAAAGGCGAGGTGGCCTTTGTGATAGTAAAAGGCTCCATAACTACACATAACGAAAAGGTTAATGCAGGACAAATGCTCATAAGTAAAATGGATGATGAATGTGAGATTTGTTTAGATAAAGGCACTCAAATATTACTTTTTGGGGGCGAACCATTGCCTGAAGAACGTTTTTTGATGTGGAATTTTGTGTCGAGTGATAAAGAACGACTGAAAAAAGCCAAAGAAGACTGGCAAGCTAAGAGGTTTCCAAAAGTAGCTGGGGATGATACATATATTCCATTTCCGGAAATGAAGAAATAGCCAGTACTCCTTTCATTTACAGGCTAATCACCTTCAAAAAATAATCTTTCCTCCTTCTGGAAGTCCTTAAGACTTGACCATTTTTAAGTGTAATTAAAGCAAAATTATTAAAATCTAAGTACTTTTTGATATAAGCGATATTTATAACCTGGCTTCTATTTATCCTGATGAAGGCTTGTGTATCTATCCCTGCAGTTACGTGGCATAGGCTTTTGGAAGCTATTATTTTCTTTTTGTCACTGTCTACATATATCTGTGTATAGTTACTCTCACTTTCCATGTAAATGATTTCTTTAAGAGGGATTTCTAGTCTAAAAGGTAACTTTATGTTTTCCATGAGTGGTGGATTAATGTTTTAATTGGCTTTAAATGAGCGGTGGTTAACTTAATTTTCGGTACAGCCGGGTTCTGTAACTATTTCCAAAACAATACCTTCTTCTATAGCTACCAGCGGAGAGATAGAAACAGCAGGTGCTGAAATAAAGATTTTACAAGGTTTCTCAAAAATAAGAGTATCCAGTTCCACCTTTTTAGCTGCTGAAATGTAAAGGTTTCCATAGAGTGTGTCATTGCTAATTACCACATCGTTTTGGCAGGGGAAATGATGTTCAGCATTACAGCTGACAGGAGTAGGATTACCTCTAACCGTCCAGCCGCGGGCTATAAGTTCAGCTTGTGCTCTAGCGGCCACCGAGTCAATTTCTATATTTGGCCCACCTAGAGGTATGTTTTCTAGTTCTGGATTGCTAAAGTTTAAACCAATAATAGTAGATGACCAGCTTTTACAGTCAATGGCTATGGCTCCTCCAAATACGTTTAAGAAGTTGGCATCTGGGTTAAATTTCCAGCCACCTAAGGATTGATTGAAAGCATCGTTTTGTCTAAACATTTCTCTAAACGTCTGGCAATTGCTCACGTTCCAGCTTTCAATTTGTTGATTGAAGGAATCTGCATTGTCAAACATCCTTCTCATAGTGGTAACGCTACTTACATCCCATTTAGAAATATCGCCATTAAAACTGCTGGCACCACTAAAAAGCGATGTCATGTCAGAAACATTACTTACATTCCAATTCCCTATTTCTTGATTAAAGCTTTTAGCATTGAAAAACATAAAACTCATATTTGTTACATTGGCTGATATGTTCCAGTTTGAAATGTCTCCATTAAAAAGAGTAGCCCCGCCAAAAGTTCCGGCTAAAGATTTTACCTGAGAAACATCCCAATTTCCTATTTCTTGATTAAAAGTAGCGGCTCCTGAAAAAGCTCTATTTAAGAAAACAAGTGATGGTGTCTCCCATCCGCTTATATCGCTGTTGAAATTAGTTGCATTACGAAAAATAGCATTCATATTTGATACGTTTTGCACATCCCAAGTACTTATGTCACCATTAAAAGCTGTAGCGTCTTGGAATAATTCTTGCATATCATTTACACTTCCCACCCGCCAGCTAGATAAATCATCATTGAAATTAGCGGCATTCTTAAACATTCTAGACATGGAAGAAACCCCTGATAAATTAGGTGCATCAGTAGCAGAGAAAGCCACTCCCTGCCAATCCTTAAACATTTCTTCGGTGCTTTCCCAAATGATATCTCCCCATTGGAGCACATCTAGTAATTTATCTTTAGGGTACTCTTTTAAGTGCGGAAACGCCCCAGTTATCGCTAAACTATACTCTCCCGTTGTTTCAAATAGCGTTTCGAAAACACCATCTGCTGAAGTATGGGTACCACTTATCACTATTGATTGGTTTGAAAGAAGTGTCCAAACATAATCAAAGTCATATACGCTATTTGCTAGCTGAATGGAAATAGTATCATTTTCATTTAGCTGCCATTTGGTGATAAAAGGGGTTTCTGTTTGTGCCAGTGCCATAGTTTGAAAAAGAACCAGGATGGCTATGAGCACTACCCTTTTTTTGCGAAAATTTATTAGCAGGTTTTCCATGTTATTGCTTTGTATTTTTGAATAAAAATCTAACAATACAAAGGTAGCAGAGGGGCTAGGCAGACGTGTAATACATATACGACATTAACCATAAAGTTTCCGACAGGAGTGCTATCACAAAACCGACATTAGAATTAGAGAATAGGTCAAATTAATCCAGAGATATCAACTCAGATGGACTCATCCCAAACTCATTTTTGAAACATTTGGAGAAATAGGAAGGGGATGTAAAGCCGGTTTGGAAGGCAATTTGAGCCACGTCATCTATTTTACCAATGAGTAGCTCTTTTGCCCTATGAAGTCTAACCGACCTAATAAGTTGATTTGGAGATTTATTGGTGACGGCCTTTATTTTTCGCTGCATTTGACGTTCGCTAAGTCCAAGATGGTCACAAAGCATTTCTACCGTTAATTGTTCGCTGTTAAGATTGTCTTCTATATACTGCATAACATGATCTAGGAGAAAACCATTTTTACTCAATATTTGAGTTTCACCCATGGAGGGCTTTACATTGGCCGAAAGAATATCTTCTATTGTAAATAAGTTGGGCAAAGCAATGTAAGGTGAGGGCTGAAAACTTGAGAATTTTAGACCCATATTTGGAATAAGGAATTTTGCTGTTTGTGAGATGAGTATTTGCTTTGATTTGGCAATACTATTAATTTGACGTGTTTTGATAACAGCCTCGGTTTCTGCCAATTTATTATCTTCAATAAAACAGTCGCCCACATGAATTCCAGCTTTTAAACTTAGATTAAGACCTTCTAGCGTCTTTTTAAAATCTAAGCAGCAATGAATAGCCTTTGCCGAACCTGCAAAAGTTGCTACGCAAATATTGCCATCAATATGATGAAGTGTGCCCTTGTATTTTTGTATTAGTTGTTCATCAATTTGTTCATAATCTATCGAAATTAAAGACTTTACTTCTGGTTTTTGTATGATTTCAGCCACCATTATAGTTAACAGCTGTCCACCACTTTTATCGGATAGTTTTAGTGCATTTATAAAGCCAATCATTTCATCCAGCACCTCTCTGGTGTTACCCACCCAAAAGAGGTGGTCGTCTCCATGAAATTCTACAAATCTGGCTCCTTTGATACGCTTTGCTATAAACTTGCCTTCTTCTATTTTAACATCAATATCATTAGTTCTTTGCAAAATCAAAGTAGGTACATTAATGGAAGGTAAAATACCAATGATATCAACGCTAGTATTCATTTTAGTTAGTATCAAAGCCGCACTTGGGCTGGCTCCTGACCTAAAATAATTTGCCAACCAATCCATAAACACTTTGTCATTGGCTTTTGAAGGAGCTAAAGAATCTAAATTCATATCGCCACTTCCCCATGAATTTTCAATCATGTCATAAACCTCCTGACGCTGCTCATCTTTAGGTGCCCAGGGGTAATCCTCAGTAAACCTTCTTTTAGCGAATACGCCAAAAGTCAGAAGGGCAACAGTTCTGTTTGGGTAAGTGGCTGCAAATAAGGCTGAAACCGAACCACCTTCAGAATGCCCGAAAAGTATGGCCTTTTCTGAGCCAACGGCATCCATAACAGCTGTTATGTCTTCCATTCGCTCTTCAAGTGTAGATAGTTCCACTATTCTGTCCGATAGACCCGTACCACGTTTATCAAAAAGTATAACCCGGGCTACCTTTCCTAATTCGGTAAGAAAAGATACAAGTTCAGGGCAGCTCCACATGAGGTCAATGTTTGAAACCCAACCTGGAATATAAACCAAATCAAAGGAGCCAGTGCCGAACACTTGATAGGCAATATTCACCCTTCCACTTTTGGTGTAATTGGTATTTGGTTTTTTCATAGAGTCTCAAATCTTAAATTAATTTACTACAAAAAGAATTCGAAAATATGGCTTCTCTGAAGAAATTTTACTTTTCTTTAAAGCTTCACAGTACAATACGTATAAACAACAAAATAGGTGACGCTATTTTTAATGAAAAGTTTGCTTTTGAAGTATAAAGCCCTCAGATTGAATCCGATAAATGGACCTCATAATTAGAAAGCGAATAAGTGTTTCATTTGATGAACAACCCACGTTTATAAATGAGTAAAATGAATTTAAAATCGCGACTCATCCTGGCAACCATAGGCATTACTGTCATTGCCCTGTTTATAGGTTTAATGGCTTTTGCATGGCGAAATGATGTATCTGACCAAGAACAATTTAGCGGTTTCTTAAACAGACCTTTGGAAATAAAAAGAGCCGGTGTCATAATAAAAAAGGAAGGTCGGTTTGCAGATTATGGTATGGATAGCCAAGAAGCGTTAGCGAATTTTACTGCCGAACAATTGCTCAACCCTGGTGATAAACTTGAGTTTTATGCTGCCAAGTCATATTACAGCATACATGTAGGAACTAGCTATTATTTGTTAGGCCGTGACACTTTGAGTTCTGGCGAAGTGGTTTCCTTTGAATATTTTTTGAGCGATTACTCACCCAGAATTTGGGAAACACTAGCAGAGTTTCTTGAGAGGAAAGAGCAGGAGAATATCTTAAAAAAATAGACTTCAATAACTTTTGTCGACAAAAGGTTCAAATTAGGCCTTATTCAAAGAACCCAATAAAGCAGAAATTAATAACTTTAGCTGTTTCAAAACCCTGAAGAAATAATAAACATCATGAGATTAAAGCTACTAATTAGTCTATTTCTGATAAGCAATATAGCTTTTAGTCAAACCTCAGAAACAGTTTCAAAACGCTACGATGTTACCTTGCGACAAGCACACATGGGGAGTTTGGAAATTGATACCATGCTGCTTGAGAGTTATACCAAATTGCCAACTAATGTTAGGCAGTTTTATCTTGACGCTAGAACTGTTTTTGAGAAAGACAAGAAGATTGATTTTACTGACAAGAGAATTGTGGAAGCTGCTGCCCAAAATAAGATAGCTTTAATGGGAGGGCCAATGCTGGGTGATATTAAAGAGCATGGAGTAAGCATTTGGCTAAGGCCATCAAACAAACGCCCAATTCGTATAAAAGTAACCGCCTTAAATACAAAGAAAGAAAAAACATATGTCTTTAAACCTACGGTAGCAGGAAAAGAAGAACGTGTAGTATTAAATGATTTGTCTCCAGCTACCAATTATAAATATGTGTTACTATCAAGCGGGGCTAAAATAGGTCAGGGAGCTTTCCAAACCACAGCAAAAAGTGACGAAAAGGTAGGTTTAAGGTTAGCTTTTGCTTCAGATTTTCACAAAATAGGTCTTCATAACCCAAACCTGATAGAGGCTATTTTAGATAGAGAACCTATAGCCATGATGCTTTTAGGTGACCTAGCGGTAGATGATAGAGAAAATAATATGAGCATGCATAGGGCTGATTACTTGCTGCGAGATGTTTCTCAGGCTTGGCGAAACCTGTCTGCTAATGTACCCTTATATGCAGCCTGGGACGACCACGATTACCTAAACAACGACCTCAGTGGTCTGCCAGAATGGTTTTCAAAAGAAGAGAGAACCGAACTCCGAAACTTATGGCGTGAAAACTGGAATAACCCTAAAACGGATGTAGAAGGTATTTACTTTAATACGCGAATAGGGCAGGTAGAAATGATAATGCTTGATACCAGGTCTTATCGTATGGTGGAGGAAAGAGGGCAGTACGGTTCCTATTTGGGCAAAGAGCAGCTTAATTGGTTGAAAAATGTATTGGCGAAATCTACCGCACCTTTTAAGATTATTTCTAGCGGAACTATGTGGAGTGATTATATCTCAAACGGCAAAGACTCATGGGGCACATGGGATACACTGGCACGTGAAGAGATTTACAAGTTTATAGAAACTGAAAACATACCCGGTGTACTATTACTAAGCGGAGACCGTCACGGAGCACGTGGTTTTACTATTCCAAGAAATGCAGGATTTGATTTTTACGAATTTGGACCAGCCTCGCTAGGTGGTGTACCAGGTCCAGAAGCCATAGCCAAAGATGCATCAAGTCAAATGTTCGGCTATCTTGGTTTAGGCCTAAAAGCCTTTGGCGAATTTACATTTGATATGGAAGGAAATGAACCTAAAGTTACCTTCAGGTTAATAAGCGAATTAGGAGATATTATGGAGGAGCATGCAGTGCCTTATATAAAGTTGATTCCGGTAAGGAAGTAGACTTCAAAGCGAAGGCTGTATGTTAGAAAACCCTAGCCTCCTGTTTAATTCGTTTTAACTTTAACTTTGAATTTGCCATTGGTAATTTCGATGATATCGGAAAGGTCTTCTCTATTAACAAGGGTAGCTTCAAATGTGCCTTCGGCGTTAGTGGCCGTCAAAATTTCAAAATCTACATAGCCATCACCACCAGACTCAAGAGCCGAGTAATCTTTGTCGTCATGGAAGTAACTAATGTTGCTCAAATATGAATTGACGTTTGTACCCACAGGTACTCGAGTAGCTCCGAGACTTGGAAACATATTAAAATTGAAAATTTTATCTTGTGAGCTAATGTTTCCATTCACCACCAGTTCACTTTCCATAGGAGTGGCAAACCAATGCATTGATGCGTTATTATTAGTTTGAGCCCTAAAGGTTTCTCCATTCATTTCACATTCGATAAAATAAATAGGGTTTAAATCCGTGTCTTCAAAAATTTCTTCACAAGAAGTAAAAACCAAAGAGCTTAGTAGGAGTAAGAGCTGATAAGATTGAAAAAATGACTTCTTTTTGAGATTGTTATTCATAGTAATCTTGACTTTAGGCTATAAATCTAAAAATTGATAGAAAGCTATCCAAGCATAATAGGAGAATTCCATTTTACGGTTTTATCTCTTATATTGTTGATAATTAGTCTTTTGGTTGTTTTTCTGTACTCACCCTCTAAATAGAGCTGTCTTGGGTACTTTATTTGTTTTGTTAAATTTATCGCCAAGTTCTTTTGGTTTTGAGCCTTGGTATTTTGTGGTGGTTTAAGACCAAGAATTACGAGAATTACTCAAGCCTGTAGCTTGGGGAGCACCTTTAAAGTTAGACACCGCCAGCCATTTTATATTAGGCTTAAGCATGAAAGCTCTAATGACAAAGTGGGACACGGAATATATCATGCAATATGATGAAAGAGGTGAAATAAATTCCAGCTGAAGCAATAGAGATGTGTTCAAAATTCTATAGAGAATTTCAAGAGCCTGATTTCAATTTAGATTATGATAAAAAAATGTTTGATTGGGCTTCAAAACAAACCTATATAGCCCTAGGGAACATGATGACGGCCGAGGAATAGACAGTTGCCCCATTGAAGGATTTTATCAAGAAAAAGCCGAAGCTTTATTAAGAGAGAAGTTTGATATAAATACAGACAAATATGGTTTGTCTTTCATGGTGGCCTTTGGTAACAGAAAAGCAAACCCACCTCACCCAAAATCAAGAAGAGGTTTTAATGATATTGTAAGCTGGAAATAACGCCTTCTGCTTTCTAGCTGTCATTTTGCCCATAGAGGTTTTACTTAGGTGGACTTTTGCGGTGCCTATTACCGAATAATCAATTTATTTCTTTTAGCCGTTCTTATCCGCTAAAAACGGCTAAGTTGCGTGTATACTAATGTTGTACTGCATTAAATAAAAATCGAACATATGAATAATAATTATCCTAAAGGTTCTGAATGGAGAAAATGGGATTTACATGTCCATACACCAGCGTCTATCTATCACAGATACGGACCTGATTCAGATGATACTTGGGAAAATTTTATGAAAGACATAGAAAATCTTTCTTCCGACTTTGCAGTATTTGGAATTAATGATTACTTCTTTATTGATGGGTACGAAAGATTAATTGAGGAAAGGAAGTCAAATAACCGATTAAGCAACATAGACTTAATTTTACCTGTTGTAGAGTTCAGGATAGACAAATTTGCGGGAATTGATTTTGGCAAATTGAAAAGAATCAATTTACACGTAATATTCTCTAATGATTTGCCAGTTGAAACTATAAAAAGTCAATTTCTTCAAACATTAGAACAAAGTTATTCTCTTGAATCTGGAGAACAATGGACAAGGGCTATAACAAAAGAAAGTGTTGAAGAACTTGGAGCAAAAATAAAAAGTGGTGTTCCTGCTGAACAACTTTCAAAATACGGAACTGATTTAGAAGAAGGTTTTAATAATCTAAACGTAAGAGAAGACAAAATCTTTGAAGCTCTACAGAAAGACTGCTTCAAAGGAAAATTTATTGTTGCTATTGGTAAAACTGAATGGGGAGATTTAAAATGGACTGACGCTTCTATTGCCACGAAAAAATCAGTCATAAACAAAGCTGATATTGTATTTACTGCTTCAGAATCAATTGATGCTTTTAATAAAGCCAAAGAACAACTAAAAGCACAAAAAGTAAACGACTTACTACTCGATTGCAGCGATTCTCATTACTTATCATCTTCTACTGACAAAGATAGAATAGGGAATTGTTTTACTTGGATTAAAGCTGACCCTACTTTTGAAGGTCTTATCCAAATTCTTTATGAACCAGAGGAAAGAATCAGAATATCTGATAAAAATCCTAATCTCGAATTTGACAAACCTTACATTTCTAACATTAAATTCAAAAACAGTTTAAACGTTTTTGAAGACGAAGATGATTTAAATTTTAATCAAAATGAAGGCATTCCACTAAATCAAAACTTAGTAACTATCATTGGAGGACGTGGAGAAGGAAAGAGTATGCTTACAGACTATGTCGCCAGTAGTTTTATAGGTCAAGAACATTCAAAGGAAGGCGTTTTTAATAAAAATGGTGAAGTCAATTTATCATATCATAAATCCAATCAGACAGAGGATGACATCATAAACTTTGACCTAACAGAAGATAAGAAAGCAGTAGAGTTTATCTACATAAATCAAGGTCGATTAAAAACTTTAGTCGAGAAAAAAGATAAACAATTTCAACTCGCAAACTCAATAAGAAAACTTGCAAAACTTAAGGAACCAGAATTTAATAAGGAACTTGATAAGCAAATATTAGATGCCTTAGAAAGTTTTCACGAATTGAATCTCTTTTTTAGCACAAAAGATGAAGATGGAAATTTTATTTATTCAATAGAATATTTAGAAAGCCAAGAAAAAGCGATTAATGATTTCATAAGTAATATCACTACAAGTGAGAATAAAGACAAATTAGAGAAATACTCTGAAAATCTCAGGAACAGAAACAATTTAAATACTAAGCTCAAAGAATTAAATGAATTAGAATTAAGTCTAAACAATTCGATTGAAGAATTAAATCAAGAAATCAGTAAGGTAAATGGTGAAGCCTCTAAAATATCACTAATTGAATTGTCCGCCTTAAAGAAACAGTTTGATGAAATAATTGCTTGGAAGTCTGAATTACAAAAAGAGGTGGAAACAATTTCAGTTACCATTTCTGCTGTCAAAGAAGAATTTAAAGACTATAAAGGTGATTTGACAACACTACTAAATGATATAGATAAGTTTCAGAAAAATTTATCTCAAATACGTGAGGATATTGCGATTTCAAAATCAAAAAAAGAACAATTAACGAAACTTAAAAAGAAGATATTTTTTTCAGACCCTGAACACATTTCACTTATAGATAAAATTAAAACAGACTATGAGTCGCAAGTTTCTGAATTGCTAAAAAATTGGGAAGATTTCAAAGATGTAGATTCCAAAGAAAGATTAAATCCCTCTCAAAAAGCAATAATGAAAAATCTATTAACCGACCTTGAAATAGAAGTCAAAATAGATTTTGATATTGAAAAATTCTACAGTTTAATCTACCATTCAATAGATGGTGCAAAATGGAGAATTAAAGGCAACGTTGAAGCTCAGAAAAATGCATTTAAGATTACGGATTTAGATTCTTTTTATAATTTCTTAAAAACTAAATACGAAGACTTTTACGAAAGTGATAATATTCATAGTAAAACACTAAAAAATATATTCTTTAAAGAATCAGAGCGAAAACAGTACTTGAAAGTATTTCCAATACTTAAATATAAAGGGAAAGATTTAAACAAAATTTCTGTTGGACAAAAAGGAACAGTCTATTTAAAAATGATGCTTGCCACAGAAGCCTTTTCAAAACCAATAATATTTGACCAACCAGAAGATGATTTAGATAATGAATTTATTATGCAAAATCTTATCTCATTATTTAAAGAACTAAAACAATATAGACAGGTAATCATTGTCACTCATAATGCCAATTTAGTTGTAAACGCAGATGCGGAACAAGTTATAGTTGCTTCAAATATTGATGGTGAATTGAATTATGTTTCGGGTAGTTTAGAAAATCAATTAATCAATTCAAAAATTTGTCAAATACTTGAAGGTGGAGAACTTGCATTTGAAAAACGAAGAAGAAAATATCAACAAATCCAATAATAACGCAGTACAACAATTAGGCTCGAATGCAGCGAAGTAAGGCTTCGGTTCATTTGAGCCTATGTTGAGCTCAAGCCCCCTCTTAGGGCTATGGGGTTTCAATAAAACTTCTTTGCGATTTGTGGTTTAGGAAGAGCTTGATGTAGCTATAATTTCAATTATGTTTCTTTGACTTTCGCAGCTATTGATGCTTTTTAGATGACTCCTTTTGGTAAAAATGTAAGCATCAGACAGACCTCTCCCATCTCCTGATTTTGGAGTTATTTTTCTACTTGTTACTTTGTCTCTTCCCATCGCTTTATATTTGGTTTTACTCGGGCTGGTGGTTCTCTTTCTGGCTCTAATGTCCTTCTATTTATCAATGCCTGGCTATGGCCATTCGTCTTGTTGATTTCGTCTGGTTCTAAACCTGGTGTAGACTTTTTTCTCAGTAAAGCCTGAAATCCTCTCACTTAGCTCCACCTATTAATGTTTTAGCACTATTTAGTTTGGTTATGAATATAAATGGTCATCCCGGGCTTAAGATGTAAACTAACCTTTGGCACCAAGCTGAACTCCTACTTTGAATATTTTTCAACCACAGAATCACCCCAATCAGCGATAGATTGGATTAAGGGAATTAAGGTTTTACCCAAATTAGTTAAGGAATACTCGACTTTCAAAGGAGGTTTAGAAGTATAAACCTTCCTTTCTATTATTCCATCTTCTTCCAATGTTTTCAGTTGTAAACTCAACGTTCGCTCGGTAACTGAAGGCATGTGTTTACGTAACTCATTATACCTTAGTTTCCCTTCTATGAGGTGAAATAAAATCACGGTCTTCCATTTGCCACCTATTACCCCCATGGTTAAACTCGCACAGCAAGGGTATTCTTTTCCGTTAAAAGTATACATAGTCATGATAAACTTCTTTATTTATTTGCAAAGATATAAAGCTATACTTAATTATACAACTATACTTTTTATAGTAATATTATAATTTGTAATACTTTGATATACAGTGTTTTTGGAAATATTTTTATACTATCCTTTTTGACCGTTATTGTTTAAGATATTTGCTATACATACTTTTGCAACTATAAAAAGTATAGTTTTAAAACAAAGCAAAATAAATGGACTTAAAAGAAACATTAAACTGGAGATACACCACAAAGGAATATGACACAACCAAGAAAATATCTGAGGCAGATATGGTGCAAGTCAAAAACTTATTAAGAATGAGCCCGTCAAGTGTGAATCTTCAACCTTGGCATTTTATAATAGCAGAAACCAAAGAAGGAAAAGCACGTATAGCAAAAGGAACTCAGGGATTTTTTCATTTCAACGAGCCGAAAGTCACAAATGCCTCTGCAGTTGTATTGTTTTGTTCCAAAATTGATGCTGATGATGAATATTTAAAGCATGTTTTGGCACAGGAAGACAAGGACGGAAGACTCCCAAATGAAAATGTAAAAAATGGGCTTTACGGTGCGATGAAGGCATTTTCTGGCATTCATAAATACGATTTAAAAGACCTTCAACATTGGTTAGAAAAACAAATATATCTTAACATCGGAAACTTTTTATTAGGAGTAGCAAGCTTAAAAATAGATGCTACACCTATGGAAGGAATAGACGTAAAAGCATTAGACGAAGAATTTGGATTAAGAGCTAAAGGATATACTGCCCTAGTTGCAGTTTCACTAGGTTACAGAGCCGAAGCTGATTTTAACTCTACAGACAAAACACCGAAGTCTAGATTACCAGAGAACGAATTATTTACAGAAATATAAGTTAAAATGAAAGCAATAGGATTCAAAGAGAATTTACCAATTGATAATGTAAAATCTCTTCAAGACATAGAAATAGAAACGCCAAAAGCTACTGGAAGAGACATTCTAGTTGAAATTAAAGCCGTTTCGGTAAATCCAGTAGATTATAAAGTTAGAGCGAACAGACCCGCTCAAGGTGACCAATGGAGCGTTATTGGATGGGATGCTACAGGAATTGTAAAAGAAATTGGTGACGATGTTACCCTTTTTAAAGTTGGAGACGAAGTATGGTATGCAGGAGACTTAACTCGCCAAGGTAGTAATGCAGAATACCAATTGGTAGACGAACGTATTGTTGGTAAAAAACCAACAAGTTTGTCTCATGCAGAAGCTGCCGCACTTCCATTAACCACACTTACGGCTTGGGAAATGTTGTTTGACAGACTTCAAGTTTCTAAAGAGGATGCTAATAAATCTATTTTGGTAATTGGTGCTGCCGGTGGCGTGGGTTCTATTTTAGTACAATTGGCTAAGAAATTGACCAAACTAAATATTATCGCGACCGCCTCTCGTGAAGAAACTTCGGATTGGTTAAAAGAACTAGGAGCAGATAAAGTTATCAACCACAGAAATAAATTGAGTGAGGAATTTGAAAAATATCAAATCCCGGCTCCTGAATATGTAGTGAGTTTAAATGGCACAGAACAGCATACTGCCGAGATTGTCAAGTTGATTAAGCCACAAGGTAAATTCGGATTTATTGACGACCCCAAAATCATGAATGTGATGCCTTTTAAAGGAAAAGCAGTTTCTACTCATATCGAATTAATGTTCACACGGTCTATGTTCCAAACCGAAGATATGATAGAGCAACATAACATTTTGAACGAAGTTTCGAGCTTGATAGATAAGGGTATTATCAAAACCACTTTGGGAGAAAACTTCGGGGTAATCAATGCTGAAAACCTTAGAAAAGCACACGCTTTTTTAGAAACAGGAAAAGCCAAAGGGAAAATAGTTTTAGAAGGATTTTAAAAAATATAGCATGAAAAAGTACGCTTTAATAACACTATTACAAGTACTATCTGTTTTTGCATTCGCACAAACTCCAAAATCAGATTCGGTAAAATCTAAAGACGAAGTTGTAACAGCTGAAAATGTGGAATGGGGATGGTTAAATCCGTTGCGTGGAGATAAAAGTCCCGCTGCTGGAAAACTTTGGGGAGACAGAACTGACACTTTGGCGTCTGGATTTTTAGTAAAATTCAATAAAGGTTTTTCTTCGCCACCACACATTCACAATATAACCTATCGTGGCGTAGTCATTAAAGGTTTATTGCATAATGATGACGAAAAAGCTGCGGAAATGTGGTTGCCAGCAGGTTCGTTTTGGCAACAACCAGCAGGCGAAGCTCACATCACAGCAGCATCAGGTGAAGCTAATATGGCCTACATCGAAATTCAAGAAGGTCCATATTTGGTAAAACCAACAAGCGAAGCTTTTGATAATGGTGAGCGACCAGTAAATGTGGATAAATCGAATTTGGTATGGTTAAATGCAAGTGATATTACTTGGGTTTCAAATAATAGCAATGTACAAACTGCCTTTCTTTGGGGAAGCCATGCTGAAGGAGAATTAAGTGGGAGTATGTTAAAATTACCAGCAGGTTTTGTTGGTGAAATCAAAAATATAAGTCCAAATTTTAGAGCCATAATCATTCAAGGCAACCTAGCACATCAAGTTTCTGGAGAGGACGAAAAAATAGCTTTAGAAGCAGGAACGTATTTTGGTGCAGCAGAAAATTCGACGCATAAAATTTCTGTAAAAGAAGACCAAGAGGCTATCATCTACATAAGAACGAATGGAAAGTTTGAAGTAGTGGCAAACTAATTTTTAAATGAAAACTTTCGAAAACATAAACAGTGGCTTTAATTCTGTATTCCAATTTGGGAAATTGAGTTTGGGCGTAGTAATTCCAATAGAAAACTACGCTCAATCTTCTATTCCAAGTATGAAAGAACACCTACAACGTGTTCAATTAATTGAAAAACTAGGATTTAAAGCACTTTGGGTTAGAGATGTGCCTTTTCAAGTGCCATCATTTGGAGACGCCGGGCAGCTATTTGACCCTTTTACTTATTTAGGTTTTTTGGTAGGTCAAACCTCAAAAATTGCCTTGGGCACTTCTAGTATCGCATTACCCTTGCATCACCCTGTTCATGTGGCTAAATCGGCCGCAACTATTGACCAACTTTCTGACGGAAGACTCATTTTGGGAGTTGCCTCTGGCGACCGTCCAAGTGAATATCCAGCTATGGGTATTTCTTTCGAAAGTCGAGGCGAAATGTTCAAAGAATCGTTTCAATATATCAGGAAATTGCAGGAATCGTTTCCTATCATAAAGTCTGAATATTTCGGAAATACGATGGGAGATATAGATGTATTGCCCAAAGCTACTGGGCATAAAATCCCGATGTTGATAACAGGTTACAGCCAACAAAGTCTTCAATGGAATGCCGAAAATGGAGATGGGTGGATGAACTACCCTAGAAGTCTTGAAGAACAAAAACATAGTATTGCTCAATGGCGAGATTTGGTAAATCAATCGCATGAATACAGCAAGCCGTTTATGCAGCCGCTTTATATAGATTTGCACGAAAATGACGATTTTAAACCTCAAGGCATTCATTTAGGTTTCAGAATTGGAAGTTTTCATCTGCTTGAATACCTGAAGCTTTTAGAAAATATGGGCGTAAATCATGTAGCACTAAATCTTCGATTCAATTCATTGGGAACAGAAAAAACACTGAACCTTTTAGCAGAAAAAGTATTACCAAGTTTTAATAAATAATAGAATGAAAACAATATTAATCACAGGCAGCACAGACGGAATAGGTAAACTTACAGCTATTCAATTGGCGAAAAAGGGGCATGCCGTTTATATGCACGGAAGAAACGAAACCAAATTGCTTGCCGCAATTAAAGAGGTAAAACAACTAACCAAGAATGACAACATAGATGGTTTTGTAGCTGATTTCTCTAAGCTTGAAGTTGTTTCAAAAATGGTGGACGAAGTAAAAAGCAAACTATCAACATTGGACATCCTGATAAATAATGCAGGTATTTTAAAATCGAAAAATGAAGCAACGGAAACTGGTCATGATATACGTTTTGTCGTAAATTATTTCGCTCCTTATGTTTTAACCAATAGTCTGTTACCCATTTTAAGAAAAGGGAATAATTCGAGAATTATAAACTTAAGTTCTGCCGCACAGTCGCCAGTTTCTATGGATGCTCTAAGTGGAAAAGTGAGACTTTCTGCTCAAGCTGCCTACGCTCAAAGTAAATTGGCCTTAACTATGTGGAGTAATAAATTGGCAGTTCAGGAGAAAGGAATCATTGTTATACCTGTTAACCCAGGCTCCTTGCTCAATACCAATATGGTAAAAGAGGCTTACGGTCAGTTTTGGTCCTCGGCAGATAAAGGAGCAGATATTTTAACAGAATTAGCGGTTTCAGAAAAGCACACAGAAAGTAATGGGAAATACTTTGATAATGACAAAGGAACTTTTTCTGATGCTCATAATGATGCCTACAATCAGGAAAAAATCAATCAAATGATTTCTGAAACAAACAAAATTTTGAAACTATAGATGTGTGTTTATTCTAATATTACATTCAATAGTATACTAAAATTAGGACTGGTCTTCCCATTAGAAGCATTTTGTTGTTCTATTGCCAAAATGGAAAACTAGGAACAACTTGCAAAACGAGCAGAAGAATTAGGTTTTAAAGCACTTTGATTTCGGGATTTTCCATTTAGTGACCCAACTTTCGGAGATACTGGACAACTTTATGACCCTAGGGTTTATTTGAGTCATATACTGAATCATACTACAGAAATTGCCTTAGCAACAGAATGTATAGTTTTACCACTACGTCATCTTGTTCACTCCCGCTTCATGAAGTCTTTTGACCTCATAGGATACTGTTTAGGTCTTTAGACCAATAATCATATTACCTTGTAGGCGTATGGAGTATTTGGTAATCAAGTATAATTAAAATGCCTTAGCTGCTAAAATCAATTTCATTGAATTTTGGAAAATGTTCTCAAAACCTAAAACTATCTACAAACGCCCATTCCACATATTTGAACAAAGCCAACTAACAATGCTTAACCTAAATCTGAAAACCTAATTCTATTAGAAAGCCCTCAGAGTATACAAAGCCTCTTTTCTAAGTATTCTCCTCAAAATAAATCATGTATATACGTTCTGGATATGAACTAAAAGCCTGTTTTGGGTTTTAGGGGTGTGTTTGCCAATATTTTGAAGGAATAGATTTATATCAAATCCTTGGAGTAAGTCATTCGACAATATTATTAATCATGAGCGAGATTGGCCCAGAAGGATTCACATAGTTGCCCACAGCTAAGCATTTTGCTTCATGGCTTCGACTAGCTCCAAACAAGAAAATATCAGGAGGTAAAATACTCTCAAACAAAATCCCAAAAGGTAGCAATAGACTTAAGATTGCTTTAAGAAATGCTGCAAATGCAGTTGGAAATCTCAAAGAATCAGACCTTGGCAAATTCTTCAAGAAAATAGTCCGGGCGGCGTTCCACTTCAAAAAAGGAAGGCAAGCGGCAATTACCGCAACAGCAAGAAAAAATGCAGTAATAATATGGTAATCAACAAAGAGCAATACGCACCAAAAACAGCCTATGTCTTCCTTGATGAGAAAAGAAAACAGATCGCAAGGATGAGAGAGGAAATAACTAAATTTGGCTTAGATCCAAATGAGCTTGGACTCTTCTCATAAGAAAGATATAGGGAAAGATGGGAAAATAAAATAGCTAATAGTCAGGCAGTTAATAAACGTTAGTCAGAATTAAAAAAAATGGGAGCATCAGGGGCTGGAATAATAATTAGAACTAAAAATGTCGAAGATATTGATGTTAAGAAATTATTAGAATCGATTATTGGCAAAGAAACAGAAAAAGGGGGTTATTGTGATTTAAGAACAGAAGGATGTTTTTATTTAGGTAAAACTAAAAATTCTATATCTATTTTAAATTCTGATTTAGCAGAACGTTTTTTTACGGCCAAAGACACTAGTGAAATACAAGACATCTTAACTAAACTACCTGAAAATGATTTGATTTACGCTTTCGAAGAATATGACAGTGGAGGAACATATAGTTATGCGACAATTAGAAAAAACAAATTTGACAGAAGATTTAGAAGTCTTACATATGAAACAACTCTTGATGAAGGAGAATTGGAAGAAAGAGAAGTTGCTTGGAATAACAGTAAAAAGGAAAAAGACGACTTAGGAGATGGAGAGTGGGAATGGCTATATACTCACCCTGACAAAGATGACTTTAAATGTCCTGAGTCAAGTTTGCCTAAAATAAAACTGCAAGATATAATGATAAATTTGTTTAATCTCACAACTGAAACTATGGGAGATTTACATATTGAAGATGGACATTTCCAAGTAATAAAACAGGTTAAAGCTCAACATTTAATAAAAACCAACCACCAACTAATGAACGGAAATTTAGAGAAAGAACCTGTTTTATCAAGTAGAAAAAGAAGAGTAGCAGCATTCTTAATTGACTATTTTGCTTTTCTTTTGGTAGTAGCACTAGTCTTGACACTTGGGACAGACTTTATGGGCGAAAATGGTTTCGATGGTCTGAGAGAGAGGCAGGTGCCAGCAATTATTATTGCTTTACTTTTATACTTCGCAAAAGATTCTATAAAAGGGATTAGTCCTGGTAAATGGGCTATGGGAATTATGGTGCGTGATGAAAACAATCCGCATGAAGTTCCTTCTTTTGGTAGCTTATTCATTCGGAATTTGTTTTTAATAATTCTGCCCATAGAATTTATAGTTCTTGCTTCAAGCCAAGAGAAAAAAAGACTTGGAGATAAAACCACAAAAGCAATTGTAGTAAAGAATCCTAACAGGCCGGCAAGGCTTCCAAGAGTATTAGCATTAGTAGTAGTTGGTTTTAGCTTTTATGCATTTATATTCTTCTTAGTTGCTTCGGAAATGAAAGAATCCGATGCCTATAAAGCAGCAATTATAGAAATTGAGAAAAACAATGAAATCTTATCTGAAACTGGTGGAATAACAGGTTACGGAATGATACCGACAGGACATGTTAATTTTTTGAACGGAAATGGAGAGGCTCAATTGGAAATAAAAGTTCTCGGAAATGATAAGGATTTTAAGGTAGATGTTCTTTTAACTAAAGAACTAAACGGAGAGTGGAAATTAATAGAATTAAACGAAAAAAGATAAGACTAATAATTTAGGTTTAAGGCTTCGCTTTTTTGAGCATTTCAAGTGTTAAGGAGATTTTTGGCCTTAGCAAAAAATGGATTATTCACCTCAGTAACGATTTACTAATTCAGTTAGATTCTAGCTTTATCGATAATTCAAGAGACAAACTATTTTGTTTACCGTTTTCGAGTATCAAAATATTTTGAGTACGGTTTTGTCGATAATTCAAGAGACAAAGTGTTTTGTTTACCGTTTTCAAGTATCAAAATGTTTTGAGTACGGTTTTATCGATAATTCGAGAGACAAAGCGTTTTGTTTCCTGCTCCGCAAGGTCTTCCTGACCTCGTGGAATACAGTTTTCGGTCTTCATTTGATGTTAATATAACTGAGT
Organism: uncultured Arcticibacterium sp.; assembly: GCF_964021845.1. Taxonomy (NCBI): domain Bacteria; kingdom Pseudomonadati; phylum Bacteroidota; class Cytophagia; order Cytophagales; family Leadbetterellaceae; genus Arcticibacterium; species uncultured Arcticibacterium sp. Next base: position 175,785 of record NZ_CAXHZC010000002.1, on the reverse strand, counting down.
AACATACTGATTATCCGGGGATCATACATAATTATGATGATGTCTTGGCTTCTGAAATCTATTCCATTAAATAGCTGAAAAATCCGTTGTGAAAAGTTTACATGAAACGAAACTTTGTTATATTTGTTCTTCACATGACTATTACTTAAAGATGATTAAGCGATTTGAAACTGAATTATTGGAAGACGCTTTTGAATTCATTGAGAAACAAAACTTAAAAGTTAGGAAGAAAATACTTCAGAACATTAGAAGGGCAGAGCAACAATCTGACCCAAAGTTTTTCAAGAAATTAACGGATGAAATTTGGGAGTTTAGAACGCTATATTCAGGTATTCAATATCGGCTTTTAGCTTTTTGGGATAAGGACGGTGAGACTGAAACACTAGTTTTAGCAAGTCATGGATTTATTAAGAAAACCAGTAAGGTAGACAAAAGGGAAATTGATAAAGCTGATAATATTAGAAAAAGGTATTTTAAAAATAAAGAAAGATGAAAACTTACACTTTAGAGCAGGCGGAAGACCTTTTAATAGGCAAGAAGGGTACAGAAGAAAGAGAAGAATATGAGTTCGAGTTAAAGCTTGAACTGATAGGAGATATGATTAAAACTGCGAGAAAAAAACGACAACTTACCCAGGAACAATTAGGAGAATTAGTAGGTGTGAAAAAAGCACAAATTTCACGTCTGGAAAACAGTACAGGAAACGTAACTTTTGAAACAGTTATGAGGATATTTAATGCTTTAGGAGCAAAACTTAGTTTGAACCTCCAAATGTGATGTTAAAGTCGCTCCACAAGGTCTTTTTGACCTCGAGGGAAACAGTTTTCGGTCTACAGACCAATGTCAGCATTACTGAATAAATATATTGGGTTTCTGAAGTTCCAACTATTATTAACCCATCTAGGTTTTACTTAGGTGGGCTTTTTGCGTTTTTACAGGGCGGATTACCGAATAATCAATTTATTATTTTAAGCCGTTTTTTATCCGTTAAAAACGGCTAATTTGCGTGTACTATGGTTGGCAGTAATTAGAAAAATGACGAACAAAATAGATAATATAGATAAAAAAGAATACGAAAATGTAGTTGAACTTTGGGAATCTTCAGTTCGAGCAACGCATCACTTTCTAAAAGAAGAAGATATTGAATATTTTAAACCGCTAATTTTAAATACTTATTTAGATGCAGTTGAATTAAGGTGTATAAGAAATAATAAAAAAAGAATAGTTGGCTTTCTTGGAGTAGCTGACCAAAACTTAGAAATGTTATTTATTCACCCTGAATATAGAGGGAAAGGAATTGGAAAAACGCTTTTAGATTATTCGATTGACCAATTAAATGTAACAAAAGTTGATGTAAATGAACAGAACAAACAAGCAGTCGGATTTTATAAACATTGCGGATTTGAAACCATAAACCGTTCTGAATTGGATTCTTCAGGAAAACCTTATCCAACTTTACATATGGAATTAAAAAAATAACTATTGCCTGCAATTAGGCTCAAATGCAACCATTAAGCCCTCAGCATTCCAGCTACCATTTGCCCATCTAGGTTTTACTTAGGTGGGCTTTTTGTGTTTTTACAGGGCGGATTACCGAATAATCAATTTATTATTTCAAGCCGTTTTTATCCGTTAAAAACGGCTAATTTGCGTGTGTACTAATGTGAGCGGTAAAAGAATAAAAAACGAAACGATGTCTGATTGTATATTAAAATTTTGGCCAAAAGAAGAGGTAAAAGAGATTAAGACTGAACAAATAAAAACAGGACTTAGGGGCTCCAAAATTATTGGTGAACCTAAAGAACTTTGGGGAGAACAAGGTTATGAAGCTGGAACAGCAATGAACGATTACTTCGAACCTGTATTGAACCCTGAATGGGCAAAGCTATACTTCCCAACAATTGCACTTATGATTGAAGAAAAAGGATACGGTGTTGAAAGCGGAGAAGAGGACTTCGAATACGTTGACAGATTAAACGTTGTATCTATTAAAGGTGGCGAAGGAGCTTTTGATTCATGGAGTAAAATGTGTGCTGAACTAGAAAAAATCACTGGGGACGAATACCAAGGTGGATGGGAACTACTATAAACACTTATTAGATATGTTTAAAAACCTTTTTAGCAAAAAACGTGAGGACGAATTAACTCCTCAAATTGACCTTACGAAGATTCTTCCAATAATTAAAGGAACTCAGCCTGAATTGGATTCAAACGTGGACGTGGAAGCTCCAATAAACAGACCATTAATAGACAACCTTCATGTTTTCTATGCTCTAAATGGAGAAAACGAATTGAAGTATATCAACGAATCAATGTTAAAAGCCATTGGAAAATCGGAAGCTGAACTTGATTCATTAGTAATAAATAACCTACAAGAATATGTAAAGTCTAAAGGGGTTAATATAGATGGCGATGAGAACTTACAAATGATCAAGCTTGATCAGGTAATTGAATCCTCACTTCTACTTTATGATGGACTTTGGACAAAGTTCTGTATTGATTATCAAGATGATATTGTAATTGCCGTTCCTTCAAGAGAAATTCTAATAATAACTCTTGCTTCAAACGAGGTTGGAATTAATCAACTTAAAGCAGGTGCCATTGATCTTTTCAATAGTGGTCAATACAAATTGACTTCAAACCTTCTTCTTAAGCGTCTAGACGGAACATTTAAGAAACTTGACGAGTAAAACACCGCTAACAAAGGTTATGACACCATGTCGTGTCAGTGGGTTACGATAGGTTTCTGGTTACTTACAAGCCCTGTGAATTCTTTGAATTCGCTACTTAGATAAACGAAACGAAATACGAACTTAAACACGCCACGGTGCATAGCCAGAGCGTGGGCAGTAATTTATGAAGAACATCCAATTAAATATAAAAGGTTTAAATCTAATCGTTGAAGGAGCTTCAAAAAATGAATTATTGGAAATCGCTGAAGACATTTTCCCAAAATATAATTATACGCAACTTTGCAAGTTCGAAAATTATTCTTCTAGACTTTCATGGAACTTCAATCTAACAAGGTTATTTAAAGAACAAAATCCTCCAATCGAGAAAGAAAAAAGATTTTCATTAATTATGGAAATTAAAGATGAAATTATGCGTATGCATCAGACATTATCTTTTCTTGAAAATCTGATTGAACAAAATGAAATTAATTTTTCACTAAAAGTCGTTGAAAGTCTTTCAAATATAGAATGTGGCAGAACAAAAGACACGAGGGCATTAGGCTGGAGAAAAGTTCTAAAATACTATGCAAAAACAGCTGATTTAGAAAGTTTTAAAAAAGTACTGAAACTGTGTGAATCTGGAAAGGAAAGAAATGAAATTACTTCTTTAAAATCTTTAATGGTAACTTCCTATTCAAAATTAAATGGTATTGAAAAAGGACTCGAGTTGGCACGTTTAAAACTCTTCGGGAATAAATATTTATACTCCGCCGTATCATCTGGAATACAAACTTCTTCTTATGATAAAATGAAAAAAGTATTGAAAAATATTACCGATTTAGGACAAGAAGATAAGACTGCACTATTAGCTCGCACATTTCAGCAGAATGCAAAAAATGGAAACTTCTCTTTGATAAATTTCGATGAAATTTATCAGCAAGTTGAAACAATGGACCCAAAAATAAAATTTGGAGACTTCAGATTAAGAGACACACTACTGATGGATATCGGAATGAATCTAAAAGAACTGGATTTAGTAATTAAGTGCAGGATATCAATAAAAAATAATAATCTAAAAAAGGAGCTACGATATACCGAAGAACAACTCAAATAAAAAACTACTGCCAACAATTAGGCTCGAATGCATTGATTAAGGCTTCGGTTCATTTGAGTCCCGATATCTATCGAGAGGGATTGAATAAAACTTCTTGTGATATATAGTTATGAAGGGCTTAATGTAGTGTTAGTTTCGATTCAGCCCGCTCCACGAGGTCCTTTTGACCTCGTGGGATACTGTTTTCGGTCTTCAGACCGGAGTTACTATTGCTAAACAGGCATATTGATTATGTGGTAATCATATATAACCAAAATGAAGCCCTAGCCTCTAAAACCTAATTCTACTAAAAAATCCTCAGAGTATACAAAGCCTCCTTTCTAAGTATTTCCCTCAGAATTAGCCATGTATATACGTTCTTGATATGGACTGAAAGCCTGTTTTGGGTAATAGGGGCATGTTTTCCACAGGAACAAGAATTTAAGTTCTAGTGCTGAATGCTAAAAATGGCGTTCGGAACATAAAGAACTAAAAATGAAAAAGTTATTATTAATAATGAGTCTTGCTGCTTTTGGTGCGGCTTGTGACAATGCAGAATCTTCAGACACAGAAACTACACAAGAAGCTACTGCCACAGCAGAGCCAGAAGCTGCTACTGAGGAATCTAAAAATGTAGACAGAAAAGAAAAAGACAAGGGCGAGCAAGCAAATTCTTCCACATGGGATAAGCTGCTCAAAGACCACGTAAGCGATGACGGTGAAGTAGATTACGGAGGAATGCTAGATGATAAAGCCGATTTAGAAGCTTATTTAGCAGAAATCTCGAAAAACGCCCCTGCCAAAAACTGGTCAGATGAAGAGAAAATGGCTTACTGGATAAACGCCTATAATGCCTTCACAGTAAAACTAATCTTAGATAATAAGGGAGTGTCAAGCATTAAAGACATTGGCCCTAAAACGCAAATACCCTTTGTGAATACACCATGGGATATTAAATTCATTGAGATTGACGGTGATAAATATGATTTGAATAACATAGAGCACGGTATTCTTAGAAAAGACTTTAAGAAAGACCCACGTTATCATTTTGCACTGGTATGTGCCGCAGAGTCTTGTCCAAAACTTAGAAATGAGGCTTACACCGCCAAAAAACTGGATAAACAGCTAGATGAAGAAGGTGAAGCCTTTCTGAACAATAAGGCTAAGAATAAGATTAGTGAAGATGGCGTAACCATTAGTCCGCTGTTTAAATGGTATAAGAAAGATTTTGAAAGAAAGATGCCAATAGCAGAATGGGTTAATAAATATTCTGACGAGAAAATAGACAAAAAACAAGACGACTTTAATTATATGGACTATAGCTGGAAACTAAACGGTACATTTTAAGAATTTTTTCGCGTTTTAGTTTAGCTCGAGCCGTCTACGGATATTCTGTAGGCGGCTTTTTTGTATACTTGTCCGTATCTTTGTGTGTAGATTATTATCTACACTTTATGACACGGTACGAACTTTTAATAAACCTTGTACGTGTATATATATTCTTAAGACGCAAAAAACAATAATGAGTAAATCTAAACCTAAAAAGGAAATCTTTTTATCCAGGAAATTAGACAAATGGCTCTCCGAGTTTAAAAGTGGATTTGATTTCATTTTTAGATTTTTTAAGGAGCTTGGTACGGGCAGTTTAGTTTGGTCGGAGTTTATGAACCAATGTTACCAAGTTGGTTTGAAGTCATTACCACTTATTAGTTTGACGGGTTTTGTGACTGGCTTGGTTTTTACCCAGCAGTCTAGGCCCTCATTACAGGAGTTTGGTGCCACATCTTGGTTACCTAGTTTGGTGGCTATTGCTATTGTAAGAGCGTTGGCTCCATTGGTTACCTCCATTATTGCTGCAGGTAAGGTAGGTTCTAATATTGGAGCGGAGCTTGGAAGTATGAAAGTAACGGAGCAAATAGACGCCATGGAGGTTTCGGCCGTAAATCCGTTTAGTTTTTTAGTGGTTACTAGGGTTTTAGCTACCACAGTTACTATACCCATATTGTCTTTTTACACAGCCGCTGTGGCTCTTTTGGGTTCGTTTATTAACGTAACCTTAAATGAACATACCAATTTCACGGCATACCTTCTGGCAGCATTTGATAGTATTGTTTTTCTAGATATTATCTCGGCTTTAATTAAAGCCATTCTTTTTGGTTTTACCATAGGTATGGTGAGCTGTTACAGTGGTTTTAATGCTGAAAAAGGTACACTAGGAGTAGGGAAAGCGGCCAATACTGCTGTGGTAAGGTCTATTTTCTTGATTTTTATTATTGAAATATTTGTGGTTCAGGTAACAAACTCGCTAAGATGAGAAACGAAGTAATATCAATAAAAGGACTTTATAAAGCCTTTGGCGATTTAAAGGTCTTGGAAAACGCAAACCTGAGTCTTCACAATGGTGAAAACTTGGTGGTATTGGGTAAGTCTGGTTCAGGGAAATCTGTTTTGATAAAGATTATTGCAGGTTTGATAAAACCAGATGCTGGAGATGTGAATGTGCTGGGTTATGATATGACCAATATTACAAAAGAAGAACTTTTAGAACTTCGTTTGAAAATCGGTTTCTGTTTTCAGCACTCAGCTTTGTACGACAGTATGAGCATCAAAGAAAATATAGAGTTTCCGCTCAAATATGCTCTAAGAACTATTTCTCAATCAGAAATTAATAAAAGGGTAGACAGAGTACTGGAAGCGGTAGGTTTAGAACAAACTAAAAATCAGATGCCGTCAGAGCTTTCTGGAGGTCAAAAAAAGCGAATAGGTATAGCCAGAACCATTGTTATGAATCCTGAGGTGATTCTTTATGATGAGCCTACGGCAGGGCTAGACCCCATTACCTGTGTAGAAATTAACGACCTCATGAATCAGGTCAAAGAACAATATAAATCGAGTTCTATCATCATTACCCATGACCTAACCTGTGCTAAACAAACCGCAGATACGGTAACTGTTTTATTGGATGGGAAATTTGACCGAACAGGAGATTTTGAGGCTATTTTTAATAATAAATCAGAGGAAGAAATTAAACAATTTTACGATTACAATTTCATTGCAAACGAAGTAATCCTTTAATAATAGAAGAATGGAGACGACTAAGAGAAATGCGAAAGTGGGCCTTTTTATGCTGATAGGGCTAATTATTTTTGCTTGTGTGGTAATGCTCATAAGCAATATGAGAAAGGTATTTGTTCAGAAAATAGATGCTGTAGCGGTCTTTGAAGACGTGGCAGGGCTAAACAAAGGAAACAATGTTTTGTTTGCTGGTGTGAAAGTAGGAACAGTGGCCGGACTAGAATTTATCCCAGGAAAAGGGGTGGAAGTTGATTTTGAAATTGAAGAAAAATCTAGGAAGTTTATTTATAAAGATGCTGACGTTAAAATTAGTACAGATGGTTTGATTGGGAATCCTATTTTGGTGATTGCCGGCGGCGATATAAAATCAGGTGTAATAGAAAGCGGCCACAGGTTCAAAGTGAGTAAAGAAGACTCACAGCAAGACATGATAAAAACGCTTCAAGAAAACAACAAGAATATTCTCGCCATTACAGAAGATTTGAAAGGTATTATGGGAAGCATTTCTAAAGGCGAAGGCTCCATAGGAAAGCTTTTAAAAGATGATGAATTATACGATAATGTAAATCAAACGGTGGCCAAACTGGAAGGGATGGCTACATCTGCCCAAGGAATGGTTAGTAACCTTAATAAGTTTTCTGCTGACCTTAGTAATCCAGAGGCTTTACCTTATCAGTTAACGCATAATACTACCATTATGCCGGCACTAGAAACTACCACGGCTAACTTAATGGATGGAACTAAAGCATTGAAGTCTACCATGGCGGAGGCTAATGTCATGATGACGGATGTAAGAAAAGATGTAGGTCAAATCACAGATAATATTACAAACAATAAGACAAGCACGCTAGGGGTTTTGCTTAATGACAAAGCCACGGGAGATAACGTTAAAGAGACTTTAGATAACCTATCTTCAGGGACAGAAAAGCTAGACGAAAATCTAGAAGCTTTAAAGCATAATATATTTTTTAGAAGATATTTTAGAAAGAAAGAAAAGGCAGAGGAGAAAGCCAAAGAGGCTCAGTTAGAAGAAGGGAAGTAATATCTTAATTTCAATTTAAACTTAAAGTAAGATGACACTAAAAGGTAAAACGGCGATAGTTACGGGCAGTAGCAGCGGAATAGGAAAGGCCATAGCTTTAGAAATGGCAAGAAAAGGAGCCAACGTAATAGTGAACTATCGTTCTTCAGAAGAAGAAGCTTTAGAGGTTTTGAAAGAAATAGAGGTTTTGACTGACGGTTTGGCTATAAAAGCCGATGTGTCGAATGAAGAGGAGATGAAAAGCCTTTTTGAAGAAACTGTAAAGAAATTTGGTAGGGTAGATATTGTGGTGGCTAATGCTGGCTTACAAGTAGATTCTCCTTTTTTGGAAATGGATTTAAAGCAGTGGCAAAAGGTTATAGATGTCAACTTAACCGGTCAATTTATTGCCATGAATTTGGCGGCACGCCAGTTTATGAAGCAAGAGCATAAAATGGGTCAGGCCAGAGGTAATATCATCTGCATGAGTTCTGTGCATGATATGATTCCGTGGGCTGGGCATGTAAACTATGCTGCATCAAAAGGTGGCGTATCTATGCTCATGAAATCCGTGGCTCAGGAACTTGCCCCAAAAGGAATTAGAGTAAATGCTATTTCGCCAGGTGCAATAAAAACAAGTATTAATAAGGAAGCATGGTCAAACCCAGCCAATATGAAAGAGCTAAACAAACTTATACCTTATAAGAGAATAGGCCAGCCAATAGATGTGGCAAAAGCAGCGGTTTGGCTTGCGAGTGTGGAGAGTGATTACGTAGTGGGAGAAACGCTTTATGTAGATGGCGGGATGATGCTGTATCCAGAGTTTTCTGATAATGGATAATTAGAAATGTCTTAAAAAAAGATAAGCGTGCCGGCATAAAGCCAGCACGCTTTTTTTATGGCCAAAAGTTGCGTTAAATAAAGTAGTCTGCGTAAACAGCTTCTTGTTTTTTTGTGTTACTAGTCTTTTTTGTTTTGGTGTTTATTGCCAAAACTGTAATGCCTAAAAAACCAAGTGTCCATAAGTATTTCATGTCTTTGTGTTTTTATGAAAGACTGTATTAAAAAAGTGTTCCCTACTTCTAGTGTCTGTCTTGAGATTAGGTATTTACAATAGAGGAATACGCAAAATTTATAAGAAACAGTTCTTTTAATTTCAGGTCTATGGAACGCTCTTTTTAGCTTAAATAGTAAAAACTATACAATTATGAAAAATACAATAAAAACTCTTGGATGTGCCTTTTTGATAGGTTTGGTGCCTTTTTACACAAGTTTGGCTATGGTTTACGAACCAGACACCTCGTCTAAAGCCCCAGAGAAGGTAGAATTTGTAACGGTTAATAATGCCTACGAGGTAGGGGATATTGACAGAGCAAATACCGATATGCAATTACTAAAAAGGAAGCAAGCAGAATTGAACGAGCTTCTGATGGGAATGGGAAGTGTACATATGGGGAAAAAAGGTCTCATTATTTCCTTTAATGAGGGAGAGGTTTTGGGTCTAAATGCTAAAGATAAGGTACAAAAGAACTCTGCCGAGTATAGAAAATTGGTAAAAGCTTTAGATACTTTTGACTATGGAACAGTGATTATTGCTGGCAAAACTGCAGGTGTTACCTCTAGAAATATGGCTCACGAAAGGGCGGTGGACGTGGCAGAAGTAGTAAGTCAAAAAAGAGATTTGGAAGGCAGGATTTTAGTAGACCCAATGGGCGTAAGTTTCACTTCAGATAGAAACATTCCTAAAACTAAAAACACGGTGGCTTTCTTACTCATTCCACCTAGAATATAAACCCAAAACGTGAAGGTTTAGCCGTAGGCATTTTATATGCCTGCGGCTTTTTTTGGAGTTTATTCTTGTTTTAAAGCCATAACGGCGTCGTATGCTTTTTTAGGAAGATTTTCTCTGTCAAAAAGCAGCGGATAATTAGTTCTTCCATTTACTGGAAAATTATTTTTCCAAGAGTTTCCATCATTTACGCCCCAAAAAGTAACTCTATCTATTTTGTCTTTATGCTTTAAGAAAAGAGCAAAAATGTCTGCATAGCGTTTAGCTTGCTTTTGGGCAATGTCCTCAGGTAAACCGTTCACATAAGGGTTGTACTCATCCTGAAGTTCAGCACTTTGGCTAATGTCGGCACCACTTATGCCATCTGGGTTAGGTAAGACATCAATATCCAGTTCGGTAATGGCAACCTTTAACCCTAAAGCCGCATATTGAAGAATACTTGTTTCTATTTCTTGTATGCTCGGGTACTCTAAACTCCAGTGTCCTTGCATGCCTATTCCGTCTATTTTAGCACCACTTGCCTGAATTTTCTTGACCATTTTAATAACGCCAGCCCTTTTTTGAGCTCCCGTCATGCTGTAATCGTTATAGTATAAATCTGCATTTGGGTCTACGGCGGCTGCCGTTTTAAAAGCAAAGCTTAGGTAATCTTCCCCCATGGCTTTCAGAAAAACAGATTCTCTCAATTCTCCATTCCACTCCACAGCTTCATTTACCACATCCCAGCTGTAAGTCGTGCCTTTATATCTTCCCGCCACAGCTTCAATATGAGCTTTGAGTGTATTCGCCATCTCGGTGGAGTCGGTTATGCTGCTTATAAAAGAAGAAAGCTGGCTATGCCAAACCAAAGTGTGGCCATGAAAAGCCATGTCATGTTTTTCGGCAAGTGCTGCCAGTTTATCAGGCGTGTCAAAATTATAAACGTCTTTAGAAGGGTGTATTTGGCTCGACTTCATCACGTTTTCGGCCGTGACGCTGTTAAACTGTAGGGCTACTAGGTCGGTTTGAACAGCATCTTGCTCAAGAATTTGACCTGTATTAAGTGCTACGCCAATATAGAAGTCGTCTTTGAATGCGTCACGAAGTTTGATGCTATGACCTAAGCCCTGCACTGGCCCGGGTTTATTGTCATCGGTCGAATTACATGCTAATAAGACAGCGGAGAGAACTATTAATAATTTTAATTTCATATTAGGGTCTTGTTACTAAATTGAAGGTACTTTTTGACTGTAATAATTGGGATAGTCAATAGAGTTTATACCTTCGGGTAAAAACAGCAAGTTATGCAATTCAATTTAAGATTACCTCAGGGTTTATATCCGTTTTTTGAAGCAGAGTTGGCTAATTATAGAGCGGCTTTGGAGCTAGATTTAGCCAAAGCGTGGCATCATTTAGAGAGAGCACATATTATTGGCCAGCGTTATCCTTTTGCCCATACTTATGTACACTGGAAGATGTTGCAATTTGGTTTCAAAATTAAGAGTCCAAAAGAAGTCTTGGGTCAATTGCCTAGGCTTCTAGTAGGAGGCGTGAAATCATTTGTGGGGAAAGTGCCTGTGGGTAACCCTGGCGGGTCAAACGTGCCGCCATTAAAATCATTTCCTATTGAAAAAGATTTGCAGAATATCTTTTTAGAAGCAGGGGTGGGTTTAGCTTAAACAAAAAAAAGAAGGAAATTAATCCTTCTTTCTTCAAAGTGTAAATTGCGAACGTAGCTTATTGTTTCTTAGCTTTCTTATTTTCTATAACATCTCCGGTTACTGCACCAGCAGCTCCACCTATAACCCCACCTATCACAGCTCCTTTTCCAGGTTTTTTGGAAACTACTGCACCAGTAGCGGCACCAGCTCCAGCACCTATCAGTGCTCCTTTAAGTGCACCTGACATTTTCTTCTTTTCAGCTGCTGTAGTAGGTTCGTTATATACCTCTTGATTTGCCACCTGCGGTGCAGGACTAGCTTCTTGGATAATAACCGTTGGGCTTTCCGTCTCGGCAGGATTGCTTGTGTTACAAGATAATGCAAAAGTTGATAAAAGTGTAATTGCGACCGTTTTAATTTGCTTTTTCATAATTCGTGTTATTTAATAAACATTGCTTAAAAAAGTGAACCTTACTCTAAATGGATGTGAACTGTAGAATTTGGGGGGCACTTTGGGGCAGTTTTTAATTTCTCGGTTTATTGCTCTTTCAAAAATCTAATGGTTTCTATGACTATACCGGGCATTTCACCTTTCATGTCATGTGTAGCATTCGGTAAAGCCTTGAAGCTTGCTTTTACATTATTTGCAATAAGTTTATTGTAAAGCCTTCTTCCTTGTTCATCCACATCCACTAGCCCGTCTCTTTGACCATAAAATAAGATAGTCTTAGCCGACTGGGCGTTTATATCAAATATAGGGCTGGCTGCTTTGTATGCGTTTGGGTTGCTATCATAAGCTACACCAATAAACTTTTCGGTTAAATTTCTTTCTTTATCGTCTACTATGCCCTTATAAATACTCTCTTGGGTAAGGTCAGTAGGAGCGGCTACAGCTGCCACTGATTTTATATAAGGTTTTGGGAATTTGTAACTATAAGTTAAAGCCAAATGTCCACCTGAGCTATATCCCCATAAAACTACATCTTCACTTAAATTAAGCTGCTGCTTAAGAGTCTGCTGATGCTCAAAAAATAGATTGAAGTCTTCCATAACTCCGTCAAAAGTGACACCGTCAGACAGGGGTAATCTATGGTTAATGTTAAATATGGTAATGTTTAGATTCTCTCTTTTGAAAAGTTCAACCACGTTATCTAAAAATGATTTGTCAAGTAGACTCCATCCACCACCATGTACCATCACCAGCGACACCGACTTTTTAGTAGAATCACTTACGATGGGCGTGTATAGGTCATAGGCTTGCGTAGCACTCGGTCCATAAGACTGATCTTTTTTAACATTATAACCTGACGGAACTGCAGCGGTAAGTTTAGCCGCCAGACTTACGTTTTGTTCACTTCCGTTTTGGTTGTTATTATCATTTTCCTTTTCTACATCTTTAGAGGTACTCTCGTTATTTGGTGTCTCTTTGTTTGAAGATGTCTGTGTTTCAGGATTGATAATATCTGCCGTAGTTTCACAACTCATGGTGCTGAGGGTTAAAAGTAAAACAAGGTATTTTGAATATGGTAGTAATGCTTTCATTGTCGTCTTTTTTTAATTCTTGTTATATAACTTAAAAAGCATGTTCCTGCCTTATAATGAGTGGTTTATGTAGATGAGTGTAGCGGTAATTCTACACTTTTTTGGGTATGTTAGAGCATAAAAAAAGTGACGAATCAGATTCGTCACTTAAATATTTCTGTACTCTTTATTTATCTAATATCAGAGACCTCGTCCTCGGCCTTTGAAACCACCAGTAATCAATGAGATTACAAACAAGATTAAGAAAATAAAGAAAAGAATTTTAGCTATTCCAGCCGCACCGGCTGCTATTCCACCGAAACCAAAAACGGCTGCGATTACTGCTATTATTAAGAATGATATTGTCCAACGTAACATAATTTTAAAATTTTAAGTGTTAAAAAATGGGTTTACCTAATTCCCTTTTATTTTGTAAGGTAAGCTCGTAACATCCAAGCCGCTTCTTCGTAGTTTCTTATAAGACCTACCATGAAGTCTTCTGTACCGTAATCTTTGCTATCACCTGCTAGCTCTACATGGTCTCTTATCCATTTTATTATTACCTCGTAATCTTCCAGTAATGTGCTTAAGATTTTATGAGAATCATGATATGGCTTTTTGGTTTCTTTTAGGTTTGTGAATTCTAAGAATTCCGCTGCCGAACCCATTGGGTTTTTACCTATTTTTCTAATTCTTTCAGCTGTCGCGTCAATATCCTTTTCAAGGCTCACGTACAGTTTTTCTAAGAATTCATGCAGCTCCAGAAAAGAGTTGCCTTCTATGTTCCAGTGATAATTTCTAAGTTTTATGTAAAGAATATGCTGGTCTGCCAGTACAATATTCAATGCATCAGAAATTTCTGTTTTATGTTTTTTGTCTATTCCTATTAAAGCTTCCATTGTGTTATTTTTAAGTTTTAAAATTTGGTAATGATTCTAGTTTTTATTTAGAAAGCATACCCTAGAGTTAAGAACCATAGGTTCCCTTTTCCAGCAAACTGATTTTCGGTTTGCTGATTGTCGTAATCGATATTAAACACATCGTTTACGTTTCCTTCATATCGCATATCCAGTCTGATTCTTTTAATGTCAAATCCTACTCCTAATTGATATCCCAGAATGGCTTTTCTGAATTCGTCATCGTTATTTTGAATTCCTAAGTTTTCAAAGAATCCATCGTCTTTATTCACTAAGAAAGTAGCTACTGGTCCGGCTTGCACTCTTACCACATCACCTACCTTAACTCCTACCAAAACTGGTATATCGAAATAGGTTTGTTTGAAAGTTCGCTCTACACCTAAAAGACTTGTAGTTGTTCCTCCTTTTTGAGATATTATAAATTCTGGCTGTAAAAAGAATTTATCTCCAAACCTGGTATAAATACCACCAGTAAATCCTGTACTTCTGGTTTCGTCTGAGTTCCAAAACTCGCCATCGCTTCCACCTCCGTCTCCTCGAACTTGCGAGAGGTTTACACCTGCTCTGGCACCTATTTCAAACTGTGCCATACTTACACTGGTGAAGGCTACCATTGTGATTGTAATTGCTATTAACTTTTTCATTTTTATTGTTTTAGTTTACGTTTTGTTATTTACTCATTGCCATGTCATCGGCTTCTTTCTTTGCTTCTTTTTTCAGGCTGTTGTCTGCTACTATGGCTAGCTCTACTCTTCTGTTTTTCATTTGACCTATATCTGTATCGTTGTCAAATTCTGGGTTGTCTTCGCCAAAGCCCATCACTATAAACCTGTTTCTCTTTACTCCTTTCTGGGTCAAGTAACTAGCTACGGCTTGTGCTCTTTTTTCTGAAAGGGCTTCATTATAGCTGTCGGTTCCTACATTATCTGTGTGACCAGCCACCATGATTTCTGTGTTTTCATATTTATCTAGCGTGGCAGAAAGCTTTCGTAAGTTTTCTTTGGCCGCTGTTGATAATTGATAAGAGTCAAACCCAAAAAGAATTCCTGAACCCATGGTTACTTTAATACCTTCTTCAATTCTTTCTACTTCGGCGGCCGTTCCTAAATCTTCTTCAATTTCTTTGGCTTGCTTATCCATATACTTTCCAACTACCGCTCCAGCTACACCGCCAATGGCTGAGCCAACGATAGCGTAAACTGCTGGATTTTTCGATTTAGAACCAATGGCTGCTCCTGCTGCCGCTCCGCCTGTGGCTCCTACCACGGCACCCTTTTGTTCTTTTGTAAGTTTTTTAAACGTGTTACAGCTCGTAGTTAAAAGCGTAAATGCCATGCCTACTGCCAGTATCGATTTTAATTTTTGCTTTTTCATAATCTGTGTTGTTTGTCTATATCTCTTAAAAAACCTCGCCGTATATACATATATTTTAGTTAAATGCTTGTTTATAAGTATTTTGTGTAATTTTTGTTTTTCTTTCTACATACTTTCTGATGTTAATTTTCTACACTTTCACACCTTCTTTCAACACTTTTCAATGTTGTTCTATGTCATAGGCTTGAAACGCACTTTGTATATTATAAAGGAGTAGGTGGTGGCTTGGAACAATCCTTTAATATTTAGGAGTAAAAAAGAATTAAAAAGATGAATAAGAGTAACACAATGTTTTTGATAGCGGGAGTTTCAGGATTTATTGCTGGGGTGCTTTTTGCACCTAATAAAGGCTCTGTGAATAGGCTAAAGGCAAAAAAAGCCGCCAACAAGATTGCAAACAAAGCTTTATACGAGATAGAGCAACTGCAGCATGAGCTGGAAGGGTAGAAGGCTTGTAGTGTATAATTAAATACTCACCTGAGTAGTCAAATCTACAGTTATCACACTTTTAAGTAAGTCAGGGCAATGGAATTAAGTTTTAACTATTTGAAGTGTATTAATTATTAAACTAAAACAAAACAAATTATGAGTAGCGGAATAAAAACAGTATTAGGAATAGTAGGAGCAGCAGCGGTAGGAGCAGCAGTAGGAGTAGCATATGCACCAGACAAAGGTTCTAAAACTAGAAAGAAAATGAAGCGTAAAATAGAAGATGCTTCCGAAGAACTTCAGACTTATGCAGATAATGCCAAGCAAAAAACCGTGGAGACGGCATCGGAAGTTATAGATACAAGTAAGCAAAAAGTGAATTCTTTGGTAGATACGGTTTCATCAAAGATTGCTTCAAAGAAAAGCGACTTAAAGACCGCATAAGGAATTATTTTCCAGATGGAAGAAATTTTCAGGAAAGCCATCTTAAATAGGATGGCTTTCTTTATTTTAAAAAACTTAATAAACTGTTTCAAGAATGCCTGGTTTAAAAGAGAATTTAGAAGAATATATAGACCTCCAGAAAGAACGTCTGATTTTAAACGTTGCAGACAAATCCTCGGATGTTGTTTCCGCAATGGGCGTCAGATTGGCTTACATGATGTGTGCACTTTTTGCAGTAGTATTCTTAAGTTTATCTTTAGCCATGGGTATAAATTATATGGCTGATAGCCAGTTTTTAGGGTTTGTAATAGTGGCCTTTATTTACGCATTTTTATCTTTTTTACTTTTTAAGAATGGAGAGAAATGGTTCGGTAAAATAATAGCCAGAGAGATGTTAGACATAATTTATAAAGAGGAAGACAATGAGAAAATTCAATAAATTCAAAGGGTCAAGGGCAAGAAGAACCGAGATAGAGGAGCGTATTAAAGCGGTAGAGGCTGAACTTATGCTAACTAAGTCTGACATTTTAGGAAACCTTTTGCCGCTTGGTATTTTAAAAAAAGTGGGTAAAAATATTAAGCCCATGCCCATGAAAGTAGGAGCACAGTTATTAGCCACAAGGTTAGTTTCTAACAGTCATCCTTTGGTAAAAGTAGCTACACCATTTGTGGCCAATAGTCTATTTCAATCAGCCATGGAAACCGAAAACCAAAAAGTAATTTTGAACAAAGCACATCGTTTTTTCTCTTGGCTAGCCGCCAAAACTAAATTATCGCTGAGGGAAGAGCAAATTCTTCTTTCCGCCGAGATTAAAGATATAAGTTTTTCAAAATCTTATCCTTTTAAAAAGTCAAAGACCATAAATTTGGAAGAGGTAGAAACTACAATAGACGCCGATAGGGTAAGTCTTTACTAAGGTTGAATAGGAAACAAGCATATAATCTTAGTACCAACACCAGGAGTGCTCTCCGCACTAATCTCCCCTAGATGGCTTTCCATGATTTTCTGGCAGGCGTTTAGCCCAAAGCTCTTTTTAGAAGAATTATGGTGCAACTTTAAGTCATTAAACAATTCGAAAACATTTTCGGCATACTTTGGGTCAAAACCATGACCATTATCAGTTATAGTAATTCTATGGAATTCGTTCTTTAAAGTGTCATAAGTCAAATCAATAGAAAGAATAGGCTCATTTTCCTTTCTAAATTTAATAGCATTTGAAATGATATTTCTAAAAAGCATTTCCACTCTTTTAGGATAAAGCGGTAATTCAGGAGTTTCTTGGGCACTGTACTCTATATTTACTTCAGCTTCATTTAATATTTTTAACTGTGAAGCTATTTCTGAGAAGATATCCGATGGTCGCACTTTTACTAACTCATGCTCTTCTTCGTTAAGTTGTGCATGGTTCATTAATCGCTTTGCTAAATCAATAGCATTCCTAGAGGAAGCGTCAATCTTATTCAGATACTTTTCTAACTTTTCTTTATCATTATTAATTAAAGCTTCATTCGATAAATCTGCAAAAATGCTGATTTTCCGGAGTGGCTCTTGCAAATCGTGTGATGTTACATAAGCATAATGCTGTAACTCTTCATTTGACTTGGTGACTCGCTGTACCAACCTTCTTTTATGTAAGAGTAAATTTACTTTTTCATTCAGAACGGTTTTAAGCTTGAAATAAGTAAAAGCTATCACCGAGATAGATAGAAAAGCCACAAGCGTAAAAATTAAAGGAATTTTCTCTTCCCCATCTATTTGATTTGCCACCCGAGTTTTCATGAGTTGGCTTTCAAGAGCGTTCATGTTTTTTATTTCCTCAATAAACTTTTCTGAGTCGTTACTAGAAGCTATAATATGCTTTCTAATAAGTTTTGCAGAAAAGAAAGCTTTTTCCATAAGCGTGAGCTCTTCGTTTAGTGAAGCTATTCTTATGTCTAAGTTTTTTCTAAGGCTTTTAAGGTTTTCTAGTTGTATAGGATTATAGGCTACTAAACTATCTAGCTCATTTGTCAGCTTATTTAATGTATTTTTTCGGTTATTATATTTCGATAAATATGCTCTATCTTCGGAAAGGAGGTAAGACCTTTGACTAGCAAGCATAGACCTAAATTCACTTTCGATGTCCAAAATTTTATTCTGAACTTCATAACTATGGTCTACCAGATTATTTGATCTATCATATCTGTGGTAGAAATTATAGATCATAAAGATGCCCGCTCCCAAGAAAACGAAGGATGATAAGAATAGAAAATCGATGGATCTGGATTTCATGAAGGTGTAGAAAAGGTCCGTATACTTGTAGAAATTATTATACACATTTCTACAGGTTCGTTTTTTTAGGTTAAGCTGGTGTTGGCAGCATATTTTTTTAATTTAAAGTTAAGTTGCTGATAATAAGTAATTAAGTTTATTATCCTATCATTAATATACTAAAGTACGATTTATGGATTGTAAATTGAATAAGTGAATATGACAATTAACCATTTAAACGCTATCACTCATGCAAGGAAACGCTCAGATTCAAACTGCTAAGCAGAGTCAAAAAGTCAATACGCAGCAGATTCAGTTTCTAAATTTCTTGTTTCTTAACCAGCAAGAATTGGACAGGCATATTAATCAAGAAATGCTTGAAAATCCTTTTTTGGAGGTTGAAAAAGAGGGTAGCACTTCTGACGAGCAAGGAGACCACAGAGAGGTAGATGATTCACTTTCTGGTGAAATGAGAATGGATGAGGTTTACAGCAGAGATGACCTTGAAAATGACATGCCCAACTATAAACTTAACAGCTCATCTTCTGCAGATGGAACAGACTGGAAAGACCTTCAAATGGAGCGTTTCACTGAAACTGAAGATGTAAGAGACCTTATGGTGGATCAGTTGAAGTATCTAAAGCTTTCTGAAACTGAGTTTGAAATTGCTCATTTCTTAGTGAACTCTACCAATGAACGAGGCTTTTTAGAAGGAGATTTGTCAAGTTTGACTGATAATTTAGGTTTTGCCACTGGGCAGTTTTATGATGAAACTGAAATAGAAAAGGTAAAGAAGATAGTTAATAACTGTGAGCCGGTGGGCTACGCATGTTTTAATGTTGAAGATTATATAAGAACTTTAATAACTTTAAGTACAGAGATTGATTCTGAAATAAAAGAAGCAGCTCTTAAGATTTTTGAGAATGGATTAGAAGAGTTTAGTCAACTTAAGGCAGGGAATTTAGCCGACAGTCATGGCTTAGAGGAAGATGTGCTTGACGAAGTTTTGGAATTTATAGCAAAGATAAAGCCGTATCCTACTAAAGGTTTTGGTGATAGCTGGCAGGCAGAAAATACTAATATTATTCCTGATTATCAGATTAGCTTGGTTAATGATAAATTGAAGGGAGAAATATTGAGCAGCAGCTCTTATAGCTTTAACGTAAATGAAGAATACGCATCTAGCATGAAAAATACTGCTAGAAATGGAACCAATAGCTATATCAGTAGCAAATTGAAATCCGCGTATTGGTTAATAGATGCTATTCAGCAGCGTGAAAATACCATGACCAAGGTAATAGAGGCTATTGTTTATTTGCAGGGTAGCTATCTTATAAGTGGTGAAAATAAAGACCTAAGGCCCATGATTCTTAAAGATGTGGCTGAGTATATAGATATGACTATTTCTACAGTAAGTAGAGTTACCAGTAATAAATATGCTAGAACGCCAATAGGACTAATTAACCTTAAAGACCTGTTTACAGAAGCCATAGAATTAGACAATGGTGAAAGAAAAAGCAATAGAGAAGTGCAAGATATGGTGGTGAAACTGGTAGAAGAAGAAGACAAGAACAAACCACTTAGTGACTTTGATTTAAGAAACGCTTTGAAACTAGAAGGCATAAGCCTTACCCGAAGAACAATTACTAAGTATAGAATGGCAGCTAATATTCCTTCTTCCAAAGAAAGAAAATTGGCTTAGATTTAAACCGTACTGGATTAAATATCGAACCTTTCATTAGGGGAATAACCACAAATATTTTATCTATACGCAATATTAAATGGTAATAGCATTAAGAATATGAAGAAAATACTGGTCATTGATGACGATAAAGACGTCCGTCTTTTGTTAGATAGATTTTTAAAAAGGCAGGATTACATAGTAAGTACCGCTTCCTCAGGGAAAGAAGGCTTGGAGATGCTGTCTAAAGATGTGCCAGATCTTATTCTTACTGACTTTAAATTAGGTGATATTAATGGGGGCGACCTCCTTAAAAAGGTAAAGGAAAAACACGCGGCACTGCCAGTAATTATCATTACAGGTTATTCAGATATCAAAGTAGCCATTAATGTAATGAAGAATGGTGCATTTGACTATGTCACCAAACCACTTTTTCCAGAAGAGATTTTAAACATCATCAAAAAGGCATTGGCCTCTGTAGATGGCGAAGTTGTCAGTGAAAGTGGTGTGGATGAAGAAAGTTCGGCAGAAAACAAGAAAGCTGTTAAAGCCGCCCCTAAAAAGAAAAAAAGAAAGACGGGGAATATATTTGGGACAAGTCAGGCCAGTAAAAACTTACTTAATCAAATAAGTTTAGTAGCACCTACAGACTTTAGTGTAATAATTTATGGTGAAAGTGGGGCAGGGAAAGAAGCAGTGGCTCGTGAAATACATAATAAAAGTGAGCGTGCAGGAAAAGCTTTCATAGCTATGGACTGCGGTGCCATCAGTTCTGAATTAGCAGGAAGTGAGCTTTTTGGGCATGAAAAAGGTTCTTTTACAGGAGCTATTACGCAGAAAATAGGGCATTTTGAACTTGCGAATGGAGGTACCCTTTTCTTAGATGAGGTAGCTAACCTTTCTTATGATGTGCAGGTTTCACTGCTTCGTGTGGTGCAAGAAAGAAAACTGAAACGAATAGGAGGAAATAATGAAATCTCTATTGATGTAAGAATCATAGTAGCCAGTAATGAACGCCTATTGGCAGCTGCTAAAAAAGGGAAGTTTCGAGAAGATCTTTATTACAGGTTTAATGAATTTGAAATTAGTGTGCCTGCTTTGCGTCATAGAGATAAAGACATCATGATGTTTGCGGAATACATGCTGGATGGAGTGAATGACGAGCTAAATAAAGATATTATTGGTTTTGATAATGGCGTGGTGGATGTGTTTAAAGCCTACCCATGGCATGGCAATATTCGTGAGCTGAAAAATGTGGTTAGAAGGGCAGCTTTGCTCTGTCAAGAAAATGAAATTACGGTAGAAAACCTGCCCTATGAATTAGTGAATCATAACCACATTCATTTCGCAGAATCTGAAAATGAATTAGAAGAAGCTAGACCAATAGCAGCACCTGCACCAGGGCAAAGTACTAGCGAAATTATGGCGGATTTAATAAAACCTACGCATCACTCTCGTATTCCTCATGATTTAAAAGAGGCAGCTAAAGAGGCCGAAGCGGAGCTTATTGTCAGGACCTTAAAAGAAGTGAATTTTAATAAAAGTAAGGCGGCTAGGGTTCTTAAGATTGACAGAAAAACACTTTACAACAAAATAAAATATTACAATTTGTGAGCATCTTTAAGCACATACATCCCCAGGGTATGACTTTAGTGCCAAATGCTGAGATTTACGATGAGCTAAGAGAGTTTATTCTTATACTGAGTCAGAAAGAAGTACTTTATCTTAATAAAAGTATAAAATCCTATCTAGGAGCACTAACCTCAGAAGTACAGGAAAGTTTAGTAGTAAATATTGTTAGATTAAGAGGTGGTGAAGATTCTGAACGAGACTTTTTAAAAGGTTTGCCCTTTGAAGAGGTTATGATAAGAACTATTAAGCTGACTGATGGCTCTGAGGCTGACCTAATCCTTTTAAATACTTCAAAACAGATAACCATAGATGCAGAATATTTCCATTATAAGCTTTTATTAACCGCTGAAGAAGAATTAGGTTTCGGCTGCTGGAATAATAATCTGAAAGATGATATTATTTTTTGGTCAGATGGAATGGCCAGAATTTTCGGATATAAAGATGCTTCAGAAGTAAAAGGACAAAATAATTGGGAGGGTTTTGTGGCTCATGTTTCCAGAGAATATAAAGATGCTGTAAACAGAAGGATTCAAGAAAAAATTAGCAATGGAATTGATGGGGAATCCAAACAGACAGAACTACGAATTGTCAAAATAGATGGAACCAAACGTTTAGTTTCGCTTAAGACACATTATATTGAAAGAGGAGATGACGGTGAGGTGCTAAGTTTATATGGTACTATCAAAGACATCACAGACATAAGAAATAAGGAAAAAATTATTAAACAGCAGCTTGCTGAGCTTAATAAATCAAATGATGCTCTTACCCAATTTGCCTACACTGCTTCTCATGATTTACAAGAGCCTCTCCGGAAAATAGAAGCGTATGGGAATAGGCTTAAAAATAGTTTAGGAGAAGATTTGCCAGAAAACTCGGAAAGATATTTAGGTAAATTGATTTCTTCAACACTCAGAATGAGCAATTTGATTGAAGATATTTTAACGCTTTCTAGGTTAAACGCTATCAATGTAAAAGCTGAAAAAGTAAACCTTAATGAGGTTATAGGAGGTATTTTAGCTGATTATGAGGAGTCAATTAAGGAAACCGAGGCGGAGATAACTTTTGATTTGCCAACTATTTTAGGTTTGAAATCTCAGTTTCACCAACTTTTTCAAAACCTGATTGGCAATGCCATTAAATTCAAACATCCAGAAAGGGTTCCTAAAATAGATATTAGTTTTACCAAAATAAAAAAGAAGGAAAAGCAAAGTTTAAAACTTGACCCTGATAAAAAGTACTATTGTATTAAAGTAGCTGATAATGGAATAGGTTTTGACCAAAAATTTGAAACGAGCATTTACACGCCTTTCAAAAGACTAGTTGGTAGAACTGAGTTCTCTGGCACGGGCATAGGCTTGGCCATCTCTAAAAAAGTGGTAGATAATCACGACGGTTTTATTAGAGCCGAATCTCAAGAAGGTGAAGGCACCAGTTTCTATTTATACTTCCCTATTTAAAATGATAATGACTCAAATTAACCTTTTACTAGTTGAAGATGACGAGGAAGACTTCGAACTCTTTGAAGATACCTTGCTAGAAATTCCCACCTATAAATTTAATATTACGTGGGCTCCTACGTATAAAAAAGCATTAGAACTTATTGATTCGGGTACCTATGATTTGTTTGTGGTAGATTACCTTTTAGGAGCATATTCAGGATTGGAGCTCTGTGAGCAAATCAAAAAGGATGGTAATTATTTACCGGTGATCCTTTTAACAGGTAAAGGCGATACCGAAATTGACCGTAAGGCTTCCGACCTTGGAGTGAATGATTTTTTGGTAAAAAGCACCATGACTTCCACAGATTTGGAGCGAAGCATAAGGTATTCTCTAAAGCAATCTGAGATTCTTTCTGCCTTACGCATAAGCGAGTCAAAATATAAATCGGTTTTACGTCAATCAGAAGATATTCTTTTTATCTCAGAGAAATCGGGTAAAATTTTGTCAGTGAGTAATTCACTCTATAATATTACTGGTTTTAGAGGAGCAGATTTGTCTGAAATGGGGATTTTTAACCTTATAGCTGATGCTGAGGTAAGAAATTCCTTTTTAAGGAAGATTGCTGTCAAACAGAATATAGTCAAACAAAAAGTAGATATAAAATGTAAAAACGGGGAGCTTAAATCCACCATTTTTACCTGTAATTATCAGGAAGGTTTTACTGAGCCCGATTTTGTACATGGTGTTATTATTGACAAAACAGACGAAATAAAAGCTCAGAAAACCGCTTTGGTTTACGAAAAACTAGAGTCTACAGCTAGGTTCATGCGTACTTTGGCTCATGAAGTAAGAAATCCACTTTCTAATATTTCACTTGCTATAGAAGGTATGGAAGCAGAAGAAGAGGAGGTTTCTCCATACTTATCTATCATAAAAAGAAACTCAACCCGAATAGACAGTATTATAACAAAGGTGCTTAACAGTGCACAAATTGAGGAAAAGAAATTTGTCCCTTTGGATATTATTGGGCTTGTTAGCAATGTAATTGAGACTATTAAAGACAAAGCCAAATTGAAGGGAATTGAACTTTCGGTCAATCTTCCTGCTGAACCTTTATTAGTAAACCTAAATGAAGAGCAGCTTTCTTTAGCTATCTCAAACTTACTAGTAAATGCAGTAGAGGCAATTGATAATAATGAAGACGGTCTTATTAAAGTACTTTTAGAAGGAAACACGCTGGTGATATCAGATAACGGACCAGGTATTTCGAAAGACGATCAAAGTTTGATTTTTGAACCATATTTCACCAAGAAGAACAATGGGATAGGTTTAGGTTTGGCTAGTAGTTTAAGCATTTTTAAGGCTCATAAGATTGACCTGGAACTAATTTCTAATTTAGGAGCTGGGGCTACTTTTGTACTTAAACTTCCAGTGTAGGTTTTAGTGAGACTGTAGAGCTAATTACACACTTTTTTGCTTTTTTAAAGTAGAAACCTGGGTGCTTAGATAAGGAACAATAATCTAAGTAGCTAGCGTATGGCAATAAACATTAACTTCTCACATATTTACAAGGCTCTTAAAAAGAGTGTCTTGAATTTTGGGGATTATAAAATCCCGAAAAAGAGTGCCTCACTGGCATACTATACCACCTTTGCTTTAGCACCCATTTTCTATTTTATCTTGACGGCAGGTAGCCTGATATGGACAGATGAGATTTTAAATGGACAAATTTTCACCAAACTACAGGAGTTTGTAGGTTTAGAAATAGCCGATACGCTTCAAGGAATTTTAAGCAGAACCTCCATTGAGGGTAAATCAGGTTTGGCGTCTGCCATTAGTTTGGTAACGCTACTGGTGGCTGCCACAGGGGTTTTTGTGGAGATGCAAGATTCTATAAACGAGATTTGGGAAGTAGAGGTTAAAGAGTCTTCAGGTGTGCTGTCTTTTTTGAAGGACCGTCTAATGAGTTTTTCAATTATTGTAGGATTAGGCTTTTTATTGCTGGTTTCTATGCTAATAAACTCAGCTATTGATGTGCTACACGATAGTATAGAGCAAAATATCAGTCAGCTATCCATGTTAATAACCGGGATAATTAATTATACGGTTTTAATAGCACTTATTAGCACACTGTTTTTTTTGATATTTACTGTTTTACCTGATGTCAAGTTTAGTTTGAAAACCTCTATTACTGGAGCATTACTGACTACCATTCTCTTTTTAATTGGGAGGTATTTTATTGGTTTGTATTTGGCCAACTCTGAGCTGAATTCAGTCTTTGGTGCTGGTGGAACCGTAGTAATATTATTAACCTGGGTTTATTATACATCCATGATATTGTATTTCGGAGCTGCTTACACCAAAAATTTAGCATTAATATCAAAGGAAACAGTCCGATCTGAGAAGTTTGCCAATTTCGTTGAAAAAAAAACTAAAGTCATATCCGACAAAGCCATGAATAAAGATATTGGCAAAGAATCATAAAATTATGTACACTTTTCATTATTTCAATAAAGAGCCAATATTGAGTTCAGAGGAAGATAGTGCTCTGACTTGTAATCTATTGACCGACTGCGATATTTTCAAAATAGAAGTTTCATCGGAAAGTATGGACGGCAGTTTTACGTATTCCAAAACTGCGGATAATATCTATTATTTGTTTATGGATTTACAGGTGCATGAAGATGTTAACATATGTTTTAAAGGCGATGCTTCCAGAAAAGGAATGTGTTTGTTTTATAATATAGGAGACTGCCTAAGCTTACAGATATTAGATAAAAAACATGCTTTATCCTCTGAGAACTTATACATAGGCATGTCAAAGTCATCGGATAATTTGAACTTCGCTATTTCAGAGAACACAGGTGTAAAGTTGATTTTAATTCAAACCGATTTTGTGGAGTTAGTAGAGGAAAATTTCTGTGTGAATGCAAGTTTGCCAACAAATATTAGCAAAGCCAAAGGTGGTTTTTATGATAAATTTGTTCAAAAGAAAGCATTAAATGGTCAAATGAGAGGCCTGATAAACAAGTGTTTGACAAATAGTCAAGAAGGTTTAGAAAGAAAAATGAATCTTGAAGCTCACTGTAAAGAACTAACAGCTCTGGCCATTGGTACCATAGGGAAGTATAAAACTACCTATGATAATACTGCAGCAGTGCTAACTAATAAAGAACGTGAAGCTATACACGCCGTTGCCAAAATTTTAGAAGAGAAATATAGTAATCCACCTTTACAAACAGAATTGGCTAGGGAAGTGGGTTTGAACCTTAATAAAATGACGAGTGGTTTTAAATTGATTTATGGGCAAACTATTAATAAATATCTTTTAAAAGTTAGGATGTCAAAAGCTAAAAGCCTGCTGGTGATAGATAATGATTTTACAGTAGGAGAGGTGGCAGAAGCCGTAGGTTTTAGTCATGCCAGTTATTTTATTAAGAAATTTAAAGAATCTTATGGCGAAACCCCCGGGGTTTTTGTTTAATACAAATAAACTATTCTTAGGGATAATAGTGCTATCAGTTAGGCCTAAAAATATCGCAATTTTGTAATGCTTTCGGACGATTGGAGTAGTGTCTTTCCTCTGAAAGTACTATGATGCCACAGTGGAAGGTTTCATAATATTTCTTTTTTTGTTGGTTAATGCGGAAGCTCTTCAGCCGGGCTTCCGTATTTTTTATGCTCGAGCTATAATGTTATTCATGTATTGCTCGTTTTGCAAGCTTACTTTTAAACAATCTAGGCAGCCCTTTACATCATCTTTGATATTTTTAAGGTGTTTCATTTCTGTTCTTACCAAAAGCTCCTCAAAGTTTTTTATAAACCAGGTATCGCCAAGCTGTAACGAAAGGCAAACAGTAGTTACTATAGAAGTGCTTTTTGCCATGGCGTAATAAAAGCTACATTTTAATGGAGGTCGCTCTACTTTAATTAATTCTTTAACATTTTTAGAAATGTCGTCTAGTCTGGCCGACATTCTAGAGATGGAACTTTCGCTATCTTTTATATAGGAGCTAAAAAGGACTTTGTCTTCGTTTGTGAAATTTTGAAGTTGAGATGCATGCTGGTAGGCTTCTTTACGAAGCAGCATGGTGTAATAGAAGTCTGACAAATTTTCGAATACTATTTTTACTGGGCTGTTCATATTTTGGATTGTTTTTTTGATGGAAAAGTCAAAAAGCTTATTCCATGTTTTCCAAGACACTTTTATCCCTAAATGAGTCAACCTTTCCTCCGAATGAGGAAGAGGATTTCTACAGAAAAAAAATACTGAGCTTTACTTAGCTTTCAGAAGGTTTCTGATAGACTCCACTAACACCTTAAAGTTTACCGGTTTTACCAAATAGTTGTGAGCTCCCAAAGCCATTGTTTCTTTAATGTCTTTTTCATTAGAGCTTGTAGAGTATATAATTACTTTACTCAAGGCCGTTATGCTATCATTTACAAACATTTGAAGACACTCCAAACCATTTATTTTAGGCATGTTAAGGTCCAAGAAAATGTAGTCAGGCTTGTCTGAGCTTGTTTTTATTTGATTAATCACGGAGTCTGCATCGCTAAAACACAGTAAGCGTGCCTTAACACCAGAATCGTATAAAGCCATGTCGAAAATCTCTTGATCTTCTTGATCGTCGTCTACTAGATATATCAGCATTACACCAAATATTATTAATTACGTAAGATATAAAACTGCAATCGCTCGGAGTAGTGTGGAACAAAAATAAGTAAAAACCTGATATAAATTCTGTTCTTCATTTATACTACGGTCTTTTTTTATCTTTTTAGCAAGCATATAGTGGAGTCAGAAGTAAGAAGGTTTTAAAATCATTAGGTTTTAGTAATCCTGTGGAAATGGGGGTGTTAGCTACGCATAATACAGCGATTGGTGACTTTTTTCTACACTTTTCTACAGTATTACCCCAAAAAAGTATCGGAATTTGGTTTTTATATAGACAAGTATAAAACACGAATACAATGGAAACAATAATAGTTTTATTAGTAGTAGGTTTAGTATCAATATTGGCATTCATTTTAGTGAAAAACTCACTTGCTAATGATACAAAGAGTGATAAGGCTCAGCATTTTGGCAGAGGTCTTAACAGAGAAGAAATTAAAGAGAAGTTTCGTCACCTTAACAGTGTGTCTTCTCAGATTAGAATATAAATAGTGGTTTAGGGTTAATTAATAAAAATGGGAGAGCTTTCTCTCATTTTTTTTTACACGAGTATTACATTTAAAATCATGAAAAGACTATACATTATATTGATTGCGGCGTTTATAGTATTTGCCGCTTTTTGGGGTTTATATAAGTTTAGCGGCGTGTTTACACCAAAAATGACACTATCCGTGCTTCAAATAAATAGGGTAGGGGCTGATGAAGCCACACTACAGGTTAGGGTAGATTTAAAAAACAGGTCACCACTTTCTGTCAGTTTTAAAGATGTCAATTTTAGAATAAAAGCAAACGCTGAAACTTTGGTAGAAACGGATACCGTTATTCCTGTTGACATGAAAGCTTTCAAAACTACCAGTTTTACTGTGCCAATAACCCTAAAGCTTTCTGAAATTAAAGCTTTAAATTATCAGAAAACACTAGAGAAGCAAGA
This sequence comes from uncultured Arcticibacterium sp., assembly GCF_964021845.1. Lineage (NCBI taxonomy): Bacteria > Pseudomonadati > Bacteroidota > Cytophagia > Cytophagales > Leadbetterellaceae > Arcticibacterium > uncultured Arcticibacterium sp. Next base: position 147,200 of record NZ_CAXHZC010000002.1, on the reverse strand, counting down.
TAGTTGTATGTACAGCTTTATGCTAGAGGTGGTGAACGAACCTGGCTTTTTTCTGCCTGATACTCTTTTCATTGAAAAAGAAGAAAAGTTGCCGCTTTATCATCTTCCAGAGGTAGAGTTGGCAAATATGGAAGCTGTAGAGCTTTTGGGCTCAGAAGGGCCAAGGTATAATTTGACACTGCTTATAAAAAATAAAAATAAGATACCGCTAGTTATTAAAAACCCTAGATACGCTGTGACTTTTGAAGGCAAAGATGTTCTGATTGAAGGTACTTATCCTGAAGATTTAGTAGTAAAGGAAGCGTCTAGTAAAACTTTTAATTTAATGGTGCAGATGGACAGAGAAACAATAATAAAACATGCTAGTAAACTGATTTTTAGAAAGGAAGAGCTAGATGTTAACCTTATTTTTAAAGGAAATTTAGAAACCAATAGTACCTATATAGATGGATGTAATTTGGTAGTTAAGGTGAAAGGAAATCTTAAAGAGTTAATGAAGAATTAAGAACTAGTCTTAAAAACAGAAATACCCTTATCATAATTTTTAAGTTCTATAATATCACCTGGCATATTAATATTATTAGCTTTTAATGCCTCAAAAACTCTCGTTATAGCCTGCGTTTGAACCTCAATACCTGAGAACTTACTGTCAAACGTGTCAAGCCAATACTGTACAGTGATGGTGATGGAACTAGTACCTAGATTTGCAATCATGTTAATCGGAGGTTTTTCTTCACTTATAACCCCAGGTACTTTTTCCATGGTTTTTTGAATAATGTTTCTGGCCTGAGCTATATCACTGCCATAATCTATTCCTACATTAAATTGGTTTCTCAGAAAACCATCAATGGTGTAATTATATAAGGGGTTTTTAAGAATTTGACCATTAGGTATAAAAACATCTTTTCCGTCAAAAGTCTTGATTTGAGTATCTCTAATATTCATTTCTTGTATGGTTCCGGTTACACCAGAAACCTCAATAATATCGCCTACTCTGAATGGTCTTTTGAACGCCATCACTATTCCTGCCAAAAAGTTTTCTCCTATATCTTTAAAAGCAAAACCAATAACAAAAGTTGAAATTCCGGCAGCGGCCAAAATGCTCCCAGCTAGACCTTCTAAACCTACTACGTAAAGAAAAAACAGCGTAAGTACTATTATGTTTACCACTCTAAGTACTTCGTCAAAAAAATCGACAATGAGAAGGTCTTCTGCTCTTTTAGCAAATAGTACAGCCCCTTTTTGTCTAATAAATCTAAGTAAGAAACCTGCCAAAAAGGTGAGCAATAAAGCAAGACCAATTCTAGGAAGGGTGCTAATGACAGATTGATAAAATGAAGTGAGTTGTTCTTGAATTTCAGTAATCTCGTTCATCAAAAATGATTTTAAGCTTGGCTCGTTTTTATTTCTTGAATACTTGGTTGTTTCTCGCCAGCGGCTGGAAAAGATGTCATTAAAAGCCAAATAGGGTTCAAAGTTTCTACGTGTCTACATACTTCCTTAAATATTGCAGCTATAGGTATAGCCACTATTAATCCTGCAAGTCCCCAAATTTTACTGAAAATAAGTAAGAAAACTAGAACTACAAAAGGATTGATTCTAATCTGGTTTCCTACCACATTAGGGGTTATAAAATTACCTTCTAAAAACTGAACGAAGGTCATCCAACCTACTACCCCCATCGCATTTAATGCACTATCATGATTTACTAAGGCCATTAATGCAGGAAGTAAAGAGCCCACTATTACACCCACGTAAGGTATTACACTTAAAAGGGCCGCCAGCACACCGTAAAAAATGGCGTCTTCTACACCTAAGAATAATAGGCCAACAGAATTTAATACAGCTAGAATTCCCACTACTTTAGCAAAACCCGTAAAGTAGGATTGTAACACTTTTTTTGAACTTTTGATCATGGCTCTAAAATCTAGCTTATTGAAGGGTGCTACTATTTTAGATAAGGCTCCCAGAAAAAACTTAGAATAGCTTAAAAAAAAGAACATGTAAATGGGCACCAATAGGATATTGATAATAATATCAAGAGAGGTGTTAAGGGAGCTTGAGCTATTTTCAAAAATGGTTTTTATATATTCCTCTGTGGTGACCTGCCTTTTGTAAACATTGACCAGTCTTTTACCCATCTTAGACTCATTAAGCTCCGAAATGATAATGTTATTGTAATGACTCATCTTGTTCATAATCTTTTCTTGGTTTTCAGAAATATTACCAAGTTGATTAATGAAAAGGTAGCCAAGTGAGCAGAAAACAGTGAGAACCACAAAGATTCCAATTATGCTTGAAAGACTTTTATTTATTCCCTTTGAAGTGATAAAGGTTACGATGGGTTGTACTGCAACAGACAATAATATAGCTATAACAATGGGCACTAATATCGATTTAAGGTAAATCAACACTATGACTAATAGCGTACAAAGTATCAATACCGAGGGTAAGTCTCTAAGTTTTAGTTTCATGTGAAAATTTTACAGCGAATTAGGGTGGATTAGTTGACTAATATGGCTCAACTTAAAAGGTTTTGGTACAAAAAAATCAGCTCCTTTGTTTAATGCTTTTGACTGGAGTGAGGTCATAGCCGAAATCATGATGACTTGAGTTTCTGGGAAATTGGATTTGATGTTGTCAATTTTATTAATGCCCAAGCCATCTGGTAGATTATTGTCTAAAATGACAGTGTCGGGAGTATTTTTTTGAATAGCAGTCAAACCTTCAGTAAGGTTCATGGCATAATTTACAGTAAAGTTATTTTTCTGCAGGTATGCTTTTAGTAAAAGGCATATATCTTCTTCGTCATCTATTATAAGTACTTTTTTCATAATTCGAGTTTTTCATAAGCGGGTGTTTCATAGAAACTATCCCTTCGGAAGTGCTATTAACCTTTCCTTTCAGCTCAGAGGAGCCGGATTTGAGGTTGCATGCCAAAATATTAAAGAATCGTTCCTGTGGAAAAAGAGGTTTAGGAGCTGTATGATTTTATTAAGAAGTGAGGAATTGAACAGGCTACTTTTTATCAATGTGTGTAAAGTGTAGAATTTAGTATACAGATATACAGGTGAAAAGTCATTTTGTTTAATGGAATCTTATTTTATTAGAACAAGTGTGTCAAAAAAGTGTTGACTTGAAATCGCATTTCATTGCATCGCCTTTAACATGTACCTAAAATCTAAATAAAACCTCATCAAAATGAAGTATTCAGAAAAAGAACTAGTCCTGGCTTTAATAGACAACAGCCCCCAAGCCTACACTTATTTGTATTCCAATTATTCTAATTCACTTCAAATAATAATTAGTAGGATAGTTAAAGATTCGGAACATGTTTCTGATTTACTTCAGGATGTTTTTATAAAAGTTTTTGGTAAAATAAAAAACTACAATGCCGTCAAAGGGTCTCTCTATACCTGGATGGCTCAAATAGCAAGAAATACCGCAATTGACTTTTACAGAAAACATTCAAAGAACGCTTTTTTCACTTTGGATACGGAGCATCATGGAAACGATGCTAAGACATGGGTTTTTCAAAATCATGATGTTGCAGACATAGGAGAGCATATAGATAAACTTATGCCTGAGAGGAAAGTGATGATTGAAATGGTTTACTTAGAAGGTTTTACTTATAAAGAGGCTGCGGAAGAAATGGAGATTCCTATTGGAACTGCAAAGTCAAGAGCGAGAAGGGCATTGAGGTCTTTGAAGAATGTTTATGATTATAGAGCAAAGGTGGCGTAATGAATGTTCTGGCTACAATTGGAGCAAAAACTATGCTTTGTCCTGAGTCCTCAAGGTTTGCCTTGGGGATTTTTGTGTTTGCTAGCATTATTTAAAAAAATAAGTAGTCTTGGGTATTTGGGGATAGCGTTCTACACGTTGCTTCGCTCAGTATCTTGTTTTCTACATATTTCGGCCGTTTTTAGTTTGGAATGGCCTTTTTACTTTACTAGTCAAACAACACATATATTATGAAAAATCAAGATAAAATTAAAGCACTTCAAACATTAGCCGAACTTCAAGTTGACCGTGAGGCAGGTTACCGTAAAGTTGCGGAAGAAGCAACTGTAGCAGACTTTGACCTGAAAGTAATGTTCCAAAATATGGCAAATGAAAGTAAAAAAGCTACTGAGTTTTTAAATGCTTTCTTAGCAGAGTATGGAGGAGAAAAAGTGGAACATGAGAATTCATTTTTGGCAGAGATACATCAGGCTTGGATTGACATTAAGAAAGCTGTTTCAACCAGAGATAGAAAAGCCTTACTAGGTAGTTGCGAATTTGGTGAGAACATTATTATTGGGGCCTATGAGAGTATTCTTGAAGATGAAAGGCTAGTAGATGCTGAAATAAGAATGCTTCTGCATAGTCAATTGGACGAGATTAAGAAGTCGATAAAGATTATTGAAGAGGTGAAAGAGTTAGAAAAAGCATAGATTATGAAAGTTTTAGGTATAATAGTTATATCGGTTTTGTTTCTGTTCTCCATAGGAATGGATTCAAAAGGTACAATCACTGATGAGGGAGTCCAAGAGTTGGACTCCCTTTCTCAGTCAATTGATTCCGTATTTAATGAGGTGGAAGCAGAAAGGGTTAGTCTCAAACTGAAGTTGGAGCAATCTTTGAGAGAAACCAATAAAGACTTATTGGCTGTAGAACAGCTACTTACAGTCTATAGCGGGAAGGGGAAAGATACCGAATTGAACAAAAAGAAAGAGGCATTGGTGGCTAAGAAAAATAAGCTTTTGAGTAAGTATGGAGAGTTGTCTTTAAATGCCAAAAAAGATTTGCAAGAGCACAAAGAAAATATGGAGTTGGTAGAGGTATTAGACAACTGAGTCATAAGCTTTCTATCTTTAAGCCATAACTAGCATTGGGTAATCAAAATCACTAAATTTCCGCTGAGAGGCGGTAATGACCAATTTATGACGAAACGTATACTAATTATTGATGATGAATTAGATATCTGTTTATTGTTACAGGGCTATTTAAAGCGTCAGTCTTTTGATGCCCATTATGAGCAAAACCTTAAAACGGGTTTGCAGGCGTTAAATGATTTACAACCCTCGGTATTGATTTTAGATAATAACCTGCCTGATGGTTTAGGTGTGGAACACATTCCAGCTATTAAAGCATCATATCCTGATTTAAAACTTCTTATAATATCGGCTTACAGTTCGCTAAAGAAAAAGGCAATAGACTCAGGAGCAGATGCTTTTATTTCAAAACCGTTTAATTACTCTTCAATAATGGCTTATTTATGAGCTTATTATTACTTTTCTCTCCTTATAATGTTTATCCTCTTTAAAAACTTACTCTTTTGATTAGTTGGGATTACAACAGTTTTTTGCAAACTCTCTATCCTCATTATATTGTTGTTAATTTCTGCCACATATTCAAGGTTTATGATACAAGACCGTGAAATTTTGTAAAAAAGCGGCTCCGTAAAGGTTTTGCTTAATTCGCCAATATTGATAGAGAATTGTTCGGGCAGTTTTTGGTCTTTTATATAGATGTATGAGGTGTAGCCTTTGGCCTCTATTAATATTACATTTTTCCGTTTTATTTTTTTTAAGCCTTGTGCAATAGGAAAAAACATATATTCATTATCTCTTTTGACCTTGGCATGAAACTGATTATAGGCAAGTTCAATCTGGAACATAAGTCCTTTGGCATGAAAAGGCTTTAAAATATAGTTTGCAGGGTTAGTCTGGGAAGCTTCTTTAAATTTTTCATCGTCGGAGTGAGAGGTCAAAAATACTATAGGAATAGGCATAGATTTATTGACCTGTTTTGCGAAATCAATGCCTGATTTTTCTTCATGTAATTCTATGTCTACCAGAGCCAAGTCAATGGGTTCCTCCATCATTATCCTAAGGGCGTCAATGTACGTGTGGCAAATTTCTGGATCTTTATGTCCAGCTTTTTGAATGATGTTTTTTATGTCATTGGCTACAATGACGTTGTCTTCCAGAACTAGAATTTTTAGAGCAATCATGGATTTAATTAGCTTATTTTATAAAAGATATGGTTAGGTAGAACTTATCAAAAGTATCGATTTTCAATTTGCCTTTTAATTGCGTGGTTTGCATTTTTATGAGTTCCATCCCAAAACCATTTCTGTAACCTTCTTTTTTAGTAATGCCAGGACCATTATCAGCATAGGACAAAGTGATTAAGGAGTCAACATCCTTGGTTAATTCAAACTTTAACTGTGGGTTTTTAGAGAAAGGGATGGCATATTTACAAGAATTAGTAATTAGTTCATTAATAATAAGTCCAAGGGCGATGGCTTTGTCCGGTTCAAGTTCTATTTCCTCCAAGTTTTCTATAATCTCAACCTGCTCTTTTAAGCCAAAACTATTTAGAGCATATTCTATTACATTGGTTAAGAATTTTTTGAGGTTAACAACGCCGGCATTTTTACCATCATATAATTGCCGGTGAAGAATGGCCATACTTTCAAGGCGGAACTGAGTATCTTCTAGGGCTCTTTGGGATACAGCATCTGTTACCTTTTCTTTCTGAAGGTTTATAAGGCTAGATATAAGTTGAAGGTTGTTTTTTACTCGATGGTTCTGTTCCTTGATTAAAATGTTATTCGTTTTTATCGTTTTTGCTCTGGAATTTAAGAGGTAGTAAAAAAGGAAAATCAAGCAGACGGCTATTACAAGACCAATAAGGATAATTGTAATTATTATTTTCTGGTTTCTTATTTCGGCAAGGTTTTCTTTTAAGGTTAATTCATTTTTCTCGGTTTCATATTCTATTTTTAGTTTGCTTAAAGCTCCATTTCTGTCAGCTTCAAAAATGATTTTATCCTCTTCTATCAGAAGTAGAAGGTATTCCAGAGCATTTTTATAATCATTTTTGTGTTGATAATATTTATACCAAGAATTGTATACTATTGCTCTGAAGGTTGGATTGCCCCCTAAACTGCTGGACATTCTGGAAGTTAACTCATTTAGCAATGATTCTGCTTGGTCAAAAATACCCCTTGAGGCAAGTATTTCAGCTTTGCCTGCTTGAGCATTGGATAAAGTGAAAAACTCATTTTCGTAGCCTTTCAAAACCTCTATGGCCTTATCAAATATTACTAGGGAGGAGTCTGGATTAGTAGGCCTAATACTGTTGGCCTTCTGAATAAGGATTACCGCTCTGTCTTTCTGATTTGTATTGTCAAAATTTTCGACCAATTCCGGGTAAAACTGTTGAAGACCTTTTCTAGAGTTACCCTTTATGAAAACTTCCTTCGCTTTTAATTTTAGTCTTTCAAATTCTTCTTTCTGGCCGTTTTGGAATGCTAATCCTCCTATTTGCCAATATAGCCGCCCTTCTTCAAAAGGCATTTGCCTCTTTTCTACTATGCGTAAAGATTTTAAAAACCATTCTAGTGATTTTTCTGAATGACCTAGACCGTTTTCTATTTTTCCAAATAGGTAATAGGCTTCCGCCAATATACTCGAGTCTTTTTTGAGTGTTCCCTCCTTTAATAATGCGTTTGCATATTCTATTCTTTCTTCTGTTGTCTTGGTGTTTGTTTGGGGGTATGTCAATAATGAACAGAATAATGCCAAGCCAACGAAAAATATAATTTTAAAGCGTGTCATAGATATACCAAAATTAGAGGGCTCTTATTAAAAATCAACACTTTAGTCCTTAGTTGTCCGAAGTGCAGTGTTTGTTGTTGTTTATATGCAGTTCGTTGGATTGGGGCTTTTGAAGATAGTTTCTTTAAAGGGTTCATTTTACATTCGTCTTTCCAATGTTTGAAAATAAGCTTTCCCACTACTACAAACCTAGAACACAACTTTTTAAATTATTAAAACATCATTATTACTTATAGTTCTTACCCCTTTTAGAATGCTGCTTTTCTCTTAACCCAGACTTTGTTCTGGGAGAGATTAAGCAGTTAAGACAGAAGTTTTAACTTAATTCAATATTCCCTTTTAAATTGATAATATCACAAAAGTGTCTCGGCTTTTTTTGTTAGAAATGCCTATCTTGTGGCTAGATTTTCACAAAGAGTTTTATGTTGAAAAACTAATGCGGTATGTACTTTTATCGAAAGATTCTTGACGCAGAAATCCTTTAACAAGGCGTGACTTTGTAAGAGGGCTATTTGAAACTCTGTTCAAACTAAACTAAAATGACGGTCAAAAAACTAAAAACACTCCTTTCTTTTTTTACAGCTTTACTTTTAACTAATTACTCCTTTTCGCAGGGCGATTTTGTTTCCTCTATAAACGAACGTATAGAAGAAGTTAACTCTGCCAAATACGTTTATAAACAAAACTTGGAGTTAATAGGGGATGAAGGGAAGGCTAAAATAAAATTATTAACCATAGATAGCAAAGGGCGTAAGAAAGCCGTAGAATATGCTTTTAACTTCAAGGACCTTTCAGAGAAAGCTCTAAATTATAAAGTAGACCGAGACGTTATAAAGGTAGGCGTTTTTGCTGCTGATAAGAATAGATTTATAGCAGAATTTAAAGACGACGAACTCTCAGGCTATACGGCCGACTTTATAATTTATAGTAGAGATTATGATAAGGCGAAGGAGGTTATTGAGGCTTTTACTAAGCTGATTAACTATTATGAAGAAGTCACTCCATCAAATGCTCCTCCATCTAAGTTTGGTCCTATTCAAGATTGGTTAATAACTAATATAAAGGGTTTTGAAGGAGAGAAGAATGATGTTAGACAGTCCTTGTCTTTTGACCCAGAGAACACGATTTCTTCAACTTTCACTACCACATCATCAAACTCGAAGGGTGATGATGTGGAGTTTTACACTTTCAATCTGGCGGATTTAGACGCGGAAGATATTTCAATTGAAATGAAATCAAATATGTTTTTTTTGGAGTTGACTACAAAGAGAGGTTCTAAATATATTTCCTATAATGAAGATGGAGAACTTGAGAATAATGTCAATAATGTGCAAATGTGGAGCACTGATTTAGAATTGATAAAACTCTGGAAAGAGGCATTTAAAAAAGCAATTCCACTAGCAGAAGAAATTTTAGAAAAGAACCAAAAAGTTATAAATACAAAGGCTGTCGCCCAAAACTATATTAAAATGTCTCAGGATATTTCCTTTGATAGCAACTGTAATTGCACGGTTAACTTTAAAGAGAAGGATGTTCCGATGACGTATAAGTTTAATTTCGCTGACCTTGATGATAATTCATTAGATAAGTCGGTCTCTGGTTACTTATATGAAGTAGAACTTAAGGCTAAAAAGGGTAACGACTATATAGCCATTTATGAAGAGGACGCTCTGATAGACTTTAAAGAAAAAGTAGTTTTGACATCTGAAAATATAGAATCCTTCAGGCAAATAAATGAATCGTTAAAGTTCTTAATAACGCAGTGTGAAGAGAGTTATGTTATTTCCATAAAGGAGGGTAGCCTAAAAGAGAGAGTAAGCTGGATTGCGGAATCAATTCCAAATATAGAGGTTGATGAAACCAAAATTGAGCAAGAAATTACTTTCTCAGATGATGAGCCATGCGAAATGCGTTTTGATGTTAAGATTGATAAATCTGGTAAAGAAGAGTCAAACGGCTATGAATTAAAGGCACATCTATTAGACCCAGATATTTCTGGAATAGAGGTGAATGGAAATAATGTTTATGTATTTCTACAGGCCGAACATAAAGGGAAAGTTATTGAAGCTTTTGAAAACGGTGAACCAGACAATTTTGTGAGTACCGTTAAAATTCAGATAGACGATTTGGAGAAAGCTAAGTCTATTCTTGAGACTTTTAAAACGGTAATGAACGACTGCAAATAGTTTTATATTCCGCTTCGATAAGCCCTTTCTATGAATAGAAGGGGCTTTTTTTGGCGATAAATACCCTTGCTTGGTCTAGTGAAATCTAAGAAATGTTTTTTTAATAAGATGTACTTCTAGTTAATGGCATTCACTTAGTTTTTCTAATATGTAAGGCTAGGCCCTTATTATGATGATTTTACTTTTAAGAATGTTAGAATAAGTCTATTTGGTCTCTATATTCTGATAAAATAATAAAAATATTACTAGCCAAACCATTCTTTAGAATCTGCTGTTGTATGGGGATTATGTTTGAAAATAATAATTTCGGATAACGATGGAAAAGTTTACTTTAGAAGATTTTTACTCTAAAACACTTTTGAAGGGTGGCGGAGATAAGTTTGCTCAACTCTCCAAAATGAGTCATGTTAATATATTTAAAAGAGATTCTTTTAAGTGTGTTAGCAGTAGTATAGGTAAACTTCATAGAACAGATTTTTACAAGATATCATTGGTGGTGGGTGAAGGACGCCTTCGCTTTAAAGATGAAACCATAGAGGTCTCTGGGCAGGCTCTAGTTTTTTATAATCCTAATATTCCTCACTCTTGGGAAGCTCTTTCTGAAAACCAGTCGGGTTACTTTTGTTTGTTTAATGATAAGTTTGTTGAACCTTATTTGATGACAGAGGGCTTTAAGAATTCTGCATTAAATAATCCTGAGGTGAATCCTGTTTTTCATTTAACGCAGACAGAAGCCCATTTTTTCACTCACCTTTTTAAAAGGATGTATGATGAGTTAGCGTCCTCTTATGAGTATAAGTATGACTTAATCTTGCATAGCTTGCTCATTTTGATTCATGAGGCTAGTAAAAGACGGACTTTTAAGACTAAAGTAGAAAAGACAGCAAATGCCTCATTGACAATCACCACAAAGTTTATGGAGATTCTTGAAAGGCAGTTTCCTATTGATTCATCAGAGCATTCCATCAGTATTAAAAGACCGAGTGATTTTGCAGACCAACTTTCTGTACATGTAAATCACTTAAATAGAGCGGTGAATGAAACTACAGGAAAAAGTACCTCCGAAATTATATCATCTAGGCTAGCAAATGAAGCTAAAGCATTATTAAAGCACAGTTCTAACTCTGTTTCAGAAATAGCCTATACTCTAGGTTTTGAGCATGCTTCTAATTTTAATCTATTCTTTAAGAAACACGCCGATATCTCACCAAGAGCCTTTCGGAATTTAGTTTAAGGATTAATTATTTGATTTTAGTAAGCAATAGAATGAATAGAATAATTTAAAATTCTTAATAAACTCCAATTTTGCAACATCAAATTTTTAAAAGCTTCTTTTAGCAAATTTCTTTAATTAAATCCAGTTCAGAATTGGTCTGAACTAAGAAAACTATTTCATCAAAACATGTTTTTCAAAATAAAAGCTATCATATTAATTACTTGCATTGGATTTTTAACATCCTGCAAGTCTGAAACTGCTCAGCAAGAAGCAGGTACTAAGGCACCCGTTAAAAGTTATCCTGTATTAGCTCTTCAAAAAATGTCTACCATCGTTAGTTTGGAGTTTCCAGCTACGCTAGAAGGAATGGAAAATGTTAACATACATTCCAAAATTGACGGTTTTGTAGAGAAAATATATGTAGATGAAGGGGCCTTTGTTAAAAAAGGTCAATTACTCTTTACTATTTCCGCTCCGCAATATGAGCAATTGGTAAGAACGTCTAATGCGGCTATTAAATCTGCGGAAGCGGGTGTGGAGTCTGCCAAATTGAAAATTGAAAAAGTAAAGTCTTTGGTAGATAAGAAAATTGTTAGTTCCTATGAACTGCAGGAAGCAGAGTTAAACCTTAAAAGTGCGGAAGCTTTATTGGCTCAGAAAGAGGCTGAACTAATGAATGCAAAGGTAAATTTAGGGTATACCAGAATTACTAGTCCAGTAAGTGGTGTCATTGGTGGTTTGTCTTTCAAAGCTGGTAGTTTGGTAAGTGGGAGTACGCCGCAGCCGCTTACCACAGTTTCAAACATCTCAAATATTTTTGCCTATTTCTCTGTAACGGAGAAAGCTCTTTTGGGTTTCTTAAGAGAAAGGCAGGGCTCTTCTGTCAAAGAACAATTGAAAAGTTTGCCTGATGTGAAACTCTTACTTTCTGATGGGCAAGAGTATCCTTCCACTGGAAGAATTGAATCTATTTTTGGTTTGATTGATGCTCAAACGGGTACAGTGAGAATTAGAGCAAAGTTTCCTAACAAAGAGTCATTGCTAAGAAGTGGAGGTAGTGCAAACCTGATACTTCCTCAAACTTTAGAAAATGTATTCTTAGTACCTCAAAAAGCTGTTACCGACTTACAAGGTAAAAAGTTTGTTTATGTAGAAAACGAGGGCATTCTAAGAAGTGTATTTATAGATGTGCAGGAAGCAGGCTCGGGTCAATTTTACATTGTAGAAAAAGGCCTTGCTGAAGGTGATAAAGTGGTTTTAGAAGGTGTCCAGTTTTTAAAGGACGACATGGAAATAAAACCAGAACTGGTAAACGCTGCAGATATATACAAAGACTTGTAATCAACCTTTTAGGTTAGATTTATTTACCTATAAAACATTAAAGCATGTTTAAGCAATTTATAGAGAAACCCGTACTCTCTACGGTGATTTCCATAATTATAGTCATTCTGGGTTTACTGGGGATTTATGCTATTCCAGTATCACAGTATCCAGAAATAGCCCCGCCTACGGTAGTGGTTTCCACTTCTTATCAAGGTGCCAATGCAGATGTGGTACTAAACAATGTGATTATTCCGCTGGAAGAGCAAATCAATGGTGTGGAAGATATGACCTACATCACTTCATCTGCAGGTAATGATGGTTCTGCCACTATCACAGTTTATTTCAAATTAGGGACCAATCCTGATTTAGCAGCTGTAAATGTTCAAAACAGGGTTTCTAGAGCTACTAGTCTATTACCCCAAGAGGTGGTGAGAGCTGGGGTTCAAACCACAAAAAGGCAGTCGAGTAATTTGGTAATTTTTGCTATTTATAGCGATAGCTCCACTTTTGACCAAACTTTTTTACAGAACTATGCCAATATTAACCTTATTCCAAAGATAAAAAGAGTTCCAGGAGTTGGAGATGCGTCGCCGTTTGGCTTGATGGATTATTCTATGAGAATTTGGCTGAAACCTGCTATCATGGCAAGTTATGGTTTGGTGCCATCTGATATTAATGCAGCACTGTCTGAACAAAATTTAGAAGCTGCTCCTGGGCAATTAGGGGAAGAAGGAAATCAAAGCTTTCAGTACACCCTTAAGTATAGAGGAAGACTTAAAAACGAAGAAGAATTTAGTAATATCATTATTAGAACGGGAGCAGATGGACAGATTCTAAGATTAAAAGATGTGGCTAGGATAGAGCTGGGGGCATTAAGCTATACCAGTTCTGTAAGAATGAATGGTAAATATGCCTTAGGAGTAGCCATTAGTCAAACCGCTGGTTCTAATGCCCAAGAGGTAATTGATGGAGCTTTGGAGGTTTTAGATGAGGCCTCTAAATCATTTCCAAAAGGGATGAGTTACATCACTATTCTAAATGCTAATGACTTCTTAGAAGCGTCTATTGAAAATGTTTTTCATACGCTTTTAGAGGCTTTTGTGTTGGTGTTTTTGGTGGTGTTTATTTTCCTTCAAGATTTTAGGTCTACGCTTATTCCGGCCATTAGTGTACCTGTAGCCATTATAGGTACGTTTTTCTTCTTAAATCTTTTTGGCTTTAGTATAAATCTGCTCACGCTTTTTGCCTTAGTATTGGCCATTGGTATTGTGGTAGATGATGCCATTGTGGTGGTGGAGGCCGTCCATTCTAAGTTGGATAGCGGCTACACCTCTGCCCGAAAAGCTAGTATAGATGCCATGGATGAAATCTCTGGAGCCATAATTTCTATTACCTTGGTGATGGCGGCGGTATTTATTCCTGTGAGTTTTATTGAAGGTTCGTCTGGTGTATTTTATAAGCAGTTTGGTTTAACATTGGCTATAGCCATTTTACTTTCTGCTATTAACGCATTGACCTTGAGCCCGGCCTTATGTGCTATTTTGCTTAAGCCGCATGACAAAGACCATAAAACTACATTCTTAACTCGTTTTAGTCTGGCTTTCAATACTTCTTTTAATAGACTGACTTCACGCTATAAGGGAATTGTACTTTTCTTAGCTAAAACCAAATGGGTAGCTGGAGGTATTATCGCAGTTTTTGTCGGTCTTTTAGTTTGGGGCATGCAAACCACGCCAAAAGGTTTTGTGCCAAATGAAGACTTAGGAACCATATTTTCGGATATTTCTTTGCCAGTAGGTACTTCTAGAGAGAGAACAGAGGAAGTTTTAGCCGAGATTGATAGTATAGTACATACCGTTCCAGAGGTTGATTTTACATTGAAAATTGGCGGACGTTCTATCATAAGTGGTACGGGTAGTTCTTACGGGATGGTTATTTCTAGGCTTAAACTTTGGGACGATAGAGAAAGAACGGTGGAGCAAGTGATAGGTGAACTTTTTCAAAAAACAGCCAGTATAAAAAATGCAAAAGTGTTGTTTTTTGCACCGCCTACTATTCAGGGTTTTGGTACCACTTCAGGTTTCGAATTCCAATTGCAAGACATGTCTGGAGGAGAGTTGACAGATTTCAATACTGTTAGTGAACAGTTTTTGGGAGCATTAAATGCAAGACCTGAAATTCTGTTTGCTCGAACATCTTTTAATCCGAATTTCCCTCAGTATCAAATAGACCTTAACGTAGCTAAGATTAAACAATCTAAACTTACCGTGACAGACGTGCTTAGTGTGCTTCAGGGTTATTATGGTGGCGTTTATGCTTCTAACTTTAATAAGTTTGGAAAGCAGTACAGAGTGCTTTACCAAGCAGAAGCCATGGATAGAGCAGACCTTAAAAGTTTGAATGCTATTTATGTAAGAAACTCGGCAGGGGAGATGTCGCCAGTATCTGAGTTTATTACGCTTGAGAAGGTTTACGGACCACAAATTATTTCGAGATTTAACCTTTTTACATCTATTGGTGTTACAGGTACGCCAAACCCAGGCTTTAGCTCTGGAGATGCTCTGGTGGCTATTCAGGAAGAAGCTGCTAAATTATTGCCAGATGGTTATGGTTTTGAGTTTTCTGGTCTTTCAAGGGAAGAAAGCTCAGGAGGAAATCAAACCACCTATATTTTCTTACTGTGTATTGTGTTTGTCTACTTCTTGCTTTGTGGGCAGTATGAAAGTTATATTCTGCCTTTAGCTGTTTTGTTCTCCATACCTATTGGTTTAGCAGGAGTATTCATATTTGACAAAATGTTCGGCATTGACAATAATATCTATACTCAAATTACGGTCATTATGCTTATTGGTCTGCTGGCCAAAAACGCTATTCTAATTGTGGAATATGCAGCCGAAAGAAGAAGAAAAGGCTTGAGCATTTTAGATGCTGCCGTTAGTGGAGCCGAGGCTAGACTAAGACCAATCTTAATGACATCTTTTGCGTTTATTTTTGGGCTTTTGCCGCTTATGCTTTCTAGAGGAGTAGGAGCAGAGGGTAATAATTCTATTGGTACTGGTGCTGTAGGCGGTATGTTAATAGGTACCATTTTCGGAGTGTTGGTAATTCCAGTATTGTTTATCGTTTTCCAAACCTTACAAGAGAAGGTTTCTTCAAAACCACAACCGGAAAACTAAAAAATCATTAAAATGAAATTGAAATTAAGTATATCAATATTGACATTTGGCGTATTTCTGTTAAGTGCTTGTGTAAAACCAAGCATTTATCAGCAGCCCAATGTAAATACAGAAGACCTTTATAGAGGTGTAGAAAATGCAGATAGCACCAGTATGGCTACTTTGGAGTGGCAGCAGCTTTTTACTGACCCTATCTTACAAGACTTGATAGAGACAGGTTTGGCAGAAAACTTGAACTTGAAAATAGCTGTAGAGCGAATAGCAGCGGTGCAAGCTACTTTTAGAGAGAGTGAATTAGCCTTTTTCCCAAGCCTAAGTGCGGGATTAAGTAGAACGGAAAATCAACTTTCGTCACAGGCTGTCAATTTCCCTGTCGGGTCAATTAGGTTAGCCACTTCAACTAATTCGCTGCAGCTAAATACAAGCTGGGAAGCAGATATTTGGGGTAAACTAAAAAGTGCCAAGAAGGCTGCTTACGCCAATTTGATGAAAGAAGATGCTACCAAGAGAGTGGTCCAGACCGAGTTGATAGCCAATATTGCCAATGCCTATTATAGCCTTTTAGCTTTAGATAAACAGTTAATGGTGACGGAGCAAACCGTGCAAAACAGAAAGGAAAGTGTGGAGTCTATGCAGGCATTAAAAGATGCTAGTTATGTGACAGAGGCTGAGGTTATGCAGGCTGAAGCCAATCTTTATTCGGCGGAGGTTCTTATTCCTAATATCATGAAAGGCATTAGAGAAACAGAGAATATACTAAGCTTTTTATTAGCGGCACCATCTAGCTCTATCAGAAGGTCAAGTTTAGATACTCAGAGAGCTTATGCTGACTTACAAACAGGTTTGCCAGCACAGCTTCTTCAAAACAGACCTGATGTGCAGCAGGCAGAATTTACTCTTGTAGCGGCTTTTGAAAATGTAAATGTGGCGAAGACATATTTCTACCCATCATTGACCATTACTGCAAGTGGTGGCTTTAACAGCTTTGATTTGAAAGACTTTTTTAATAATTCTATTTTCTACAACCTTGTAGGTGGTTTAACCCAGCCTATTTTTAGTAAAGGAAGAAATGAAGCACGATTGGCTATTGCTGAAGCTGACCAAAAGCAAGCCATGTATGCTTTTCAGCAATCACTTTTAGGAGCAGGCCAAGAAGTTTCTAATGCACTTTTTGCTTTTCAAACGGCGGTAGAAAGGGAGGAGATAAGAAGTAAGGAAATAGAGTCATTGACCAAAGCGGCGGCGTACACTAAAGACCTTTTGCTTTATAGCTCAAATACCAATTACACGGATGTGCTGAATTCTGAGCAAGCCTTAATAGCTTCACAGCTAAACGGTGTCAATGACAAGTTAGAACAGTTACAATCTGTGGTAAATCTATATAAAGCTTTAGGGGGTGGTTGGGAATAATCTATACAGGTTATGGATTTTAGACCACAGTTTTTTTATTTCTTTTGGTAAGGCTTTGTTTTAGTATACTTATAGTAAGCGACTTGTGTTATTTGGTCTTTTTGGAGGGTGATTTTAAGTGTTAAGAGTGAAAGATTTATTTAGAACTAAAACACAAATAAAATGAATAGCTTTAAAAATAAGATTAGCGGAAATTGGAATGTAATAAAAGGTAAATTGAAGCAAGAATATGGCGAACTTACCGATGATGATTTAGCCTATGAAGACGGAAAAGAAGACGAACTTCTGGGTAGGTTAGAGAAGAAGCTTGGTAAAACCAAGGACGATATAAATGAAATGATCGGGAAGTGGTAAGTCACATCCCTTATAAAGTAAGAAAGACGGCTCTCGGGCCGTCTTTCTTTGTTTATTTAATATAAACCATTTTATCTTTTTGAACTTGTAAGGTACCAATTGGCTCCACAAATGACGCTAGCCCATTTGACCTCAAAGTAGCTTGAAACTCTGGAACAGCATCCTTATTAACAGCCACTAGTAAACCACCACTAGTCTGTGGGTCTGCAAGAATGGCTTTTTGTAAGTCTGTTACAGAGCTAATTTTTGAGCCATAACTATCCCAGTTTCTATTTGTTCCGCCAGGTACAACTCCAGCATTTATGTAGTCAATAATTTCTGGGGCAATGAGCGGTACTTTATCAAAGTGCACTTCTGCACTTAAACCACTTCCTTCTGCCATTTCTTTAAGGTGGCCTAAAAGACCAAAGCCAGTCACATCTGTAATGGCATTTACGGCCTCCATTTTACCTAAGGTTTCTCCAATCTTGTTTAACTGCATCATTTGATTTGCAGCCAAGTTTTTATGCTCAGGCTTAAGAATGGATTTTTTTTCTGCCGTAGTTAATATGCCAACACCAATTGGTTTGGTTAAGAAAAGGACGTCGCCTTCTTTAGCTTTGTTGTTTTGCTTGATGTTTTTAACATCTACAATACCATTTACAGACAAACCAAAAATAGGCTCAGGTGAGTCAATACTATGACCGCCACCCAATGAAATGCCGGCTTCTTTACAGATGCTTCTGCTGCCGTCTATAACCTTTTGAGCTACTTCAGGCGAAAGCTTATTGATGGGCCAGCCCAAAATAGCAATAGCTAAAACAGGTTTGCCACCCATGGCGTAAACATCTGATATGGCATTTGCAGAGGCTATTCTTCCAAAATTGTAAGGGTCGTCTACTATCGGCATAAAAAAGTCGGTAGTAGAGATAAGAGCGGTACCGTTTCCTAAGTCTAAAACAGCCGCATCATCTCTGCTGTGGTTTCCTACTAATAATTTGTCATTATCAGGCATGGAGATATTCCCTTTTAAAATGACATCTAGCACCGCAGGAGAAATTTTACAGCCGCAGCCGGCTCCGTGCGAATATTGCGTGAGTTTTATTTCTTCCATATTTCTTTCTTTAGTAAAGCTGTATTCTGAATTAAGCTTAAATCCTCTGCCATGATTTTAACCATTGACTTTTTCTTTAAACTACTTTTAAGATACCATTTATCATAGTAACGGAGGAGTATCTCAAAACAAGATGCTATGTTGTTTTCTTTTAAATACTCAATAGCATTATTAGTTTCAAGTCCACCAAGCCTTTTCTTAATTCTTAGGATAGCCTCAATTAGCTCTTCAATAGGCAGTTTTCCATATTCAGTACACAAATAGGAAAGTCTTTTATCAAAAGGTACATCAAAAAAGTAAACTGTACTTTCTTTCATTTGTTGCCAAACTGGCAGTGGAATTTGGGTATTACCAATACGCTGACTTTCATCTTCAATAAAGATAAATTCGGCATCATTTAGTTTTGCAAGAGCTCTTCCTAAAAGGTTTTCAAACATCTCTTGACTTGGCTGTGGCTTTTGACCAATGCCGCCTAAAGAAGAACCCTTATGATTTGCTAAACCTTCAATATCAATGATAGCGTGACCTTCAGCTTCAAGCTGATGGAGTAAAAGGGTTTTGGCACTGCCGGTATAGCCACCAATGATTTTAAAATGACGTTTTTTTTCAAACTGCCTATTAATCCAGCGTCGGTATTCTTTGTAACCACCTATTAAGCTGTAAACTTTAAAACCATAGAGGTCAAGTAGCCAAGCCACGGCACCACTTCGCATGCCGCCACGCCAGCAGTGTACCAGTACTTCTTGTGGAGCGTCTTTGGTTATTTTTTCCACTACTTCTACCATACTTCGCATGGTAGGTCCAAAGTAGTCTAAGCCTATTTTGATGGCCTTTTCTCTGCTTTCTTTTTTATAAGCAGTGCCCACCACTTTTCGTTGTTCATCGCTAAATAGAGGTAGGCTTATTGCCCCAGTAATGTGAGCCTGCAAAAATTCAGAAGGACTTCTCACATCTAAGACTGGAAGTGTTTTTGCCTTTTCTAAAAAGTCTGTAATATTTAGCTTTTGAACTGCCATAGGTATTCCATAAAGCTAGTTTTTTTTTGTGATAGGAACTCGGCATCACAAGATTATTCTACGATTCATCTCGTTTTTTTTATGTTAAGTTGAATCTTTTTACCAAATTTCCATTTCTTATTATAAAAAATGATTTAGGTGGATAAAACGATATTTAATAGTCCTTTGGGCTGGCTAAGAATTGTGGGCTTTATGGAAGGTTGTTCTTACCTTCTTCTGGCTATTACTATGCCTCTGAAGTATATGTATGATTTTCCAAAGCCAAATTATATTGTAGGGATGCTGCACGGGCTTCTTTTTATCCTTTATGTGGGTTTGGTGCTATGGGTGTCTTACTACAATAAGTGGAGCAAGACCAAAGCCTTTTGGGCTTTGTTGGCTTCATTAATTCCTTTTGGAACATTTTATGCGGACAAAAAGCTTTTTAGAGTAAAGCGTACATAAAAAAAGCACTGACCTTCTTTCGAAAGTCAATACCTCTTTTACATTTTAATCAATTTTACTTTGTCGCTGTGGGGATTGTTCTGATGGTTTTTGCCAACGGTTTGGCTTCTGCTTCTTTCATGTAGAACTTATTTTTACGCCAAACAGTGGTTTTATTACCAAGTCTTGCTGACGCCAAAGTCTTTTCTCCTAAAATATCTAGTACTTGGCTAAACAGCGTTTCGTTATAATCACCTATTGGTAAGTATGGTATTTGGTTATCCTCTATGTAATAATCAGGTGTGATACCGTCCACAGTGCCGTAGCCAGATTGACCCAAAGCATTTGTAGTTTCTCCCAGCATAACGTAAATACCATAGTTGGACTTGTTGACCTCGTCTCCCACCAATGTGCCAAAAAGGTTTTTACCATAGGTGTTTTCTCCCACAGTAATTACTTCCATGTAAGGTTCTAAACCGTTTATAACAAGTTCGCTAGCTGATGCAGTGCTGTTTGAAGTAAGAACAAATACTCTTGAAAGCTGATTGCCAATATTGTTAGGTTCATTTAAGAAACTATGGTTAAAGTAGTTTGAACCATAGGCCGAACGTAAATAGCTTTCGTAAGACTCATTCCATTTCTCAATATAGAAAATGTCACTAGTTTTTGTGTTCTTTCCTATTAGTGAAGAAAGGACTTCTGCCGAGCTGATATAGCCACCTCCGTTAAATCTTAAATCTAAAACTAATTCACTAACCTGATTTGATTTGAAGTCTGCAAAAATTGACCTTAACTGATTATCATATTCATCTGCAGAGCCTGGTATGAATTGCGTATAAAGCAAATAACCAAGCTTTCTTCCTGAAACAGGTAAATCTATTATGCCAGAATAGGCTACCGGGTTTTCTTCAGTTACCATGCTGGTTACACTTACAGCTCCCTCGCTTACCCAAACATCATTTTCTAGTTTTCCAAAGCCAAAGCTATGGGTGTCGCTAGAGCTGAATAGAGATGAGAAGTTAGCTGAAGTAATATTTTGATTGTCAATTGTGATAATGACATCACCTCGTTTCATTCCAGCGGCTTCGGCAGCACTTCCGGGTGTAATTTGACTTAAAAATAGACCAAGATTAGTACTTGAATTATCTAGGTAAGCAATGGTGTAACGTAATCCGAAAATCTTGCTAATACCATTGAAATCATTTTCTAAGGCCTCAAAATCATCTGTCAGCGAAGAAAATCGGTCAATGGTTTCTCTATTATAAATTAGTTTTTCAAAGAAACTGAAAGGATCCAAGCTTACATCAAGGTTGGATAAAGAAACCATTTCGGAGGACCAATAGTAGGCGTCTTTCATGGTATCATAAGCCCAATTATTAACTAAACTATTTGTAGTATTCGTTTCCTTAGTAGTCTCCGGAACTGTGAGTGTAGTTGGGCTTATAACATCATCTTCTTTACAAGCCGAAAACACACATATAAAACCTACCAACAGGGTGGCAGAAGTAACTTTTCTCATGTGATGAAATGTTTAATGGCGTCGAAGTTTATGCTATAGCTTATCTTTTTTGGTGATTCTTAATAGTATATACTGAGTTTTTACCTAAAATGTTGCCTCGGAGGTTTTGAAAGCGTCATGTGTATTTTGTTGATGTCGCTTAAGTATATGATATTCAGGGGTGTATGGGTATATGCTCTTCTGGTTATTTTTTATAGAAAGCCTTTATCTTTCTGAACTTACCATCAATTTTTGGGTTTTTAAAGCCAAGTATTTTAGTGATTAATGGATAAATATTGACATTCTCAATAGGCTCCGTGGTTAATCCAGAATTAATATTAGGACCTTGGGCATATAAAATTCCTTGCATTTGTTCTGTAGTATAGGGGTCATAGCCATGTTCACCCGTAATTTTTTCATTGATCTTTTTCTTTCGGAAGGCAAAACCGGGATTAGCAACCAAAACTAAGTCACCTATTCGTTCGTGTTTGTTGTAATGCCATTTTTTAGGCAAGTCTCCTTTTTTGTAAATTTTGAAGTTTTTCTCTAAGGTTTTTAGGGAAGCATAAATACTGTCGACATCTTCAGAAGGTAAAAAGACCATGGAGAGGATTTTGTCATAAACTACAGTAGCATAAGGAGGTATTTTAAGACTGAGTTCATTGAAATCTACATAGTCTGTGTTCTTAACTTCTTTCATCCCATGGTCAGATACCACAATTACATTTACAGGAAGGTCAATTGTTTCTAAAGACTTCATAAGGTATCCTAGTACTTGGTCGGCCTCTTTTACTGTGTTTTCTAATTCTTTAGAGTTCGGGCCTGTTCTATGGCCTTGGCTATCCACTAATGAAAAGTATAATGAGACAAAACGAGGTCTATCTTTTTCGGGAAGTTGAAACCATTTTATTACTTCATCTATACGTGTGGTATTACTTACAGAACCGTCATAAATATGGTAATAATCAGGAAAGTGGCCTTTTATCGGAGCTTCTGAACCTACCCAAAAATAAGAGGCTGCTTTGTAACCTTGTTCGCGAGATAATTGCCAGAGTGGCGTTCCTCCGTAATAATAAGGGTCTTCTACTAAAGGCCTATTTGAAATGCGATAGTTCGCTTGTCTTTTGGGATCGTAAAAAGTATTGGCCACTAGGCCGTGATTACCTGGATACAAACCCGTAATGATACTATAATGGTTTGGGAAGGTTTTGCTCGGGAAGCTTGGGATTAATCCTTCAGCGGCTGTTCCTTTTTTAATGAATTCCTTAAAATTGGTGGCGTTATATTTTTCAACATAGTCATGTCTGAAGCCATCAAAAGAGACTAATAAAACATGGCTTTTTTCTTGCGTGTATCCTAAGTTGCTTATTAAAAGTAGTGTAAGGATAATGATATTAGATTTCATTTGGTCTTTTAAGTATTGTATAGCAAAAATACGGATTTACGTAATTTAATTGCTGTATTTTCGTATTACAGTTGGTTTGTGTAGGTGGAATTTGGTTAATCAAAAAGCAAGAAAACTGCAGTTGGAAAGTTGCCTATTGGTCTGCACTAGCAAAATTTATAAATTTGGGCTAATTGATAAAAGTAAGAATTATGGAACGTAGGAAAGCTATTCAGACTTTAGGTTTGGGTTTTAGTACTTTGCTGGCTTTACCTTCTTGGGTAAATTCATGGAGTAAGGCATCTTTTGCGGAAAGTAACTTTGAAAACGAAGTGACTTTGGCGGCTTTGGTAGAATGTATAATTCCTGAATCAGAAACACCCGGAGCTAAGGCAGTAGGAGCACATTTATACCTTGAGCGAATGGTAAACGGCTGTTATGGTACAGATGTGAAGAAGATGTTTTTAGCGGGCTTAGAAAAGCTTGAAAAGCGTTCAAGTCAGAAGTATAACAAGGCCTTCTCTGAATTAGATTTGGAGAAAAGGACAGCAGTTTTAGCGAGCATGAAGAATGCCAGTGAAGTGTCTGACAAAAGGTTTTTCTCTTTTGTTAAAAACCTAACTGTTAGAGCGTATACTCACTCAGAGTATTATTTGACCACTTATAGAAATTATGTAATGGCACCGGGTTATTTCCACGGCTGTGTGCCTGTTTAGAGCTGTGTTCGCTATAAATTTTAATCAAAGAAATGACCTATTTAAATAATAAAGCAGTAAAAAAGAACACCTTTGATGTCATAGTAATTGGCTCAGGAATTAGTGGGGGATGGGCTGCAAAAGAGTTTTGTGACCACGGTCTTAAAACTTTAGTATTAGAAAGAGGGAAGGATGTAAAACATGTGGTGGATTATCCTACGGCCATGATGGAGCCTTGGGAGTTTGAGCACCTTGGTCAGGTGCCAAAGAAGCTAAAAGACGAAAGTCCGATAGCAAGCAAAACTTACATTTACAAAGAAGATAGTAAGCACTTTATAGTTAAAGATAAGGAGCATCCATATATTCAAGAGAAGCCTTTTGACTGGATTAGAGGATACCAAGTAGGAGGGAAGTCATTACTTTGGGCTCGTGGTACACAGCGATGGAGTAAATATGACTTTGAAGGCCCTGCTAGAGATGGTTTTGACGTGCATTGGCCTATTGGTTATGATGACCTTGCTCCATGGTACAGCCATGTGGAGATTTTTGCTGGAATTAGCGGAAACAAAGATGGTTTAGATTCGCTGCCAGATGGCGAATTTCTGAAGCCGCATGAGCAAACCTGTGTAGAAAAGCATTTTACACAAAAAATGAAAGAGCATTATCATGGTAAAAGACCCGTAATTATAGGTAGATGTGCTCACTTGACAGACCCACAGCCTATTCATTATGAGCAAGGAAGAGGGCAGTGTCAGCACAGAAACTTATGTCAAAGAGGCTGCCCTTATGGTGGATACTTTAGTAGTAATGCCTCTACATTACCTTGGGCTCAGCGAACAGGGAATTTGACCTTGCGTCCTAATTCTGTGGTACATTCTATCATTTATGATGAAAAAACAGGAAAAGCCTCAGGCGTGAATGTGGTGGATTCTGTTACGAAAAAAGAAAGGAAATTTTATGCGAAAGTTATTTTTCTAAATGCTTCTACTATAAATACGAATCTTATCCTTTTAAACTCGAAGTCGTCTAGGTTTCCGAATGGAATAGGAAATGACAATGAGCAAATGGGTAAGTACATTCACTTCCACAGTTTTATTACAGGAATGTCTGCCGAGTATGATGGAATGCTTGATTCTAAAACCGATGGTACTAGACCAAATGGTAGTTACATTCCTAGGTTTAGAAATGTGAAAGAGCAAGAAACGGACTTTTTAAGAGGGTATGCTGCTGGCTTTTCTGCTAATCGTTCGCCTCTAACCAACTCGGAGGGTTTGGGTATGGAATTGAAGAATAACCTAAATAAAACGGAGTATGGGAATTGGCATGTAGGGTCGCACTTTATGGGAGAAACTGTTCCAAAAGAAACAAACTATGTGAAGCTAGACGATACGCAAATAGATGATTGGGGAGTGCCGCTGCTTAGAGTAAATGTGGAACTGGATGATAATGACATGAAAATGGCCAAAGATTACGAAGAGCAGATGACCGAAATGCTCACAGTGGCTGGTTTTAAAAATATCAAAGCTAACAGAAAAACCACTTGGAACCCGGGTTTGGATATTCATGAAATGGGTGGTGTGGTCATGGGTACTGACGCAAAGAATTCGCTTTTAAATAAATGGAATCAATTACACCATTGTAAGAATGTTTTTGTGACAGATGGAGCATGCATGACCTCAAATTCAACGCAAAACCCTTCCTTAACTTATATGGCTCTTACGGCTCGTGCTGCAAATTATGCAGTGGAAGAATTGAAAAAAGGAAACTTATAGAAGCGTCTGTTCTTTAAAGAAACTAAAAGCTCGAGCCTAAATTGATTCGGGCTTTTTTGATGGAAATATTTGTCATAATTTTGGCTTATAAGGTCAAAATGACGCCAAACGGGAATGGCTTAGGAGATGAGATTACTATTAATATTTCACTCCTACGGAGCTTTTAAGCCTATATTTTAAATAGAAGCTATTTGGGAAATTAGATGTGATATCCTAATTGTCAAATAGTGGTTGTCATTTACTGGTCGCAGTTTATTCTCATAATCTCTGCTTTAAATCCAAAGTTGGAACCTGGTTCTTTAACTATCGCTTTTTGTTCGGAAATAGTAATTTGAATTTGGGTGCTGTCTGAAATTCCTTCTTGTTCAAAGTAATACTGAGCGGTTATAATACCGTTTTCCTCCACCCCTTCAAAATGACCGATACGCTTGTCTTTTTCTAAAGGAAGCCAATTGTACTCACCACTTACTTTTCCTTCCTTAAGGCTATATGATAAGTTTAAAACGTCCGCTTTATCTGGAGAACCTTGAAATGGATATCTGTTTTCAAAACATTCTGTATTTGGATTTTTGTTGAAACAGCTCGCTAAAATCAAGAATAAGAAGAGAAAACTGAGAGTTTTTGCCATGTCAAATAGTTTATTTGCTGGGTTAAGACTGTTTTTAAAAGAAAACCAGAGTTCTGATAAGAACTCTGGTCAAATATAAAACGATGTATCTTAAATTAAGCTACAACAGTAATAAGGTCATCTTTGCTTTTTCTAACCTTTGGTAAGTTAACTAACCAATCTTTCTCTGCATCTCTTACACCTACAGGTAAAATAACACAGCTTCTTAAACCTTTTTCTTTCAATCCTAAGATTTCGTCAAGTGCCGCTGGGTCAAAACCTTCCATAGGTGTACTGTCTACACCTTCAAAAGCAGCAGCCGTAATAGCTTCAGCAAAAGCAATGTAAGCCTGTCTGGCAGCATGCTGGAAATTTACTTCGGCATCTTTTTGAGGATAAGAGCCTAAGAGCATTTGTCTATAGTTTTCCCAACCCTCATTAGTGAAGCCTCTCACATCGTTAGTGTGGTCAAAAACTTTATTTATACGCTCAGCGGTGTATGTATCCCAAGCCGCAAAAACTAACAAGTGCGAGCAGTCTGAAACTACCGATTGATTCCAGGCGATAGGCTTAATTTTGTCTTTTATTTCTTGGTTAGTTACCACAATTACCTCAAAAGGCTGTAAGCCACTTGATGTAGGAGCTAGTGAAATGGCTTCTAATATTCTGTCAATTTTCTCTTGGGCTACTTTTTCTCCAGTCATAGCCTTAGTAGCGTAACGCCAGTTTAGTTTGTCTAACAATTCCATAATTAATGAATGTTCATTCTTTTTTTAGTGCAAAAAAATATTTTATCGTTTGATGGCATCCCAGGCAGCGTTGAAAGCAGCCTCTAAAAAATCAGGTTCTACTTTTCGATTTTCTTTATTTAAGACAAAGGACATAGGATAAATGGTGTAAGCATAAAGGAGGTATGGCTCAATTTCCTTGATGATACCTTCTCGCTGACCTCTTAACCATAAATCTACCAATGGTTTTAAATGGTGAAGGTCTTTTTTACATCTGTCTTCTTCCACAATGGGTGTGCTTTCGCACTGTGCCAGAAAAGATGCTTCTTCATTATGTTTTAACCTAAATTCAGCAATATTATACCAAATAGCCCTAAAACTCTTCTTAACCGGCATGCTTTGATCATAACCCTTAAAGGCTGTTTGACTGAAAAGCTCTCTAGTCTCATTGAAAAGCTGATTTACCAAATCCTGCTTATTTTCAAAATAGAGGTAGATAGTGGCGGGTGAAACATTTGCCATTTTAGCGACTTTAGACATGCATGCCTGCTGCACCCCTCCTTCATTTATTAGCCCAAGTGTGGACTTTAAAAGAGCGGTACGTTTGTCAATGCTTTTCTGAAGCCTAGCCATTTTTGTCTTTTAAATTATTAATCGATGTTTACCTATTTAGTAATGTCATCAGTAGTAAAACCTTTAAAAGTGAATGAGCGTTCACTTTTAAAGGTTTTTATTTGATTGTTTTTGTAATTTATTGATAATGAAACTATTAATTTTAACTTTTCCAAAGTGTCCAAGGTGCTCGGTAGTTTGGTTTTAAGTATTTATTAGCATCTGTTTCGTTGCTGATGATGCTTTCGCTGTCGTTCCAGTCCAACTTTTTACCGGTTCTGTAGGCTATATTACCTAAGTGTGCTACTAAAGCGGCATTTCTGCCCATTTCTATGGTACAGTTTGGGTCTTTTCGGGATTTAATACATGCTAGAAAGTTTTTGGTGTGAGCATCTAAGCCACTGCTTCGGCTTTTTTGAGGAGGTATAGCTTCTGTCATGTATTTGCCGTTTTCTTCTAAAGGGATAACTTTCCATGTATCTCTATTTACAGCTAGAATCCCATTCTCTCCTATGAATGCTACACCAGGTTTCCCCATATCATCTAAATATGGTGAAATGCCCATGGCCATAAATTGTTCCCAAATGAAACTGAAATTGCCAAAATCATACACGGTAGTTAGCGTATCTGGTGTTTCGGCGGCATTGTTTGGGAAAGCGAGCTTTCCGCCAATAGCCACTACGGATTTTGGAGCAGTAGCGTTCATACCTGCCAAAACCATGTCTAACATATGGACACCCCAATCGGTCATTAAACCTCCAGCATAATCCCAAAAGTATCTAAAAGTACCATGGAATCTGTTTTTGTTAAATGGTCTTTCTGGAGCTGGCCCTAACCATCTATCATAGTCAACTCCCTCTGGCGGTATACTATCTGCTACCACATCAAAACCCCTTCCGTAGCTAACATCAGCCCAGGCTTTTACTTGTCTTATTTTTCCTAATGCACCTGTTTCTAAGTATTCAAATGCCGAATGCCAATGTGGGTCGCTACGCTGCCATTGACCTACTTGCACTACACGTTTGTATTTTCTAGCGGCCTTTACCATCAAATCTGCTTCATGAATACTGTTGGCTATTGGCTTTTCTACATAAACATCCATTCCCGCAGCACAGGCATCAGTCATCATAATATGATGCCAGTGGTCTGGAGTTCCTATAATTACAGCTTCTAAGCCAGTGGCTTTTAGGAATTCGCGGTGGTCTTTATAGGTTTTTGGGCGTAGCCCAGTTTTAGCCTCTAATTCGTCTGCTCTCTTTTTTAGGAGATCGCCATCTACGTCACACAAGGCAATACAGGCAGTTCCATCATTTTTTAGGAATGATTTGAGGTCTGCCCAGCCCATACCGTTGACTCCTATAAGGCCTACTTTGACACTATTTGCCAAATCTGGTTTGATAGTTTGAGCTGCTGCAGCTCCTAATGGAATGGCTGCGGTCAAAGATGCGGCACTTAAGTTTTTGATAAATTTTCTTCTATTATTCATTTCAATGGGTTTATGCATTGAAATTAAGAAAATTTAAGAGATAGTTTTACTCTAACACCGTTTAGTATATTAAAAGCAGGCAATTTTAAACTAAGAAACTTATGATTGAGCACGGACTTTGACGCGACCTAGATTTACTATTGTTCCGCCTATTTTTTATATAGATCGTTGCAAGGCGTTTTCCATTTTTTTGTTAAACTCAATTGGTTTGTCAATATATAATCCAAGTAGGTTAAATTTCTTTTTCATTCCATATAGACCAACTAATTCGTTCTCCTTTTTTAAGTAAATTATAACATTATGATTCTCAAGTTCTCCAAGTGGTGAAAGTGTTTTAGTCAAATCGTTCTTTTCTAATGATTTTCTTGATAACTCTACTTTGACAATATCTGAAAAGGGAATTTCAACTTCATTTAAGATACCATATTTTAAAGTCAAACTGTCTTTATTCATTGAAATTGGTCTTTTGGAAAGTGATTTTGCAAATCCGAACACTTGAATAGCAGTGTAAGCACTTAATGCCGTTAAAACCCAAGCCGCAACTATACTCCAACGAGCAAGTAAAAAATGAAGTACAACTGTTTCAATTCCAATTATCATTATAAATCCGCCAAAGAGTGCTGGTGTTCCACTATTTTTATGATAAGTAAATTCATTTTCATTAATATCTTTTGTTTTCCAATTTATAAAGCCATAGTAGAAAACAGCAACTTCTGTAGCAAAGGGCAAAACAAGTTTTTTGGGAAGAATTTCAGAGCAAGTGCTTTTAAGTGCATTATAGAAGTCGGGAGTTGAACCTTTTAAATTCTTATATTTTTTAATCGCTCTACGCACTTTAAATATCACGAAAGTTAGGATAGAGATTTCAATTACTGGTAAGGCCCAAGTTTTGAAGATTGATAAATATGTTTGACTTTCTTGTGGTAAAAAATGTAACCCCACAAAAAGTCCAATTATAATAACAGGAATAACCGTGGTATTCGGTATTTCAGATTTTCGTATTAGTAGAAAGTAAACAAGTGGAACTGTTAAAAGCAAGTCAGCCGTTATTGCCAAGTTCAAAGTATCATTCCCATTTAGAAATGAAGATTTGATAAGGAAAATTAGAGTTCCTAAAAGAGCAATAGGAATTGCAAAACTGATAAGATTCCGATTTATCTCTATTGTTCCTTTCATGTCGTTTGTTTTAATGCCTTACACCTCTTAAATATAGGCATACTATTAAAATGGTTTATCTGCAATAAGCATTTACTCCTAGAATGGCGATCATCTCAATTTTTCGAATACTTATTCCCACAAAACAATCATCTGCACAGCCATTAGGGACATAACCGGCGGTGGAAATAAGTCCTTCGGTGTCCACTTCAAAGTACGTTTCGGTATCATCTCTTTTTACTAGCCAGTCTAGCTGAGCTTTTTCATAAACCTTATCAAGTGTAATTGTTTCAGCAGCTGCTGGGTCGGTATGAGTATTAAGTTCGTTTTCATTTTCTGTCCATTCTATGATAGGTTGCTTTGAATCAGGGGCTGGGGTGTATTTATAGTATCTTTCGGTGACCATGCCGTCAGTAACAGTTAGTTTAGTTTCCCATCCAGAACCTACCCAAGAGCCACCTACTACCGTATATTGATAAGAGTTATTAGAGGTGTTTTTGAAACTTAACCAGGCTTTTTCACTTTTTTCAAAGTCGCTGTTGAAATTGATGTCATTCTTTTCGCAAGCGGAAAATACACTAAGACAAAGGATAAGGCTTATTAAAACTTTCATGCAGTTATGTTTATAATGTTATAGTACAATAACTGTTCTAGGGCGGTGTAGGTTGTATGTCGTTGTTAAAAAAAAACGGAAGAAAGTCCTCCGTTTTTAAAGTCCTCGTTAAACTATATAACCCATATCATTTCGTGGCTAAAATACTGTTTTCATATTAAGGGAATGTTGCCTAGAAATAAAACTATTATTAAGCCAAAAGCTAACAATTACTTAATCTTCTCAAAGGCTAGACTATGGGCATTCTTCAATAATATTGTCAAAATAATAATGCAAAATGGTAGATATAAGTCTTGTGGTGTTTGATATGGCGGGCACCACAGTTAGTGATAAGCGAGAAGTAGAAACTTGTTTTTCTGAAGCCTGCAAAGATACAGGGTTGGATGTATCTGACGAGCGTATATTGGAGCTTCAAGGTTATGCTAAAAGGGATGTGTTTGAGTTGCTTTGGAAAGAGAAACTTGGTAACAGCCACGAGTTAAAAGACTACGTTGACTTGTCGTACAATACTTTTTGCGAAATTCTAGAGAATCATTATCAGGAGTCAGAAATCTTACCAACGGAGCACTGTTTGGGAATTTTTGACCTTTTGAAAAAAAATGATATCAAAATAGCCTTAACCACAGGTTTCTATAGAAAAGTAACCAATATTATTTTGGATAAACTGGGTTGGCTTGATGGCCTTAATGATGATTTTGTGAAAATTGGTGGAAAAACGCCAATTGATATTTCCATAACACCAACGGAAGTACCTGCCGGAAGACCAAAGCCGTATATGATAGAGCGTGCTGTTGATTTTCTGAATATTTCTGAAGGTTCAAGGATTGTTAAAATAGGTGATACACCGGTAGATTTAGAAGAGGGTTATAACGCCAAGGTTTGGAAAAGTTTAGCGGTAACTAATGGTAGTCATTCTCATCAGCAATTAAGTTCCTTTAAAAACGATGGCTTACTCAAGAGTTTGGCAGATTTGCCGAAGATATTAAGTATCGATGTCCAAAAGGAAAATAGGAATTTTATTACGTTTTAATCTTTATTCCCTATGAAATATGATTTGATAGTGGTGGGTGCCGGGGTATTGGGCACTTTCCACGCGTACCATGCGTCCAGGCTTGGTAAGAATGTGCTTTTGTTAGAAAAAGATGAAAAACAAGCTGGTTCGAGTACACAGAATTTTGGTCAAGTAGTACCCTCTGGTCTATCATCTACATGGAATAAATATGGACAGCGAAGTTTGGTCCATTATTTAGAATTACAGCAAAAGGCTGATTTTACAATTCGCCAGCAAGGGAGCGTTTATATTGCCTCGGATGATGCAGAGCAGGAATTGTTAGAAGAGCAAAGAGATATCCATGCTAAGGCTGGTTATGAGAATATTATGTTTTCAAAAAAGGGAATCATAGAACGTTTTCCTGATCTAAATCCTGACTACATAAAAAGTGGATTATTTTACCCACAAGAGCTAAGTGTGGATCCACGACAAATGGTTAACCGGGTAAGCGATTATCTTAACGAAATGGGGAGGGTACATGTGCGGTATAATCATAAAGTAATGGCTATTATTCGCAAAATGACAGGTTGCGAAATAGAGCTTGAAAACGGTAATACATTTAGGAGTGAGCAGGTTTTGGTGTGTTGTGGCTATTCCTTTAAAACACTTTATCCAGCTATTTTTGAGAAAAGCAACATAAAGATAAGTAAGCTTCAAATGCTAAAAACGAAGCCTTTATCTAATATTAAGCTTAAGTCCAATATATTGACGGGCTTAACTATCAGAAGGTATGAGTCATTTGAGGAATGCCCTTCTTTTGCAAATTTGGCAACTCCCGAACGTTACCAGAAATTAAAAGAAAACGGAATTCACATTCTTTTTAAACAGGCAGATGACGGTTCTATTATAATTGGAGATTCGCATGAGTACGCCGGAATAGATGGAGTGAGGGAGCTGGGCTGCCAGAGCAATCCTGAAATTGATGGTTTAATTATGAAGGAAGCAAGACGAATATTGAACTTACCTGAAGACTGCATAGCTGAAAGGTGGGCAGGCTTTTATGGCCAGCATGAAGATGATATTTTTGTACATGATGTTGAGAAACGCATTAAAATTATTACAGGAATTGGTGGGAAAGGTATGACCTCTGCAGCCGGATATGCGGAAGAATCAATTAACAGTTTGTACCAAGTTTGATACTTTGTTTTTCTGATTAACTAAGTAAGAAAAAAAGAGGTACTGCCCTATTATTAAAGCCAAACCCACAAGGGCCGTACCGTAGCTAAAGTTTACCAAAAGCTCTTTATAGTTTAGGTTAGTGGCTAAAAACTCTTTGTAAAAAAGTAGCACTACACTTCCAAGATAGCCGACGGAGTCGCAGAGGTAAACAAAATATCCTGCGTTTGAATTGATTTTTAAAATCGGAATTAACCTTTCAAAAAAGGCAATTTGTATTAATAAGTAGGGCAGGTAGAAGCTTATACCTTGACTGACAAGCCAGCTGAAGGGTGAAAGCTGACCTTGCTTAAATAATACGGTAGATAGTAAAAGGCCAAAAAGAGAAATAATCATGGCCAAGTTTATGAATCTATAAGCTTTACGGTTGCTTTTGATTAAAACTAATAATGCAATTAAAGACATCACAATAATTCCAATTAAGCTTTCCGTTTTTGCAAAAATACTTATGTCAATAGTAGCATCTAAACTTTGCCAAATTTCTACTGCGAAGTTATCTCTAAAGTCTCTTAAAGTAGTAAATAATGCGTAAGAGATTATCAATAAACTTAAGCCTGGGAATAACTGCTGCCAAACTTCTCTCTTCTCTTTTTTTGTCATGGCTTTACGGCTCATTTTTGAAAGCTTTTCGGCTTGGGTTGGCGGTGGAAGTTTTGACAGCATCCAAACGGAAAGCAAGAAAAATGGCAAGAAAGTACAACCCATAACCAAAGGCATCTGGAAGTCCGAAAAGCCAAGGCTATTTTGAATAAAAAGGTAGGTGCTTTTTAAGATTCCGGAAGTAATAATCATATTAACGCTGAGTGCCATGCCTAGTAATTCGGTCAGCCTTCTCCCTTCTAAAAAACTAAATATAACGCCCCAAACCATGCCTAATGGGAGGCCATTCATAAACATGAAAAGTATATTATATGGAGCGGGTATAAATGCGAATAAAGTGAGAGAAAGCAGGGCTATCAAAATAAGTGATATGATGAGTAAAATGCGTTGTTTGGCTTTAAGTTCAGAGATGATTTTGATGCCTAAAAATTTAGAAAGCATATAACCTATAACTTGTGCTATGATAATAACGGTTTTGTACTCCATCTCACCAAAGAAGAAACCTTCGAAAGTGCCTGTGGTATAGGGCTTTCTGAAAGCGTAAGTGCAAAAGTAAGCCCCAAAAGTGGCGATGACTGCCCAAAGGATAAAAAGGGTTTTGTTGCGACTTAATGCGTTAGTTATTACCTGATTTTTCATCAGGCTAAATTCATAATTGAAGGTAAATTGGCAGTTAGCTGTTTGTGATGAAATTGTAAAGGTTATTGCAGGGAGAAGGTGAAATTGTTTAGCCCTATTTCTTAATATTAGAATAGATGGAAAAGTGAAATGATTTAGATAAATTTGTTTACAACTTATAAAGTGCAACGCTATGAATACATCAAGAAGAGAGTTTTTAAGAAACGCATCGCTGGCTACATTGGTTTTGGGTGCCGGTGGTTTTCAAAGTTTATCCGCAAAAGAGTTATCAGAATTAAAGGAGAGAGTGAAACTGCGTTTTCTTATTGCCTCGGACGCTCACTACGGACAGCCAAAAACGCCTTTTGAAGCTATGTTTGACAATTTTAGAGACAAAGCAAATCTGTTTCAAAAGCAAATGCCAGCTAATTTTTGTGTTTTAAATGGCGATCTAATTCATGATGAACCACACCTTATGCCACTAGTAAAAGCTAAGGCAGATATGCTGGATTTGCCTTATTATGTGACTAAAGGAAATCATGATAAAATTTCAGATACGGAATGGGAAAACATTTGGGGAATGCCCGTTAATTTTTCTTTTGAAGAAAAGGGAAGTGCGTTTTTGTTTGCTACCACTTCTGACGAAGAGGGAACTTATCTTTCACCGGATTTGACCTGGATGAGGAATCAATTGGACGCTTTTACAAAGGTCAAAAACGTTTTTATATTTATTCATATTCCCCAAGCCAAATGGACGGCTAATGGAATTGAAACGCCTGAGTTTTTTCTATTACTTAGAGATTATCCTAATATAAAAGCAGTGTTTCATGGTCATGAGCATGACCAAGACGGTGTTAGAATGCATAATGGTGTCCCATTTATATTTGATTCGCACATTGGCGGTAGCTGGGGTACAGACTATAAAGGTTTCAGGGTAGTGGAGGTTTTGAAAGATAATAGCATAGTTACTTACATGATGGACCCCGTGAAACCTATGACTAAAGAAACTTTAAAGGTCGGGTAAAAACCCGACCTTTATTCTATTTAATAATTAGGTCAATTGGCTTGCCAATCTCATGACCGTTTTCAAACTTCTGACCTAGTAGTTTAGCTACGGTAGCGGCTATTTCATTTTGATGATTTTGATGTTCAAAATCTACTTCGCCATTTGCAGCGGTATCTGGACCAATGGCTGCCATCCAAATAGAGCCGCAGTCTTTTACTTTATCGCCATGACTAGTCCACTGTGATTTATCAGCATCACCGCGACCGTGGTCTGTGGCTATAATAATGGTTGTTTTGTTTTTGTATTGCGGGTCGTTTTGGCAAAAGTCCCAAAGTTTGCTGATGTAAGTGTCAATAGTGTTAGCAGCATATAGATATTCACGGTATTTTCCTTCATGGGCAAACTCGTCAGTTTCATCAAAGGCTATATAAAGCACCTTTGGTTTCTTTGTTTCTAAATAATCAAAAGCCTGATAAAAAGTAATGTAATCATGCCTTGCACTGGCCAAACTAGGCACCGTTTGTTCCATGTCATTTAGCAAGGCCTCCGTTTTTGTGTGAGTAACCTCGCTTAAATCGTGGGCAGTGTTTACATAAACACCGCTTCGCTCTTCATTAATAATGTATGGGAAAACATCCCAGGTAGAGAAAGCCGCAACTTGACCTTTAAACGCGGGTTTCTTGTTCAAAAACTCCAAAACGGTGACATTCTTGTTATTCTTTTTATCGTTGGAGTCAACTTCTTTGTCAGGATAACCCGTTAGGATTTCGTTATATCCTGGGTAAGAGAAACCATAGATGTTTTTTATGTCAACTTTGCTACCAAGCTTTCTGTTGCCTATTATAATTCCTTCATTTTTAACCGTACTCCACAAAAAAGGCATGAGTATTTCCCTTCTTTGGTTTGCGTCATCTGACCAAAATTTATCTGCGGTGCTTTTAATTGACTCTGTGTACTTTTCATCATTTAATAATTCACTATCAGCACCTTGGAAAACCTCTTGCCACCTAAGACCATCAAGAGTTACAATAATAACGTTTTCTGTATTTTGGGCGTAGCCTGCCAAGCTAAGGCATAGTAGTAAAGCTAAAGTTTTAATCTTCATGTTAATTGAATAATTGTTCTATTTGGTTGTAAATGAGTTCTGTATCTAAAGGTTCTTTGTTTTTGTCTTTTGCTTGCTCGTCCCACAGTCTTACCGAGATAATATCATCAAAAAAGGGATGCTCCTGAAATAAGGCAGCCTCTGACGGCTTCATAATTCCACCTTGTAAAATCAAAGTTGCTTTGCTGGCTTCTGAGAGTTTAGTTCTGTAAGAAGTGTATTTGTAACAGAGGTAGCGTTTGGCATTTACGTGCTCACTTGCTACAGCCACTATTCTGTCTGAAAAACCATTCTCTGCGAGCCATTTAGCACCACCTTGTTCATGATGAATGGCTCCTAGTTCTTCAGTGTCTTCGTCTATCATGTGACCTATGTCATGTAGAAATGCACCAATACAAAGCTCTAAATCGGCATTTTTCTCTTTGGCAAGTTCATAGGTTTGTACAGCATGCTGTAGTTGAGTAACTTCTTCTCCAAAATAGGTTTCATGAGCTTTTTGCTCAAATATATCACGAATTATATCAGATATAAGGGCTTCTTTTTCCATGGCTATAAAAAGAGTGTTTCTATTGGTAAATATAGCTCTTTCTGCCATGAGTGTGGCCTAAATTTGTTTATGGAAATGTTATGTTTTGGTTTAGAAATTAAAAACTACTTGCTAAATGCGGAATGCACTATACGTTCCATTTGTAGCGTATGTTTTGACTCAGGCAGTTCAAATATTTTCCCTTGCCAAATACAGCGTAGTCCTTCCGTTTCTAAAAGGCTTAGCTGAACATTCTTATAACGTTCGTCGTAAGCTATGTTTACATATAAATCTGGATTTTGGTCGTCGTAAATCCATTTTGACTTAATCAGGTGCTTCCGCACAATAGGGGTGAGTTTATCCTCCAAATTATTACTGGATTGTCTTTCAATAATAGCAAATGATTTACTGTAGTTAGGAAAGTCAATGTTGGCTGTTTTTTCTAGTTTATAGGAGCTTTTTTGACAAGAATATAGTGAGGTTAAAAGGAGTATGCAGATAAGCTTGTTCATGATGTATCGAGTTTAAGAATTATATTCAAGATACATTTATTAACAATAATTTAACACTAAGTTAATGTAGAGTCTGAAAACTTAATATTGGTGATACTTTAATGTCTCATTTATCAGCGTGGAGGTCAAAAAAAGACCCGTCTTAGTTTGAGATAAGAAGGGTCTTCTAAGAATTTATAGAATAGGAATCCAGTGCGAATTATAATTCGTTTTTTTAATCTACTGCTCCAGTTAAAAGAGTAACACCACCAGTGGCAAAATTAGCAATGTCTCCTGCAGTGGCTTGTCCTGCTTCAGAACCCATACCAGCTTGCAATGCATCCATATCCGCAAACCATAACTCTGCCATGCGATAGTAGGCTGCTTTACTGCCATCAGCTTCATCTCGAAATTTGGTAGTTTCTGCTTTTTTAATTTCCTTAATTTTACCAACTAATGGCATGTGCGTAGTTGCATAATATGCTTCAAAAGCAGCAGGGTCAGTTGGGTGTCCGTAAAGTACCGTTAATTTAATCATGGTGTTTTATTTATTTTTGGTTGATGTGGGAGGTATAAAGTTTAATTCAAATAAGTACTTCGTCAAGGGCGAAGTGTTAATTATTCAACGGGCAAATTAGAATTAAAAATATCTCTAAATAACTTCCATTTTCCATCTTCTTTTTTCCAAAGCACAAGGTATTTCTCTATGGCTACTTCTTTATCCCCTACAAATAGGCTCAATTCACCCTCTTCGGCTATTAAGTCTTTGGTGCCATATACGTTTTCTAGTCGTAAATCCACCTTCGTGATTCCTGAATTAACTATTCCTGCCATGGCAGATTGAATATTGGCTCTTCCTACCACAGAAGGAGCTCCAGCACTCATGAACTTTGCATCAGAGGTATAGGCATTGGCTAATCCAACAGAATCTCCAGCGGCTACTAAAGCCATAAAGTTTTCATTGGCTTCTTCAATTTCGGCTTTAGCCGTTACTAAGTCGAAGGTGGTCGTAGGCTCTTCTGTTTTTGAAGTACAACTTATTACTAGAGCTGTAGCTATTATAAAAGTGAATCCTAGGATTGTGTTTTTCATGATTGTTATTTTTAGTAATTTGATTTATTGAACAGGAGGGAAAGGTTATGCCTGTTTTCAATAAAATGATTAAGTGAGAGGTAAAAGAGCAAACCAACTGGCAAATGCATCCCAAGCTGGAAAGCTTATTCCAAATAAATACAGCCAATGAAACAGAATATATAGCACTCCTACAAGTGGGAATATCCACCTGCCTTTACTTTGTTTTCTTTCTAAGAATATCAGAATTAATAATAGAGCATATACAATAACAATGGTTACTATAAAGCCCGTAGTGAAGTCGGCTGGATAGAAGACATTAATGATTAATCTACCCAAAGAGGGCTCAATAAATACTATTCCTGTAGCAATCATAGCTCGGGCATGTATTTGAATGTTCTTTTTGTGCCAAATGGCAATACCGTACATGATGCCGATAATCACTAAATCTTTTAACTGTAACCATAAACTAGCTCCTAAACTTGGGCTAACCTCACCGCCTATACTATGATGTTTTAACAATATTACCGAAAGAAAAAATAAAGGCAACAAGACATAAGTCAGTTTGCCCAACTTTCTATGTAAGGCTACTTTCTTGTTTTTGATAAGCATGGGTTGCAGTACCAATAGTGCTACCCAAGTTGCTGCCATAGCGGCATGAAAGTGAAAATAGAAACTGAAATCGGCTGTTCCATTAAGGAATTTAGCAAAGTACGTCGGCCAAAACCCAAGTAGAACTAGAACAACTAAAGTCAGGAAATAAAATGTTGATTCATTCCATTGAATTGGTAAGACTCGTTTTTTATTAGTTTTCATTTATTCTACTTATAAATCGTTAACGAATCTACCTCTTAACCTGCTGATCACCAATTATTTTTAGGGAGTGGTAGTTACGGGGTAATTTCAAGTATTTTCGTGACTTTTAGGCTGATAAATAAGTTGGGGAAATCCACCTCCTACCAATTAGGAGGTGTGTTTCTGAAAAGCTAAACTCACGGCTTCTCAGCATAATAAATAGCCTGCACTTCTGCATCGCTTAAAGCACGGTTGTATATCCGAAGCTCGTCTAAAGAGCCCTGGAACGGATCCAAACCATTATCGCTAGAACCTATTTGTAAAACTGCATTTGAAAAGCTAGCTAAGGCTCCAGTGGTATTCGTTTCTTTGTCTAGTACTCCGTCAATAAAGACTTTTACTTTAAGCCCATCAAAAGTGACTTGATAATTATGCCAACCGCTATTATCTGCTACCGATGTAGCCGAAAAACTTTGCTCTAAACTGTTGCTTGAAAAGAACCAAATTCGCCTTGGTGATGCAGTGCCTTCCAGTATTAAACTGTAATACTGATAAGGTGATCCTGCTGGACCTACACCCACCATTCTTGGATTGTCAATTCCAGATCCTGAAATTTTAGCCCAAAAAGAAATTGTTTTATGCTCCGAATAGAAACTGCTGCCCACGTTACTTGAAATTTTGTCGTTAATTCCATCAAAAGCGTAAGCTTTAGCGGCAACTCCAAATCTATCAGTAGTTAGTGTGGCTCCGTTTACTACACAGTTGTTACCATTGCCCGTTTCATCGTTGGCATTGCCGTTGAAGGGGTAGTATGCTACCAATCCAAGGGTTCCAATATTTTCACAGCCTCCTATTTCCGCCCTGAAAAGGCTAGCAGAAGTTGCTTCAAATCCTTCATTCAAAGAAATTGATTTTCCTGACTTATAAATGGCTTTAGCTGGAGAAATAACCTTGTTTGTTGCTAAAATAGATTCAGAAGACATCTCTAAAGTTGAACCGGAATTATAGTCAG
This sequence comes from uncultured Arcticibacterium sp., assembly GCF_964021845.1. NCBI lineage: Bacteria > Pseudomonadati > Bacteroidota > Cytophagia > Cytophagales > Leadbetterellaceae > Arcticibacterium > uncultured Arcticibacterium sp. Next base: position 107,392 of record NZ_CAXHZC010000002.1, on the reverse strand, counting down.
TTGTTAAAGTCAAAGGAGTAGCAGACGGCTCTTTCACTATAACTGTAGAAGTGGCAACACGGGCACTTTTACATGTGGCCGTTTCACAAGAAACATAAAAGGTTGTATTGGATATTGGTGCCTGCACTAGGTTGCTCCCTTCCCCAATACTGGTTCCATTAGATAACTGGTCATACCATTTAATCTCACCATTTGGGCAGTCCGCCATTAGAGATAAATTGGCAGCTGGACAAATGGCGTAAGAGCTAACCGAAACATTACTAGCCGTCTGTGTTTCACTTATAGTAAAGCTAACTGGCGTTCTACAAGAAGGGTTAAAACTCTGAGAAACATAAAAGTGGCTAGTACCTAAAATAGAGGTATTACTTATGCCAGAGCCGGCTATACCTACAGGATTAAATACCTCGCCAGTGGAGAGTACAGTGCCACCAGAAGCACTGGCGTACCAATTATTTGCTCCTGTAAAACCTACCACACTTGATACCAGTGTAAATGTTCCCGTAGTAGCTCTGCTGAATGTGCTTACAACGAGTACATATGTACTATCTTTAGCAAGTGTATGGGTAAATTTAGATTGATAGTTTTCCCCTCCATCATCTCTTGATATAAGAAAATTAGTAGCGGGGTTGGCAGGGTCAAACGGGCTTTTGTATAAGGATAGATGTGTGTCCTGCTCATAAGTACTAGTTAAAGAGGCTGAAGTAACTTCAAAAGTTACATCTTCCGAAAAAGAGGCTGTAAAAGGAATGCTTTTATAATAAACAGAAACATTAGAATTTATATAGGAAGAAGAACTAGTTTTTGATCTCACGTAAGTAGGGCCGACGGCTATTTCGGCATCAATACTATTGAGATATACTGCTGGAACTTTTAGGCCTTCGCCAATAGGGATAGTGCCGTTTTGACAAATAGAATAAGCACCGACAATTGGAGTTACTAAAGGATTAACTATGATACTCACGGTTTGTGGAGTAGGTGTACCTCCGCAGGTAGAAGGACTTACCGTTATGAAGTATTTCACATCGACAGGATATGCGGTCGTATTGATAAGTGTTTCACTAATAGAGCCCACTCCATTGGAGGCTGGATTGCTAATGCCAGCCACTGCAGCACGTGTCCAAGTGTAGCTATAAGTCCCACTCACCCCCACAGTTGGGGTATAGTTGAATAGTTGATTATTACAAATTGTGTTTTCTAAAGTAGAAGTCAAAGCTGGTACCGCAAGAGGAGTGAAGTCTTCGGTAACGATACGGTCATTGGTAGATAAATCTGTACTGGCATAGGCCCCTAAACCCCTACGAGCAAAAGCTTTTGAAATAGCACAGCGGTACCTGCTGCCAAATAGTAAGGCATCTGCTTGTAAAATGGCATCACGGGCTTGCACAAAACTGGGACTACAGGATTGAAGGCGAAGCCCCTCATTGACTAGTTTTAGAGCTGCTACATTCCCTTTCATATCAAAGATATTGGCAGGTACGTCGTAAATGTTATTGGTAATTTGATTGTCTTGAAAGATTATTTCCCAGGTCATATCCCAAAGTATAGTAGCCCAAATGGAGCCAATACCGTGTGGTTGAGAAAAGCTCAGAGTATTGGCTACTTGTCCATAAGTAACTGTAGGGTTTACATTAGCCATATCATAAGAATATCTAAAAGGACGGCTTCCAGGACCAGTGGTGGGTTGACCTTTTACATATGTTCCTCCCCCTTTTGCGATATTGGCACTTGCTAAATTTGGTGAAAGTACAGACCAATCTGTAGTTAACATTAGTGCTAAATAGTCACTCCAGCCTTCACCTCCGCTTTCTGCGTTTGCTAAACATCCTACATTAGCGGGGCCACCCGTTAAACGTATAGACCAGCCATGCCCATATTCATGTGAAATTATCCCATTGTCAAAATCCGAATCAGGTTGATAAGCAGGGTTGCCTGCATCGCTAAAAATGTACATTTGCATCCTAGGATTGCTGCCATCTATTGGTGTGAAAAAATAAGCGTTATTGGTTGCAGAGCCATCTTGGGCATCAGCGTTTACATAGTCGTTACCACTACCACCCCTGCCCATATTATCTTGCTGGAAATTACCACTCGGTTCGTCAAAACCATATCTATATAAGATGTCATGATTGACATTATTCCAATAGAATAAGTTGGTAATGGCCGCATCTAAGTTGGCAGCGGCAGTTCCGGTAGTTTGTGAGTAGGGGCTATCAAACTCTAAAGTTGCCGAACTGGGGCTTGAGCCAATAGTTCCTTCATTATCAAAAGCTAAATCATCCTTCGCGAATACATTATTTCCACGGGTTGTGGTAAAATCTGTAGTGCCATCATTATGCCAGCCATTAGTAGCTCCTGGGCCTGTATTTGCTGGCACAAAACGGGCGTAAGGGTTAATTACAATGGTACGGTTTCCATGATTGGGGCTTTCTAAAGGGTAATCAAAAACATTATAGCTGTTTGGAGTTGCTACTTTGGACGTTTTTAAATGTGTATGTTTATCGTTGCCTACTTTAGCACTAGTTGTGCTTTCTGGCACCTCAAAATGACAATGAATGATATCATCTTGGTCTCGTAATATTTTGCCAGTGTTTACATCTACGTGTATATTCCATTGATTTTTATGGTCTTTAGTCAAGAATTGAACATTCCATGTAAGACTTACCTTTTTTCTAGTTTTACCATTTTCAGTGCTTTCATAAGGTAGCCAGTATTTTTTTACTAGTATGTTTTCATCAGATAGCGTTTTATCGGTGTAACTCGCTTTTAGAATTCTTTTTTCTTTATCATCATTTATTAATACTGAGTTCACTTGTAAAGCCTCCCCAAAGGAAAGATTCTTAGCCTTTGCAGCCGTTTCAATGGCTTGTGACGGACTTATATTGAGACTAGAAGAAGTGCTTTCTGGAATAAAAGAAGCAATATTTTTCACGAAGGTATTGCCTACATATTTAACTTCTCCATTTTGTAATGTTGCATTCAAAACGCCATTATATACCTCAATAGATTGATAAGTTTGTGTGAAATAAATATGGTACCAGCCCGTAGTAGGAGATAAGTATGCACTGGATACCGTCATTTCGTCAATGTCACTTTTTGACAAATGCTCCTTAGCACTGTTTTGACTGAGGTAGGTTTTGGTAATGTTTATTTCGTTTTGGGCACTTAAAGTAAAAGCGGTAATTAGAAAAATGCATAATAGTGCTAAGGTGTTTTTCATGGTTTATTCTCTCAATGTTTTGAGGGGGAGCTATATTGTCGCTTAAAGCTATCCCAATATCGAAAGTACCTATAATCAATTTCTTAGCAAAAAAACTTTATGGAGTGGTAATTCTACTTCTTCAAGTTGGTTTTGTGTTTAAGATTTTAAAATCTGAACTGGCTTTCTTGATTTATTTTCTCACGGCTTCTCCGCATTATAAATTTCCTGCACTTCTGCATCACTTAATGCACGGTTGTAAATGCGGAGGTCGTCTAAAACACCGTTGAAATACCACCTGTTAAATGTTTTATGGCCACCGAGGTATAAGTCAGTATAAAATTCAGATGGATCTGTGTAGGTTACTTCTCCTTCCTTAACAGCATTCAAGTAAATTTTGGTGGTGTTATTATCCCTCGTAGCCACTACGTGATACCATACATTTGCAAGAAAGTCAATGGTGGTAGCTTTATTTATTATGAAATCTCCGTTGTACATATAAAACTGGAACTTATTATCTTCAGCATTTCCAAAATCTGGTTTCCCAATCATGTCTGTAAATCCACCATCAGTTGATCTGATTATCAGAGAATATAAATCTGCTGCTCCGTAGTTTTGATTTGGTTTAAACCATAGCGAGTAAGTAACGTTATTCAGCGGCTGGGTAGTGGCGTTGTATAAATTGGGTATTCTTACAACGTCATTGCCATCAAAATTGAGAGCCTTCCCGCTAAAGCCAAATTCACCGTATTTATCAGCGGTAGGTGTTGCACCATCCATGATTCCGTTAAAACCATTTCCAGATTCATCATTAGCATTGCCATTGAAAGGGTAATAGGCCACTAAACCGTCGATTGATAAATTTGGACATCCACCAATTTTCGCTTCAAAAATTCCACCTGAACTTACCTCAAAACCTGGCTCAAAAGCAAGCGAGTTTCCCGCCAGGTATGACACTTTAGATGGCGAGAAAATCTTATTTGATGCCAGTATATTTGTATTTGCTAATTGTAAAGAATTAGATGTGATGTTAGAAGTCAAATAAAGGGATGGGAAAACAGTGTTTGGCACTAAAACACTACTGGCCTTTACTCTTGGATAATTATAAATACCTGCTTGACAAGCCACGAAGTAATCGGTATTAGCAGTAGGTGTTTGCGTAATTGAGTTACCGGTGCCCAACATTGTCCCATTGGTTTGGGCATCGTACCAAGTAGCTGTACCCGCTGGGCAAAAAGCAGATAAAGTAACATTTGTACTGGGGCATATTACATTATTACTTGAAGTTAGATTTGAAGGCAGGGCGTAATCCCCCCAATTGGAAGTAACAAAAATATCTGATTTGATGCTGGGTTCATTGGCAACGTATAATTGCAAATTGATTTCCTGAGAAGTGAGTGCCCCTGTGTTTTGCTGATCAATGTTTACAAAATACGTATTAGCTAAACAGGAGTTTGCTGGAACATTAAATGAACCATATTCAGTTGTTCCTGAAGAACCCGTTAATGAGACAAAAACGTTGTTTGCATTGGTAGAAGGGTCAAACCTTAACTGATAGGGACGTGCTTCGTCAGAATTATTACAAAGCTTTACCCCAAACTGTGAAGTAGTGCCTACCGGTACGTTGGGTACTGTATAATACGAAGTATCAGCAACTGCCGAAAACTTAAGAAATGGCTGGTCTCTCTGATAACCTCCTTCATAGGGGGATGATGTTCGTGAGTTTGCGGTATCTAGTAAAAAGATAGGTGTGCCGTAATCAGGGTCACGCACTATTTTTAAGCGTATTCTTTCGCCAGTTATTCCATTTTCAAAGCCTGTGATATCATCATCATATAAACGCGTTTTTATAGAGGAAGTTGAATTGGTTGTATTGGCAACCGCCTGTCCAAAAGTCTTTTTTGTTGAGAACTGGGCTCCGCCAGATATTCCAGAACCTGCAACCTCAAATGCAAACGAGAGACCCGCCCCGGCAGAGATATAGTGGTTAACATCATAAACAGTGCTACCTGCATAACTTATGCTTTGGGTAGTGTTTTGTTCAGGACCCATATCATAAGGAGGAGTAATAACGTCATTTAGTGGATTAACCATATTGGCAGAATCTTTGGCAAGTACTTGTTCCCAAACGCTTATTTGATTTAATGCGTGATTTGCCAAGCTCAAAGCTTGCTCGTTGACAGGATTTGTGGGCACATAAGCATCTACGATAGCTTGTTTCACGGAGATATCATTAAGAATTTGCTGTTTAGACCAGTAAAAAGGAACAGGCACGCCTACCTCTGCAAAAATTAGGGCAGTGTCTCTCTTTATAATGATGGGGTTATTGGATTCAATAACAATTCTTGGGAAGAAACCATAGACCAGGTCGCTCGAATAACCCATGTATATTGTGCCATCGGCCACACCACTTGATTTGGTACTTGTAGTAATTGACGAAACAGCGTTTATGCAAGTCTTGCTTTCAGATTTTTTAATCTGAGTATTTCCGCCGCCACCTTCGACTGAAGCAGTAACCGAAAATTCAAAATCAGTGGTAACAAATAAACCAGTTTCCCCGGCAATTCCGAGTTTAAGATCCAATTTTCCACTGGCAGAAAAATCATCTTGAATAGTTTCAGAAAAGCTACGGCAGGTTTCCTGAGCTTGTTCAAAAGTAACAGAACTGTTATCGCCAGGAGGGGCGTGTAAAATCATATAAGGGATAGCGGGTTCTTTGGTGTACCCCTCAATACCTACCGCATCTGGCACAGTTAAATCAATACTTGGCCCTTCTACAATAAAAGGCATGACTATAATATTTTCATATTGACTATCAACCCAAAAGCAAGTTGGTGGCTCGTCTCTATTACATTGATAAGTTAAGTTTGTAATTTCCTCTATAAGTGGAATTACCACGTATCCTTTGGTGCTTCCAATAGGAAAGTTGACAGTTACCTCAAACGTGCCGGTAACTATATTATTACTGGTAGTTTCACTTATCTTAGTTGGGACAGTAGTGAAATTTTGATAAGGGGCATTGCTTTCGTTACTTCCTACCACCACTTTTAAGTCGGAAGTAAACGTATTAGTTTGGGAGGGATTTTCGGGATCCATAGCCGGCGAGACTTTCCTGTATTGATAATCTATTTGAATAGTTTCGCTTTTACCTACTGTGGCTTTATACCACTTGTTTACAGTGTGATTATTTAAGACGAGCCCAACAACAGTATTTAATTCGCTAACGTTATAGGTATTATTATATATATTGACTACTTGATAATCTGTTCCTACTAAGCCTTCCGGAGGAATAGAACCATGCACTCCACCACCTGAAGAAGTAACAGTAACTATGCCATCGGTATCAGACGTACTGCCAAAATTATGGTTGTTGCCATTGGTATTAAATGCCCACTGTGCGTTTGTGTCAAGTAGAATAGTACAGTTTAAAAGCAGCAATAAGTAAAAATATCTTTTCATTGGAGTAAAATTTAGGGGTTTTCGTTGGTCAAAATTTTGCATTTATACTCGCTTAAAACACGACTCAAAGCCGATTCAAATCAAGTAGCTAATCACGTTTTTTGTAAGAACTATATTCACAAATAGCTCGAAAGTGAATTATTTAACTTTTGAAAACTAAATCGTGAATTTCTCTCCAACAATTATTTGCGGCACAAATGGAGGGTAAATTTTACTGAGTGGTAAAAATTTCTAATCTGATTGAACCTTTTTTGCCTGTGATACTATTTCACCGACGTCGTTTAAGGCTAATTTTACAGCACGCCGTATGGTATAGGGGAACACTCTTCCGACGGAGACCGCCGCTGCTATAAAATCATTGAAAAGCTATGCAAGGGAAAGAGTGTAAAGTTGAAAATGTTAAGGTGTCAAACACCATAAAGCAGTGCAAAAGTTAATTGCTTATGAAACGTGAATTGTACAATCAAAATCAGTAAAAACAATAAGTACTACTTATTAAGCTTATTTCTAATCTGATTTCTCATAGACGCTTCAAAAAGTCTGCGTAGTATTAATACCCTGTGACTTTAAAATTACTCATACATTTTTCGTTGGAATATAAACCAAAAAAAATGTTAAGGCTTCTCAGCATTATAAATAGCCTGAATTTCGGCGTCACTTAAAGCTCGATTATAAATTCGGAGGTCGTCTAAAGCACCGTTGAAATACCATCTGTTAAATGTTTTGTGACCGCCTAGGTACAAATCAGGGTAAAAGATAGATGGATTTGTGTAGGTTACTTCTCCTTCCTTAACTGCATTCAAGTAAATTTTGGTGGTGTTATCATCCCGAGCAGCAACTACGTGATACCAAACATTTGCAATAAAGTCAATGGTGGTAGCTTTATTAAGGACATAGTCTCCTGTGAACATATAAAACTGGAACTTGTTGTTTTCAGCACTTCCAAAATCTGGTTTTCCAATCATGTCGGTAAAGCCAGCATCAGTTGATCTGATTATAAGTGAATAGAAATCTGCTGCTCCGTAGTTTTGATTTGGCTTAAACCACAGCGAGTAAGTGACATTATTCAAGGGCTGAGTTGCGGCGTTGTATAAGTTTGGGATTCTCATAACGTCATCGCCATCAAAGTTGAGTGCCTTCCCGCTTGAACCAAATTCGCCGTACTTATCAGCGGTAAGTGTTGCACCGTCTATGATTCCATTGTGACCATTCCCGGATTCATCATTAGCGTTGCCATTGAACGGGTAATAGGCCACTAAACCGTCGATTGTTAAATTTGCACATCCACCAATTTTCGCTTCAAAAATTCCACCTGAACTTACCTCAAAACCAGGCTCGAAAGTAAGCGAGTTTCCGGCAAGGTATGATACTTTAGAAGGTGAGAAAATCTTATTTGATGCCAATATAGCCGTTGTTGCCAATTGTAAAGAATTGGATGCGATATTAGAAGTCAAATTAAGGGAAGGGAAAACAGTGTTTGGTACTAAAACACTACTTGCCTTCACTCTTGGATAATTATAAATACCTGCTTGACAGACCACGAAGTAATCGGTATTAGCAGTAGGTGTTTGCGTAATTGAGTTACCCGTGCCCAACATTGTACCATTGGTTTGGGCATCGTACCAAGTAGTTGTACCCGCTGGGCAAAAAGCCGATAAAGTAACATCCGTACCAGGACATATCACACTATTACTTGAAGTTAGAGCTGAAGGCAGGGCATAATCCCCCCAATTGGAAGTAACAAAAATATCTGACTTAATGCTGGGTTCGTTGGCAACGTATAATTGCAAATTGATTTCTTGAGAAGTAAGAGCACCTAAGTTTTGCTGATTCACATTCACAAAGTAAGTGTTGGATAAGCAACTGTTTGCTGGAACGGTAAAAGAACCATATTCTGTTGTTTCGTTGGAACCCGTTAATGACACCGTGACATTATTAGCATTGGTAGAAGGGTCAAACCTTAATAGGTAGGGGCGTTCTTCATCTGACTCATTACAAAGTTTAATACCGAACTGTGAAGTTGTACCTACAGCTACGTTGGGTACTGTGTAGTAGGAAGTATCATTAACCGCTGAGAATTTCAGATAAGGCTGATCTCTTTGATAACCACCTTCGTAAGGTGCTGAGGTTCTTGAACCTGCCGAATCTAATAAGAAAATAGGCGTGCCGTAATCGGGATCACGCACTATTTTTACACGTATTCTTTCTCCTGTTAGAGGAGGTTCCAAACCAGTAATATCATCATCATATAAACGCCATTTTATAGAAGTGGTAGAGTTTGTTGTATTCGCAACAGCCTGTCCAAAAGTCTTCTTTGTTGAAAACTGGGCTCCACCTGATACACCCGAGCCTGCCACTTTTACCACAAAAGAAACGCCTGCTCCAGCCGATATGTAGTGATTTACGTCATAAACAGTACTACTGGAATAACTTATGCTTTCGGTAGTAGTTTGGTCTCCGCCAATAGTATAAGTCTCACGAATTACGTCGTTTTGCTGACTGGCTACATTAGCCGAATCTTTGGAAAGCACTTGTTCCCAAACCTTTATTTGATTTAAAGCATGATTTGCCAAACTCAGGGCTTGCTCATTGATAGGGGTAGTTGGCACGTATCCATCTACAATAGATTGTTTTACCGCAATATCATTGATGATTTGCTGTTTCGACATATAAAAAGGAGCTGGTTGCCCTACTACTCCAAATATCAAAGCGGTATCTTTTGTTATTACCAGCGGGTTATCAGACTCAATTATAACCCTCGGGAAAAAACCGTAAGCCAAATCGCTTGAGTACCCCATGTAAATGGTACCGTCAGAAACACCACTTGCTTTAGTGAGTGTAGAAATAGACGAAACGGCATTGATACAGGTCTTTGTATCTGATTTCTTAATTTGTGTATTTCCGCCGCCACCAGTTACCGAAGCAGTTACTGAAAACTCAAAATCTGTGGTAACGAATAAACCCGCTGAACCCGCAATGCCAAGGGTAACATCTAACTTACCACTCGCCGAAAAGTCATCTTGCACTGATTCAGAATAACTACGGCAGGTTTCCTCAGCTTGCTCAAAAGTAACGCTACTGTTATCTCCGGGAGGAGCGTGTAAAATCATGTAAGGAATGGCGGGTTCTTTGGTATATCCTGCAATTCCAACTGCATCTGGTACCGTTAAATCAATGCTTGCCCCTTCCACGATGAAAGGTAGTATAATAACATTTGAAGCACCACCTTCAATCCAATAACAGGTGGGTGGCAAATTTCTATTACAAAATAGAGAGAAGTTTGAGATTTCTTCTAGGACTGGAATAACCACATATCCTTTTGTACTTCCGACTGGAAAGTTAACAGTAGCCTGCAAAGTGCCAGTGACCGTATTACCACTTTGTGTTTCGGTTACTTGCGTAGGGACTGTCGTAAAGTTTTGGTAAGGTGAATGGCTTTCGTTGCTCCCTACCACCACTTTATAGTTCGCAGTAAACGTATTGGTCTGCGTTGGATTTGCAGAATTATTGGCTGGCGTTGTTTTTCGGTAAGAGTAGTTCAATTGAATAGTTTCATTCTTACCAGTTTTTGCTTTGAACCACTTATCGACAGGTACTTCGTTTAATGCAGACGCTACAGCCGAGTTTAATTCTGAGACATGGTATGTGTTGTTATACCCGTTTAGCACAAAAGCACTTGAAACGATGCCTTCGGGTGTGACCGTACTTTTCACACCACCGCCAGTAGATGTAAGCGTTATTGTTCCTTCGGTATTTGCAGTAACGCCATTTACATTATACTGATTTCCTCTGGTATTGAATGACCACTGAGCGTTTGCAGTAGAATGGATAAAACACGTTAAGAACAAGAGTAAGTAAAAAAATCTTTTCATATCAATTAGAATTAGTGGTTTTCTTTTGAGTTCGTAAAAGTTTCCTTTAGGCCTTCACACAAGCCTGAAATGCTGCTGCACGTCTACGGGAAATAATAATGTCATGCGTGGATTTAGTATTTTGCCTATGACCGTAAGGGTGAATATTGAACTGCCTTAAATATTGTAGGTTAATAACCGTAGAACGGTTTACCCTAAAAAAACGACAGTCAGAAAGGCGTTCTTCTAGAATACCAAGTGTGGTAGATGACAGGAGTTTGGTTCCGTCTATAAAATGAACTAAGGTGTAATTATCTTGGGCTTCTAGTTTTACTATTTCGTGGGTAGCGGCACTTGTTCTTGCACCTAGATGAATGGTAGTTTTCATGGCTATTTGGTCAGTTTTTCCTTACCAAACCTCCAAATAATAAGAACCGTTATCAATAGGGAATTTCCGAATAGCCACATTTATCTTCCGAAAAGCTTGTTTCAGTTTCCGATGTTTTATCACGATCCCTGCCGTAATGGTTTAAATAAGTCTTTCTTTAAAATGAAAGTAGAAGAGGAGTTCCTTTTATTACTTGTGTCTGGGGAAATAAAATATAACTTTGTGACTATTCTAAAGATTCCTTTCCGACAATTAAGTGGCTAAGTGCAATCATTTTTTAATGAAAATCTGAGATTATGGATGATTTTCAAATAAGGGTAAATGAAAAGACTTTTAGCCATAGAATGGCTTCGTGGATTTGCCGCACTGAGTGTGTGTATTATGCATTTTTTTAATGCTTCGGGCTATTTTGGTGAGTCTGACCCAATATTTACTTCGTTTTTAGGTAAGTTGACCCTATTGGGCCGTATGGGGGTGCCTATTTTTTTTGTTATTTCTGGTTTTATTATTCCGTACAGCATGTGGCATGGGGGCTATACTTTTCCTGAAAAAATCAGGAACTTCTTAGCAAGAAGGTTTGCCCGAATAGAACCTCCTTATATTCTTTCTATTTTCGTATGTCTGATAGTTTGGTATGTCATTAGAGTATTTGTGGAAGGTGGTTCGTATGCCGTTGATTGGAAAAACATATTGATGCACCTTGGGTATTTAAATGTAATAGACGGAGAGGGATGGATTTTAGGGGTTTACTGGACATTAGGTGTAGAGTTTCAATATTACTTATTAATAAGTTTTCTATTTCCTATACTGTTTTTAGGTACAAAGATTCGGCGAATTGTTAGTGCACTGGTTCTTTTAGGTCTTAGTTTTTGGCTTTCTAAATATGTTCATGATGGATTGATATTTAGACATATACCACTCTTTTTGGCTGGAATATTTACTTTTCAGTATCGTGAAAACCTCCTTGATTTAAAGTGGTTTTTATTCCTTTTGCTAATCATTTTGGCCGCTTTATCTGCTGACTTGGGTCTGCTTAATGTGTTTTCTGCGGTTTTTGTGGTTGTCGTGATTTTATTCAATATTGACATCCGATTTAAACCCATGTATTTCTTAGGAACTATATCATACTCACTTTATCTGATGCATTGGACTTTTGGAGTGGACATTTCAATGCGTTTCTTTAAATATATTTTACCTGATATTTCGGAAATTGGCAAAATTGCGGTGGTGATAGTGTGCGTTTTTATCTCAATTCCCCTGTCATATCTGTACTACCTTTTAATAGAGAAACCTGCTATAAGGTGGGGGAAGAAGTTAAAGTGAAATGTTTTCTTTAGCATGTTGGGTAGAAGTACCCCTAGAAATATTGTAGCTATACTGTAAATGTTTTTTTAAGGCTCTTTGGTTTCAACAGCTTGCTTTTCAGTAATTAACTAGACTCGTTTTAAACGTTTGAATAATTCTTCTTTAGCACTCGTATTTATCGGCAAAGCCTGTTTTTTTATAAAAACATGGGTGTCAGATATTTCGTCTATCAATTTAATATTGACAAGAAAAGACCGATGTATCCTCATAAACTGAGTATTTGAAAGCTTGTCCTCTACATTTTTAAGAGGAACGGAAAGCAAGTGCGTTTCTTGTTTTGTGAAAATTTGACAATAACTACGGTCTGCTTCAATGTAGAGAATGTCACTCACAAAAATTTTAACCATTTTCTGTTTGACCTTAACAAAAATCCTGTCCGTTAAAAAAGCCCCATCATCTAGATGCTCTTGAGTGCCCTCAATAAGCTTTGACTCTTTCATCGGGTTCTCTTCTACATTTTCTATTTCTCTTTGTTTTAGAATTCGCTCCTCGGTTAGTTCTATGGTTCTTTGAAGGTCTATGGGTTTAATGGGCTTTGATAAAAAGGCAAAAGGACGAGTGGCTTTTGCTCTGTTAAAAGTAGCTTCATCATTATTTGCTGTCAAATATATAATAGCACACTGCCATTGTTTTTTGATAATCTCTGTTGCAATATCAATTCCATCAATACTTCCTTTTAGGTTGATATCCAAAAGGACAATGTCTGGTGCATTCTGTTCTATGTGCAGCAGTGCTTCTTCACCGCGTGGCACTATACCAGCTACCTCATAACCAAGATTGGTCAGTCTTAATGATATTTTGGCGGCAATAATCATTTCATCTTCTACCACCAGTATGGTTATCGGATTTTTCATGCTAGGTTACTGCTTTTGGTAAAAATCAAGGAAACCTTAGTGCCGTTTTCATTTTTATAAGAAATAGTGCCATTCAATTGTTTAGTGAGCAGGTCTATTAGCATGGTGCCAAAACCTGTGCCTTTTGCAGGATTGTCAGCGTTTTTCCCTATGCCGTCATCCGTTATGTTTAATTCTAGGTTGTCGTCATTCGGGCCATTAGATTTCATGGTAATCTCAATTTTACCACTATCTTTTCCTTCAAAAGCATATTTAAAGGCATTGGTGAGTAGTTCATTAGCAATTAGCCCTACCGATATGGCTGTATCTACATCCAGCACTAATTCTGGCATATCACATTCTATTTTCACATTGCCATCTGTACTAAAAGAATTCAGGATGTTTTCTCCCAAATTCACGAAATAATCACGCATTTCTATAGACGTAAGGTGTTCACTTTGATAAAGTTTCTGATGAATAATGCCCATAGAGTGCACCCTGTTTTGACTAGAAAGCATGGCAGCTTGTACAGAAGGGTCGTCTATTTGAGATGATTGCAACTCTAAAAGCCCAGATACTATTTCAAGATTGTTTTTAACGCGATGGTGTATTTCTTTTAAAAGTAATTCGTTTTCAGCGTTTCGTTTGTCAAGTTGAACATTGGTGACTTCTAGGTTATTATTGAGCTCTTCGAGCTGAATATTCTTTTTCTTGTTTTTTCTGTAGGTATAAAAAAGACCACTTAAAAACACAAACAAAAGGCCACCGACAATGTAGCTTAATAGTTGATTTTTTTGCTGCTGTTTGATTAACTCAGATTGGGAGAATATTTTCTCGTCTTTTTGTTCTGTTTCGTACTTAACTCTTAGCTCGTTTTTTAAAGCCTCTGTTTCTTGTTGCAAAGAATTAATTGTAATGTCTTTGCCCTCGGCTAAATACTTGAAAGCCAAATCTGACTTTTTGACTGCTTTATATGATTCTGCTAACCAGATGTAGTGGTCTTTTAATTCTTCAGAATTATAAACTTTTTTATTATTAAAGTGCTCCACATAATCCTTTAGATAGGGGATAGCCTCTGCATATTTTCCTTGTAGATAGTAGATACTACCTATTCCTCCTTTCCAGCCGTTCGCCATTTTATCACCATAAATGTCTTGCATTCCTTTCCAAGAGAATTTGAAATCTGCCAGTGCTTCATCATACTGCTTTAAAGCACGGTGGGCTTGAGCACGCCATGCTCTTACATTAAAAGTTTCGGAGTTTTGATATTTTTCTGGTAATTTAGGTACTAATGCTAAGGCTTCATTTACCACTTCCAGTGCTTTTTTTGCCCGTTCTGTTTTAACATAAATATTGCTTGAAGCTAACAATGCTCTAATTAAGGGATGCGTATTTTCCTCTTTTTTATAGGCTGCTACCACCATATCACTATACTTTAATGCAGATTCATAATCTTTGGTATTGGTATATAATCTGCTTAAAGAGGCATGAATAGAATTAATGCCTTTTTGGTAATCAAAAGACTTTGCAACTTCCAAGCCTTTGAAAAATTGTACCTCAGCTTCGGCGTATTTCTGCATTAAATCTAAATCAACGGCGACCGTTTTATAAGCATCGGTAATGAGTTCTTTTTGGTCTGTTTGCAAAAAGAATTGTAGTGCCTGATTATCGTAATAATATATTGAGTCGTTATTTTCAGAACTAATGCTTAGGAAATGCCAATTAGCCAACTCTTTATAGGTTTTGGCTATTGTTAATGGCTTTTTTGTAGCTTTTGCACGTTTTAAGGTAAGCCATAAATCTTTCTTTATGGCGGCATCATCCTCGCCTTTCATTTGGTTAACGGCATCTCCTAGTTTCACCAGGGCGGTATCTATCGGGATGGAATCAATATTGTCTATTTGATAAGGCTCATTTTGTCCGTATAAACAAATTGAAAAGAGGTTAAGCAGGAGAAAAAGTAAAGGTTTTTTACTCATCTCTTTAAGTGGTTTTTCATTTTAGACTTTCGGTTTTCAGGTATAGAAAACAATGTACGCCATTTTAGTGAAGTCTTGAAAGGCTTTACAGTCAATTTTTTGGCAGAGGGGCCAAAGTTCTAGTTAAAACAATAATGAGATAGCCTTTTTTAATTAAAATTATCAGGTTCGATTAGTGGGGTCTTTCGGTAGCTTAAAACTAAATTCTTTTCTCTCAATTACGGATTCAGTATTTTCAAAGAAGTGGGATTTTGGGTTTTGATTACCGATGTCTCGGTAATGAATAATTCAACTTTGCGGCTATAAGTTTAACATAGTTTTTGGCCAATTTTATTAATCCACTTGACGTCAGAAATTACAAAAGAAGATGATATTTTTTTGGTGAAAGCCGATATTCTCAATGAGTGACTATGTTTTGGTGCATACCATTAGATAAATTTATTTTCATCTTTTTTTTAAAAGGAGTACTATTATATCTATTTAAGCCGTCCTTCACTCATTAATATACAGTGATTTTGACATGAAAAACTATTTATACCTCCTTTTATCTTTGGTTAGCCTTAATGTTTTTGCCCAAAATTCGGGGTCAAAAATTGATTCTACGGGTTTACAGCCCAATCTAGGCTCCAGTGCCATTTTGGAGGTCAACTCCAAAACCAAAGGCTTTTTGCCTCCACGTATGACTTCAAGCCAACGGCTGGGTATACAAAACCCAGCAAAAGGTTTAATTATCTATCAAACTGATAATTCTGAAACTCGAGATGAAGGTTTGTATATTTTTGATGGAAATCAATGGAATAATTCAGGCTTACAAGGCTCAGCGGGTCCAAAAGGAGATACTGGTGATACAGGTCCGCAAGGTCTTCAAGGCGACCCAGGTCCACAAGGAATACCTGGTATTCAAGGTCCAATCGGTCCAAAAGGAGATACGGGCGATACAGGGCCACAAGGTGTTCAGGGCGAAACAGGATCGCAAGGAATACCTGGCGTCCAAGGACCAAAAGGAGATGAAGGGCCGCAGGGTATTCAAGGTTTAAAAGGCGATACGGGTGCTAAAGGTGACACAGGTCCGGCGGGAGAAAGTGCACTTGGTAGCCTACGAATTGGCGAAAAAGGAAATTGGAAATTAGTTGGCGATGATGGATTCGTTCGATTTGGAAATATTGTAGGTGAAAGTGAAAACGCTGAATTTCAGGACTATTCAGATATGGGATGGTACGAAACTGTAGAGGTTTTGGAAGTAACTCCTTTTGGAACAGGAACGCCTGACGTATCGCGAGCCAATAGTATTGTTATTACGCTTTTAATGAAGACAGACGTTAGCCTTCCAGATATTATGGATAACATGTTTTCAGGAAATCCGATTAACCCAGTTATCCTTAGTAACGTTCAATTTATTAACTCGCCATCGGGTTCTGAAAGGTTAAGCGAGGTTCGATATACACTCAATAATGCCTTTATTACAGATGTAGAGCAGCTAGTTAAAAAAGATGATTTACCTCTTAGTAGAATCACTATTGAAGCTTATGAGGTGGAAGTAAAGATTTTAAAGGATGAAACTACGACAACAAAAACCTGGAATTATCAAACAAATATACCTTAAGGCTATGAGAATATTATTTACGCTATGTGCTTTTTTGGGTTTCTTAAATGCTAATGCACAAAGAATTTTTCTAAAAGTAAATCAACCTATTTTTAATGAAGGAGATGCTACCAATATCAGCAGCACTCCTGGTTTGGATTTAAGTGATTATATCGAGCTTACTGAGGCTTCTGTGGCATTTTATAGGCCGGCGGGGCAATCTGGAAGAAACCAAAAGGGAAGCCTCACTATAAAAATTTTGGAACAGCAGGGTTTACATTCTTTGCCCCATTTGATTGAAAGTAAACTTTTGGGGAACGTTCACTTAGATGGTGAAATAATATTTACAAACGAAGGAGAGAGGCGTAAAATATATCAAAAGTATAAATTTTCTGAATTCTTAATAGCCGGAACTGAAAAAGAGTTTTCTGACGAGAGTGAGCTTATCATTGACATCTTTTTCCAGTTTTTTGAGCAGACGAATTATTCGTTTAATGATAGCGGAACGGTTAAAGAAACTAAAAGTTTTGGTTGGGATTTTGAAAGAGATAGGCCTTGGTAGATACTTGCTCATATTAAAATGGTTTTTGCTATTTTCTGATTTTGACCCTGAATAATAAAATGGCCTCCTCTGAAGTCTTAGTATTGTTTGGTTGTCAATTTCGGTGGCTAGAGGTAATTAAAATTGGATTGTTCTTTGGCGGCCTTAAGAAATACTTTGAGTATACGCCTTATTTTAGAACTTTAAGCAGGTTCTAATTGGTGAGTTAAGTGGAATGGAATTAATTTCTAAAGAGAAATTAGATAGTCATACGTGATTTGGTAAATGTTTTTTGTAAAGAAAAACCTGCCCCTTTTGGGACAGGCTTTTACTAAACCACTATTTTATGAAATATCTTATTTATTTAACCAAAGCTCTTCATTGATATCGTCTTTGCCATTAAATTGGTTATCAATAGCAATTTTATAGTTTGAAGTGTTGGTTGTTCTTTCTGAATAAGGATACTGCCATCTCACTGCTATTCTACCAGAGTTTCCTGTTCCTACTCCTGTGTAAAATTCAGGGAAACCTGTTCTACGCCAGTTGAAATAGCCTTCCATGCCTGAGTTCATGAAAAATGCCAAGTATTTTTGTGTAATTATTTGCTCTAAACCATTGGCGTCGGCACTGTATTTTACGTTTGGCTGAGCCAAATAATCTTGGAGTTCAAAATCGTATTCGTAATTAGCTAGGTCAGACGAATTTCTTCCGCCTGTTAGTGAGTAAGTGAATGTATTGGTACCAGAACTGATGCCATAAAATTGGAAAGAGGCTTCTACACCTTTTTTATACCAAGCATCTGCTGAGCCAGTATTTCCCCAGCCTCTGTGTATACCTTCGGCTATGTTAAAGCACATTTCAGGGTAGCCCACTATAAAAGTTGGTTCGCCTTCATAATCTGCATAGTATCTGTTTCGGTTTTGAAAAGAATAAGAACCTGGAGCAAAACCTTCATTACTAATACCAGCTTTAAAAGACATATCTGCTAGGTCTTCACCAGAACTGGCTCCTAGGTAAGCAGAAAAATCGTTTGGTTGTTTTCCTGAAGCAATTTCTGAACCAGCTGGCTCGGTGGTTACAAAAAGGCGAGGGTCATTTCTCTCTTTAAGTCTTTCTACATACGCAGCAGACATGTTTTGACGCGTGGCGTCAAAACCAAAGTTGTCAGGGTTTGAGGGATATTTATTAAACTGATTACTGATGAATTGAAGGTTGTCATCCATGCCATTTAACAAAGGGTATTTGGTAGGATTTGAAATGATTTCGGCAAATCTAGCTTTTATATTTAAATCTGTATCGGCGTCCTTTTTGCTTAAGGTAGTTAATACTCTTAATTGAAAAGCATTCACTACTTTTTGCCATTGTCTTAAATCGCCATTAAAATATATATCGCCTGTTAGTTCGCTCTCACCTTGAGCTATAAGGGTGGCCATTTCTGTGTTTGCTTGGTCAAGCCAAGTCAATATTTGCAAATAAATCTCTTTTTGAGAATCATATACAGGTTCAAAGTTTTCTCCGCCTTGAAGTGCACCAGTAAGCGGTAGGTCTCCTACACGCTTAGTCATTTGGTCATAGAAAAAAGCCTTTGAAAATTTAGCTATGGCCGAGTAAGGATTGACGGCAGCAGCTCCTGCATTTAGGGCTTCCTCTTCCATTTTTGTTACGTTTTTAAGTGTATAAAAATGGTTTGGCATTTCTGTCCAAGTGTACTCATTGGTAGCGTAATAATTATAATTAGAGCAGTAAAACTGGTTCCAACGCATTTCTGCACTAAAAGGACGGCCAGTGCCATTGTACATTTGATACTGCACTTCTTTAAGAACAAGTGCCGCAGGTACATTTAAAGGACGATTCGGGTCTTTTTCTAGCTCTGAAAAGTCTTTTTCGCAACTAGTGAGCATAAAGAAGCCCAGAAATAGAATGCTTAATTGTATAAGTTTCATTATTGTATATCTTTAAAATCAATCAATTAGAAAGTGAAGTTTACATTTACACCGTATCTTCTGGTAGAGGGAGTTTGAACATCAGATGAACCACCACCTATGTATTGGTTTAGGTCAATGTCCTTCTTTTCGGCGAAGTAAAGTAGGTTTCTTCCTACCAACGATACGCTTACATTTTGGATACTTTTACCAAACCACTCTTGTGGCATGGTATAGCCAATTACCGCCTCACGAAGCATCCCGAAAGAGCGACTCATTAGGTTCCCTTCGTCTGTATTATAGTAGCGGCTTACCCAGTCTTGAAGGTACTGTTCTGTGGTATTTGGCGTGTAGCTTAACTCGGCGTAGTTAGTTACTTTTCCGTCTGCATCAAAGTTGATTTCAGCACCATTTGCCACTTGAACACCAGGCCCTATATAAGACTTTACACCTAAATAATCTTGATAACGAGCTTCACCCATTTCGCCCTGTACAGTAGCAATATGGCGACCACCACGGAAAGTTTGTTTTTGAACGTAGTTGGTAATTACACCGCCTATTCTACCATCAAACTGGAAACTTAAGCTAACGTTTTTGTAATTGAATCTGTTATTGATACCAAATACAAAATCAGGATTTGTGTTACCCAAATATTGCGACACAGGAGCATAAATAGGTCTTCCGCTGGCGTCATTGATAATTTCACCCTCTGGTGTACGTACAAAAGCACGACCATAGAATTTATCCATTCTGTCGCCTACTTTTAAGAAGGTGTTTAAGCTTTCTACCTCTGGGTAAATTTCGGTCAAAGTCTCTTTATAGGTAGACCAGTTTACTAGTATATCCCAGGTCAAACCATCTAGATTTTTGATAGGACTACCTGTCAATGCTAGTTCTAAGCCTTTTTTCTGGGTTTTGATACCGTTTACTAATGCTGTAGAGTATCCCGAAGTGCTGGATACTGGAAGGTTGAAAATTTTGGGTCCTTCGTTAGAAATATAGTAGGTGGCGTCAAAGCCTAATCTGTTGCCTAAAAACTTCAAGTCTAATCCTAATTCGGCTTGTGAAGTAGAGCTAGGCTGCAAATCTGGATTATTTAGGGAGTTGGTAAATGCCGCCGATGGTTGATTATTATACGTAGTCAAAATAGAATACACAGCTGAGTTTTGATACGTAGGCCCATCATAAGGCGAGTAATATTGATCTCCATATCCAAGTGGATTATTGTCGCCCACAGAAGGAATAGCTCCAATAGAAGACTTGGTTAAGCCATCTTTCACATTTGCATATGAACCTCTTAATTTTGCGTAGCTAATAAAACTAGGCAAAGGAAGGTAATCTGTTAAAGAAGTAGCCAATGCCACAGAAGGGTAGAAGAAAGTATTGTTCCCTTCTGGAAGGGTAGAAAGCTGATCTACACGGCCTGTGGTAGATAATGTCAAATAGTTTTTCAAAGAGAAGTCAGCCGAGTAGTATCCAGAATTAACACGCATAGCGGAGTTAAAATTAAACGCTCTAACTGGGTTAAAAGAGTTATTGAAATTATATAAACCCGGTACATTTAAGTAATCTGTAGAAGCATAATCAGAGCTATAAGAGAATGTTCTAACGTTTCCTCCCACCCAAATTTTAGCATTCAAATCATTGACAATGTCTTTGTCAAATCTGATAAGAAGGTCGGTGTTGTTCTCAAAAAGGTTTCTTCTGTCTTCCCTATAATCACCGCGTCTTTCGTCACGACCATAAGCACCAGCCGAGTAAGGCATTTTTTCGGTACGTAACAAATCCCAAGTGGTAACTTGTGTACGCAGCATCACATCTAAATTTGGTGTGATATCATAGGTCATAGAAGCTTGTCCCATAATATCTGTTTTATGATGACTTCTTAGCCACTCATAACTCATGAAGTAAGGGTTATTATAACGGGTATATTCTGCATAAATCTGCTGAATGCCCTCTTTCCCTTCTTGCCAATAGTCTCTCATGTCGTCAACATCCCAGTCTGCAGCACCCCAAAAAATCATGTTATAGATGATAGAATTTGGGCCATAATTAATGTCTGGGAAGTTTGGACTGTTTTGACGGTTAAACTGTATGCCAGAAGAAAACTTCAATTTGTCAGAAAACTTGTAGTCAGTAGTCATGTTGAAATTGACAATGTCCAATTTCGTGTTTGGTACCAATCCTTTTTGATAAGTATTAGAACCTGACAAACGGATGTTATGCTTTTCACCACTCGAAGAAACAGAAAGGTTATTTGTACTTAAAACTCCCGCTTCTAAAAATCGGGTCAAATTGTCTTTTCCACGAGCGATATACGGTGTAGGAATTCTATCGCCAGTTATTGGGTCAATAGGGGAGTCGTACTGAGAAATCGGCTGACCATCAAATTTTGGACCCCATCCGCCATCATAATCGGCATCGTTAAGTCCGCCACCTTTACCATCTACAAAAGAGTAATTTCCATGGTCTCCTGGACCATATTCGTCTTGTACTTTAGGAATGGCTATAAAGCCTTTGTCTATCATGGTGGAGCTGTTGAAGTCTACTTGGAAACCTCTTTTGTCTGACGAACCACGTTTTGTAGTTATTAAAATGGCTCCGTTTTTACCTCTAAAACCGTAAAGAGCAGCGGCAGAAGCACCTTTTAAGACAGAATAAGTGTCTATATCATCTGGGTTTACATTCCATGTGTCAGAATTTACGGGCACACCATCTACCACAAAAAGTACATCCGAGTTTCCTCTTAAAGAGATGTTCGGTTTTCTAAGAAGTTCTGGCTGGGCACCAATGGTCAAACCAGCCACTTTACCTACTAATGCATTAATGGCATTTGGCTCACGAGCTTTAACAGTAGAGGCTCCGTCTACAGTCTGAATAGCCACACCAATTCTCCTGGCATCTTTTTTTATACCCAATGCAGTAACCACCACCTCATTTAAGGTTTTGTTATCTGCCGCTAGGTTAATATTAATAATAGATTGGTTTCCTACCACAATTTCAGAAGGTGTAAAACCAATGGATGAAAACACCAAGACAGATTTAGAAGAAGGAACATTGATTTTATAATTTCCTTCTATGTCTGTAGTGGTTCCGCTAAGAGAACCTTTGATAATGACACTTACGCCGGGTAAGGTTTCGCCGCTTGGGTCTTTTATTACCCCGCTTACGTTTAACTGTGCTGATGCCGCAAAGCAAACACAGAATAAACCGATGATTGGCATTAAAGCTTTGCCAAATAAAGTTTTAAGTAGAGATTTTCTTCTCATAGTGAAAACATTAAGGTGTTAAGAATTGTTTTTGAAATTCTCCGCAAAGGTGATTTTCTACTTTAACCTAGATGTTAATATGGTATAGGAGAAGTGTTAATTTATGGTCAATTTTTGGCGGGAGCCAATCAAAAATGTTTGAGATTAATTAATGATTTTTTAATCTAACCGTATGGTCAAATCATGAGAATTAAGGACTTAGTAAAAGTATTGTACAGTTTAGAGATGTCCGTTTTAACTCTTAGTATATTCAGAACCTTCTAGCTTACTATTTACTTCTCTAAAATAGAGATGAGGTTGAGCAGGATTTTTTCATTTGCAGGAATGAAATAGTTCATAAGGGAGAGGTATTTGGGCGTGTTTTTATAGCCAATTCCGTAAGATTTTACGGTGGTCATGCCATCAGGATTTTGGTCAAAATAAATAACATTATAAAAGTCTTGTGCTTCCTTTTTCATGAACTCAGGGAAGTTGTCTGTTAATTCGGCCTGGAGGGTTAATATTTTGAGGGGAACGTAATTTACGATATGAGTCAGTATAGTGGTAGTGTCACCAATTTCTCCAGATTCATTATAGTTGCTTTTGATATAGCCACCTACCTTTAAATCTATTTCTGCCAGCGGAGCTGCCCAGCTTTCATAACCTTTTTTAGTGGTATATGCATCCCAAACAGATTTCAATGGAGCGTTTACACTGAATTCTTGAATTAGAACAATTTCTGGTGATTTGGAGGAATCAATTTTTGAAGTAACCCTTTTTCCAAGAATCGAACTTTGAGCCAAAGAACTTAGGCTTATACAAAGAAGAAACAAACATTTTTTCATAATCAAAGATATGAAGGCTCAGTAAAGTATGCTATACTTGATAAAGTTATCACCTAATGCAATCTGAATTCTTTAGGCCATGAGTCTTATGTCTGACTTTTTACTAAAAGTCCACTCAATCTTCTTCTCTGGTCAAATGAAGGTTTTAATTGCTTTTCATATTTAGCTCCAGAGGTACGAAATGATTATAGAAATAATAAAAGGTTGAGCTCTCGACCTACATTTTAACCGGCTTATGCTTCTTAAGGGAATAGTTTTTCTTTAGGAATTTTGGATTAAGGCTTATATCGGAGATAGCTATGGCGGCACCTAATGCAGAGCCTAAAGACGAATCGGTAGTTTTAAGCTCCATAGGCTTTAGGTAATGGCTGAGAAGTTTGATGTAGATATCATTATCGCTAAAACCGCCGTCTATATAAATCCTTTCCAATATAGCTTTCCCTTTTGCCATGTTAATGTTTTTCACCTGAAGCTTTACTAGCTCCTGCATCATTTGATGGTAAGCTTCTTCAAAACTTTCAAACGGCAAAGTAGTTTTCTTTGGAGCTTCGGAGTCTTTTAAGCTTTCCCAAGCGAAGTGCGGCTTAAAGTTCTGGTTTAGTTTCTTAAACGTTCTTTTTGAAAATTTGACCGTACGGTGTGTTTCGTGCGGTACTTTATAGTGTTCCGTCAGTTTAGCTATTTGAAGTTTGTATTCGTTGCCTAAAAATAGTCTTGCGGCCTTTACGGCTTCGCCGTTTATTCGCATGTTGTTTTGACAGTCGGCCTTTAAGTCGGATGCACTTAAGATGCCATCAGAAAATGGATTTAAGGTAATGGCCCATGTACCCGTAGATACCAATAAGAAAGGTTTTTTGGAGCTTCTAAGGTAAGGAACTAATGCAGATGAACTGTCATGTATTCCAACGCCAATTTTCATTTTGTGCCCTTTGTAGTTCATGTTGATACTACTTTCGGTAGAGACTATGCTCGGAAGCTTTTCATTGATACCTTCTTCATAAACCCATGTATGATAATCCTGTTTTTTATAATCCCAGAGAGCGGTATGACAGCCTATACTGGTGTATTCACTAAGTGGAATTCCGGTGAATAAGTAACTGACAAACTGCGGAAGGTGCAGCGAGTATTTTATCTTTTTGAAAAGTTCTGGCTGCTGATATTTTAGTAGATAAATCTGCAATCCAGAGTTTAAATTTCCCAATTTAGAAGAGCCTGTTTCTTGACAAAATTTGCCAATTGGGCCATACTTCCTATAGAACTTTGCTTCTAATTTGGCATCATAAGGTTTGGTATAATTATAGAGCGGAGCCACCACTTCGCCATCATAACCAATGTGCACAAAACTAGCTCCGTAGGTGGAGAAGTTTAGGCTTGTGATTTCATATTTATCAGCTTTCAGTATAGTGTCAAAAGTGTCTACTATCCACGTTTTTAACTTGTCAATATCTTCACAAGGGTATCCGTCTTCGTCTACAGTTTCATCAAAACGAATGTATTCTTTATGAACCTCTTGGAAGTTTTCATCAAAAAGGAAAATCTTCTTATTGGTTTTTCCAATATCAAAAACTGCGGTGACCTTCTGTTTCATTCGTAAATGCTAAATTTTCAAAAAGGAAGATATATAATTATTCTAGAAGTGTATTAATAAAAAACACTAGCACCATTCGGCACTAGTGTTTTGTTTTTCGTGTTTGAATTATCTCACAAATGCGTTTGCCATACCACCGTCCACATTAATAATGTTTCCAGTGCTTTTATCTAATATGGCTACTAGAGCAAAAACCCCATTGGCTATATCGGCAGGGTAAATAATTTCATTCATTAAGTTTCTTTTGGCGTAGTGAGCTGGAAGTTCTTCTACTTTTATGCCATAAGCTTTAGCTCTGCCTTCTGCCCATGCACCTTCCCATATTTTACTACCTACTATTACGCCGTCAGGATTGACCGTGTTTACACGGATTTTCTCTGGCCCTAGCTCTGCTGCTAGTAACCTTGCCATGTGCTGCTGAGCAGCTTTTGACGTACCATAAGCCACATTGTTTGGCCCTGCCACTAATCCGTTTTTACTAGCGATACTAATGAAGTCTCCTCCAAGGTTTTGCTTACGTAATACGCCCACCACTTGTTTAGCAAGTTCAAATTGACCTTTCACTAATACTTTCTGAAGAATATCCCAGTCGGCATCAGTAGTTTCTGCCAATGGCTTAGAAATGGCGAGGCCAGCACTGTGAATAACTATATCTACACCACCAAACTCAAGCGAAGCTGCTTTATAAGCTTCTGCTACAGAGTTGCTATCGGTTACATCGCACACCGCGTAGCCTGCTGTATCTTTTGCATAGGTAGCTACGGCTTCTTTTAGTCTTTCTTCGGCTATATCAGTTAAGAAAACATTAGCCCCTTCTTCCGCTAATTTATCTGCAATGGCTTTACCAATTCCGCCACCTGCACCAGTTACAAAAGCTACTTTTCTAGAAAGTGGCTTTTCTTTAGGCATTCTTGAAAGCTTGGCTTCCTCTAATAACCAGTATTCTATGTCAAATGCTTCTTGTCTTGGTAGTGACGTATAAGAAGTAATGGCTTCCGCACCACGCATTACGTTGATGGCATTGATATAAAACTCACTAGCTACACGGGTAGTTTGTTTGTTTTTTGCGAAGCTAAACATACCTACACTTGGGTAAATGATGATAACCGGATTGGCATCTCTTACCGCTGGGCTATTTGCTTTTTTACAGGTATCGTAATATTCTTGGTACTCTTTTCTGTAAGCTTCAAAAGCTGGTTCTAGCTTCGCCAAAACTGCTGCAGAATCTGTTAAATCTTCCTTAGCATCTAGTGTTAATACCAAAGGCTGAATCTTAGTTCTCAAGAAATGGTCAGGGCAAGAAGTTCCCATAGGAGCCAGTCTTGCCAAATCATTACTGTTTATAAACTCTAGCACCACATCGGCATCAGTAAAATGACCAATCATGCGGTTTTCAGAAGAACAAAGTCCACGAAGAAGTGGCATCAATTCCGCTGCCTTATCTAAACGCTCTTCCTTAGGAAGGCTTTCAATTTTTTGTCCACCAAAAACGCTTCCTTTTTCTGCAATTTTCTTTTCTATGTATTCAGATGCCATCTCGATAACCTCAAGGCTATTGATGTAGCAATCGTAGGCATTATCTGCCCAGGTGAAAAGTCCGTGGCTACCTAATACAATACCTCTAATACCTGGATTATCTGCTAAACATTTTTCTAACTGTAGTCCTAGGTCAAAACCCGGACGCTGCCAAGGCACCCAACCCATAGTATCTCCCCAAATTTCTTTGGTTACTTTTTCACTATCTTCTGCAGCAGCTACTGCAATAAGGGCATCTGGGTGAAGGTGGTCAATATGAGCAAAAGGTAAAAGACCATGAAGTGGCGTGTCAATAGAAGGAGCACGGCTGTCAAGGTCATAAATGCAATGATTAAAAAGACCAACCATGCGGTCTTCGTCTTCCAGTCCTCCGTACACATCTTTAAGGTTACGAAGCCTTTCTGTATATAATCCTGCTATGCCAGAGCGGGTTAATGTTCCTATATCTCCACCAGAACCTTTAATCCACATTACCTCTACTTCTTCATTGGTAAGTGGGTCTTTTTCGATGGTTTTGCAGCTCGTGTTTCCGCCACCATAATTGGTGATTCGGAGGTCCGCACCCAAGATGTTAGATCTATATAAAAATAATGCAACTTGGTCGTCTTTAAGAGCCTCTGCTTTTTCTGCGTCCCAGAGGTAATCTACGTATTTAAAATCCTTAATTGAAGTGTCCATGATGATTCTGTTATTTGAATGCTAAATTATTAAGTGTACTTAGATATCCCGTCCTTTACTGTACTGCTAAATCTTAATTATTCTACTTTTATTTTGTAATATACTTACAATAAGTACTTTGTATGATTTCTTATTTTAGGAAATTGTCCACGTTTTCTTTCACTATTAACTGAAAGGGTATTAGGACTTCATTTTCGGTTTCCTGACCTTGGGCTAGTTTTACGGCAGTGCTTACTGCGGCAGCTCCTTGCTCTCGGGCATTTTGAAAAACCGTGGCGTCTAATGTTCCTTTTTTGACAGCTTGAAGTGCATCTTGAATGGCATCTATACTTACCACCAAAACTTTGTCTTTTAGACCTGCGTTTTCTAATGCTTTTACGGCTCCCATGCCCATTTCGTCATTATGAGCAAATACGGCATCAATTTTATCACCGTAAGACTGAATCCAGTTTTGCATCAAATCCATGCTTTTTGACCTGTCCCATTCGCCTGTTTGCTCTGCCATTAATTTCATTTCAGGATGAGCTTTTAATATTTCTTTGGCACCTTGCTCTCTTTGAATTTGTGCGGCTTGTCCCATGAAACCATGAATCATAACTAAGTTTCCTTTTCCTTCCATTTTTTCTGCCAAATAGTTCATTGCTATTCTTGCTGATTCTACATCATTTGAGCCTACAAAAGCAGTTGGTTTTGCTGTAGTTTCAGAATTGACATTAATAATAGGAATGCCTGCGGCAATGGCTCTACTCACGGCAGGAGAACTAGCTTCTACCTCACAAGGGTTTAGTATTATAGCGTCAACACCTTGGGCTATGAAGCTTTCTACTTGCTCCATTTGTTTTAATGCAGACCTTTCGGCATCTACGGTAATAAGCTTAACGCCTAGCTCATCTGCTTTTTTTTGCATTTCATCGGCCACATTGACAATGAACTCATTTTGCATGCTGAGCATAGTGACTCCTATAACCAGTTTTCCGTCATCTTCTGCCGAGTTACAGGCGTTTAAAGCTATGAGCCCCGCAAAAAATAGTAGTTTAAGTGCTTTCATTTCTTTGTTTAGTTTCTTGTTTTTAGATTCCAGCTGTCCATTAATACAGCTCCTATGATAATGATTCCCATGATAACTTGCTGGTAATAAGACGTGACGTTCATGAGGTCCAGGCCGTTATTAATTACGCCAATGAGTAAAACACCAATCAGTGTTCCTATCATAGTACCGCGGCCACCTGTGGTACTGGTGCCACCAATTACTACAGCGGCAATGGCATCTAGTTCAAAACCCATTCCTGAGTTTGGTTGTCCTGTGCTTATCCTTGCGGTCAATAATATTCCTGCCAAACCCGATAATGCTCCGCAAATAGCATAGGCTGCTAGTTTGACTTTATTGACACTGATTCCTGAAGCCCAAGAGGCATCTTCATTTCCGCCAATGGCGTAAACATATCTTCCAAAAATGGTTTTCCTAAGGGTAACGGAGCAGATAATAAACACTAAAATTAGAATGATAATTGGGACTGGAAGTCCACATATTTTGCCATTTCCAATAAAGTTGAAACTCTCTGATAAGTTAGATACTGGACGGCCTTTGCTTAGTATTAATGCTAAACCACGACCAATGGTCATAGTTCCTAAGGTTACGATAAAGGGGGCAATCTTACTTTTAGTAACCAGGAAGCCGTTTAAAAGTCCAAAGGCAAGTCCTGCTATCAAACCTCCTGCTATGGCAACTGCCACGGGGTAATCTCCATTTTGTGCCAAAGATGCTGCTACCACACCGGTAACGGCCACTATAGAACCTACTGATAAGTCAATGCCACCTGTAATAATGACGAATGTGACACCGAAGGCTAGTAAGGCATTGATAGAAACTTGCGTGATGATGATGGTCCAGTTGGCTACGCTTAAAAACTGTGGTGTAGCTACGGAAAGAATAACACAGGTGACTATAAACGAAATAAATATGCCGTATTCTTTAAGGCTTTTAGTGAATTGCATGCTGCATGATGTTTTCTTGAGTGGCTTCTTTTCCTGATAATATGGCGGTTTGTTTGCCTTCGGAGATTACTAGTATCCTGTCGCTCATACCTAATACTTCTGGTAATTCAGAAGATATCATAATAATACCTATGCCTTTTTGACTCAATGTTCTGATCAGTTTATAAATTTCAAATTTAGCTCCGATGTCAATTCCTCTGGTGGGTTCGTCAAGTATGATGACTTTTGGCGAGGTTAGCAGTACTTTGCCTATCACCACTTTTTGTTGGTTACCGCCACTTAGGCTTCCTACTTTTTGAGTTAGACCATTACTTTTTATTTTAAGATCCTTTATCATGTGGTTTCCCACGCTTTCTTCTCGGTTCTTAACGGGGAAATACTGATTGGCATAAACGGAGAGACTGGCCAAGGTAAGGTTTTCATTGACGGATAAATCGGGAATAAAGCCTAAAGCTTTTCGGTCTTCACTTACATAGCCTATTTTGTTTTTGATAGCATCTTTAGGGCTTTTGAGCTTTAGCTCAGTACCTTCTAAAATTACTTTTCCGCTATTGAATTTATCTAAAC
This sequence comes from uncultured Arcticibacterium sp., assembly GCF_964021845.1. Taxonomy (NCBI): domain Bacteria; kingdom Pseudomonadati; phylum Bacteroidota; class Cytophagia; order Cytophagales; family Leadbetterellaceae; genus Arcticibacterium; species uncultured Arcticibacterium sp. The sequence continues at coordinate 77,819 of NZ_CAXHZC010000002.1, read as the reverse complement.
CAGCTATGGCTCGGGCTACCTCCGTTCTTCCTGCACCTACTAATCCAGCTAGGCCTAATACTTCACCTTCTTTAAGGTTAAAATTGATTTTCTCAAACTTACCAGCAGAGCTTAAGTTTTCAATTTCTAGTAATGTTTTGCCTATTTCAGCAGTAGAATCGGGATAAATACTGTCAATCTCTCTACCCACCATCATTGTAATGAGGGATTTGTTATCTAGTTCGTCTGCCGCTTTAGTACCTATATAAATACCATCACGGAGCACGGTGATTCTATCTGCAATTTGGAAAATCTCATCCATTTTATGTGAAATGTAGACAATTGCCACATTTCTGCTTTTAAGGTCTTTGATGATATCAAAAAGCTTGGCTACTTCTTTATCGGATAGGGCAGAGGTAGGCTCATCCATAATGATGATTTTTGCCTCATTTGAAATGGCTTTTACTATTTCCACCATTTGCATTTGAGCTATGCTCAAATCCTTCATCTTGGTTTTAGGATTCAGCGTCAAACCAATATTGTCAAAAAGCTCTTGTGTTTGCTGATTGATATGTTTCTCTTTTAAAAAAGAGAACGTGGAGGTTTCTTTTCCTAAGAAAATGTTTTGAGCAATACTCAACTCAGGCACCATTAAAATTTCCTGATGAATCATGGCAATACCTTTTTTTAAGGTCTCTTGCACGTCCATTTTGGTGATGTCTTTGCCATCTAGATTTACCGTTCCTGTCTCAGGTTTTAGGAGTCCCATGAGTATTTTCATGAGGGTAGACTTACCTGCACCATTTTCTCCCATAAGAGCATGTACCTCGCCTGACTTTAGGTCAAACGAGATGTTTTCTAGAACCTTAATTCCAGAAAATGATTTAGAGATTTGAGAGATTTTAAGAAGGGGCATAGGGTTTTATGAAAAATGCAGCCTAGGAAAACCTAGGCTGCATTTATTTTATACGAATTTACCGTCAACACCGGTATCAACCCATCTTCTTTCGCTTGCTGATGCAATGATGGCTTCGCACACTTTTTGTGTTTGTAAAGCTTCTTTGAAGGTAGGAGAGCATGGTGTTCCGTCTTCTAAACTTTTTAGGAAATCGGCTACTTGGTGTACAAAACTGTGCTCCCAGCCAATTCCACAGCCAGGAATCCACCATTTGTCAATGTATGGGTGGTCGCCGTCTGTAATGTGAATAGAACGCCATCCTCTAAGTTTGGATTCATCTGCATGGTCAAAGAACTCTAGCCTGTTCATGTCATGCAAATCCCAACGGATAGAGGCATGCTCACCATTTATCTCAAACGTTTTTAGAGCCTTGTGGCCTCTAGCATATCTTGTGGCCTCAAAAAGTCCTAAAGAACCATTCTCAAAATGGCAGTGGAAAAGGCAGGCATCGTCAATTTTGACAGGCTCTACTTTACCAGTAAGCTGATGCATACGCTCTTTTACAAAAGTTTCTGTAACGGCAGATACATCTTTAATGCCACCATTAAGCCACATAGCGGAGTCTATACAGTGAGCTAAAAGGTCGCCCGTAACACCCGAACCTGCGGCATCAGAATCCATACGCCAAAGTCCTTCACCACCCTGCGGAAGGTCAGCATTGATGGTCCAATCTTGTAAGAAGTTTCCTCTGTAATGAAAGATTTTTCCAAGCTTACCAGAGTCAATTATGTTTTTGGCAAGTGTTACTGCGGGAATTCTTCTATAGTTATACCAAACGGTCGTTTGAACGCCTGCTTTTTCGGCAGCGGCTACCATTTTTTGACCTTCTGCTATGGTTCTAGAAAGAGGTTTTTCGCAAAGTACCATTTTGCCTGCCTCAGCGGCAGCTATTGAGATTTCCGCATGGCTGTCGTTTGGTGTACAAACGTCTACTGCGTCAATATCATCTCTTGCTATTAGTTTTCTCCAATCCGTTTCATAAGAAGCAAAGTTCCATTGGTCTGCAAAGGCCTTTACTTTTTCTTCGTTTCTAGAGCATACGGCCACTAATTCTGGCTCGTACGCTAAATCAGGGAAGAAGTTATGAATTCTATTATATCCGTTTGCATGGGTTCTGCCCATTAGGCCAGTACCTACTAATCCTATTCTTAATTTCTTTTTTTCTGCCATTTTATTTCAATTTTATGGTTGAATAATTTTGAGCTTTAGGCCTCATGCCAGCCGTGTTGCTCTCTTACTTTAATCATTGCGGCTAAGATATCATTCCACGTGTTAGGCTGTGTCATGATGTCGTTTGAGAACATGCAGCCATCCCAGCAAATATGCTTGAATGCTTTTGTCAATTCTCCTGAGCCATCTCTTAACCAATAACCGGCGTCATTGGCAATGTCTAATTTACCATTAGGGTCGGTCGCTTGACAGTGGCGGCCAGTTTTATCATGAGAGCCTGTTCCGTGAACAGTACCGTCGTTTTGAGCCACATGGAAATCTATAGTCCATGGTCTTAGTTTGTCCGTAATTTTCTTAAGTCCAGCTAAGAATGTTTCACGGTCGTCCCAGTTAAAGTCTTTTGGTAAAACTCTATGCTCAGGAGCGTTATAGCCTAGCAGATAAAGTGTAGTATGCGACATGTCGGCCTGGAAGCCAATGTTTTTTCTATCTACCATTTCAAAGGTTTCAAGCATATAGTCCATGCTGTGCATGCCCCCCCAGCAAATTTCTCCTTCTGCTGCTAGTCTTTCACCAAAATCGGCCGCTACATCACAAGCCTCACGGAAAGTTTCAGCTATTAGTTTTGAATTTGCTTTTGGGTCTTTTGCCCAGTCGGTCACGCCACTGGCAGAATCTATTCTGACTATGCCGTTTGGTCTAATACCAAGGGCTCTAAGTTTTTGACCTACTTCACATGATTTACGCACCATTTCTACAAATTCGGCACGCTGTTCTTTGGTTCCCATTGCTGGACCGCCCCAGATAGGAGCTACCAGACTTCCTATTTCAAGGTCATAAGCAGCTACTTTATCAGCCAGCCTTTTAACGCCATCATCAGAAGTATCTAAATCATAATGTGGGTCAAAAAGACCAAGGTCTACACCGTCAAATTTAACACCGTCAACCTCGGCTGCGGCGGTCATTTTTAACATGTTATCTAGGGCAATGGTAGGCTCAGAATCTGGTCCTTTTCCTACTATTCCTGGCCATGTAGCATTATGGAGCTTTGGATAATTATTATTACTCATTATTCTATAATTTGGGTTGAAAATCTATTTTATTCTATCTCTAAATCTGGATTGTTAGGGCCAAAGTGCTTCAAGATTACGATAGGGTCATTTGCCGAATAGTTGGTAATTGTTATCCCTTCTTTGGCTGCTTTCTCTGTAACGAAGAACTCGTCATTAGTAAGCTGCCCGTATCTTATCAAAGCAGGAGTTTCTATGTTCCATTCGCCCATTTTACCATGCCCCTGCATCACTATCATTCCGTAGGCGGCAGCATCTTTAATAGTTACTGTAGCACCCGGAAGAATGGTTAATTCTTTGGCACTAAAGTCTGTGGCTTTGTAGCAAATCCAGTTATCAATATAACCTTCCGCCTCCATTTCGGCTATTGGTTTTACTGGCTTAGGCTGCATGAAGAACTTTTCTACAATATTAGGGTCTGTGTTAAGCTCCCAATCTATTACACTTACCAATTCATCATAGTCACCAATTTTATCTTTAGGAGTCCCTTTCCAAAGTAATTCTTCTGGAACAATGGCTTCGTTCACTAAGCTTTGGTACATCGCGAAAATATCTGATGCCTTCTGTGGCTCATAAGTACAAAGGCTACCTGGTGCATGTAAAACTCCTGGTGGAACATACCATCCTGTACCTGGCTCTAATCTTTGAGCAGCTGAGTAATTTGTGATTTTGTTGTCTCCTTTTGTAAAGTTCATCAGGCACTCTTTGATTTGCTCTTTTGTGGTACCTGGTGTTATTCCAAAGAATGTATATGGAAAATCTCCACCGTGGTTATTAAGCTGAGGCGGGAAATAATAAGCTTCTGGTTTACCATTTTGACCAACTAGTGCGGCTTTCTCGTCATTATGATGAATATGGTGAGGAAGAGGTCCCATATTATCAAAAAACTTAGAGTACATAGGCCAGCTTTTGTATTCGTTCCAAAGTCTGTCTCCTATAATTTCTCCTTTGAGTTCATCAATGGCATCTTTGAGCGTGAACAAAATATCTTTCTCACCGTCATTATAAACAACGTGACTCAAGCCTTCATTTTCGCCTGTTAAAGGTCCATTTTCAGCGGCACAGGTAGAAGATAACCATCGCTCATCAATTCCACCACGCTCTCCACCTAGCACATAATAATCGTCTGGGTGTAGTTTTATTCTTCTTCCGGGGACACAAAAAGAACGAGGCACCCATGTTGGGGTCAATCTCAAAATTCCTTTTCCTTGTTCTAGTGCCTTTGCTATATCGCTCATCTCAATTAATTATTTATTCTTTTACGGTTGAAATATTAAATTCTAGGTCTATTTTTTTTGATTCAAAAGGCTTAAGAAATTGCAATGTGCCATCTTCTCCAGCTTGTTTTTGACCGATAGGTAAATTTGTACCAGGTTCTAAGCCTGTTACATATTCGCCTTTTCCCCAGTGCTGCCAATTGCAGAATGCTGGAAGTTGGTCTTTTTTGTATTTAAGGTTGACCGCTAGGTTTATCTTTTCATTGCTAATGCCGCAGTTAGAAAAACCTTCGCTATCAGTATTCATTTCTACGTAAGCTGCAGCTTCACCAGGGCCATCATGTGCTGATAGGGCAGGAGGGCAGGTTTTGAAATCATTTGATTCTACAAAAACCTCTTCTGATTTGATATCGCGAGCTTTCCATTCTCCTTCCCAATTGATTTTAGCTCCTTGGTCCACCAGTGGGTAGCCGAAATTAACATGATAAAGCACCATGACAGGAACCGTGGTGTTTCCTCTATTGATGACTTCGTCACTTATTCTAATATCTGAGGTGCCGAGGGTGCAAGAAATGGTTCGTCTTAGTTCTAAGTTGGCACCAAAAACGGTAGACTCTTTGATGATACCAGTAATGCTCATGTCCATTTTACCTACCAAAGGGTCGGGCTGAATGATGGATTCTATTTCGGCCGAAATGTTACTTACTCTTCCGTGTAAGCCTCTTTTTCCAAGCTCATCTTCATTAGGATCGCCTACGTTTGATAGTCCGCAGGTGGTTAATAGGCCTCCCGAAAAAGTTTTTAACCAGTCAATGCCTTCATCAGAAAATGGCTGAGGAGCGGTGACGCCGTTATGGCTAATCCATGCTAAAGAATGTTGATTATAAAAAGCATCTACAATGTCCATTCCTCTATCAAGTACTACTTTAAAGCGTAGGCCAGTTCCTGTATTTATCCAGGCTATTCTGGTGCCTTTGCCTAGTCCATTATCTAAAATGGAAGTTTCTATACCACCTATTTGGGAGGTATGAGAGATTTTATCTTTCCAGCTATTGTCTTTCAGGAAACTCATTATTTATGTGCAGAAAGCCAGTTTAAGGCTTTCTGGTTAAAGTCGTTTAAATTTTCAAAATGGAAAATATGTCCACTTTTAGGGTACAGGTAAAGCTCTGCATTTGGCATAGCTTCTTTAATTTCTTTTGACATCCATGTAGGCGTAAACTCATCTTCTTCGCCTCCTACTATAAAAGTTGGCTGTGAAATACTCCCTAGTTGGTCATACACATCATGGTTTATGCAGGCATAAGCTTGTCCTTCTAGTCCATGAAGCGGTTGTTGGTTTTCACCAATGGCGTCTGCGGCTCTCCCTTCTGCTAATTCTTTGACAGTTTCTTGGTTATCCCAAGACGCTTTGGAATAAATTAAGAGCTGGATATAATGACTAAACTCTTCAGGTCTGAACCTTGCTTTGCAAACCATCATATGTTCAAAAATGGCTTTTGCCTTATTATCACATCTTGCCCATGGACACATGAGAAGTAAAGATTTGACCAGTTTTGGATGTCTTATGGCTAATTCAAGGGCAATGGTGCTGCCCATAGAAACGCCTGCAACACTTACATTTTCTAGGTTTAAAATTTCTAATAATCCTGCACAGTCATCGGCCATTTGTGCCGTGGTGTAAGGTCCTTTTGGTTTATCTGATTTACCAACACCTCTGTTGTCTACTAAAATGCATCGGAAGTCTTTTTTCCATTCGTCTGTGTGGTCGTACCAAACAGAGCCAGGTGCTGTAATACCCATTATCAAAAGCAAAGGTGGCTTAGATGCATCGCCTAGCTCCTCATAATAAAGTTGAATACCGTTTGAATCTATGATGGGCATTTTACTTCAATTTTGGAATTAAATCGTTTACTATCCACTGGCCATCATGTAGGGTCACTGCATCTGGGTCTTCTAAGGCTAAAGCACCTTCGTCTTCACAAATAATCCAGCCGCCATAGTTAATGTCTTTTAGCCATTGGGTTATTTCTAAAAGCTTTACTTTTCCTTTGCCCATCAATACAAATTCAGGATTACCATCCCAATCTTTATAATGCACATGATTAATGAGCGATTGATATTCTTTCATTTTAGAAAGTGGGTCCATGTCGCCATTTATAATATGCCCTACATCTGGAGTCCAGCCTGTAACGGAGGTGTCAAGGCTTTCTAAAACTATTTTATAATCTTCCTCGGTTCGAATAATAGAAGTATGTGGCGAGTTAGGATGATAACTACATGGTATGCCTTTGTCGGCAGCTCTTTTAGAAACGGTATTGACAATGTTAACCAAGGTTTTTCTTCTGGTTTCTATATCATGACGTCCAGTTGGAATTTGAACTGTATTTAGCATAGCTCCAGGGAAATGCTCCAAAAGAGCTATGGCATTGTCTGCTACTATTTTTTCCTCGTCAGTTTCTTTTGCTCCATTCCAGTCTTGAGCTAAAGCAAGAGCAGCTAGTTCTATGCCTTGTTCTTTAAGCTTGTTTGCTAATAGTTCTGGATTTACCAAATCTCCCATCCATGTAAAAATTGGTTGAATACCTGTAAAGCCAGCTTTAGCGATTATTTCAATCATGTGACCAAGCTGCCCTTTATGGGTTTCGCCGTCGCCACTCATAAACCAAGTGTAGACTTCGGATCCAAAACGAAATGGTAATTTGTTATTCATAGGGTTGTTTTTCAATAGGTTGATTAAATGTTTTTGATTTTATTTTAAACCATGTTTGGCAGACATGTCTTGAATAAACTTCAAGCCTTTTTCTGCAATGTCCCAAGCGTCGTCATATTCTCTCCAAACATTGATGGCGTTCGCAAAATCGGGGTCACTACGTGAAAAAGCCTCAATGGTTAACCATCCGTCATAATTGATGTCTTTTAAAGCCGAAAATGCATCATCAAAAGGAATATGCCCACTTCCAGGTGTTCCTCTGTCATTTTCAGAAATATGGACATGCTCTAAATGCGGGGCAATGTTATTAATAGCGGTAGCATATTTTTTTTCTTCAATATTGCTATGGTGCGTATCAAACATGGCTCTCACATTTGGGTGATTGATGGTATTTACCAGTTTAGCTAAATCTGCCATGGTATTTACCAAATAACATTCAAACCTATTTAGTGCTTCCAGGGCTAAAGTTACACCAGCTTGCTGGGCATGCTGTCCTGCACTGTGCATGTTTTCGGCACTCCATTTTAATTCGTCTGCCGTGGCTGGGCGACCATAAAAGTGAGCGTGAGCAGAGTGAAAGGGTCCACAAAGCACAGAACTACCTAATTCGTGCGTTCTGTCAATGGCCCATTTCACTCTGTCCAAACCTTTCTGTCGTATTATCGGATTGTCGCTAACTGGGTTGGCATCTGGACTTACCACCGTTACACAGGTAACATCAAGGCCAAGAGCTTTGGAGCGGTCACCTACCAGTTTATAGTTTTTTATGTCTTCAGCACCCACAAAATATTCTACGCCATCGTAACCAATGTTTTTTAAGCGTTCTATAATAGGGTAAAGGTCTTCCGAGACATTTGCCGACCAGGCTAATACGTTAAATCCGATTTTTGTCATTCTTTATTATTGCTTCATTCTTAAATTTCTATATTTCACAGTCATTGGCGGACCTACATGTACTTGCACACCAAGTAGTCCTTTTGACTTTCCATTAACCTCATCATTATCTGTTACATCGCTCATTAAAACACCATTGATGTAGTGTTGTAATCTGTTCCCTTTTATGACCAAATGAAATTCATTCCAATCTTGGGCATTAATCTTAGTTTTTAGAGAATCTGACTCTCCTAAACTTCCAGTAACTTCTAGTTCTGTCCAAGCGTTTTTCTTTACTTTTTCTCTTACTTGCTCGTGTGTCATATCACCTGTTTGAGGGTTGATGCTCGTGATTTGACCTCGGTATGCAAGTGTGGTTCTTCCTCGCTCTTCATAGTTTTGGCCTGTATATCGGTTTGCACCGTCAATATCGGCCTGATACCCTTTTAAAGCGTGAGGAACTTCGGTAAAACGCTCACTTCTATAGTTAATTCCTGAGTTTCCTTTTTCTGAAATCAGGAACTCACCTTTGAGCTCAAAATCGCCAGGCTCTCCGCCCTCCCAAATTATGAATGAATTTGTTTTTAGCAAAGTGCTAGGAGTGATTTCTCCTACTAAATTTCCGTCTTGTACGCTCCAGTAGGTAGTGTCACCTTCCCATCCGTCTAAGTTTTCGCCATTAAAAATCTGGACAAATTCACTTTCATTTTCCACTACTGCTTGTTCTTCATCGTTAGCAGCACTGTGAGATTCTGTACAAGAAGTGCTTATTAATCCAATGGCAGCAGCTGCCAGTAAGTAGGTTACGTTTTTGTTTATCATGCTGGGTTAAAATTAAGATTGTTTATTATTCGTTTATTGGTTTTCCTTCGTAATTGACATTGATATATGGAACGGTTTCGGTTTCGTCTACCAAGTAGTTCCATTTCTTTACATACTCCATTCCTGGGAGAAATTCATCATTTCTCTTTTGAAGTTCTTGATTTAATTTTTTTTCTAAAGTCTTTTGAAGTTTTTGATGTTCAGGCTTGCCTATCAAATTGTTCATTTGAAAAGGGTCGGACACATTATCAAAAAGCAGCCAAGGGCCTTCTAAGTCTCTGGTGTAGGTATACCTTCCGGTAAATACGCCTCTATATTCTTTGCCACCCATTTTTCTCGCCCATTGACCGAAAGGTTGTTGACAAGAGATAAGGGTCTGTTTTACTTTATCTTTCTTTTCACCTTTTAAAACAGAGGAGAAGTCTAAACCTTCTACTGTTTCAGGGATATCAATATTTGATAAACCTAAGAGCGTAGGCATAATGTCTGGTGAGTTTATAAGAGCTGGAGAAATGCTACCTTTTGTGCCAAAGGCTTCAGGATAATGAATAAGGAAAGGAACCTTGATACTCTCTTGGTAAGGCTGTTGTTTTTTATAAAAACCATGAGAACCCAAAAGGTCTCCGTGGTCAGAGGTGAAGACTATTATGGTGTTTTTATCCATATTTAAGTCCTTAAGCTTTTGCCTCATTTTGCCAATATAAGAGTCTATTGCAGTCATATGAGCGTAATATCCTCGGGTGTCATTTTCGACTTTTTCTCTTAGTTCTTCTGGTACATTCTTATGAATGAAAATCTCTTTGTTTTTATAGTGTTTTTTGAATTCTTCAGGTGCAGTATGATAAGGAGCATGTGGGCTCCCTATTGAAAGCATTAATAAAAATGGTTTTTTACTTTTTGACTGTTCGTCTAGGTAGTTTAAAACGTCTTCTGTTTGAGCGGCGGCGTCATAACCATTCCAGAATTTCTTTTCGTCTGACTTACCTGTGTAGTAGGCGGAATTGTTATAGTTATGGGTGCATTCCAGTACTTTCCAGTATGCAAAACCTTGCTGGCGAGTAGGAGGGATGTAGGTGTTTCTGCCGTGACCGTCTAGGTGCCATTTACCAATATAGCCAGTGTTATATCCGTCTTTCTTAAACACTTTTGGGAGTGTTATGGCATTAGTGTCTAAAAGAACATCATTCATAAAAACACCGTTTGTGAGTGGGTACTGCCCAGTCATTAGCGACGCTCTGTGTGGGGTACATACAGGTGTGCCAGAAATAGCATTTTTTAAGTTGATACTTTCAGACGCTAGTTGGTCTAAATTTGGTGTGAGCACATCTTGATTTCCTGAGTAGCCAGTGGCTTGAGCTCTCCATTGGTCCACTAAAATATATAAGATGTTTGGTTTTTCTGATGCCTCCTGAGCTGTGACACTTTTGAGGAAAGGGCATAGAAATATAAGGCTAAATAGAAATGTTGATTTTCTCATGTTGGTAGGGCTAAAGTGAAAAAGATTGGCCCAGGTAATTTCTACCCAGACCAAATCTTATTTCAAACTAAACTCGAAAATTTTTAATAAAATAAACCTCTTAAAGTGGTTAGATTATTTAGAAGAGAACATCTTATTGTTTTCATTACCTCCTGACATTAGGTAGGCCATTAAATCTTTAAGTTCGTCCTCATTAAGGCTATTTATAAGACCAGGGAACATCATTGAAACTTGAGAACTCTTGACAGAAACTACATCTGCTTTAAGTACTTTTTCTAACATATCTGGTGCAAAAGGATTTGAAGAAATGTAATAGGATTCATCATCTTCATTTACAAGTCTACCTACTAAAGAGTTACCATCTTTTAAGCTAATTTGAGAAGCTGCATATTGGTCAGAAACTGCTTTATTAGGGTCAATTATAGCTTCAAGCATATCTTTAGACGAGAAACGTGTTCCTAATTGCGTTAAGTCAGGGCCAATGGCTCCACCTTCGCCTCTCATGGTATGACAGTTTTTACAAGTGGTGGCTGCAAACATGGCTTTACCATTTTTGAAGTCTCTGCCGCTTAAACCTTCGTCAATTAACTTTGCTGCTGCTTCCACTTTCCATCTTCTTCCTGGTCCTTTCGGATAAGACATATCAACGATTTCGTTACCATTAGACGAGAGTAAATCTGCCCCTGATAATTGATTGTAATGCTCTACTTTATCAGCTGGAACATTTTCTAAGGCTAACTTACGAGCTCTGTCAATAAACCCAACGTAGCTACGTCCGCCTTTGTAACTGAAAGCTTTTTTAAACCAAGAGAAGTATGTTTCTCTAGTTTTTTCTGTCCATCCTTTTTTCGCCATGCTTAAAACCGTTGCATAGTATGTGTGCTGCATTGGAGGCATGTTGGCTAACATTTCAGCAATATCAGAACCATACTGAGGGTTTCTCAATATTAAGTCACTAGAGGCAGTGGCCGTTTCTTCCATTAAGCTTTCTGTACCTGGCTCTTTTTCTATTTTCATAAGAGCTAAGGTCTTGTCAACCGCTCCTGGAGCATCTAAGTATAGTAAAACCTTACTTAAAGACCTGTTTAATTGAGCTGTTCTAGCAGGATACTGCGAGTTTAAAAGTGCTATTACCTTAGTTTTGGTATCACCTTCTGGCTCACCCATTCTTAAAAAGGCTAGCTCGTAGGCTCTTAGTATGTCTAGCTGCTCACCTTCGTTAAGGCTTTTGTAGTTAATGCTAGAAAGAGCGTTTAGTATTTCGTTTTTCTTAGAGCCATCTCCCATTCTAATTAAAGAAATTAGAGCTTGCGTTTTAGCCACAGCGTCTTTCTCTGAAAGAGCTTTTGACTGCCATTCTGAAACTGGCTGATGCTCTAATACTAATCTGGCTGCATATCTGATAAACCTATCAGCGTTATTAAGTTCAGGCCAGGCTTTTTTGATGGCACTTTTGTCTGCACCAGCTACGTGATACTTTTCTAAATCTCTTCTTAATTGGTTTTCGGCATTGATAGGCTTAATAGCTACTGGAGCTGTACTTTCAGAACCCACATAGCTTACACGGTATAGGTCTGATTCTAATCTACGCCCACCCGTTAAGAAGTAAAGAGCTCCGTCTGGACCAATAGTTCCGTCAGTAAGTGGTAATGGAATACCTGATAAGAACTCTTCTCTTTCTGCCGTATATGATGCCCCTTCTGGCTTCAAATGAATGGCATGCATAATTCCGAAACTCCAGTCAAAAGCTAATAAAGAGCTTCTGTATTTAGCAGGGAACTTGGCATCTTTTAAATGCAATAAGTTGGTAGGAGAACCCTGTCCAATGTTTATTACTGGAGGAAGGTTATCTGGGTAAGCAGGAGACCATTTGCTGTTTCCTGTTCTCCAGCCATGTTCTGAACCACTTGTAGAATGATTGATTCTGGTAGGGCGGTACCAAGGTTGTCCAAAATCCCACTCCATATCTGCATCGTATGCAAATAAATCGCCTACTTCGTTAAAGGCAAGGTCAAATGCATTTCTATAACCAGCACTTACTAGTTCCCATCTTTTTCCTTCTGGGTCTAGGTTTGCTATCCACCCACCTGGTGCCATGCGGTCGTTGGCGTGTCCTCTTGGATCTTTAATTAATGGGAAAAGGTTATCTTCTTGCCAGTTTGATGGTAAACGATATCCATCCATTTCTGGAACGTCTGTATGATTTCCAGCAATTACATAAAGTGATTTTCCATCAGGAGAAAGGACTATACTATGAGGTCCATGTTCTCCTTGACCTACTAACTCTTTCAGTAAAGTTATTTTGTCAAAATGGTCGTCGTTGTTTGTATCTTGAAGTCTGTATAATCCACTAGAGCGAGGGAAATCTTTATTGTTTTTCCCGTTGTTAATCATCACGTAAAGGCTATTGAATGCATAAAGCAATCCGTTAGCATAACCCATACCCACTTCATCCACATTGGCACCTTTGCCAATTTTTATTTTCTCAACCTTTGGTTTAGAACTTGCACTGCCAATTGCTGGAATTTTTAATCTGTAAAGAGAGCCATACTGATCGGAGGTGATCATTCTTCCTTTGTCGTCAAAAGTCATGGCAACCCATGAACCCTCATCTTCTTCAGAAGGACTGTAAAGGTGTTCGGCTTTAAAGCCGTCTGATAATCTTAGTTTCTTTATTTTCGGGTTTTCCTCATCCATTGATGCTAAAACCTGCTTTTTTAAGAAAGTAAAGGAATTGGCTATTGTGAGAGCTGCTGCCGCAAACAGCAGGATGATTGAACGTTTTTTTAGTGACATAATTTCCCTAGGTTGAATTTTAGTTTATACTGCACAAGATAAAAAATTAATTTTCTCTTGTGCAGTTTTATGAGTGTAATATAAAATTAGAAATGGGGAGATAAGTCGGCTTCTGCCGCAGGAAGACCATAGTAAAGCGAAATGTTGCTAAATGCATTTCCCCTAGGCTCAGCACCTTCTGGATAGTAATAAGCAAATGGATCTGCTTTGATACGGTTACCATAGGCTGTTATAGTCTCTATTGCTTTTCCGGTACGTACTAAGTCGAACCATCTCTTGTTTTCAAATGCTAACTCGACTCTTCTCTCATTTGCAATAGCTGTTCTTAGCTCATCTTGACTAGTAGCTGGTGTGTTTCCAAGACCTGCTCTAGACCTTACTTGGTTAAGAAAAGGAAGTGCCTCAGAGGTTTTGTTTTGCTCTATCAAAACTTCAGAAAGGAATAATAGTGCTTCCGAGTAGCGATATACCGGCCAGTTAGTACCTGTGTTATTATGAAGGCTATGCTTCTTAGCATATTTCTTAATGTAAGGATAGGTTTTGTCAGACCTCAGGCTACCTTCTAAGGTAACGTAAGCTATAGATTCGTCTTTTCTTAAATCTCCATCTTCATAAGCGGCAATAATGTCTGGTGTAGGAATGTTGTTCCCTTCTCCATTAATTGGTTGGGGGTTAGACGTACCCATTATTGGCTCTAGTTCGCTAGGAGAAATTGGTCTTGGAAGAAAGCTGTAAATGAAATTACCATTTAAGCCAGCTGAACCTTCTAAGAACTGAACTTCGAAAATAGACTCTTGGTTATTTTTGTTTGAGTTATTGTCTGAGAAAGCTTCTCCATATGTAGGCATTAAGGCGTACTCACCGCTGTTTACTATTTCTCTTAATAGTGCTTCTGCTCCACTCCAGTTTTTTTGGATAATATAGACATTAGCAAGTAACATTTGGGCAGCTCCTTTTGTTACTCTTCCTGGCTCTTGATTTGCTTTAGTAGGCAAAGAAGATATAGCGGCTTGAGCGTCGCTGATCACTTGCTGATATAGTCCTGCTTCTTCGGTAAGTGGCAGTGCAGCACCTTCTCTGTCTGTAACAGGCTCTAGGTGAAGGGGTGCTTTTCCGAAATATCTGGCAAGTTCAAAGTAGGCAAATGCTCTTAGGAACTGAGTTTGACCTTTAAGGTTTGCTTTGTTTGCAGCATCAAAATCTACATCGTCTATCTGGCTCAGGATTTGGTTAGTTCTGGCTATTATTTGATAATCAAGTCTGTATTGATTTAATACGTGCGTATTGGTTGACAAACCATTACTTGTAGGGTCTGCAAAGTCAGCCAAATCTTCTTGTTGCTCTGTAGCTCCAAAAAGAATGTTTCTTGCATAATAGGTATTGTCTGAGTGCATTTCACTTAACAACCAGGAACGGCTATTAAAAATGTCTCTTAATGGAACGTATGCCCCATTAACGGCTTGTTCGAAATCGGCCTCTTTGGTAAAGAATGTAGCCGAACTTAAGGCAGTAGCAGGCACTAGTTCTAAGAAATCGTCCTTACATCCAGTCTGCGTAAATACTGCTAGTATTAATAGAATTATTGTCTTCTTCATTTTACTGATAGCTTTAGATTAAAAATTAAGATTAACACCCAAAGAAAAAGTACGTGGCACTGGGTAGTTTGAAAGGTCAACGCCTGGGCTCAAGTTTCCTCCGTCTCCTTGACCATTGTTTTGAGCACTAGTTTCAGGGTTAGGACCACCCCAATATTTGGTTAAAACTAAAGCCTGTTGGATAGAACCATAAATTCTTGCACTATTAAATATTTTATTGCTTTTGTTGAAAGTATAGCCTAAAGTGATGTTTCTAATCATGAAATTTGATGCATCAGTTACAAACCTACTGTTCATCCAATCACGCTCAATTCCTGTTACGTTTCCACCACCTACAGTAGTTCCATAAAATCCTTTTCCTGGGTTTTCTTCAGAACGGAATCTATACTGAACTTCTTTTACCATGTTAAATACACCATCAAGGTTAGCTGTACTATATAAATGACGAACAAGTAATTCGTTACCTACCGAACCCGAACCTACAATACTTAAATCGAAGTTTTTGTAGTTAAAGGTATTTGTAATACCGAATACAAAATCAGGGAATGGATTTCCCATAATAGCTCGGTCATCATTATCTCCTCCTCGTGTAATTACTCCATCGCCGTTAATGTCTAAAAGCTTGATACTTCCTACTGTAGACCTTCCAGGCACTTGTGGACTGCTATTTAAATCTTCCTCATTAAGGTAAACACCGTCAGCTATATGTCCATAAAATTGACCGAATGGTTGTCCTACTTGCGTAATATGGTATGAACCATAAACTCTGTCAATACCATCTGCTAGGGCTAACACTTTATTTCTGTTGAATGAAATGTTGAAATTAGTGTTCCATCTGAAATCCGAATTTGATACGTTTTTGGTGTTAAGAGAGAACTCATGTCCCCAAAATCTAATTTCACCAATATTGTCATTAAAATTACTAAACCCTGACTCTTGAGCCACCTGAACACTGTAAAGCAGATTCGTAGTGTTTTTGGTATAATAGTCATAGACAAACTGAATTCTGTCATTGAAGAAACCTAAATCAAGACCGATATCAAATTGTCTTGTGGTTTCCCAGCCTAGGTTTGGGTTAGCTAAAGATGTTACTCTGGCACCAGCTACTACATTTGAACCAAAAACAGCGTTTACTGTATTGTCTACAAGTGCATAAGATGTGTAGTTACCAATATTGTTGTTACCAATTATACCGTAACTAGCTCTTAATTTGGCAAAAGAAAGCTTATCAAACTTGTTAAGGAATGACTCATCAGACATAACCCACCCAGCGGAAACTGAAGGGAACGTTCCCCAACGATTGTCAGCTCCAAAACGAGAAGAACCATCTCTTCTTACTGCTGCTGTGAACAGGTATTTACCTTTATAGTTATACGTAAGGCGTGAAAGAAGAGAAGTTAAGCTCCATTCTTGTAAGTCATTTCTAGTACCACCTCGGTTTATGTTAATGGCACCTTGTACGGTAGGTACACGGTCATCTGCATATGTATCTCCTTGTATTCTGGTGAATTCTTCAGAGAAAGTTTGGTTTGTAAAACCTCCAAGGATTTCAAAGTTATGGTCATTGAAGCTTTTAGAGTATGTAGCCAAGTTTTCGTTAAGCCAGCTTACTCTTTCATTATTTTCTCTAATTGACTCTGCGGTAGTTGGAATAGGTTGGTTAATTCTATATGTGGCTGTAGATGGGTTGAAATAGAAATATTTAGATCTACCAAATTCCACATTAAAACTAGTCTTAAGAACTAAACCGTCAATTGGTTCGTATGAAGCAAAGGCATTAGAAAGTAGGTTTAACTGTTTCGTTTCATTTACTAATTCCTGTGCAGACCTTACATAATTAGGATAGGCAAAGATATTACCTGTGCTACCTGGGAACCTATTAAATAAGGTTAATTCCCCTTGGTCGTCATATATTGGCATTACTGGCCAAGTGTGAAGGGCATTAAAGAGTATACCAGTACCACGAGAACCATCTGTTCTTGGAGTATTGTCGTATACATATTGCGGAGCCAGGTTAAAACCTAATTTAACTTTTTCTCCTACATCATACTCTGAGTTTAATCTTAGAGAATAACGTTGGTATTTATTATTTAAAACTACGCCTTGCTGATTAAAAACACCCGCTACCACTGCCGTACGAGAATTACCTTTGTTAGATGAAACATTTAAAGTGTAGCTCTGAAGGGGAGCATCTCTTAAAAGTGCGTCATACCAATCGTTGTTTTTTCCTTCGTAATCTGACGGGTTTTGGAATTCTACTGGTACAGGAGAGCCTTGGTCTTCGTAGTATTCTTTTTTAAACTGTGCAAACTCCACAGCATCCATCATTTCAATTCTTCCTTTTACTGGCACTGTTTGCATACCCGTGAAAGCATTGAGGCTGACACTTGTACCTTGTTTGGCACCGCGTTTTGTAGTTACTAAAACTACTCCATTTGCTGCTCTAGAACCATAAAGTGAAGTAGATGCGGCATCTTTTAAGATAGTAATATCTTGAATTTCGTCAGGGTTAAGATTTGCAATATCGCCGGTTATAGGAAAACCGTCAATAACATATAATGGAGTACTTCCTGCTGATACAGAGAGCTGACCACGTATACGTACGTTCATGCCTTGACCTGGTTTTCCAGTAGTTTGGTTAATTTGAACACCAGCTACTTGTCCTTGTAATTTTTGGCCTACTTGGGAAACTGGTAAATCTTTAAGCTCTTTGTAGTCAATTGTTTGTACTGCTCCAGTAACCTCTCTTTTTAACTGGCTACCATAACCTACTACCACTACCTCATTTAGTAACTGGTCATCTAAGTCTAAGTTAACATCAATTGTTTTTTGAGATCCAACAGTAACTTCTTGGTCAAGATAACCTACAAAGCTAAACACTAGGGTTTGGTTTGGCTGAGCATCTATTTTGTACTTACCATCCAGGTCTGTTGAGGTACCTTTGGTTGTGCCTTTTATTGACACACTTACTGCCAGCATTGGGCTGCCGGTTTCGTCGAGCACTGTTCCTTGAATTTGGGAGAATGCAAAAGACGTGCATAGCATTAGAAGCAGGAAAACTCCTGAGAATCTAATTCTATGCATAATTGCGGTAGAATTTAACTTCATAATTTCAATAGTTAATGGTTTGAAAAAAAAACATCGGGTTGTCTATAAAAAGAAATATTATTTCCTTTATATGTACCAAAAGTATCTCTTAAGCCATGTTGTACCGTCATACACTGTCACACCGAACCGTCCTATACTGTCTTCGTATAATGCAATTACTTAAGGACGAATTTTAGGAAACTGGGGATGAAAAGCCCAGATTAAACGATGAGTAGATTTAGACTTAAGGGTATGATTGAAATAATTGTAGTTTTAGCTAGATGCTCTTAATCTTATAGTGAATGGGTTTTTGGTATGCTCTTTCTTATTATTAAGTATAAGCTCACCTGCTTTTTCGCCCATTAAAGAGAAATCAGTAGATATGGTGGTAATGCCATTCAAGATGAATTTTTTAAGTGGCGTTTCATTGTAAGAAATTATACCAATGTCTTTACCTACTTTAAGACCAGAGTCAGGAATCATGTCTAACAACCTTACCAAGTCATCTTCCATGACATTTAGGTATAACTCACCTGGTCTAATTTTACTTTTACGAATGTCGTTTATGATTTTGTAATTAAACTCGTAGCTGTTGCAGAAGTTTATAAAACCCTGCATGATGTCTTTGGGGTAGTAAGAATTTTCAGGGAAAATAAGTACCATCCTGTTATACTTTTTTAAAGTTTCCCAAGCTTCGCCTAGAGCTCCAAAAATGTCGTCTTCGAAAGGTTGATATACTGCAGCAAACTTTCCTGTAATGCCATCTAGCATTTTGTCGATGACTATCAGCTGGTCCTTTGGAAGCTTGTTTATTAGTTTCAGGGCTTGCTCATCTCCTTCAATGAAATTTGGGATGATAACATAATGTGAGTAACCCTTTTTATGACTTTCCAGTAATTGGCAAAACTGTGTGGCATCGTTATTATATATATAAAATTCTATAGCGGCACGGTTTCCTAGTTTTGCTACTAAAGAGTCATAGATTTGCTTTTTGTGAGCACTAAGCTTATTAAATAGTAAAAGAATTTTCAGGTCTTGTTCTACCTGGTCATTAATAACAAAGAAACCTTTACCTGGGTGAGCTGCTATAAAGTTTCTTTTACGTAATTCATTATAACCTTTTTCTACCGTGATTCTGGAAATTTCGAAACCATAGCTTACTTCATTAATAGAAGGTAAGGTGTCGCCTTTTTTTAGCCTACCAAAACGTATGCTTTCTAATATGCTATTAACTAGCTGCTGATATTTTGGTGTGGCCGAGAATTCATTGATGCTTATTAATTTGACACTCATTATTATTTCAGGTAGGTTGAAAGTACTGGCAGTATAGCAGGTTTTAACAAAAGAAACAAGACTTGATTTGCTTAAACCTTGGTCAAAAGTAAAGCACACCAGTTAAACTAGTGTGCTTCACGAGGTTAGTGTATGACAGTTTTGACTATGCCAATACCTTCAATGCTGCTTCATAATTAGGCTCTTGAACTATTTCAGGAACCTGCTCTGTATAAACTACTTTATGGTTTTCGTCTAGTACTATAACCGCTCTGCTTGAGAAGTCTTTCAAAGGACCGTCTACTATTTCAAGACCATAATCTTTTCCGAAACTTCCGTTTGCAAGGTCAGAAAGTGTTTCCACATTTTCAATACCTTCTGCCCCACAAAAACGACCTTGGGCCATTGGTGTGTCTCTAGAAATGCAAAGTATTTTAGTGTTTTTAAGGTCTCCAGCCACTTTGTTGAATTCTCTAACAGATGTAGCACAAATGCCCGTATCTAAACTTGGAAATACGTTTAATACTACTCTAGAGCCTTTATATTTATCAAGATTAGCTCTTGACATATCTTGAGCTATTAATTCAAAGTCTTTAGCTTGCTCACCTAGTTGAGGTAAGTTGCCATTGGTGTTAATAGGAGTTCCTTTTAATGTTATTTGTGCCATAATTATTTCGTTGGTTTTATATTTGAAGATAGAACAGAGATACGCCTAATGCAAGTTCAGAGTTTTATAAAAGTCTTATTTCTTCTTTTTCTTCTTTGCTTTATCCTTAACTTTTTTCTTTCTGTGTTTTATGTTAGACTTTTCAGCCATTTCTATTTCTTTTTGAATGTCTTTCCAAGTGGTGTTCGACTCATTTTTTGTGAAGTCTAAAGTTTCTTTGTATTCTTCTTTACCAAGATTCAGAACTTCAATAGAACCACCAAGATATGCCTCTATCTCCGTCAAATAGTGCTTTTCTTCAGTAGCACAAAAAGC
Organism: uncultured Arcticibacterium sp.; assembly: GCF_964021845.1. NCBI lineage: Bacteria > Pseudomonadati > Bacteroidota > Cytophagia > Cytophagales > Leadbetterellaceae > Arcticibacterium > uncultured Arcticibacterium sp. The sequence continues at coordinate 57,808 of NZ_CAXHZC010000002.1, read as the reverse complement.
CAAGGCTTGCCCTTTATTCATTCCACGACCAGTTCTACCTACCCGGTGAACATAGTTTTCTGGCACATCTGGCAGGTCATAGTTTATGACCAAATCTACATTTGGAATATCAATACCTCTTGCACTTACGTCTGTAGCTATTAAAACCCTGTTTTCGCCCGAACGGAAATGTTTCATCACATCTTTTCTGTCGGAGTGCTCTTTGCCGCTATGTATAGTTTCCGAGTCTATATCCACGCGTTTCATGGCAGCCATGACTCTTTCTGCACGAACCTTTGTCCTGACAAAAACTATCATTTTCTTGTCCGGGTTCTCTTTGATAATTCGCTCTAAAAAGAAACGCTTATCATCCATTTCGACATACACCAGCGAGTGAACAATATTCTTAGAAACAGGGTCTTTAGGCGAAATTTGAATCCTGATGGCATTTCTAACTAAAGAATAGGCCAGTTTTTTAATGGTTTCATTAATTGTTGCCGAGAAAAAGAGCGTTTGTCTGCTGAGCGGTAAAAACCGAATTACATCTCTGATATCATCAATAAAACCTAGATCCAACATGTGGTCAGCCTCATCTAAAACTAAGATTTCTACAGTACTTAAATCTAAATGTCCCTGACTTCTCAGGTCAAACATTCTACCTGGTGTAGTAACTAAAATGTCAATACCAGAAGATAATCTGTCAATTTGAGGGGCTTGGTCTGTGCCTCCAAAAAGAGCAAAGGATTTTATACGCGTATGTTTCCCAATGCTCTGAAAAACCTGATTTATCTGAATAGCAAGCTCATGCGTAGGAGCCATGACAAGGCATTTGATGCCTTTTTTCTTAGACCTTTTCTTTTGTTCATTAATAAGGTGAATTATCGGAATGGCAAAAGCCGCCGTTTTCCCAGTACCCGTTTGGGCAATAGCCAAAACATCTTCACCTTTCAATATAGGCGGAATGGCCTTGTATTGAATATCAGTAGGCTTTTTGAAGTCTAGTTGTTCTAGACTTTTCTTAATCTCTTCGGAAATACGGTATTGAACGAACCTCATTGCTATGCTATATGCTTAAACACACAAAGCTAGTGCATTTAGCCAGCTTTGATAAGCTTCTTGGTAAGCATCTTTATTGTTTTCCTTAGGTTCTATTACTTTTAGGAGCGTCAAACCTTCCATTGTTTGTTCCAAAGAATCAAATATTCCGGCACCAAAACCACCTCCTAAGGCAGCTCCCTTGGCACCATCGGTATCATAAAGTTCTACGGGCGTCTGCGTAGCATTTACCAAAGTTTCAGAGAAAACATCACTTAAAAACATGTTGGCTTGTCCAGCCCTAATTACTTTCGGGATAACGCCGTTTGCTTGCATCATGTCAAAACCGTATTTCAAAGAGAAGGCAATTCCCTCTTGAGAAGCTCTATAAATATGGGCATCAGAATGCTGATTAAAATCAAGATTCATAAACTGAGCACCTACTAGTTTGTTTTCTAGCATACGCTCCGCTCCATTACCAAAAGGTAAAACAGAAAGACCATTTGAACCAATGTTTACTTTTGAGGCGACTTGATTCATTTCAGGATAATCTAAGCCCTTGGCAATATTATGTTTTACCCAAGAATTTAAAATTCCAGTGCCGTTAATGCAAAGTAGTATTCCAATTCTGGTTTGCTCGTCTAGTTGGTGATTGACATGGGCAAACGAGTTTATTCTAGATTTTGGGTCATAAGAAACCTTATCACTTACTGCGTAAACAACGCCTGAAGTACCTGCGGTAGCAGCAATTTCACCTGGGTTTACCACATTTAATGATAAAGCATTATTTGGCTGGTCGCCAGCTTTATAGGCTACAGGAATTCCAGCTGGGATGCCGAGTTTGTTAGCTATTTCTTTAGATACTTCTCCGTGGTTTGAGAAAACTGGCTTTATCTCAGGAATTAAATCCATATCAAAACCATAAGTTTTCATTACATCTTCCGAGACCTGGTTGTCACAAAAATCCCAGAAAATACCTTCTGAAAGTCCTGAGTTAGAAGTGGTGATTTCGTTGGTAAGCATCATGCCTATATAATCACCAGGGAGCATTATTTTATGGCACTTCTCAAAGACTGCTGGCTCGTTTTCTTTCACCCAAGCCAGTTTTGAGGCGGTGAAATTACCTGGTGAGTTTAATAAATGAGCTAATGCTTTTTCTTCGCCTATTTGTTTGAAGGCTTTATCGCCTACTTCTACCGCACGGCTGTCGCACCATATTATAGACGGACGAAGCACGTTCTTGTCTTTGTCTACCATTACCAAACCATGCATTTGGTAGGAGATACCAATGGATACAAGGTCTTTGGTGTCAAAACCGCCTTTAGTAATAACTCTTTCAATGGCCTTTTGTGAATTCTCCCACCACATTTCAGGTGATTGCTCTGCCCAGCCAGCTTGTGGAGATGAGATTGCTGTTTCGGTATCTGGGTATTGTGCAGATGCTATTACTTTTTTAGTTTTAGCGTCTACCACAGAAGCTTTAATAGAAGAAGTGCCGATGTCTAGGCCGAGTAAATACATAGGGTATTTGAGTTATATAAGGTTTGAATCTCAAAGCTAAGGAAAATGTGGAATATTTTAATTGTCTATTAGACACTTAATTTAAGCTGGAAGTTTTTTAGCCCCAGCGGGGCGAAATGTTAATAGTAATTTGGACAACAAAGAGTTTAGAAACCCCATAGGGGTGACATGTAGTTTTTGATAAGTTCTTGTTGCGATAAACATGCCGCTCCGCTGGAGCTAGTTTTTTTGTGTTGGTGTTCTTCTATTAATATTTCGCTTCTCTGGAGCTTTTCCTCAGTCTGATGTAGAATTGGAAATTTATGCGTTTTGCTTCGCCAAGCTAGCCCCAGCGGGGTGAAATGTTAATAGTAATTTGCACAGCATAGCGTTTGAAACCCCAGAGGGGTGATATGTAATTGTTTACGATTAATTTACCATGAAAAACATGTTGCTCGGCTGGAGCTTTCTTAATGTATTTCTATTGATATATCGCTTCTTTGGAGCTTTCTTGATGCGTTTCTATTACTACCGGTTATACCAACTAGCTACTTAATTGACTTATAACTTTATCCATTTCAAACGAAATCGCTATTTTTATTCCATGGCTAACACATACACACAACTATACTTCCATGTCATTTTTGCTGTGAAAGGAAGGAAAAGCTTAATACAATCATCTTGGAAAGAGGAGCTCTATAAATACGTCTCGGGAATTATTTCTAATAATAATCATAAGATGATGATAATTAATGGGATGCCAGACCACGTTCATATTTTAATGGGTACGCAGGCTAACATTAATCTATCCGACCTTATCAGAGACATTAAGGCAAATTCCTCCAAATGGATAAATGAAAAACAACTCGTGAGAGGTAAGTTTGAATGGCAGGCGGGCTTTGGAGCTTTTACTTTGGGGCAGTCGCAACTGCCGACAACTATTAATTATATCAAGCAGCAAGAAGAGCATCACAGCAAGAAATCATTTAAAGAAGAATATCTCCAATTCTTAAAATCTTATGAAATAGATTACAAAGAAGCTTATGTGTTTGAAGAGATATAAATTTTAAAAAAAAATACCCTGAGCTGTAAACTCAAGGTATTCTCAATATCAACACTAAGTCATTCCCTATTCTGGAAACATACTCTTATCAATACTAGGAAGTATTTTCAAGGCATTTTTATAATAAAGCTTCTTCAAAACCTCATCAGATAAACCTAAGCCGTACATTGGCCAGAAAGCGTGATACTTTTTATGGTATTCAAAATACTCATCTTCTGTTTCTAATACATGGAAATACGTTTCATACTCTTCTGGTTTCCAGGAGTCTTTTCCGAATAAAACACGGTCTTGCCATTTGGTAAAGAACTTATTTGCCGCTCGCGGCTGACGTCCTAGTTCAGCTATTACCGCACCTATTTCCACGTAAGTATTTGGTAGAGCAATCATCAGGCTGTCAAGCTTTTGAAGGTTATTTGCGTACCAACCCATGTGGGCGTTTATAAATGTAGTGTTTGGGTGTTTTGCAAAAACATCATGCTGCTGCTCTATTAACTCTTCAAAAGAGTAATCACCTTTTGTGGTGTCTCTTGCTCTTCTTGGGTGTGTTTTCAATTCAAGCCACCTTTCGTTATACCTGTTTAATGGATTCCAGAAAGAAGCAGGCTCAGCAGTATGTATTAAAACAGGGATTCCTAGTTTGCCTGCCATATCCCAAACTGGGTCAATTCTTTCATCGTTAACGGCTACCACACTTCCGTCGGCATTGGTAACATTAAAACCAAGGCTTTTATAAATCTTAAGTCCACCTGCCCCACGAAGTTTTACATCGTCTTCTAGCATTTTTACTGCTCTTTCAGTCCAGCCAGGTTCACTTATGCCGTTAAAATCTATATTGGTGAAAATGATAAACCTGTTGGGGTAATTATCATTGACCGCTTTTACATAACCTACTAATGTTTCAGTGGATTTGTCTATGTCTCTGGTCCAGCCACGTCCACTTAGGTTAATCATAACTTTCATGTTTAGGCTGTCCATGTCGTGCACTATATCGTCAAGTTTAGCTTTGGTGTTCATTCCAAACTGATGATTATGGATATCTATGAAAGGAAATTTTGCGGTGGTAGGTACATTAGATTCAACTATCAACGTTGATTTTGGTGTATATTCTTCAAATGAGATTTCACCGTCAGTACTTTCACCAATGGCTATTTGCTGGGCTAATGATATTGTAGATATAAATAGAGTTATGAGTAGGAGGGTATATTTGTTTGACATAATATATGTTTAATCAAATTGGAATTAGCTAAAAGTAACTCTATGTAGGGAATCATTGCTTTTAACAAAATTTTATTTTTCCAAAATCGCAAAAGAAGTCTATTAATCCTTGAAAACTAAGCAAACTGCATGTGCTTCTAGGCCTTCTTTTCTTCCTACAAAACCCATGTTTTCGGCGGTAGTGGCTTTTATGCTGACACAATCTTCCGGAATGTTAATGCAAGTTGCAATCGCCTTTTTCATTTCTGGAACGTATTTACCAATTTTAGGTTCTTGAAGAATAAGTGTAGAATCAATATTTCCTACTTTCCAGCCTTTTTCAATAATCATTCTGTTCACTTCAGTAAGGAATATTTTACTATCGGCTCCTTTCCATTGCGGGTCAGTGTTTTTGAAATGTAGTCCAATATCTCCTAAAGAAAGGGCACCTAATAATGCGTCGCAAATAGCATGTAAAAGGACATCAGCGTCGGAATGACCCATTGAACCCACGGTATGAGGTATTTTTATGCCACCAAGTGTTAGTTCATAACCAGCCGCAAGCTCGTGGACATCATAACCATGTCCAATTTTAATATTCATCATGTTTCAAAAGTAACAAAACATTATGCGGATGATTTTATATTTAACCAACATTTTTTGTTTGAAAGATTTTTGAGAAGATTGGTTTTGGCGTAGATAGCGAGAAGTTTTTGCGACTTTCTTGTGAGGGTTTTACCGAATCTTAAGACCTGGTTTAGGGTGTTAACATTGTTGAATTACCAAATTTAACAATTTATTAATATTGGAATACGGGGGCTACTTTTATTAATCGTGACTTTTGCGACATAATTAAGAACATTTGTCAATGAGGCAAATGATAGGAGTGAGTTTAACTATAAAGTGTTTGTTAGGGCTTTCTGTTATGATTAGTGTTCTAGTCGGTTAGACGTTTGTTTCACTATTATAGGCAGCGGTATAAACCTAATTAGATTATAAATTATGGATCAATATCTATCAATTTTTTTCTTTTTGCTAGCATCGTATTCTGTGATTGCTAATGATTCTATCCAGACACTCGGGACTTGGATGTCTTCAAATAGAAAAACCCCATGGTATTATTTAGCCTCCTTTGCAGCTATAGGTTTGATTTTGACTGTTTCCTATAGTTGGTTTGCTAATAATGGTGATATATCATACGGAAGGTTAGAGAAGATCCCCTTCGTACAAGTTCAGTGGTATCATGGAATAGCACCTGTGGTGTTAATTCTTATGACAAGAATGGGAATTCCGGTTTCAACGTCATTTTTGATTCTGGCCACATTTGCATCTACTGTAGTATTAGAGTCTATGCTTCTGAAGTCTATAGTAGGTTACGGGGTCTCTGCAGTAACAGCTTATATCTTTTGGATAGCCATTTCAAGGGTTTTGGACGAGAAGAAGAGTATTAGAAATAATAAGCAAAGTGGGCTTTCGGGGCTTATTTATAAATTTTTTATCAAAAAGGATGGTGAAAAGGGCTTGAGTTACACCGACTTTCAAAAAAAGTATTGGAGTTCGCTTCAGTGGGTTTCTACGGGTTTCCTGTGGTGGAGTTGGTTAACACATGATGTAGCCAACATTTCAGTTTTCCTTCCTCGTCAGATATCAGGGCTTCAATTGATTTTAATACTGGTCTTTTTTACCAGTGTAATCTTCTTTATTTTTAGAGAAGGCGGAGGTAAAATTCAAGGTATAGTATTGACCAAAACTAATACTAAATATGTGAGGTCTGCCACAATAATAGATTTTGTATATGCTATTATTTTGTTCTTCTTTAAAGAAGTTAATTCTATACCAATGTCCACCACATGGGTGTTTATAGGACTTCTGACAGGTAGAGAAATGGCTATTACTACTTTATCAAAACACAGGAAAATTAAGAACCTTTTCCCTATCATTCGTAATGATTTTGGGAAACTAGTACTTGGGATGACCGTTTCTGTTGTGATAGCTTTGGGTGTGAATTACCTGGCGGCTAAATACTAATATTCCGTTTCAAAACGAGTTTTCTTAACCTTAACGTTATTTAATAGTGCTTTTACTTAAGAAGCTCTATTTTTTTTGTTATACCCTTGTTATCAGTGTGTTGTGGTTTTATGTTGCTTGTTTATACATCGACAAAAAGTGGAATTATGTCGAATTTAATGTAAAGTTAACAATTTCTTAATATTGGATTATTTTTACACACTCTGTTATTTTAGACTTTTGTGCCAATAAGTATATGAGTTAAGTATAAAAGTCTTAAAATAAGTGCCTTTTCCCGAATTAAGAGGATTTGTGCAAAGTGTTTTGGAGGTGTTTTGGAGTAGCACCGGCCGAAAAGCCTTTCAAGTTTTCTATTTGGGAGTAAGGATGGTATACAATTATTAGCTTAGCAAATATTATTTTAAAGGTAATTTTTAAAAAATGGAGCAGTTCCTTTCTATTTTCTTTTTCTTGTTAGCATCCTATTCTGTAATAGCCAATGATTCTATTCAGACTTTAGGAACATGGATGTCGTCTAATAAAAAGACTCCTTGGTATTATTTGGCCTTATTTGCTGCGGGTGGTTTAATACTGACAGTCGGGTTTAGTTGGTTTGCCTATGACGGTGACATATCTTATGGACGTTTAGAGAAAATTCCCTTTGTGAAGGTTGAGTGGTATCACGGAATAGCTCCGGTGGTTTTGATATTTTTGACAAGGAAAGGAATACCAGTTTCTACCTCTTTCTTAATTCTGGCCACTTTCGCTTCTACAGTAGTATTAGAGAGTATGCTGCTTAAGTCTATAATAGGGTATGCATTGTCGGCAGTTACAGCCTACATATTTTGGATTCTTATTTCCAAGGTATTAGATGAAAAGGCGAGTATCAGAGGGAGGAATAAAGAGTTATGGCTAAAGCTGCAGTGGGTTTCTACAGGTTTTCTTTGGTGGAGCTGGCTTACACATGATGTTGCTAATATTTCGGTTTTTCTACCAAGGCAAATTTCGTTTCTTCAATTGATATTAATCTTGGTTTTCTTTACAGCAGTTATTTTCTTCATCTTTAGAGAGGGTGGAGGTAAGATTCAAAACATAGTTAGAACCAAAACTAATACGAAGTACGTCCGCTCCGCTACAATAATTGATTTTGTGTACGCCGTTATTTTATTCTTTTTCAAAGAGGTTAATTCTATTCCAATGTCAACCACATGGGTTTTTATTGGATTGTTAACTGGTAGAGAAATGGCAATAACTACACTATCAAAGCATAGAAAAATGAAAAAACTGTTTCCTATTATCTCTAATGATTTTGGCAAATTAGTTATAGGTATGACCATTTCAGTTGTAATAGCACTTGGTGTTAACTACTTGGCTACTCATAGATAAGCACTTTTAGAAGACTGAGGAATTAGTCTTCTTTTAATACCAATATAGAATCAAGAAAAGAATGAATTTTTTAAAAAAGGCGTTGACCTTAATGGTATTGTTATGCCTAAGTTTTATCACTCAACTTACAGCTCAGAAGATTGAATCAGTTAGTGATAACTGGTATGAAAGACTCGGTTTTGGTGGCTATACTCAATTAAGATATAACAGACTTTTTGAAACTACAGATGAATTAGAGTGTGATCAATGCGACAAATCTTTAGGTAAAGACGGTGGCTTTTTCTTGAGGCGGGCACGAGTTAAGTTTGCTGGAAATGTAGCTCCTAAAATGTACGCCTATTTGCAGTTTGACATGGCAACTTCAGGAGGTAGTTCTCTAACCCACCTGTTAAGCCTTAAAGATGCATATTTTGATGTTTCTTTGGATGATGAAAGAGAATATCGGTTTAGAATTGGTCAGAGCAAGGTGCCATATAGTTTTGAAAACATGCAATCGTCTAGTAATAGGCTAGCTTTAGACAGAAACGATGCTTTAAATTCTGCTGCTAAAGATGAACGTGATTTAGGTGTATTCTTTTATTATACGCCTGTCGAAATTAGAAAACGACTTGCTTTTTTAACTAAAAGTGGTCTAAAGGGTTCTGGTGATTATGGAATGTTCGGCTTTGGACTTTACAATGGTCAAGGGGCTGGAAGAGTAGAGAAAAATGATAATATTCATGCGGTTGTAAGAATGACTTATCCTTTTGAATTTGCTAACGGTCAAATAGTTGAAACTAGTATTCAGGCATACAAAGGGAAGTACACAATACCCTTAAGTGAAGGGAACTTGTCTAATCAAAACTTATTTGATGATGAAAGAATCGGGGGAACATTAGTTGTTTACCCACAACCTTTAGGTTTTCAGGCCGAGTATAATGTGGGAAAAGGCCCAGAGTTTAATGCCAGCCTAATGGAAACTGAACTCAAAAACTTAAAAGGCGGCTATGCCCAACTAATGTATAGAGCCACCAAAGGCAAGCACACCTTCATACCATTTCTTAAGTATCAATACTATGATGGCGGAAAGAAATTTGAAGTAGACGCACGCTCTTATTTAGTACGAGATTTTGAACTAGGAGTAGAGTGGCAGTTTAATAAGTATTTTGAACTAGTAGCACTTTACATGATTTCAGATAGAACCTTTGAAGATGCCTTAAGACCGGTTCATCACGTTAAGGGTAATACTTTGAGGTTTCAACTTCAATTAAATTACTAATTTCATAGACTTACTAAAGAGGTCTTAAATATATCTTTATAGGTCGTTGCTTTATAAGCATCAAATGCTTCTTTTTTGTGATAATCTTCACCAATGAAGGTAATTACTTCATGAAAGGCTCTAGCCTCCATATAGCCAGGTATTGGTTGAATCATGTTAAACTCTTCATCTAAATAAACGATGCTAGGATAACTTAGTTTTCCCTGTAAAAGTGCTACAGCTATGTCGTTTGCTCTGTTTTGAGCATTGTATTTATACGTAGTGGTACCCAATGTGATATCTTCACGGCTTTCGGCGTCTAGCTTTACGGCGTAAAAGTTTTCATTTACATATTTTACTACTTCTGGGTTTTTGAAGGTTTTCTTATCCATTACTTTGCACCATCCGCACCAATCTGTATAAACATCGATAATTACTTTCTTTGGATTATTTTGAGCGGCAGCGTAAGCTTCCTCAATACTCATCCAATTAATAGTAGCTTCTGTTTCTTTTTTAAAAGACGAAGTTCCTATAAACAATAAAGCGGTTAAGAGTAAAACAGAGATTCTTTTTAACATGGAAAGTTTTTTTAATATGCTTCTTATAAACATGAAAACGCAAAAAACATTCCAATTATTCTATCTAAACTCAGGATTGCTCTGTACGAATACTCATTTATAGTGTTTTCCTTATTAAAAATATTCAATAAGTGACCATTTCAAAAGTCTTTGCTTAGACATTGGTATTTGTTTTCTATGATAACTCAGAAGTAACTTTTTGTTCTAATATGCAGTCTATACGCCTAATAAGTTTGTCTACGATGATTTATATTTTTAAGCAATTAAGTACAAGCGTCTATTTTTGATGAAAAAACAACTTGGAAAAATGCAATTAAAGTTAAAGGAAATGCTTGTCAAAATTGGTTTAAAGATTGGACTAAAGCGGCTCTTCACAGTAACTTTGCAAACTTGAATTAAAACAGAAATTATATATGTCGTTAGTAGGTAAAAAAGCACCAATTTTTAAGGCAGTAGCTGCCGTTGAAGGATATACTTTAGATGAAAATTTTTCACTAGAGAAGTACATAGGAAAGAATGAGGTTTTATTATTCTTTTACCCAAAGGATTTTACTTTTGTTTGTCCTACTGAGCTTATTGCTTTTCAAAACAAAATAGCTGAGTTTGAAGAGAGAGGTGTAGTAGTAGTAGGATGTTCTACTGATACGGAGCAAACGCACTTGGCATGGTTACGTACGCCAAGAAAGCAAGGCGGGATAGAAGGTGTTAAATACCCAATCGTAGCTGATACAGACAAAACTATCTCAAATAACTTTGGTGTTTTAGGTGGTTCATACCAAATGGCTGACAATGGTCAATTGGAGTTTGTAGGAGAGCCAGTAGCTTTCAGAGGAACATTCTTGATAGATAAAGAAGGAATTGTTCGTCATGAGGTTGTAAACTATTTCCCAATTGGAAGAAGTGTAGACGAAGAATTAAGAACTATTGATGCTTGGCAGTTTAGCCAGAAGTATGGCGAAGTTTGTCCTGCAAACTGGCAGTCTGGTGATGACACACTGAAAGAGAGTCATGAAAGTGTATCAGAATATTTAGCGGCCAACGCCTGATAAAAGAACTTTTCATAAAGTTTAGCCGTCTTAATTTTAAGACGGCTTTTTTTTGCCCTTTAAGTTTTGTATAATCTCAAATACCAGAAAGAAAAATTATAAGATTTATGAAGGAGACTTTTGCAACCATACTATTTCTAATTGCTGTTTTAGACCCGCTTGGCTCAGTACCAGTGTATTTAGAGGCTACTAAGCAGTTTGACATGAAGTATAAAAAGAAGGTGGCCAAAAGAGCTTCTGTAATAGCCTTTTTTATACTTGTGTTTTTTATAGTTATTGGCCAGCTTATTCTAGAAGGTATGGCCGTTTCTCTTGACGCTTTTCAGATTTCTGGTGGCGTTATTTTATTCTTGTTTGCTTTGACCATGATTTTTGGGGACGGAAAGCCTCAAATGGAAAAGCATTTAATCAAGGATTATAAGCACGTAACTATTTTTCCTGTAGCTATTCCTTCCATAGCATCTCCTGGAGCCATAATGGCGGTAGTGCTCATGACTGATAATCATATTTACAGTTTTCAACAGCAATTGATTTTTACGCTATTAGTGGCGGTAGTGGTTGGTTTGACCTGTTTACTTTTATTGGGTGCTAACATAGTTCAAGACAAAGTAGGGGAGTATGGAATTACCGTAATAAGTAAGATTATGGGCCTCATTCTGGCTTCGTATGCCGTTCAGAGTATTTTAAGTGGCTTAAAAGACTTTTTTCACATTGTAAATTAATTTTTTTTATGAAAGAGGCTTTTGATTTTCTTAAGGATTTAAGAGAGAATAACAATAGAGAGTGGTTTCAAGCTCATAAGCTAAGGTATGAGTTAGCACTGGAAAAAGTGATTACAGTGGCCGATGAAATTTTGCTATTGATGCGTAAAGATGACTTGATAGAAACGCCTACAGGAAAGAAAAGCTTGCAAAGAATATATAGAGACGTTCGCTTTTCAAAAGATAAAACACCATATAAAACTAACTGGAGTGGAGGTTTACGGCGAGCTACCGCTCAAAGAAGAGGCGGTTACTATTTCCATTTGGAGCCAAATGGTCGTTCTTATTTAGCGGGAGGTTTTTGGGGTCCGAGTAAAGAGGATATGAAACTTTTGAGGGAACACTTTAGCGAAGAAGCAGATGAATATAGAGCAGTAATTAATGGTGCCGATTTTAAAAAATATTTTGGCGAAGTTAGAGGAGAACAATTGAAAAAGTCACCGAAAGGATATGATATTGAGCATCCAGAAATTGACCTTTTACGATATAAACAATTTTTGCTAAAACATCCTGTGACAGATTTGGAAGTTTTGTCTTCTGATTTTCCTGAAAAGGCAGCCCATGTTTTTGGTAAAATGAGGCCATATTTCGACGTAATGTCTAGTTTTTTGACGACAGACTTAAATGGAATCGAAATAAATTTGGACGTTAAAAGCTAATTCTAGGTATAAAGGGGGCGTTTTTGGAACAGAATTGTGCCTTACGTCTATTAATTAGCTGAAAAGATGTATTCATCTACACAATAACTTGGTTTTGCTATCTCCTTTTGCTTAAGTTTGTAGCAAGATTTTGAAAAATTTAACCAAAAACTCTGATAAAATATGAAATTAACAACACGTCTAGCGGTGATTCTATTGGCATCGGCTGCATTCACCTCTTGTGTGAGTAAGAAAAAATTTGTAGACCTTGAGTCTCAGTTGGCACAGTCTAAAAGCTCTCTTGAAAGCTGCAGCGACGACCTATTGAAATACAAACAAGATTTAACTAAAGCTGAAAACGATTTAGCAAACGAAAGAGCAAGTGCTTCAAACACTGCAAAATTACGTGAAGAGCAAATTGCTGACCTAAGAGGTCAAGTTTCTGATTTGCAGTCTGCTCGTAATCAGCAAATGCAACAAGTAGAAGGTTTAACTGTTTTGTCTAAAGCAGCTGCTGATAACATTGATAAAACTTTAGCTCAACTAGAGCAAAGAGATCAGTATATCAATTTGCTTAGAAATGCTAAAAACAAAGCAGATTCTATGAATCTTGCACTTGCTATCAATTTGACAAAATCTCTTGACGTTGATATCGAAGATGAAGACGTAGAAATTAAAGTTGACAGAACAGTGGTTATGATTAACCTTTCTGATAAAATGCTTTACAGAAGCGGTAGCTCAAGAATCACTGCGAAAGCAAATGATGTATTGGGTAAGATTGCCAAAATTATCAAATCAAGACCTGAGCTTGACGTGATGATAGAAGGTTATACTGATGACCAGTCTATTAATACTGATTGTATTCAGGACAACTGGGACTTAAGTGTTAAAAGAGCTACTTCTGTAGTGAGAGTTCTTCAAAAGAATTTCGGTGTTGACCCTAATAAGTTAATTGCTGCCGGTAGAGGGGAGTATAACGCTATTGCAACAAACGAAACAAGAGAAGGAAGATCAACTAATAGAAGAACAAGAATTATCTTGATGCCTAAAGTTGAGCAATTCTACGACTTATTAAACCCAGATTTAGCTGGAAAATAATTAGTTAAAAGACTTATATGAAAAAAGAGATGTCCAACGGCATCTCTTTTTTTTGTGAAATATGTTATGGTTTTTATAAACCTTGAACTTCCTGTAGTTTCGCTTCTAGTTGTTTTATTTCGTCTCTAAACTTGGCAGCTTGTAAAAAGTCAAGTTCCATTGCAGATTGCTCCATTTTTCTTTTAGATTCTTGAATGAGTTTTTCAAGTTGAGGTTTGTTTAAGAACTGTGTTACTGGGTCTGCAGCAATATTATAAGTTTCGGGCTCTACATAATACCCTCTATTAATAGGTTTAGTATCTGCAATAGAGGTTTGGTCCATAATAGCTTCTTTGCTTTTTAGGATAGTGGTAGGCGTGATGCCGTGAGCTTCGTTATACTCTATTTGAAGAGCTCTACGTCTGCTGGTTTCATCTATGGCTTGTTCCATAGACTTGGTGACTTTATCAGCATACATAATCACTTTACCATTTGAGTTTCTGGCCGCACGGCCAATGGTCTGAATAAGGGAGCGAATATCTCTTAAGAAACCTTCTTTGTCGGCATCCATAATGGCAACCAGAGATACCTCTGGCAAATCAAGCCCCTCTCTCAAAAGATTGACCCCGACTAATACATCAAAAACACCTAATCTTAACTCTCTTAATATCTCAACTCTTTCCAGTGTTTTGACCTCGGAATGAATATAACGGCATTTTATGCCCACTTTGTCAAAATATTTGCTGAGCTCCTCTGCCATTCTTTTGGTAAGTGTCGTAACCAAAACTCGCTCTTCTCGTTTGATTCTAAGGTCAATTTCGTCGAGTAGGTTGTCAATTTGATTTAAACTTGGTCTAACGTCTATCTCGGGGTCTAAAAGACCTGTAGGTCGAATAATTTGCTCAATAATAACACCATCAGACTTGTTTATTTCATAATCAGCTGGTGTGGCAGAAACGTAAATTGATTGCCCGATTAACTCTTCAAATTCAGGGAACTTCAAAGGTCTGTTATCCATGGCGGATGGTAATCGGAAGCCATTTTCTACCAAAGAAACTTTACGAGAGCGGTCTCCACCATACATTGCTCGTATTTGTGGTAAGGTAGCGTGACTCTCGTCTACTACTAAAAGAAAATCTTCAGGGAAATAATCAAATAGACAAAAAGGTCTTTGCCCTGGCTCACGCTTATCAAAATACCTAGAGTAGTTTTCAATTCCACTACAATATCCTAACTCACGCATCATTTCTAGATCAAACTCGGTTCTTTCTTGAATTCGTTCGGCCTCATGAGGCCTTCCTTCTTCTTCAAAATACTTTATCTGTTTTACCATGTCATCCTGAATCTGTTTCATTGATTCTTGCATGACGTCTTTTCCAGTAACAAATAGGTTGGCAGGGTAAATGATGAGTTCGCCAAGGTCGTCCATTTTTTTACCATTAGCCGGGTCTATCATCTGTATTTCTTCAATTTCATCTCCCCAATAAAGAATTCTATAGGCATAATCTGCATAGCCAGGGAAAATATCAACGGTGTCTCCTTTTACTCTGAAGGTACCTCTTCCAAATTCAATTTCTGTTCGAGAGTATAATATATCTACCAAACTATGTAGAAATTGATTTCGGCTTAGCTCTTGCCCTTTTTTTATATGAACTACACTTTTTTGATATTCGGTAGGATTTCCGGCACCATAAATACAAGAAACTGACGCTACTACAATTACGTCTCTCCTACCGGACATTAGTGAGGATACGGTTTTGAGCCTTAGTTTTTCAATCTCTTGATTTATTTGAAGGTCTTTTTCTATATAGGTACCAGTGGTGGCTATGAAGGCCTCCGGTTGATAGTAGTCATAATATGAAACAAAGTATTCGACTTTGTTTTCAGGGAAAAACTGCAAGAACTCACCGTATAATTGAGCCGCCAAAGTTTTGTTATGGCTCAAGATGAGTGTTGGTCTGTTTATTTCTTTGATAACATTAGCTACCGTAAAAGTCTTTCCAGAGCCTGTTACCCCTAAAAGAACCTGATCTTGCTCTCCAGTATTTAGTCCTTGAACCAATTTTTTTATGGCTTGTGGTTGGTCTCCGGTAGGTTTAAAATCTGACGTAAGTTTGAACTCCATTCTTTATAGTTTTCTTGCTTTGCAATATAGTCCAAACAAATGCTTCATCCAGTATAGTTCCGGTTTTTGCTAATTGCTTAAAGTCGGAATAATTAATTAATTTAAAAGTTCAAACCTTATTTCTCTAAATGTTTAAAATCAATATATTTCTCAAACGCCTCAAATTGACTAGATGGCTGCCATTAGTTTCAATTTTCCTCTCTTTTAATATATGTGCTCAAAAAATAGTAAAAGTGGGGATGGCTCAAATTTTCTGTTTAGACAGTGATAAAAGTGGTAACCTAAGGAGAATAGAAAATGCCGTGCTGGAGTCAAAAGAGCAAGGTGCTGAAATTGTAGTATTTCCAGAGATGGCTCTAGTAGGTTGGGTAAACCCTGATGCTCATCATTTGTCAAAACCCATTCCAGGAGAAGATTCTGATTTTTTGGCTCAATTAGCAAAGAAGTACAGTGTATATATTTGTATAGGTTTGGGAGAAAAAGAGGGTGATAAATTGTATGACAGTGCACTTTTAATTAGCGATGAGGGTAACATTCTACTGAAGCACAGAAAGAATAATATACTTACGGAGTTAATGGAGCCATCTTATAGTAAAGGTAATGGTGTGCAGGTAGTTCAGACCAAGTTTGGTAAGATTGGTGTTATGATTTGTGCAGATACCTTTAAGGAAGATTTAATACAGCAGATGTCGGAGCTGAAGCCAGATTTAATGTTGATTCCCTACGGATGGGCAGCTAAGGTAGATGAATGGCCTGAACATGGAAAAGAACTTCATGGTGTAGTTAAGAATATTTCTGAGCGTATAAAGTGTCCGGCAATAGGGGTGGACTTAGTTGGTCAAATTTCTAAGGGACCATGGAAAGGCCTGACTTATGGAGGGCAGAGTGTTGCATACTCTAAATCTGCAGAGTTAGTACATATTTCTAAAGACCGGGATAAGGATATAGTGGTATTGGAAATTGAACTTTAATAATAGACTTTACCTAATCAACCTCGGGACTGATTTATTTATGAAATTTTAAATAGAAGGGGGCAGCTTAGGACAGTAAGTTGACTTGAAACCGCTAAATTGTGGACTAATATCAACCCTCTTAAAAATGAACGAAATTTCAAAAAAACTTATCGGGCTTAAAGCAGTCTTTTTTGTAGGCCTAATTATGATAGGCTTCTCAGCCAACTCCCAAGAGTATGAAACACTGACATACCTAGAAGGCGATACGGCAAGACTTCAATTAGACCTTTTTTTACCTCAGGACAAATCTGCTAAAGATGTACCCTTAATGATTTTTGTACATGGAGGAGGCTTTTCGGTAGGAAATAGAACTTCAGGACATTCGTTTGGCAGGTATTTGTCAAAAAACAATGTAGCCTATGCCACCATTTCCTATACACTATCTAGAAAGGGAAAAGGATTTGGCTGTGATACACCACAAGAAGACAAAATTATGGCCATGAGACTGGCTGCTAGCGAACTTTGGGAGGCCACTGCCTTTCTTTTAGAGAAGGCGGACGAAATTGGTTTTGATAAAAATAAAGTCTTCATTTCAGGAAGTAGTGCTGGAGGAGAGGCAGTGCTGCATGCAGCTTACCTTGATAGAAAAAAGATGAGCTTGCATGGCAACTCTTTACCTAGTGATTTTAAGTATAAGGGCATGGTTTCGGGTGCAGGTGCTCTGATTGACCTGAATCTCATTACTGAAAAAACGGCTATGCCTACTTTGTTTTTTCATGGTAATAAGGATAACGTGGTGCCTTTCGTTACGGCATCTCACCATTACTGCGGACCGGAAACAGTAGGGTGGATGATGCTTTTTGGCTCTCAGCCACTTTATAATCACATGAAGTCATTGGGCGTAAGTGCCCAGTTGCAGGCTTTTGTAGGAGGTAAACACGAGTTTGCGGGTTGGTACTTTCATCATAAACAAGAAGTGCTTTTAAACTTTATGAATAAGGTTTTGGCGGACGAGCAATTCTTTATTGAAGAAGAGGTTGTGGAGAGTGCTAAGTAATGGAGGAACTTCTTGACTATGGGTTTAGAATTTATAACCCAGTTATAGGAAGGTTTAACCATGTTGACCCTTTAGCCATGGATTACGCATATAAGAGTACGTATGATTATGCGGAGAATGACCCTGTCAATGCAATAGATTTAGACGGATTAGAAAAACTTGTTACCAGAGTGTACAATGTTCAACAAAAAATACAAAGTAACGGGAATTACTCATTTAAATTAAATCAGCTAGGCCTTCAATCAATTACAGGTGGTGGAGATTGGAGTGGTTATAAACAGAATGACGTATTTTACTATAACAAGAAGCAATATCAATCTTTAAATGACATAAAGGGTTATAAAGAGTCTAAAGATGGGCAACTAAAGGTCAATTTAGTATCTGGTAGTTTGCGAGCAGCTAGGACTATGCAAAAGTTGGAGATGACATAGAGCTCGCGAGCGTACCTGTTGCGATAGGTGGTCTTGCTTTTGAAGGTGTTGGAGCTTTACCTGGTTTAATGGGGGTTGCAACTGGAGCGGCATTGAATACATTCGAAAGAATTGCTGAAGGTCTGACGAATTGGATGTCTGGTGATAAAAATAAAACGATAGGCTCAGCTTTAGAAATTCTAATTGAAGAGGGTTCAGATCTACTAATTGACCGTGCCTTAAATGGTCCGACGCCCAAAATGTCAAAGAAAACCATAGAATTACTTAAGGTTTCAAATGAAACAGTCAGAGTTCCTACGGAAAGAACTGTCGGCGAAATAATAAACCCATCAGAAGATTAGATGAATTGTTAATTATGATTTGGTTAAATATAATATATTTTCTTGGCAGCATGTTAATGTTTATTCTTGCGAACTGGATATACATTAAATGGAAAGATAATTACCTTAAAAAGTTTTTACTTGAAAGTATGGATGAGATCGGAATGCGGTCCCAATTTAAGTTTATTGCCATACTGCTAGTTCTATTTGCGTTTTGTCTATCCTTTTTTATTAAAATATTAAAGATGTTATGAGTTATGAGTAGCGAATGGCGTCTAGTCGCTCCTATATGTAGTTTAGTTTTTGGTTTATTTTTCTTATTTACCAAAATAAAAAGTTTGAGCCGTATAAGAAGTACTCGTACTATTTAATAGTGATTGGATTTCTTGATTTGGTAATTAAGCTTCTTGATAAATGAAAGGATAGATTAGGTTTTTCCCCGATCTGCGAAGTCTGTGAATTCGTTGCAGTGTTTGAAGGTCTTATGACCTTCCCGTACAGATGGAATTAATGAAGAAGAGTAAAAAAAGAAAGTATAATTCCCTAGCAGAGTTTCACTTACGGGCTCTTCGGTGCACATATGAGAACTAGGGTTAGGTAATAAAATTTGAAACAATTTATAAAAAGAGAAAGAAATATAGAATTGCTAAAAAACACTCCGCTTTGCTAGGTCTTCAGACCTCGCAGGGGTGTTAGTCGATCTTCAGATCGATACTAATTAGAATTAAATGAGTAAAAAAGATGTAGGGTAGCATGGGAGCAGTGCAGGTCTGAAGACCTGCGAACACACGTACGAGGTCAAAAAGACCTCGCACAGCTGATTAAAGAGTTTATATTTAATGAATTAAGGGTTGTCAAATACTAAATAATGGTAGAGCCGTTTTTTTAAAGCGGCTCATAAGACATCCAATCTACTTCTACTTCGTATGGAGCTTCTGGCTTTTCTAAAGAATTGGGATTAGTTTCTACAGACCATTCGTCGGTATGCCAAAAGTTCATGCGGTATTTTGAAGGATGTTGCGGAATACCCAGTTTTGAGCCTTTATAATTCCAAAGAACCAAGGTATCGGAAGTTTCTGGGTGAATCATCCACCACCGCATCTCATCTGATTTCCAATCAAAACCATAGGTATAAAACTGTTTAGAGGCATTATAATCTGGAATTGCTGGAATAGTCTCTGGTTGGTTTTGTAGGCCAGTTAAATCTTTTGGGTTACCCGCATGACCTTCTTTTTCAATGGTATTGAGGATTTTCCCTTCGGCTAAATTGATGGTGCGTCCTATTCTTTGAAGGTTACCTGAAGGACCTGTCCAAGTACCCACATAAATAATTCTAGGGTCTGCAATTAACCATTCAAAGTCAATCTCGCTCAGGCCTAATTCCTTATCCATTTGATAGGTGAAATAACCAACTACGGCTCCCACATTTGGCTGTGTTTCTGTTACGTCTGGCACTTTGAGCCTTGTAGCGTATTGTCCAAAATGCGTTTCTTCTTTGGATATTATTTCTGGGCCTTTTCCCGCACCTGGTTTTTCATCTGGATTTATTTTTAAAGAGAGAATACTAGTGTTTGGTTCTGTGGGAGAGGGTATGCCCATACTATGTTTAAAAGCATCTTTGGTGCCTGCAGACCCATATTGGAAAAACTCGGATTTAGGATTTTCGAAATTTTCTATGAAGTGGTTCGTACTAGACTGCCATCTGGAGGCTCCTAGAAAGATTAGGCTGAGGAGTAAAAGTGCTTTTGTCATATATTAAAATAGGGTTTCGGTATTAGATTACCTTACAATTTAAGTAGAAAACAGTATTGACAATGGTATTCAGAAAAATTAAAGGCAATTTTGCGTTCTGAAAGTAGTATATATTTATGAGTACCGAGAAAACATTTGAGGATTTAGGATTATCGAAACCACTATTGACGGCGATAGCCGCACAAAACTATGGTAAGCCATATCCAATTCAAAAGGAAGCTATTCCTGCAGTTTTATCCGGAAAAGACATCCAAGGCATTGCAAAAACGGGTTCTGGTAAAACGGCGAGTTTCGTTTTACCGATTCTGGAGGGTTTCTTAAATAAGAAAGCTTCCAGAAGAAGGAATTTGAAAGTGTTGATTTTGGTGCCAACACGTGAGCTCGCTATGCAAATTTCGGAGGTGATTTCGGCGTTTACAGAGAACCTAGAAGATGAGGTTAAGAATTTAGCGGTATACGGTGGTGTAAAAGTAAACCAGCAAATGGTGCAGCTAAAAGACACCGAAATATTAGTGGCTACACCAGGGAGGTTGTTAGATTTAATTTCTAGCCAATCGGTGAGTTTGGCAAAAGTAGAAACCCTAGTGCTAGATGAGGCAGACAAAATGCTGGATTTGGGTTTTCAAGAAGAGTTTGGTCAAATCCTGAAACTTCTACCGCAAAAACGCCAAAACTTACTTTTCTCGGCCACGCTAGATACTAAAATTATTGACCTCAAGCGTCTGATTCTAACTGAACCAGTTACTATAGAAATAGAAGAGGAAGAAGAGGCGGTAGAGCAAATCAAACAAATAGCTTATATGGTGAGTATGGAGCGAAAAGGTCCACTGCTTAGATATATTATCAAGAATCAAGAAATTACGAAGGTTTTGATTTTTACGTCATCCATCAGAACAGCGGATAATGTTACCAATAAGCTAAATAGAAACGGGATTAAGGCGAGTGCTATTCACAGTAAAAAGACACAAAGTGCCAGAAACAAAGCCATGCTAGATTTTAAGCTTGGCGAAGTCATTGCTTTAGTGGCTACTGATGTAGCGGCTAGAGGTATTGATATTCATTTTTTGCCTTGTGTCATAAATTATGAACTCCCACGTTCGCCAAAGGATTATGTACACCGCATAGGGCGTACAGGTAGGGCAGGAGCTATGGGAGAAGCCATTTCATTAGTAACTGATGAAGAAGAGCATCATTTTTACATCATCCAGAAAAAGATGGGCAAACGCGTGGAAAAAGTAGCTACAGAAGACTTTGATTTAAAAGGGGTTTAATTAATAAACCATTCTTTCATAAAGCTTCTGTTCTTTTTGGCTTAACTCTACTACAGCTTTTCTAGAAGAGCCCGTAATGGCTGTTTCGTCTAAAATATCAACGGCGTTTTTCCAGTTAGAATCATCCGTTGGTTTTATGATGACCGTCCAAAGTTCAGGGTCAATGGCCTCTTTTTTCAAAGCAATAATTGTTTTTCTGATGCCTTCTGGCGAGAAGTTAGTTTCCTTAATGTCCTTTTCACTAAGTCTACCTATTTCTTCCTGATGCCAGTAAAGCTTATTGTCTTTCCCCAAAATAACGGTCATAGAGTTACTTTTCTTAATAGGAGCTCCTTCAACCCCTTTGTCACTCGGCATGTTTAAATCCATGGTGTTTGGTGTGCTAAAGGTGGTGGTGTAAATGAAAAATGTGATTAGAAGAAAGCCTAAGTCTACCAATGGGGTCATGTCTGGCTTGCCAGACTTCTTGTTTGTTACTTCTGCCATGATTGTATGATTTATAATGAACTAAATATTTAGTTGGAAGTAGTAAGAAGCAATCAAAACTAAAAGTATAGTTGAATGAATTTTATTTAATTTAAAAGAAAAGAGGAGCCAAATGACTCCTCTTTAATCAGTAAATTCGAATTCCATTTTCTATTTAGCAAAACCTCTATCACGCATTAATGCGTCAATAGTGGCGTCTCTACCTCTAAATCTTCTGTAGGCTTCGGCTGGGTCTTCAGTGTTTCTTGGGGCAAAGAGTATTTCTTTCATTTTCTTTGCTAATTCTTTGTCGTAAAAACCTCCTGGTGCTTCTGCAAATGCTTCTGCGGCATCAGCGGTAAGTACATCTGCCCACATATAACCATAATAGGCCGTGGCGTAGCCTTCTCCTCTAAACACATGATTAAAGTGTGGCGAACGGTGTCTCATGACCAATTCCTTTGGCATATTGATGTTTTCTAAAGTTTCTCTTTCAAAGCTATCTACATCTAAATCAGTAGGGTCCATCATGTGATATTTCATATCCATAATAGCAGATGCCATGTATTCCGTAGTACTAAAACCCTGGTTGAAATTAGACGCTTCTTTGATTTTAGCTACCAAACCTTTAGGCATAGATTCTCCTGTTTTATAATGAACCAGATAGTTTTCAATAACAGCGTCAGTACTTAACCAACGCTCTAATAACTGAGACTGGAATTCACCATAGTCCCTTAAGCTACCGTCTAGTTTTGGGTACTTAACATTAGCAGATAAATAATGTAAAGCATGCCCCATTTCATGGAAAAAGGTGGTAGCATCATCCCAAGAAATTAAAACAGGTTCGCCGGGCTCACCTTTTACAAAGTTAGAATTGTTAGAGCATAACACCGTTTCTTCTTCTCCCATGTCTGTATGACCTCTGTAAGTGGTAGCCCATGCTCCTGAGCGTTTCCCTTTTCTGGCGTAAGGGTCTAAGTACCAAAGCCCAATATGCTTATCAGAGTTTTTGTCTTTTACTTCCCATACGCGTACATCTTCATGAAAAACTGGAACAGTTCCGTCTGTGATTTCGGAGAATTTAAAGTCAAATAGTTCTCCTGCCACATAAAACATGGCTTCTCTCAGCTTATCTAGTTGTAAGTATTGCTTTACTTCGTCGCTATCTAAATCGTATTTTTTCTTTCTTACTTTTTCGGCGTAAAATCTATAGTCCCAAGGTTCTATTTTGATGTTTGCTCCCTCGGCATCAGCTACAGTTTGCATGTCTTTTACTTCTTCATCTACACGAGCTATGGCACTAGGCCAAACAGCATCTAGCAGTGCTAAAGCATTTTCTGGGGTCTTAGCCATTCGGTTTTGTAATCGCCATTGGGCGTAATTATCAAAGCCCAATAGATGAACTCGCTCATTTCTTAGTTGGAGTATTTTCACAATCACCTCATTGTTGTCAAACTCGTCACCATTGTCGCCTCTAGCATAGTAGTTTTTCCAAACCTTTTCTCTCAGTTCTCTTTCTGTGGAGTTGGTTAAAAATGGGTCCATAGAAGAGCGAGTATTGGTAATGGCATATTTGCCATCTTGGCCATTGGCTTCAGCGGCACTCGCAGCACTTTTAATAAATGCTTCTGAAAGGCCACCTAACTCACTTTCTTCTAAATAGGTAATGTAACCTTCTTCATCATGCAACACATTATTACCAAAAATAGTAGAAAGCTCAGACAGTTCTTTGTTGATTTCGGCATACCTTTTTTTCTTTTCAGCATCTAGTTCTGCACCGTTTAGAGCAAAGTCCTGATAGGTTAATAAGGTCACACGCTGCTGGTCTACTGGAAGCGGGTTTTCTAAGCTCGCTTCATAGACAGTTTTTACACGTTGAAAAAGTTTTTCGTTCTGCGTTATCTTGGAATTATATTCAGATAGCTGACCAGCCAAATCTCCTTCAATAGCTCTGAACTCATCTGTGGAGGTATTGGAACTATAAATTCCGTAGTATGGGTAAACCTTATCCAAGTCGGTTCCACTTTTTTCCATAGCCAGAATAGTATTCTCAAAAGTAGCTGGCTCAGTATTATTCGCTATTTCATCTAACTCCTTTAGATGATTAGCAATGCCTGTTTCCATGGCATCTTTTAAATGATTGACATCCATTTTGTCAAAGGCTGGGACACCTCCATAAGGGCCAGCCCATTTTTCTAGGAGAACATTTTCTGATGGCTTTTCGCAAGAAATAGCCAAGGTTCCCACTGCCAGGATGCAGGAGATGATGATTTTAGACATATTTAGTTTTTTGATGAATTCTTCAAAATTAGTGATTTTGAGTGGGTCAAATGTAAACTTATTCGAAAATGCTTAGGTCTAATGGTTTTACTTTGGCCTTATTATTCTCTGGAATTAGGGCTATTTGAATAGTCTCTTTTGCATTTGCTTCTAGCTTCATTTCAAAACCAACAATAATAGAGTTTGGGTTGGCCTCATCATAGCTATTTGGTGATTTTGTACTCCAGGTTCGCATTTTGACATTCTGATGGCTTAATAATCTGAGATGTAGTTTTTTATTGTTTTGCGTCAAAATGATATCTGAATTACTCATGGAGATAATGCTGGCATTAGTTGGCATTCTCCATTGCAGCGTTTTGGCTTCGGAGTTATTGACTAGCTTGTCTGTTATGACTACATAGCTATTGTCTTTAATGGCTACGGCTCTTTTACTGCTTTTGATTTGCGATTTATAAACTTCTGTGATGTCTGAAACTGCTGCTTTGACACTTTCGGTATCAATGATTTTGTCAATATTGGCGTAGCCATAAACCTCTTGAAATTGATTATTGAACGAGAGCGTGCTATGTGCCAGGTTATTATATCTATAGACATCCCATCTTTGGGCGTCTTGTTCTCTACCCCAAATTTTAACTCCCTGCGTCTCTAATAGATTATAATTAGAAGAACCGAAATCTATGGCCCAACGCTCACCCATGGCATCCATAACAAAAGAGCCAATATCCATGTGTGCATGGTTTTCATGAGGAGAACCGGCTTTGAAGCCTACAAATACTCCATTTTCTTGCCATGAACTTCGCATTAAAGCTACAGGGGTGAGGCCACTTCCAGTCCAAACTTTTTCTTTCGGGATTAGTTCTTTTTCAAGGTCAATACCACTACCCCAAACCATCATGAGCGGAGAGAGACGCTTGGTCATGTTTTTCTCGAGTGAGTTTTGAATCATTTTCTTTTCCCAGAATAGGAGAGACGCGTCTTGATTCAGTTCTGCAAACCAAAACATAGCTGGGTTTATTCTGATATTATCACTACAGTCGGAGTAGTTAAAGGCATTATAGGAGGGACCAATCATGTGCATCAAGTAGGCAGGTGTTTTATCAAAACCCGGGAGCTTCGTCAAGCCAAAATCTGACTTAAAAACTTT
The DNA here is from genome assembly GCF_964021845.1 of uncultured Arcticibacterium sp. Lineage (NCBI taxonomy): Bacteria > Pseudomonadati > Bacteroidota > Cytophagia > Cytophagales > Leadbetterellaceae > Arcticibacterium > uncultured Arcticibacterium sp. Next base: position 32,509 of record NZ_CAXHZC010000002.1, on the reverse strand, counting down.
CATCATGGCATCAATGAAAAGGACATTAAAAGAAGTGCCGTAGCCCCAATATGCGTAGCCTTCTGGGTAGGCACCATCTGGAGCATACTGTTCCATGGGTAAAGAAATAGACTTTATAGCCCTTGAAATGGTGCTTTTTGCTAATTCTGGTTCTTCATCATAAATGGCTAAGGCTCCTAAGGCCATTCCTGCATTACAAACCTGATTCCAGTTATGATGAGCTGTTAAGAAACCATTATATTTTTCATTATAAGATGGGTTTATACCTTTCTCTATGATGGCATTTTTTACCACAGTTTTAGTTTTTGGGTTCAGGCCTTTGTAAAACCAATCATAGGCTATGGCAATAGCGGTGGTCATTTCAGCGACATCCAAAAAATGACTAGGATTCCAGTCCGAAAACTGAGCTATGTTAAGCATTTCTTGCTCCGCTTTTTCTAGGTATTTGGTCTCATTGGTGAGTCTATAGGCATAACCTAAGAAAAGAACACGACGAAGGTACTCTCTTGATACACTTAAAAGTCTTCGACCTGTCTGGATTCTTTCAAGAAGTGGAAGGGCTATTATTTGGTTAGCTTCCCTGATTAGGGATGTATGAACTTTTTGCCTTATCGGACTATGTTTTATTGCCTTTTCAATAAGTGCCTCCTGATTTTCTAAAAACAATATGCGAGGATGTTCTATGATGTTCTCGGCAAGCTCTTGACTATAACTTTGGAAGCTTAAGAAGGTGAATACCAAAAGAACGCAAGATTTTATAAAGTACTTTGTTTGCATAGCAGCTATTGGGGTTGAATTATGTTATGAAATTAGGGAATAAACAACGCTACATGGCACTGCCATAGATAAGAGTGCTTAAAACGAGTTTAAAAACTATTCGAAAAGGAAGAATATCTCGTGATGAGGGCTATTGGAAGCTGAAAAGGCAAATTGGGTAGTTGAAAATAAATTGATTAAACGGCAGCTTCATGTAACTTTGCGACCGTTTTGAGAATTATAACAATAATCTTACGCATGAAAATTAATTTTAAGAGGTCAATCATAGGCCTTAGCTTTCTTTCAGGAATCTCCTTTTCATTATCTGCTCAAATAAATCCATCTCAAATTACAGTTCCCAAGGGGTTTACTGTCAAAATAATTGCCAAAGATTTAGGTTCTCCTAGACATATGACGGTTTCTAAAAATGGCGATATCTACGCTAATAGAAAGGCGGATAAAGGTTTTGTGTTATTGAAAGATACTAATAACGATGGCAAAATTGATGAAACTAGGGTAATAGGCGAAGAAGTAGGAACGGGAATAGTAGCACATGACAGGTATCTATACTATTCTTCTAACACGTCAATTTACAGATACGAACTAGATAAAAATTACAATTTTCCTAAAAATCAAGAGCCAGACAAAATGGTTGATGGTTTAATAGATAAAGGCCGTGATAACGCAAAACCTTTTGTTCTTGATGATGATGACAACATCTATGTAACAGTGGGCTCCTGGAACGACCCATGTAGAGAGCCTGAAAGTGGAGCAGGAATGATGCCTTGCCCAATATTGGATGTAGCGGGTGGTATATGGAAATTTAACGGACGAATCTTAAACCAAAGTTTTTCTAATGGAACGAGATATGCTACGGGTGTTAAAAATGCGGTGGCAATAGATTGGAATAAAGAAACAAATAGTTTGTTTACTGTAGTTCATGGTCGTGGTCAATTCCACGATTTTTATCCGCAATATTATACTGCGAAACAAAGTGCAGAATTACCAGCGGAAGCCATGTATGAATTGAAAAAAGGTGATAATGCAGGTTGGCCATATATTTATTACGACCAAAAACAGAAAAAGAAAATACTGGCTCCAGAATATGGAGGGAATGGGAAGAAGACTGGTGGCGAAGATGCCATAGACCCACTGATGGCTTTTCCTGCTCACTTAGGACCTAACGACCTTTTGTTTTACACAGGGAATTCTTTTCCTAAGAAATATCGAAATGGAGCGTTTATAGCTTTTCATGGTCAGTCCCCTGAGCTTAAGAAAGGTTACTTTGTGGCCTTTGTGCCTTTTAAGAAAGGAAAACCTACAGGGAAATGGGAAATCTTTGCAGATAACTTTGCAGGCGTAAACTTAGCGAATCCTTCAGGACCTATTCAGCATAGACCCTGTGGTTTGGCTATTGGTCTTAATGGTGAGCTTTATGTTAGCGACGATTTGAATGGTACAATTTTTAAAATTGAGTACGAGAAGTAACAATTAGTTACTTCTTTTGAAAGCTAGTATTTCGGTGTTATTTCCGTCATAAATGATAAGCTTTTGGTTCTCTATTTTGTAGGAATTAATTTGATTTAAGAGTGGGCCATATTGGTCAGCTAATTCCATTTCTTGGCACATTTTTTTTGTGCCAATCACGTTGCCAAGGTTAATTTTATTGTCCATTACGGATTTAATTTCACCTACGAGGTTATTACATCCATCATTTGCTATCATTTTTCTTAATTCAAGCTGGAATTCGATTGTAGGGGTATTTTCGCCTAAGACAGGAGCATTGTTAAGTTCTACTAAGGTCCATTTGTTATCAAGAAGAAGTTTTGGCTCATACTCCTTTTGCATAACTTTTAATAGTTTATAATTTTTTAAAGAAGCATCAGCAGCAACTGGTTTTAAAGAATTCTCCTCTTTTACCAAAAGTTTGTATACGTAACCTTCTTCGTAATTAAAACCGTCAATGGAATCATAGAAAAGTTTCCAATTGTTAGCGTTTTTTATGTTACCCTTTTGAATTTCTAGGCAGTCCTTTTTTCCAACTCCCACGCAGTCAGACTTTTTGCCATTCACCCAGTATACCGCCTCTGTGGAGGTAGTAGTTGCTTTTGAAGTACTTGAGCTAGAGGATGATGTAGCACAAGAACTGAAAACTGCCAAAATGGCTATGGATAGTGTGTTTCTTAAAATCATGTTTGTCTGGTTTATTGAATACTTTAACTCTTTTTGATGGCCTGAAGTATAATAAGGTATCAAATAAATCAAGTTACGTAATACTTATGTAACGGTTTTTTTTGTGTTTGATATTGCTTAACACTTCTGTATAAAATAAATATTTAAAAGAAATGACTGGGTAGTCATGTAATTTGTTATATTTGTGACTGTATAGTCACAATGTATGCCTAAAGAGACGTTTTTTAATATTGGCGAAGCCAAAAGAACACTTATCACAGAGGCTTTTCTCAGAGAGTTTGCACTTAAACCTTTTGACGAAGCTTCTATTTCTGAAGTAGTGAAGCAGCTCGGGATAGCAAAGGGGAGCGTTTATCAATACTTTGAAGATAAGCTTGATTTGTTTTTGTATCTTTTGAAAGAGAGTGGGGGTGCTAAGAAAAACTATGTAGGTAGCATAGAAAGAGAGAGCTTTCCTGATTTTTGGGTTTTCTTCAAAGCTTTATTTAAAGCAGGTTTGGAGTTTGATAGAGAGCGTCCTTTACACAGCCATTTTCTGTTTAATCTTATAAAAAACTTACAATCACCTACCATAGAGCATCTTTATAAAGACATGCTGAGTAGTTCGGTTTTAGCCTTTGAGGAAATGGTCAAAGTTGAAATTGCAAAAGGGCTTTTTAGAAATGATGTTTCGTCTGAAATCATGGGCTTTATGCTATATAAAGTAGGGGTGAGCATTCAGGAACAAATGGAATTTAAGGGCTTCATAAATCCCAAGGAAAGTATTTTTAATAGTGAGCCTGTTTATAAAGACAAACACGAGCATTTGATGAATATGGTGGACGATTATATCTTAATGGTTAAACCGACTTTTGATAAAAACTAGATTATGATTCAAGTAGAGAATTTGGTATTTCAATACCCTAAAAATGATGCCCCAACATTGAAGGGGCTAAATTTTCAGATAGAAAAGGGAGAGGTATTTGGTTTTTTAGGGCCTTCTGGAGCAGGGAAAAGTACAGCTCAAAAAGTGCTTTATAAGATTTATCAAGAATATCAAGGTTTGGTGAAAATTGAGGGTAAAAATTTAGCAGACTGGGACAGTTCTTATTTTGAGAAAATAGGAGTGGGTTTCGAATTGCCAAATCATTACTTAAAGCTTACAGGAAAGGAAAACCTAAACTTGTTTGCGTCCTTTTATCAAAGTAAGAAAATGAGAAAAGTGGAAGAGCTTTTTGAAATGGTAGATTTGAGGGAAGACATGAATAAGCCGGTAGAGGCCTATTCCAAAGGAATGAAAATGCGACTCAACTTTATTAGAGCTATTCAGCATGACCCTGATATTATATTTTTCGACGAACCTACATCTGGTTTAGACCCAGTAAACGCCCATAAAATAAAGCAGCACATTTTAGATTTGAAGGCTGCAGGTAAAACCATTTTTGCCACCACGCATAGTATGGAAACTGCCGATGAGATTTGCGATAGGGTCTCTTTCATTGTGGATGGGGAATTACAAGTGACTGATACCCCTAAAAACCTTAAGAAACAGTATGGAAGAGAAGGGCTAGATGTAGAACTTTATAATGGCATTACTAAAGAGTTTTCGTTAAAAAAACTGGGGGATAATCAAGACTTTATTGATTTTATAAAACAAGATGAGGTTAAGCGAATCCATACGCAAGAGGCTACATTAGAGGAGGTTTTTATACGTGTAACTGGTAAATCACTAAAGGTATGAGTAGCTTTTTTACACAATTAAAATGGCAGTTTTTGCTTTTGCAGAAAAACAGCATTATCACCATCAGTTTTGTGGTGACTCTGATATATGGAGTGTTATTGTATTTCTTAAGAGATGTGGGCTCTTTAGATAAATTGGTTGTTTCACTAGTTCTAAACGACCCATCTGTTATTGGCTTCTTTTTTATAGGTTTGGCTATTTATACTGAAATAAAGCATCAGGTTTTACCGGCCATCTTTGTGACTCCTGTAAACCTTCATTCCATTGTCTTGGCTAAGGTTATCTCCATTTCATTAATAGGTTTGGTTTGCTCTCTAGGGCTTGCCATCTCCATAAAAGGTTTTGATTTTGATATATTATCATATACTGTAGGCTCATTTGGTATTTGTGTTTTGTCTTCTTTACTCGGGCTTTATATGCTCACCTATGCCAATGATTTTTTAAAGTTTGCTATGATGTCGGTACCTATCTTTTTGATATTTATAAATGTCCCTTTATTAAATTATTTGGGAGCTATAGACTTGGGTTTTGTGAAATATTTGTTTCCAATAGAAGGTAGTTTAGGCTTAATAGATGCGGCTATTAGCGGCACTGAAATAAGTTTTTTGTATTCATATTTGTCTATTTTCCTCATGGTTCCGCTATTCTATTTTCTAGCTTTTAACAGGTTTAAAAATAAGGTGGTTCATCAATAATAGTTTTATGAAAAAGATATTAAAATTAGCTTTAACCGATTTTAAAATCATCTTTAGAGACCCTTCCTTAAGGCCTTTTTTGGTGTTGCCTCTTGTTCTGTTTGTTTTGATAATATGGGGAGTGCCTTATTTAGTAAGTCAATATTCTTTTTTGGAGCCTTATTTACCACTTTTTTTGGTGGTTGCGGTGATAGAAAATACCCAAGCTTTTTGCTTTATAAGTTCCATGGTTTTAATAGACGAAAAGGAAACTGACGTTGCAAAGGTTTATGGTGTAGTACCTTTATCAAGGCTGGAGTACCTACTGTCACGTTTCTTTATCCCTTACTTTTTTACAGTTTTTCTAAATGTGCTTCTGTTTTTCTTACAGCCATTCTTTGACATTAGTATTGGAGCTAATATTGCAATCTCGTTTTTAGCTGCTTTGGTAGTGCCAGTATATGTGCTGACTATAAATGCACTAGTTCAAAATAGACTAGAAGGCATGGTTTATATCAAAGCCTTAAATATGTTGGTGTTAGTACCAATAGCTGCTTTTTTTGTTCCTGAAAGTTTCAAACACTTTTTCGGTTTTTTACCAACGCATTGGATATTTCAAAGCATTGAAAATGCAACAAAGGGAGTTTCTACTAGCTTATATGTTATTCTAGGGTTTGTGTTCTTTAGTCTGTTATTATGGTTTGTCTCAAAAGTATTTGTCCGAAAGCATTTTGTCTGAGTATTTCTTTGTAAAAAAGAAATCCCGCCCAAAAGGACAGGATTCCAAAAAGTCTTATGTCTATAATCTTTTGTCAAAAGTCTAATTGACTACATATAACTCTCCACCTCTTTGTCTTCCAGATTAAAAGGCTGACTGTAGAGTCGTTTTCCTGTAGCTGCTGCTATGGCATTGGAGATGGCTCCGCCGGTAGGAGGTAGAGCAGGTTCTCCAAGTCCTGTTGGTGATTTCCCATTATCCACAAAATAAGCCTCCACTTCAGGTATTTCATTCATTCGGATAAGTCGGTAAGTATCATAGTTTTTCTGGTCTGGCTCTCCTTTGGTAAAGCTTAGTTTACCATACATTGCATGGCCTATTCCGTCTATTACTGCACCGTAAATTTGGTTTTGAGCACCAGACTGATTGATAACGATACCACAATCTGTGACTGCGTAAACTTTAGTAAGAGCTGGTTTTCCTTTCACTTTTTTCATCTCGGCTACTTGTGCCACATAAGAGTTATGAGAGAAATACACACTGAAACCTTGTGATACACCTTTTTTCTTACCCCATTGAGATTTTTCGGCGGCTAATTCTATGGCTGCTTTAAACCTTTCGGGCTCGTAATTTACTTTGCCTACGGGGTCTTTCATTACCTTATCTAGCAATTCAAGTCGGAACTTAACGGGGTCTTTACCCATGGTGTGTGCTACTTCGTCTATAAAAGATTGCTCGGCATATGCCAAGAAATTAGTGATAGGTGCTCTCCAAGGGCCCGTGGTAATTGGCGATTTATAATTTACCGATTCTATCAATAAATTGTCGATAGCACCAGCTGGGAAATTATCTTGACGGGTACAGTTACCTGCATTTAAGCCTACACCTTTTAAAGAAAAGGCCGTAACCTGTCCATCTTTGATAGCTGCCTTAAACCTATATCTTACGGCAGGTCTGTAATACCCACCAGTAATGTCGTCTTCTTTTGTCCACGTAACTTTCACAGGCATTTTTATAATGCTGGAAAGCTGAGCTGCTTCCACAGCATAGCCGTCGTCTAGTCTTCTACCAAAACCACCACCCATTTTGGTGAGTTCTAAACTTATTTTGTCTTGAGGAATGTCTAGTAATTTAGAAATAGAGCCAACTGCCCTGGCGGGCGTTTGGGTTGGTCCTGCTAATTCTACCGTGCCATTAGATTTTACATTGGCATAGAAATTCATAGGCTCCATAGGGCTGTGTGATAAGAAAGGACATTGGTATTCTCTTTCTAGCACTTTATCAGCTGCCGCAAAAGCTGCTTCTGGGTCGCCATCTTTTCGCATCTCGGTGCCACTTTTGGGATCGTCTAACTGCGATTTGAAGATGTTGTCATGGTCTTCAGAGCTTTCTAGATCACCATCTTTTTCATAAACAATGTGCACTTTTTTACGAGCTTGCATTATTTCCCAAGTGCTTTTCCCTACTATGGCTACATTGTTGTCAAATGAAACCACGTCAATAATTCCTGGCATTTTTAGAGCTTCAGTAGCATCAAAAGACTTCAGTTTCATGCCAAAAGCAGTAGGTCGCTGAATTTGAGCATTGACCATGCCTTCTTTTTTGAAATCAATACCAAAAAGTGGTTTACCTACCAGTAAGTTTTTATTGTCAACACCAGCATGCCAGCCACCTATTTGTTTATAGTCTTTGGCATCTCTTAAATTTACATCAGTAGGTGGAGTTAATTTAGCAGCATCTTCTACTAGTTCGCCGTAGCTTATTTTTTTGCCATTGGCAGAAATTACTTCACCGTTTTCTGTTTTCAATGTGCTAAGAGCCACGCCCCATTTATTGGCGGCAGCTTCTTTTAATAACTCTCTGGCGGTGGCACCAGCAGTTCTTAGCCTATCCCATGAGTGTCTAATAGCACCACTTCCACCGGTTAACTGTCGTTCAAACTTATCGGAGAAGTTGGCTTGTACTACATCAACACTCTTAAAGTCGACATCAAGCTCTTCAGCCACAATCACCGGAAATGCTGTTTTTATCCCTTGTCCAATCTCAGGATTAGGAGAGTAAATGGTGATTTTTCCATTTGGAGCTATGCTCAGAAAAGAGTTGAACTCATGACCAATGGCCGACGGGTTAACTAACTCTGCAGCTACGGCCTTATTTATGGAGTGGAAACCTATCACTAAGCCACCTGTAAGCACAGATGCTGATTTTAGGAATCCTCTTCTTGTATTTTTGTTATTCATTGTTCTTCGTTTTTTGAAGGGAGTATTTTTGAAGTCAGGTGTTGAGTGTCAGATGCTGGATGTTACTCTGAAATAAGCGTCCGACATCAAATATCCGTCACCAGACATTCCTCAACCCATTTTTTCTCCTGCCAATTTTACCGCTTTTTTGATTCTATGATACGTACCGCATCGGCATATATGAGCCGACATAGTGGCTTCAATTTCCTCTTCGCTCGGTTTTTTATTATCTCTTAAAAGAGCCGAAGCAGTCATCATTTGTCCTGCTTGGCAGTACCCACATTGTGGTACGTCTAACTCATTCCAAGCTTCTTGTACAGGATGGTCTCCGTTTTCTGAAAGTCCTTCTATGGTAGTTATTTCTGCATCTGCCACGGCTGATATTGGCATTACGCATGAGCGAATAGGGTTACCATTCATGTGTACTGTGCAGGCACCACATTGAGCTATTCCGCAACCATATTTAGTACCTACTAGGTCGGCGTGTTCACGCAAATACCAAAGCAAAGGCGTAGAAGGGTCAATGTTTGTTTGATAATCTTGACCGTTAATTTTAAGTTTTAATTCTGCCATAAGACATTTAAAAGGTTGAATGATTGTACAATTTAAGGTTTTTATTGATTTTTCAATAGTCTAAATAGACCAATTTTATAAGAAGGAAGATTCTTTTGCCTTTTCATTCTAAGCATGTGTCGCTTATGAATACAATTTTCCTTGAAAATTGCTAGCGTCGGATAAGTGATTCGCTAATTGTTTCAAATGATTTTGGGTGGGAAATTGGTAGGAGGCCGTTTGCCTCTTATTTTTAGAGCATGAATTAGCCAAAAGTGGGATCATTTTGTCTCATTACACTTTCATAGGACAGTTAAATACGGTGAATAATTTATTTTCGTCAAAATTATAATTCCTAAAATGAATAAAGCTTTTTCAGCAAGTATTGCCGTTTTATTATTTGTATACACTTTTTCAGCAAAATCTCAAACGTTTCACACACTTACTGGAACTGTTATTGATTCTGTAACCAATGAACCTCTGTCTTTTGCTTCTATTAAACTTGAAAAAGAAGGCAAATTAATTGCCGGCGTTCAGAGTACGGATGATGGCGAGTTTAGCATAAAAACATCTACCAATGAGGTTTATATTATTAAGATAGAATATGTGGGCTACGCCCCAAAATCTGTTAAAATTAGCACTAGAGAAAATAATGCTAGTCTCAATTTAGGAGCATTGGCCTTAGCTCCACTTAGTCAACTTTTAGAAACGCTTATAGTTACTGGGATAAAACCTAATATGGTGACAACACTAGAAAAACAGGTTTTTGACTCTGAACAATTTGAGGTGGCAAAAGGAGGCACAGCTTCCGATTTGATAAAGAATATTCCTTCCGTCATGATAAATGTGGAGGGTGAAATCTCCGTAAGGGGTTCAAAGGGCTTTGTGATTATGGTAAACGGAAAGCCGAGTGCTTTAGACCAAGTCACTATTTTGTCACAAATTCCAGCAAACACTATTCAAAAAGTTGAGATTATTTCTGTGCCATCTGCTAGGTATGAAGCAGACGGCAAGGCAGGAATTATCAATATAGTTACTAAGAAAGGAGCAATGGATGGTTTGAGCCTTTTTACAAATGTGCAGTACGGTTTACCAAGAATAAGGGCTTATTTCAACGAAACAGAACCTCAGAGGCATGGTGTAGATGCTACATTGAGCTATAGAAAAGAGAAACTAGAACTAAATGTTGGTCTTAATTACCTTCAGAATGATATAGCAGGAAGAAGAGTGGGAGATGCTTTTACTATCATAAATGATGTGAAAACTACTTTTCCGAGTGAGGGCGAAAGAAGTTTTATTAGGAAGAGTTATGGCCTTAGGGCAAACGGAACGTATTATTTCAATACCAGTAATGAGCTTACCGCAGGCGTATATTTAGGTAGCCGTGAACAGTATAGGACGGCGAATATAGTTTATAATAATACAAAGGCTAGAGCTACATCTGGTGAGCCTATTAGTGCATTTTCCTATTATAATGGAAACCAAGTTTTGAAGGCTGGAGACTTTCAGGTTTATAATTTAGATTATTTACACAAGTTTGAAGACCGTTCGTCAATAAGCCTTTCTGGTTTGTTAGAAAATGCTCAGCTTGATGGTAATACCCAAAACAGAAACTTAAATCGTTTCGACTACGCAGATACTCTGCAGTATACCTTTAATACAGGGCAAAATCCTTTAAATGCCTTACGTTTAAAGGTAGATTATGAGAAACCTATAAAAGTGGGAGTATTAGCTTTTGGTTATCAATACAGGCTTCAAAACCAAGATGGTGTTTTTAAATATTTAGAGAAAAGTGGTAATAAGCTCTCATTTGTTCAGAATGATGCTTTCAGTGCAGATATACGCGTAGAAAACCGAATCCATGGCCTTTATGGTATGTATACTGCCAAATTTGACAAACTAGAGTTTAGTTCTGGATTACGGTATGAAAAGTCGGACAGAGTTTTTAAAGATGGTAAGTCTGATGATTTTCACCTTGACCTGTCAAACTTCTTTCCATCGGCTAATATCATGTATAGCCTAGGGAAGCAGTGGAGATTAAAAGCCGGTTATAGCAGAAGAGTGCAGCGGTCTACTAATAACGAGTTAAATCCTTATCCTGAAAGAGAGCATTCTGAAACATTGGAGCAAGGCGACCCTAGAATTAAACCAGAATTTATAGGTATTACAGAAGTGGGAATTAGCAAGGACGCCCAGAAGCTTTCTGTGTACATGAATCTTTATCATCAGCACATCACTGATATAGTGAACAGGGTAAACAGCGTATATAACGACACTATTTTGAATAGAATTTACACCAACGCTGGTGTGGCAAATTTGGTTGGCTCAGAGTTAGGCTTGACTTGGGCCGCTTCTAAGAAGTTAAAGTGGTTTGTAGGAGGTAATGTTTACCGACTTAAGATAGACGGAATGCTTTTTGAAAATGCCGTAAACGTAGATAGCAGAGGTTGGGTTTATTCATTGAACTCAAATCTGTCTTATAAAATAACACCAAGTTTAAGTACTCAGTTTAATTTGTCTTACATGTCTGCCAGAAATACTGCTCAGGGCGAAGACTCTCGTTTTTATCAGCCTAACCTTTCTTTAAAGAAAAGTTTTATGAACCATAAGATGACGGTGGCTGCTCAGTGGCAAAATATGGCTTTTGGGAATATGGCGGTAAATCAGCAGCGAATTACCACATTTGGGGCAAACTTTTATACCACCACTAATTATATTCAGGAGACCAATATTATCCTACTAAACTTAAGTTTCAATTTTAATCAGCGAGACACTAAGGTCAATTTACCTTCAAGTGAGTTTGGCGAGAAGGAGTTTTAAGTAGCACGCTTTGGCTTAATGGGTTAGTCTAAATTTCAATGTCGCCACCCACAGGTAAACCACTGGGCACTTTAAGAGGTATTTCTTTGTCGAAATTTGAGTCGTTTAAAGTGTTTAAAAATGAAATGATAGGAGCCATATCTTTCACTTTTAATTTTAATTCGTTTACCAGTGTATCCATTTGAGCATGGCCTACTTTTTCGTGTTTTTCTTTCCCGTCGGCTATGTCTTCGTAAAACTCCAGCACTTCTTTTAAATTGTTAAAACTGCCATTATGCATGTAGGGAGCCGTAAATCTTAAATTTCTTAAGGTTGGAGTGCGGAAGGCATAAGTACTGTCAATTCCGGAATCAAATGCAGTTAATTTATCGTTTGTAGGTATTCCCAGTGTATGAGCTTTGTAGTCTGAAAACATAGGACCATTATGACAGTTTCCGCAGCCTACTTTTTTAAACGTTTCAAACCCATCTTTTTCAGAAAGTGAAATGGCACTATTGTCGCCTCGCATGTATTGGTCAAATCTAGATTCTGTAGCTAATAGCGTTCTTTCAAAGGTTGCAATTGCCTTTCCAATGTTCTCTTCGGTTATAGGTTTGGTTCCGTCAAAAGCCTCTTTGAAGAGCACGGTGTATTCGGGGATGTTTTTCAGCCGAGTAACTATTTCTTTAAGAATTCTTTCTTCAGAGAAATGGTCGCCTCGCATCTCTTCGTAGGTTTTAATAGGGAGCAAAGCTTGCTCTTCTAAGCTGTTTGACCGTAAATCCCAGAACATTGGGGAATCTTCTGGAGAGTAGTAATTTTTAGTATTAATGCCGTTAAAGGCTGTATTTAATATGGTATGGGCATTTCTTTTGACAAAAGGTATATTGTTTGGTTGTTTGAAAACTCGTTTACTGCCAAAGCCTTTGCCGTTTACGCCGATTGACAAATCTCTAAACTCGGCATAGCCATTATCTGGGTGGTGGCAGGTAGCACAAGCCACGTCTTTATCACCAGACAAGATAGGGTCATAAAAAAGGAGTTTGCCCAGTGCTACTTTTTTGGGAGTGGCGGGATTGTTTTTCGGGTCAATAACTTTGTTTGGCAGAGCCGCAAAAACATTAAGATTATTCAGTAACTCCTTCTTTAGTCGTTTCTTTTCCTTGATAGCCTGCTCTTCTAAATTACTATTTGAGCATTGCCAAAACAGTAGCATACTTAGAAAAAACAAGAGAGCATTTTTTAGAATCACAAGAAAGGAACTTCGTGGGCTTTTATAATCAAAAGCAATATACTATTTCTAAATTTTATTTTACTCTTACTGCAGTATAGTGTAAAGAGGGGAAAGTTTAAAGTTCTCCGCCTTCTATAAAAAGAAAGCCCATCCAAATAGATTTGAATGAGCTTTTTTGAATTTATTCCAAAGAGAAATACTACCTACCAAACTCCAGTGACTTAACTCCGAAAAGTGGTTTGCCGTTGGTATCTTTATTTTTAAATACTACGTATAAGTCATTAATTCCTTTGGTACGCTTTAGTTTTACGGTTATAGGTGCTGTGTTTGTAGCTCTTACCGTTGCCTTTCCTATTAATGTACCATCTGCACCGCCAATTCTAAATTCGGCTATACCGCCAGCAGTTTGGCCTGCCATTCCCAATGCCAGTAGTTTAACGGTAGAAATTCCTGTTAGGTCTAAGCTGTTGTATTTTATCCAAGTGTTATCTCCTGTGGCTACTACTACCTCGCCTAGGTCGGGTACATCAAAATCCATGGTGCCTTTTGAGTCGTCAAACTTATTTGCTTCTACTAATGGGCTTCTCAGAGCTAAAGTATTGGATCCACTTTGAGAACCTATGACGTCTCCACCTTTATCTAAGTAGGTTGCTTGAATTAAATAAGCACCCGCTTTCTTGTCTTTATGTGCCGATGCTGTATAAACTCCTTTTGCTGGTAAAGATGCCTTTTCGTCATTAACAGAGAGTATGTATTTTACCATTGCTTCAGCATCAGCTTTGGCAAGTGATGGGTGAGGAGCCATGGCTGTCTCGCCCCAAACACCAGAACCACCAGAAATTATCTTCTCAGTTAGTTTGGTAATGTTTGTGTTATTTGCTGGGTATTTTGAAGCAATGCTTTTATAGTTTGGCCCTATAGATTTTTGGTCTAAAGTATGACAAGCCATGCAGTCTGCATCTGCTATTAACCTTCTGCCGTTTGCGTTGGCTACGTTTTGTTGATGACCTATCGCAATTGCGTTTTTATCATAACCTACTAAGTAATCAATACTCACCACTACGTCTTGGCTGTTAATGCCTTTACCTATAGTACCATCTTCTATGTCATTAACTTTCACATTATAGCTGATAGGGGCTGAGCCCAAATAGAAACTCTGATTTCCTTTTACAGAAATATTGACATCAGGTATTTCATTACCCACTTTGATAATCAAACTTTCTTTGGCAGAGCTACCTAAAGCATCAGTTACAGTCAAAGTAGCCACATACTCACCAGGGGTTTTAAAAATCACTGTTGGGTTTTGTTCTGTGCTGTTTTCTGCACCTCCTGCAAAATTCCATGCATAGCTTAAATCATCACCATCATAATCAATAGTGCCGTCTGTACTAAAAGATGTTGCCAAGGGAGCTTTTCCTGTTGCTTTATCTGCAGCTATTTTGACCGAAGGAGGTCTGTTACCTGCATTATAATCTATTCTGGTTAAAGTAGCTTCTTCGTTTTGAGCAGACCATTTCGGACCATACTCTAACAAATACATGACGCCATCTTTACTGAATGTCATGTCCATGGGATGATTAAAATGAGTGCTTGGCATAAATGGCTCCATACTGCTGTATTTTCCATCTTTATCAAGTGTTACCACCATAATCCAGTCTCTTATCCACTCGTATAAAAACAGCTTGTCGTCATAGTAAGAGGGAAACATGCTTTCGTTTTCTCTAAAATCTTCTGAATGATACACAGGTCCTGCCATAGGGTTACAGCCACCTTTACCAAAAAGAGGGTAGTCTTCTGACGCTCCGTAGCCATAATACATCAAGGGCTCTCTAGCCGGAGGTAAGTTTGTAAGTCCCGTGTTATGAGGCGAATCATTTACAGGTTTTAAAACATCATAAGGCTCTCCAGAAACTTTCGTTTCAAAGTTATACTTATTGTAAGCTCTGTTATTTCCTACTACAATAGGCCATCCAAAAAAGCCAGGTTCTGTAGTTTGGTTAAATTCCACCAAGCCCTCGGTACCTCTACCTTCTACTGTTTTACCAGCATCAGGTCCTACATCTCCCCAATATAATCGGTCAGTTTTTTTATCAACAGATATTCTGTAGGGGTTTCTACAGCCCATTACAAAAATCTCAGGTCTGGTATTTGGTATTCCTTCAGGGTACAGGTTACCTTGAGGAATGGTGTAAGAACCCTCTTTAGTTGGTTTTATTCTAAGAACTTTTCCACGTAGGTCATTGGTGTTTCCAGCGGTACTAAGAGCATCCCAGCCTTCTCTTCCGTCTCTGAAGTCAATAGGAGCAAAACCATCAGATGCAAAAGGGTTAGTATCATCACCAGTAGAAAGGTAAAGGTTTCCTTTAGAATCCCAATCTATAGAACCACCGGTATGGCAGCATCCATCACCTTTTATTTTAACCTTAAGCATAACTTTTTCTGATGCCATGTCTAGCTCATCTTTTTCTTGGTCGTAGGTGAATCTAGAAAGGTATTGCTCATTATGGGCTTCTGTGTTTGGTGTATAATAAATATAAACCCAGTTGTTTCTTTTGAAATTTGGATCTAAACCTATGCCCATTAAGCCATATTCATAGGTACTAAATACATCTAGGCTATTGGCCGTTTTAAATTCTTCTTTTTCTGGAAGCCAAACTTTTACGTCACCTCTTCTTTCTACTAGTATTACTTTCCCATTGGGCATAGCAGCTAATTCAGTAGGTTCGTTTAGATTACTGGCTAAAACGGTTTTTACAAACCTATTTTCCTCTGGTGCCTTTAATGAGTATGATTTTGAGTAATCTAGCTTATCAGCCAAAACAGACTTCAAACCTTCTAGCATATGCTTTTGCATAGGCTCTTCGGTTTCAAAAGTAGAAAACACGTGCCCATAATTTGTATAGAAAGACTTGCCTCCGTCAAATTCATGATACCATGACATAGGATGCCAGTCGCCATTTGTACCTTGCTCGTAAGAGTCTTCATCTACTGTTATAAGTACCTTTATTAAATCATTTTGAAGCGACTTGAAGCTGTAAAACTCATCTTCTCTTTCAAAAGTCTTTGGTAAGTGTTTTGTGGCTGGGTGACTGTTGTCTTCCACAGTCATTTTCCCGCTTTGAATGTTAGAAACCGTACCACCTGGATGAGATTCAAAGTAACCACCTACTAGTTTATTATACCATGGCCATTCGTACTCGGTATCTGTAGCGGAGTGAATTCCCATGAAGCCTCCACCAGCTTGAATATATCTTTCAAATTCTGCTTGCTGACGATGGTCTAAAATATTTCCTGTAGTATTTAAGAAAACCACGGCAGAAAACTGCTTAAGATTGTCTTCGTTCATGTCTTCCGCATTTTCAGAGAAAATCATGTCAAGGTTTTCTTCTTTGCCTATTTTGGCAAAAAATGCTTTTCCTGGCTCAATAGACTTATGACGCCAGCCTTTTGTTTTAGAAAATACGAGAACTTTTTGGTTTTGAGCCATACCAATGGAAAGCATGGTACATAGTAAAACAGGCAACAAGAGAAGTTGCTTTATGTTTATTTTCATAGTAATAATAGGTTTTTAACAGTAATGCTTGCAAAAATAAGCATTGTAGTGGCTTAAAGCGTGCTTTTACTCCCAAACAATTGTGTTTGGATGGTCATACCATGCTTGAAAGTGATTGTCAAATTTGTTTTCAATCACAATTCGTTTGATTTTTAAAGTAGGTGTAAGGCAGTTATTCTCTTCACTCCAAGCCTCAGAAAGTACTACCATCTTTCTTATTTTTTCATAAGACTTTAGCTTAGGATTTAGCTCTTCCAAGTTTTTTGCAAGGGCGGCTGTTACTGACTCCCTACTTTCTTGTAATCCAATAGGCGATAAATTTACCAATGCTATGGGCTGTGGGAGAAGTTGCCCCACCACACATATTTGCTCTATCATTTCATTATCTGCAAAGCCAAGTTCTATTTGAGCAGGAGCCACATATTCACCTTTAGAGGTTTTATACATTTCTTTTACCCGTCCAGTGATTTTAAGGAAACCTTCAGCATCTAGCTCTCCCACATCGCCAGTATGTATAAAACCTTCTTTGTCAATGGTGTTGTCGGTCATTTCTGGCTCTTTAAAGTAGCCATACATATTCCATGGAGAGCGGGTAAGTATTTCGCCATTGTCAGGATCTATCTTTACTTCCATTTTTGGAAATACTTTCCCTACACTGCCGTCTTTAATGTTGTCAATAGGCATCATACAAACTGCTCCAAGGTTTTCACTCATGCCATATACTTCCTGTATTGTTATTCCTAAGTTTCTAAACCATTTTATAAGGGTAATAGGCATAGGAGCCGCTCCTGTAAGAATAAGTACGGCATCCGTAAGGCCAAGCCCAGCGGTGATTTTCTTTTTTATAATATTTTTGACCACAGGAATTTTTAGGAGAACGTTCAGGTTTTTTTGTGGCATTTTAGCTAAAATGCCCAATTGAAATTTGGTCCATATTCTGGGAACCGCCAAAAAATGAGTAGGGGAGGCCACTCTAAGATTTTCGGCAAAAGTGGCTAGAGATTCGGCAAAGTAAACAGTTCCTCCGGAGAAAATACTTCCAGCTTCCACCACATTTCTTTCAGCTATGTGAGAGAGTGGTAAATATGAAAAGAAACGACATGCGTCAATGTTGAGCTTTGTTAAATGCCTGGTGTTATAAATTCCTTCAGACATACTTCTGTAAGGCATCATTACGCCTTTAGGGTTTCCCGTAGTACCTGAAGTGTATATTATAGTGAAAATGTCGTCTAAGTCAGGATAGAAATTTACTTCAAGTGGGTCGTTCGTTTTAAGAATGTCGTTCCATTGTAAATGAGCCTTGTCTGGGTTATATGCAGGGAAAGAAATACAGGTAATTCCTTCTGGAATACCCGGTTTTAGTTCTTGGTATTTGTCAATTTTTCCTACAAATAGTATTTGGCAGCCGCTATGTGTTATCACATGATTAATTTGGTCGCCAGTTAGGGTAGGGTAAAAAGGAACAGAAATATGACCAGCCATCATAATAGCAAGGTCTGTTAGTATCCATTCGGCACAGTTTTTTGACACCAAACCTATGTTACTTTTCTCTGGAAGTTTCTGTGATTTAAGAAAATTGGCCATCCTCCTCACTTGGTCGGCTGCTTCGGCCCATGTGAGGTCCCTATAGGTATCTCCAAAAGGTTGCTTAAGGTATACTTCCTTTGGCTTAGTTTTTTCCCAGTGATAAAGGTAATCTAGGAAGGTTTTTTTATTAGAAATCTCCATTTCAATAGGGTTAAGTAGGCGTCTGAGAATTAAAGATAAGTATTATTTAGAGAAGATATATTGCTCTTAAATCTAGCATTTTTGAAAATTGAAAGCTTGCTGTTTTCTTTTTCATAATAAAGCTACCAAATTTACAGCATGCAGAATATGCCATTGGCTGAAAGGCTACGCCCTAAAAACCTTGACGAATATATAGGTCAAGAACACATTCTTGGAAAAGGAAAACCTCTAAGGAAATCTTTAGAGGCAAATCTAGTGCCTTCTATGATACTTTGGGGACCTCCTGGAGTTGGGAAAACCACCCTATCTTTGATGCTTGCTGAGCTTACCAAGCGGCAGTTTTTTTCGCTTTCTGCTATTAGTTCTGGCGTGAAAGACCTGAGAGAGATTTTGAAAAAGCCTTCTGGTTTGTTTCCTCCCATTTTATTCATTGATGAGATTCACCGATTTAATAAATCTCAGCAAGACACCCTATTAGGTGCAGTAGAAAAAGGGAAGGTTACTTTGATAGGAGCTACTACCGAGAACCCTTCTTTTGAGGTTAATTCAGCTTTGTTATCAAGGTGTCAGGTGTACATTTTAGAAGCCTTTGGTCAAAAGGAGCTTAATGCCATACTGGAAAGAGCTTTAAAAGAAGACGCTCAGCTGAGAGAGAAAAACATAAAAGTAGAAACTACAGATTCGCTTTTTAGAATTTCTGGTGGAGATGGAAGAAAGTTATTAAACCTGCTGGAAATGGTGGTCAACTCTCAGTTTGGTAATCCTGAAGTCATTATCAAAGATGAGCTGGTAGAGGAGGTGGTACAGAAAAATATGGCTCGCTATGATAAATCTGGCGAGCAACATTATGATATTATATCGGCATTTATAAAGTCAATGCGTGGCTCAGACCCTAATGCTGCGTTGTATTGGTTGGCTAGAATGCTGGTAGCAGGTGAAGACCCTATTTTTATAGCAAGGCGAATGCTGATTTTAGCATCGGAAGACATTGGCAATGCTAACCCAACGGCAGTAATTATGGCAAATGCCTGCATGGATGCTGTGAAGAAAATTGGATACCCAGAGGGTAGAATTATCCTATCTCAAACCGTGGTTTATTTAGCCACTTCACCAAAATCTAATGCTTCCTATATGGCAATAGATGCAGCTTTGGCTTTAGCAGAAAGAACATCTCATTTGCCGGTACCAATAGATTTAAGAAATGCACCTACTAAGCTTATGAAGGAAATAGGCTACGGGAAGTCGTATAAGTATAGCCATAGTTATGAGGGAAACTTTGCTCCGCAGAACTTTATGCCCGATGATTTAAAAGGTCAAAAAATATATGAGCCGGGTAATAACCCAAGAGAAAACGATATTAGGAGAAACCTCAAAAACTGGTGGAATGACTGGTACGAATACTAAAAAAGCCCTTATGGGGCCTTTTTGAAATGTTAAAAAAAACTTTTCTATTTAGAAAGGGAGATATTGAAGTCTAAACTTGTATAGCTTTTAATGGTGGCATCAATTAAAAAACCAGTTACTAAATCAAATGAGGCAACTTGGTCATTGTATGCATCAAGAAGATCGTCTAAGCCAGATTTTAGGACTAAATTATTATCATCTCCTTCTGGGTGAAAATATAGTATAACCGATTTATCTAAGGTAGATTCAATAAGTTGAATATCTAGTCTTCCGTTATTATAGCTATAGGTATTGCTGACAATTCCATTAGGATTTACGTTTAACTCTCCTATACCAAATTCTGCATTTGAGGTATAAGTTCCATCAGCATTGAACTCAATAAATAGATTTTGGTCCCTCAGGTCCAGAACAGAGTTAGTTTCTTCATCTGATGATGACTTGAAATTTGACTCCGCACTAGAGATGTTCCATTTTCCGGTTACTTCTACCTGAGCTTGTACATCTTCTGAATCGTCTTTACTACAAGACACAAAAATACTAGCGGTTAAAATGATTAAGGAGAATTGAAGAAGTCTGTTTTTCATGCTACTGTAAAATTTTAGTTAAACAAGTTAGTTACGAAAATCATGCCTTTTTTTAATCAGCTGTAATTTAAAGTATGAAACTTATTTAATGGCAGAATTTAGATTTGCTCTTCAATGATGTAGTCATTTCTATTAATATTTTGCTTCACAAATAATTCACCCAGAAAACCTGCTAAGAAAAACTGAGTACCTATAATAATAGCTACTAAGGCTAAAAAGAAAAGAGGATTGTCGGTGACGTTTCTATAAGGTAGACCCTTCCAGAGATAGTAGAGCTTCTCGAGAATTAGCGAAAATGTAATAATTGAACCTAAAACAAAGCCAAATACCCCAAATGCCCCAAAAAAGTGCATAGGCCTGCGGCCAAACTTATTAACAAAAGTGATGCTGATTAAGTCCAAAAAACCATTGATGAAGCGGTCGATACCGAATTTTGTATGACCGTACTTTCTAGCTTGATGCTGCACTACCTGCTCACCAATTTTCCCAAAGCCATTCCATTTGGCTATAACAGGAATGTAGCGGTGCATTTCACCATATATTGTGATGTTTTTAACTACCCTTTTGTCGTAAGCTTTTAAGCCGCAGTTAAAGTCGTTAAGTTTAACCCCTGATATTTTCCTAGCTGCCCAGTTAAATATTTTGCTGGGTAGGTTTTTGGATAAAACGGGGTCGTGTCTCTTCTTTTTCCAACCCGAAACTAGGTCGTAGCCCTCTTCTTTTATTTTTCTATAAAGTTCTGGTATTTCTTCTGGATTATCCTGCAAATCGGCATCCATAGTGATAATTACCTCACCTTTAACCACTTTAAAACCAGTGTCTAGTGCCGCCGTTTTGCCGTAGTTTCTAGTGAACTTAATGCCGTGCACTCTTTCATTTTTCTTATGCAAATCTTGAATTACTTGCCAAGAATCGTCCGTACTACCATCGTCTATAAATAAGATTTCGTATGAAAGACCAGCTTTTTCTAGCGTTAGGTCAATCCAATCATGAAGTTCAGGTAAAGATTCATCCTCATTAAGAAGAGGAATCAGAACGCTGATTTGCGGTTTAAGCATGGCAGGAAAGCATTTTTTTGTATTACAAATTTAAAAAATAATGTAGTAATCTTTCAGGAGGGCTTGAAAATCATCTGAATAAGTTTGATTATCAGCTTCTTTGATAAAAAGCTCTTCCAGAGTATACATAAGTTCATTCTTAGAAAACTGTGCCATTTCTCTAAAAACCTTTGATTCTTTTTGATGTCTTACTTGAAGTTTTTTATTCATCTTAAAACCTACTGAAAGCATAAGGTTTTCCATCTGAAACATTTCTGGAGGAGGTAACATAATGAACGCTTTACCTTCAGACTTAAGTTTTAGACTAATTTGCTTTGCCAGTTCTTCTAGCGTCAATGTTCCTTGGTGTTTCGCTTTGTTTTTTTTTGCATCTGGAGAGTTTAAAGCATCTAAATAAAACGGAGGATTGACTATGAGTAAATCGTAGTTGCTTTTTGAAAAAGACTTTATGTCTTCGTGGTAAAGGCTAATTTGGGAGCTTTGTTTGACGTTTTCTGTGGCTTGACTGTAGGCATCTTTGTCTATTTCTACAGCGTCTATTTCAATACTTTTATTCTTTTGAGCCAGCATAAGACTTAGGAGTCCTGTCCCTGTGCCTATATCTAAAACCTTGTCATTTTCGGAGACATTTACCCAAGCACCAAAAATGCAACTGTCAATACAGACCTTCATGGCACATTGGTCTTGCAGAATGGTAAACCGCTTAAATTTAAACATTACTTTCTTCCAAAATCTGCAGGGTTTTCGCCCCAGTTTTTAGTGTCCCACTTAAGAATAGGATTGGCATAACTATTGTTTTTGAGCCATTCTTCTGCTCTTTCTGTCAGTTCTTTGAGTTCGGCATTTACGTCAGTCCATTCTATTTTAGTATTGGCTTTTTTCTTACGAACCCAAGCCATGGCTGTTCTAGAATCTGTGTAAATAGGTAAGTTAACCTCATGTTTTTTTAGCAAGGCTAAAGCATGAACAATGGCTAAAAATTCACCAATATTATTTGTGCCGTCTCTGAATGGACCTTTTTTGAAAAGAAGTTTACCAGTTCTGAAATCAAAACCTTGGTATTCCATGTCGCCACTTTTGGTGTTCCATGCGGCATCCACCACCACACTAGCTTTGGTAGGAGGGGTAGCATTTGGGTTTATGCCAGCTTTCTTTTTGCCTCCTTTAGTTATTACCTGCGAGTATCTTTTTGAGAAAGCATCTTTAGCTTCACTTTCAGTTTCGAAGGATTTGTATTGAGCACCTTGGAAACCATCAATTTGTTTCTTACAGGCGTCCCAGGTAGGGTAGATGCCTCTTTTGTGCCCTTTCCAGACTACATAAAATTTCTTCTTTTTTGCCATTTATAAGTTTAGGCTTCTATTTCCGAAGACGCAGTAAAGAGCTGGTCAAAAGATGTTTGCAAATCGGATTCGTTGATTTTTTTGACATCAAAATTAACATCGCCTGCATATAAAGCACGAATGGCAGCGGTTTTGTCAATCAATGACTTAACAAAAGCATGCTTCGGAGAACCAATGGTCTGTCCAAACTCTTCAATGTTTGCTTTAAACATTAAAGGCATTGGAATTAAATAGTAATTTCCATTTTTTGCTGCACAAATGCAGGTTGGATTATAATCCTCAGAGGCACTTAGCTCATTGTACTTTTGCTGTGCAAAAACATAATCTTCTTCAGTCTCACCAAAAAGAACAGCGGCTTTCTTTCTTTTTAAGTCTTTGGCAGTTGCCATATTTTGGTCAATCTGCTTAAGAAGCTGCCTGAATTTAAATGTTCGTTTTCCTTCGCTAATTCTTTGTACTACGGACTGTCTTATAAGATAGTTTATGGCATGCGTAATGTTTAAGCCTATTTCCGCCATTTGCTTGAAAATAAGACTGCTAGGAGACATTCCTGGGAGTGTATTAGGGTCATGGAAAACCACGCTATCATCTTCCGTCAGAAAACCGTCAATTCTACAAACTACGTTTTGGCCTAAGTCGGCAAAAGCTTTTTTACCTTGTTCCTCTATCTTTTTAAGGTTATCAAAATGTGTATCAATTGGAATGCGTTTTTTAGTTACGTTAGATTGATATTTAGATTTAAAGTCAAAGCTTTCTATGTCGCCATAAATTTCTGTTGGCGGAAGAGTAAATATATTAAAGTCTTCATCTTGGATTATACCCATTGAAAACTCTTGGCCCGTTATAAATTCTTCTATCAATACGAAGTCTTCCGAATTATTTGAAGAAAGAATGGCAGTTTTATTATCCTTCAAGTACGCGTTTAAGGCTTTAAGTAAATCGGCAGGGTGGTTTATTTCCTCATTGTTTAAAACTACCGGAAAACCAATTCCTTCATCCAGATTAAGCATTCTTTCCAGAATGTTCTTTTTTTGACGGGTTGTTAGTTTTATCCAGTCCTTTTGAGCAATGATGGAGTCAAAAAAGCATTGGTTCATTCTCTTTGAGAACTCTTCCATACTTCTCTTTTTTACTATCCCTACGCCAATGGATGAACCTTGGTGCGGAGCCTTTACTACCAATGGGAAGCCCAAAGTTTTGGTGAGCTCACTAAATAGGGCAGATTTATCTGCAGTATCCCATTCTTTACGGCTTATAACTCGAGTTTTTTTCTTTTGACCATTTGATTTGGCCAAAAGGGCATTTTGAAAAGCTTTATTGATGCCAATGGCGGAGCCTAAAATACTGGGACCTACATATGGTATTCCGTACCATTCAAAAAGGCCTTGGATGTTTCCATCTTCTGCATAAGGACCATGCATCACAGGAAAGGCTATGTCTATCCGCTCAGATAGTTTTTCTATTTTTATCTGTTTCCCTATCTTATAAATAAGCTTATAAAGCTGGGTTTCATTAAGTTCACCCAGTGCTTCAATGTATAGGCGGTAGCCGTTGTTGAGGTTTTTTGAGGGATAAAAGTCTTTAATTGATTCTGCGTAGATGAGTTCTGGCTTTATTTCAATGAAATTTCCAATACTGTCTACAAAAATCAGAAGTGGTTCGTAAAGGCTTTTGTCAAGGTGTTCGTAAGCAGTTTTTCCACCTTTAAATGAAATCTCTCTTTCTCTGGAAGGCCCACCGAAGAAAATGCCAACTTTAAGTTTAGTACTCATTTCGACGTAAAATTTTATAAGGAAACACGTTTGATATGCAAGGTAAATAAAAAAGCTACTCACCAAGGCAAGTAGCTTAATAAAAATACGTTATATTTTTTCTTACTCTGCTGGAGTGAGATTAAGTGCTTCTACTTTTTTGATTTCTGGAACGGCTTTTAAAATAGCTTCTTCTAGTCCAGCTTTGAATGTCATGGTAGACATAGGACATGAGCCACAAGCACCTAAAAGCTCTAACCTAACAGTGCCTTCTTCCGTAATTTCTACTACGTTTACATTTCCACCATCAGCCTCTAAATACGGCCTTACCGAATCTAACGCTGTCTCCACACGCTCTTTTAAAGAACTCATTTTCTGAAATTTTATTTGTACAAAAATACTTTAGAAGTGAAGAATATCCTAATATAAATCACTACTTATACTTACGCAACCTGAACACGTTCAGTTGCTGGTTGGGCTGCATTTCTTATAGCTAATTGTTGAGCTAAATTTTCAGCGGCCTCTTTAAATGCTTCGGCACTAATGCTGTTTTCATCCATCATTACTGGTCTTCCTTCGTCGCCGCCTTCTCTAATCCCCTGCACTATGGGTATTTCTCCTAATAAGGGTACAGCAAATTTTTGGGCTAATTCTTTACCACCATCTTTCCCGAAAATGTAATATTTATTTTCAGGTAATTCTTCTGGTGTAAAATAGGCCATGTTTTCAATGATGCCTAAAATAGGAACATTGATTTGGGGCTGCTTAAACATTGCTAAACCTTTTGTAGCGTCCGCTAAAGCTACTTTTTGAGGGGTAGTTACTACCACGGCACCTGTTACAGGCACAGTTTGAACTAAAGAAAGGTGGATGTCGCTAGTGCCTGGAGGAAGGTCAATTAATAGATAATCTAAGTCTCCCCAATCTACATCACCTAAAAACTGTCTTAGAGCTTGGCTGGCCATAGGTCCTCTCCAAACTACAGCATTGTCTTTAGGTGTTAAAAAACCAATGGAAATCATTTTGATGCCAAATTGATTCACAGGGTGAATCATATTTTTGCCATCCTTTTGGGTTATCAAAGGTTGCACATCTTCTGCTCCAAACATTAATGGAATGGAAGGTCCAAATATATCAGCATCAATTATCCCAACTTTTGCTCCTGAGTTTTTAAGAGCAATAGCAAGATTAGCCGTTACAGTAGATTTTCCTACTCCGCCTTTTCCAGAAGAAATGGCAATAATGTTTTTTACACCCGGTAACTGAGGAGAGTTGTTTCTGATAGAGGTTACTTCTGCAGACATATGAATGTCTACCGTAATGTCTTTGCCGAGGTGCTCATGAAGGGCGTCCATGCATCGCTGACGGATTACCTCTTTTAAAGGACAAGCTGGTGTGGTAAGTACAACCGTGAACTTGATGTCAGACCCATTTACCACCACATCCTTAATCATATTAAGGGTAACAAGATCTTTCTTTAAGTCTGGTTCTTCTACATGACTTAAAGCCGCTAAAACATTTTCTTCCTTAATCACAAATACTCTTTTAAGTTTTTAAACATAACCTACCATCCGAACAGCCTTAGCATCGGGAAAGTTTTGCAAAACTAGAAAATGTACTAAATATTAGATGAGCTGAGCCTTTACTATTTCCATTTCTTGGTCCACATTTACAGAATTACTCAATTCTTCTAAGCGAGAAACCAAATTCTTTAGGAATTTTTGATGGCCGTCAGAGTCAGAATGAAAAGGTTTGTGTTTTAATTGACTTTGAATTTTTTGCCAACGATCAATAAATTCATTAAGTGGAGAAGAAAAGGCCGTTTTCCTAAAATGCTCCAATACATATTTTTGACCTGTTTCATTCACATGAATCATGTCATCTGCATAATATCTATAGTCTCTAAGGTCGTCTAAAAGAATCTCGTAGGCTGGGAAATAATAAGTGTCTTTAAAATCTTGGGTAAAATAATGGGATGCTAGTCTTAGCGTACTTTTACTAAGATTGTTACCTTGAAGAGTATCTCTAGTATGCCTTACAGGACTTACGGTAAAGACAATTTTAATCTTTGGGTTAAGTTGTTTTAACTTTTCATAAAGTTGTGTAAAACGAATTCCTATTTCCTTATTTGTGAGCATTTCCTTCTTAAAAAGCTCCGAATCTTTTTTATGACAGTTTGATACTACGTAAGCATTTTGTTTGAGCCGATAGGCGTAGGCAGTACCCATAGTTATAAAAAGGTAATCTGCTTTTTTTAGGAAGTTCCTTACCTTTTGATATCGTAAATTTAATTCACTTTCAAGCTCTTTTTTGTTAGATCCAAATAGTTTTGAATGGAAGTCATAATGATACCAGATGCCATCATTTTCAGTAAAATAGCTAGACTTAACTGGGTATTGATTAATACTTTGTGTTAAAAGTCTAAAAATGGATACAGGGTTAAATACAACCCCAAAGGGGTTATGCATACACTCCATTTTATTGTCAACTAGATAGTTGCCAATATTGTCGGAAAAACAAGAACCTATGGTCAGTATTTTTGAATTCCGCTCTACCTTAAACGGAAATTCCGAAAGTTCAATTTCGGTTCGAAAATTCATGAAACAAGCTACTTTTAGGGTATGAGATATGGGGTTCTACCTTAAAATTAGCTTGTTTCTTTTATTTAAACAAGTATATGCTACGTATATACGCCTGAATGCTAGTGAGATTCTCTATTTACTATACTTCCTGAAGAACCTATAAGGAAATCCATGTCGGCTCCTTCATGGGCTTGGTTTACGGTGTCAATATAAAGTTTGATATATCCTCTGTTAAATTCTAGGTCTATTGGCGTCCATTTTTTTCTTCTTTCTGCCAGTTCTTCGTCCGAAACATGAAGGTGTATTTTCTTTGAAGCTACATCGCACTCAATGATATCTCCGTTTTCAACAAGGGCTAATGGACTTCCAAGAGCAGATTCTGGTGAGGCATGAAGAAAAACAGTTCCATAGGCTGTTCCGCTCATTCTTCCATCTGATATCCTAATCATGTCACTAACTCCTTTTTGAATTAGTTTTTGAGGTAAAGCCATGTTGCCTACTTCTGGCATACCAGGGTATCCTTTTGGACCAACATTTTTAAGAACCATCACACAATTTTCGTCAATATCTAAGTCTGGATTATCAATTCTTTCATGATAGTCCTCAATGGTTTCAAAAACCACTGCACGCCCTTTGTGCTTCAATAATGATGGGGTAGCTGCCGAGACTTTTATAACAGCACCTTCAGTGCAAAGGTTACCTTTCACCACAGTAATACCACCTTCTTTAATAATAGGGTCGGTAATTGGTCTTATTACATCGGTATTCCAGTTTCTAGCCTTTTTAGAATTTTCAGTTAATGTTTTACCGTTAACGGTAATAGCCTCTTCGCTAAGATGTGCGGCAAGCTCTTTAAGGATAACCTGAATACCACCGGCATAGTAATAGTCTTCCATTAAGTACTTACCAGAAGGCATAAGATTAAGTAAAAATGGAATTTTAGCACCATGCTTGTCAAAATCGTCAAGACTTAGTTCCACACCTACTCTTTTTGCAATAGCTAGCAAGTGTAAAACAAAATTAGTAGAACCACCTACTGCTGAGTTTACTTTTATTGCATTAATGAAGGCTGGTTTGGTCAGTATTTTTGATATTTTAAGGTTTTCTTTTGCCATTTCCACTGCTCTCATTCCAGTCATGTGAGCATTCATCTTTTTACGAGAATCTGCCGCTGGAATAGAAGATACCCCAGGAAGAGTCAATCCTAGAGCTTCCACCATTGTAGCCATGGTAGATGCAGTTCCCATTGTATTACAGTGGCCAATACTTCTACTCATGCAAGCTTCGGCTTCTTCCATTTCGTCCAAAGTCATTTTGCCTGCTTTTACATCAGCATCAAATTTCCAAACGTCTGTACCTGAGCCTAAATCTTTTCCTCTAAATTTTCCATTTAACATTGGTCCACCAGAAAGTACAATAGATGGTATGTCAACACTAGCTGCACCCATTATTAATGAAGGTGTGGTTTTGTCGCATCCTGTCATAAGTACCACAGCATCAAAAGGATTTGCTCTAATACTTTCTTCCACTGTCATGGAAGCCAAGTTTCTGTAAAGCATGGCTGTAGGCCTTATGATAGTTTCGCCTAAAGACATTACGGGGAATTCTATCGGAAATCCACCAGCCTCATATATTCCGTTTTTTATAAACTGTGCTAATTCTCTAAAATGTCCGTTACATGGAGTTGCTTCAGACCAAGTGTTACAAATACCAATGACTGGCTTGCCTTTAAATTGGTGTGCAGGATAGCCCTGGTTCTTTATCCAGCTACGATATATGAAACCATCTTTACCTTCTTTACCGAACCATTGCTCACTTCTTAATTTACCTTTTTCTTTAGCAGCCATACTTTATTCCTATTAGGTTGAATTTATTAAAATTATTTCACCGCAAATACCTCTTTTTTTTGTTTTTTTGCAATCTATTATTTGATTTTGAGTACCAAAAGAGATATTGAAGATGACATTGTTTCAGAAATTTGATGAAAGCATAACTGAAGAGCTAATAGAGAGCTTGAAAAAATTGGGCGAAAGGAATTTGGGAGACACTAAAGGAGCGATTGATGCGATTTTCTATACACTTTTAGCTGGATTGATCAGAAGGGCCAATAGTGACATGAGCACAAGTATGCTTGTCAATCAAATAAAAAAAATTCATACTAAAGATTTAAAAGAATTTAACCTGAAAGAAGGTTTCAGTTCGGCAAAAAAACTTACAGATTTTGTAGATATAGGAGAAAGAAATATGAGTCAAATATTTCCTTCTTTTAGAAGTCAATTATTAAATCTTGTAACTACACACAGTGGTACTAGTAAACAAGAAACTGCAAAATATTCATCTTTTGTAAATGCCTTGATAATTAGCTTTTTGGCGGAAAAATTAGAGGAGGGTATAAGTAAAGAAGATTTGATGAATTACCTAAAGGAGCACCGCGATCCTCTTTTTGAAAGGGCTCCTGAAGCTCTTGTGGAGAAGATGATTCCTGCCCTAGGAATGCATGATTTAAGAAGCATGAAAATGCAATTCGCTAAGAAGAAAGAGGAGCGTGAAATGGAGGCGGATTCAGAGGCAGCTACTGATACTGAGGAGGAAGCGGATGTGGTGAGTTCCTATGAGTACGAAGAGGAGTCAGGCGGAATGTCGAAAAAAACGCTTCTTATTGCTGGAGTGGTGGTGCTGGTAGGATTACTTGGATATTTACTTTACGATTCAAGAGAAGAACTTTTTGGTTCTGATACTCAAAATGAGTCATCGGTAATTGAAATGCAAGAAGATTCTCTGGCTATTCAAGATAGTTTGGCACTAATGGCCGAAGAGGTTCCTCAAGGAGATGCTGGTTGGTTGGCAGTGAAGGAATTGATAGATGGAGGGCAGCTAAATGCAGATAATGAGGTTAAAATTCAATCGCTTTCTTTTAAAGAAGGAATGATAGAATTGGAAGATGCTAATAATTCAATTATTGATAGCCTTGTATCTCAGTTTAAATCTAACCCAAGATTTCAGATTCAAATTAAAGGTGGAGACTCAAATGGCAGTTCTCAAATTGGAATTAAAAGAGCTTTTCATTTAAAGAAATTAATTCAAAACAAAGGGGTAAATGCTATTAAAATTGATGCGATTTCTGACCCTGAGAACCTTGATTATCTGAAAATAAAATTGGTATCTAAGTGAGTTGAAGCTTTTCGGGTTCTTGTAAATACTCCTTTAAGGTGTATAAGGGGAATTGTATTTAATCTATGCGAAACGCTATTTGGTATGCCAAATAGCGTTTTTTTTATTTTTGGCATTATTATTTCTGTCTTTTTAGTTTTTTCAAAAATGGCGTAATGGTTTTGGCATGGGGATTGCTCTTAATAAGAGTAGCAGACTTTGATAATGAACCCCTGAATTATGTCAAAACTTTACGCCAACGCTTACTTGAAAAAAATAAATTGCTCGAAACTCTTCTTCGCAGTACCGTTTCTCTTTGTCTTTCTTGCCATAAATATTGAGCTGAGTGCTCAGTGTACGGTAGGTTCCACGTCAATAACTTGGCAAGGAGCTTCGTCAGGTAGCCAGACGGTCATTCCAACTTCTGGTTCTGCGGGCGGTCCTCCATCTGCGGTTACTGATCAAGTGGCTGGTTGTACGAGTTCCCAAAGTGTCAATCCTTTTGACTTTAAAACTACTATTTCAGACCCAGATGGAGTTTATGATGCTAGACGTTCAGGAACTAGCGGAATCTATGGTTCTGGAATGTTTTCTTTAACACTTGACAATTTTGATAATGGGTGCGGTGGCTCAAGTGGTAACGGAAACTGTAGTAGTTCAAATAACGCTGCATATTCACCAGGGGATGAGGTCGTAGTTACTTTTGATTTTGAATATCCAGTTTTAATTTCGGAGTTGTTAATAGTTGATATTGATCAATCTGATTTCTCGAATCCCCCTGCTGGCCAAAGTTCTTTCCAAGATAGAGTTACGCTATCGGCCATTGGTGCGGATGGAGGAAACGCTCCTTTGAATTTATCAATGGTTACGAACGGTACTGTAACTATTTCAGGTCAAACAGCCACGGCAAATTGGCAGACAGGAGTAGATAATGGTGTGGCACCTACCGATGGTAGAGGGCAGTTACGCGTATCTAGTTCTACAGCAGTTAAGTCTTTAACATTAAGATATATAGCGGGGCCAAATGATCCTAACCCGGCTCAGCAAGCCATTGCAATTACTAATTTTAATGTATGTTGCCCAAGAGTGGTAAATATTTCAGGGAATGTATTTGCAGATTGTGAGTCTTCGTTTGACGGCACGGTGAATGGAACAGGTTTAGGTAACCCATCAGGAACGGCCTTATATGCAAATGTAGTAGAACCGGTCTCAAATACTGTGGTCGGTTCTGCTTTGGTAAATAACAATGGTACCTATAATGTTCAGGATATACCTTCAAACGACACTTATCAAATTGTTCTTAGTACTACACAAGGTACATTTGGAGTAGAGCAAGGTGCCGCACCATCTGCAAGTCTTCCTCCAGGTTGGAATTTTATTGCAGAAAACTTAGGAAGCGGTTCAGGAAGTGATGGGACGGGGAATGGTGTTCTTACTTCCGTTGTTGTAAATACATCAAATGTTTCAAACGCAAACTTTGAAATAAACAGGCCCATAATTCCTTCTGCAACACCAACTGCGGCACTTTGTAATGGTGATAATGGAAGTGCAGCCTTATCTGCCACGGGTGGTGTAGGTTCTTATACCTTCACAAGCTCAGGAGGAACAGTTTCAGGAAGCACATTGACTGCTCCCGCAGGAACTTATACTATTACCGCTACAGACGGTATTTCATGTACTGGAACTACATCGGTAACTATTAGTGAGCCGGCAATGGTCGATGTATCTGCTGCACCAACAGAGCCTTTATGTAATGGAGGGAATGGAAGTGCTGCCCTATCAGCCACAGGTGGAAATTCATCATATACCTTTACAAGTTCAGGAGGAACAGTTTCAGGAAGCACCTTAACCGCTCCCGCAGGAACTTATACTATTACCGCTACAGATGGTAATTCATGTACTGGAACCACTACTGTTACTATTACTGAACCAGCTGCATTATCAGCTAGTCTATCTTATAATAATGTAGTTTGTAATGGTGAAAGTACTGGTAATATCAATGTAACAGTTACGGGAGGTACGGGTCCCTACACTTTTTCATGGACAAGGAATAATGTTGCCACTGGACATACGGGTCAAAATTATTTGAATATACCTGAAGGTGATTATAGAGTTTTTATAACAGATGATAATGGTTGTACTACTTCCAGGTTTGTTGAAATCAATGAGCCAGCAGCAATCGTAGCAGCAGCGACAGCAACCGATGCTTTATGTAATGGAGCAGATGGCAGTGCAGCACTTTCGGCAACCGGCGGAAATAGCACTTATACCTTCACCAGTTCAGGCGGAACAGTAGCAGGAAGTACCTTAACAGCCCCAGCAGGAACGTATACGATTACGGCCACAGATGGCAACAGCTGTACAGGAACAACAACAGTCACCATCAATGAGCCAGCAGCTATTGTAGCAGCAGCCACAGCAACCGATGCCCTATGTAATGGAGCCAATGGCTCTGCAGCATTATCAGCCA